>CAWHIA010000007.1:0-252030 GCA_963829155.1 uncultured Chloroflexia bacterium | reverse complement strand
CCCATCCTTTCCCGGCCCTGGGTCAGCAGGCCTTCAGGCGGGGTCAACGGCGTTTCTCGCCTCGAGCCAAGGGACCACGAGCTCGAGGCCGAGGTGGACTGCCTGGTCGGTGCTCAGCCCCCGGCCCCTGAACGCGTAGAAGGCCGGCGGTCCGACGCCCCTTCGGTTCGAGCTGGCCCGTTCGCACCTGGTCTACGGGGAGTCGCTTCGGCGGGCGGCTCGCCGCGTCGACGCACGCAAAGAGCTGCGAGCCGCCTACGAGCACTTCTCCGACTTCGGCATGGAGGCCTTCGCCGAGCGCTCGCGGATCGAGCTCGAGGCGACGGGCGAGCAAGCGCGCAAGCGGACCGTCGACACAATTGATCAGCTCACGCCGCAGGAGGCACAGATCTCACGTCTCGCGGCTCACGGAGAGACGAACCGCGAGATCGCGGCGCAACTGTTCATCAGCCCGAGCACGGTCGAGTACCACCTGCGGAAGGCGTTCCGGAAGTTGGACGTGACGTCGCGGACGCAGCTGGCGAACAAGCTGCGCTAGCCGGCGCGGCACGCGACCTGCCAGAGCCGCAAACGAGAATCCGGAGCTCCATCGGAGCGCGAGCCGGTATGATCGCGGCCTCGCGCCTGTAGCTCAGTGGATAGAGCGTCGGCCTCCGGAGCCGAAGGTCGCAGGTTCGAATCCTGTCGGGCGCGCCAGTCCAACCTTTTCAGGCAGAGCCAGCGCCAACCCGTGCGCATAGGCCGCCTGGGTCAGCCGGACACCCACGATCTCGGGGCCGGCGACCGTGATCCGGTCGTAGATGGCGTGCATCAGGTCCGCCTTCTCCTTCGATGTGCGCGAGAAGCGTGTCATCAGCGCCAGCAGGATCCGACGCTCGAACCATGATGGTCTGAGGTAGGGGCCGATGGCCGCGCCGCGACGAGGCGGAACCACATCCCCGCCGAGATTGGCACCGTCCCGGGCGCCGGAACGGTCCGCGATGCTAGTCATGGCCGGGCACCGACGGTAGCCGGCCCGACCGCGGGCGCGGGCGCGGGCACCGGCAGGCCGCGCCACAGCCGGAGACCAAGGATGAGCACCCACGCCGTGAGCACGATCGACCCGACCAGGAACAGCGTTTCGGCTTCCTGCGTCTCGCCGCCCGCCGCGATCTGGAGCAGGGCGGCCATGCCCGACAGGAGGGCGCCTGCGACGGCTAGTGCGGCATACCACAGCGGGAGGAGCCGGCTGACCGCGAGCGCCAACGCGAAGCACCCGAAACCCGCGCCGAACAGGATCAGCATGCCCATGCTCCAGATGCCGAAGTCCATCGTGTCGACCGCGATCGCGACCCGCAGGGCGGCCGCCGTCTCGGTCGGGGGGGCCGCTCGTGCGGCGACCGCGAGCGCCTTCATCCCGAACCCGTCCACGGACGTGCTGACCGTCACGACCGCACCGCCGATGAGCAGGGCGGCGACGGCGAGCCGCGCCAGCGGCTCTGCGGGCGATCCGACCAGCGCTCGGGCGAACAGGACGAGGCCGCCGACGATCAGCAGGATGCCGCCGATGATCGCGAGGTGGATCCAGGGCCACGTGGCATCACGTGGCCAGTGCCGCGATCGTGGCGGCCGGGTCGCTGTCGGGCGCGTGCGGGTGGAGCGCGTTCCCGACCAAGGCGACGAGGCCGCCCGTCAAGAGCAGGCCGGCTGTCACGATCTGGCGCTGCGCGAGTGGTCGGGATGACATCGGACGCCTCCAGATACTTCGGCTACCTAATAAGGTAACCATAGTACAATGGCGGTATGGACACAAGCCCCCGGTTGCCGATCGGCCAGCTGCTCGGACGGCTCCTCCACTCGTTCCGCCAGGAGCTCCACCGTCGCGCCCAAGAGGGCGGATACGGGGACATCCGCGAGGCCCACCTCCAGGTCTTCGGGGCGATCGACTGGAAGGGGACCCGGCTGACCGAGCTGGCGGCGAGAGCCGACATGACGCTGCCCGCGATGTCGGAGCTGGTGGACGACCTGCAGCGCGCCGGTTACCTCGAGCGACGGCCAGATCCACGCGACGGCCGCGCCAAGCTGATCAGACCGACCCGCAAGGGCCGCCACGCCATCGTGCAGGCGCTTCGCGCCGTCCGCGAGATCGAGGCGAGCTATGCGCGGGTCGTGGGTGACGAGCGGTTCGCGGTGCTCGTCGGCGTGCTCGAGGATCTCGTCGACGCGCGGCCGCAGTCACCTCGCGCGGTCAGTTCGCCGGCGCCCGTCAGCTCCGAGGATGCGTTCCGCCCACGTCGTAGGTGATCGCCCTGGCCCGTTGTGTAGGCCCACAAGATCGGCGGGTCCAGATCTCAGGTCGGCTCCAAGCTCGCGACGACCAGTCACCCCTCCGCCCGCCCGCGATAGATCAACTGCTCGGTGGTGAGCCCGACCGCGGGAGCCGGGAGTCGGTGTGGATCGGACCAGCGCGCCGTCATGGCCTCAAGCCTGGCGGCGGTGAACCTCGATTTCTATTCGGCCGATTGGGCCATGTCGTCGGGGCCGGGCGCGGACAGGCCTTCCTCGCTGATCGTCGCTCGCTGGCGGATCAGGCTTCTGTCCCGGCAAACCATCCGTCAATGCCGGGCGCCGCGCCTTCGGCGAGCCTCGGTGCGCACTGCTGGAGGAACAGCTGAGCGACCAGTTCGCGGCGGCTGCGCACCTTGACCTTGTCGAAGATCGACTTCAGGTGATCCTGGACCGTGTACGACGAGACGCCCAGCGTCGCAGCCATCTCCTGCGTGGACAGGCCGTGCATCGTCAGGCGGGTCACCTCCCGTTCCCGCGCGGTGAGTCCGTATGCCTGGGCGATGAGGTCGGCGACCTCGGGCTCGCGTGCGGGACTGACCATCACGGCGACCCTCGCCCCGCCCTCGAGCAACGAGGCATCGAGACGAAGCCAGCCGCCCGACCGTCTCGGTACCCGGACGCTGGCGAGCTCGCCCGACGTATCGGCGCCCGCACGGCGCGCCTGGCACGCGACGCTGGTCAGGACGAGGGGCAGCTCGGACTTCCTCGCCGTGGAGTCGACCAACTCGTCCAGCCAGCGACGGGCCGTCGGCGAGACCGTGTCGATGGTGCCGTCGGCGGCGAGGAGTACCAGGCCGGGCGGCTCCGCGCCGCGATCGGCCGCTAGGGCGCCGGCGAGGATCGCGCGGCGGATCCCGTTGGCCACCACGTCGCCGATCTGCGCCACGATGTCGATATCGCCCTCGGTGAACACGCCGGTCCGCCGGTGGATCGCCGCAGCACCCCAAACGGCGGTCCCATCGCGGAACACGACCCGCAGCTCATCACCCTCGCCAAAGCCGTGCGGAGTCAGGAACGCGGCGTGGCGACGGCTGTCGCTCGGACGACCTCCGGTGGTCCGGCTGAGCACGCCGACCGGGGGCGTCGCGCGGGCGAGATCCGCGAACTTGTTCACGTCGTCCTCGAGGAACTCGTTCGCGGCCAGCTCGAGCAGGTGGTCGAAGCCGTACTCGCGCGAGTAGTGGGTCGTCGGGAGCATGGTGCCCGGGTCGAGGCTCAACCAGCAGGAGGCTTCGAACGGCACGAGGCGAGCTAGGGCGCGGTCCGCTGCCTCGAAGTACGCCGGCAGGCCAAGGCCGCGCTGCAGGATACGCACGAACGGGAGCCGCTGGTCCGGCGTCGAGACAGCCACGCGGCGATTGTCTCCTCGACGACTGGCCGGAGCAATAGCGCAATCCCAGATTCGTGGGATGGACCGTGCGAGCGCCATGGGTAGCGTGTACGCGTGGACTGGGTTGTGGTCGGCGTTCAGTGGATACACGTGCTGCTCGGCATCCTGTGGTTCGGCACGGTGCTCAGCCTTGATGTCATCGTCATCCCGGCGATCAATCGACTCCCGGTCGTCGCGCAACGGGACATCTCATCCGCGATCGGGGCGCGCGCGACGCCGCTGTTCCAGGTCGTGGTGCCAACGATCATCGTCCTCGGCGTAGTCCGCGGGACCCTGTTAGGCCCGATCAAGGGCGTCGACACCCTCCTCGGGACGGCGTATGGGCTCACTTGGCTGGTGGCTCTCGTCGTCACGGTCGGGACGTACCTGTGGGGCCTCCTCGTCATCGTTCCAGCGATCAGGGCGATGGACGCCGCACCGCTCTCCCAGGACGGGGCAGCAACGCCGACGCTGGTGGCAGCCACGGATCGGGTCAAGGGCCTCGTGTTGCTTGAGCTTCTAGGTTTCTTGGTGATCTTCACATGCATGATCCTGATGCGGTTCGGCCTCTAGGGCTGACCACCAGCTCGGAGCACACCCGACTCATGGACGTCGCCCTGCACCTCGGCGGTCTGGTCCTGATCGGCGGTGCCGCGGCCTTGGGCGTCGCGTGTGTGCTGATCGCGACCCGACCGGTCGTCGGGCAGGCGCTCGGGCCTGACGTCGCCGCCCTGCTCATTGTGTCCGCAGGGCTTCTGCTCCTTGGCGCGCCTGCGATGTATGCGGTCCAGGCCGAGGCGACAGGCGCACTCGGCCTCGCGGCGCACGCGCTGCTGGTGGTCGGGCTCCTTCTGCTCGTAATCGTGTCAGCTACGCCCCTGCTCTACCCGTCGGCAGCCGTCTCAACGATCGAGCACCCGCTCGTCCTTGGGCTAGGCATCGCCCTCGTGCTCGGACTCCTGCTCACGGGGATCGTCACCTTGCAGGCCGGCGTGCTGCCCTGGCAGGCGGCGGGGCTGGTCCTCGCCGCTATGGCCGGGTTCTTCTTCGTGTTCTTCGTCGCGGAGTTTCTGCCGCCGGCGGCCGGCCAGGCCGGGACCGCGATCTTCGGTGTCCTCCTCGCACTCGGATTCGCCTGGATCGGCCTTGCGCTGTGGCAGCACGGCTAGGCGTCCGCACGCGATCGGAAGCCTGCGAGGTCAGGATCGGCTCGGACGCACGAACGCGCGTCGGGTCGCGCCGAGTGAGCCGGGGTTGTCACTCATCCGCGCTGGGGTCGGCCCTCGGGCTCGGGCAGGTGGACGGCATGAATCCATACGAGCTGCGCCGTCGTCGTTGCTCCCACCTTGGTCCGGGCGTTCGCTAGGTGGTGCTTGACGGTCGAGTGCGACACGCCGAGTCGATGAGCGGCTGCCTTCTCTGATCCGGCGGTTAGGACGCCTGCGACAACGCCGACCTCGCGGTCGGTTGCCCGCTCGGCTGAGCGACGGCCGGCCCGAGTTCTCATGCCAGGCGCTGTGCCGCGGCCAGCCACTCATCGCGGCCCTCGATCGGGATGGTGTAGGTGCTAACGCGCGCCCAACACTGTCGGGCGCACCATGACACTTCTTCTATTCACGACTCACCGTGCTCGACGCCCCGCCTCGGTTCGGCTGGCCGGCGAGTGCCTCCAGACCGCCGACCAAGAGCTCGATCGTGAGACGATCGGCGTCCGCCCCCGCGGACCAATCCATGAACTGGTCCGTAGCGCCCGCGAGGTAGGGGAGCTCGCCAGCGGACAGCCATTCCCTGGACGCCCGCTGGCGGTCGGCGTCCGGCGGACGATCGCGCGAAGCCGCCGCCCACGTGGCTCGATTGATGGCCGGGCCAAGGACGATGCCGGTGATCACCTGCAGCAAGCGCACTGACTGGCCGGCGTCGAAGCCCGCGCCGTGGAGGGTCGCCAGCAGCACCTCGCTCACGCGCAGAGCGGCCGGGGAGACGAACTGTCTCGAGAGCAGCAAGGCCGTTGCCGGGTGTGCCGCCGCAACCGCCTGGAAGCTGGCCAGCAGCCGGCGCAGCCGGTCCTGCCAGGTGGCCGCCTCGACAGGCGCAAGGTCCACCTGATCCAGCAGCCGCTCGGCCATCAGGTCGAGCAGGTGGGACTTGTTCCGCACGTGCCGGTAGATGGCCATCGGTGTCACCTCGAGGGCCCCTGCGAGCCGTCGCAGGCTGACCGCCTCGATGCCGCCCTCATCCGCTGCCCGCAGCGCGGCATCCACCACACGCTCCGTGGTCAGTCCGCGGTGGGCCTTGACGTCACGAACCATGCTGGCTAGTCTACACCGTACACATTAGTCTACGACGTAGACATCCACAGGTGGCCTGACAGCGAACCCTTGCGGCGCAGAGGCGTGGGGAGGGGGGTGCACCGCGTGGGAGGCAGAGACGAAGTGGGAGGAACGGAATGAATAGGCTCGGAATCGCTGGGGCCCTGTGGCTCGTGGCGGCCGGATCCGCGATCGCGATGACGATCATCTTCAGGACGGACCCGGCTCAGATAGTCGTCACGACCGCGGTGGGTGTGGTCGCCGCGATCCTGGGTGTCTGGCTGATGGCGCGCCCGAATGCCCTGGTCGTGTCCGCGTCGAACGTCGTCACCGTGGTGTGGATCGTCCTCTATGCCGTGCTCACCGTGCAGCAGGCTGACGAGATCGCGGCATGGGCGACGGACGTCTTCCTGATCGTGCTTGGTGTGGTCGCGGGAGTCGCGGCATATCGCGCGGCAGCGAGCGCGAAGGTCTGGCGAACGATCTCATGACCGCTGCCGGCGAGGTGCACGATTCGCGACGCCTGCGTTGAGAGGGAACGCTGATGACGGGGACAAGCGACGCGCCACGCCTCCGCCTTCCGCTGACACCTGTCGGGCGCGCCAATGCCACCCTTTCCGGCTGCGCAAGCGCGAACGGCGCGGACATCCTCGTTGGGGGAAAACGGGGAGTCGGAATGGATCGGACCAGGCGCGCCGTCAAGCGTGAGCGGGCAGCCGCCGGCCGCTTTCTACGTGGCCGATCGGGGCAGGTCAGCGGTCAGCGGCGCAGGTCTCGCCACGCGACGATCGTCGCCAGTGCGCGAAGTGGTGCCATGACGATCAGGTACGGAAGGGCGAAGAGCCACCCGAGGGCGAAGCTCACCGGCGCCATCACGAGGGCCAGCACTGCGCCACGACGCCTGCCCTGCCAGAGCCATCGGCCGATGAGGACGTCGACGATCGAGACTCCGATGAGGAGCCACGCCAGGGCCCAGCCAAGCGGCGTCAGGCGATCGGTCCCGATCTCAGGGTACGGGCCGCCAAGGAGCCGCCAGCCGAAGGGGGTCATCGGCAACTCACCCCGCTCTTGGTGGTACAGGAGGACGGCCAGGGTGGCGACGGCCCAGCCGATGCCTGGCACGGCGTAGATCACCGCAAGGACCCGTGTCATGCGCAGTCCCTCAGTAGAGATACCGGCCAACCGCCATCGTCAGCCCGGCGACGAGGAGCAGCGGCAGGTCGAGCCGGCTCGAAAGCCGCATCCGCCCCTCAGCCCTCGCGAGCCGCCGGTGCTGGTCGGCGGTCGGGACGTCGTCGCCGTTGGCGAGCTCCGCCTGCACCGCCGCCTGCTCGGCGATGCTCGGGCCGATCAGGACGAGCCCGCCGACGAACGCGACGAGCGCGGCAAGGCCGCCGATCGTGAACGCCAGGCCGGTCGGCGACGTGATCCACGCCGCCTGCAGTCCGCCCGAGTCGTGCCAGTAGAGCGCCGCGCCGCTGATGATGGCCAGGGCGGCGACGATGGGAAAGAAGATGCCCATGCCTCGGCGCTTCATCAGGTGGTCCATGAACGGCTGGCCGGCCGTGCCGAGCGCCTTCGCCGTCGGTTGCAGGAAGAACCCGCCGATGATCGCGCCGCCGAACCACATCATCGCCGACCCGACGTGGACGATCCGAAAGAAGATCAGCCACCCGTCCACGACGTTCCGCCGGCTGCGAGCTCGCCGGCCGGCGGTCGACGACGGACGGCGGCCGCTCCGGAGCGCGAGCCCGACTCCGTCACGGCGCGCCGGTCACCAGCTGCACACGCGAGCGGCGAAATCGAGACACCAGGCGATGCCCGCGCCACCGACCAGCGCGCGCCGCGCGGGGCACCAGCAGGACGCGGAGCAGCAGACCAACGCGGCGAGCGAGCCCCTGGGCCGACCATGACCGCCGACGTCGCGGCGTCCACGCGGTGCGCCAGCCCGATGTGCCGATGCCGAGTCCCTGTGACGATCCAGAGAGACGACGAGCACCATCCTGGTCGACATCCACCTCCGCCGTATCCGCATGACCGCCTCCTTGGTCCGAGTCCACTAGTGGAGGCTCTAGCGAGACATCGGATAGTATCGGGCCCACGGGGCATCGTCAAGAGGTTCGACATGGCCACCCTCACCCGTCGGGAACGGGCCCGCGCCACCCACTGGAGGATCGTCGAGGCGGCCCACCGGTTGTTCACCAGCCAGGGCTATGCCTCGACGACGATGGGCCAGGTCGCGGAGGCCGCGGGGGTGGCCGTCCAGACCGTCTACTTCGTGTTCCACACCAAGGCCGCGCTGCTTGCGCGGGCCATCGACTTCGCGGTGATGGGGAAGGAGACGCCGCGACCACCGGAGGAGCAGCCTTGGTATCGCGCGATGCGCGATGCACCGGGGATCGACGAGGCGCTCCGTCACCTGGTGACCGGCGTCGGGGACATGATGCCCGGGGTCATCCCGCTCACCCTCGCGGCCCGCGCCAGCGACGATCCTGAACTCGCGCGGGTCATGGCCGAGACCGACGGGTGGCGCGCGGACGGCTACCGGGCGATGCTGGAGATCCTGCGGGGCAAGGCGCCGTTGCGGGAGGGGCTCGATCCCGAGCGAGCCACCCACCTGCTGCTGCTCTACGTGGGCGACGACGTGTACCACGTGCTGGTCGATACCTACCGCTGGCCGCATGAGGACTGGATCGACTGGACCGTGGGCACGCTGCTGCATCAGGTGTTCGGACGGGCGTCGCCCGCGCACCACGGCTAGCGCTGCAGCGTGGCGCTACCCGCCTCCCACTTGCGGCTTCGCGAGCGTGTCGAGCGGGCCGCCACGCAACCGTTTGGGCCGCGCCATTGGCCTCGGCCCCAGGACGCTCAGCGCGCGAAGGTCAGGTGCGTGATCCCGCTCGGGGCGACTTCCGACGTCACGCCGTAGCCGTCCTCGAACCCGCGCAGGTCGTCCCAGAGGCGGATGCCGCGGCCGAGCAGGATCGGGACGATGGCGACGTGGAGCCGGTCGACGAGTCCGGCCTTGAGGAACTCGCGGACCACGGTCGGGCCGCCGCCGATCCGCACGTCCTTGCCGCCCGCGGCCTCCAGCGCGAGGTCGAGCGTCTCGCGGGGCGTCGCGGCGAGGAAGTTGAAGGTCGTGCCGCCAGCCATCTCGAGCGTCGGGCGAGGGCTGTGGGTGAGCACGAACACCGGGGCGTGGAACGGAGGCTCGTCGCCCCACCAGCCGCGCCAGTCCGGATCGTCCGCAAAGTCGTGGAGCCCGAACATGCCGGCACCCATGATCTCCGCACCGACGTCGGCGAAGTACGCCTGCGCGTACTGATCGTCGACGCCGGTCGTTCCCTCGCCGGACGTGTCCTGCAGGACCCGGGCCCGGAACGTACGGGTCGCGGTGTACGCCTCGGTCAGGCGCGCCCAGTCGGGCCCGAACGGGTTCTCGGGCGTCTGGTCGGTCGTCGTCGCGAAGCCGTCCAGGGAGATGTTCAGGTCAACACGCACGGCCATCGAGGTCCTCCGAGGTACTGCTTGCGCCGTCAGCGCCAGAAGTCGGTGAGCTGCTCAGCGGCGGCGCTCATCGCTTCTTCCCCCCGAAACCGGGCATGGCCGCGGCCTGTTTCATCCACGACGCGAGTTGGCGTTCGTCGATGTCGTCCAGTGATTCGAGGTCCACGCCGCGCGAGTCCTTGCCCATGCCGATCGGCGCGACCGGCGGTACGGGCGTGAGTGCCGTGCCGCGCCCGAACGTGAGCTTGACGTGGCCGGCGAAGCCGCCGCAGGAGAAGCACCAGCCGTCGCCGACGCCATACCAGGCCATGCCCCACTTCACGGAGCGCTGCAGGTCCGGCAGGGTCTCGGCGGCCAGGGCATCGACGCGTTCGGCGATGGAGCGTTGCGGCTGCGGCAAGCTGCTGATGTAGGCAAAGACTGGCTTGTCGCCGACCGCGGCCTTCGCGGGGCTTGCCCTGCCGGTCATGGCGGCTGGAAGGTTGGTGAGCACGCTGTCTTGCGCGGCGGCTCGCTTCGTGGGCTTGTCAGGCGACGTCATGGCTGAGAAGACTCCTGGATTGGCGTGCGGACGACGTGCCTACTCGACGAGCCCGTCCCATGACCAGCGGGGAATGGGCAGGCCGTTCGGGACATCGTCGGCGGATTCCTCATACCGGGCCATCGAGGTGGTCGTCGCCCACGCGAAGTAGTCGTGCAGCGCCTGGCGCAGGTGGTCGTCGCCGGCGAGGCCGACATCTGCGAGCGCCTGGTCGAAGCAGGCGATCGCGCGCCGGTCCATCTCGTCGTGTTCGCCGTTGCCGCTGTGCAGGCGAACGACCGACGTCTCGTCGCCGTAGGTAGCGGAGTAGGCGTTCGGACCCCCGAGCGCTTCCGCCCAGTACGCGGCGAGCCGTTCGGTGTGCTCGGGATGGAAGCCGTGCCTGAATGCGTGGCTCACCACCTCGTCAGCCATCACCCGCTCGTGCCACGCGCCAGCCAGGCGGCGGACCCCGTCCATCCCGCCGATGGCATCGAACAGCGATCCACGCATGCACGAAGGATCGCACGCACGCGTTCACGTCATGCGCTCGACGCCATGAACGTGGGCGCGTCCGCAGCTTGGCGCGGCCTCGAACGACTCGGGTGAAGCAGAGCGTTCGCGGGGCTCAGGACGGTGAGCGAAGCGGCCGGAACGCCTTGCGAAGCTCCTCGGAGAACAGCTGCGGCTCTTCCCACGCCGCGAAGTGGCCGCCCCTGTCGACCTCGTTGAAGTAGGTGAGGTTCGAGTAGCCCTGCTCGACCCAGCTGCGCGGCGCACGGAAGATCTCGCCGGGGAACGTGGTGAAGCCGGCCGGGATCGAGACCGGCGGAGGCGTTTTGCCGGCGGCCTGGGCCTGGGCCTGGGCTCGCCCGTTCTCCCAGTAGGACCGGGCCGCCGAGGCGCCCGTGCCCGACAGCCAGTAGAGCGTGATGTTGTCGACGATCCGATCCCGAGTGAGGTTGCCCGCCGGCGGCCCGCCGAGGAACACGCGGGCGATCTTCTCGTAGCTGTCCGTGTCGTGGTCGAGCAGCCAGCCCGCCAGGGCAACGGGTGAATCCAGCAGGGCGTAGCCGATCGTCTGGGGCCGCGTGGCCTGCTCCAGGAAGTAGCCGAAACCGCTCGCGCGGAACGTGGCGAGCGCTGCGATGGCGGCGCGCTCCTCGTCCGTGTTCGACGGGTGGTCGCCCCCTCCAAGCCCCGTCACGAGCAGGTTCGTGTGGATACCGGCCAGCCCTTCCGGTGCCTGGCGCCCCATCATGTCGGTGACCAGAGCGCCGACGTCGCCGCCCTGGGCGACATAGTGGGTGTAGCCGAGGCGGTGCATCAGCTCGGCCCAGGCCCGCCCGACGCGGCTGGTGTCCCAGCCGATCTCGGCCGGCTCGCCGGAGAAGCCGTAGCCCGGCAGGGACGGCAGCACGAGATGGAACGCGTCCTCCGCGCGCCCGCCATGCGCCGTCGGATCCGTGAGCGGGCCGATCGAGTCAAGCAGCTCAACGACCGAGCCGGGCCAGCCGTGCGTCATGATCAGCGGCAGCGCACGCTCGTGGCGCGACACCACGTGAATGAAGTGGACGGCGACCCCGTCGATGTCAGTCTTGAACTGCGGCAGCGCGTTCAGCTTCGCCTCGGCCTTGCGCCAGTCGTAGTCGGTCGTCCAGTAGCGCGCGAGCGCCTGAAGCGCCGTTAGCTGCACGCCCTGCGACCGGTCTGCCACGAGCTCTTTGCTCGGCCACCGCGTCGCTCCGACACGCCGTTGGAGATCGTCGATGTCGGCCTGCGGGACCTCGACCCTGAAGGGGCGGATGTCGGTCGTGGGCATCGTCGAAACGGCCATCTCGGTCCTCCTGGTGCGGCCGCTCGCGGCGGCGGCAGGTCGCGGATGGGCGCGATTGTTGTCGCCGTCGGACGGCGCGTGTCGGGACATGGTCGTCCCACGAGCGCGACGTCGCAAGCGTCGAACAGATCGGTCCAGCCCTGCTAGAGGTCGACCTGGACCTCGCCGTCGACGACTTGGACGGGATAGCTGTGCACAGGCTTCTCGGCCGGACCGCGCACGACCGCACCGCTGGTGACGTCGAAGCGGCTTCCGTGGCAGGCGCACTGAAGCGTGGAGCCGTCGAGCTTCCCATCACCCAGAGAGCAACCCCTGTGGGTGCACGTGTCGTCGATGGCATAGATCGTCCCCGCCACGTTCGCGAGGGTGAGCCGCGTGTCCTTGGAGCGACCGGTCCCGATCGTCCTCAGGAGCGGGATCCGGCTCCGGCCGACCGATTCGGCGCCGTGCTCATTGATCTGGAACGCCCGCACGTGCCCTGGCTCGACGTCGGTCGTGCGCGCAATCGTCCTCAGCATCCCTGAACCTCCTCGAAGGACCGCTTCGATCTCTCAGGTGTCACGCCCCAGCCCTCGTCGGTGCCAAGTCTCCGCCATCTCCCCGGCCCCTCGCTAGGCGAGGCTGTCCTGATCCGCCCGGGGCGGCCGGTTGGCCGCGACGGGAACGGCAGCGCCCCCGCTCGTCGACGCCCGGCTGCCAACGACCAGCGGCAGGGCGAAGACGACGGCGAACCCGACAGCGAGGGCCGGCGGCAGCCAGGACCCGCCGAGCCCGGCGGCCTCGACCAGCGCGCCGACCGCCAGCACCAGCGTGACCCCGGCGGCGATCCGCCAGTCGTCGCCGACGATGAACTCGTACCAGAACCGGCCGAAGCCGACGAGATAGCGCATCGGTCCTCCTCCTCGCCTCAGGTCGCGGCGACCGCCGGCACACGCCGGCGGAGGCTCGCTACGAGGACTCGCGAGACGACGATCCAGCCGAACAGGACTCCGAGCAGGGCAACGTCTCCGGCAGGCCACTCGAGGCTCGACCCCTCTGGCGAGAACACGCCCAGGCCCTCGATGGCCCAGAACGTCCCGAACGTCGACAGCAGGATCCCCACGCCGTACTTGATCGTGTTCTCCGGCACCCGCGAGAGCGGCCGCTGGACGAGGGCCCCGACGACGAGGACGATCGCCCCGGCGACGGCACTGCCGGCCGCGGCCAGCGGGACGTTGCCGGCGGAGATGCCGAACGTGAGGACGATGAACACGACCTCGAGCCCTTCCAGGAACACGCCCTTGAACGACACGACGAATGCGAACCCGTCGAGTCCCATGACCGTCTCGGTCGGCGCCTCGCGTCCCGCTGCCTCCTCGGAGTCGAAGGTCGCCTGCTCGTCGTGGAGGGACTTGAGGCCGGCCGAGCGCATGACCGCCTTGCGCAGCCACTGGAGCCCGAAGATCAGCAGCAACGTGCCGATGACGAGCTGCAGCAGCGCCTCCGGGAAATACTCGGCGAGCGCGTAGCCCGCGATGATCACGACGACTGCCAGCGCCACCAGGGCGACGGCGGTCCCGGCAAGCGTCGAGCGCCAGCCGCGCGTGAGGCCCATCGCAAGGACGATCGTGAAGGCCTCGACGAACTCCACCGCCGAGGCGAGCATCACGGCCACCAGCAGGCCCAGCTCGTGGGCTCCAAGGTCGCCGATCATCGTTCAGCCAGGCACGTGCGTTCCACTTCGAGCCGAGCATGCCAGCGGCCGCGGGTCCGCGCATTGCAGCCAGCGGGAATTCCCGTGGTTTTGAGCTGTGCTCGACCGGCGAGGCATTGACAATGGGCCCGGCCCACGGTTTGCTCGAGTCGACGCGGATGGGCCGGGCACGGCCCCGCAGCCTCGGACTCGGAGGGCTCGAAGCAGCCATGAGCGACCGATTCGTCACCCGGGGGTTCACCGGTCGCCGCGGTGCCGAAGGCTCCGGCGATGCCGACATCGCGTCGAGGATCCCGCCCGGTCAATACCTCACGAGGGACTTTCCCGTGCTGTCCGCGGGGCCGACCCCGCGGACGCCGCTCGACCGCTGGTCGTTCTCCATCGAGGGCCTGGTCCGCGAGCCGGTCCGCTGGACGTGGGACGCCTTCCTGGCACTCCCGACTCGCGAGTGGACGGTCGACATCAGCTGCGTGACGAAGTGGACGAAGCTCGACATGCGCTGGCGCGGCGTCAGCGTCGACACGCTCCTCGAGCACATCGACCTCGATCCTGCCGCGGCCTTCCTGATCGCGACGTGCGACGGCGGCTACACCACGAACCTGCCGCTCGGGGACGTGCTCAACGGCCAGGCGTTCGTCGCGTTCGAGTACGACGGACGGCCGCTCGCGCCGGAGCATGGTGGGCCGGCCCGCCTCGTGGTGCCGGCGCGGTACTTCTGGAAGAGCGCGAAGTGGATCCGCGGGGTGCAGCTGCGAGCGAAGGACGAGCCGGGCTTCTGGGAGTCGTTCGGATACCACAACCGCGGCGACCAGTGGCTCGAAGAACGCTATAGCGGCGACTAGGGGAGGCGCCTCATGGCCGGCCCTATCTCCTGGCAGCTCGCGACCGTCACCGGCATCCGCGACGAGACACGGACCGTGCGGTCGTACAGCCTGCGCGTCCCGGATTGGCCGGGGCACCACCCGGGCCAGCACCTCGACCTTCGCCTGACGGCCGAGGACGGCTACAGCGTCGAGCGCAGCTACTCGATCGCCTCCGAGCCGGAGCGCGCTGGCGAGATCGAGATCACGGTGGAGCGGATCGAGGGCGGCGAGGTCTCCCCGTTCCTCCACGACGTGTTCACGACGGGCGACCGGATCGAGCTCCGCGGGCCCATCGGCGGCTACTTCGTCTGGGAGGCGGAGCTCGGCGGCCCGCTGCTGCTGGTCGCCGGCGGGTCGGGCGTGGTGCCGTTGATGGCGATGCTCCGTCATCGGGCCCGGGCAGGATCACGCGTCCCGACGCGGCTCCTGTTCAGCTCGCGAGCCTTCGAGGAGATCATCTATCGCGAAGAGCTGGATCACCTCGCGTCGGCGGGCGACGGGCTGGAGGTCGTCGAGACCCTGACCCGGTCACAGCCGCCGGGCTGGTCCGGATTCGCGCGGCGGATCGACGAGCGCATGCTGGTCGATGTCCTCGAGCCGCTCGGGGTGTCCGCTCGGGCGTTCGTGTGCGGCCCGACGGCGCTGGTAGAAACCGTGGCCGACGGGCTCGTCCGCCTCGGCCTGTCAGGCGATCGTGTCCGGACCGAACGCTTCGGTCCGACCGGGACGTAGTCGACGGAGGAAATGCGCATGACCGACGACCAGGGACCCGACGCCAACCCGGACGACATGCTCGATGGGAACGTCTCGGCCGGCTTGCTCGCCTCGGTGTTCGGCGTCGAGATGACGGCGACCCCGGGACGGTGCGCGCATTGCGGTGACATGCACGCCATCGGCGAGTTGCGTGCCTACGTCCAGGCGCCGGGGACCATCCTGCGCTGCCCGTCCTGCGACGGGATCGTCATCCGGGTCGTCCAGACTCCGACGGCCACGTACTTCGATGCGCGTGGAGCGGCATACCTGCGATTCGAGCGGCGCTGACGCCCGGGAACCTCGCGCCGAGCGCTATTGTAGTTGCGACTTAGCAAAGCACCAACTACAGTATGACGATCATGGAGGCAGCGCTACGCGCGATCGCCGAGCCGCGGCGGCGTCAGATCCTTGCCCTGGTCCGCGCGAACGAGCTCTCGGCTGGTGAGATCGCCGCGCAATTCGACGTGACCTGGCCCGCGATCTCCCAGCACCTGAACGTCCTCAAGGACGCCGGCCTGGTGAACGAGCGTCGAGCAGGGACCCGGCGCCTGTACCGGGCGAGGCCGGAGGGATTCGAGGAGCTGGTGACCTTCCTCGAGGGCTTCTGGGACGAGCGGCTTGCGCTTCTCAGGCGCGAGGCCGAGCTTGACGAGGCAGAAGGCGATGCCGCCGACGGGTGAGGGAATCGCGGTCGTTCGCGAGGTCGTGATCGCCGCTTCCCCGGAGACGATCTGGCAGTTCCTGGTCGACCCGACCAAGGCCGTGCGCTGGATGGGCGTCGCGGCGAGTCTCGACGCCAGGGCCGGCGGACGCTATCGAGTCGAAGTCCTGCCGGGCGATGCCGTCCTCGGCGAATTCGTCGAGCTGGACCCGCCCCGTCGCCTGGTCCAGACGTGGGGCTGGGAGAGCGCATCCGGATCGGTGCCGCCGGGCTCGACGACCGTCGCGTTCGACCTGGTCAAGCGCGATGACGGCACGCTGGTGCGCGTGACGCACACGGGCCTGTCCCGAGGAGCCGCCGCGGACAGGCACGCCCGCGGCTGGGACCACTACCTCCCGCGACTGGCATCGGTCGCCTCCGGCGGCGACCCGGGGCCCGATCCCTGGATCGAGCGGCCCGAGCTGTGACCCCGTGAGCAGAAAGGAAGGTGTTCGATGCCGAAGACCGTCGTGACCCCCAGTCCCGGGTTCATCTCGATCGCGGTCCAGGATGCCCAGCGATCCGCCAGCTTCTACGAGCGATATCTCGGCGCGACTCGCGACACGTTCGACTTCGGCCCGGACTCGGCGGTCTTCGTCGGGTGGCCGACGTTTGCGCTGTCCTCCGTGCGGCGTCCGGATCTCCCATCGCCGTCGCCCGAGACGACGAGCATCCAGCTGTGGTGGCGTGCTAGCGACGCCCAGGCGCTGTTCGACCAGGCGGTGGCCGATGGCGTACCGGTCCTCGCCGAGCCAGTCGACGGGCCATTTGGGCGGACGTTCGCGATCGCGGATCCCGATGGTTATCGGATCACCGTGTATGAGAAGGATCAGCCGCTGTTCTGGCCGCCGCGGCGAGGCTGACGCCGGCCGGGCGACACGCCGTCCCCGAGGAGCTCGCGGTCCTCGAGCGCGCGCTCGACAAGGTGAGCCTGGATTGCTCCTTTGGCTGAGCCGTGCCTGTCGACTGAGAACGACGCCCATGCACGGTCGAGGTCGCTCAGCCCGGCATGCCGCCCTTGGTCCAACGACGGAAGAGGTCGACCTGTGCCTGGGGCCACGTGCCGTCGCAGGGCATCGTGCCGTCCGCGAGGCGGGCGAGGATGGCGTCTGCGTGCTCGCTGACGTCGTCGTACGACCAGAGGTCGAACGCGAACTCCATCGACTCGCGGTCGCGCTCGCTGAACAGTGGCCTGACGTGAGCTTCGAAGCTCAGGGGCTCGTCAGCGCTGGTGTTCACGATCGCTCCGTTCCGTCGCCGCCTCGATCCGGTGGATCGAGGCTGGTTCGTGCTCGTCTACGCCATCGCCCGTCGCCAAGCGCTCGTCGGTCCGGCGCCAAGGTTGTCGGTCAGGCAAACCGCTTCACGAAATCTAGCGCCGTCTCGGCGACCTCGCGCCAGCCGTGGTCGATCGTGAGCGAGTGGCCCCGGTTTGGCATCTTCACGATCTCCGTCACGCCGGGGTTGCGCTTCTGCCGCTTGTAGGCGGCTTCCGCGATCGCCCACGGCACCGTGTGGTCGTTCTCGCCCTCGATGATCAGCACGGGACCGCGGTCGGGGTTCAGGGTATCGACCTTCGCCTCCGTCCACGGGTTGAGGTTGGCGTTGCCCATCTGCGCGAGCGAGATCCCAGAGCCGGCGACGTGGAACGTCTCGTAGAGCTCCTTCGCCTCCTGCTCGTCCAGGTTGTTCGCCCAGGAATATTTGAACTGGTCGAACGTGAGCGTGATCGCGCGATGGCGATTCAGCGGATTGACCAGGAAACGGCCAGCCGACCTGAGCGCGGGGAGCGGCAGTGGCAGCACGCCGCGGAAGACGCCGGGGTCGATCGCCACGGTGGCCGCTGAGAGGCCCCGCCCCGCGAGCATCTCCGCCAGCAAGCCGCCAGTGGAGTGCCCGATGAGCGCTGGCTTCTTGTCCAGCGCCTCGACGATCTGGGTCGTGTGATGGGCGATCTGCTCCAGGGTCTTGTTCGCGAGGACCTCAGGCTCCGCCCGGGCGACTTCAACCGTTTCGGGATCGTCCGGCCAGCTCGGCGTCAACGGTACGTACCCGGCCTCCTCGAAGACCGCGGCGAAGCCATCCCAGCTCGAGGGCAGCACCCACAGCCCGTGGATGAAGACCACCGGCGTCGCCGTGCTCGCATTCGCACGCTCGATCTGGTCGTGCTCTCGTTCCGAGATCAGGGTCGGAGAGCCCAGGCTCTGCTGTCCTTGGGCCTCGAGATCTTCGGGCGCTTCCGCCCGCTCAGACGTGGTCATCGTTGACGCTCCTTCTCCTTGAACGGTTGACGTCGACCTCGATCAGCCTGCCGTCGCGGTGGCCGGAACGGCAGTGGCCTCGCGGAGCCAGTCGGCGAGACGGATCTCACCCACCATCGCCCCATCCGCGGGGACGAGCGACCGCTCGCTCACGGCGATGCCGTAGTAGGACGCGGACGGGTCGGCGACGACCCGCCGAGTGTCGTTCATCGCCGTGAGGGCCTGCCGGACCGCCTCGTCGAACGAGAACGTCTCCGGCCCCCCGACCTCGACGATGCCGTTGACCGGCGGCCGGACAGCGGTCCGGGCGACTGCCACGGCCACGTCGGTGGCTGCCATCGGCTGGAAGCGCACGGGTGGCAGGCGGACCGTGTCGCCGTCGGTGGCCACGTCGGCGATGCTCTTGATGAACTCGAAGAACTGGGTGGCGTGGACGATCGAGTACGGGATCCCGGACGTCCGGATCAGGGCCTCCTCGACGAGCTTCGCGAGGAAGTACCCGGCGGTGGTCTTCGTCAGGTCGCCGCCCTCCGACAACTCCTCGCGTGCCGACGACCGACAAGGCGATGTGGTGGCCGACACCCGCGGCTGCTTCGGCGACCAGCAGGTGGTGGGTCGAGGTCGCGAAGAACTCGAGCGCGGTCAGGTACTCGAAGTTGGCTGAATTGGAGACGTCGACGACGGCCGTCGCGCCGTCGAGAGCCGCGGCGAGACCTTCGCCGGTGATCGTGTTGATGCCGAGCCGAGGAGATGCCGGGACGGCCTCATGCCCGTGCTCTGTGAGCCTGGCGACGACCTTCGAGCCGATCAGTCCGGTGCCGCCGATGACGACGATCTTCATGATCCTCCCTTCCTCTCCACCTGTCCGCGCCGCTGTGCCGCCGATGGGGGCATCGCGAAGACGTGGATGGTCCGCCCGGCGTCACCGGGCGCTCTTCGGTCAACTGACCCGAAACGGCGACGCCGGAAGACTCGACGAGTAGTCAGGACGAGGATACCGGGCCACGGCGCGGCACCGTGAGCTGGATGGCTCCCGGATGGATCGCTGGTTGCGCGGAAGCTGTTCTGGCGAGACGGAACGCGAGCGCGTCGCGGAGGGCCGCTCGGGTCGCGATCCCGAGCTTGGGGAACGCTCGGTGGAGGTGGCCGCCAACCGTCCGGTGCGACAGGAACAGCCGCTCCGCGATCTGCTTGTTGGTCATGCCAGAGGCGGCGAGCGTGGCGATCGCGAACTCCTGGGGGTAAGACGGTCCAGTACGTCCTCGCCGGCCCTCGGCTTGGTCTGTCCGGTCGCCCGCGGCTGGGGATGCCTGCGGCGAGGCGAACAAGTCCGCCTGGAGCAGCGCGCCGTCCGTATCGCGTGCGACCTGACGCCACACGATCCGCTCACCGGTGATCGGATGTCGGAGCTCGTCGCCCGGTTTGGCCATGCTCGACTCCTCGCTGCAATTCCTCGGCAGCGTAGGTCGCGACGTCGACACCGCCAATCCCAGCGATCTGGGAGTCGATCTCCGCGACGTAGCGAGCGTGAGTGGGGCGGCCGGCTCGTATGGTCGCCCCGGAGCCCTAGCCCGGCACCAGCCGGAGGGTCGATCGGGCAGCCTCCGGCGAGACCACCGTGCCGACGATCGACGGCCCGTACCGGTCGTACTTCGCGTGGTAGGCGGCGTGCAACGCGGTCGTCAGGTCGGGACCGGTTGGCTCGAACGCGACGTCGCGCTCGACACCGCCCGCCTGGATCCGCCCCGCGTCCGAGTGAAGCGCCCGCTGGAACCACGGGTTGTCCCAGCCGTGGGCGGAACGGACGTAGATGTCGTCGCCCGAGCGAACCGTCCAGATGGTGACGTACGGCCGCAGGCTGCCGTCGGGTCGACGTGACGCGATCCGCAGCTCGTCGGCGCGGCCGATCCGGTCGAGCTCGTCGGCGGTCCACGAGGTCATCGGGCCGTCTCCGCCGGCGTCGCCAGGTATTCGTCGTCGGTCACCTGCGCGCCCCAGTGGCTCTCTGGGCCTTCGTCGGGCGCCTCCCAGATCGCGAGGTGGGTCATGAACCGGTCGGGCGCCGCGCCATGCCAGTGCCACTCGCCCGGGGGCGTGTGGACCGAGTCGCCCGGCCGGATCTCGAGGACCGCGCCGCCACGGGCCTGGATCCGCCCGACGCCCTCGGTGATGTGGACCACCTGGCCTACGGCGTGCGCGTGCCAGGCGTTGCGGGCGCCCGGCGCGAACCGGACGACGTTCACCCGGACCCGCGACGGGGCCTCGCCGCGCGCAATGACGTCGAGCCACGCGTCACCGGTGAACGTCTCCGCCGGCGCCTTCACGGTCGCCGGGGTGCGCAGGATCTCCATGCAGTGCCTCCGTGTCTGCGGCTCGTGATGGCCCCGAGGTGCTCGGGGCATGGGTGTTACAGGCTACCGTCGGAAGCCGCCCTGCTCGAGCCGGACCACTGGAGCGCGACGCGGGCGAGCTGTCGGTTGCCGACGCGGAGGTGTGCCGACCTGCCGCCTGGCCCGGGAGCCACACCCCTCAGTCCATCGACCGGACAGGGCATTCGGACCGAGGTTCTCGGACCGTTCGGCACGTCTCGCCCAGAACCCGATACGAGACACTTGACGTGCGCGGCGTCGCGCATTCGGGTGAATCTGCGAGGAATGAGATGAAGGTCTCGGGCAAGGTGCTTGTGGTCACGGGAGCCGGCAGTGGCATCGGGCGGGCCGTCGCCCTCGAGGCGCTCAGGCGTGGCGCGCGGGTCGCCGCGGTCGACCTCAACCCCGCGACGCTCGACGAGACGGCGGCACGCGCCCATGCCGGCGACTGGATCTCGACCCACGTCCTCGACATCACGGACAAGGCGGCGGTCGACGCCCTCCCGGCGGCGGTCGCGGCGAGCCACGGTGCGGTGGACGGGCTGGTCCACTGCGCGGGCATCATCCAGCCCTTCGTGCGGCTCAAGGACCTCGACGACGCCGCGATCGAGCGGGTGTTCAACGTCAACTGGTGGGGCACGCTCCACCTGACCCGCGCGTTCCTGCCGGTCCTGCTCGACCGGCCCGAGGGGCACATCGTCAACACGTCGAGCATGGGCGGCTTCCTGCCGGTGCCGGGCCAGACGATCTACGGCGCCTCCAAGGCGGCCGTCAAGCTGCTGACCGAGGGCCTTCACGCTGAATGCGCTGGCACGAACGTCCACGTCACGGTGGTGTTCCCGGGCGCCGTCGCCACCAACATCACGATGAATTCGGCGGTCGACATCCCGGTCTCGCCTGACGCTGCCGCGGCGCAGGCGCATCGCACCACCCCGGCGGCCACGGCTGCCACCACCATCCTCGACGGCATGGAGAAGGATGCGTTCCGCGTGCTGATCGGCCGTGACGCCAGGCTGATGGACGGCCTCTACCGGTTCAACCCGAAGCGGGCGGCGGGCTTCATCGCCAACCAGATGCAGGACCTGCTCAAGGCGTAGCGCCTCAGGACGGCGCGTCCGGCTCCGGCGCGTAGAACCCGTTCGTGCTCGCGACGTTGCGGGCGACGGTCTCCGCATCGGCGCCGGCGGCCGCGCTCGCTGTGCCCCACGCCTCGCTGCTGCGGGTCGCGAACGAGCGCCCCTCCTCCGACAGCTGCCACGCCGTCGAATCGCCGACCGAGCCGCCGCGCAGGTGGAGGCCGAGCCCGAGCAGGCCCTGGTCCCAGCCCACCCCGACGGCGCCGGGTCCGAACAGCGCCCAGGCGTCCTCGGGCACGATCGCCGTGTGCAGGAGCTCGAAGACCGTCGCGTCGTTGCCCTCGGGCGTGAGCCGCAGCTCGAGCTCGGACATGGCCGCGTCGCCCATCTCGACGAAGCCCCACGTGACGAACAGCCGGTTCGGCCGTTCGCAGGCGACGATCCGGCCCCCGGCATTGCCCTCGAACTGGTAGCTGCCCCCGACCCGGTAGTCGCCGCTGATCGGCAGGAACCAGCGGCTGATCCGCTCCGGGTTCGTCAGGGCGTCCCAGACGTCGTCGATCGGGGCGTTGTAGGTCCGGCGGAGCCGAATGGTCCGGGCCTCGCCGGCCGCGAGCCTGCCGCTGCCGACCTCGCGCTGCACGGCGTCGATCTCACGGACGATGTCGATCATTTGGGTGTCTCCTCGTGGCTGTGGGCGGGCTCGCCTCGGAGGCGGCGCTCGCGCTTGCCGCGGGCGAGCTCGGTCGCGAGCGAGTCGAGCCGCTGGTCCCAGAACCGGCGGAAGGGGTCGAGCCAGTCGTCGAGCTCGTGGAATGGCGCCGCGTCGACGGAATAGAGCCGCCTCGCCCCATCCGGGCGGACCGTCGCGAAGCCGCTGTCGCGGAGGACCTTGAGGTGCTGCGAGACGGCCGGCTGTGAGATGCCGAACTCGGCCTGGACGATCGAGGTGATCGCCCCCGAGGTCAGCTCGCTATCGGCGAGCAACTCCAGGATGCGGCGGCGGACCGGGTCTCCGAGGACGTCGAATGCGTGCACGGCACCGACGTTACAACCATCGACTTATATAAGTCAAGGCCGATATTTGGCGTGGCGTTGCGGCGGGGTCCGTTGCGGGGAGGGTCCGCGGGTCAGCGCTGGGCTTGGGGTGGCGGCGTCCGGTTCGAAAGGGAGCGGATCACCCGGGCTGCCACACTGTCGTGCGAAGACGCGGCGACCTCAGAATCCATCACCGGCACCGGATCGACCACGGGAGCTGGATCGATCACGGGCACCAGCTCGGCCACCGATGCGGGGATCTCGGTACCGTCGGCCGCAATATCAGCCGTGGCCTCGGCCCTTGACGCGGCCTCCTGGGCCGACGTCTCCTCCTCGATCCGCTTCATCGCGCGTGAACGGGCACCGGCCCTGACCGCGTCCAGGTCGGGGGGATCGGGGAGCGCTCCGGCAATACCCGCGATCGCGCTGGGATCGCCTGCCTCGGCCAGCCGGGCGAAGAACGTGTCGAGCGATTCCCGGTAGCCCGCTACGGCGCCGTGGACCGACAGGACCTCGGCCTCGATCAGCGAACCATGCTGCGTGACCGACTGGTCGAGCTCCGTGCGGCGCTCGGCAATCCGACGATCGGCCTCGGCTCGGATCCGGCGGATCTCTTCGTCGCACCACGTCTCGACGAGGCGCACGTCGTCGTCCGCGCCCTTCCTCAGCGCGGCCGCCTCGGCCACCGCCCGGGCGTGAACCTTCTCGATCTGAGCTCCCTCGTCCTCGCCCACGCCCGCGTGGATCCGCTCGCGCTCCTGGGCGGCCGCGGCCTGCATCGCGCGGGCGATCTCGGCCAGGAGCAGGGCGACGTGGCTCGGCCGGCGTCCCGCGCCCGCCGCGACGCCGTGTGGCTCCTGCTCGGCATCGCCGGCCGCCGGCGCGACGGGTTCGAGCTGGTCGTGGGCGTCGGTGGCCCGCTCCGGCCCGGCGGTGTCGTCCTGAGGGTGGGAGTACATCAGGGCTACCTCGAAGGGGGTCCGAACGTACTGCACCGTCGTGCACGAGACAATCGGGTCGCGCCGAAATCCGGTGCAGGCGGGAACCACGCCCGCGGCGAGCGCTCAGCCGAACGTGAAGCAGTACGCCTCGACGCCAGCGCGGAGGAACTCGATCTCGAACAGCCGCTCGGAGATCGCGCCGGACTGGCGGATGAGCTGGTAGGTCCGCTGCGCGTCGACCGCCCCGCCGCCGCTCGCGTCCGCGTCGATGCCGGACGCGGCGCCGGCCGGCTGGCCGTCGAGGAAGACCCTGAACGGGACCGACGCCCCCCGCGAGGCCGGTCCCATGACCAGGTTCACGTCGCGCGCGTGGAAGCGGAACGCGATCCGTCCGTTCGGCTCGTTCAGCACCCCCGCGTGGCGCGCCACCGTCCACGTCCCGGCGAGCGCCCACTGGTTGAGGCGCAATGACGGGATCGAGTAGGCGTGCGGCTGGTCGAACGCGGCGTCACCCTCGGAGGCAAAGCCGCTGCTCTGGCCGTAGCCGACGTACGTCTCAGGTGACTGGAGCGTCCGCCAGTCGGCGGCCACCTCGAGCCCCTGGGGATCGACGATGACGAGATCCTGGTCGACGTCGTGCGCGCCGGCGTCCATCAGCAGCTGCTGGATGACCATCTCGGTCATCGCGTACTCGCCCTCGCCGAAGTGGTGGAACCGGATGCGTCCCTCGGCGTCGGCGATGTAGACCGCGGGCCAGAAGTGGTTGGCGAACGCCTGCCAGACGCCGTACTGGCTGTCGATCGCGATCGGGTACTCGACCCGCAGCCCGCCGGCCTGGGCGGTGATGTTGTCGACGTCGCGCTCGAACCCGAACTCGGGCGTGTGGACGCCCACGATGGTCGAGGCCCTGCGCTTCGTACTTGTCGGCCCAGGCCCGGAGGTACGGCAGCGTCCTGAGCCAGTTGACGCAGGTGTAGGTCCAGAAGTCGACGAGCACGACCCGGCCGCGCAGCCCCTCGGGCGTCAGCGGCTCCGAGTTGAGCCACCCGGTCGCGCCGGCGAAGGACGCGAGGTGGCCCTCGACCGGCAGGACGGCGTCGTCGTCCGCCAGCCGATGCGCGAACGACTTCAGCAAGCCGGACACTCCGGAAGGCGTCGGGGCGGTCGGGTTCTGCGTCATCGGACAATCTCCCTCAGCGCAGCGATCGGAACGTTGTCCGCAGCTCCTCGGACAGCAGCAGGGGCTGCTCCCAGGCCGCGAAGTGTCCGCCTTCGGCCACCGTGTTGTAGTGGATGAGCTTGGGGTATGCCTTCTCGGCCCAGCTTCGCGGAGCCGGATAGAGCTCGTCGGGGAAGACGGTCACGCCCACCGGGATGTCGACGCCCTTGACGTCGAAGAAGGCCAGGTGGCTTTCCCAGTACAGGCGGGCCGACGAGATGCCCGACTTCGTCAGCCAGTAGTGGGTGACGTTGTCGAGGACGTCGTCTCGCGTGAGCCCTCCCGGCTGGCCCGCGAACGCGCGGGCGATCAGCTTGTAGCTGGCGTCGTCGTGATCGATCATCCAGGCCGCCAGGCCGACCGGCGAGTCCTCGATGCCGTACAGGGTCTGCGGGCGATTGCCCATCTCGCCTGCATACCCGGTGCCGGTCGCGAAGAAGTGCTTGAGGATCCCGAACGCCCGGTCCTCGTCGGCTGACAGGCCGGCCGGCTTGGGGCCGCCCGTGGCGAGCGCCTTCGACACGTCCGGCGGGACCGTCGCGGGCATGTTCGTGTGGATGCCGAGCAGTCCGGCCGGCTTCAACAGGGCCAGCTGCTCCGTGACCGCATTGCCCCAGTCGCCGCCCTGGGCAACGTACTTGTCGTACCCGAGCCGCTGCATGAGCACGACCCACGCGCGCGCGATCCGGATCGGGTCCCAGCCGGTCACGGTCGGCTTGCCGGAGAAGCCGTGGCCCGGCAGCGACGGGATCACGAGGTGGAAGGCGTCCGCCGCGCCGGCGCCATGGGCGGTGGGGTCCGTGAGCGGCTCGATGATCTTGAGCTGCTCGACGGTCGAGCCCGGCCAGCCGTGCGTGACGATCAGCGGCAGCGCGTCCTCGTGCTTCGAGCGGACGTGGATGAAATGGATGTCGACGCCGTCGATCCGGGTGACGAAGTGCGGCAGGGCCGCAAACCGCTTCTCGAACGTGCGCCAGTCGTACCCCGACCCCCAATAGCTCGCCAGCGCCTGGATCGTCGCGAGCTGCACGCCCTGCGTCGGATCCGTCTCGCGGTCGGGCCACCTCGTCGCCTTGACGCGGCGGCGCAGGTCGGCGAGCTCCTCGTCCGAGACCTCGATGCGGAACGGGCGGATCGCCTCGGGGCCGGTCGCGGCCTCGGTCGCCGCGTTCGGCTGCGTCATGGACATCTGGCAGCTCCTTTCGCCGGGTCGGCCGCGGGCGCTGGTTTCGCCGCGGCTCCTCGACTTGCGCCACGATCGGCCCGGAGGTCGTTCGTCGCGCCCGTGCAGGTTACTGGTCTTGTCACCGGCTGCCGAACGCCGTCCCGGCCCCGAGGAGCCCGCCGCAGGTCAGTTGCCGCCGTTGCCGAGTCCGAGTCGCTGGCGGACAACCTGGCGGGCCATGTCCGGGACCGTGGGGTCGTCACGGAGGACGAAGCCGGTGTCAGCGGCCAGCATGATCCCGTGAAGCTCGAAGGCCAGCCGGTCGGGGTCCTCCGGGGCGGGAAGCTCCTGCCGCTCGAGAGCATCGGCCACCAGGCCCCGGAGCAGCGCCGCGAACCCGGACTCCCAGGCGGCGACCCGCTCCTTGACCGGGCCAGGGCGCGTGCCCATCTCAAGCGCCGCCGCAGCGAAGAAGCAGCCGCCGGGGAAGGTGCCGCGCTGGAGGTAGTCGAAGTACGCGTCGCATAGCGCCACCAGCCGGGCCAGGCCCGGCGGCGCCGTCAGGGCGGGCTGCACGACGACCTCCTGGAAGATCCGGTCGGCCGCTTCCACGGTGGCCAGCTGGAGCTCTTCCTTGGAGCCGAAGTGCGCGTACAGGCCGCTCTTGCTCATGCCGATCGCCGCGGCCAGGTTCCCGATCGACAGGCCCTCCAGCCCGTCGATGGTGGCCAGCGAGGCGGCGGCACGCAGGATCGCGCCGCGGGTGCGTTCCCCGTCTGCGCGGGGCCGTCGCTCCGCGCGGGTGTTCTGCTTCAAGGCGCCTGTCGTCATGGTTGACAACATAGCACGTCCGATCGTACTTTCTAGTTAGTGCGAACGATCGTGCTATCTCCAGCGACGATACGAGAGGTACTCCATGACCACCACATCTGCCGACGTCGGCATCGTGCCCTACCACGAGCTGGCGGCCGCGCTGCGCGGTGACCTGATCGAGCCCGGAGATGCGGTGTACGACCAGGTGCGCGCCGTGTACAACGGCATGATCGATAAGCATCCGGCCGCGATCGCACGCTGCCGGGACACCGCCGACGTCATCAGCTGCGTCCGGTTCGCCCGCCGCCACGGCGCGGAGATCGCCGTCCGCGGCGGCGGCCACAGCGGCGCCGGGCTCGGGGTAGCCGACGGCGCCCTGGTCATCGACCTGTCCCTGTTGCGCAGCACGACGGTCGACCCGGCCGGGCGAACCGTCCGCGCCGATGCCGGCTGCACCTGGGGAGACGTCGACCACGCGACGGTGAAGTTCGGCATGGCGACCCCGTCCGGGTTCATCGGGTCCACCGGCGTGGCCGGCCTGACGCTCGGCGGCGGGATCGGCTACCTGTCCCGCCGGTTCGGCCTCACCGTGGACAGCCTGCTGTCCGCCGACGTCGTGCTGGCCGACGGCACCTTCGTCACCGCCAGCGAAGACTCCCACCCCGACCTGTTCTGGGCGCTGCGCGGCGGGGGCGGGAACTTCGGCATCGTGACCTCGTTCACGTTCCGCTGCCACGACATCGGCGAGCACGGCACGATCATCGGCGGCCCCGTCCTGTACGACTTCGCCGACACCGCCGAGGTCATGCGCTGGTACCGAGAGCTGCTGCCGTCACTGCCCGAAACGCTGAGCGGTTGGATCGGGCTGATCACCATCCCGCCCGCACTGCCGTTCCCGGACGAGCTGTGGGGCCGCAAGGCCTGCGTCATCGTCTGGTGCTACACGGGAGCTCACGACCAGGCCGACGCGGTGGTCGAGCCGGTCAGGGCCTACGGCTCACCGGTGCTGGTGGGTCTGCAGCCCATGCCGTACGACGTGCTACAGGGCGCGTTCGACGGCCTGTATCCCGCCGGGCTGCAATGGTCCTGGCGCACGGACTTCTTCAACGAGATCTCCGACGCAGCGATCGACGTGCACCTCAAGTACGGCGCGCAGCTGCCGACCGACTACTCCACCATGCACCTCTACCCCATCGACGGCGCCGTCCGCCGCGTGGCGGCGGACGCGACGGCATTCGCCTACCGGGACGGTGGCTGGGCCGGCATCATCGCGGGCGTCGACCCCGACCCGGCCAACGCCGACCTGATCTCGCAATGGGCCAGGGACTACTGGCGGGAGCTGCATCCGACCTCGGCCGGCGGCGCCTACATCAATTTCATGATGATCGAGGGCCAGGACCGGATCAGGGCGTCCTATCGAGGCAACTACGAACGCCTCGCCCGTGTCAAGCACCGCTACGACCCCGACAACGTCTTCCATATCAACCAGAACATCCTGCCCGCCAGCGAGCCGGGCGACTAGGCCGGCGGCAAGCTGACGTCAACCCGTGTGCTGCCTGACCGGCGGCGCACGGGTCTCCGCCAGTCGGGACCTATGCCACGATCCCCGGATGCCGGTCTACGTCGCGTTCCTGCGCGGGATCAACGTCGGGCGCAACAACCAGGTCTCGATGGCCGACCTGAAGCGGGTCGTCGAGGGCGTCGGGCACGCCGACGTGCGCACCCACCTGCGGAGCGGCAACGTGGTGTTCGGCGCGAAGGCCGGCGACGAGGCGACGCTCGAGGCTGCCCTCGAACGTGCGCTGGACACCGAGCTCAGCCTCCCCGTTCGCGTCGTCGTCCGGTCGGCGAAGGCGCTCGACGCGGTGATCGCCGCCAACCCGTTCCCCGACGCGCTCGATGCGCCGTCCAACCTCCACGTCGTGTTCCTCGACCACGAGCCGGATCCGGCGTTCGTGCGCGCGTTCGACCACGAGGCGATCGCTCCCGACTCCGGTGCGCTTCGCCGGGCGCGAGATCTACGTCTGGTACCGGCACGGCATGGCCGGTTCGACCATCGGCGACACCGCGTGGCGCAAGGTCGGGGCGACCGCGACCGACCGCAACTGGAACACCGTGACCAGGCTTGCCGCGATGGCCGCGGAGCCCTGATCGGGCGGTCTGGACGAGCGGGGCGATGATAAGGCTGACATGACGGATCCCCACCGCCACGCTGCGGCCGTACCCACCCATGACGTGGCCATCGAGCAGACCGAGCGGCAGCGCTGGGACGAGATCATCAGGCTCGTCCGGTCGCTCAGCCTCGAGGAGCGGCTCGAGCCCGGCTACCAGCGCGACCCCGACTGGAGCGTTCGCGACGTCATGGGCCACATCGGGACCTGGCTCGCCGAGGCGGAGGTCCAGCTGGAGCAGATCGGCGCCGGCACCTACGAGGGCCACGAGGTCGACGTCGACGCCCTCAACGCGATCTTCCTCGAGGCGCTGGCGGACCAGCCCTGGGAGGTGGCGTGGCTGCAGGCGAACGCCGGCCGGACGCGGATGCTGGACGTCTGGGCGGCCTGCCGGGACACGAGCGACGAGGCCGACTGGTGGGTCCGCAAGTCCGGCGTCGAGCACTACCTCGAGCATCTCGACCGGCTGCGCGAGTGGGTGGACGAGCTGCGGCGTCGCCGGGAACGGGCCGACGGCGGGCAAGAAGGCGGCACGACCGGCGGCTGAGCCGTCACGCGACTGCAACCTCCCCGATCCGCCGAGCGGCGCGGCCGTCGCACGCGCTGCCCCATCCTCTCTCGCGAGCGACGCACAGGGAGGAAGCGCCATGACGTTCGCTGGTGAAGTGCAGGTCGGCTGGACCGTCTGGTCCAGCGACGGCGAGAACCTGGGCACGATCGTCTCGATCGATCCCCAGACGATCAGCGTCAAGCAGGGTGGGCTGCTGGGCGGCAAGCTCGACATCCCGCGGACGGCCGTCGAGGACGTCGAGACCGGCCGGGTCGAGCTCTCGATGACGAAGCAGGAGCTCAAGTCGGTGTCGTAGCCCCGCGCCGGCCGTGTGAAGATTGTCGGCGGCGAGGGCGCCGCTGACGCGCCTTCCACCGAGGAGGCGCGCGAGCGATGCACACGTCGCCGCAGGCGGGGATCTTTGCGTTGGGGACCGGGTCCCACGCATACCTCGAGTTCGACGTCGCCGCGAAGGCGGACCCGGTCGCGACGTGCGCGCTCGTGGCCGGCCTCCGCGAGCCGCGGACCACCATCGGTGGCGTCAACCTGGTCGCCGGCTTCCGGCCGGAGCTGTGGCGGTCGCTGGCGCCCGACGACGCCCCACCCCGGCTCGCCGGCTTCAACGAGCCGGTTGTCGGCCCCGACGGGTACGCGCTTCCGGCGACCCAGCACGACGTCGTCGTGTGGCTGAGCGGCGCCTCCTACGACGTCGTGTTCGACCTGTCGCGCGGCGTCGCCGCGGCCCTCGCCGGGCACGCCGTCCTGGCCCACGAGATCGTCGGCTGGCCGTACCACCACGACCTCGACCTCACGGGCTTCATCGACGGCACCGAGAACCCGACGCTCGTCGAGGCGTCCGAGGTGGCCCTGGTCGGCGACGGCCAGCCGGGCGCGGGAGGATCGGTCCTCCTGCTCCAGCAGTGGGCGCACGACGTGGCGGCCTGGGAAGGCCTCGGCGTCGATCGGCAGGAGGCGGCGATCGGCCGTCGCAAGGCCGACAGCATCGAGCTCGACCCCAACCCGGCGACGAGCCACGTCAGCCGCACCGACCAGGACGCGTTCGGGAAGATCTTCCGTCGCAACATCGCCTACGGCTCGCTGGCCGAGCACGGGACGATCTTCGTGGGCTTCTGCGCGAACCAGCCGATCCTCGCCGCGATGCTCGACAGCATGGTCGGCCGCGGCGGCCCGCGCGACGAGCTGACGCGGTTCACGCACCCGCTGACCGGCGCCTACTACTTCGTCCCGTCGTCCGCGGCACTCGCGTCGATCGCCGGGGCGGAGCCGGCCTCGGCCTAGGACGCGACGGGCGCCTGCCGACCCTCTGACGACGGCGCCGGCGGCCCGCCGCCACCCAACAGCTCGCCGTAGTGGCCCCGCCGCAGGATCGCCAGCAGGATCCAGCCGATCAGGATCGGGGCCAGCCACTGGGCGATGCGGAACAGGGTGATCGCGGCGGTGATCTGACCGGTGGCACCCTCGCCGGCGACCGCGCTGAGGAGGCCGATGTAGGCCACCTCGCTGACGCCCACCGCGCCCGGCGTGATCGGGATGAGCGAGATGATCGTGACGACCGCCATGGCCGCCAGCACGACGGCCGGCGGGAGCTCATCCGGCGTGATGCCCACGGCCCACAACGACACCTCGAGCACGAGGAACCACGCCAGCTTCGCCGCTACGGCCGCCGCGAACGCCAGCAGGCCGTGGCGCGACAGGATGTCCTTCGATCGCGCGCGGACGTCGAGGACCCCCTGCACGATCCCGGTGGGTGGCTCCTTCCGGACGAGCCTCCACAGGTGGCGCGCGAGCCAGTCGAGCCCGTCGCCGAACCGGCGCGCGAGGGACTCCGAGCGGACGATCGCCATGAGTCCGAGCGCCGCGACGACGAAGATCGCCGTGCCGACAACGGCCAGCCAGATGACCTTGGGCTCGGTCGTCTGTCCGCTGACGACGACGCCGATCACGGCGATCAGGGGAAGGACGAGCGCGGACAGCGGCTCGAAGAACGCGGCGAAGACGATGCCGGCGGTGGCCGTCTCGGCCGGGATCTCCCACTGCCGGTAGAGCACGTACTTCGTCGCGATGTCGGTCGGCCCGGGGATCGTGCTCACCACGGCTCGGGCCGCGAGGTCCGAACCCACGGCGTGCGGCCAGGACAGCCCGTCCACGAGCACCCGGCACGGGCCGGCGTTCGCGACGTACGCGATCCCCGTGGCCGCGACGAGGACCGCGAGCTGGGCCGCCGTCAGGCTGGCGAGGGCCGCCCGGACCGCGTCGTAGTCGACGAGGCGCGGAAGCACGCCGACGAACACGAACGCGATGATCCCGATCAGGATCGCGGCGCGCGCCATCACCTGGCGGCGCGTCGGTTGGGGACGCGCCGGCGGCCCCCCGACCACGGGTCCGGCACTGGAGGCTGCCGGTGCCTCCCCGGTCATGGGGACACGATAGACGCTCCGACGCCGGCGATCTCACCCGAAGGCGGCGATCACCTCGGCGAGCGCCACGTCGAACTGGGCAGGGTCCTCGAGCATCGGGAAGTGGCCTGCGCCTCGCACGATCACGGTCCCTACGCCGCGGCGGGCCAGGGACTCGACGTCCGTCGGCCGGTCGTCGGGGTTGATCGCGACCACGGGGACGGTGAGGCGCTCGAGGGCATCGAGGACCGGGCCGTCGTTGCCCCACGCGTAGACGAGCGCGTCGAGCGCGATCTCGGGCGGCGCCGCGGCCATGTCGTCGGCCACCCACTCCACGAGCGCGGGATCCGCCGTCGGCGGGAACAGGGCCCGGATGAACCGCCGGGTCTGGCCCGGGAAGTCGCGCCGGAACGGTGCGACGAACGCGTCCAGCTCCTCCGCGGTGGTCACCTCCTCCAGCGACTGATAGGTGTCGACCCAGACGACGCCGGCGACCCGGTCGCCGAGCCGCAGCGCCGCCTCGGTCACCACGTCGCCGCCCATCGAGTGGCCGACGAGGACGACGCGTTCGAGGCCCAGCTGGTCGACGACCGCGACGGTGTCGTCGCCGAAGGCCGGCATCGTCCAGGAGGCGCGCCCGATCCCCGACTCGCCGTGGCCGGCGAGGTCGATCGCCACGACGAGATGGCGGGTGGCGAACGCCGTCATCTGCTCCCGCCAATACGCGCGGTCGCACGACCAGCCGTGGACGAAGACGATGCCCGGCGAGCCGGAGCCGGCGACGTCGTAGCGGATCTCGATACCGTCGGGCGAGATGGCCGCGGGGCTCATCGACGTCGCCGGGCGGCCGTCAAGGCCGGATGTTCTGGTTGAGCCGGAACACGTTGTCGGGGTCCCAGGCCCGCTTGAGCGCGACCAGCCGGTCGTACTTGGCGTTGCCATAGACGCCGCGGACGACCGCCTCGTCGCCGGACTCGGTCACGTCGTTCACGTAGCTGCCGGTGACGCGCCACGGCTCGGTCAGGCCGATGCCCGCGCGCCCCCACGCGCGATGCGCATCATCGCCACCGGGGTCGTCCCACATCGACTCCGCGCCGATCCAGAAGGGCGCCGACCGGCCGGCGAAGGCGGTGGCGTCCTCGGGCACCCGGCCGACGGCGCCGCCGAACGCCCAGATGGAGAACACGTCCTCGCCCGGCGGCGAGCTCGCGACGTGGTCGACCAGGGCGTCGACGAGCTCGTCGGGCAGGTCCGTCACGAACCCACTCTTGGTGTAGATCCGGTGGCCCCAGGCCATGGCCTCGTCGTTGGCATGCTGCGAGTCCAGGTAGGCCATCGGTTTGACGCCGCCCGTCAGGGGCTCGCCGAGCGCGAGCAGCGGCGCCAGGACCCGGTCGGTCTCGGCCTGGGGGCCCATCCAGGCCAGCGACAGGAGTGCGATCGGCTTGCCGACCATCGCCTCCGGCAGGCCGTCGGATGCCTCGGCCTGGCCGATGATCACCGACGCGAACACGTCGTCCGGCGCGGTCGGCGCGAACTCGCGGAACGCGCCGACGACGTCGCGGGCACGCGCCGCCGGGTAGATCAGGAAGCCGCGGGCGATCTGCGGTCCGATCGGAGCCAGGTCGAACTCGAGCGCGGTGACGATCCCGAAGTTCGGGCCGGCCCCGCGCATGCCCCAGAACAGCTCCGGGTGCTCGTCGGCGCTGGCACGGACGTACCGTCCGTCGGCGGTCACGAGCTCGACCGCGCGCAGGCAGTCGATCGCCAGGCCGAGCTTGCGCTGAAGCCGTCCCATGCCGCCACCGAGCGTCAGGCCGGCGATCCCCGTGTGCGAGACGGTGCCGGAGGTACACGCGAGGCCGACGGCCTGGGCCGCGTCGTCGAGCTCGCCGAGCTTGGCGCCGCCGTTGCAGCGCGCGATCCGGCGCTCGGCATCCACCGTCACGCCACGCATCCCCGCGAGGTCGACGATCACCCCGTCGTCGCAGGTCGAGAGCCCGGGCAGGCTGTGGCCGCCGCTGCGGACGGCGATGGCCAGGTCCTCGTCCCGCGCGAAACGCAGCGCGGCGACGACCTCGTCGACGCTGGTCGGTCGCAGGATCAGCGCGGGCCGGCGGTCGATCATGCCGTTCCAGACGGCGCGCGACGCATCGTAGGTCTCGTCGTCCGGCAGGACGACCTCGCCGCTGAAGCGTTCGCGGAACGCCCGCAGCCGCGGCCTGTCGATGTGTCGGACGGCCTGGTCGACCATGGATGTCCTCCTGCCTTCGACGTCGAGGCACGAGTCTCCCGGGCATCGCGGCTGGGGTCAACCCGTGGGCGGCGTGACGCCGCCGGCCCGACGAGCACCTGCGGTCCCTAGACTCGCGACCATGACGACGCCACTCGACCTCACGGAGCTCGGCGCCGTGGAGGTCCGCCGGTCGATCGTCGAGGGCGCGACGACCGTCGCCGCGATCGTCGAGGCCGCGCTGGGGCGGATCGCCTCGTCGGACGGATACCTCCGGGCCTGGGTCACGGTTGACGAAGGCGGTGCGCGGGCCCAGGCCCGTGCGCTGGATGCGGACATGGCGTCCGGCCGGGCCATCGGGCCGCTCCACGGCGTGCCGGTCGGGGTCAAGGACATCATCGACGTGGCCGGCCTGCCTACTACGTGCGGCGCGGCCGCGTTCGCGCACCGGCATCCGGATCACGACGCGACCCTCGTCGCGCGGCTGCGTGCGGCGGGTGCGGTGATCGTCGGCAAGACCGTCGCCACCGAGTTCGCCTACAAGGACCCGGCGCCGACGCTGAACCCGTGGTCCGAAGACCACACTCCGGGCGGCTCGTCGTCCGGGTCTGCCGCCGCCGTCGCGGCGCGCCATGTCCCGGTCGCGATCGGGACGCAGACCGTGGGCTCGATCCTGCGGCCGTCGGCGTTCTGCGGGGTCGTCGGGCTCAAGGGCGAGCACGGGGCCGTGCCGCTCGACGGCGTCATGCCGCTGGCGCCCTCGCTCGACCACGGCGGGCCGATCACGCGATCCGTCGCCGACGCGGCGCTCGTGCAGACGGTCCTGTCCGGCCGGTCGATGGACGCGGACCCGGTCCGGACGCCGCGTCTCGCGGTGAGCCCCGACCTGTTCGCGCTTGCCGAGCCCGCGTCCCGGGAGCGCCTCGACGCCCTGGTCGGTCGCCTCGCCGATGCGGGCGCCGAGGTCGTCGAGGTCGCCATGCCAGACTCGTTCGGTCCCCTGCGCGATGCCGGTCGAGTGATCCTCGAGGCCGAGGCGGCGGGCGTCCACGAGGCGATGTTCCGCGCGCATGCCGCCGAGTACGGGCCGCAGATCGCGGCGCTCGTCCGCGCCGGCCTCGAGCAGACGCCTGCGGCCGTCGAGCGGGCCCGTGTCGTGCAGGCGGCGTTCCGCGCCGCAGTGATCACCCTGCTGGACGGCTTCGACGCGCTGCTCTCGCCGGTCGCCCCGGGGCCCGCGCCACTGCGGACGGTCGGCACCGGCGACTTCGCCCTGTGTGCGCCGTGGAGCACCGCGGGCGTGCCCTCGATCGCGATCCCCGCCGGCCTCGACGACGACGGCCTGCCCCTCGCGCTCCAGCTGACCGGGGCACCCGACCGCTTCGGCCGGCTCCTCGGGGCCGCCGCCTGGTGCGAGGCGCAGATCGCCTTCGACGCCCGACCGGCGGCCCTGTCCTAGCGGAGGGGTGCTCGCGGTGCTCAAAATGGCTGCGTGACCACGAGCACCCACCTGCGATCCTGAGTGCGTGAAAACACCCATCTGGTCCCGGTCGGCCGCCTGGATGGCGCGTGCGATCGCGACCCGCGAGATCAGCTCGGTCGAGGCCGTCAAGGCGTGCCTTGCCCGGATCGACGAGGTCAACCCACGGATCAACGCGCTGGTCCAGCTCGCCGACGATGCCCTCGACCTCGCCCGGCAGGCCGACGCTGCGCTCGCACGTGGCGAGGCGCCCGGCCCGCTCCACGGGGTGCCGTTCGCGATCAAGGATTCGCTCGACACGGCCGGCGTCGTCACGACGGCCGGCACCGTCGGCTGGCGCGACCGCGTTCCCGCGCGGGACGGGACCGTCGTCGCGCGGCTGCGGGCCGCCGGCGGAATCCTGCTCGGCAAGTCGAACACGCCCGAGTTCACCTGGGCCAACGAGACGGACAACGAGGTCTACGGTCGGACCTCGAACCCGTACGACCTCGAGCGCACACCCGGCGGGAGCAGCGGCGGGGCGGCGTCGATCGTCGCCGCCGGCGGCGCGCCCTTCGACATCGGCAGCGACAGCGGCAACAGCATCCGGCAGCCCGCCCACCTGTGCGGCGTGGCGGGGATCAAGCCCACCAGCGGCCGCGTGCCGAGGACCGGTCACTGGCCGGGGTTCGAGGGGCTGTTCGAGTCGTTCACGCAGCTCGGCCCGATCGCGCGTCGCGTCGAGGACCTCGAGCTCGTCCTGCCGATCATCGCCGGCCCCGACGGGGAGGACCCGCACGTCGTCCCGGCCCCGCTCGGCGATCCGGCGAAGGTCGACGTCGGCAGGTTGCGGGTCGCCTGGTTCGCGGACAACGGGATCCGGACGCCGACGCCCGAGACGATCACCGCAGTGGAGGCGGCCGTCGCCGCGATCGCCGCGACCGGGGCGCACGTCGAGGCGCAAGTGCCGTCCGACATCGCCGCGGCACGGCCGGCGTGGGAGGCCCTCATCCGCGCGGACGGCTTCGCATGGCTGTGGCGGCTCATCGAGCAGGCCGGGACACCCGGTCACGGCTCGTTCGACACGTTCGGCTGGGTCACGCCTCGCCCCGGCGAGCCCGTGGCCGGCGACGCGCTGACCGCCGCGGTCGAGCACGCCGACGACGTCAGGGCGCGCCTCCTCCGCTGGATGCGGCCGTTCGACCTGCTCGTCTGCCCGGTGCTGCCGCTACCCGCGCTGCGCCACGGCGAGAGCCGGACGCCGGCCTACGGCGACACGTACAGCGAGATCCACAACCTGACCGGCTGGCCGGCGGCCGTCGTGCGGGCGGGGACCTCGCCCGACGGGCTGCCGATCGGCGTCCAGCTGGTCGCCAAGCCGTGGCGCGAGGACGTCGCCCTCGCCGCCGCGAGTGTCGTCGAGGCCGCCACGGGCGGCTGGCAGGCGCCCGCGCTCTAGGGCCAGTCCTCGTGGCCACCCTGCCGATCAGGCAGCGCGACCGATTCCGTCAGCGCGGCCGGGTGACCCTCGACCCGCAGCTCGGACAGGTGCCCGTCATCCCTGACCGTCCGTTGCGCATCACGATCGGCTGGGGGTCAAGGACCTCGACCGTCCGCTTCTCACGCAGGCAATACGCCCGAACGATCGCCGCCGGGGCGGCGTCCGCGGCCGGCGCCGCGACCGCGACAGCGCCCAGCGTCGCGAGCTCCGACTGGAGGGCAGCACGTTCGCGGCCGACCTTCTCGAGCTGGCGCTGGCGCTTGGCCTGCTTGCGCGCGTAGCCGTGCTCGCGCGCTCGATTGAGCTGGCGGTCGCGCTTGGCCTCGAGCTCGCGCGCCGCGGCGAGGCGGTGTTCGAGTCGACGGACCCGGCGTTTGGCGACGCGAGGCGACTCCGCGGCAGACGAGGTGTCCCGCTGGGACTTGGGCATGGTTGAACCTCCTGGGTGCTCATCTGCTCGGAAGAGAGCACGCGCCAATCCTCGCGAACGATTGCATGTCGGTCGATGCCCCGTTCGGCCAACCCGCAGGTGGTACTGCGGCCTCAGGCGTTCGCGGTCTCGCGCTCCTCGGGCGGCCGCACGCTGCTGAACGCCCGGTACAGGAGCAGGTCGTAGACGATCTTGATGCTGCCGCCGATCACGAACGGCGCCCAGACGAAGGACGCGCCCAGGTAGAGCGGCCCGGCGATCAGCGGCGAGGCGGCGACGCCCAGGCTGCGCGCGATCCCGGTGACCCCCGCGGCAGCCGACCGCTCGTCCGGGTCGACGACGGCGATCGTGTACGACTGCCGCGTCGGCACGTCCATCTGGCTGATGCTGAACCGGATCAGCAGGAGGGCGACCGCGAGCTCGAGCGTCGGCATGAACGGCACCAGGATCAGCAGCACGTTCGACGGCAGGTGCGTGAACACCATCGTCCGGATCAGCCCGAACCGGGCCGCCAGCGGCCCCGCGGCGAGCGCCGACACCGCGGCCAGGATGTTGGCCGCGAACAGGATCGCACCGACCTGGGCGGGATCGGCCCCGAACTGCGCGGTCAGCCAGAAGGCGATGAACCCCTGGATGACGAACCCGCCGCCGAACGCGTCGAGCGCGAACAGCGCCGACAGCCGGGCCACGATCCCCCGCGACTTGTGCAGGCCCAGGCGGGTCGTCGGGCGGGCGACGCCCGGGACCGTCGCCGCGGCCGGGACCTCGACGGCGCGCGAGAGCAGCGGGAACACGAACGCCATCGCCACGCCGACGATGGCGTAGCCGATGATCACGACCCGGAACGAGTCCGCCGGCGCGAACCCGGCGTCGAGGGCCGCCTGCGTGACGACGCCCGCGGCCAGCGACCCGCACGCCGTCGCGACCGACCCGACGACCTGGTAGCGCGCGAACAGCGAGGTCCGGCCGCGTGCGTCGACGAGCTGCGAGAGCGAGGCCTGCTCGATGGCGAGGAATGGCCCGACCTCGTTGCCGCTTGGGCTGAGCACGCCCAGCGTCGCGGCGACGAGCAGCACGGGGAACGCGGTGCTGCCGGCGAACACGATCCCGGCGCCAACCATCAGCAGCGACCCGAGGAACAGCGTCCGCCTGCGACCGAACCGGTCGGCGCGCGTCGTCAGCAGGAGCGAGATCGCGGCGTCGCCGAGCAGCGTCAGCCCGAGGAGCAGCCCGACCTCGGCGCCGTCGAAGCCGATCGCCCCGAGGTACAGCACGAGGACGACCGCGAGGAATCCGTAGCCGAACATCCGCAGGCTCCGGGTCGCGAACAGCAGCACGACGTCGCGGCTGGGCCTGTCTCCGTCCACCCGACCATCGTGCCGGACACCCTGCCCCGGCGCACCGGGCTTCGGTGCGCACGCGAGGCGATTGGATGCTCGGCTGCCCGTCCGGCCAGCTTGACACTCTGTTGTATAGGTACTACATTCCTGCGTAGGTCAACCACAGTTCTGGAGTCTTCAAATGGTCAGCCAACCGCCGCGCTGGATCGAGACGCGGCTCGATCGCCTCGCCCACCTCCCGCAGCGAACCCGGCGCGTCACCGCGGTTGTGACGCTGCTCGGCATGCCGGCGGCCTTCGCCTGGTCGAGCTACTGGCTCACCACGAGCGTCACCAACCTCCTCTGGGGTCCGATCACGTTCGTGCTGTTCGGCGCAACGATCTGGGGGGCGATCGTCCTGTACGCGTACGTGCGCCGCCGGGCGGACCTGCCGGGACCCGGGCTGGACGAGCGCCAGCGGTCGCTCCGCGACCAGGCCTGGATCCTGAGCTACCAGGTCCTGTCGACGGTCGTGATCTTCGGGATCGCCTACGCCGCGCTGCAGGTCTGGCTGTTCGGCCACCCGGTGACGATCGACGCGGACCTCGCGAACGCGCTGGTCCTCTCGAACGCCGTGCTCCTGCCGGTCCTGCCGACAGCCGCCCTGGCCTGGATCGAGCCCGACCCGATCGCCGAGGAGGCCTGATGGCGCGACCCACGGATCGCGTCGAGCCGGTGCTCCACAACCGGCTCGCGGTCCTGCGGGCGGAGCGCGGCCTCTCCCGCCAGGAGCTCGCCGATGCTTTGGGCGTGAACTACCAGACGATCGGCTACCTCGAGCGCGGCGAGTACAACCCGAGCCTCGATCTCGCCCTGCGGGCCGCCGAATACTTCGGCCTCCCGGTCGAGGCGATCTTCAGCCGGCGGCCGTTCGCGCCAATGTCGGCCCAGCTGTACGGGAGATCGTCGACCTGACGGCGGACCGGCGGCGAACCACCGGCGCGTTTGGCGCCCGCCCCGGCGAACCTCAGCCCGCCTGACGGCGGCGGTCGTGGACCGAGTCGTGGATCTCGGCCGTCGTCCGGCGCCGCGACCCGCCGGGCAGGGCCGGCCCGCCGCGGCGGCCGCCCGCTCGCGCCCCCCGGCCGGCCGTTGCCGGCACCTGGACCGCACCGGGATCCGGGACCCCGCCGTGATCGCCGTCGCGGACTACCACGTGGCCGTCGAGGTCCCACGGCAGGCCGTCCGCGAACAGCGCGGCGAACACCTCGACCAGGTCCGGGTCGAACTGGACGCCCGCCTGTCGGCGGAGCTCGGCCAGCGCGGCCTCGTGCGAGATCGCCGCGCGGTACGGCCGGCCCGAGATCATCGCCTCGTACGCGTCAACGATGGACACGATCCGCGCGCCGATCGGGATGTCGGCCGCGGTCAGCCCGTGCGGGTAGCCGCGGCCGTCGTACCACTCGTGGTGGTGGAGCACGATCGTGGCGGCGTCGCGCAGCGCGCCCGCCTGCTCCAGCACGACCTGGCCGATCTTGGGATGCTCGGTCACGACCCGCCACTCGGAGATCGCGAGGTCGCCCGGCCGGCCCAGGATGTCGTCCGGGATCGCCAGCTTGCCGAGGTCGTGGAGCAGGCTGGCGGTGCGGATCCGGTCGAGCTCGCCGTTCGGCAGGTCCACCGCGCGCCCCAGTGCGACCGACGCCTCGGCGATCATCGTGGACGGCTTGCCCGACCACGCCTCGCGGCCGGCGAGCGCGGCGATCAGCGCGTCCTGCGCGGCGTCCATGGCGGACCGCCCGACGTCCAGCGCCCGGGAGCGTGCCTCGGAGCTGATCGGCGCCCTGCGCACGGTGCCCTCGTCGCCGGTCTCGCGGAACACGTAGACCTGGTCACGACCGAGCGCCTTCGCGGAATAGAGCGCCGCGTCCGCGTCGCGAACCAGCGCGTCGAGATCCAGCACCCCGCCCGGCCCGCCGGCGACCCCGGCGGACAGCGTGACGCTGACGAGCTCGCCGTCCGGGAGCCGGACCTCGGCGCCGCCGACGACGCGCCGCAGCTTCTCGGCCAGCGACGCGGCCGCGTCGGGCCCCGTCTCGGGCAACACGACGAGGAACTCCTCGCCGCCGTAGCGGCCCGCGACGTCGACGGTGCGGACGCTCGCCGCAAGCCGCTGCCCGACGTGGCGCAGGACGGCGTCGCCGGCCGCGTGGCCGTGCGCGTCGTTGAGCCGCTTGAAGTGGTCGAGGTCGATGATGATCACCGACAGCTGGCGGCGGTACCGGTTCGCCCGCAGGAGCTCGTCGTCCAGCCGCGCGAGGACGGCCTGGCGGTTGGCGATGCCCGTCAGCGGGTCGACGGTCGCGAGGCTCCAGGTGTCGGCGACGCGGTCGGCGAGCTGGCTGAAGGCATTGCGCAGGCGCGGGTCCGCGATGCGCTCGGCCTCGAGCGCAACCAGCGAGCCCTCGTCCGCCGCGCGGGCCAGGCGCTCGGCGAGCCGCGCGACCCGCCGGTTCTGGTGACGCTCGACCACCAGCGCGTACCCGGCCGATCCCGCGAGCGCCCCGATGAGCACGGCGACGAGCAGCACGACAGCGGCTGCAATTTGGACGTCCAATGGACCTCTCGCGAGCGGTCGGCTGTGGCAATGCGCCCCCTGTTCGGCGCCCCGTACCAAGAGGCTACGTGGGGCCCGACCGAACTCCATGACGCGATGGTCCCGCCGAGGCGGCCATCCTCCTCCCCGGTTCCCGCGCGCACCTGTCGAGCGTCCCCGAGTCATGGCCCGAAAGTCCTATGCCGGGCAACGAGCTCACGCCATTGCGACGCCCGGCGCCGCGGGACGGCGGTCAGGCGGCCGGGCGCGGCGGCAAGGCGGCCGACGGGCGGCGCCCCGGAACGCGGCTAGGCGGCCCGGCGCCCGGCGAGCCAGACGCCCTCGATGCGCTGCGGCAGGGTGTCGAACGCGTACGGGTCACCGTCCACCAGGACCAGGTCGGCCAGCTTGCCGGGCTCGATCGTGCCCAGGTCGCGGTCGACGCCGAGCAGCTGCGCCGCGCTCCGCGTCGTCGCCTCGAGCACCGCCGCGGGCGCCATCCCGAGCCCCGCCATCAGCTCGAGCTCGCGGAGGTTGCGGCCGTGCGGCGCGACGCCCGAATCGGTGCCCATCGCGACCCGCACGCCGGCTTCGATCGCACGCCCGACGTTCCGGCGGTGGACGTCGGCGAGGTTGATGGCCTTGTCGAGCACGCCCGGCGGGAACACCACGCCTGCCTCGCCCGCGTCGATGACCGCCAAGGGCGCGACGAGGGTAGGCACGAGCCACGTGCCGCGGTCGAGCATGAGCTCGATCCCCTCGTCGTCGAGGAAGATCCCGTGCTCGATCGAGCGGATGCCCGCCCGGACGGCGTTCTTGATCCCGTCGGCCGCCTGGGCATGGGCCATCACGAACATCCCGGCCGCGGTCGCCTCGGTCACCAGCACGTCCAGCTCCTCGGGCCGGAAGTGCGCGTGGGCGGGGTCGTCGCGGGGTGACAGCACGCCGCCCGACGTCGCGACCTTGATCACGTTCGCGCCCATGCGATGCAGCTCGCGGACCTTGCGCCGCATCTCGTCCGGCCCGTCGACGATGCCCGACGGCACACCCGGGTACGAGGGGAGCAGCGGCACGCGGGTCCCGGACACCAGCCAGGGGTCCGCGTGGCCGCCGGTCTGGCTGATCATCGCCAGGCTGATCTGCATCCGCGGGCCGTCGATCAGCCCGTCGGCGAGCGCCTGCTGGATGCCGAGGTCGGCGCCGCCCGCGTCGCGCACCGAGGTCACGCCGGCCCGGAGCGTCGCCTCGAGGTTCCTCGCCGCTTCGTAGAACTGGTAGGAGAACGGCGTGTTCGCTATCCGCCACAGGTCGACATGGCTGCTGGTGACGTGCACGTGGCAGTCGAACAGGCCCGGCAGCAGCGTCCTGCCGGCGATGTCGACGCCGTCGTCTCCGTCGAGGCCACTGCCGACATCGACGATCCGGCCGTCCTCCACCGCGACGTCGGCCGGTTGTGGATCCGACCCCGTGCCGTCGAACACGGAACCGCCGCGGAACACCGTTCGCGTCATGGAGCGCTCCTGACTGCTGCCTGGTCGGTGTCGGGGGTGTCGGGCGAGCCCCCGCGCCCGTCGAGCGTCCCTCGGGCGAGGTCCGCGCCAGCGTCGTCGGTCAGCCGCCAGGCCCATTTGGCCCCCACGACCGTCGCCGGATCGTCGCGCCAGGTCGAGCCCGTGACGACGGTGCCGGGCACCGCCTGGAGCAGGTACTCGATGCGCACGGTCCGGGGGATGGCTCCGACTGCGGCGGCCGCGGCCGGCCCGCCATCGAGCAACGCCTCTTCGAGGTAGTCAAGGTAGGCGGCGTTGTTGACGTGGCCCAGCGGATCAACGTCCTGCGGACGGACGGGACCGCGATGGACGGCCGCGCCGGCGGGCGTCGGCGAGAGCGCGACGCGGCCGGGCTCGAACGGGCCGGGCAGCTCCCCGTAGACGGCAGGGAACTCGGCCGGCACGCGGGTCGGCAGGCCGCGGGCGTCGACGATGACCCAGTCGGTGTGGGCCCAGAACGCGAGCGTGCCGTCGGCGAGGCGTCCATCGGTCCGTCGCCGGGCCCAGACCTTGCGGAAGCCGTCGACGGTGGTCGACACGTCCAGCGTCGTCCCCAGCGGCACGGCGCGGAGCACCACGACCCTCGCCGCACGCACGAGCCAGGTCAGGCCGCGCGCAGCGTACCAGTCGCGGTCGAACCCCAGCCGCTCCGAGTGGATCCAGGCGACGTCCTGGGCGTAGCGCAGCAACGCGGACGTCCGCGCGAGCCCGTCGGCCGCGCACTCGTCGAACCGGACGCGGTACGGGACCGTCGCCGTGCGGTTCGACGTCGTGTCGGTCACGCGGGCTTCCGCCCCGCCAGCCGGTCGAGCGACTCGAGCGCAATCAGACGGATGCCCTCGAGCGCGACCGGGCCCCGCTCGCGCACGAGCCGCACCTCGCACGATCGCCGGGCGTCGAACACGACCAGCCCGACCAGCAGCTTCGCCTCGTCCTCGGCCGCGCCGCGCCGCGCGTCGTCGAGCTGGTGGATGACGTCGGCCTTGATGCCGCGCGCGCCCCACTTGCAGTCCCAGGCTTCGGCCCCGGTCTCGCCCTCGACGGTCACGTCGTAGGGGTGGATCTCGGCGGGCCGCCCGTCGAACAGGATCCGGCGCTCGCGTCGCACGGGACCGGTCCGCGCGGCGAGCAGGCGCTCCGTGAGGGCCTCGACGATGGCGCCGCGGTACTGGCTGCGGGCCTGCTCGCCGCGTTCGGCGACGCGGAGCGAGACGTCGAGGATGGCTTCCGAGCGGTCCCGGCCGGCATCGCCCGGGGCGGGGGAACCGGGCCCGAACAGCGTCGGGAACATCGCCCGCCAGCCCGTCGGGTCGGTGGACATGCCGTTCATCACCGCCCGCGCCATGAGGCGCTGCGTGGTCGTGGCCACGGCCAGCAGGTCGGCGGCCTCGGCGACCAGCGGGTCGGCCTGGATGTGGGCGTAGACGACGGCCCGGCCGTCGGGTCGCGCGTCGGCGAACCGCATCAGGCGGCCAACCGCATCAGGCGGCCTCGCCGAGGGCCGCCAGCGCGACCTGGGGCAGCGTCGACAGCCAGTCGATGGCGCGGTGCGGGTCGTCGATCCGGGCCGCCTCCGCGACCAGCGCGTCGATCGCGGCGTCGGAACCGGGCGGGGCGGGCTCGTGACCGCGGGCGTTCGCGACGGCGAGCAGCCGGCCGCGCCAGACGGTCCCGAGATCGGCCACGTACTGGATCTCGTCGTCGACGGGCTCGGCGGCCACGGCGAGGGCGTCGAAGCCGGAGAGGGCGCGCTCGACGAGGTCGGCGATCGTGGGCGGCATCGCCGCCAGCGTACGACAGGGTCGGTGTGGGCCGCCCGCCCCCCGGCGGTGTGGGCTTGTCGTTGGTGGCGTGGCCGTCAGGCGGGCTCGGTCCCTGTCGAGAGGGCGGCGGACGCGGCGACGACGCGCTTTGAGGACAGCACCTGGCGGGCCTCGCGGTTCAGCTTCTCGAGCGCCTTGCGTCCCTGCGAGTCCCAGTGCGTCGAGTAGGCGACCAGGGCCTTGCGGCGGATCTCCCACGCGACGTCGCGCTGGCCCGCCCGCTCCAGGCGGGAGACGGTCTCGAGGACCTCGCGATAGAGGCTGGGCAGGACCTCGGCGGGGGTCTGGTCATCCATGGCGCAACCGTGCCCGGGGCGGGCGTCCGGTGGAATGGGAGCGTCGTCAGGGGTGATCCGGGCAACAGTCCCGAATGGTGTCTCCGTGCACCACCTCGTGCACAGGGGCGTCAGTCGCCGCGGTGTCCCCGGCTCTCGATCCGGAACCCGGCTGGCAGGCCCCGTGCCGGCTCCCAGCGCGCGACGACACGCTCGACCAGCGCACCCGGCGGCCCGTCCTCGAGCCGTTCGACGAGCGCCTCGAGGCCCGCGCGCGGCCCCTCGGCGACGACCCGGACGCTCCCGTCGGCCTCGTTCAGCACGAATCCGTCGAGGACGAGGTGCACCGCCTCGCGGAGGGCCCAGACGCGGAAGCCCACCCCCTGGACGCGGCCGCGCACGGTCGCATCGAGGCGCTCGATCGCGGCCGCCCGGTGCGGATCGCTCACCGGCCGTTCCCCGCGAGCACGACGCCGCGCGCCGCGGCGGGCCAGCGGACGAGGAGCACGTCGAGCACGAGCTCGGGGCTCACGTTGGCGTCGAGCAGCTCCCCGGCGCGGGCGAGGCGGCCGAGGAAGGCCGCGAAGGCGCCCGGGGGCGCGATCGCCGCGGTCGCCTGCAGCTCCTCGAGCAGCCCGACGTCGCGGATCGACCGCACGGCGCCGAGCTGCGCCAGCGCGAGGTCGCGAGCGAGGCCCCGCCAGGCATCGAGCAGCACGCCCAGCGCGCGTCGCCGGTCGGCGGCCGACGCCTTGCGCTCCGGCTCGGCCTCCGCGTCGGCGGCGGAGGCGGCCTCGCCACCGCCATCGTCGGTACGGTCGGCCACTGGATCGGCGACGACCGTCGTGGCCGCCGGCGCGTCTGCCGAGGCCGGCGCGCCCCGAGCTCCCGCTCGACCCCGCCGGGCCGGCGTCGCCTTGACCGGCTGCGGGTCCGCCATCGCGGCGAGGCTGTTCGCGCGCGCGAGCAGGTCTTTCGCCGATCGCAGCCGGACCGCGCGCGTCGCGTCCACGAGGTCGAGCAGCACCCGCCCGATCTCGCCGCGGATCGCCTCGGCCTCGGGGGCCGCGGCGTACGCGACGGCGAGGCCCGCGCGCCCGCTCACGAGTCGGGCGAGCCGCGCGGCCGTCGGCGGATCGGCGAGCTCGCGCTCGGCGAGCAGGCGCTCGATGTCGCGCACGCCCACCGGACCGAGCCGGATGCGGGCGCAGCGCGACCGGACGGTCGGCAGCAGCCGCTCCTCGTCGTCGGCGCACAGGATCAGCGTGGTCCCGGCGGGCGGTTCCTCGAGCGTCTTGAGCAGCGCCGACTGGGCGTCGTCGTTCATCCGGTGCGCGTCGCGCAGGACCGCCACCCGCGCGCCGCCCTCGACGGGCAGCAGCGCGAGCTCGACGGCCAAGCCGCGGACGGTGCCCGGCTCGGGGTGGAGGCGATCGCCGATACGGATCTGACCGCCGGCGCCCTCGGGCTCCAGGCGGTGCAGGTCCGGATGGTTGCCGTGCTCCACCATCCGGCAGCCGCGACACGTCCGACACGGCCGGTCGGCCCCCTCGGCGCCCGTGCACAGGAGCGCGGCCGCGAGGTCCATCGCGAGCGGAAGCTTGCCGACGGACGCCGGTCCCGCCAGCAGGATGGCGTGCGGGACCCGCGTCGCCAGCATCGCGCGGATCGCGGCAACGGCGGCCGGCTGCCCGACCGTGGCGTAGCCGTTCATGGCGATCGCCGGGACCGTGTGGGGCGTCAGCCCTCGGCGGCCTCGACGGCCTTCGGCTTGCGCGGCGCGCGCTTCTTCGGTGCGGGCGATTCGGCGGCGGTCGCCGCCACGGCGTCGGCGGCGGGAGCCGCGTCGGCCGTCTTGCGACGGGTCGTGCGCTTCGGCGGCGCGGCTGCCTCGGCCGGCGCGGCGGTGACCGCTGTGTCGGTCGACGCGTCCGCCGCGGCCGCCGAGGCGGTCGTCCGGCGACGCGTCGCGCGCGGCTTGGCGACAGGCGCCTCCTCGGCGACGGCCTCCGCCGGCACGGCCTGGGCTGCCGCCTTGGTCGTGCGGCTGCGCGTCGCGCGGGCCTTCGGGGCCGGGGCCTCCTCGACGGCGGCCTCGACGGATGCCTCGGCCCGGCTCGCCTGGCGGGTCGGAGCCGACGACCCGGCGGCCGGTCGGCCCTGGCCCATCTGGGCGCGGAGCAGCTCCTCGAGCTCCGGGGGCACCTCGCTCCAGGGCTCGCTGCTGCTCGTGCCGCGCGGGGCGCGGTCGAATCGCTCGGGCCGGTCCTGGCGCGGGCCGCGCGACGGTTGCCCGCCACCTCGGCCGCCGCCGCCCACGGCGGGTCCGCCGCCGGTGCGACGCGGAGGCTCGGCGTACCGGCTGGGGCTGGCGCTGCCGCCTCGGCCGGCGCCGCCGTATCGCTCGCGCTCGATCGCGGCGGCATAGGCGCTGCGGGCACCGCCACGGCCACCGCCGCGAGCGCCACCCCCACCGCCGCCGCGGTTGCCGCCGCCCTGGGCCCGCCGGCGCTCGGCGATCAGGTACTCGGGGATCTCGGGCTCCTCGAGGTCCTCCTCGTCGTCGGGGAGCGGCGCGAGGCCGCTCGCCGCCGGCCGGGGCGACCCCGTGCCGAGCTGCGTGTCCCACACGGACCCGAACGGCGTCGAGCGCGGCGCGCGCGGCGCGGTGTCGAGCGCCTCGAGATCGTCGAACGGCGTCGGCAGCTCGCCGGAACGCGTCCGCGGCGCGCGCGGCGCCTCGGCAGCGGCCACGGGCTCGACGGCGACCGTGTCGCCTTCGTCGTCCGTCGGAGCGGCACCCTCGGCGCCGGTCTCCTCGTCCCGCCGGCCGCGGCCACGACCGCGACCGCCGCGTCGCCGGCGGCGCCGGCGGCCGTCGGCGTCCGTCCCCAGCTCGCCCTCGGCGACCTCGGTGCCCTCGACACCCTCGGGCGCATCGAGCAGCAGCTCGATCTCGTCGCCGTCCTCGGGCTCGTCGAACTCGTCGGCGACGCCCGCCGCGGGCCTGGAGGCCGCGCGGGACAGCTTCTCGCCGGGCAGGGCCACGAGCCCCGACGGGGCCCCGTTGCCCGCGGCCGTTGCGGACGCCGCGACGGCGACCACGGGCGCCGAGCGGGAGCCGGACGACCGGCCGCCACGAGCCGCCACGACCGGAGCCTCCTCGCGGTCGCCGCGACCGCGGCCACGACCGCGACCACGGCCACGACCGGTGCCCTCGGACTGCTTCTCGGGGACCTCCGTCATCGACAGGTCCTCCTCGTCCCCCGCCACGCGGCGGCCGGAACGGGTCGAGCTCTTGTCGACGCGGGCGATGTGTGTGATGTCCGTGAACAGGTCGGCGACCTCGATCAGATCCGACGACGTGTTGCCGCGGAAGCTGATGACCTCGCACCGCACGCCCATCTCCTGGACGGCGCGGATGGCCGAGGCGAAGTCGCCGTCGCCCGACACGATGACGGCGATGTCGAGGTTGCGCGCGGTCTTCATCAGGTCGACCACGAGCTCGATGTCGAGGTTGGCCTTGACCTTGCCGTCGCCGTACTTGCGGATGTCCTTGCTCACCACCTTGTACTGGTTGCGGGCGAGGAACTGGTGGAAGTTGCGCTGGTTCTCGTTGTCCGGGTCGAGCCCGGTATAGGCATACGCGCGGACGAAATCGCGTCCGGCGGTGGCCGACTTCAGCAGCGTGACGTAGTCGATGTCCACACCGGCCGCCTTGGCCGCGTAGAAGATGTTCGCCACGTCTACGAAGACGGCGACGTTCTTGCCCACAGTGACTCCTATGGTGGTGGGGCGGTCCGGCCTTCCCGGCCGCCCGGGGCGCTAGGTTCGGCGGGCGGCCGCACCGGCCGCCGCGACGGGGCGCCGGAGCGTTGGCCCGGCGGGGGCGAACCCGGACCGCTCGAGGCGGGCGAGGTCCGCGGGATCGGAGGGCTGTGTCGCCTCGACCCACGAGCAACCCTTGTTGCTCGCGGAGCGGAGGATCTCCTCCAGGAGCGCATCGGTCACGCGGTCCGCGTCATGGTCGGGCGAGACGACCAGGAGGTCGACCGTGCCCACGTAGCCGCCGGCGACAACCGACGGACGGAGGACGAGGAGCGCGCCGCCGGCGAGCTCGCGTCGCACTTCGGCGACGAGCATGCTCGCGTTCGGCAAGTAGACGAGCTGGCGCATCAGGTCCGCGGCGTCGAGGGATCCGGGGCCGGATCGCGGGATCGACGCCCGGCCAAGCGTGGCCAAGCGGTCGATATCCGTGATGCGGGCCTGTCGAACCAGGTACTCCACGCCGAAGGTCGGACCTCATTTGCAAGGGCAGCCAGTGCGCTTGTGCTCCCGTCCAGACCTGGATCGGAGGGGGGCGGCCACGCCTGCCGCCGGATCAGGGGCCCGGGAGGCGAGCAACTCGAGGCTCGAGAGCCAATCCCGGGAGCGATGACGACGCCTTGCATCCGCGTCGCCGACGTCTATCATACGGCATCGCTCGACCGCCCTTGCGGCGAGCGTTGGTTGGTCCCTCGCTCGCGCTCCCGTCACCGCCGGATTCGGGCCACAACCGATCCACCAGGGACGGACCGCGATTCCCGAGGCGTACAGCTCTCGGTTGCGAGGGCGTAGGAGGAGGCGTTCATGAAGTTCGTACGAGTTGGCGCGGCCGTTGGGGCCGTCGCCATCATCGTGACTGCGTGCACGAGCACGCCCAGCGGCAGCGGCGCCGCGGCAGGCGGAACCCCGATCAAGGTCGGGATCGAGCTGCCGATGACCGGCGGGGAAGCCCCGAACGGCGTGCCGACCGCCAACGGCGTTCAGCTCGCGCTCGAGCAGCTCAAGGTCGACGGGTACAACATCACCATCAACCAGCAGGACGACGCGGTCAACGGCAAGCACAACGCCGACCAGGGCGCGAAGAACATGCAGACCCTGGCCAACGACCCCGAGGTCCTGTTCGTTGTCGGCCCCTACAACTCCAGCGTCGCCCAGGCCGAGATCCCGGTGACCAACGCCGCTGGCCTGATGCAGTGCAGCCCCGCGAACACCGCGGTGGAGCTCACCAAGCCGTGGGGCAAGGCAAAGCCTGAAGATCTCCGCAAGACCAATCCGGACAAGATCGCGTACGTTCGCGTCGCGGCCACGGACGACATCCAGGGCGCCGGAGGCGCTGACATCGCCGCACACACGCTCAACGCCAAGACCGCGTACGTCCTCGACGACACGCAGACCTACGGCAAGGGCGTGGCCGATGCGTTTACCACGGCCTTCGAGACGTTCGGCGGCCAGGTCGTCAAGCGCGACGGCGTGCCGGACACCACCACAGACTTCACGAGCTACGTGACGACGGCCAAGGGCCTGAACCCTGACGTCATCTTCTACGGCGGCGTGACGACGTCGGGCATCGGCCTGTTCCGCAAGCAGATGGCCCAGCAAGGGCTGCAGACCATCCCGCTGGTCGGGGCGGACGGCATCAACGACGGATCGGCCGCGACGGCCAGCTCGTTCCTCAACATCGCCGGCGACGGCGACGCGAACACGTACAGCACGGTCGCGGCGATCCATGACATCCCCAACCCGGACAAGTTCGCCGCCGACTACAAGGCCAAGTTCAACGCCGATCCGGGCTCCTACAGCGCCCCTGGCTACGCGTGCACGCAGGTCTTCCTGCAGGCGCTCAAGGCCGTCGGCGCCAGTGCCGGCGGCGACATGGCCAAGCTGCGGGAGGCAATCCGCGCCTACGTCGCGGATCCGGCCAACTCGTACGACACCGTGCTCGGCAAGTTCCAGTTCGACAAGGACGGCGACACGAGCCAGCACACGATCTCGTACTACGAGTACGACCCAACCGCTAAGGGCTGGAAGTTCTCGAAGCAGCGCGACTTCAGCGCCGAACCCGTCAAGTAAGCCAAGCGTGAAGGATGGCCGGGCCACCCCGACCGGGACCCGGCCATCCGACGACTCGGGGCGATCTTCCCACCACCAGGCCGCTGAGGGGTGATCTGCCGATGACGACCGCGGTATCAGGCACACGGACCTCCCGCCTGCAGATCGACCCACGCTGGTCGCTGCCCATCGGCATCGCGATCTCCCTCTCGGTCGCCTACCTGCTGATGGTCATCGGCGCAGGCCCGCTGGCCCAGGAGCAGTTCATCAACGCGCTCACGATCGGCGCGATCTACGCGCTGATCGCCCTCGGTTACACGATGGTCTACGGGATCATCGAGCTGATCAACTTCGCCCACGGCGAGATCTTCATGGTCGGCTCCTTCGTGTGCTGGTGGCTGCTCACGACGCTCGGCTTCAGCGGCGCGATCCAGGACCCCGTCCTGCTGATCGAGGTCCTCGTGCTCGCGTTCACGGTGTCGATGGTGGTCATGGGCGTCGTCGGCGTCGTGATCGAGCGGCTGGCCTATCGGCCGCTACGAAATGCACCGCGGCTCGCTCCCCTGATCACGGCGATCGGCGTGAGCTTCATCCTGCAGAACCTCGTGTTCGTGCTGATCAGCAACTCGATCGTGACCGTCCCCCAGATCATCCCGAACCCCGTGATCACGATCGGGCCCATCGAGATCCGTCAGATCAACCTGTTCGTGATCGTCCTCACGCTCGTCCTCATCACTGCGCTGCAGCTGTTCATCGGGCGCACGCGGATGGGCCGGGCAATGCGGTCGACGGCGATCGATCGTGACGCGGCCCAGATCATGGGTGTGAACATCAATTACACGATCGCGCTCGTGTTCTTCATCGGGTCCGCGCTCGCGGGCGCGGCCGGCGTGGTGCAAGGGCTGTACTTCGGGGTCACGTTCTTCCTGATCGGCTTCCAGGCTGGCCTCAAGGCGTTCACGGCGGCAGTCCTGGGCGGCATCGGGAACATCACCGGCGCCGCGATCGGCGGCTTCGTCATCGGCTTCATCGAGGTCCTCGCCTCGATCTTCGGCGTCGGGCGCTGGAGCGAGGCGGCGGTGTTCACCACGCTGGTCCTCGTCCTGATCTTCCGGCCGACGGGCATCCTCGGCCAGCAGCTGGCGGACCGGGCATGACCGCCGCGACGGGCCGGTTCCCGCGGGCGCGGGACTTCAGCGGCCGCCACCAGTCGACGTCGATCGTCCTGATCGCGATCGCCATCACAGTCCTCCTTCCGATCATCTCGACGATCCCGCCGTTCAGCGGGTTCGGGACACAGAAGGACTTCATCGGCGGGTTCGCGTCCGCGGGTGTGTTCGTCCTGCTCGCGCTGGGCCTCAACGTGGTCGTCGGCTTCGCCGGCCTGCTCGACCTCGGCTACGCCGCCTTCTTCGCGATCGGGGCGTACACGTACGCATACAGCGCGTCCGGCTTCACCGGCCTCAGCATCCCGTTCTGGCCGATGCTCCTCGTCGGTGCGCTGGTCGCGGCGGTGTTCGGCGTCCTGCTGGGCGCCCCGACCCTCCGGCTGCGTGGCGACTACCTCGCGATCGTCACCCTGGGCTTCGGCGAGATCGTGCCGGTCGTGTTCCTCAATGCGGACAAATACACGAACGGGACCAACGGCATCACGGGCATCGCCCAGCCGGACCTGCTGGGGCTGTTCGGCATCAACGGGTTCGGCTTCACGAACCCCTGGCCGTACTACCTCACGATCGTGGTCATCATCACGATCGTGGTGATCCTGCTCTACCGGCTCCAGGATTCGCGGCTGGGCCGCGCGTGGGTGGCGCTCCGCGAGGACGAGCTGGCGGCGGCGAGCATGGGCATCAACACCATCACCACGAAGCTGCTCGCCTTCTCGATCGGCGCCTCGACCGCGGGGCTCGCCGGCGTGTTCTACGCCGCCAAGCTGTCGACGGTGACGCCGGACCAGTTCGGGTTCACGGTGTCGTTCACGGCCCTCGCGATGGTCGTCCTCGGCGGCATGGGCAACATCTGGGGCGTGGCCGCCGGCGCGTTCATCATCTACGAGCTCCAGAGCCAGGGCCTGAAGCAGTTGGGGACGTTCGTCACGAGCCTCAACGTGCCGGCGTTCACGGTCGGGCCGGTAGCCATCGACATCGCGAAGATCAACTTCTTCAACTACCAGTACCTGCTGTATGGGCTCCTGCTCGTGGGCATGATGCTGTTCAGACCCGAGGGCCTGTTCCCGAGCCGGCGCAGGCGACGCGAGCTCCACGAGACCCCGGCCGAGGACGAGCTGACCGCCGCCGACCCGACGGCCCGGATCGAGCCTGAAGAGAGATCCGACGGATGACCGAGCCGAAGGATCCAGGCATCGAGTCGGCGGCCATGACGGATGCGACGACTCCGCCTCGCCAAGCGGCGCCGAAACCTTGGAATCGTCCGCGCCGGCCTCGCCCGATCCTGCGAGCGGTGGGCTCCTGCTCGATGCCCGCGGGATCTCGAAGCGGTTCGGCGGCCTGGTCGCAGTGCGAACCATCGACTTCGATATCCCCGAGGGCTCCATCGTGAGCCTGATCGGTCCCAACGGGGCGGGCAAGACGACATTCTTCAACGTCATCGCCGGCCTGCTCGAACCGAGCGAGGGCACGATCACGTTCGCCGGCGAGCCGGTCGTCGCACGTCCCCGGCGGACGTGGGCCGAGCCGTTCTTCTGGTTCGCCTTTCCCCTTGTGTTCGGCGTCTTCGCGGCCATCACCATCGCGGCTCGCCTCGAGATCGGCGGCGAGCTGCTCGTGCTGGTGGCGATCGGGCTCCTGATCGCCTCGCTCGTCGTCGCGATCATCCGGCCGCCGTGGTACGTGCACCTCCTGCAGCGGGCCGGGGTCTTCCGCAGCGCGCGGCCCAACGAGATGGTCCGCTTCGGGATCGGCCGGACGTTCCAGAACATCCGGCTGTTCGCGAACATGTCCGCCCTGGAGAACGTACAGGTGGGCATGCACAGCCGCATGGATGCCACGCCGATCGACGCAGCGTTTCGGCTGCCGAGGCACAACCGGGAGGAGGCGGCCGCCATCGACAAGGCCCGCGAATGGCTCGCCTACGTGGGGCTCAAGGGCCGCGAAGAGGAGTCGGCTCGCAACCTCCCCTATGGCGATCAGCGACGGCTCGAGATCGCCCGCGCGCTCGCCAGCAACCCCCGGCTGCTCCTGCTCGACGAGCCGACGGCAGGCATGAACCCTGTCGAGACGCGCCAGATGACCGATCTCATCAGCCGGGTCCGCAGCGACCTCGGGATCACCATCCTGCTCATCGAGCACGACATGCGGGTGGTGATGGGCGTCAGCGACCGGGTCACCGTCCTCGACCACGGCGAGAAGATCGCCGAGGGCCGGCCCGAGGTCGTCAGGGCCGATCCGCGCGTCATCGAGGCCTATCTCGGCAAGGGCGCCGCGAGCGCGTGATGACGACCGCGGCCGAGACCGGGACGGACAAGGCGACCGCCGAGGTCGTGCTGCGGCTGGACAACGTCCACAGCTACTACGGCAACATCCACGCACTCCAGGGCATCTCGCTGGAGGTCCGCAAGGGCGAGATCGTGACCCTCCTGGGCGCCAACGGGGCGGGCAAGACCACGACGCTGCGGACGATCCACGGCCTGATGCATCCCCGCAAGGGCACGATCGAGTTCGAGGGCAAGGACATCACCGCGATGCCCGCCCACGAGCACGTGAGGCACGGCATCGGACAGTCGCCCGAGGGCCGGCGGATCTTCGCGCGCATGACCGTCCTCGAGAACCTGCAGATGGGCGGCTACAGCCGGAAGGACAAGGCCGCGCTGCCGGACGACTACAAGCGGGTCTTCGAGCTCTTCCCGCGGCTGCTCGAGCGCAAGAGCCAGCCGGGCGGCACGCTGTCCGGCGGCGAGCAGCAGATGCTGGCCATCGGCCGCGCGCTGATGACCCGTCCGACGCTGCTGCTGCTCGACGAGCCCTCGATGGGGCTGGCGCCGATCCTGGTCGAGCAGATCTTCGCGATCATCGAGGACATCAACCGCCAGGGCACGACGATCCTGCTGGTCGAGCAGAACGCGCTCATGGCGCTCGGCATCGCGAACCGCGGCTACGTGCTGCAGACCGGCCGCATCGTGCGCTCGGGCGACGCCAAGGCGCTGCTCGACGATCCCGAGGTCCAGCGGGCCTATCTCGGCGGCTGAGCGCCCGACGCGCCGGAAAGCCCGTCGCCCGCCGCGGTGCCGTGCACCGGCCAGGGCGCCCGACCGCGCGCCCGGCCGACCCGCGCGCGGTTGCCGCAGCCCATCGGGTCGCACCACAGGCGGCCGCGATTCCGCGTGTCGTCGAGGAAGGTCAGCCGGCAACCGGGGTTGCCGCAGCGGCCGAGGCGGTCGCGCTGGCCGACGAGGGCGACCAGCCCGGGCACGAGGTTCGCGACGAAGGCCGGCCAGCCCGTGCCATCTCGCGACGATCCGGCCCCGCTCGTCGACGCGGAACCTGGATGCGTCGAGCAGCTCGGTCGTGCCAGGATCCCAGGGATCGGCGCCGGGGATGAGCAGTCGCCCGACGACCTCGCGGACCAGCCTGAGCTTCGCGAGGCTCGCGGGGTCCGGCAGGTCCGGCGGCACGGGCACGCCGTGGTCCGCGAGGTAGGCACGGGCGGACGCGGGATCCGCCAGGTGATCGTGGTCCGCCTGCTCGCCGCGCACCCGGGCGTGCCAGTGCCCTGCAGGCCCGTGCCCGGTGTTTGCGACCCACAGGAGGTCGTTGAGGCTCAGGTCGGAGACGAGGATGACCGCGGACGGGCCTCGCGGCCCCATGCGGCTCATGGCCGGCGGCTGATCCAGGCGGCGGCCTGGTTGTTGTCCGGGTAGCCCGACCGTCCGACGCCCAGCGCGAGATCGCCCGCGAGCGCGACGCCGGGGATCTGCCCGCCGGAGAAGGACGGCACCCAGGGCGCAGCCGTCCACTGGCTGCCGTCCGGCGACGTCCATGCGGCCGACGAGCCGTTCGCGAAGTCCGCGCGCCATCCCCCCGCGACGAGCCCGTGCTCGTCAGCCGCGACGGACAGCATCCGGTTCGGCGACGAGTGGTTGTCCAGCGACGGCTGGTCGTCGACCGGGCTCCAGGTCGTCCCGTCCGCGGAGCGCCAGACGCGGGCGCCGTCGTCGTTCGTGGCGTACCCGACCGCGACGAACCCGTCCGCCGTCGAGGTGACCGCCCGCATCACGCCGTCGGGCCTCGCCACCTCGGCGCGCCGCCACGCTCCGTCCGTGGAGACCCATGCCGCTGCCGGGCCGTAGATCGGATCGCCGTTCGTGCCCACCGCGACGAGCGTGCTGCCTCGAGCCGCGACGCCCCACATGCGCCCGCCGGCGAAGACCGCATCGGACGCGTCGGCTGCGCCAGGTGAGCCCGTCCGGCGACCGCCACACGGCGGCCGACGCCGCCGCGTTGGCCGGGTCGTCGCGATAGCCGACCCCCACGAACCCGCCGTCGTGCGCGACCACGGCGGTCATCGCCGTGGCGCCCGGCGAGCCGGCCAGGCCGGCTGGATCGGCCGCCGTCCAGGTCCCGTCCGCCCCGGCCCACGCGGCGCGCGCCAGCATGGTCGCTGCCGACGACCACCGTTCGTGACCCGTCGGAGGCGACCGCGATGGCGGCGGTACCGTTCGGCCGGGGTCCAGGCCGCGTCGGGCTCCCAGCGTACGGCCGTCGGGCGACCGCAGCAGGATCGCCTCGGCGGGCGGCTGCTGGACGCCCACCGCCACGAAGCCGTCCCGCGACGGCGCGATCCCGAACAGCTGGCTCGCCGCGGCCGGGTGGCACGGGGAGCAGTGGTAGCCGGGCTCGAGCGATGGCGCCTGGGTCACGACGTCCGGCTGGACGACGTCGGCGGACGGCCCAGGACCCGGGGCCGGTCGCGGCGGTCGGTCCCACGGCGATCGGCGCGGTCGACGGCGCGGACGACGGCATCGACGTTCGTGCCGCAGCCGGCGACCAGCGAGGGCCGCCAGGAGCACGCTCGTGACCAGCGCGCGCGCGCAGGTGCCCGCGATCTCGTAATGGTCATTCATGGCCTATGAACATTACGACGATCTCGCCGTCGCGTGCGCGCCAGATCCGCGACAGGATCCGGTCCGGCGGCGCGGGCGTATGGTTCGGGCACCAAGCGTGAACGCTCCCCTGCCGGTCGCCACGACACCCGTCGCCCGCCGGCGACCCGCGGCCCTCCGGGTCGCGATCGCCGCCGCGATGGTCATCGGCGCGTCGATCCTGCGCCCGTGGGGCGACTCGGCGCCACCGTCATCGAGCCCCGCGGCCGGAGGGGCGTCCCCGCCGGCCGATGGCCGACGTCGCCGAGGCGGCGACCGCGTCGCCGGCACCGTCCCTCGCGTCGGACCAGATCGCCTGCTCGTGCGGCCGATTGGGAGCTCGTGTCGCTCGATCACCTCGGGACCTGGACGGTCCGCAGCTGGATCCCCGCCAACGCGGTTCGCGCCGAGGGACCGCTCGACCCGTCGATCCGGCCGGTCACGATGGAGAGCCCCGAGGTGCTCGCGATCGGCGCCTGCTCGCCGGCGACCTCCGACGACGCCGGACGCGACCTGCCCGGCGGACCCGCCCACCTCGTTCGAGCCTGGCGCATCGAGGCGGGCCGGGCGACGCCGGTATCGCTGTCGGTGCACCGCGACGAGCCGCTGCCCGGTGTCGCCACGTTGTACAACCTGACCGACGCGCGGCCCCGGCCGGCCACCGACGTGGCCGCCTGGCCGGCCGGCGAGTTCGTGGTCGAGGTGGCGCCGGTCGGGCTCCCGGACGGCCGTGCGGCCGGCTCGGCTCGAAGCGGGCCCCGACCGCGACACGGGGGCAGCCCTCGGGGTGGTTCGTCGGGCTCGTCGTCCGCGGACCCGGGTAAGGCAGGCGCAGCCGCCGGCCTCAGCGGCGGGGCGGCTCCAGCCAGATGTCGTACGCCGCGCGGGCCATGATGATCGCGCCCAGCGCCGAGATCCAGAACCCGTAGGCGCGATCCGGGAGCAGGCCCTCCAGCGCGTCGAACACGCCGGGTGACGTGAACACGAACAGCACGACGCCGGCCACCGCGGCGGCGGCCAGGATCGCGTAGGAGATCCCGCGGTCGATCGAGACCGGTCGCTCACCGGCGGCGTACGGCAGCGCGACGAGCGCGAGCGTCGCGAGGGCGGCGAAGAACGAGACGATGCCCGTCCCGTCGAACGCCCGGAGCACGATCTGGGGCAGGCCACCGTCGCCGCCGACCGAATACCACGGCAGCACGCAGCCCACGAGCAGGATCACGGCGCCGAGGAGCGCCAGCCGGCGCCCATTGCCGAGCGGTCGCCGATGCATCAGTCGCTGTCGGTGTACACCTCGGGGCGCAGAACGCCCACGAAGCGCAGGTTCCGGTATCGCTCCCCGTAATCGAGGCCGTAGCCGACCACGAACTGGTCGGGGATCTCGAAGCCGACGTAGTCCACCGGGATGTCGACGAGCCGGCGCGCCGGCTTGTCCAGCAGCGTGCAGATCCGCAGCGTGGCCGGGTTCTTGCCGCGCAGGTACCGGACGAGGTAGTTGAGGGTGAGGCCGGTGTCGATGATGTCCTCGACCAGCAGCACGTCCTCGTCGGAGATGCTCGCGGACAGGTCCTTGATGATCCGGACCAGGCCCGACGACTCCGTCTGCGCGCCGCCGTAGGAGCTCACCTCCATGAGGTCGATCCGCAGCGGCAGCGGGATCTGGCGCATCAGGTCGGCCATGAACGGCAGCGAGCCCTTGAGCACGCTGACCAGCGTCAGGTTGCGCCCGGCGTAGTCCTCGCCGATGCGCCGGCCGAGCTCGGCGACCTTGTCGGCGATCTGCTGCTCGGTGAGCAGGATGTCGCCGACGTCGGCGGTCAGGTCAGCGGTGCGGGTCATGGGTGGCTCGACGATGCCTCCGGTCACGCGGGATGGTGTCGATCATCGCGCCTCGACGGCCGGCGCGCATGACGGTGTGACGGGCTCACCCTGCCGGCCGCCGGCGGCGGCGTCCGCGGCGCCGACCCCGAGCGGCTCCGTTGACGGGCCCCGGGGCGCCGTCCGCGACGAGGACCGCGGTCACGGGGGTCGCGACCGGGGTGGCCGCCGGCAGCGCCGCCGGGACGACCAGCTCCGCGGCGAGCTCCGCGGGCGAGCTCCGCGTCGGCCTCCCGGACGGCCAGCAGCGCCGCGATGGCGGGATCGACGGCCTGCATCCGCGGCCCTGGCCGCGGCCTCGACGGCGGCGCGCGGAGGCGTGGCCTGGCCGGTCGTCCCGGTGAGCTCGTCGACGAGCGCCATGCGCCCGAACTTGAGCAGGAGCGCCCGGAAGTCGCGCGCGTAGAACAGCTTGATGCGCACGTCCGGGTAGAGCTCGCGCAGGCGCCGCAGCTTGCGGTTCTTCTTGCGCACGAGCTTCTGCTTGAGCGTGGTCAGCTCGACGTACAGGTCGAGGTCGGGCAGGTAGAAGTCGGGCGAGAAGCTCTCGATGACGTCCCCGTCGAGGTTCCAGCCGATCGGGAACGTGTCCGGCTCGTACGCCCAGCGGACCTCGTAGAAGTCCAGGATCCGCGCCAGCTCGGCCTCGCTGGCGTGCGCGAACGACGGCGCGGGCGTCGCGGCCCGCTCGGACCTCGCGGCCTCGGTCAACCCGCCGGCTCCGGCGGGGCGTCGCGACGGCCCTCGAGCAGCGTCGTGAGGTCGCCGTCCCAGCCGGCGAGCAGGCGCGCGACGGCGACGCACGTCGTCCTCGCCGATCGCGGGCCGCCCGGCCAGGCGCGCGTCCACGAGCGGCCCGAGCTCGGGGTGGACGGCGGTGTCGAGGACCGGCTCGCCGGCGTCGGACCCGGCCCGGAGGACGAGGCTCATCGTGCGGCTGCCACAGGCGGCGCAGTCGAGCTCGACGAACGCCAGGTCGCCGCGGTCCGCCAGGACGGAGATCCGGTCGATGGACACGGCCGCTCCGCACGAGGTGCAGTCGGCCCCGGTGAGTCGTGCCCGGAGTCCGCGATGGTCCATCGGCGGTCAGTCTAGCGAAGGTGGCCGCGTTCGGCTGGCGCGGTTGCGGGCCAGGTCCGGATACTCCCATGGGGTATCATCCCGGCCATGGGCGAACCGACCGGGCACGCGGCCTCGACGCACGCGACCGACCACGACAGCTTCCGTCACAGCTACACCAAGGACAAGGCGCAGCTCGTGCGACGCCTGTCGCGGATCGAGGGCCAGGTCCGCGGGATCGCGCGGATGATCGAGCGCGAGGAGTACTGCGTCGACATCCTCCAGCAGACCGCCGCCCTGCGAGCCGCGGTCGACGCCGTGTCGATCATGGTGCTCGAGGACCACGTCCAGGGCTGCGTCCGGACGGCCGCGGAGCGCGGCGAGGCCGACCAGTACGTGGACGAGGTGATCGACGTCGTGCGGCGCACCCTGGGCCGCCCGCTCCGCGGCAGCACCCGCAGCGGCTGACCCGCCGCCCGACGCCGGCGTCCGGCGCGCATCCGGCACCGTGGACAGCCGGTGCCCTTGTCCACAGCTTCGCGCCGCGGCGGCGATTCGTGGATAACCACCCTTGACGCTCGCCCGGCGCCACCCTAACGTCCGCACTCCGCGCGGCGTGCGCGCACCACCGGGGATCGTCGTCCGGGAGGGGTCACGGGGAAACCCGGGCCGGAACCGAACGGACGGCGCGAGACCGGCAACGGATGCAAGGCCGCCGCGAACGAACGACGCCGGGAGCGGCTCCCGGACGGCCCGGTGCACGATTTCAGGAGGGTGCCCTGGACCGGCCGAGAGGTCCGCTCCCGACGCGCGTTTCGGACCTTCCCGGAGCTCCCCGAGGCGTACCGCGACGTCCTCGCGGCGGGGCTCGAGGCCCTCGACCTGCGGATCGACGCCGAGGCCAGGGCCGCCATCGACGGCCACGTGCGGCTCCTGCTGGCCTGGACGACGGCGATCAACCTGACCGGGATCCGCGAGCCGGCCGCGGTGGCCCTCAACCACGTCGTCGACAGCCTGGCCGTCGTCCCCCTGCTGCGGGCGCGCGGGATCACGTCGCTCCTGGACCTCGGCAGCGGCGGCGGCTTCCCGGGCCTCACGATCGCCGCCGCGCTGCCCGCCGACCGGGTCCTGCTCGTCGACTCCGTCGCCAAGAAGGTCGGCTTCCTGGCCACCGTGATCGAGGCCACCGGGCTCGGGCGCACGGTCGCCGCGGAGGCCGTCCGCGCCGAGGCGCTGGCCCACGACGACCGCGACCGCGAGGCGTGGCCGGCGGTGACCTCGCGGGCGGTCGCCGCGCTGGCCGAGCTGGTCGAGGTCGGGCTGCCGCTCGTCGCCCCGGGCGGCATCCTCGTCGCCTGGAAGCGCCTGCCGCTGGACGAGGAGCTCGCGGCGGCGGGACCCGCGCTCGAGGCCCTGCGGGCCGGCCGGCTGGAGGTGGTGGACCCCGCCGTGCCGGGCCTGGAGGCGCACCGGCTCATCGTCGTCGAGCGGGCGGGACCGATCGATCCACGCTATCCGCGGGATCCCGGCGAGCGCCGTCAGCGCCCGTTGTGAGGCGCGTTCCCGAGCGTCCCGGCCGGCACCCCTGCGCTACGCTCCCCCGGTGCGCGTCGCCGTCCTCTCGGACATCCATGCCAACGTCGCGGCCCTCGAAGCGGTGCTGGCGGTGATCCCCTCGGTGGACGAGGTCTGGCAGCTGGGCGACGTCGTGGGCTACGGGCCCGAGCCCGACGCGGTGGTGGCCCGGTTGCGCGAGATCGGCGCGCGCGGCGTCCGGGGCAACCACGATGCCGCGGCCGTCGGCCGGCTCGACATCGACGCGTTCAACGTCGACGCGCGCCAGGCCATGGAGTGGACGCAGGCGACGATCGCCGCGGACACGCGCGAGTGGCTCGAGGCCCTGCCCGAGCGCCTCGAGCGCGAGGACTTCCTGCTCGTGCACGGCAGCCCGCGCGACCCGACCTGGGAGTACGTGACCACCGCGCCGGTCGCCCGGGCCGGCATCGCCGCCATGCCGACGACGGGCGGGCTCCACGGCCACACGCACGTGCCGATCGCGTACGTCGAGGACGACGGGCGCCTCGAGACGGTGAGCCCGGGCGCGGGCTCGAGCCTGACGCTCGACGGGCGGCGCGTCCTGCTCAACCCGGGCAGCGTCGGGCAGCCACGCGACGGGATCCCGGCCGCGTCCTGGATGCTGCTGGAGACCGACACCGGGCTGGCGACGTGGCAGCGGACCGCCTACGACGTCGCATCGGTGCAGGCGGCGATGGAGGCCCACGGCCTGCCCGAGCGGCTGGTGGCCCGCCTGTCCTATGGCCTCTAGGGCGGGGCGCCCATGATCGGCGGCCGCCGGCCGATCAGCGGGCGGAAGCCCGGCGACAAGCGCGTCCGCGTCGAGCGCCATCACGCGCCCTACTTCCGGTACACCGGCCCGGGCCAGATGACGGCCAAGGCCGCCGCCAGCGCCCCGACGACCACGCTCGGGGTCATCCGCGTGCGGGTGAAGGGCGCGCTCCTCGGGCGGCCGCTGGCCAACGAGGAGGAGATCGGCCAGCGCCTGTCCAAGACGAAGGCGCTCGCGATCTTCAGCTCGGACGCGATCTCGTCCTCCGCCTACGCGACCGAGGAGATCATCCTCGCGTTCGTCCTGGCCGGGGTCGCGGGCCTCGGCGTTCAACTTCGCCGTGCCGGTCGCGATCGCGATCGCCGCGCTGCTCGGGATCGTCGCGTTCAGCTACCGCCAGGTCTGCCTCGCCTACCCCAACGGTGGCGGGTCGTACTCGGTGTCGAAGGCCAACTTCGGCCGGATGGCGTCGCTGGTCGCCGCGTCGGCGCTGATGATCGACTACACGCTGACGGTCGCGGTCTCGACGTCGTCGGCCGTCGAGCAGCTGTCCTCGGCGATCCCGGCCCTCGACCCCTACCGGGTGGAGGTGGCGCTCCTCGCGATCGGGCTGATCACCCTGGGCAACCTCCGCGGCCTGCGCGAGGCCGGCAACATCTTCGCGATCCCGACCTACCTGTTCCTCGGCTCGGCGTTCCTGATGATCGCCGCCGGGACGTTCCGGATCGTGTTCCAGGGCGACACCGGCCCGCCGCCCACGCCCGAGGTCGATCGCCGCCACGACCCAGACGGCGAAGGACGTGACGATCCTGATCCTGCTCCGCGCGTTCGCCGCCGGCGCCGTCGCGCTCACCGGCACCGAGGCGATCGCGACCGGCGTGCCGGCGTTCAAGCCGCCCGAGGCCCAGGAACGCGGCGCGGACGCTGATGGTGATGGCGAGCATCCTCGCGATCCTGTTCGTCGGCATCACGTTCCTCGCGACCAGCTTCCACATCATGCCGATCGAGGAGCCGCGGACGACGGTCATCGCCCAGATCGCGAGCCACGTCTACGGCGGCGGGAGCCTCGGCTTCTACCTGTTCCAGGTGTTCACGGCGCTGCTGCTGTTCCTCGCCGCCAACACCTCGTTCGCCGCGTTCCCCCGGCTGGCCGCCGTCCTGGCCGAGGACGGGTTCATCCCACGCCAGTTCGCGTTCCGCGGCGACCGCCTCGCGTTCTCCACCGGGATCATCCTGCTGGGCTCGGTCGCGGCCGCCGTGGTCGTCGCGGGCGGCGCCTCGACCCACGCCCTGATCCCGCTGTACGCGGTCGGCGTGTTCATCGACTTCACGATCTCGCAGGCGGGCATGGTCCGCCACTGGATCCGGACCAAGAGCCAGGGCTGGCGGCGGCGGCTCACGATCAACGCCGTCGGCTGCGTGCTCACCGGCATCATCGCCGTCGTCGTGACCTCGGTGAAGTTCATCGACGGCGCCTGGCTCGTGCTGCTGCTCATCCCCACCCTCGTGGGCGTGATGCTGTTCATCCGGCGCGAGTACGACGCCCAGACGAAGGAGCTCGACGTCCGCGCCGACCTCGTGTTCGACAAGCCGCACCGCGAGCAGCGGGTCGTGATCCCCGTCAACGGCATCAACCGCTCGGTCGTGCAGGCCGTGATGTTCGGCCGGTCGCTGGCCACCGACCCGTCGATGATCCAGGCGATGTTCGTGACCACCGAGCCGGAGGAGGCCGAGGCGCTCCGCGAACGCTGGGAGCGGCAGCTGCCGGGCATCCCGCTGGTCATCGTCGAGTCGCCCTACCGGGCGCTGGTGGGGCCGGTCGTCACCTACCTCGACGTCCTCGACCGTGCCTGGCCACCGGACCGGCCCACCCCCACGACGATCGTCGTCCTGCCCGAGTACGTCGCCCGGCACTGGTGGGACCGGGTGCTGTACAACCAGACGGCCAAGCGCCTCAAGGCCTCGCTCGTCGGGCGCGAGCACACGGTCATCGCGGACGTACCCTATCGACGGAGCGATCACCCGCACGTCTGACGCGGTGCCCAATCACGAGGTCCCCCAGCCCAACCCATGATCGGAGGACGGCGGCCCATCAAGGGCCGGAAGCCCGCGGACCGGCGCGTCCGCGTCGAACGCCCGCACGCGCCGTACTTCCGGTACACGGGACCGGGCCAGCTGCAGGCAAAGGCCGCGGCGTCGGGGCCGCGGACGGGGAGCGAGCGCGCGGTCGCGACGGTCAAGGAGTGGCTGATCGGGCGCCCGCTGGCGAGCGTCGAGGACATCGACCAGCGGCTGTCCAAGCGACTCGCGCTGCCGATCTTCAGCTCGGACGCGATCTCGTCCTCGGCCTACGCGACCGAGGAGATCCTGCGGGTCCTGGTGCTGGCCGGGGCCGCCGCCCTGTTCCTGTCGATCCCGGTCGCGATCGCGATCTCCGTGCTGCTGGCGGTGGTCGCGATCTCCTACCGCCAGGTCTGCTACGCCTTCCCGGGCGGCGGCGGCGCGTACGCCGTGGCCCGCCAGGAGCTGGCGCCGATCCTCGGGCTCGTCGCCGCGGCCGCCCTGCTCATCGACTACGTGATGACGGTCGCCGTGTCGACGTCCTCGGCGATGGACCAGCTGATCTCGATCCTGCCGGGCCTCGAGCTGTGGCGGCTGCCGGTCGCGGTCGGCGTGATCGCCCTGATCACGGTCGGCAACCTGCGCGGGCTGCGGGAGTCGGGCAACCTGTTCGCGATCCCGACCTACCTGTTCGTGGTCATGGCGCTGATCATCGTCGCGTCCGGCCTCGTCCACATCGTCGGCGGCACGGTGGTGCCGCTCCCGCACCAGCCCGAGGCCGTGCCGTACGGGACGGAGGCGCTGACCCTGGTGCTGGTCCTCCGGGCGTTCGCCAGCGGCTCGGTGGCGCTGACCGGCGTCGAGGCGATCGCCAACGGCGTGCCGGCGTTCAAGCCACCGGAGGCCCGCAACGCCGCCAACACGCTGGTCGCGATGGCGGTCCTGCTGGGCGTGATCTTCATCGGCGTCACCCTCGTCGCGCGCGCCTACGACATCGTGCCGTCGGTGTCCCTGTCGGGCGGCCCGACCGTGATCGCGCTCGTCGCCCAGACCGCGTTCGGCGATTCGACCCCGCCGTACTTCCTGTTCCAGATCGCGACGGCCCTGATCCTGTTCCTGGCCGCGAACACGAGCTTCAACGCGTTCCCGCGACTGGCCGCGATCCTGGCCGAGGACGGCTACTTCCCGCGCCAGTTCAGCTTCCGCGGCGACCGGCTCGCCTACAGCTGGGGGATCATCCTCCTGGCCGGGATCGCGGCGGGGCTGTACGTCCTGTTCCAGGGCAACACGACCAGCCTGATCCCGCTGTATTCCGTGGGCGTGTTCGTGTGCTTCACGCTGTCCCAGGGCGGCATGGTCCGCCACTGGGTCCGGACCCGTGCCCCGGGCTGGCGGTGGCGAGGCTCCGTCAACGCCTTCGGGGCCCTGCTCACGTTCGTCGTCCTGGGCATCGTCGTGACCGAGAAGTTCTCCGGCGGCGCCTTCGTGGTCGTCATCCTGATCCCGCTGCTGGTCGGGATGATGCTGTTCATCCACCGCCAGTACGCCCAGTCGGCGCGCCAGCTCGCGATCAACACGTCATACGTCGTGGCGCCGCCGACCCGCGAGGAGCGCGCGATCGTCCCGATCCCCGAGCTGAACCGCGCCGCCGTCCAGGCGGTCAACGTCGCCCGCTCGATCTCCGAGCAGGTGACGGCCGTGTTCATCACCGACGACCCGGAGGCGGCGGTCGAGCTGCGGGAGCGGTGGCAGCGCCAGGTGCCGGGCGTGCCCCTGGTCGTCGTCGAGTCGCCGTATCGGGCCCTCGTCGGGCCCCTCGTCGCCTACCTCGACGTCCTCGACCGCGCGTGGCCGCCGGACAAGCCGGCCCCGATCACGTTCGTCGTCCTGCCCGAGTACGTCGCCCGCAGCTGGTGGGAGCGGATCCTGTACAACCAGTCCGCGCGACGCCTGCGCAGCGTGCTGCTCGGGCGACCCCACACGGTGATCGTCGGGGTGCCCTACCGGCGCGACGACGCCGACCGGCTCAAGCACGGGGGGCCCGACCAGGGCGTCGACGTGGCCGTTGCCGACGACGGGGTGGTCGACGAGGTGGACGATGCGGCGGCCGCCGACCGGGACCGGGCCTGAGCCGGTGGTATCGTGACGCCGCGCGACGACCGGTCGAGGCCCGCCTGAGGCTTCCGAGCCAAGGTCGTCCCAAGCGCGGAGGCTTCCTGTTTCGTGGCCGAATCGGCGGCACCCCAGTTCCGGCGCGCCGTGGTGGCGCTGTCCGGTGGCCGAACCGACCGGCCGATCGTCGCCCTGGCCGCCGCGTTGGCGCACAAGGGCCAGGCCGAGCTGGTCGGCATCCACGTCGTCGAGATCGACTGGACGCTCCCGCTCGACGCCGACGTCGCCGGCCGGTCCGAGGACGCCCAGCGCGTGCTGGACATCGCCGAGGCGACGGCCGAGGCCGGCCACTACAAGCTCGAGACCGTGCTGCTGCAGGCCCGCGACGTCGGCGCGGCGATCGTCGACGAGGCGACCGAGCGAGCCGCCGACCTCGTCATCGCGGGCCTCCCGTTCCGCCGCCGGTTCGGCGGAGACTTCGCCATCGGGCGAACGATCCCGTACATCCTGAAGAACGCCCCGTGCGCCGTGTGGGTGATCCGCGAGGCCATGCCCGAGGAGCAAGCATGAAAGCCGTGATCGTCGGCTGCGGCCGCGTAGGCGCCGCGCTCGCCGACGAGCTGGACCGAGCCGGCTGGCAGGTCCTCATCATCGACGTCTCGACCTCGGCCTTCGACCGGCTGCCGTCCTCCTTCAAGGGGACCGCGCAGCGCGGCGACGGCACCGACGAGGACACGCTGCGCCAGTACGGCGCGAGCGACGCCGACCTGTTCCTGGCCCTCACGGAGGGCGACAACCGGAACGTCATGGCGGCCCAGCTCGCGATCGAGGCGCTCGGCGCCCGGCGCTGCATCGCCAAGATCAACGACCCGGTCCGCGCCGAGGCCTATGCGCACCTGGGCATCGCGGCGCTGTGCCGGACGAACCTGATGACGACCGCCGTGCTCGCGTACGCCGGCCAGGCGGCGCCGGTCCACCCCGGGATCTACGCCCCGGAGAACCCGCACGTGCACGTCGGCGAGGGCGCCGAGCCGTCGCCGGTCGCGCTCGCGAACGCCGCGTCGCCCGGCGCGGCGGGCATCTTCCCGGGTACCGCCGGGCCGGCGGGCGCCTCGACGGCGACCGCACCCACGCCAGGCGCCGGACCGACCGGCTCGGAGGGCTGATCGATGTTCGTGCTGGTCGTCGGGGGTGGCAAGGTCGGCTACTACCTGACCAAGGAGCTGATCGAGTCGGGCCACGAGGTGGCCCTGATGGAGAAGGACCGCGGGCGCGCGCAGCAGATCACCGACGAGATCGGGTCGGTCGTGATCGCGCAGGACGGCTGCGAGGGCAAGTACCTCAACGAGGCCGGGGCCAACCGCGCGGACATCGTGGCGGCGGTCACCGGCGACGACGAGGACAACCTCGTGATCTGCCAGATGGCCAAGCACCACTTCGACGTGCCGCGGACGATCGCGCGCGTGAACAACCCCAAGAACGAGGCGCTGTTCCGGCACCTCGGCGTGGACGAGATCATCAGCCCGACCCGCATGGTGCTGGGCTCGATCGAGCAGGACATCCCGGTCCACGAGCTGCTGCACCTCGCGGCGCTCGGCGTCGGCGAGCTCGAGATCATCGAGGCGCACCTCCAGGCCGGGTCGCCGGCGATCGGCAAGATCGCGCTGGACCTGTCCGTGCCCAACGGCTGCTCGCTGTTCGGCGTCATCCGCGGGGGCGTCCCGACGCCGCTGCGGACGGACACGGTGCTCGCCGAGGGCGACAAGGTCATCGCCATCGGACGGCCAGACTGCGAGGTCGTGCTCCGGCAGCAGCTCATCGGGGACCCCGCCGAGGCCTGACCGCCGCTCGACCCCGTAAGGCGGGTACCGCATCGACTGGCGGTCCAGGACCTCACCGACTTCGCGCGGCGGGTGCTCCTCGACGCCGAGGCGGGCGACGCGACGCGCCGCTACGCCCTGGACCTGTTCGCGTCCAACTTCGATCCCGGTGGTGAGGTCGAGACCGCGATCGCGGCCGACGACGCGCTGGCCTGACGGGCCGGGGTCCGACGGCGCGACGGCACGTCGGCGGCGCTGGGGCACCAGTATTGCGGACACTTATCTTGACAACGCCATTGTCAAGGTTCTAGCCTGTGGCATGACCCGCTACGAGGCCTGACCGATGGCCCTTCGACGACCGGAACGGGACCCCACCCGCCCGGTCTACGTGATCAGCGTCGCCGCGACGCTCGTCTCCGCGCACCCGAGGACACTCCGGATCTACGAAGACGAGGGCCTCGTCTGTCCCGCTCGCACCACGACCAACATCCGCCTCTACTCGGAGGAGGACATCCGCCGGATCCTGTGGATCCGTCACCTCACCCGGGACCGGGGCGTGAACCTCGCCGGCGTCCGGACCCTGTTCGAGCTCGAGGAACGCCTCGGCAAGCGCATCCTCGAGGTCCTGTACGACGAAGGCATGAAGGACAAGGCCGACGAAGCCGACGAGGCGGCGGCGGCCATGACCGCCGGCAACGCAACCAACCCGACAGCCGAGGCCGCTCCCGACGCGGTCCCGGATCCAGCCACCCGCAGATGACGTCAACCACCCGAACCCACGCACCAGCGCGCCGGTCCATGAGCCGGCACTCAAGGAGACCCTGATGGCCAAGCGACCGTCGACCCCGGCCGAGAAGCCCGCAGCCACGCCGCGTGAGCTGCCGCTCGTCGCCCTCCGGGAGACGGTCATCTTTCCCGAGATGATCGTCCCGCTCCAGGTCGGGCGCGAGAAGAGCGTCGCCGCGCTCAATGCCGCCGTCGAGAACGGCGGCCCCATCGCGCTCGTCACCCAGCGGCAGCCCGAGCAGGAGGAGATCTCCGATCCCTCCGAGCTCTACCAGATCGGCACGCTGGCCAAGATCGCCCAGGTCGTGCAGCTCCAGGACGGCACCGTCCGGGCCATCGTCCAGGGCCAGGGGCGTATCCGCGTCAGCGGCTTCGCCACCACCTCGCCATACCTCTCCGCGGCGGTCGAGGAGCTGTCCGACGACGTTCCCACCGGCGTCGAGATCCAGGCCCTGGTCCGCAGCGTCCAGGCCCAGATCGAGCAGTACGTGGCCAACGGGGCACCCGTGCCGCCCGAGGCGGCCGTCGCCGCCCGCAACATCACCGAGCCCGGCCTCCTCGCCGACATGGTGGCCTACAGCCCCGACATGTCGACCGAGCAGCGCCAGGAGCTCCTCGAGACCATCGACGTCGAGCAGCGCCTGAAGCTCGTCTCTGCGTTCCTCGCCCGCCAGATCGAGATCCTCGAGCTGAAGGGGAAGATCCAGAACGAGGTCAAGTCCGAGATGGACAAGACCCAGCGGGAGTACATCCTCCGCGAGCAGCTCAAGGCGATCCAGCGCGAGCTGGGCGAGGACGACCCGCAGCAGGCCGAGATCAACGAGCTGCGCGACAAGGTCGAGCAGGCCGGCATGCCGGAAGAGGTCCGCGCACGGGCGATCAAGGAGATCGACCGGATGAGTCGGATCCCGTCCGCCTCGCCCGAGGTCGGCGTGATCCGGACCTACGTGGACTGGCTCGTGTCGCTGCCGTGGAACGTGTCCACGGACGACCGCCTCGACATCCGCGAGGCCGCCCAGATCCTCGACGAGGACCACTACGGCCTGGAGAAGATCAAGGAGCGCATCCTCGAGTACCTCTCGGTGCGCACCCTCGCGGACACGATCCGCAGCCCGATCCTGCTGTTCGTCGGCCCTCCCGGCGTCGGCAAGACGAGCCTGGGCAAGAGCATCGCGAAGGCGATGGGCCGCAAGTTCGTCCGCATGAGCCTCGGCGGCATCCACGACGAGGCGGAGATCCGCGGCCACCGGCGCACGTACATCGGCGCGCTGCCCGGCCGGATCATCCAGAGCGTCAAGACGGCGGGTACCAACAACCCGGTGTTCATGCTCGACGAGGTCGACAAGATCGGCATGGACTTCCGTGGCGATCCGTCCTCGGCGCTGCTCGAGGTCCTCGACCCGGAGCAGAACTTCAGCTTCCAGGACAACTACCTCGAGGTCCCGTTCGACCTCCGTCGGGTGCTGTTCGTCGCCACGGCGAACCTGCTCGATCCCATCCCGGCCGCCCTGCGCGACCGGATGGAGGTCATCCAGCTGCCGGGCTACACCCAGCAGGAGAAGGTCGAGATCGGCCGGCGGTTCCTCGTCCCCAAGCAGATGGAGAACCACGGCCTGGACGCCAAGCGCGTGGAGATCACGGACGAGGTGCTCACGGCGCTCGTGCAGGCCTACACGAAGGAGGCCGGCGTCCGGAACCTCGAGCGTGAGCTCGCCAGCATCATGCGCAAGGTCGCCCGGCAGGTCGCCGAGGGCCGCAAGCGCAAGACCGTCGTCGACCTCAAGAAGCTCGAGGAGTACCTGGGACCGCCGCGGTTCGAGTACGGCGAGCTCGAGGCCGAGGACCAGACGGGCTCGGCGACGGGCCTGGTCGTGACCGAGGTCGGTGGCGACGTGGTCGCGGTCGAGGTCACCCTGATGGAGGGCAAGGAGGAGTTCATCCTCACCGGCCAGCTGGGCGACGTCATGCGCGAGTCCGCCCGGGCCGCCCTGTCCTGGATCCGGTCGAACGCCGCGGAGCTCGGCATCGAGCGCCAGGTGTTCGAGAAGCACACGCTGCACATCCACGTCCCCGCCGGGGCGATCCCCAAGGACGGTCCGTCCGCGGGCGTCACGATGGCGACGGCGATGGTCAGCGCCCTCACCGGCATCCCCGTCCGCAAGGACGTCGCGATGACCGGCGAGATCACCCTCCGTGGCCGGGTGCTGCCGATCGGCGGGCTCAAGTCGAAGATCCTCGCGGCCCATCTCGCGGGCGCCGGCATGGTCATCCTGCCCAAGCGCAACGAGAAGGACCTGCGGGACATCCCCGAGGAGATCCGCAAGCAGCTCAAGCTCGTCACGGCCGAGACGATGGACGAGGTCCTCGGCGCGGCGCTCCGGCGTCGCCCGAAGGCCCTGGCCGCCGTTCCCACGCCGGTGGGCGAGGGCGGCGGTGGGCAGAACAAGCCGGCCGCCGAGTCCCGCGTCCGGCGGAGCCCCTTCCCGCCGACCGACCAGCCGCCGGTCGTCGTCCAGGGCCTCTCGGTCCCCGACGGCGACGTCGCGACCCCGGTCGAGCCGAGCGCACGGCGCGCGCGGCCGGCCCGGCCCGCCACCGGCGGCTCCACGGCCTGACGGTGGCTCGGGTCCGCGGGCTTGGACTGATCACGGGGCGGTCGACGGCGACCGCCCCGCGTTCGCCTGCCCGCCGGGGGGCCTGACCGTGGAGTACCGCGACTACTACGAGATCCTGGGCGTGCCCAGGAGCGCCTCACAGGCCGACATCAAGAAGGCGTTCCGCAAGCTCGCGCGGGAGCACCACCCGGACCGCAACGCCGGCGACAAGGCCGCCGAGAAGCGGTTCAAGGACGTCAACGAGGCGAACGCCGTCCTGTCCGACCCGGAGAAGCGCAAGCAGTACGACCTCCTGGGCTCGAACTGGGACCAGTTCCAGCGGGCCGGCGGCGGCTCGGGCGGCGCGGATCCGTTCGGCCCGGGCGGGCCGTTCGCGGGGTTCGCCGGGTTCGGCTCGGCGGGGTCGGCCAGTGGCGCGGGCCGGGCCGGGCAGTCCGGCGGCATCCGCTACGAGTTCCACACGTCGAGCGGCGGCGAGGCCGGGTTCTCCGACTTCTTCCGCATGTTCTTCTCGGGCGCCGCGGCCGGGGCCGGCGCGGCGACCGGCCAGCGCGACTTCGCCGCGGACCGCGCCGCTCGCCGGCGCGCCGGGCCGGGACCCTCGTTCGAGGACATCCTCGGGGAGATGGGCCTGGACGGCGCGGCGACCGGTGGGACCGGCGCACGATCGGCCGGGTCGGGTCGCGGCTCCGGAGCGGCCGGCCGTCGGGCGACCGAGATCGAGGCGCCGGCCGAGGTCTCCCTCGAGGAGGCCTACCACGGCACCAAGCGCGTGGTCGAGATCGAAGGCAAGCGCTACGAGGTGCAGATCCCGCGGGGCGTCGACACGGGCAGCCGCGTCCGGCTGTCGGGCAAGGGCCCGGAGGGCCGCGACGTCGTCGTGACGGTCAAGCTGGCGCCGCATGCGCTGTACACGCGCCGGGGCGCCGACCTCGAACGGGAGCTGCCGGTCACCCTCGCCGAGGCGCTGCTGGGCGCCGAGGTGCCGGTGAGCACGCTCAAGGGCAGGATCCTGCTGACGATCCCGTCCGGCACCCAGACCGGCCGCACGTTCCGCCTGACGGGCCAGGGGATGCCCCGGATGAAGGGCGACGGCACCGGCGACCTGTACCTCAAGGTCAAGGTCGTGCTGCCCGCGGCGCTCGAAGGCGAGGCGCGCGAGGCGGCGAAGGCCTTCCTCGAGCTCGTCGACCAGCCCGACCCTCGCGCCACCACCTGACCCAGACACCAACCACCGAACCCCGAGACCCAACCCGACACAGGCACAGAGACCGACACCATGCAGCTCGACCGATTCACCGAGAAGGCCCAGGAGGCCATCGTCGCCGCCCAGCAGCTCGCGGAGCGGATGCAGAGCCCCGTGCTCGACGCGGAGCACCTGCTCGCCGCCCTCGTGGAGCCCGATGACGGCATCCCCGCGGAGACGCTCCGGCGCCTCGGCGTCGACCTCGCCGGCTTCCGCGGCGAGCTCGCGGCGCTCCTCGCGCGGCGCGCCCATATCCAGGGCGGCACGCTCAGCCTCGACCCGCGCGCGAAGCGGGTCATCGAGCGGGCGCAGGAGGAGGCCCGGCGCCTCGGCGACGAGTACACGTCGACCGAGCACCTGCTCCTCGGCACGGCCGAGGCCGGTGGCGAGGGCCAGCAGCTGCTCGAGCGTCACGGCGCCGGCCGCGAGGCGGTGCTGGGCGCGCTCCAGACCGTTCGCGGCGGCCAGCGCGTGACCAGCGCCAACCCCGAGGGCACCTACCAGGCCCTCGAGAAGTACGGCCGCGACCTGACCAGCGAGGCCAGGGCGGGCAAGCTCGACCCGGTCATCGGGCGGGACGAGGAGATCCGGCGGGTCATCCAGGTGCTCAGCCGGCGGACCAAGAACAACCCGGTGCTGATCGGCGAGCCGGGCGTCGGCAAGACGGCGATCGCGGAGGGCCTCGCCCAGCGGATCGTCCGCGGCGACGTGCCCGAGACGCTCAAGGACAAGCGCGTGATCGCGCTCGACCTCGGGTCGATCATCGCCGGCTCCAAGTTCCGCGGCGAGTTCGAGGAGCGCCTCAAGGCCGTCCTCAAGGAGATCAAGGACTCCGAGGGCCGCGTGATCCTGTTCATCGACGAGCTGCACACGGTCGTCGGGGCCGGGGCGGCCGAAGGCGCCATGGACGCCTCGAACCTGCTCAAGCCGATGCTGGCCCGCGGCGAGCTGCACACGATCGGCGCCACGACGCTCGACGAGTACCGCAAGCACATCGAGAAGGACGCCGCGCTCGAGCGGCGCTTCCAGCCGGTCGTCGTCGACCAGCCGACCGTCGAGGAGACGATCTCGATCCTGCGCGGCCTCCGCGAGCGGTACGAGGTCCACCACGGCGTCCGTATCACGGACTCGGCGCTGGTCGCGGCGGCCACGCTGTCCGACCGCTACATCACCGAGCGCTTCCTGCCGGACAAGGCGATCGACCTCGTCGACGAGGCGGCGTCGCGGCTGCGCATGGAGATCGACTCGATGCCGATCGAGCTGGACGAGCTCGAGCGGCGCCGGATCCAGCTGGAGATCGAGCGCGAGGCGCTGCGCAAGGAGTCCGACGACGCGTCGAAGGCGCGGCTCGAGGCCCTCGAGAAGGAGCTCGCGGAGATCGGCGAGGAGGCCGGCGCGATGAAGCAGCGCTGGGAGGCCGAGAAGTCGGCGATCGGGGCGCTGCGGGCCACCAAGTCGGAGCAGGAGCAGCTCCAGGTCCGGGTCGACCAGGCCGAGCGCGAGGCCGACTACGGACGCGCCGCGGAGCTGAAGTACGGCAAGGCCCGAGAGCTCGCCGACCGGCTGGCCGAGCAGGAGGCGGCGATCGCCGCGCTCCAGGGCCCCGGCGCGTTGCTCAAGGAGGAGGTCACGGCCGACGACGTCGCCGAGATCGTCGCGGCCTGGACCGGGATCCCGGTCACCCGCCTGATGGAGGGCGAGCTCGAGAAGCTCGTCCACATGGAGGAGCGGCTCCACGATCGCGTGATCGGCCAGGACGAGGCGATCGAGGCCGTGTCCGACGCCGTGCGTCGCGCGCGTGCCGGGCTCAAGGATCCCAAGCGGCCCATCGGGTCGTTCCTGTTCCTGGGGCCGACGGGTGTCGGCAAGACCGAGCTCGCCCGTGCCCTCGCCCAGTTCATGTTCGACGACGACCAGGCGATGGTGCGGATCGACATGAGCGAGTACATGGAGAAGTTCGCCGTGTCGCGGCTGGTCGGCGCGCCTCCCGGCTACGTCGGCTACGACGAGGGCGGCCAGCTGACCGAGGCGGTCCGGCGGCGGCCGTACCAGGTGGTGCTGCTCGACGAGATCGAGAAGGCCCACCCGGACGTGTTCAACGTCCTGCTCCAGGTGCTCGACGACGGCCGCCTGACCGACTCGCAGGGCCGGACGGTGGACTTCAAGAACACCGTCGTGATCATGACCAGCAACGTCGGCAGCCAGCAGATCCAGTCGTTCGCCGGCCAGCCCGACGGCGACAGCTACGAGTCGATGAAGCGGCAGGTCACCGACCAGCTGCGGGTGCAGTTCCGGCCGGAGTTCCTCAACCGGATCGACGAGGTCATCGTGTTCCATGCGCTCGGCGACGCCCAGCTCGCGGCCATCGCGGACCTCCAGCTGGCCGACCTCCAGCGGCGGATCGCGGCCAACGACCTGGTGCTCGAGCTGACGCCCGCCGCGCGGGCGCTGATCGTGCGCGAGGGCACGGACCCCGCGTTCGGCGCGCGGCCGCTCAAGCGGACCATCCAGCGGCTGGTCGAGAACCCGTTCGCACGCGCGCTCCTGTCCGGGTCGTTCAAGCCGGGCGACCGGATCGCCGCCGACGCGGACCCCGTGTCGGGGACGCTGGTGTTCTCGAGCGAGTCGAGCACGGTCGTGACCGACGCCTCGGACCGGCGCGACGCCCGATCGACGAGCCGCGAGCCGGCCGCCGCGGGCGTCGGGTCGCGCAAGAAGCGCTCGACGTTCGACCTGCCGCCGCTCGACGAGCCGGAGCGGCCGGACGGCGGCGGCGAGCTCGTCAACTAGCCCGCCGACCGACGCCGCCCGGCAGCATCGATGCGCTTCGAGGACGTCGTCCGGCGCCTCGAGCGCCTGCCGGCCGAGCTGCCGGACCCGCCCGAGGCGCTGATCCCGGTGTTCGCCGAGACCGGGACGCCGCGTCCGCGCCCGCCGTGGGACGAAGCGGCGGGGACCGGCCGCCCGGCGGCGGTCCTGATCCTGGTCTACCCCGACGCCGACGGCGAGGCCCGGGTCGTGCTGACCGAGCGCGCCGATCGCGGCGGTCACCACTCGGGCGAGGTCTCGTTCCCGGGCGGCCGGGCGGAGGCCGAGGATGCCGATCTCGTCGCGACCGCGCTCCGCGAGGCGAACGAGGAGGTGGGCCTGGACGCGACGGCCGAGGGCGTGCGCGTGCTCGGCACGCTCCCGGTCCACTGGATCCCCGTCTCGAACTTCGCGGTGACCCCGGTGATCGCCGTCGCCGCGCGGCGGCCGACGCTGGTGGCGCAGCCGGCCGAGGTGGCGGCGATCCTCGAGCCGCCGGTGGCGGCGTTCCTGCCCGACGCGGAGATGGTGACCGTCGAGCGCGACATCCGCGGCTGGCAGCTGCGCTATTCGGCCTACCCCGTCGACGGGCTGGCGGTGTGGGGCATGACGGCGATGCTGCTGGGCGGGCTGGGCGCGCACCTCGCCGCGAGCCCGACGCCGGATCGTTAGGCGCGCGCTCGTCGTGAGCCGCGCACTCGACCGTTGGCGCCCACTCGCCGTGAGCCGCGCACCCGACCGTTAGGCGCGGCGCGTTCGAGCGCTGAGCTCGCGCCGAACCTTTAGGCGGGCCGCTGCCCCGGCACGCGACGGCGGCGGAACTAAGGGGTCTCGCACCCGGGAAATACCCAGCCTCCCCGATGTTTCGAGGCCGTGCGAGGCCTAGCGTGGTGACTGTCGATCGATCCGAACGGACGACGACCACAACCGACGAAGGACCGCCGCCATGTTGCCCGACCCCACCTTCAACTTCTCCGAGGCCAACCGCCGGATCGCCGACGCCCAGGCCCTCGCCGCCGCCGAGCGGCTTGTCCGGGGCACCTCCTACCGGCCCGACCGCCACGGTGTCGTCTCAACCCTCGCCAGCGCAGTTCGGCGGCTCACCCGGGCGTCGAAGCCGTCCCCGACCGAGCCCGCCTTCCACGCCGCACACCCCCGCTGATCCCCGCGACCCCATGGGCCGCTGGCTCAGTCGGGCTCGCCCTCCGGGTTCGCCTCGTCGGGCAGCCGGTGGACGGGCCGGGGCGCGAGGCTCCCCTCGCCCTTGGTCGCCCGTCGCCGCTGCGGCCCGGCGACCACCACCCCGGTGTCGCCCGCATCGCCCGCCTCGATCCGCACCGCGACGCCGTCCGTCACGTCGGGCAGCGCCAGCATCGGCGGGCTGAACTCGACCACGATCGCGCGCATCGGCGACCCGTCGGTCCACGCCGCGTGGATCACGTCCGGCGGCCAGACCACCGCCTCCCCGGCCGTCACCCGGGTCCGCTCCTCGCCCACGCCGACCCAGCCGCCGCCCTCGATCACGAGGAAGTAGGTCCAGTTCGGGTTGCTGTGCGGGGTGATCCGCGCCCGCCTGTTGAAGGCGAGCTCCGCGATCGTCCCAGGCCGCCCGCTCTCGATGACCTGACCCTCGATTCCCGTGGTCCCGGGCGGGCCGTCGGGGCGCCGGTGGCCGACCCCGAACCGGCGGACATCGATCGGCATCGATCGTCCCTTCAGTCAGGCGCGCGACCCTTGGCGCGCGTCGCGGTCAGCGACGCCGCCGGCGCCGCGAGGAGCGGGAGCGGATCGTGCTCTCGGGCCGGGTGAACCGCTCGCGCGTGAAATAGCGCTGCTTGGCCAGCTGGCGCTCGTACGCCCGGAAGTACGGCGGGAACCGGATGAACCGGACCCACACCATCGTGGCGAGGCCCGCGATCAGCGTCGAGAGGACGATGATCCAGTCGAAGTGGAACACGAAGTACACGAGCATCAGCCCGAAGGCGATCACGCCGGTCCACAGCAGCCACTCGTACATCTGGAGGTAGACGCTGTGGCGGTGCAGCTGCCGGGTCCGGATGTTGTAGAAGATGACCGTGGCGATCAGCGCGACCAGCGACGCGACGGTCAGCGGCAGGTACAGATCGGGGAAGTTTTCGGCGTTGAACGAGTTGAACAGGTATTCCCAGGGGAGCTTGTTCACGCGCGCTAGTCTCCGAGGCGGCCGGACGAGGCCTGCGGGCGAGTTGGGCCGCCCGAGTATGCCACGGCGTCACGGTATACTCCCCGCCTGACGTGCCCGCCGGAGCGGCCCGGATCCGTCCCCGATCCGAACCCGAAACGGAGCGCCCACCCGAACGCCGGAGGAGGAACCCGAGCAGGTGCGTGCGCTGCTCTCGGTGGCCAACCGCGAGGGCATCTCGTCCTTCGCGCGCGAGCTGCTTCGGCTCGACGTCGAGGTCTTCGCGACCGACGGGACCCGCGATCACCTCGCGGCCGACGGGATCGAGGTCGCCTCCGTCTCCGACCTGACCGAGGTGCCGCCGTTGGTCGGCGGCCAGGTCCGCACGTTCCACCCCGCGATCTACGCCGGCATCCTCGCCCGTCGCGACATCCCCGAGCAGCTCAACCAGCTCCACGACCACGGCCTCGAGCTGCTCGACCTGGTCGTCGTCAACGTCAAGCCGTTCGCGCCCGAGGTCGGTCGCGGCCACGTGAGCATCGACGAGGCGATCGAGATGATCGACGTCGCCGGCGCGGCGCTGCTCGGCGCGGGCGCGCGCAACGCCGCCGGGGTCGTGGCGGTGTGCGACCCGGGGCACTACGGCCTCGTCCTCGACGAGATGCGCACCCTCGGCCAGGTGTCGGCCGACACGCGCTACCGGCTCGCCGCCGACGCGTTCTCGACGGTCGCCGCCTACTACGCCGAGATCGCGGCCTACCTCAACACGATCGGCGGCAACAGCTATCCCAAGCGCTTCGCCATGGTGCTCGAGAAGGTCGCCGACCTGCCCTACGGCGAGAACCCGCACCAGCGGGCGGCGTTCTACCGCGAGACCACCCACCGCTCCGGCACGCTCGCCGACGCGATGCAGCTCCACGGCTCGCCGCCGACCTTCAACAACCTGCTCGACCTCGACGCCGCCTACCGGATCGCCGCGGACTACACGGCGCCGACGGTGGTCATCACCAAGCACACCGACCCCGTGGGCGTGGCCTCGGCCGAGGAGCTGGTCGAGGCCTACCGCCGGGCCCTCGACACGGACCCCGTTGCCTCGTTCGGCGGCATCGTGGGCGTCAACCGGGAGCTCGACGGCGCGACCGCGCGCGAGATCGCCGGCAACTCGTACGAGGCGGTGATCGCCCCGGGCTACTCGCAGGCGGCGCGCGGCATCCTCGAGGCGAAGCCCGGGCTCGAGCTGCTGGCCGTCCCGGAGTCGCCGACCGAGGGCATGCGCGACTACGGCATCGCGAACCTCGACTTCAAGCGCGTCGCGGGCGGCCTGCTGGTCGAGGCGCTCGACGCCGTCGACCTCGACCGCGGCCAGCTCCAGGTCGTGACCCGCCGCCACCCGACGCTGGGCGAGCTGACCGACCTCCTGTTCGCCTGGCGGGCGGTGCGCCACGTGCGATCCAACGCGATCGTGCTCGCGCGCAACGGGTCGACGGTCGGCATCGGCGCGGCGCAGTCGAGCCGCAACGTGTCGGTGGACATCGCGCTGCGCAAGGCGGGCGACCGGGCGAAGCTCTCGGTCATGGCGTCCGACGCGTACTTCCCGTTCCCGGACGGCATCCAGGTCGCGGCCAACGCCGGGGTCACCGCGATCATCCAGCCGGGCGGCTCGATCCGCGACGAGATGGCGATCGAGGTCGCCGACAGACACCACCTCGCGATGGTCTTTACGGGGCGGCGCCACTTCAGACATTGAACGGGCGGGGAGGTCCACATGGAACAGCTGCTCGCCCTCGAGATGGTGCGGGTCACCGAGGCCGCGGCGATCGCGTCGGCCCGGTTCATGGGTCGCGGCGATCGGGTCGAGGCGGACCGCGCGGCCACCGAGGCGATGCGCCGGACGATGGACGAGACCGACATCGCCGGGACCATCGTCATCGGCGAGGGGGAGCGCGACGAGGCGCCGATGCTGTACATCGGCGAGCAGGTCGGGCCGGCACGAAGGCGACCCCGAGGCGGTCGAGGCCGTCGACATCGCGGTCGACCCGCTCGAAGGCACGAACCTGGTCGCGACCGGTCAGGGCGACGCGATCACGGTGCTCGCCGCCTCGGAGAAGGGCGGCCTGACGCACGCCCCGGACACCTACCTCGAGAAGCTGTGCGTCGGCCCCGTCGCCGCGGGCTGCGTGGACATCACCCGGCCGCCGGCCGAGAACTGCCACCGGATCGCCGAGGCCCTCCGGCGCCGCGTCCAGGACATCACGGTGATCATCCTCGACCGGCCGCGCCACGACGAGCTGATCGCCGAGGTCCGCTCGACGGGCGCCCGGATCAAGCTCATCAGCGACGGCGACCTGTCGGCCGCCATCTCGTGCGCCGTGCAGGGCACCGGCGTGCACGCCGTCATGGGCATCGGCGGCGCACCCGAGGGCGTGATCACCGCGGCCGCGCTGCGCTGCCTGGGCGGCGAGATCCAGGCCCGGTTCCGGTTCCGCAACGACGAGGAGCGCGAGCGCGCGAAGGCGTCGAAGATGCTCGGCCACGCCGACGAGGACCGGGTCTACCGGACCGAGGACCTGGCGTCGGGCGACCAGCTCGTGTTCGCGGCCACCGGGGTGACGCCCGGCGAGCTGCTCCAGGGCGTCCGGTTCTTCGGCGGCGGCGCCCGGACACACTCGCTCGTGATGGCGTACCAGAGCAAGCAGGTCCGGTTCGTGGACACAGTCCACATGTTCGATCGGGACCGGCCGCCGGCCGTCCGCCTCTAGCCCGAGCGGCTCGAGCGGCCGCCAGCCGTCGCCGTCCCAGGTCGCGACCGGGCGGACCGCCGCCTTCGCCCTCCTCGGCTCGGCGGCGCGCCGCCGCCTCCCCGACGGTCTCGCCCCAGCCGGGCGGGACCAGGTCGGGCGCGAGGTCGGCGAGCGGGGCCAGCACGAACAGGCGGTTCCGCGCCTCGGCGTGGGGGACGGTCAGCGGGAGCGTCACCTTGGCCGGGTCGTCGCTGCGACCCGCCGGCGGACGCTCGACCTCGATCGCGGCGTCGCCGAACAGGAGGACGTCGAGGTCGACCTCGCGCGGACCCCAGCGCTCGCGCACCTGTCGCCCGAACGCGCGCTCGATGTCCTTGAGCGCGACCAGCAGCGCGGACGCCCCGGTCGCGGCGTCGGCGTCCGGCCGGCACGTCGAGCGCGACGACGGCGTTGCGGAACTCGGGCTGGTCGACGAGGCCGACGGGCGCCGTCGCGTACAGCCGCGACACGCCGCCGAGGCTCGCGCCCGGGAGCGTCCCGAGGGCGTGGACCGCGGCCGCGAGCGTGCCGGCGGTGTCGCCGAGGTTCGCACCCAGTCCCACGTATGCCCGAACGCGTCCCACGGCCGGCCAGTCTCCCATCGCTAGACTCCGGGGCCATGGCCCCGGTCACGGTCCTCATCCTCGCACCCGAGCCCGCGGACGACGCGGCCCGCTCGTTCGGGTCCTGGACGCCGCCTGGGAAGCGCTCGCCGAGCACCACCGGCTGGGCTTCCTCGCCGCTGGAGCCGCGGTCGCCGTCGTGCGGCGCGAGCCAGCCGACGGGACGCCGTTCGGGGCGCGCCTGCGGCGGCTCGTCGCGGAGCTGCGACCGGCGGGCCTGGTCGTCCTGGGCGCCGGGTCGATCCCGCTCGCGACGGCCGGTGACCGGGAGGCGTTCGTGCGCGCCGCCGCGGCGGACGGTCCGGGAGCGCTCGCGAACCATCGCTACTCGGCGGACGTCGTGGCGATCGCCGGGGCGGGCGAGGTCCTCGCGAGGGTCCCCGATCTCGCCTCCGACAACGCGCTGCCGCGCTGGCTCGCGGAGGCCGCCGCCATCCCCGTCCGCGACCTCGCGACGAGGCGGCGGCTGGCGATGGACGTCGACTCGCCGCTCGACCTCGTGCTCCTCGAGGGCGCGCGCGGCGCGCCGCGGCTGCCCGGACCGGATCGCCCGTCGGCCGCCCTCGTCCGCGACCGGCTGGCGGCGTTGCGCGTGGTCGCGGCGGACCCCGGCGCGGAGCTGCTCGTCGCCGGCCGGACCTCGGCCACCGACCTGCGCTGGCTCGAGCGCCACACGCGGTCGCGGACCCGGGCCCTGGTCGAGGAGCGGGGCCTGCGGACGTCCGCGGCCGGCGCCGAGCTCGGGCGCCCGAACCGGCGGCCGCCCCGGAGCATGCTGGGCGAGCTGCTGGAGCGGGACGGTCCCGGCTCGCTCGGGCGGCACGTCGCGGCCCTCTCCGACGGCGCGCTGATCGACTCCCGGGTCCTGATGGCCCACCGGCTCGGCGCCGACGAGGGCGGCTGGCCAACAGCCGAGGACCGCTTCGCCTCCGACCTCCTGCTCGCGGAGCGGATCGACGACCCGTGGCTGCGCGAGCTCACGGCGGCCGCCCGAGACGCGGCGATCCCGATCCTGTTGGGCGGGCACGGGCTCGTTGGGCCCGGGGTGCGGCTGGCGCTTCGGGCGTAGGGCGAGGCCGAGGGACCGCGGTCCCGTACGATCGACGCGATGGACGACGATCGAGACCGACCCGTGGCGTCGCTCGTCCGCGACCCGCTCCCCGACCCCGAGTCGGTCGGCGAGGACGAGGTGCTCGTCGGGCGGCTCCGGGCCACGATCACGACAGAGGGACCGATCTCGTTCGCCCGGTTCATGGCCCGTGCCCTGTATGAGCCCGGGCACGGCTACTACCGGCGGCCCGATCCTGGCCCCGGTCCGGCCGGCGACTTCATCACCGCCCCCGAGACCCACCCGATCTTCGGCGCGCGCGGTCGGCAGGCTCCTCGAGCAGGCCTGGACCGCGCTCGGGCGTCCGGTGCCCTTCGCGGTCGTCGAGCACGGCGCAGGCACCGGCGCGCTCGCGGAGGGCCTGCTGGTCGCGCTTCGAGACGCCGGCTCCCCGCTGTTCGAGGCGATCCGCTACCGGGCGGTGGAGGTCGAGCTCGCGCGGCTCGAGGCGCTCCGCGCGCGGCTCGACGCGGCCGGACTCGGAGCCGCCCTTGGGGCCGCGCGCGACCCCGGCGACGCCCTGGCGGACGGCGGGCCGGTCGCCGGCGCGGTCGTCGCGAACGAGGTGCTCGATGCGCTGCCCGTCCACCGGGTCATCGGCCGTCCGGGCGGCATCCGCGAGCAGCTGGTGGGGCTCGACGCCGCGGGCAGGTTCGCCTGGGTCGAGGCGGACCCGACGACGGACGAGCTCGCCGAGCGCCTCGGAGACGAGGGGATCGAGCTCGAGGACGGGCAGGCCGCCGAGGTCTGCCTCGGCGTCGAGACCTGGCTCGCGGGCGCCGTCGACGGCCTCGACCGCGGGGTCGTCGTCCTCGTCGACTACGCGGAGGAGCCCGCGTCCCTGTATGCGCCGAGGCGGCGCGACGGCACCCTGCGCGGGTTCGCCCGGCACGGCGTCGGCGGCGACCCGTTCCGCCACCTGGGGCGCCAGGACCTGACCGCCACCGTCGACCTCGCCGCCGTCCGGGCCGCCGCCGCGCTCGCGGGCCTCGAGCCGGTCGGCGAGACCACCCAGGCCGAGCTGCTCGCGGCGACGAGCGGCGACCTCGCCGCGTCGATCCTCCACCGGCCCGGTGCCACGATCGAGGACGCCCTGCTCCTGCGGTCCGCCCTCGCCCGACTGCTCGACCCGCGCGGCATGGGCGGCTACCGCGTCCTGGTCTTCGGACGGGGGCTGCCGGCCGGCGTGGAGCTGCCTGGCCTGCGCCGGCTGCGGACGCCCGGACGGCCGCAGCCGGGAGCCCCCGGCTGAGCACGCCGCGATCGGGACGTGGTGCCGTCGGACCGGCCCTCCGGACCGGCTCCCAAGCACGGGACCGCTGCTAGAATGCTGGTGCCGTGTTGCTCGTGGTGGCGCACGGACACGCCCAGTGTCATCACTCTCGAGCGCGACCCGTCTGCGTACACGGAGCGCCCGATACCGAGGACCTCGTGACCCAACTCTGGTACGTCGTCGGGTTCGCCTTCGCGGGCGTCTCGTTCGTCTTCCTGACGATCGGGCTCGCCTGGGCCATCTCGCACCGGACGAAGGGCGACGAGCACAAGGGCTATCCCTACGAGTCGGGCATCGACACGTACGGCGACACCCACGGGCGCTTTGGAATCTCGTTCTACATCTACGCGCTGCTGTTCGTGGCGTTCGACATCGAGATCGTGTTCATCTTCCTGTGGGCGCTGATCTTCCGGAACGCCCGCGAGCTCGGGCTCGACCCCGCCCTGCTGTTCACGAGCATGCTCGTGTTCGTCGGCATCCTCCTGCTCGGGCTCGCGTACGCGTGGCGCAAGGGAGTGCTGACATGGCGCTGACGCGCGACGACCTGACACCCGCCGGCGGGGCCGGCACCGACGCCCAGGGCATCCAGCCGTCCGACGCTCCGCAGGCGTCCTCGGACGAGCCCGGCGCGCGACCGGCCACGCTCGTCGCCGCGGAGCCGCGCGACCTGACGCAGCCCATCGTCGTCCCCAACACGCTGTGGTCCGCGCTGAGCCCCGAGGCGTACGGCGGGGGCGAGCCGACCGAGCACACCCACCTCTCGCGGCTCGAGCACTCGGACCTCGTCCGCCGCGACGACGCCCGCTGGGGCGCGCTCGAGGTCATCCCGACCAAGGCCGACCTCGTCCTCGACCTGATCCGGATGAACAGCCTGTGGCCGCTGCTGTCGGGCCTCGCCTGCTGCGCGATCGAGATGATGTCGGCGGCGACGTCGAAGAACGACATGGACCGCTGGGGCATGTTCCCGTTCCGCGCCAGCCCGCGCCAGGCCGACGTGCTGATCGTCGCCGGCACGCTGACGACGAAGATGGCCGGGCCCGCTCGTCCGGCTGTGGGAGCAGATGCCCGAGCCCAAGTGGTGCGTCGCGATGGGCGACTGCACGTGCTCGGGCGGCCGCTACAAGCGGAGCTACTCCACGATCGAGGGCATCGACCGGGTCATGCCGGTCGACGTCTACGTGCCCGGCTGCCCGCCCCGGCCGGAGGGCCTCATCTACGGGATGATGAAGCTGCAGCAGCTGGTCAAGGACCGCCGCGGCGAGTGGCACGAGCGCCCGATCGGGCCCACCGTGCCCACGGACGTCTGACGATGGACCGCCAGCTGCGCGCGCGGCTCGAGGCCGCGCTCGGCGACCGGCTCACGGGCCCCGTCCGCCAGCGTCACGACCAGACCGAGATCCGGGTGAGCCCGGCCGACCTGGTCGAGGTCATGCGCACCCTGCACGACGACCCGCGGTTCGCGTTCACGGTCCTGGCCGACCTCGCCGGCGTGGACACCGGCAGCCACATGCAGGTCGTCTACCACCTGTGGTCGGCGGGCTCGCCCGACTGGCTGCGCGTGATCGCCGACGGGATGCCGCGCGACGACCCGCGCGCCCCCTCGCTCACCGGCCTGTGGCCCGGCGCCGAGTGGATGGAGCGCGAGGCCTACGACATGTTCGGGATCATCTTCGAGGGCAACCGCGACCTGCGCCGCATCTACATGCCGCCCGACTACACGAGCTTCCCGCTGCGCAAGGACTTCTACCTGCCCGACGACGCGGCCCGCTCGCCGGGCGGCGGGGTCCGGCACATGGAGCAGGGCCACGTGCCCGCCCAGGCGACGCCGTCGGTGGTGCGCCGGACGGTGAGGGCCTGACGATGACCGCTCCCGCAACGCCGGGCCAGCACGCCTCCGAGGACGACCCGCGCGTCCTGCTCGACGACGACGCCGGGCACTACGAGCCCATCCCGCCGTACCCGCCGCGCACCGAGCGCGAGGCCGAGTTCTACACGCTCGGCGACGGCGAGATGTTCCTCAACATGGGCCCCCAGCACCCCTCGACGCACGGCGTGCTGCGGGTGGTCCTCAAGATCAGCGGCGAGCGCGTCGTCGACCTCGACCCCGTCCTCGGCTACCTCCACCGCGGCGTCGAGAAGCTGTGCGAGAACGCCGACTACCACCAGGTCATCAGCCAGGTCGACCCGCTCGAGTACGTGAGCTCGCTGTTCTGCGAGTGGTCGCCGGTGATGGCGTTCGAGAAGCTGCTCGACGTCGAGGTGCCGCGGCGCGCCGAGTACATCCGGGTGCTCACCGGCGAGCTCAACCGGATCGCGAGCCACGCCCTGTTCATGGGCTGGATGGCGCTCGACCTGGGCGGCCTGACGCCGATCCTGTACAGCTTCATCGAGCGCGACGAGATCTGCGAGATGCTGGCCTCGGTCACCGGCCAGCGGATGCTGTTCAACTACTTCCGGATCGGCGGCGTCAACGGCGACATCAACCACGAGTTCATGTCCCGCCTGGGCGACTGGATGAGCCGGGCGACCGAGCAGCACAACGCGAACACCCTGCTGCTCAACGAGAACGAGATCTTCGTCCGCCGGATGCGCGACATCGGCCGGCTGGACAGCGAGCTCGCGCTCCGGATGGCGGTCACCGGCCCGAACCTGCGGGCGGCCGGCATCCCGTTCGACATCCGCCGGGCGCACCCGTACTCGGTCTACCCCGAGCTCGAGTTCGACATCCCGACCCGGGGCCACGGCCCCGACGGCGGCGACGCGCTCGACCGCTACCTGCTGCGGGTCGAGGAGATCAAGCAGAGCCTGCGGATCATCGACCAGTGCCTGCACAACATGCCCGACGGGCCGGTCATGGCGAAGCTGCCGAGACTGCTCCGGCCGCGGCCCGGCCGGGCGTGGGCCGGGATCGAGGGGCCGCGCGGCCTCTACGGGACCTACGCGATCTCGGACGGCACCGACCAGCCGTTCCGGATGAAGATCCACGACCCGTCGTTCGTGCACCTCCAGCTCGTCGGGACTCCTGATGCGCGACAACCTGATCGCCGACACGATGGCCGTCATGGCCTCCCTCGATCCGATCATGGGCGGCGTCGACAAGTGAGCGCGCAGGAACGGCCGCTGCGGGCGTTGCCCGCTCCGGTGCTCGCTCACGCACCCTGGAGTGCGCTCGCTCCGCTCCTCGCGGGCGCCTTCGCATCGGCGCGTCCTGCGCGCTCACACGCGAAGCACTCAGAGAACACGCATGACGGCGGTGAATCGGGCGTTCAGCAACCTGACGCTGGCGGGGAAGATCCTGCTGCCGCTGCTGTTCCTGGTGCTCGTCGTCGGGCCGATCGTCACGGTCCTGCTGGGCGTGTTCATCGGGCCGTGGCTGCTGTCGATCCTGTCCGCCAACATCGACATCGTCCGGTTCGTGGTCGCCGTCACGGCGATCCTGCTGTTCAGCATCCCGGCCGCGTTCCTGATCATCTACATGGAGATGAAGGTCATCGCGCTGATGAACCTTCGCGTCGGGCCGGACCGGGTGGGGCCGTTCGGGTCGCTGCTCTCCGTGGTGCACGGGCTCAAGGTCCTCATGAAGGAGGACTTCACCCCGACCGGCGCCGACAGCCTCGTGTTCACCTGGGCGCCGGTGATCGTGTTCCTCACCGCGGTGATGACCTTCCTCGTCATCCCGTTCGGGCCGGGGCTCGTCGGCCAGGACCTGAACATCGGCCTGCTGTACCTGTTCGCGGTCGGTGGCATGACCGTGGTCGGCCTGCTGATGGCCGGCTGGTCGAGCTTCAACAAGTACTCGCTGCTGGGCGGGCTGCGGTCGGCCGCCCAGGTCGTCAGCTACGAGATCCCGCTGACGCTCTCGGTCGTCGGCCTGATCCTCCTCGCCGGCACGATGAGCCTCAACCAGATCGCGGTGCAGCAGTCCGGCTGGTTCACCGACTGGTTCGTGTTCCGCCAGCCGCTGGGCGCGCTGATCTTCTTCATCGCCGCCACGGCCGAGGCCAACCGCACCCCGTTCGACCTGACCGAGGCCGACTCCGAGATCGTGGCCGGGTTCGCGACCGAGTACTCGGGCATGCGGTTCGGGTTCCTGTTCTTCGCCGAGTACGTGAACGTGTTCATCATCTCGGCGCTGATGGTCACGCTCTACTTCGGGGCGTGGAACGCGCCGTTCGACTTCCCGAACATCCAGCTGGCGCTCGACCCCGGCGGCCTGGGCAACGGGCTGCCGATCCTGATCGCGGTGGCGCCGGTGGTGTTCACGCTGTTCTTCGCCGCCCCGTTCTACCTCGCCAACAGCGCGCGGCCGGCGTGGCAGGCGCTCGTGCTCGGCTTCATCACGTTCAACGTCGTGACGGTCGGCCTGCTGTTCGGGATCAGCTACCTCGGCCTCGACTGGGTCGCCGGCCTGCATCTGGTTCCTGCTCAAGTCGTTCATCTTCGTGTACATCTTCGTGTGGATGCGCGGCACGCTGCCCCGGGTGCGCATCGACCAGCTGATGGGCTTCGCCTGGAAGTGGCTGCTGCCGGCGTCGCTGCTCAACGTGTTCCTGACCGCGGCGGCGATCGCCGTCGTCGACATCCTCAAGGGGCCCGCGTGAGCACGGTCCCGGGCATGGGCCTCGTGCGCGGCATGGGGTTCACCCTCAAGCGCTTCTTCGCGCCCAAGGCGACCGTCCGCTGGCCCGAGCAGCCGGCCGACGTCGCGCCCAAGTTCCGCGGCCGCCTCCAGCTGCTGTACGACGAGTACGGCACGCTCAAGTGCGAGACCTGCTTCCAGTGTGCCCAGGCCTGCCCCATCGAGTGCATCGACATGGGCGGCATGGACACCAAGGGCCGCTTCCACGTGCACTGGGGACCGCCCGAGACCTACGGCGAGCGGCGCGAGGAGTCGGCGCTGCGGCGATCCGGCCGGCCCGTCCCGGACGCGGCGTTCGCCCGCTTCGACCCCGTGGACACGGCCGTGCTCGACGACATCCTCGAGCGCCACGACTACGACCCCAAGGCGCTGCTCCAGATCCTCGAGGAGACGCAGGCCGAGTACGGCTACCTGCCGGTCGGCGCGCTCAAGCACATCTCGCGGATCACGGGCACGTGGTACGCGATGATCTACGGCACCGCGACCTACTACCGCCACCTCCGGTTCGAGCCGCCGGTCATCGAGGCGGCACCGGCGGGGCAGGCCCACCTCCAGATCGAGTCCACCTACCGCTCCGCGCTGGACGCGTCGCTCGGCTACGGCGCGGCGGGCGGTCGATGACCGCGTTCCTGTCCACGCCGCGCGACTGGCCGGCGGTCCTCACCGGCCGCGTCGCGGCCCTCGAGGCCGATCCCGACGACCTGGACCGCGCGACGCGCGAGGGCGCGTTCGAGGGCCTGCGGATCGCCGTGCGCGACCTCGGCGCCACCGGGACCATCGCGACCGTCGCCGCCTCCGGGCTCCGCGGCCGGGGCGGGGCCGGCTTCCCCACCGGCGAGAAGTGGCGCGCCGCGGCCTCCCGGCCGGCGGGGCAGCGCTACGTCGTCGCCAACGGCTACGGCGCCGACCCGGGCGTCCAGACCGACGCCACGCTGCTGCGCGCCGATCCGTGGCTGGTCCTCGAGGGCCTCGCGATCGCGGCCTTCGCCACCGGCGCGACCGAGGCGATCCTCGCCGTCCGGGCCGACGACCCGGCGCTGGTGACCCGGCTCGAGGGCGCGGCGCTGGCGGCCGAGGAGGCCGGCTTCCTCGGCGAGAACGTGCTCAACAGCGGCCACCGGGTCAACGTCACGATCCGGCCCGTCCAGGGCGCGTACATGCTGGGCGAGGAGACGGTCCTGCTGAAGGCGCTCGAGGGCAAGCGCGGCCAGCCCGAGCAGAAGCCGCCCTACCCCACCGAGGACGGCCTGTTCGGCCGGCCGACCGTCGTCAACAACGTCCAGACGCTGGCCGCCGTCCCGTGGATCGTGCGCCAGGGCGGCGCCGCGTTCGCGGCCATCGGCGACCCGGACGCCCCGGGCACGGTCCTCGTCCAGCTCCGCGGGCCGGCCGGGGGCGGCATCGCCGAGGTCCCGCTCGGGACGAGCCTCCGCCAGCTGGTCCACCTGGCGGGCGGACCCGGGACCCACGGGCTGAAGGCGGTCCTCGTCGGCGGGCCGACCGGCGGCCTGCTGCCGGCCGACCAGCTCGACACGCCGTACACCTACGCCGCCCTGCGCGAGGCGGGCGCCCACCTGGGCTCGGGCTCGGTGGTGATCGCCGACGATCGGGCGTGCATCGTCGACCTCGCCCGCCTGCTGACGCGCTTCTCGGCCGACGAGGCGTGCGGCAAGACGATTCCCTGCCGGATCGGCCTGCGCCGCCTGTACGAGATCGGCGACCGCATCGCCACGGGCCGTCCCAAGCCCACCGACGACGTGCTCCTGGCGGACCTCGCGCACGACGTCGCGGCGAGCGGCCTGTGCGACCACGAGCGCCTGGCGACCCTGGCCTTCACCTCCGGGATGCGATACTTCCGGTCCGAGATCGACGACCACATCCTGCGCAGCTCGTGCCCCGCCGGCGTCTGTCAGCCGATCGCGGTGGCGGCGGGCGCGGCCCACTAGAGACGCGCGAATGGCCGACCTGATCATCCGTCCCGACAGCCCGCCCGAGCGCCGCGTCCAGTCGCGCCCGGACCGGCCCGCCGTGCTCGACACCGTCACGCCGCAGGCGGACACGCACGCCGAGCGGCTGATCACGACGCAGTCGCCGCAGCGGCCGATGAACACCCCCGCGATCCGGATCGAGGTCGACGGGCGGGTGGTCGAGGGGCTCGAGGGCCAGACGATCCTCGAGGTCTGCCGCGACAACGGGATCGAGATCCCCACCCTGTGCTACGAGCCCAAGCTGCCGGGCTTCGGCGCCTGCCGGATGTGCGTGGTCGAGGTCGAGGGCGAGGAGAACCCGCCGATCTCGTGCTCGCGCCAGGCCGAGGCCGGGATGGTCGTCCAGACCCAGACCGAGGAGATGCGCCGGCTGCGCCGGACCAACCTCGAGCTGATCTTCTCCGACCACAACGCGTACTGCCTGCCGCCGTGCCAGAACAAGTGCCCGAGCCACATCGACATCCCGGGCTTCCTCAAGGCCAACGCCGAGGCGAACTGGACGGAGTCGACCCGGATCTTCAAGCGCACGATCCCGTTCCCCTCCGTGCTCGGCCGCGTGTGCCCCGCCCCGTGCGAGGAGCACTGCCGCCGCGACGAGGTGGACGAGGCGATCGCGATCCGCGACAGCCACCGCTACGCCGGCGACCAGGTCATCCGGGCGATGCTCGACGAGGGCGTCGACCCGCCGCTGCCGTTCGAGCGCCAGGCGGCGTCCGGGCGGACCGTCGCCGTCATCGGCTCCGGCCCCGCGGGCATGGCCGCGGCCTACTACCTGCTGCTCAACGGCCACGACGTGACGGTGTTCGAGCGGGACCCGTCGCCCGGCGGCATGCTCCGCTACGGCATCCCCCAGTACCGCCTGCCGAAGGTCGAGGTCCTCGAGGCCGAGTACGAGTCGGTGACCCGCCTCGGCGGGAAGATGGAGTGCAACAAGGGCCTCGGGCGCGACTTCACGCTCGACGACCTCCAGAACCAGGGCTTCGACGCGGTCGTCATCGCGATCGGCTGCTACGACACCAACAAGCTGGGCATCCCCGGCGAGGACGCGGACGGCGTCATCGACGGCCTGGAGTACCTGCGCACCGCGACGCTCGGCCTGCCGTACCCGGGCCACGAGGGCTCGCGGGTGGTCGTCGTCGGCGGCGGCTTCACGTCGATGGACTGCTCGCGGACCTCGATCCGCCAGGGCGCCAGCGAGGTGACGCTGGTCTACCGGCGCGACATGAAGGACATGCCGGCGGCGAACGAGGTCCACGAGGCCATCGAGGAGGGCGTGACCGCCATCTTCCAGGCGGGCCCGACGCGCGTCATCACCGACGACAAGACCGGCAAGGTCACCGGGATCGAGTTCATCCGGATGCAGCCGGGCGCGCCCGACGCCTCCGGCCGCCGCCGTCCCGAGCCCGCGGCCGGCACCGAGTTCACGATCCCCTGCGACCGGGTGCTGCTCGCGATCGGCCAGGGCCCGGAGCTCGACTGGATCCGGCCCGGGTCCGAGGGACCGGTCGCCACCAAGCAGCGGCGCCTGGGCGCGGACGCGGTCACGTTCGAGACCGCGCGGCCGGGCGTGTTCGGCACCGGCGACGTCCGGGTCGGCGCGGCGACCGTCGTCCAGGCGATCGCCGAGGGCCGCCGGGCGGCCTACGCCGTCGACGCCTACCTCAAGGGCAACGACCTCTCGACGATCCGCGCCCGCCAGATCCTCGCCGAGCCGCAGCCCGAGTTCCTCTCGATCGTGCCGTTCACCGGCGAGATCAAGGAGCCGCGCTACCGCCTCAAGGCGCTCGAGGCCGAGTCCCGCAACCACAGCTACATCGAGTACGAGATCCCGTACACGCCCGGCGAGGCGATGGCCGAGTCGACCCGCTGCCTCCAGTGCACGTGCGAGGCGATCGGGTTCTGCGACCTGCGGCGGCTGGGGATCGAGTACGGGACGACGCTCCAGACGCTCGAGCCCGCGTTCCACCAGGGCGCCGGCTATCGCAGCGTGACCGAGAACCGGTTCACCGGCGTCAACCACGACTACGTCCGCGACGACAGCCACGCGTTCATCCTGCGCGAGCCGTCGCGCTGCATCGACTGCGGGCGCTGCGCCAACGTGTGCGCCGAGGTCGTCGGCGCCGCCTGCTACGACTTCATGCGCATCGGCTTCGACACGCTGGTGACGACGCCGCTGGACATGAGCCTCAACGACACGCCGTGCGTGTCCTGCGGCCGGTGCGCCGAGACGTGCCCCACCGGCGCCCTGATGCCCAAGCCGCGCGTGCTGCAGAAGTACGAGGTGGACGAGAGCCGCTGCATCCTGTGCGGCATCTGCGTCGACGCGTGCCCCTACGACGCGGTCCGCGACAGCGACCAGTTCGAGCTCAGCCACACCTCGCGCGAGGAGCCGATGATCGACCTGCTCGCGCTGGCGGCCGTCGAGCGCGAGACCGAGATGACCTACATCCGCAAGGAGCGGGACTGGGCCGAGCGGGCGCGGGCCGAGGGCCGGCTGCTCGACCCGGCGAGGCTGCTGCCGGTCCTGCCGCCGTCGATCGGCGGCAACGGGCATGGGAACGGCCATGGGAACGGGAACGGGCACGCACACGGCGCGCCCGGTGCGCTGCCGGCGACCGCGGGTTCGTCGGGCCACGCGCACGACCATTGAGAGGCTCGCGTGACGCTGCCTGAATCGATCCCGTTCCTCGGGATCGGGTGGGACGACGCCCTGTTCATGGGCCTGGCCACGGTGCTGCTGGTCGCCGGGCTGCTGGTCGTCACGATGCGCGACATCATCCGCTGCGCCCTGGCGATGATCGTGTGCTTCGCCGCGCTGGCGGGGCTGTACGTGATGGCCAGCGCGCCGTTCGTGGCCGCCGCCGAGGTGCTCGTCTACATCGGCGCGATCAGCGTGCTGGTGCTGTTCGCGATCATGCTCACCCAGACGAAGGCGGCCCCCAGCCGGCTGGTGTTCCAGACGCAGGCCCGGCCCGGCCGCTGCTCGCGGGCGTGCTGCTGGCGATCATCATCGTGCTGGCGGTCGTCTCGACCGCCTGGCCGGTGGCGCCCGGCCTCGTCCCCACCGAGACCGTGGGGGTCGCGGCGGCCCTGTTCGGCTCGTTCGTCCTGCCGTTCGAGATCGTCAGCGTCCTGCTGCTGGCGGCCGTGATCGGCGGGCGTGTTCCTGGCCAAGCGCGAGCACGGGGGCGTCGACTGATGCTCAGCGCGCTCGACGGCATCGCCCAGTCGCTCGACGCCTACCTCGTCCTGGCGGGGATCCTGTTCGCGATCGGGGCGTTCGGCTTCCTCGCCCGGCGCAACGCGATCAGCATGCTGATGTCGATCGAGCTGATGCTCAACGGCGTCAACCTCTCGATCATCGCGTTCGGCGCGTTCACCCAGAAGGTCCTCGCGGACGGGACCGTCACCCACCCGCTCAACCCCAACGCGTCGGTGATCGCGCTGGTCGTGATGGCGGCCGCCGCCGCCGAGGCGACCATCGGCCTCGCGATCGTCATCGCCATCTACCGCAACCGGAAGACGCCGCTCGTCGACGAGTACGACGCGATGCGGCAGTAGGCGCGGCACGATGCTGCTGCTGCCGACGACCGTGCTGGCCGCCGAGGGTGCCACGGCATCCACGGGCGGGATCTACGACGTCCTGATCCCGCTCATCGTCCTGCTGCCGATCCTCGGCTTCGCGTTCACCGCCCTGTTCGGCCGCCGGCTCCAGATGCGGTTCGGCCGCGGGGCGGCGGAGATCGTGCCGATCGGCATCATCGTGCTGACCTGGCTGGTGGCCCTGGCCGTGATCGTGCCCGCGCTCCAGCACGCCCAGCCGTTCGGCGAGGAGGGCTTCGACGTCACGCTGTGGACGTGGATCCCGGCCGGCGGCTTCAACGTCGACATCGGCTTCCACGTGGACGCGCTGACCGCCTGCCTCCTGATCGTCGTGACCACGATCGGCATGCTCGTCCACGTGTACTCGATCGGGTACATGGCCCACGACAACGGCACGTGGCGGTTCTTCGCCTACCTGAACCTGTTCATGTTCTCGATGCTGCTGCTGGTGCTGGCCAACAGCTGGCTGCTGGTGTTCGCGGGCTGGGAGCTCGTGGGGCTGTCGAGCTACTCGCTCATCGGCTACTGGTACACGAAGCGCTCGGCCGCCCTGGCGGCGAAGAAGGCGTTCATCGTCAACCGCGTCGGCGACGTCGGGTTCGCGCTCGGGATCATGGCGATCTTCGTGAACACCGGCACCCTGAACATCCAGGAGTCGATCGGGACGATGACCGGGCCGGCGGCCAACAACGTCATCCCGATCGGCATCGTCGCCCTGCTCGTGTTCGCGGGCGCGATGGGCAAGAGCGCCCAGTTCCCGCTCCACGTCTGGCTGCCCGACGCGATGGAGGGCCCGACCCCGGTGTCGGCCCTGATCCACGCGGCGACGATGGTCAACGCCGGCGTCTACCTCGTCGCCCGGTCGAACCTCCTGTTCGCGCACGCGCAGGAGACGATGGTCGTCGTGGCCGCGATCGGCATCTTCACCGCGATCCTCGCCGCCTCGATCGCGTTCACCCAGACCGACATCAAGCGCGTCCTCGCGTACTCGACGCTGTCCCAGCTGGGCTACATGTTCGCCGCCCTCGGCGTCGGGGCGTTCACCGCCGCGATCTTCCACCTCATGACCCACGGCTTCTTCAAGGGCCTGCTGTTCCTCGGCTCGGGATCGGTGATCCACGCGGTCCACGAGGAGCAGGACATGAACCGCATGGGCGGCCTGTGGCGCAAGATCCCGATCACCCACTGGACGATGCTGATCGGCGCGATCGCGATCGCGGGCATCCCGCCGTTCGCGGGCTTCTTCAGCAAGGACGAGATCCTCGGCGACGCCTACAAGTCGGGCGACTACTGGGTCTGGATCATCGGCCTGACGGTCGCGGTGATGACGGCGTTCTACATGTGGCGCCTGATGGGCAAGACGTTCTACGGCCCGTCGCACGTCGATCCGGCCGTGGAGCCCAAGATCCACGAGTCGCCGTGGCAGATGACGCTGCCGCTGGTCCTGCTGGCCATCCCGTCCGTGATCCTGGGCATCGTGCTCACCTGGGGCGGCCCGCCGCTGAACCCCAGCGGCACCGGGCTCCTCGAGGGCTGGCTCGAGCCGATCTTCGCGGCGTCCCAGGCGTACCTGGGCGAGACGGCCGGCGGGTTCGAGATCGCCGGGATCGACGGCGCGCTGATCATCATCAGCGTCGCGGCGGCCGCGATCGGCCTGTCCCTCGGCATCTTCATGTTCGGCTACTTCCGCAACGGCGGTCACCCGCGCCTCGTCGAGCGGGTCACGGTCGCCAACCGCGGGACCCGCTTCCTGTACCGCGCCTCGCTGAACAAGTGGTGGTTCGACGACCTCAACCACCTGCTGTTCATCGTCATCGGCGGCCGGGTCGCGGCGGGCCTGTGGTGGTTCGACCGGGTCATCATCGACGGCACGGTCAACGGCATCGGCGCGGCGACCCGCGACGCCGGCGGCGGCCTGCGCCGGATCCAGACGGGCCGGGTGCAGAACTACGCGCTGGGCATCGCGATCGGCCTGCTGGTCATGGCCGGGTCGTTCCTCGTGATCGCGGGGCAGCCGCGATGAGCTGGGAGTGGTTCGCGAACCTCCACCCGGTCACGCTGGTGGTCTTCCTGCCGCTGCTGGGCGCCATCGTCGTCGCCATCGTGCCCTCGTCGCGGCCCGACGCCGTGCGGCGGGTGGCGCTGCTGTTCGCGCTCGCGGCGTGGGTCGTGTCCCTCGGCCTGCTGGCCGCGTTCGTGACCAACAAGACCGGCTACCAGTTCGTCGACGAGCAGCCGTGGATCCCGCTGTTCGGGATCGACTACCAGGTGGGCATCGACGGCCTGTCGCTGGTGCTGGTGGTCCTGACGACGACGCTGACCTGGATCAGCCTGCTGGCCTCGTTCAAGCCGATCCAGACGCGGGTGAAGGAGTACATGGTCTCCTTCCTCGTGCTCGAGGTGGGCATGCTGGGCGTGTTCGTCGCCCTCGACCTGTTCCTGTTCTACATCTTCTGGGAGCTGGTCCTGGTGCCGATGTACCTGATCATCGGGATCTGGGGCGGCTCGAACCGGATCTACGCGACGATCAAGTTCGTCCTGTACACGCTGGTCGGCTCGCTGCTGATGCTGGTCGCGATCCTGGCGACGGCGTTCACGTTCCAGGCGGCGCAGGCCTCGGCGGGCGCGGTGGACCCATGGAGGGGCGCCTTCGACCTCCAGGTGCTGACCCAGTTCGCCGGGACCGGCGGCTTCTCCCCGACGTTCCAGTTCCTCGCCTTCGGCGCGTTCTTCCTCGCGTTCGCGATCAAGGTGCCGATGTTCCCGTTCCACACCTGGCTCCCCGACGCCCACGTCGAGGCCCCGACGGCGGGCTCCGTGATCCTGGCGGGCGTCCTGCTCAAGCTGGGCGGGTACGGATTCATCCGGTTCGCGCTGCCGCTGTTCCCCGACGCCGCGCACACGTGGGCGCCGGCGATCATCGTGCTCAGCCTGATCGCGATCATCTACGGCGCGATCGTGGCGCTCGTGCAGCCCGACCTCAAGAAGCTGGTCGCCTACTCGTCGGTCAGCCACATGGGCTTCGTCACGCTCGGGATCTTCGTGTTCCAGCAGCAGGCGCTGCAGGGCGCGATCCTGCAGATGGTCAACCACGGCCTGATCACGGGCGGCCTGTTCCTGCTGGTCGGCGTGATCTACGAGCGGACCCACGACCGGACGATCGCGAAGATGGGCGGCCTGTCGTCCAAGGTGCCGGTCTACGCCGCGACGTTCGGGTTCTTCATCTTCGCCTCGGTCGGGCTGCCCGGCCTGTCCGGGTTCGTGGGCGAGTTCCTGACCCTGGTCGGGACGTTCGTCATGATCCCGGGCGCCGCCGCGATCGCCACGTTCGTGATGATCCTCGCGGCCGGCTACCTGCTGTGGATGTTCCAGCGGGTCGCGTTCGGCGAGCTGTCGGACTTCCTGAAGGGGCTCGGCGGCCACCTGACCGACATGGGGCCGTCCGAGGCGATGACGCTGGTGCCGCTGGCGGCGCTGGTCGTCGTGCTCGGCCTGTTCCCGGGCCTGCTGCTCGGGATCATCAACCAGTCCGTGAACGTGACGCTCGAGGCCGTGAACCACGCCGCCCCGATCGCCTTCGGGCCGTGGCCGTAGGCCGGCGATGAGCGACCTCGGCGTCTTCTCCCCGTTCATCGCCGCGATCCTCACCGCGGCGGCGATCCTCGTCGTCGACTTCGCGCTGCCCGGGCGCCGCGGCCCGGCGCTGGCCGTCGCGTTCGTCGGCCTCGGCCTGGTCGGGCTGCTGACCGCGCTCGTCGGCCAGGACCCGCTCCCGAAGCACGCGTTCGACGGCGCCTACGTGGTCGACGCGCTGACCACGTTCCTGGACATCCTGTTCGTGACGATCGTCGCGCTGACCATCGCGTTCGCCCCCGACTACCTCGAGGAGCGCGACCTGCCGGTCGCCGAGTTCGCCGCGGTCCTCATCTTCGCGATGTCGGGCGCGATGCTCATCTCCGGGTCGGCCGACCTGCTGGTGATGTTCCTCGGCCTCGAGCTGATGGTGCTGCCGGGCTACGTGATGGCCGGCTACCACAAGTCCGACGGCTACTCGACCGAGGGCGCGATCAAGTACTTCCTGCTCGGCTCGTTCTCGAGCGCGATCCTGCTGTTCGGGCTCGCGTTCGTGTGGGGCCTGACCGGCACGACGCGCATCCAGGGCGTGTCCGACCAGCTCCTGCTGATCGCGAACGGCAGCGCGCCGCTGGCGCCGGCGCTGGGCCTCGGGCTCGCGTTCCTGACCACGGGCGTGGCGTTCAAGATCGCCGCCGTCCCGTTCCACTACTGGACGCCCGACGCCTACCAGGGCTCGCCGACGCCGGTCACGGGCTACCTGTCGGTCGGCCCCAAGATCGGCGCCTTCGCGCTGATCATCCGGCTGTTCGCCGACGCGCTCGGGCCGCTCGCGGCCGACTGGAACATCGTGATCATGGTCCTCGCGGGCCTGACGATGACGCTCGGCAACCTGGTGGCGCTGGCCCAGGACAACGTCAAGCGGATGCTCGCCTACTCCTCGATCGCGCACACCGGCTACATGCTGGTGGGCTTCGCGGCGTTCGGGGCCGGCGAGGAGCAGGGCATGCAGGGCCTGCTCTACTACGGCGCCGCGTACGCGTTCATGAACCTCGGCGCGTTCGCGGTCATCGCCGCGATCCAGAAGCGCACCGGCGTGACCAGCAACCTGTCGACGTTCGCCGGGCTGGCCAGGCGCGAGCCGACGCTCGCCCTGCTGATGACGCTGTTCCTGCTGTCGCTCACCGGCATCCCGCCGACGGCCGGGTTCTTCGGCAAGTTCTACGTGATCCTCGCCGCGGTCGAGGTCGGCGGCTGGTTCAACGTCCTCGCCGTGCTCGCCGTGGTCAACGCCGCCATCGCCGCGTTCTACTACCTGCGGGTCGTGGTCTACATGTTCATGCGCGAGCCGGCCACCGAGCAGCCGGCCCTGCACCACGGCCGCCTCGTGTGGGCCGGCCTCGCGGTCGCGACGGTGATGACGATCGTGCTCGGGCTGTTCCCGGAGACCTTCCTCGGGATCGTGGGCAGGGCGGCCGCGTCGGTCACCCAGATCGGCGGCTAGCCGGCCGGACGGCGGCGCTCAGGGCGTGACGGTCACGCCCGGCAGGATCGTCTGCAGGCGCCTCGGCCCCGGCCCACCCCGAACAGCCCGGCCTCGGCCCCGGAGTCCGACGGCGCCGCGATGGATCCCGACGGCAGGGCGGACGACGGCGACGCCGAGGCGGACCCCGAGGGCGCCGGAACGGACGATGCCGAGGGCGAGACCGCGATGGAGGGCGAGGGGCCGACCGACGGCGAGGCCGACGGCCGAGGGCGACGCGACGGCCGATGGCGACGGCGCCGCGGTGGCCGGGACCGGGGTCGCGGGCGGCGGCAGGCCCGGTGCCAGCAGCACCACGCCGCCCAGCAGCGCCGCTCCGGCGACGGTGCCCATGACGAGGCCCGCCGCGATCGCCGTCTTCCCGCCCATCGGCAGCGAGCGTACCAGTACCAATCAGCCGAAGGCGCGGTCCCCGACCCTCCACTACCATTCGGCCGCCATGACCGGACGACCCGCCGCCGCGGTGAACGCGGCCCGAACGCGCCTGCTGCCGGCGCTGCTGACCGCGCTGGGCGTCGTGCTGCTCACGGCGGGACTCCTCTCGTACGCGGATCCGACGACCGCCGGCGCCGTCGTCGAGCCGTCGCCCTCCTCGGTCGAGCTGCCGCCGTCGACGGCCCCGTCGCCGTCGCTCGAGGCGCCCAGCGAGTCGGCCGGCGCCGTCGGAGGCCCCGACCGCGACCCCCGAGCCCACCAAGCCCGGCACGCCGGGGCACGCGACGCGGGTCGTCATCCCGGCGCTCAACATCGACCTCCCGATCGTCGGCGGGCCGAACGGCTATCCGTTCTGCAACGTCGCCATGTACATCGACGGCCTCGGCAAGCCGCTGATGGACCTCGGCCGGCCCGGCCGCAACATCGCGACCTACCTGTTCGCGCACGCCCGCGACGGCATGTTCGGGCCCATCTACGAGCAGGCGATCGTCAAGCACCAGCCCGCGAAGATGCTGGGGATGATCGTCCAGGTCTACACGGACGACGACAAGCTCTACCTGTACGAGATCGACAAGGTGCTCCTGCACCAGCTCAACCTCGACGCCGCGTTCTCCGCCGACACGGAGGAGCTGTGGCTGCAGACGTCGGAGGGCCCGGCGGGCACCCCGGGCAAGACGCAGCTGCGGGGACGGCTGCTGTCGGTGGGCGACGCGGATCCCGCGGACGCGCACCCCAAGGCCAAGCCCGTCAGGTGCGACTGATCGGGTCGACCGGCTAGATCCAGTCGATCCGGCGCAGGAACAGGGCGGTCATCGTGGCGCCGATCACGACGAACCCCGTGATCGCCCAGAACCCGCCCCCCTCGCCGGACCCGAACGCGGCGCTCGCCTCGCTCATGCCGAAGATCCCGGCGACGGCGCCGATCCCGGCCAGGATCACGGTCACGCCGGTGAGCCGCTTCATGATGATCGACAGGTTGTTGTTGACGGTCGACAGGTAGACCTCGAGGGTGCCCGCCACGAGCTCGCGGTCGGTGTCCAGCTCGTCGGTCACCCGGATCAGGTGGTCGTACACGTCGCGGAAGTAGACGATGTGCTCGGCCGAGATCAGCGGCCTGGTCGCGGTTGGTGAGCTGGTTGAAGATCTCGCGCGCGGGCGAGATCGCGCGCCGCAGCCCGATCAGCTCGCGCTTGAGCCCGAACAGCTGCTCGAGCGTCCACGTCGTCGGGCGCTGGATCACCGCGTCCTGGAGGCCGTCGATCTCGTCCTCGATCGCGTCCAGCACGGGGAAGTACGCGTCGACGATCCCGTCCGTGATCGCGTACAGCACGAAGTCGGGCCCGCGCTTGAGCAGCGCCGGCGGCATCGCCGCGCAGCTGCTGCAGCGCGAACGGGTCCCAGCCCGGCTCGTGGACCGTCAGCAGGGCGCGCTTCTCGAGCACGAGGTCGATCTCGAGCTCCGTGACCGAGCCCTCGTAGGCCACCCAGAACAGGACGACGTGGATGGCGCCCTCGACCTCGGTCACCCGGGCGCGCTGGTTGCGCTCGGCGATGTCGGCGGCGATCAGCGGGTGCAGGTCGAGCAGGCGCGTGACGGCGTCGACGGGGACGTTGGCCGGCCGCGGTGACGTCGACCCAGACCCGCGCCTCGGGGTCCGCGAGGATGGCCTCCAGGGCCTCGATCCCCTCGAACTTGCGAGGCGTGTGGTCCTTCCAGGCGCAGCCCCGGATCAGCATCCCGGCGCCCGGGTCGGGGTCGCCCTTGCCCCCTCGCCGACCGTCGCCGGGCGCTCAGGCGCCGCCGATGACCGGGAGCTCGAGGTCGGCGTCGCTTCCTGCATCGGGGTCGATGGCTCCGTTCGGCGTCGAGGCGGCACCGGCCGCGGACGAGACGGGCCCGGTCGCGCCGAGCATACGCCGCCGATCGAGGAGCAATGACGGCGGGATCGCGAGGGCGGTGACCACCGCCGCCACGAGGAACACCCCGACCATGATCTGGCCGGCCTCGCCGGCGGCCCACGTCTCCAGCGCCTCGATCACGAGGCCGTCGCGCAGCGGCCGGTCCTGGAGCGACGCCGGCACGTAGGCCTTGTAGGCGTCCGGCGTGGCGTAGACCTGGTCGTACAGGCGGTCGATGGTCGTCGATCCGTACGCGGTGAGGATCGCGAGGCCCACGGCCATGCCGACCATCCGCGCCACGGTCACCGTCGAGGCGGCCATGCCGTACAGCTCGCGGCCGACCGCCGCCACCGCCGCGGTCGAGCGCGGGGTCACCGTCGCCCCGAAGCCCAGGCCGAACACCGCCAGCGCGGCGGCCGCGGACCCGACGGGCGTCGAGGTCGTCCAGCCCGACATCACGACCAGCGCGCCCACCGACGCCACCAGCCCGATGAGGGTCACGAGGCGCAGCGACAGGATCCGGACGATGAACCCGGACGCGAGCGCGCCCACCGCCGTCGCCCCGGCGAGCGCGCCCAGCGCCAGGCGCTGATCGTCGGGGCCGCCGTAGAGCACGCGGTCGACGAACACCGCGCCGCCGACGATCGCCGTGGCCAGCGCGTAGCCCGTCAGCGCGGAGACCACGGTCGCCGACGCGAAGCCCGCGTGGCGGAACAGCCGCGGGTCGAGGAAGGGGTCGCGGACGCGCAGCCCGCGAACGACGGTGGCGACGCCCGCGACCACGGCGACCACCGCGAGGACGGCGGCGACCACCATCGGATCGAAGCCGCCGGCGTCGGGCTCCGCGCGGCTGCCGAGCAGCGTCAGCGCACCGAGCGCCCCCACGAGGAAGGCCGAGAACAGGATCCCGCCGACGATGTCGAGGCGCCCCGGTCGACGCGGCGTCTCCCAGCCGCTGCTCGCGGCCCAGGCGACGACGACGGCCACGATCCCGATCGGGACGTTGACGTAGAAGACCCAGCGCCAGGCGGGCACCATGACGCTGCCGGGGAACGACCCGGACTCGACGCCGAGCTGCGACAGCGCCGCCGCCGGGTGGACCGCGCCCAGGATCGCGGCGCCGAGGAACGGGCCGGCGGCCATGCCCAGGAACGTCAGGGCCGCGATGAGGCCGAGGGCGCGCGGCCGGCCGACGCCGGGGAACAGGTGCGAGGCGGCCGAGGTCGCGACCGGGACCAGCGCCCCGCCGCCGACCGCCTGGAGGAGCCGGGCGGCGATCAGGACCTCGAGGGTCGGGGCCATGCCGGCGAGCAGGCTGCCGACCGTGAACACCACGAGCGCCCAGAGGAACACGCGCCGCGTGCCCCGCAGGTCGGCGAGGCGACCGGCCAGGGGCATCGTCACGACCGACACCAGCAGGTAGCCGTTGATGATCCACGACGCCTCCCGGAGGCGCGTCCAGCCGGCGACGTCGGCGACGATCGCGGGCAGCGCGACCGCCGTGACCATGAGCTCGAGGCCGGCGAGGAACACGCCGCCGCCCATGACCGCGAGCAGGAGGAGGGCCTCGCGGCGCGGCGATCGATTGATTCGGGGACGGCTGTCACGCGGCGAGTGTAGGGCGATTGCGACATCGTCCCGGCCCAGCGCCAGGCGGACGAAGGCCGCGCCCACGGTCCGTGTCGCCCGGGGGTTCCCAGGCGCGCGCCTGTGCGCTAGGCTCCCGCCACGGGTGCGCCCAAGGCACCCGCATCGCCCGGAGGGCCGCATTCGGCCGTGAACGCCTGGTACGCGACGATCTCCTGCCAGACAGGCTGATCGGCCCCTTCCTCACCCAGCGTCGGAGGAAGGGGCGGGACGTGACGCACGTTGCCGTCGCCGGTGCCGTAGCACCGCGCGAGGTCGTGGCGTCCCCCGCGCAGTCGAAGGGAGATGGCGATGCCGATGCCGCATCGCACGTTCGCGCAGGTGGCGAAGCGCAGGCTGGTGGGCAAGGAGGGGCGGGAGCGGATCCGCGAGGTCCGCGCGCTGCTCGCGGAGCTGCCCGACTACCGGAACGGGCCGTACGCGGACCTCCGCAAGGCCCTGCTGGCGGAGATCGAGGACACCCGGACCCGCTCGTCGGCGGTCCACCGCGACTCGATCGCCGTCCGTCGCGAGGGCGCCGCGCAGGTCGCCCTCGTCGGGCCGCCCAACGTCGGCAAGTCGTCGCTGCTCCAGGCCCTGTCGGAGATCCAGATCCGGACGGGCGACTACGCGTTCACCACGCTCCGGCCCGTGCCGGCGCTGACGCGGATCGGCGGCGTGCTCGTCCAGCTGGTCGAGATCCCGGGCCTGATCGAGGGCGCCAACGAGGACCGCGGCGGTGGACGGGCGCTGCTCGGCGTGCTCCGCTCGGCCGACGCGATCGTCTACTGCGCCCGAGCGGGCGCCGACCTCCGGGAGCTCCGAATCGTCCTCGACGAGGTCGCGGCGGCCGAGATCGACAAGCCGGCGTTCGTCGCCGCGACCCGGGCGGACGAGGCCTCACCGGGCGCCATCGACGCCCTGGCGGCCGCCGTCCCCGGACTCCTGGTGCTGTCGGTGTCCGTCCTCGACGAGACCTCGCTCGCGGCCTTCCGCGACGAGGTGTGGCGGCTCATCGGGCTGATCCGCGTCTATCTCCGGGCGAACGGCTCGACCGACGAGGAGCCGCTCGCGCTCCATCCGCCGGCGACGGTCGTCGACGTGGCCGACGCCGTCCACCACGAGCTGGCCGACGCCTGCACCGGGGCCCGCGTCTGGGGCCCGTCGGCGAGGTTCGACGGCCAGCGCGTCGGCCGCGACCACGAGGTCGCCGACGGCGACGTCGTGGAGGTGCTCGCCTGACCGGCGTTGACACGGCCGGACGCGGCGTGCCTAATATCAATCCCCATTGATATGTACCGCCGTTGATCCGACGGCGTCGACCACCCTGCACGTCGAAGGTCCCGATCACCCGTGTCCCCCACGCGCGCCCGAATCCGCAGCACGATCGCCTCGGTCGTCGACATCCCCGACGACCTGCGCGAGCTGCGCCGGTTCCACAAGGTCCTGGCGGACGCCAACCGGCTGCGCATCGTGCGCCGCCTGGCCGACGGCCCGGCGACCGTGACCGAGCTGATCGAGCACGTCGGGCTGTCGCAGCCGCTCGTGTCGTGGCACCTCGGCAAGCTGCGGGAGGTCGGGCTCGTGGCGTCGCGGCGGCAGGGCCGCGAGACCGTCCACACGATCGTCCCCGAGGCGTTCGAGTCGTTCGCGACGCGCCAGGCGCGGGCGCTCGGCCTCGACGACGCCGCCGGCGCGGGGCAGGCGGTCGGATGAGCGGCTCGCTCGTCTCGCCCGAGACCCGGGCCAAGCGTCCGCGGCCTGATGACGCCGATCGCGGTCGGCCTCGGCCGGCTCGGTCTGTCCCCCAACGCGCTGACCGTGATCGGGTTCCTGCATCGCCTGCGTCGCCGCGATCGCGGCGGGGCTCCAATCGTGGATCGTCGCCGGCCTGCTGGTCGTGTTCGGCGGCGTGTTCGACCTGTTCGACGGGGCGCTCGCGCGGGCGACGAACAAGGTCAGCAAGCTCGGCGCGTTCATGGACTCGACCTTCGACCGCTGGGGCGAGGGCGTGGTCTATCTCGGCATCCTGTGGGGCACGCTCGAGCTCGGACTACTCGCTCCGGTCATCCTCACCGGCGCGGCGATGGTCTCGGCATTCATGGTCAGCTACACCCGCGCCAAGTCGGAGAGCCTGGGCTTCGTCCCGGGGACCGGCATGGCCAACGTCGGGCTCGCCCCACGCGAGATCCGCATCGTCATCCTGACGATCGGGCTGCATCGCGCCGGGTTGCTGCCGGGCTTCCCGGAGGACACGAGCGCTCCCGGCGGGCTGGCCTATCCGCTGTCGGCGTCTGACGCTCGAGATCTCGCTCGGGCTGATCGCCGTCCTCGCCACCATCACCGTCATCCAGCGCATCGTCGCGACCATCAACCAGGCATCCAACCAGGAACAGGGGTAACCGCAGCAACATGGAGCAGGAGCACGTGAGCAAGAACGGCAAGAACGGCCACGACGAGCCCAAGGCGCGCGGCAAGAAGATCCGCGTCGCCATCGTGGGCGTCGGCAACTGCGCGAGCAGCCTCGTCCAGGGCCGCTACTACTACGAGAACGCCAAGGCCGGCGACTTCGTCCCGGGGCTGATGCACGTCCAGCTGGGCGACTACCACATCAGCGACGTGGAGTTCGTGGCGGCGTTCGACGTCGACAAGGAGAAGGTCGGCAAGGACCTGTCCGAGGCGATCTTCTCGGGCCAGAACAACACCTACAAGTTCATGGACGTGCCGCACCTCGGCGTCAAGGTCGACCGCGGGATGACCCACGACGGCCTGGGCAAGTACCTGTCCCAGATCATCGAGAAGGCCCCCGGCCCCACGGCCGACGTCGTCGGCATCCTGCGCGAGCGCGAGGTCGACATGATCGTCTCCTACCTCCCGGTCGGGAGCGAGGAGGCCACCAAGTGGTACGTCGAGCAGGCGCTCAAGGCGGGCGTCGGGTTCGTCAACGCGATCCCGGTGTTCATCGGCCGTGAGCCCTACTGGCAGCGCCGGTTCGCCGAGGAGGGCCTGCCGGTCATCGGCGACGACATCAAGAGCCAGGTCGGCGCGACGATCACGCACCGCGTGCTGACCCGCCTGTTCATGGACCGCGGCGTGCGCATCGACCGCACGTACCAGCTGAACTTCGGCGGCAACACCGACTTCCTGAACATGCTCGAGCGCGAGCGCCTCGAGTCCAAGAAGATCAGCAAGACCAACGCCGTCACGTCGATGCTCGACTACGAGATCGCCGACGAGAACATCCACGTAGGCCCCTCGGACTACGTGCCGTGGCTCAAGGACCGCAAGTGGTGCCACATCCGGATCGAGGGGACGACGTTCGGCGACGTCCCGCTCAACGCCGAGCTCAAGCTCGAGGTCTGGGACAGCCCCAACAGCGCCGGCGTCATCATCGACGCGATCCGCTGCCTGCGGATCGGCCTCGACCGCGGCCTCAAGGGCACGCTCGTGGCGCCGTCGAGCTACTTCATGAAGAGCCCGCCGCTCCAGGTCCACGACGACATCGCGCACCAGCGCGTCGAGGCGTTCATCCGGGGCGAGGACAACGAGACGCTGGTCGGCAACGAGGTGTCGCGCAAGGACGCCAAGGCGCTGGCCGGCATCGCGAAGACCAAGGCCGCCGCCGCCCGGTGAGCCAGGGGCGACCGCTGGAGGCGCCTCACCGGCGCCTCCAGGCATCCTCTCCCCGCATCGTCGAACGGGCGGCGATCGTCGGCTACAAGGCCACGGCCGCCGTCCTCGCGCACGTTCCGCCGCGCCTGTCGGGCGCGGTCATCGGCACCGCGGCCCAGGGCAGCTACCTGGCCTGGCCCGCGAAGCGCCGCTTCTCCAACGCCAACTTCGGCCACGTGCTGGGGCTCCCGCCGGACCACCCCCGCGTGCGCCGGCTCGCCCTCGGCGCGTACCGCGAGTACGGGCGCTACGTCGTCGAGCTGATGCGGCTGCCGTCGCGACCACACGAGGAGCTGGCCGCGGCGGTCGAGGAGGCCGGCCTCGTCGAGATGGTCGATCGCTGGCGCGTGTCCGGGCGGCCACTCATCGTGGTCGCAGGTCACGTCGGCAACAACGAGGCCATCGGGGCGTCGCTGGCCGGTCGCGGCTATCCGGTCACCGTCGTCGCGGACGACACGTCGTTCCCCGAGCTGTTCGACCTGCTCCGTCGCCAGCGCGAGAGCTGGGGGTTCCACGTGGTCCCGTGGCGCAATCTCCGGGGCCTGTTCGCCACGCTCCGGCGCAACGAGATCCTCGCCCTCCTGGTCGACTGGGGCTATCGCAGCGACGGCATCCCGGTGCGCCTGTTCGATGCCTGGACGACGTTGCCGGCCGGCCCGGCCGTGCTCGCCGCGAAGACCGGCGCCACGATCGCGCCGCTCGCCATCCGGCGGATCGCCGACGGTCGCTACCGGATCGAGCCCCACGGCGAGTTCACCGTGCCGTCCTCCGATGCGGCCGACATCCAGCGCGCCACGCAGCGCATCGCGGACGCCCTCCAGGAGACGATCGCCGCCGCACCCGAGCAGTGGTACAGCTTCAAGCCGATGTGGCCCGACGATCCCGCCGAGTCGCGGGCGCTCGAGGCCCGCGCCCGGGACGCGTTGGCGACGCGTGGCGCCGCGGCGGAGGTCGCGTCGCCGTGACCGGCACGGCGGCCACGGAGCAGCCCGTCCCGGCGGGGGAATCGGCTCCCGCCCCCGTGACTGCCCCGCGCGCCGGGGTCCGCGGCTCGCTCGTCATGGCCGGGGCGGCGCTCGTCGCCCGGCTGCCCGAGGCCCCGCTGGTGGCGGCCGTCGAGTCCGCGGGCGAGCTGTGGTACCGGATCGCTCCCGCCCGCCGCAACCAGGCGCGCGCCAACCTCGCCCGCGTGTGCGAGGGCCTCGCCGCCACCAGACCGCGGCAGCGCCGCCGTCCGGCGCGCGGCCACCGACCCGGACGCCCTCGAGCGCCTCGTGCGAGCCGCCTTCCGCCACGCGGCCCGCTACTACCTGGAGGTCGCCCGGGCCGGGTCGTACGACCTCGAGACCGCGCTGGCGAGGCTGGACATCGACGACGAGGACGGCGTCCGCGAGGCGCTCGAGCACGGCGGGCCGGTCGTCATCGTCGGCATGCACTACGGCGCCATCGAGCTGCCGGTCGTGATGCTGTCGCACCTCGTCGGCGAGCGGGTGATGGCGCCCATGGAGCTGGTCGCCGATCCGGCGCTGCAGCGCTGGTTCGTGACGTCCCGCGGCCGGATCGGCGTCAACATCATCCCGCTCGTCAACGCGCGCCGGGCGATGCTCCGGGCCCTGCGCGGCGGCCACTCGGTCGGCATCGTCGTCGATCGGGACCTCACGGGGACCGGGGTCGACGTCCCGTTCTTCGGCCACCCGGCGCCGATCGCGGTCGGCCCCGCGCTGCTGGCCCAGGAGGTCGGCGTCCCGATCTTCGCGGCGGCCGCGCGTCGGGTCGGCGGCGGGCGCTACCGGTGCCGCGTCGTCCGTGTCCCCGAACCCGAGGGCGGGACGCGCCGCGAGCGCCTCATCGCCCAGACCGCGGCCGTCGCCGCGACGCTCGAGACGCTGCTCGCCGACGCCCCCGAGCAATGGTGGGGCGCCTTCCACCCGATCTGGCCGGACCTCGACCAGGACGCCGCCGGATGACGGCGGGCGACGGCCTCACGGACCCCACCGACCGGCTCGGCCGGGCCGATCTCCACATCCACACGCTCGCCTCCGACGGGACGGCGCCGGTGACCGAGATCCTCGACCGCGTCGAGCGCGAGGCCGTGCTCGACGTCATCGCGATCACCGACCATGAGCGGATCGACGCCGCCCTGGCGGCCCGCCGGATCGCGCTCGACCGCGGGCTCCGGACCCGGGTGATCGTGGGCGAGGAGATCAGCACCCGCGGCGGCCACCTGCTGGGCCTGTTCCTCGAGCGCCCGGTGCCTGCCCTGCGCAGCCTCCGCTGGTCCGTCGCCGCCGTCCACGAGCAGGGCGGCATCGCGATCCCCGCCCATCCCCTCGTCCCGTACCCGCTGTGCGCCCAGGCGTTCCTGCTGCGCCGCCTGCTCGACGACGCGGATTCCGCGGTCCGGCCGGACGCCATCGAGACGTTCAACCCCACGGCGCTCGGGCGGTACTGGCACGAGCGGGTCGTGCAGTTCGCCACGGAGCACGACCTGGCCAAGGTCGGCAACAGCGACGCCCACGCGTCCGAGGCGATCGGCAGCGGTTGGACGACGTTCCCGGGACGGACCGAGGACGCGCTGCGGGCCGCCATCCTGGCGCGCACCACCAGCCATCACGGGAGCTTCCACGGCACGGCGGGGCAGCTCGGGACCTTCGGACGCCAGCTGCGCAAGTACGGCCGGGACGCGCGCGCCGAGGTCGGCGGGCGGCTGCGCCGCGACGGGACCGGGCGGGACCACGGCTACCCTGGCGGGCACCTCCGGCCGCCGCGCTTCCAGCACCCCGAAGGCGAGCGCGGCCGGTGAAGATCGGGCTCGTCTCGCCGTACGTCTACCCGCTGCCGGGCGGCGTCACCCAGCACGTCCGCTACCTCTACGAGAACCTCCGGCTGCGCGGCCACGACGTCCGGATCCTGACCTCGTCGCACGGCCTCCAGCGCGCCTCCGAGGGCGACGTCATCCGGCTGGGCAAGGGCTTCTCGATGCCGGCCAACGGGTCGGTCGGGACGGTGACCCTCTCGTTCCGCTACATCGCGCAGGTCCGCGCGGTGCTCGAGCGGGAGCGCTTCGACGTCCTGCACTTCCACGAGCCGTTCGTGCCATTCCTGTCGCTGGTGATCCTGCGCGAGTCGCAGAGCGTCAACATCGCCACGTTCCACGCCTACGGCGGCTGGTCGCCGGCGTACGAGTTCGGCAGCCGCGTCATGGGCGGCTACGCCGACCGGCTGCACGGGCGGATCGCGGTGTCGGCCGCGGCCCGCCACTTCATCGACCGCTATTTCCCGGGCGACTACAAGGTGATCCCCAACGGCGTCGACATCGACCGCTACCGGCGCGCGGTCCCGGTGGCCCGCTGGCAGGACGGGACGGCCAACATCCTGTTCGTCGGGCGGTTCGAGCCGCGCAAGGGCGTGCTCGACCTCCTGCAGGCCTACCGGATCCTGCGCAAGACCGGCTGCGACTGCCGCCTGCTGCTCGTCGGCGGCGGGCCGCAGGAGCGCGAGGCGCGGCGCTACATCGCGACCCGCCGGCTCCACGGCGTCGAGTTCCTGGGCCGCGTGACGGACGACGAGAAGGCGCAGCTGTTCCGGACGGCCGACGTCTACGTCTCGCCGGCCACCGGGCGCGAGTCGTTCGGCATCGTGCTCCTCGAGGCGATGGCCGCCGGGGCGCCGATCGTCGCGTCGGACATCCACGGCTACAAGGGCGTCGTGCGCCGCGACCGCGAGGCGCTGCTGGTCCCGCCGCGCCAGCACAAGGCCCTCGCCGCCTCGATCGCTCGGCTGCTCGCCGAGCCGGACACCGCCGCGGCGATGTCGGCGGCCGGCGCGATCCGTGCCGAGGAGTTCAGCTGGCCGCGGGTGACCGCCAAGGTCGAGGAGTACTACGGGTTCGCGATCCGCCGCCTGGCCGCGACGGGCGCCCTGCCGCCACACTTCACCGCCACGGTGCCGCCCTCACCGCGCACGGGGGCCGGCGTCCCGGTCGTCCGGCTCGACGCCCCTGTCGAGGTCGCCTGACCGCCGGGTCCCCGACTCACCGTCGCGCCCTCTCCCGTCAAGCCGCGGCTCCCATCAGGCCGCGCCCGGCGCACCCTCCGGCCCGCCCGTGTCACCCGGCGCAGGCTCGTCCTCCTCGACGGCCGCCATCCGCCACACCCACGTCGAGTAGGCGACCACGGCACAGGCCACGGCGAGGAACACGATCAGGAGCACGAAGCGTGCGTCCGCGAACGAGATCGCACCGCTGCGATCGAGGGTGTTGACCGAGAACTGGAACGCGTACAGGTACGTCGGCAGCAGGCCCTGGTAGGCGTTCACGATCGTGTCGGGCAGCGGCAGCGCAGCGATGTTGGGGTACAGGACCACGAACCACACGCCGGCGGCCAGCACGAATCCGGCGGCGAACCGGCGCGAGTCGCGCGCGGTGATCAGCTGCAGGCCCACCAGCGCCAGCGGGATCGCGATGAGCAGCGCGATGAACTCCGGGACGATCGCGTTGATCGAGATCAGCGCGGCATCGGTCGGCAGCCCCCGCGCCAGCGCGATCACGATGCCGCCCAGCACCGCCGTGACCGCCAGCGGCAGCAGGTCCCTCGGCCCGACGGACGTGCCGTCGTCGCGCGGCCGGGTGAGGTCGAGCAGCAGCTTCACGAGCACGATCAGCGTCACGATGCCGACGAAGGCGAGCGCCGCGGCCGAGGGCGTCACCACGAGGTTGCCGGGGTTGCCGTTGCACGCCTGAGAGCCCGCGTTCACCGCCTCGACGTTGGCGAGCCCGCATAGCGGCTGGCGGAGCACCCACAGGATGATCGGGGCGAACAGCGCGAACACCGCGGCGACGCGCGCCACCATCCACGTCCGCCTCGACGGCCCGTGCCACAGCTCGGCGATGAAGTAGGCGAGGGCGAGGAACAGGAACGGCAGGCTCGTGTAGTAGTGGTACTGGAACGCCGCCCGGTCGATCCGCGCCCACGAGATCCACTGGCACAGGAAGCCGATCAGGACCAGCGCGAGGGGCAGGGAGCGCCGCCGGAACGCCTGGACGGCGGCGAACACCATCGCCGGGATGCCCATCCACCACAGGATCACGTTGCCCGCGTCGTAGATCGAGGCCGCGGTCGAGTTGGCGAAGCTGCCCTGGTAGAACCAGACCGGCTTGAGGTTCAGCGGCCAGGCCCACCACGGCGAGCTCGCCGGGTGCGGCGCCGTCAGGTCGTTGTGGTACCGGTACATCGCCCCCGTGAGGTCGAGCAGGGTCTGGCCCGTGTGGCCGGGCGGCCAGCCCTTGATGATCTGGTGGCCCTCGACGAACGCCCACGGGATGTACGTGATCACGTAGACCACGATCGGGATCGCCAGCAGGGATCCCAGCAACCACACGACGGGAACGCCGAGGCCCGACCCCAGCCGCAGCCAGCCGGTTGCCGGCGGCGACGCGGGCGGCAGGAGGCGGCGCGGGTCGTCCGGGTCCGGCGTCCTCGCCATGGGCCCGAATCCGAATCGGGCGGCCACCTGGAACGCCGCATACGCGAGGATCCCGACGAGGACGAACGCGAAGGCGACCTCGAGCGGCGTGAACTGGATCGGGCCCACGGTGTAGGTCTTGCCGGCCCGGCCCAGCACGATCGAGACGAACGCGATCAGGATGCCGATCGCCCCCGGCCCGGCCACCGCGAACCACATCTCCTCGTCGGACCACGCGATGGGGTGATAGATGGTCACGACGACCGTCGCCAGCGTGAGGGCGATCATGATCAGCGTGAACAGCAGGTTGCCGGACGCCTCGCTGCCCGCGGGCACGGCCATCGCCATCCAGCCGAGCACGCCGGTGAGCCCGATCATCGCGAAGATCAGCAGCAGCCGGCCCAGCGCGGAGCGGGCGAGGATCAGGATGCCCAGCGCGCCGATCGCGTAGGCCGCCACCCACTTGGACGCCAGCGCGAGGCCCAGGAACACGCCGATCATCGGCATCAGCGTCCAGAACGCCCAGCGTGGCCGCTCGGGCTTGATCCACAGCCAGGCGAACACGCAGTACGCGGCCAGGATGAACGCGCCGACGTACACGTCGTTCATCGCGATCCGGCTCTGGACGAAGAACATGCCGTCCAGCAGCGCGAACAGCGCGACGAGCACGGCGATCGACCGGCGGCGGAACAGGATCCGCGCGAGCAGGAACAGCAACCCGACGGTCACCGCGCCCATGAACACCCCTGGCAGCCGCCAGGCGAACGCGTAGTCGCCGACGTCGAGCGACGCCGTCTCGCCGTTGGCGCCGAACGCGAGGATCTGGCCCCGGTTCGCCGTCGGGTAGTCCGGGCTGTGGTCGAGCACCCAGGCTGTCGGCTGGAACGGGACGTCCTGGTCGGCGAACACGGTCTTGCCATGGGGCTCGACGACGTAGACCGTCGATCCCGTCCCGTCCTGCCTCGTCCCGAGGACCTCGACCATCTCGGCCGCCGAGTCGAACACGACGCGCGTGCCGGGACCCGGCATCTGCAGCGTGTCGTGGATCGCGGGTCCCTTCGCGGCCCACTCCCCCGTCACCGCGACGACGACGAGCTGCGGCTCGCCGGTCGACGCGTCGGTGGTGGTGACGTAGAGCTGCGTGCCGTCGTCGATGCTCGTCACCAGCGCGAGGCCCGTGGCCGGCCCCTGGAGGTCGACCGTCGCCGCGGTCGAGCCGCTCCCGGTGAGCAGCGTGACCCCGTCCGTGCCGGCGACCGCCAGCTGGGCCACGGCGTCCACCGAGATCCCGGGCAGCTTCCCGTCGTCGATGGCCGTCTGCAGCTTCGCGCGGACGTCGCCCGTGGGCACGGGCGCGACGACGACGGTCTCCTGCTCGGTGTCGGCCAGCCGGTCCTCGAACGAGGCCGCGTCGCCGCCGAGGATCGAGGCCAGCTCGGCGGCGACGGCCGCGGGGTCGTCGACCTGGCCCGGCGCCCCGACGATCGCCTGGGCGCTGCCCGCGGCGGCCATGTCGACGGCACCGGGCACGACCGCCCGGCCCGTCTCGGTGCCCGTGTCGGGGTCGAGGATCACGACGGTGTCGCCCGGGAGGATCGCGGCGAGGTGCGAGCCGTCGTCGAACGGCGCCAGGCGGCTGATCGGGCCATCGAGGGTGGCGACGAGCTCGGGCTGGAGGATCTGGTCGATGGAGCCTGCGTCCAGGCCGTCGAGGCTGGCCAGGTCGAGGGCCAGCAGCTCCCCGCCGTCGGTGCCCACGTACAGCCTGTTCCGGTCGCTGTCGAAGGCCAGGGCGGCGGCGCCGTCCACGGTCCACGAGGCGACCGGCTTGCGCGTGTGCAGGTCGTAGCCGGTCAGCGCCGAGCCGGTCGCGACCCAGACGCGGTCGCCGTCGCGGGCGGTCGTGGATGACGGGTCCGGCCGGCGGGGCTCGATGGCCGCGTCGCGGACCGGCACGCCGAGGTCGCTGGTCGCCTGCGTGTCGTGACCGGCGAACAGGACGATGCCGCCGGCCATCGCGTACTTGGCGAGGTGCGGGTGCGTCCACTCGTAGATGTAGTGCGAGATGCCGTACCGCCAGTCCTGGAGGAACTCGGCGGCCGTCCGCGCGTGGTAGACCTCGTCGAAGTGCATCCGCGCCGGCTCGGCCAGCCGGAACATGCGCAGGCCCATCGCGGCGACGACCAGCACGATCAGGAGCCACAGGTCGAGGCGGTCGAGGCGGCCGCGGCCCTCGTGCGAGAGGCTCGCCGACCGGTCGGGGCGGATGGGTGTCTCGTCGATCCGTGCCCGGAACCAGGCGAGAGGGCCGACGTCCGACCATGACGGGCGGTCGAACCATGCCGGCACGAGGCGCCGCCTCGGCCTCGACCCGCTGAGCGCCGCCGCCGTGGTGCCCGGGCCTGCGGCTGCGGCCGTCCCCGCCACCTCCCCACCGGCCCGCGCACCGGTCCCCACCGGGGCCGGGCCGGCCTCCTCGTCCCAGGCGTCGCGCTCGCGCCCGTGCTCCAGCTCCGCCTCGAGCGTCCGCATGGCCGCCGGCCGGAGCTGGGCGAAGACCCACACGAACACCGCGGTGTTGACCAGGGCGATCGCCGTCACGCCGAACTGGGACCGGATCGCCTCGCCGATTCCCAGCCAGTCCCGGATGCTCGGGTTGTCCGGGTAGATCGTCGTCAGGACGACGTACATGTTGAGGAACGTCGCCACCGACGCGACGACGTACACGATCCGCCAGCGCCACGAGAACGCCAGCGGGATCGCGGCGAGCGCGAACAGCGGGAACAGGTAGCGCTCGTGGACGCGCGTCGGGACGACGAAGAACGCCAGGGCCATGACCGACACGCCGACGAGGATCGTCAGCCGGTCGGGGCGGCGCGCGACGATGAACGGGATGACGAGGAACAGCAGGAGCCCGACCAGTAGACCGCCGACGGCCGCCGCCGGGAACGGGCCGATCGATGCCCAGCTGGTCGCGTCGGGCACGGGCGCGTCGAAGATCCAGCCGCCGTTGGTGGCCATGCTCTGGCCGTCGACCGGGAACAGCGCCCACAGGTTGTAGGCGTTGACGGTCACGTAGGAGTAGGTCGAGGCGGTGCTCAGAATGAGGCGCACCAGCGACGAGTCCACGAACGGGGCGGTCCCGCTGAACGACACCACGGACAGCCCGAACGGCGCCGACAGCAGGACGGCGGTCGCGAACCCGGCAACCCCCGTCGACACGATCCGGATCCAGCCGGTCGTCCGGCGCTCCCACCCGAACCCTGACGGCTCCGGCGCTGTCTCGGAACCGAATCCGCCCTTGGGCCAGAGCGCCCGGCGGATCGTGACGAAGGCGACGATCGGGACGAGGATCGCCAGCTGCGGCTTCACCAGCGCCGCGACGACCGCGAGGATCGCGGCCCGCTCGCTGCGCGCCTTCCACAGCTCCCTGACCGACAGCAGCAGGAACACCGTCCCGAAGCTGTCGACCTGGCCCCAGACCACCGAGTCGAACCAGGTGATCGGGTTCACGATCACCACCGCGCCGGCGATCGTCGCCCGCCGCTCGCTGACGCCGAGGTCGCGGGCCATCCGGTAGACGATGTAGCCGAGCGCGACGTCGGTGAGGATCGCCGGCAGCTTGATCAGGTCGCCGACGCCGCCGAGGAACTGGCCGACGACGCCCACCAGCCATAGCGGATACAGGTAGCCCGGCGTGTAGTCGGCGAAGAAGCCCCGGTCGTAGAAGCCGAACGGTCCCTGGTCGGCGAGGTTGGACGCCCAGAACCGGAACAGCCCGAGGTCCGAGTCGAACCCGGAACCCCGGAGTCCGGAGAACCCATATGCCATGATCAGGCGGAACACAAGGCCGATCGCGACGATCGCCAGGATCCGCCAGCCGATGCCTCGCCGGGGGGTCTCGTCCGTCATCGTTTCCCGGCCGGGCGCGCCCGAACCCAGACCGGACACGGGGAGCCTCCTACGCAGCGTTGAAGGTGGACCGGAGTATAGCCGAGGGCCCTGACGGGCCCCTCTCGCCCCAGCCCGGCGCCGGTCGCCTCGCGGCCGTCGTGGTCGGGCTGTTGCTGGCGTTCGGGGCGCTGGCGCTGTACACGTGGTCCAACCCCGAGCACTACAACCAGTACAACCATTTCGTCTGGCAGGCGGACGCCTTCCTGCACGGAAAGGTTTCCTTCGACTGGCCGGTCCCTGACGGCGCCGATCGACCGCCGAACTGGTACTTCAACGACATCTACCCGCTGTTCGACTCGAGCGGGCAGCCAACGGGGCAGGTGCTGCTCCCGTTCCCGCCCCTCCCGGCGCTCGTGCTCCTGCCATTCGTCGCGGCGATCGGGCTGAGGGTGGACCAGGAGGCGATCGCGGTCGCCCTGGCCGCGATCGGCGTGGGCGTCGCGTGGTGGATGCTCGGCGGCCTGCGGATCCGGCTCGCCGTCCGGGCGCTGGCGACGGTCCTGTTCGCCACCGGCACGGTGTGGTGGTGGGCGGCCGCCGTCGGCAGCACGTGGTACTTCGCCCACATCGTGGCGGTGATCTTCGCGCTCCTCGCCGTCGGCGTCGCCCTGCGCCACGACTCGCGGGCTGAGACGGCCCCGGTACGCCCCGAGACGCCCGACGACGGGCGAGGTGGCTGGCGGGCCGCCGTCTGGCCGCTCGACCGCTCACAGGTGCTTGCGGGCCTGTTGCTGGGCATCGGGGCGACGGCTCGCCTGCCGCTGGTGTTCGGGGCACCGTTCCTCATCCTCGTCGGCGGCGGCGGGACGCGCGTTCGGCGGCTCGTGTCGGCGGCGGCCGGTGGGGTGCTGCCGGTGGCGGCGCTGCTCCTGTACACGCAGCTCACGACCGGCTCGTGGCTCCATCCCGGCTACGACTACCAGTACCAGCTCGAGGCGAACGGCTACCCGACCCTCGGCTACCACCCGGACTGGTCGGTCGAGGACCTCCGCTACATCCCCCAGAACCTCGGGATCATGTTCGGCGCGCTGCCCGTGGTCGCCCCCGACCTCAAGCCCAACACCCTGGGCCTCGGCGATCCGGTCGTCCTGTGTGCCGCCCCCGACGCCCAGCGGTCGCTGTTCGACCCCGACTGCCCGCTCCTCATGCCGATCGACATCGGCACCAGCATCCTGCTGAGCGCGCCCGGCCTGCTCATCGCCCTGTTCGCCGTCCGGCGGCACCCGCTGGCCCGGCTGACCGTCGGGGTTGGCCTGACCGTCGTCGTGATCGCCCTGTTCAACCTGGCCCATTTCAGCCAGGGCTGGGTGCAGTGGGGCTACCGCTTCTCGCTGGACTTCATCCCGTTCCTGCTGCCGCTCGTCGCCCTCGGGGCCGGTCACGCCGACGGGCGGCCCCGCGGCATCGCGGTCGCGCTCGTGATCGCGGGAGCGGCCATCAACCTGTGGGGCGTCGCCTGGGGCCAGCTCCTTGGCTGGTAGCGGCGCCGGCCGGCGGCTCCGCCGGATCGACTCCGCATACCTGGCGGCGCTCGCGACCGGTGCCGGGGCGTTCGTCGTCTACCGGTTCACGCTCCTGCCCGGCCTCAGCGCCTGGGACACGGGCGAGGCGCAGACCGTCCCCCCGATCCTGGGCACGATGCACCCCACCGGGTTCCCGGCCTACGCCGTGCTCGGCTGGCTCGTGTCGACCGTCCTGGCGCCCCTCGGGTCGCCGGCGTTCCTGATGAACCTCATGTCGGCGCTGCTGATCGCCTCGGCGGCCGGCCTGACGGTGCTGGTCAACCGCCGGCTCGGCGTCGCGCTCCTCGTGTGCGTCGCGGCGGCGATCGGGTTCGCCCTCACGCCGCTGGTGTGGCGGGTCGGGGTCGCGGCGGACGCCCACGCGCTGCACGCGGTGCTCCTCGTCGCCATCGTCGGGCTGCTGCTCCGCTGGGAGGGACTCGTCGCCGACTGGCTCGAGTCGCCCGACGACCCGGGCCTGCGCGCCAGGGCCGATCGCGGGATCGTGCTGGCCGCCGCGGTGTTCGGCGTGGCGCTGGCGAATCACGGGCTCACCCTGCTGCTGATCCCGGCCGTCGGGCTGTTCGTGCTGGCGGTCGAGCCAGGGATCGTGCGGCGGCCCCGGGTCGTCCTGGCCGCGCTGGCCGCCTGCTTCGGCGTGGCGGCGCTGCTGTACCTCGAGCTGCCGCTCCGCGCCGGCCTCCTGCGCGCGCCGCTCGTCTACGGGCATCCCGAGACCTGGAGCGGATTCTGGGACGTCGTGCTGGCCCGGCAGTTCCAGGGCGACCTCACCCGGCCCCTGACCGACGTGACGGGCAAGATCGGCGACGTCGTCCATCTCGCCCTGGTCCAGTTCGGCATCCTGGTGATCCTCGTGCCGTCGGGGTTCCTGCTCGCGGTCATCCGCCACCCGCGGTACGCGCTGCTGTCGGGCGTCGCGGTGCTGACCACCTGCTTCTTCGCGTCGTCGTACGAGAACGCCGCGATCGAGCGCTACTACGTCGGGCCGGTGTTCTTCTCGTGGACCTGGCTGGCGATCCTCGGGGGCGCGGTCGTTGACGCCGTGATGGCGAGGCTCGAGCCGGCGAGGAGCGGGACGACGAGGCCGAGCTGGACGCAGGAGCCCGAAGCGACGCCGGATCCCGCGTCGACGCCATCGCCCCGGCTCGCCGCCGCGCCGCCCCCGCGCGGGACGAGCCTCCTCGGGTCCATCGTCGCCCTCGGCGTGGGGCTCGCGCTGCTGGTCCCGACCGTCACCCAGCTCCCCGCCCGCTGGCGGGTCGCGGACCAGAGCCACCAGACGTGGGTCCACCGGTGGCTCGACGAGGCCTTCACGGCCCTCGAGCCCAACGCCCTCGTGCTGTCGTGGTGGTCGTACTCGACCCCGCTGTGGTACGGCCAGCTCGTCGAGCATCGACGGCCCGACGTCTCGATCGTGGACGACCGGACGCGGCTCGACGAACATCTGGGCAGTCTCCAGGACGTGATCGAGGCTAACCTCGACACGCGGCCGGTGTACCTCATCCGGCTGTCCCCGATCGAGATCGAGGCCCTGTCCGAGCGCTACGTCATCGAGAACCTCGAGACCCCGGGCAACCTGTACCGGGTCGTCCGCCGCCAGGAGCCAACATGACCGCCGCCCCCGCCCCGGCCGAGACCCGCGAGCCCGCCCCGGCCCTCGTGCCTCGGCTGTCCTACTTCTTCCCGGCCCACAACGAGGAGGCCAACCTCGAGGGGCTGGTGCTCGAGGCGCTCGAGGCCCTGCCGGGGATCGCCGAACGGTTCGAGATCATCGCCGTCGACGACGGCTCGAAGGACCGCACGCTCGAGATCGCCGAGCGGCTCGCCGCCGAGCACCCGGACGTCGTGCGGGTCGTCCACCACGAGGTCAACCGCGGCTATGGCGGCGCCCTGCGGTCGGGCTTCGAGGCGTCCCGCTACGAGCTCCTCGCGTTCACCGACGGCGACCGCCAGTTCCGGGTCGCCGACCTGGGCCGGCTGACGGCCCGCCTCGGCCAGGCCGACCACCCGGACGTGGTCGTTGGCTACCGGATCAAGCGCGCCGACCCCGCGATCCGCGTCGTCTACGCGCGCACCTACAAGCTCGCCAACCGGATCTTCTTCGGCCTCAAGGTCAGGGACGTCGACTGCGCGTGCAAGCTGTTCCGGCGCGAGGCGCTCGAGGGGGTCCGGGTCGAGTCGGGCGGCGCGTTCTTCTCGGCCGAGCTGCTGATCAAGATCCAGGCGGCGGGCCGCAGCGTGGCCCAGGTCGGCATCCCGCACTACCCGCGGACGGCCGGCTCGCCGACCGGCGCCAAGCCGTCGGTGATCTGGCGCGCCGTCAAGGACTTCTGGGGCCTGCGGCTGCGGATGTGGGCGAACCGGGAGCGGGCGGGCCGGCGCGGCCGGCCGATCCTGGGCGACGCCCCCGACACGGCGGGCGACCGCTAGCTCGTCGACGGGCCCCCTCGCTGGTCGCCCTCGGGGTCCAGCGAGTTGACGAACTCGCGGAAGATCGCGAGCCGGGTCTGGTCCAGCACCTCGCCGGTGGTCTCCGGGATCGACCACCTTGCGGCGCCGCGTCGCGGTCGCGCCGGCCTCCTCGCCTTCCTCGGTCTCGTCGTCGTCGTCGTCCTCGTCGGGCACCGTCCCCGCGCGGTCCAGGACGTCGGACGACGCGAACACCGGGACGCCCATCCGGACCGCGAGCGCGATCGCGTCGGACGGCCGCGCGTCGATCTCGTGCTGCTCGCCGTTGCGGCTGAGCTCGAGGCGTGCGTGATACGTCTCGTCGGCCAGGTCCGTGATCACGATCCGCTCGACGGTCACCTCGAGCGTCGTCAGCACCGTCGCGAACAGGTCGTGGGTCAACGGGCGCTCGGGCGTCAGGCCCTGGAGCTTCATCGCGATCGCGCTCGCCTCCCACGGCCCGACCCAGACCATCAGCAGCCGCACCGCGTCGACCTCGCGCAGGACGAGGACGTGGCGGCCCGTCGGCATGTGCACGCGCACGCTCTCGACGATCATCTCGATCTCGGTGCCGCGATCACCGTCCATGGTCGGGATTATCCCACGCGGTCGCCCGGGCCGGCCGGGTCCCGGCCTGTCGCCGATGCCGCCTACGCCGCCAGCGCTGGCATGGGCTGGCGCCTGAGCCGGAACGGGAGCGCGAGCAGGACGCCGGCGATGAAGCCCGTCACGTGGGCGAAGAACGCGACGCCGGTCTCGCCGCCGGCGCCGATCCAGCCGATCGCGTCGAACAGGTTGAGCGCGAACCAGAACCCCAGCACGAGCACCGCGGGCACGGCGATCAGCTGGTAGAACAGCCCGAGGTACACCAGCGACTGGATCCGGGCGCCCGGGAACAGGACGAGGTAGGCGCCCAGCACCGCCGAGATCGCGCCGGACGCCCCGATCATCGCGCCGTCCGACGTGGTGTCGACCGCCACCTGGCCGGCGACCGCGGCCACGCCGCCGACGAGGTAGAAGGCGATGAACGCGGGTCGCCCCAGCCAGTCCTCGACGTTGTTGCCGAAGATCCACAGGTAGAGCATGTTGCCCAGCAGGTGCCACCAGTCGGCGTGCAGGAACAGGCTGGTCACGATGCCGAGCACGGGCAGCGAGATCCAGTTGCCGCCCCGCACGGACGTGGTCAGGTCCGCGGGGACGACGCCGTGGACGGTCAGGAAGTCGCCCAGGCGCTGGTCCCCGCCCTGGGCCAGGACCACGAGCTCCCAGCCGAAGGCGACGAAGCACAGCAGGATCAGCGACAGCGTGACCACCGGGGTCCGCCGGGTCGGGTTCGCGTCGCGGAGCGGGATCACCGACGACCGCCCGGCTTCAGTGCCGAGGTCGCTTCGTCGGCTTGGGCTTGGGCGTCGCCGGCGCCTTGGTCGGGGCCGGCGTGGGCGAGGCGGTCGGCGTCTCGGGCGCGGCCTCCTCGAGCAGCGCGCTGTTCACGCCCTTGCTCGAGATCCACCACATCGTCGACGGCGCGTCCGCCTCGGCCGTCGGCAGCACGTCGAGGCCCTTGAGGTCGGACCACTCGTCGTCGTCGCCCGTGAGCTGGTACTGGCCGAGGTACTTGCCGTCCGACTTGTTGAACGCGACGACCCGGTGGTTGGTCGCGTCGAACGCATACAGCGCGCCGATCCGCTTGCTCGGGTTGCCGTTGGCGAGGATCGGCGACGAGAGCAGCGTGTAGTCGCTGGTCGGTCGGAGCTGCGTGTCCTCGGGCAGTTCCGGCGTCCAGGTCGTCGCCGGGATCACGCGCTCGACCTCGCCGTTCTCGGCGGCGAAGATGTCGCCGTCGATCATGAGGTCGGTCATCCCGTCGACCGGCCGGTCTGTGGGCAGTCGTCCGGTCCCGGCGCTGTGGTAACCGGACCCGTCACTGGATGGGTCGAAGACCATGATGTTCTGCTCCGACGGGTCGACGACGTAGAGCTTGTAGAAGGCGGCGTCGAAGTTGGCCACGAACGTCGCCAGGTCCTTGACGTCGTCGCCCCACGACGCGGAGTTCTTGATCGGGATCCGCACCAGCGTCCCGCGGCCGGAGTTGTTGGCGGGTCGCCAGCGCCACAGCGTGTTCTTGCTGTCGAGGATCAGGACGTCGGGGCCGCCGGCGGTGATCAGCTTGGGGTCGGCGACGCGCGTGCCCGACGCCCGCTGCCCGGACTTGAGGATCGGCGAGGCCTGCTTCTTGGCGAGGTCGATCCGCCACACGGTCTTGTTGGCGGTGTCGAGCACGTACGGCGCCCCGTCGGACCCGCGGACGAGCCCCGTCAGCTCGACCGGCTTGTCCTTGGGAAAGGTGAACAGCGGGGACGACTTGACCTTGGTCACGCCGTACAGGCGATCGAGGCCCGCGAGGGCCGTCGCGCGGAGCGGGGCGATCTGCGTCAGGGGGTAGCCGGCCTTCTCGGCGGCGTCGAGCTGCTGATACGCCGAGTTCAGCAGCTCCAGCGCGCGGTGCGGGTCGTCGGTGATGAGGTCGACGCCAGGGCCGCTGACGCTGTTGAGTGCCTCCTGGGCGGTCTCGAACGCGCTCTTGGCGGCCGTCAGCGACGGGACCGAGCCCGACTGCTGGCGCTGGCCCGCGGCGACGTACACGCCGAATACGAGCGCTCCGGCGACGGCCACGAACGCGAGCAGGGCGACGGCCGCGCGGCGCTGCGTCTCCATCCGCGACGCGGTGCCGGTGACCTTGCGGGCGCCGGTCTTGCGCCGGGGGAGCATGTCCTGGAGGCGCCAGATCGCGCGCTCGAACCCGTTGCCGGCCGCGCTGCGCGCCTTCGTCGCGCCGGCGCCGATCGCGGCGGCGCTGGCGGTCACGGTGTCCGCGAGGGGGATGGGCGACTTGTCGGGAGCGCCGGCCAGCGGCTCGGCGGGCCGCACCGGGACGAGCGTCTTTGCCTTGTGGGTCGCGCCGACCTCGTTCGCCTCGAACGCGAGCGCCCCGTCGCTGCCCTTGCCGTCGGCGGCCACGAAACGCGCGTGGAGGTGCTCGATGGCCGACTGCGGGTGGAGCGTGACCAGCGCGTCCTTGAGGGCGTCGGTGCCGATCTTGGCCACGATGTTGGCCGACACCAGGCACAGCGAGTCGCCCACCGAGAGCTCGCCGCGCCAGACCTCGGGCTCGAGCTCGTCCACGGGCAGGCCGCGGTCCCGGTTCGGGTCGGGGAGCGTCGACAGGCGGGCCTGGCGGATGAGGTAGGCCTCCGCGGGTCCGACGGTGGCCACGTACAGCTCGCGGCCCCGGACCACGGCCACCGCGACGCCGATCGGCCCGCCGTCGGCGCCCGGGTGCCCCATCCCGTAGCGGTCGCGCTGGTGGGCCAGCCGCTTGTTCGCGACGCCCATCACCTTGGTCAGGCACTGGCGGATGCCCGCGGACTCGTCGTAGTAGTACTCGTTGCGGATGGTGTCGGCGATCATCCGCGTCGCCTCGCGGGCGCGATTGCCGGTGATCCGCGACGTCACCAGCAGGTACAGGTTCCCCTTCGACCGCGCGACCGAACCGACGGACGGCTCGACGACCACGATGGCGTCGGGCGAGTCGGCGAGCTGGTCCTGCTCGGTGACGGCACCGAGCTTCAGCTGGAGGCGGACGGCCAAGAAACGAGCCTCATGGTGGGAGCGACGCGCGTCGATCTGCAGCGGTGACGGGAGCTCGGGATCCCGTCTGCCCGTCGGCGGGACACCGGATTATACGCGGGGGCTCCCGCCCGTCCCGGAAGGCCCTCCGGCCTCGATACGCAGGCGCAGCTCGCGTGCTTTCGAACCCCCCGGGGCGGCGCGCGAACGCGGCCAGCAGCTCGATCGCGCGCATGCGCAGCTCGGCCGCCACGATCGACTCGTCGGCCACCACGACGATCGCGTCGGGCTCGACCCGGTCGAGCCGGCAGTGGCCGGCGGCCGGCGGCACGCGCTCGGCGACGATCGCATCCCAGGTCGCGATCGCCCGGGCGAGCCGGAGCTCGTCCTCGAGCCCGAGCTGGCGCGCGGCGTCCGGCAGCAGGTCGCCGACCCGCGCCGGGCGGCGGCGTCGCGCGACGTCCGGGTCGCCCGAGCCCATGTCAGCCGTCGCGCCGCAGCCGGGACGTGTCGCCGGCCGCCATCTCGACCGACCAGGTCGTGCCGACCGAGCGCAGGGCCGGGTCGAGGTCGTCGAGGGTGGTCGTGGTCACGAACGCCTGCGGCAGCGCCGCGATCCGGCGGACGAGGTGCGCGCGGCGCTCCGGGTCCAGCTCCGAGAACACGTCGTCGAGCAGGAGCAGCGGCGGCCGACCGTCGAGGGCGGTCAGCAGGTCGAGCTCGGCGAGCTTGAAGGCGAGGATCGCGGTCCGCTGCTGACCCCGCGAGGCGAACGACGCCAGCGGGCGCCCGCCCATCTCGAACACGAGGTCGTCGCGATGCGGCCCGATCAGGGTCGTGCCGTTCCAGACCTCCTTCTCGGCCGTCTCGGCGAGCCGCCTGGCGAGGGCGTCGCGCACGGACTCCCCGGGCAGCTGCGGGGCGTTCGTCGAGTAGGTCAGCTCGAGCCGACCCGCGGCGGCCTCGTCGGGTGCGATCTCGGCGTGGGCGGCCGCCAGCGGACCCGCCAGGGCCTCCAGCAGGCGATGGCGCTCGGCCCGCACGGCGCTGCCGGCCTCCAGCAGCGTGCCGTCCCAGAACCGCAGCTCAGCGCGCGTCGCCTGCTCCTCGCGGATCAGCCGCAGCAGGCCGTTGCGCTGCTGGAGGGCGCGACCGTAGGTCGCGAGGTCGCGGAGGTAGGCCGGCGATCGCTGGCCGGCCAGGCGGTCGAGCGCCTCGCGGCGCAGCGACGGGGAGCCCGCGACCAGCAGCATCTCCTCCGGGGCGAACATCACGGTCCGCAGGACGCCCACCAGGGCCGCCGCCCGGCGCGCGACGCCGTTGACCCGGATCCGCTTGCGGGCGCCGCCGGACGCGGTCCGGACGAGGGCGACCTCGACGGCGTCGCGCGGACCCACCTCGGTGTCGGGCTCGCCCACCCTGGCTTCGACGCGCGCCAGCTCCTGGCCCCATCGGACGAGCTCGCCGTCGGCGGCCGTGCGATGGGATCGGCCCCAGGCCGCGAGGACGATCGCCTCGAGCAGGCTGGTCTTGCCCGCGGCGTTCGGGCCCCACACGAGCTGCGGGCCGGACGTGAACACGGCGTCGAGCTCGGCGTAGCCGCGCAGGTCGCGGACCGACAGCCCGAGCAGGATGGGTGCGGCGCGCGCTGCGCTCGCCGTGGACCTCGACGGCGCCCGGCGGCGCGTCCGTGGCAGGTGCCCCGAGGGCGCCCGTCAGGACGTGGTCCGGACGGGCATCACGACGTGGACGTACGCGTCGTCGCCGACCGGCCGGAAGACGCCCGGCGACAGCGGGCCGTTGAGCTCGAGCGCGAACCGGTCGGCCTGCACGTTGCCGAGCACGTCGTTGAGGTAGCGGGCGTTGAACGCGATGGTCGTCGGGTCGCCCTCGATCGACGCCTCGACGTCGCCCGTGTAGTCGCCCACGTCCGCCGTCGCCGTGACGGTCACGCCGGTGTCGTCGCCACCCACCTGCAGCTTGACGATGTTGGCCGACGAGCTCGCGATGAGCGCGGCCGGGCGGACGGCCCGCAGCAGCTCCTCGCGGTCCAGCTCGGCCCGCGTGGCGTGCGTCGCCGGGAGCACCGTCTGGTAGTTCGGGAACTGGCCGTCGATCAGCCGCGAGACGAGGTCCACGCCCTCGAGGTGGAACAGGACCTGGTTGCGCGCCTGGGCGAGCACGAGCTCGACAGGGTCGTCGGTGTCGCTGAGGATCCGCGCGAGCTCGCCCAGGGCCCGAGCGGGGATCACGACCGAGGCGGCCTCGACCGGGTCGAGGACGTCGATCGTGCGCACGGCGATCCGGTAGTTGTCGGCGGCGGCCAGCGTGAGCTTGCTGCCCTCGAACTTGGCCAGCACGCCGGTCAGGATCGGCCTGGCCTCGTCGCTCGCGGCGGCGAAGATCACCTCCTCGAGCGCCCGCTTCATGACCTTCTGCGACACCCGTGTCGTCGGGCGCTCGCCGGCGGTCTGGATCGTCGGGAACTCGTCCGCGTCGATGCCCTTGACGTGGGTCGCGAAGCGGCCGCACCGGAGGTGGAGCGTGTCGGCGCCCTGGAGCTCGAGGTCGACGCGCTCCGAGGCGGGCAGGGACCCGACGAGGTCGGTCAGGAGGCGCGCCGGGACGGTGGTCGCGCCGTCGGTCTCGATCTTGCCCGGGACCCAGTAGGTGATCCCGATCTCGAGGTTGGTGGCCGTCAGCTTGAGGCCGGCGTCCTCGGTCCGGAGGAGGACGTTCGCGAGCACGGGCAGGGTGCTCCGGCTGGAGACGGCGCGCGAGACCACGGACAGGCCGCGCGCCAGGTTCTCCTGCATGACCGAGAGTTTCACGGTGGGTTGGTTCTCCAGCAGCTGTCTGGGCGGGCGGACTCGCGCGGCCCGCGTCGAAGGTCCCGGTGTGACGGCGGAGGGCCTGGCTCCACGAGCCGCCGGCAGGTGAAGTGATCAGCCTATCTTCTCACTCCGTCATCACCGTCATCATGCCGTGGATTTGGTGGATCGGGACGCTCGATCGTGCGGCATCGGACCGTGGACGACCGGCCGTCGGCCGTGGGCTCGGGGCCCGGACCTCGGGGATGCGACCCGCGTCAGCCGGTGGACGAAACGCACCCGCCCGGGACCGCGATCCGCGACGACCGCCGGAACGCCCGATTCGTCCCCGAAGCCGTCCCCGCGCAACCGAACGGTTGTCCACGGATCCGACCGCTTGTCCCCGACGCGTCCCCAATCGGGCCGCTCCGACGGGCCCGGCGCAGTCTCGGCCTAGAGGACCAGCCCCTCGGCGAGGAAGTCCAACGCGGCGTCGACGTCCGCGATGAAGTCCGTGTCCGGGTTTTCGAACATCGGCGCCATCGCGCCCATGATCGCGCCCATGATCGCGCCCGTGTAGACCCGGACACGGGGGTCGTCGGGATCCCTTCCGACGCGCTCCGCGATCATCGCCCGGAGGAAGCCTGCGGTCCGGATGACGTCGGCGATCCAGGCCGCCTGCAGGGCGGGCACCTCGAGGACCAGGCGTGCGCGCTGGCGCTGCTCGGCAACGACGTCGTCGGACAGGGACGCGAAGACGTCGTGCAGCGCAGCGCGAAGCGCGGCGATCGGCGTGAGGTCCGCCGGTTGGCGCTGGAACGATTCGATGAGCCAGGGATCGAGGGCGTCGAACAGGACGACGTCCTCCTTGCTCGGGAAGTATCGGAAGAACGTCGACGGGGAGATCTCCGCCGCCTCCGCGATCTGCTCGACCGTGGTCCGCTCGTAGCCACGCTGCTCGAACAGCCGCAGGGCGTGCTCCTGGATGGCGAGCCGCGTCTTGAGCTTCTTGCGCTCGCGCAACCCGGCCCGCGGGGCGTCAGCCGGTGACAGCGATCGGGGCATCCCCGGATTGTGCCTCCTCGACGGCAGCGCTGCGGACCTGGCGTGGCAGGAACTGGAAGGCCGGGATGATCCCTACGGCGGCGGCCGCCGCCGCGAAGCGCAGCGCGTCGGCGATGCCCGACGCGAACGCGAGCCGCACGCCTTCGGCGAGAGCGGCCGAGCCTGTCGCCTGCGCGACGGCCAGGCCGCCGAAGACGCTCGCCTGGACGGCCGCGGCGGCGTCCGCCGGCAGGCCCGTGACCGGGACCTGGTGCTGGTACGTTGCGGCGAGGATCGTTCCGAGGAACGTGGCGCCGATCGCCGGGCCGAGCTTGACGGTCGCCTGCACGAGCGCCGCCCCCACGCCGCTGTGATCGGTGTCGAGCTCCACCATCGCCGTGGACGCGGCCGTGGACAGGCTGAGCCCTGCGCCGAACCCGGACGCGAGGCTCCACGCCCCGACGACGGCATCGCCGGAGCCCACCGTGAGCGAGCCCATTGCAAGGCCCAGGGCCATGAAGCCGAGACCGACCGCGACCGCCGTCGCGGGCCCGATCCGCGAGGCGACCCGGTCGGCCGGGATCGCGCCCAGGATCATGCCCAGGATGAGCGGCAGGAGGCGCAGGCCAGCCTCCTGGGCATCGAGCCCGGCGACCGCCTGCCAGTACTGGGGCATCGTGAACAGGAGGCCGAACAGGCCGAAGATCGCCAGGCCGGCGAGGAGCACCCCCCAGGTGAAGCTCCGGACGCGGAACAGGCGCAGGTCGACGAGCGGCTGGCCGCCGGCCCGGACGAGCCGGGACTCCCACGCGACGAAGGCCGCGACGAGGCCACGCCGGCCAAGCAGCAGCCCGACCACGCCGACGTTGCCCCAGCCGAGCCGGCCGGCTTCGATGACGCCGAACATCAGCAGCGTCAGCCCGAGGCTGGAGCCCACGATCCCCGGCCAGTCGATCGCGGGACGCGTCTCGGCCCGTGACTCCGGGACGACGAGGACGACGAGGACGAAGCCGGCGATCACGACCGGCACGTTGACGAGGAACACCCAGCCCCACCAGGCGTTGGCGAGCATCCAGCCGCCGACGATCGGACCCAGCGGCAGCGCGAGGAAGTTCGCGGCACCCCAGACGCCGATCGCCCGCGGTCGCTCGTCCTCGTCGAACAGGACGGTGATCACCGACAGGGCCATGACGATCATCGCCGCGCCCGCGGCGCCCAGGATCGCCCGTGCGGCGATCAGGGCAAGCGACGAGGGCGCGAATGCGCAGGCCGCGGAGGCGACGCCGAAGACGACGAGGCCGCCCAGCAGCACCGCCCGCCGGCCATACCGATCGCCGAGGAGGCCCATCGGCAGCATCGCGGCCGTCAGGGCGAGGGTGTACGAGGTCACGAACCACTGGAGCTCGCTCTCCGACGCGTGGAAGGCGCCGGCCAGGGTCGGGAGCGCGAGGCTCAGGACGGTCGCGTCGAGGCCCACCGCGAGCAGGGCCACGCTGATGCCACCGAGCGCGAGCCAGCGTCGCGAGACGCGCGCGGCACCCGTCGTCGGGACCGTCGTTGTCGGTGCTGCCATGGCGTCGGCTCCTGGTATGCGAGACAGTGGCTTTTGACAGTCACTATCATATGCGACAGACAGCCAGCATCGTCAAGGGGGTCGACGGTTGACAGGCGCAGCGGGCGCAGGACGCGCGCCGACGGGGCGCGTCGGTTGGGCCTCGGGGAAGCGACGAAGCGGGGACCGCTACTCGCTGTAGATCATCTCCCGGACGGCCGCGACCTCGCGGCGCATCTCGTCGTTCACCTGCATCTCGCGCGTGATCTTGTCGCACGCGTGCAGGACGGTGGAGTGGTCCCGGCCGCCGAGCTCGGCGCCGATCCGCAGCAGCGAGACGTCGGTCTCCTCGCGCATCAGGAACATCGCGATCTGGCGCGGCACGACGATGCTCTTCTCGCGCTTCTGGCCCCGCAGCTGCTCCATCCCCACGCCGTAGTAGTCGGACACGGCCTGCGTGATCCGCTCCGGCGTGACCTGGCGCTTCTTGGGGTTGTACAGGACGTTCGACAGGACCGCCTGCGCCAGCTCGATCGAGACGGGCATCGCGCCCATCGACGCGTACGCCACGATCCGGTTGAGCGCCCCTTCGAGCTCGCGGATGTTGGACACGACCTTGCGGGCGATGAACTCGATCACGTCCGAGGTGATCGGCACGCCCTGCTCCTCGGCCTTGGCGCGCAGGATCGCGATCCGCGTCTCGAGGTCCGGGGCGGTGAGGTCCGCGATGAGGCCCCACTCGAACCGCGAGCGGAGCCGCTCCTCCAGGGTGAGGATCGCCTTCGGCGGCCGGTCGGACGACAGCACGATCTGCTTGCCGTCCTCGTGGATCGCGTTGAAGGTGTGGAAGAACTCCTCCTGGGTCCGCTCCTTGTCGGCGATGAACTGGATGTCGTCGATGAGGAGCAGGTCGATCCGGCGGTAGCGGGCTCGGAACTCGTCGATCTTGCCCTGCTGGATCGAGGTGATGAACTCGTTGGTGAACTTCTCGCTGGTCGCGTACACGACGCGCTTGCGCGGGAACTTGGCGACCACCGCGTTGCCGATCGCGTGCATCAGGTGGGTCTTGCCGAGGCCCACGCCGCCGTAGAGGAACAGCGGGTTGTAGGCGTGGCCCGGGCGCTCGGCGACCGACAGCGATGCCGCGTGGGCGAGCCGGTTGGCCGACCCGACGATGAAGTTCGAGAAGGTGTACCGCTGGTTGAGGTAGGTGGCGCCGGCGGCCGCACCCTCGGGGGCGCCGACCCGGGTGGGCTCGACGCGCACCGCCTGGGACACCGTCTCCGCGACCGGCGCCACGCCGTCGGCGTCCGCCGCGCCGTTGGTCACGACCACGAACTCGACCTGGACGCTGTAGCCGACCACGCGCGCGAGCGTCTGGGAGATCAGGGACCGGTAGCGGGTCTCGAGCCAGTCCTTGGCGAACCCGTTGGGAACGGCGATCCGGAATCGCTGGTCGTCCACGTCGACGAGACGGGTTTCCCGCAGCCACGTCTCGTAGTTGGCGGGCGAGAGCGAAACCTGGAGCTCTCCGAGCGCGGCGCGCCAGACTTGCTTCGCGTCCATTCCGGCGATCGTGATCCCGAATGATGAGGGCTGCGATGGATGATGAGGCCGACGACGGATAACGACGACCGCGTGGCCCAAGACCGATGAGGACGTCGCGACGAAACCGCGGGAGGATCCTTGGGCACCAAGCTGGCGTCCGACGGGCTTCCTCTCGGAGGGTCCCCCGCGGCGTCCCGGCGCCTGAGGCTGGGGAACAATACACCGGCGCTCGGGGCCGTCGCAAGGCGATTCGCGCATACTCCCCCGGGGTATCATGCGGGACCCGTCGCCGCACCCCCGCGGAACGGGACCCGGGATATCGCGACGAGCCCGTTGAACACGGCCGGGCCTGCCTCGCCGGCCTGTCGTACGTTTGACACTCGTTCCAGGGCGGCCATATCATCCCCCGCGACGAACACGCGCCGTCGCGCTTTGTGGCGCTCGGCGCGTTTGCGTGCCTCCAGGAGTCGGAGCTTCCGGGTCCAAGGCTGGATGGAGAGGATCACGGACAGTCCCGATGGGCAAACCGACGTTTCAGCCCAAGAAGCGACATCGCGCCAAGGAGCATGGGTTCCGCGCCCGCATGAAGACGGCGGGCGGTCGGCGCGTTCTCGCGACGCGGCGCGCGAGGGGCCGGCAGAAGCTCTCGGCCTGACCGGCGGGCGCAGTCAGAACTCGCTGCGGCTCGTCATGCTCTCCCGCCCGGGCGACTTCGCCAGGCTGGCGGAGGGAAGCGTCACCCGGACGCACCCGCTGCTCGTCGGGCGGTTCGCACGAACCGACCTTGACCAGACCCGGTTCGGGCTCGCGACCGGCAAGCGGCTCGGTGGAGCCGTGGTCCGGAACCGCGTCCGACGCCGGATCCGCGAGGCGCTCAGGGTGATGGCGCCCTCGTTCCAGCCCGGCTGGGACGTCCTCATCATCGCCCGGCCCGCGCTCGTCGCGGCCGACCACGACGCGCTGGTCGGAGCATTGAACCGGGTCCTCCGATCGGGAGGCGTCCTAGGAGGTCGGACCAAGTCGTGAAGCGTGTCGGGGTGACGATCGGGGTGGCTCTCATCCACCTGTATCGCATCGTGTTCGCGTGGCTGCCGTCCGGCTGCCGGTTCGAGCCCACCTGTTCCCGGTACACCGAGCAGGCGATCCAGAAGTACGGATTGCTGCGCGGGAGCTGGATGGGCGCCAAGCGAATCGGCCGTTGCCATCCCTGGAATCCCGGCGGCTACGACCCCGTCCGCTGAACCTGCGAGAACCACACCGCGTGACCCGCCTCCGCCCGCTCCTCGTCCGCTTCGCGCCGATCCTGTTCCTGATCCTGATCGCGCTGATCGTGGCCGCGTGCTCGCCGCTCGGCGGGACGAGCGGGAGCGGCGCGCCGACGGTGACGCCGACCCCGAGCCAGGCGCCGCTCGAGCCCGCGGTCCCGGGCGTCAACCCGATCAGCACCGTCGCGTGGCTGTTCACGCCGATCTTCCAGGTGCTGTTCATCGGGCTCGTCTTCTTCTACCAGCTGACCGGCCAGAACATCGTGTTCGGCATCCTGTTGCTGACGATCGCCCTCCGGCTGGTGGTGATCCCGCTGTACCGGCGCCAGCTCGTGTCGTCGCGCCAGATGCAGCTGCTCCAGCCCGAGATCAAGGAGCTGCAGCGCAAGTACAAGGGCGACCGGATCAAGCAGCAGTCGGCGGTGTCCGAGTTCTACAAGCAGCGCGGGGTGAACCCCGCCGGCGGCTGCCTGCCGATCCTGCTGACGATGGGCCTCCTGATCCCGATGTACTCGGTGTTCAGCCAGGGCCTCACCAACTTCAACCCGAGCGCGATGTGGCACGTGTTCGGAATCAACCTGTTCCCGAGCATCGAGTGCCCCACGGCCCCGATCTTCAACGCCGCCGGCCACGTCACCAACCCGTGCCTCAACGCGACCGTGTTCGGGATCAACTGGGGCCTGCCGGAGCCGGCGATCACCGGGTTTTACATCCTCGGCTTCGGCATCAGCATCCTCGCCATCTTCTCGTCGCTCACCCAGCTGGTCGCCTCGCGGATGACGCTGCCGCCGCACGATCCCACCGCCCAGGACGACCAGAACGTCAAGCTGCAGCGCCAGATGGCCTACTTCCTGCCGCTGATCTCGATCCTCTGGGGCAGCACGCTGCCGGCCGGCCTGTTCCTGTACTGGATCACGGCCACGCTGATCCAGATCGGCCAGCAGTACCTCATCCTCGGCTGGGGCGGGATGTTCCCGCTGTTCGGCTGGTACCCGGAGTTCGCGCGGAACCATTCGCCGCGCTTCCCGGTGAAGATCCCCCAGCCCAAGCCGCCCGCACCCGGCCAGCCCACAAGCACAGCGGAGCGCTCGAAGGCCGTCGATCGGGACCTGTCCGCCCGCTCGACGATCCGGCCCAACCGAACCCGAACCGCGCGACGAGGGAGACGACGCTGACATGAGCGAGTACCAGGAGTTCACCGGGAAGTCCGTCGAAGAGGCGATCAAGACGGCCTGCGACGCGTTCGGCGTCGGGCTCGCGGACCTCGACTTCGAGATCCTGACCCCCGGCAGCCGCGGTGTCCTGGGCATGGGCGCCGAGCCGGCCCGCATCGTTGCCGCGCCGCGGAGCGCCCTCGGCGGCGCCGCGCCCAAGCGCGAGGCGGCTGAGGCGACCCCGCTCCCTGCGCAGGCGCCACGCGAGGACCGGCCGTACGATCGCGACCGCGGCCCCGACCGGGCCCCCGACCGCGGCCCCCGGCGGGACGACCGCGGCGGCTACCGCGGCGATCGGGGCCCGGATCGCGGTCCTGACCGAGGCCCGGATCGTGGGCCCCGCCGGGATGACCGGGCACCCGCCGCCGCCGGGGCCCCGCGCCGCGACGACCGCGGTGGCTACCGCAGCGAGCGTGGCCCCGACCGCGGCCCGCGCCGTGACGACCGCCCCCGGACCGACGCCCCCGCCCGCGGCGGGTCGGAGCTGTCGCCGGCCGAGGTCGCCGAGGTGGCGACCGCTCGCGGCTCGCTCGCCATGGAGCGCGCGGAGCTCGAGGCCGCCGAGGCGACGCCCGAGACGCTGGCCGCCGGCAAGGACATCCTCGAGACGCTCATGGGTCACCTCGGCTTCGAGGGCATCTCGGTCGAGATCCGCGAAGGCGAGACCAGCCGGCTGAACGTGGTCGGCGACGGCGCCGATCGCGAGGCCCTGGGGTCGCTGATCGGCCGCAAGGGCGAGCGCCTGTCCGCGCTCCAGCACCTCGTCAACCTGATGCTCTCCCGGCGCACCGGCCAGTGGACGCGCGTGCTCGTCGACGTCGAGGACTATCGCGGCCGCCGCGAGCGCCAGCTGATCGACCTCGCCACGCGTGCAGCCGAGCGGGTCGAGCAGACGGGCAAGATGCTCCAGCTCGAGCCGATGCCGGCGCTCGAGCGCCGCTGGATCCACCTGGCGCTGCGCGACAACGACAACGTGTCGACCCAGTCGATCGGCGACGAGCCCAATCGACGCGTCGTGGTGCTCCCGCGAAACCCGTAGCGCCCGGCCGGCCTGGCGGGCGGCGGGGTCGCGCGTCGGCGGCCTGCTGTAGCCCGCGCGCCTGACCACGACCTGACGCCGACCGCCTGACCGACCCAGGCCGTCCATGCCCCTCGAGCTGTTCCTGCGCGGGCTCGCGATCGGGTTCGCGGTGGCGTTCGCCCTCGGGCCGATCGGCCTCCTGGTCATCAAGCGCACGGTCGACCGTGGCTGGCTGTACGGGTTCCTGTCGGGGACGGGCGTCGCGACGGCGGACGCGACCTACGGGGCGATCGCGGCGTTCGGGCTCACGGCGATCACCGGGCTGTTGGTGGGGATCGACCGCTGGCTCGGGATCGTCGGCGGCTCGGCGCTCCTGCTCCTGGCGGCGAAGGCGCTGCGGGACGCACGGTCCGAGGACACCGCCACGGCCAGCCCGGACCCCGGCCGGCTCGCGACGCCGCTCGGCGGGTGGGCGTCGATGGTCGCCCTGACCCTCACCAACCCGGCCACGATCCTCTCGTTCGCCGCGTTGTTCGCGAGCATCGGCGCCGGGACGGGCGGCGCCGGTGGCGCGGCCGCGGTCGTCGCCGGCGTCTTCCTCGGCTCGGTCGCGTGGTGGGCGATCCTCACCGGCGTCGTCGCCCGGCTGCGGGCGCGGATGACGCCGCGGGCCATCCGCTGGCTCAACGTCGCGTCGGCGGTCATCATCGGTGGCTTCGGGGTCGCCGCGATCGTGCTGGGCGTGGCCGCGGGCTGACGATGGGCTGATGCCCCAGGGCGGCGGCGCCTGGCGGCGCCTAGGATTCGGCGATGACCCGCGAGTCGTCCCCGCCCTCGCTCCCGGCGGCCGCGCTGTTCGACTGGGACGGCACGATCGTCGACACGCTGCCGCTGATCTATCGGGCGAACGTGGTCGTCCTGGGTGAGCTCGGGATCCCGCTGTCGCGCAAGTGGTTCCGCGAGCGGTACACGCCCGACTGGCGCGCGTCGTACCGCGAGCTCGGGGTGCCGGAGGACCGCTGGGAGGCCGTCGCCGCCCGCTGGGCCGAGGAGATGCGGGCCGGCCGCCCGAGGGCGCTCCCGTGGGCGCGCGGCGCGCTGCGCCGGCTGGCCCGGCACGGCGTGCGGCTCGGGCTGGTGACGGCCTCGACCCGCGGCGTCGTGGAGCCCAGCCTCCACCGCCTCAATCTCGAGGGCGTGTTCGAGACCGCGTACTTCGCGGACGACGTCGTCAACGGGAAGCCGCACCCCGAGGCGCTGTTGCGCGCGCTGGCCGACCTGGGCGTGGCGCCTGCCGACGCGGTCTACGTCGGCGACACGACCACTGACCATGCGATGGCATCGGCCGCCGGGACGCCGTTCGAGGCGGTCGCGGGCACGACGACCGACGCCGCGTTCCGGGCCGCGGGCGTGGAGCGGGTGTGGCCGGGCGTCGGCGCGTGGGCGGACGACCTGCTCGGGCGGCTGACGGCCCGAGAGGCGTGATCACCCCCGGGCGCCTCGCTTCGGGTCAGGCCCCGCCCGCGGCGTAGCGGTCGGCCGCGATGTCGATCACGGCGTCGAGCGCGCGCGCGATCTCGCGCTCCCGATCAGCCGCCAGCGCGGCCTCCATCCCCGGCAGCAGGGCCTCGCGAGACCGCCCCGCGACGAACACGCAGTACCGGAACCCGAACCGCGCCTCATAGTCGGCGTTGAGCCGGTCAAGCTCGTCCGCGAGCCGAGCCTGCTCGGTCGCCCGGGCGGCCCGGGCGGCATCCCGGTCGTAGCCCTGCTCGACGAACGAGAACGACGACACGCCGGCAGGCGGCGCCCCGAGCCGCGGATGCGCGTCGATCAGCTCCACCTGCTCGTCCTGGGGCATCGCGTGAGCGATCACCCTGGCGCGCTCGAACATCGCTCCTGGCCCGCCGAATGGCCGCGCGGCCACGAGCCTCGCCAGGAATCGGGGCGCGCCCTCGAACAGGGGCGCCAGGGCCGCCGCGCACGCCTCGGCGTCGAGGCCGTCCAGCGTCCACGCCGGGCCGGCCGCGCCAGGCGCCCCGGTCACGCTACGAGCCCCGATACGTCGACAGCCCGAACGGGGAGACCAGCAGCGGCACGTGGTAGCTCCGCGACGGGTCCGTCACCCGCAGCTCGACCGTCATCGACGCGAAGAAGCCCTCGTCGCCGAGGACGAACTCGAGCGCGTAGGCGCCCGTCTCGAGCGCGACCGGGCCCAGCAGGTCGCGGACGCGGCCGTCGTCGTCGGTCTCGGCCTCGACCACGAGCGTCGCCGGACCCTCCGAGAGGGCCAGGCGCCACAGCCGGACGGTCGCGCCCGCCCGCGGGGCGCCGGTGGCCGTGTCCAGGATGTGCGTGGAGATGGTCGGTCGGTCCGAGGTCACCCGGGTATCCTCCGCCGATGAGCGATCTGTCGATCCGCGTTGGCGATCTGCACTTTAGCGCCCGCTGGGAGCCCGAGGCGCCGGACACGATCGCGGTGATCCGGGCGATGCTGCCGCTCCGGGCGAAGCTCATCCACTGCCGGTGGAGCGGCGAATCCACTTGGATCCCGTACGGCGACCTGCGGCCCGACGTCGGCTGGGAGCACCACACCTCGCACCCGGCGCCCGGCCAGCTCGCGTTGTACCCCGGCGGGATCAGCGAGTGCGAGATCTTCTTCCCGTACGGCGCGTGCACCACGTCGTCCAAGGTGGGCCAGCTCGCCGCGAACCACTTCGCGACCGTGCTGCCCGAGGACGGCTGGGACGACCGGCTGCGCGAGGTGGGCCGGCGTTGCCTGTGGGACGGCGCCCAGGAGATCGAGATCGTCGAGCTCGGCTGAGCGCGCCATGACGACGGACCTCCTGGTCCTCGGCGGGACGGTCGTCAACGCGACCGGGTCGTCGCGGGTCGACGTGGCGGTCGAGGGCGGGCGGATCGCGGCGGTCGAGGCGGGGCTCGGCGCGCTCGCCGCCTCAGCGCGAGCGGTCGTCGACGCGACCGGGCTGCTGGTGCTGCCGGGCGTCATCGACGTCCACACGCACACAAGGGTCGCCAGCGACGAGGAGCCCGACCGGTTCTTCCAGGACTCGGTGGCGGCGGCGTTCGGCGGCACGACGACCTTCCTGTCGTTCAACAACCCAGGGACGGGGTCCTCGCCCGAGGCCGCTCGCTCGCTCCGCACCGGCCTCCAGGAGTGGCTGGCGGCGACCGCGAGCGACTCGGCTGTGGACGTCGGCCTGAGCGCCGTCATCTCCGCCTCGCACGAGGACGCGATCGCCGAGATCCCGCACCTCGTCGATGGCGGCGTGCCGACGTTCAAGGCGTTCATGGTCTACGACTTCGGCGTCGACGACGCCACGCTCCTCGCGCTGCTCGGCGCCGCCGCCGGCGCGGGCGGCATGCTCGAGGTCCACTGCGAGAACCGGACGATCCTCGAGGCGCTGACCGCGCAGTTCCTCGCCGCCGGCGAGACGGGGCCCGCGTTCCACGCTGCGTCCCGGCCGCCGTACGTCGAGGCCGAGGCGACCGGCCGGGCCATCGCCCTGGCAGAGGCGGCCGGGGCGCCCCTGTACGTCGTCCATCTCTCTTCGAGCGCGGCGCTCGACCAGGTTCGGGCGGCGAAGGCCCGCGGCCGGCCGGTGTTCGCGGAGACGTGCCCCCACTACCTCACGCTGACCGACGACCGGTACGCGCTGCCGCCCGAGGAGGCGGCCCGCTATGTGATCTCGCCGCCGCTCCGCGCGGCCGGCAATCCCGAGGCGTTATGGGACGGCCTGGCCGACGGCGCGCTCGCGCTCGTGGCGACCGACCACGTGCCGGATCGGGCCGCCGTCGAGAAGCAGAGCTGGCGCGAGTCGTTCGACCGCATCTCGAACGGCGGGCCCGGGATCGAGACGCTGCTGACGATGGCCTGGGACGGCGGCGTGGCCGCGGGGCGCCTGTCCGCGGAGCGGCTCGTCGACGCCCTGTCCACGACGCCGGCGAGGCTGTTCGGCCTGCCGTCGAAGGGCGCCATCGAGGTCGGGCGAGACGCGGACCTCGTGCTGTTCGATCCCGAAGCCACGCGCACGGTGCGCGCCATCGACCTCCACCACACCAGCGACTACACCCCGTACGAGGGACGGGGGGTTCGAGGAGCCGTCCGCTCGACGATCGTCCGCGGCTCGTTCGTGGTCCGCGACGGATCGTTCGTCGGCACCCGGGGACGCGGACGTTTCGTGGAACGCGCCTTGGAGCCGATGCGCTAGGCCGCCGGTCAGTCGAGGCGGCGGTATGCCTCGAGCGTCAGGAACTCGGGGAAGTCGTCGGTCAGCACGAGCCCGTCGAGGAGCGCCGCGGCCTCGCCGACGCGCCCCGTGTCGCGCCCGATCCGGTCGAGCTCCTCGTCGCGGATCCCGGTGTACCGGGCGTCGTCGAACGGCCGGCCGTCGAGGACCGTCCCGTGCCGGCGCCACTGCCACAGCTGCGAGCGGCTGATCTCGGCCGTCGCCGCGTCCTCCATCAGGTTGTCGATCGCCGCCGCGCCGTTGCCGCGCAGCCACGCGTCGAGGTAGCGCAGGGTGACGTTCACGTCCTGGCGCGCCCCGGCCTCGGTGGCGCGACCGCCGGGGACGACGATGTCGAGCAGCGCCGATGCCGGCACCGCGGGATCGCCCGGCGCCGACTTCTGGTTGGGCCGGTCGCCGAGGACCCGGTCGAACTCGGCCATCGCGACCGGCACGAGGTCCGGATGCGCGACCCACGTGCCGTCGAATCCGTCGCCCGATTCGCGATCCTTGTCGTCCCTAACCTTCGCCAGCGCGTTGGCCGTGACCTCCGGCTCGCGCCGGTTTGGGATGAACGCCGACATGCCGCCGATCGCGTGCGCGCCGCGCCGGTGGCAGGTCGCGACGAGCAGCCGGGTGTACGCGCGCATGAACGGGACGGCCATCGTCACCTGGCCGCGGTCGGGCAGCACCATCGCCGGGTCGTCGCGGAACCGCTTGATCAGGGTGAAGATGTAGTCCCAGCGGCCGGCGTTGAGCCCGGCGGCGTGCTCGCGCAGCTCGTACAGGATCTCGTCCATCTCGAACGCCGCGAGGATGGTCTCGATCAGGACGGTCGCGCGGACCGAGCCCCGAGGGACACCGACGGCTGCCTGGGCGTGGACGAACACGTCGTTCCACAGCCGGGCCTCGAGGTGGCTCTCCAGCTTGGGCAGGTAGAGGTACGGGCCGGATCCGCGGGCGAGGGCCTCCGCGGCGTCGTGGAACAGGAACAGCCCGGCGTCGAACAGGCTGGCCGACATCGGGCGCCCGTCGACGAGCACGTGGCGCTCCTCGAGGTGCCAGCCGCGCGGCCGGACGACCAGCGTCGCCGTGGCGTCGTTGAGGCGGTAGGCCTTGTCCGGCGTGTCGAGGGCGAGGGTGCGGCGGACGGCGTCGGCGATCGCGACCTGGCCGCCGATCACGTTGGCCCACGTCGGGCTCAATGCGTCCTCGAGGTCGGCCATGAACACCCTGGCGCCAGAGTTCAGCGCGTTGATCATCATCTTGGTCTCGGCGGGACCCGTGATCTCGACCCGGCGGTCGTCGAGGTCCGGCGGAGCCGGCGCGACGCGCCAGTCGGCGGCGCGGATCTCGGCGGTCTCCGCGAGGAAGTCCGGGCGCTCGCCGGCGGAGATCCGTGCGTGTCGTTCGGCGCGGCGGCGGAGCACCGCCTCGCGCTCGGGCCCGAACCGGCGCTGCAGGTCGGCGAGGAACGCCAGCGCCTCCGGGGTGAGGACGCGGTCCAGGCCGGGGACCGGTGCGCCGACGACCTCGACGCCGGCGTCGCCGCGGGTCACGGCGCCGGCGTCCCGCGGCGGACTGTCGCCTCGATGAGCCCGTGCGGGTCCAGCGTCGCGACGAAGATCTCGCCGCGGTTGGTGCCGCCGAACGGCGTCAGGTCGACGATCCAGTGGTGCAGGTTGGGCAGGGACATCCGGACCTCGTCGATCTCCGCGTGGCGCTCAAGCATCGCCTTGCCCAGGATCCAGATCGAGTGCTGGACGGATTCGCTGTCGTGGTCGGCGAAGGTCTCGAGCATCGTCGCGAGCACGCCCGCGTGGCTGGCGTCCCAGTCGGCGGTCGAGCCGCCGTGGCGCCACGTCGCCGTGACCTTGGTCGCCATGATCCGGTCGCCGGTCTCGCTCAGCGTCGTGTAGCGGTCGCGCGGGAACCCGGCGAACGCCGACTTCGCGGTCTTCATCACGACGAGGTCGGTGACGCCGGACTCGACGACGACGCTCGAGGCGGTCGCGGCGACCGAGGCCGTGCGGGTCGCGCCTCCCGTACGACGGAATGCGTCGGGCGCCGGCCCGGTGGCGCCGGACAGCCGCTCCCACCCGTGCTCGACGATGTGCACCGAGGCGCTCGCGACCTGGGGCGAATCGAGGAAGTGCCGGGCCAGCGCCAGCGCGAACGCCTCGATCGCCCCGGTCAGGTGCTCCGGCGCGAACGCGTAGACGGTGTTCTTCATGGTGTCGGTCGCGATGACCAGCGAGTTGTCGCCGTCGGTGTACGACGCCGCGAAGTCGCCGGAGAGCGCGATGTCCACGGTCATGTCGCGCAGCTCGTGGCGGTCGGTGCGCTTGTCGACCTTGACGAGCCGGATCGACGACTTTCCGTACTGGTTGGCCCCCATCTCGCTCAACCCGCGTCCTCCAGGATGCGCCGCAGGATCCGGCCGGAGACCTCGAGGCGATACGCGCCGGTCGAGCGTACGTCGTCGATGGGATGGAGCTCGCCGCGAAGCGCCTCGACGGCGGCGTCGATGGTCGCGGGAGTCGCCGGCGCGCCTTCGAGCGCCGCCTCGGCGGCCCGCGCCCTAATCGGCGTCGCGGCGACGGACCCGAACGCGATGCGGACGTCGTGCCAGGCCGGGTCGCGCCGCCACGCGGCCGCCAGCACGACCTTCGAGATCGCCTGGGCACGGCGCGTGCCGACCTTGCGGAACGCCTGGAACCGGCCCTCGACGATCGGGACCCGCACCCGGAGCAGCAGCTCGCCGTCCTTGAGGGCGGTCTTGCGGTAGGCGGGCCAGAACTCGGCGGCCGGGATGGTGCGCTCGCCGGCCGGCCCGCCCACGACCAGCGAGGCGTCCAGTGCGAGCAGCACCGGCAGCGTGTCCCCGGCCGGCGACGCGTTCATCACGTTGCCACCGATCGTGCCGCGGTTCTGGATCTGGGCAGCGCCGATCGTGGCGGCGGCGGCGACCAGCGCCGGCGCATGCGTCGAGCACGCGTCCGAGCCGCGGATCTGCGTGTAGGTCGTCAGGGCGCCGAGCTCCAGCGTGCCGTCGCGGACGCGGATCCCGCGCAGCTCCTCGACGCGCCACAGGTCGACGACGCGCTCGGGCGCCGGGCCGATCTCGCCGGTCAGCTGGACGAGCAGGTCCGTGCCACCGGCGACCGGCCGGTGTGGGGCGCCGGCGAGGATCGCGTACGCCTCGGCCAGCGTGCGAGGGGAGACGACCGGCGGCTCGACGGGCATCGCCTGGGCCCGGTCAGCCCGCGCCCGCGCGGCGACGGACCGCGGCGAGCTGGATCGAGTCGATGATCTTCGTGTAGCCCGTGCAGCGGCACAGGTTGCCGGCGATGGCCTCGCGGATGGCGCCGTCGGTCGGCTCCGCCCCGCTGGCGAGGAACGCCTCGGCGGCCATCAGCATCCCGGGCGTGCAGATCCCGCACTGGGCGCCGCCCGCGACGAGGAACGCGTCCTGGAGGTCGGCCAGGCCGCCACCGGCGCCGGCGAGGCCCTCGACGGTGCGCACGACCGAGCCGTCGACCTGGCACACCGGGACCAGGCAGCTCACGACGGCCTCGCCGTCGACCAGCACGGTGCAGGCGCCGCACTCGCCTTCGCCGCAGCCCTCCTTGGTCCCCGTGAGGCCGAGGTCCTCGCGCAGGACGTCGAGCAGGCGCCGCATCCCCGGCACCCCCACCTCCGCCGGCTCGCCGTTGACGATCAGCCTGAAGGTCACGCGGCCGGCGCCTTCGACACCGCGGACACGCCCGGAGCCCCGGGCTTCTCGATCCCCGACAGCGCGGCGAGGATTCGCTCGGGGGTCGCCGGCAGGTCGTCGATCCAGGCGCCGGTCGCGTCATGGATCGCGGCGACCACCGCGGGGGCCCCGACGTCCATCGGCAGCTCGCCCACCCCCTTCGCCTTGTGCGGCGCGTCCTCGAACGCGGCCTCGACGAGGATCGTGTCGATGCGCGGGGCGTCGAGCGAGGTCGGGATGATGTACGTCTGGAGGCGGTCGTTGAGGTAGCGGCCGTCGAGCAGCTTGATCTCCTCGATCGTCGCGTAGCCGACGGCCTGCAACGTGCCGCCCTCGACCTGGCCCTCGCACAGCACCGGATGGATGACGCGGCCGACGTCGTCGACGGCGACGATCGACAGCACCGCGACCTCGGCCGTGTCGAGGTCCACCTCGACCTCGGCGACGGCGGCCGCCCAGCCGAAGGTCGGGTACGCGTCGCCGCTGTAGGTGGCGTCGTCGAAGGTCCGTCCCGCGTACGGGGTGAAGCGCTCGTCGATCCGCTGGTAGCCGTGCGCCCGGGCATCGTCCCGCCACGACAGGCCGAACGCCCGGCCGGTCCGGCCCTCGACCTCGGCCTTGAGCCGCCGCGCGGCCTCGATCAGCAGCCCGCCCACGACCATCGCCGTGCGCGAGGCCACCGTCGGGCCCGAGTCGGGCACGAATGCCGTGTCCTGGGGCGCCATCTCGACGTCGTCGACGTCCACGCCCAGCTCCGCCGCGACCAGCTGCGGGAAGATCGTCTTCGTCCCCTGCCCCATCTCGGTCGACGCCGTCAGGATCCGGATCCGGCCGTCGTCCGTGCGCTCGAGACTGGCGATCGAGCCCATCTTCTCCTCGCCGGAGCCGGTGAAGCCCGCGCCGTGCCAGGCCAGCGCGAGGCCGATGCCCCGGGCCGTCCTCGTGCCGGGCTCGCGCGCCGCTCGATCGGCGGCCGTCTTCGCCCGAATGCGTTCGAACTCGCTCGCCTCGGCCGCCCGGTCCAGGACCTCGATCGCCGCGACGTCGCCGCGGAGCAGCTGGTTCGTGGGCGTCACCCCGCCGGGCCGGTAGGCGTTGCGCCGCCGGACCTCGAGGGGCGACAGGCCGACGGCCTCGGCGGCGCGGGAGACCTGCATCTCGGCGGCGAACTCGACCTGCGGCGCCCCGAAGCCGCGGAACGCCCCGTTCGGCGGCGTGTTGGTGGCGACGGCGCGCGAACGGATCCGGACGTTGGCGACGTCGTACGGCCCGCCCGCGTGGATCGTCCCCCGGGACAGCACGACCGGCGTGAGCGTCGTGTACGCCCCGCCGTCCATCACCACGTCGATGTCCTGGGCCACGATCGTCCCGTCGGTCCGGATGCCGGTCCGGTACCGGATCACCGCCGGGTGGCGCTTCGTCGTCGCGGACAGGTCCTCGTGGCGGTCGTAGATCATCCGCACCGGACGCCCGGTCTTGCGCGCCAGCAGCGACGCGTGGAGCGCGATCATCGACGGGTACTCCTCCTTCCCGCCGAAGCCGCCGCCGGTCTCCGCCTGGACCACCTGCGTGTGGGCGTCGTCCAGGTCGAGCCCGGCGCGCAGCGCCTTGTGCACGTAATACGGGCACTGGAGGCTGCCGTGGACGGTGATCCCGCCGTCCTCGCGCGGCAGCGCGATCATCGCGTTGTTCTCGATGTACAGCTGCTCCTGGTGGCCGACGCGGTAGGTCGCCTCGACGATCACCAGGCCGTCCTCGGCCAGCGCGGCGTCGACGTCGCCCTTGAGCAGCTCGTGGTCGGCGAAGACCGTCGTGGACTCGAGCGGCTCGAACACGGGGTCCATCGCCGCCGTACGAAGCGTGACCCGGCGCTTCGCCTCGCGCAGCGTGTCGCGATCGGCCGCGGCGAGCAGGGCGACCGGCTCGGCCTGGTGGCGGATCTCGCCCCCCAGCGGGACGAGGATCGGCTGGTCCTCGGCGATGCTGGCGACGACGTTCCGGCCCGGGATGTCGTCCGCGGTGACGACGGCGACGCGGGTCCAGTCGAAGGCGGGGTCGAGCTCGATCGCCAGCAGCCGGGCATGCGGCACGGTCGAGCGGATCGTCGCGCCATACCAGGCGCCCGGGAACACGAGGTCGTCCGCGTACAGCGCCTGTCCGGTGAGCTTGGCCGGGCCTTCGCGGCGGGTCGGGAGCGGGACGGCGACACCCCGCACCGGCGTCGAGGACCGGGCTGCAGGGGTCTGGATCGTCAACTGGTGGCCGCCTCCGAGTCGTTCGCCGCAGCGTGCGGTTGGCCGCCGCCGAGTGTCAAGCGCCATCGCGGCCACGGACCGGCGGGCGGCGGCGCGATCTGGCCGCGGAGGATCACGGGTTCGTCCCGCGGCGGAGGGCTCGACCGGGCGTCGCGCCGCTGTGGATCTCGTTGTCGATCACGACCGTCCCGTTCACGACGACGTAGGGGATCCCGATCGGGAACTGGCGCGGGTCGTCGTAGGTCGCGGGCGTGCGGACCGTGGCAGGGTCGAACAGCACGACGTCCGCCGCGGCGCCGTCGGCGAGCACGCCGCGGTCTCGCAGCCCGAGTCGCGCCGCCGGCATCCCGGTCATCCGGTGGACCGCCTCCTCGAGCCCGAGCAGACGTTCCTCGCGCACGAACTGGCCGAGGATCCGCGGGTACGAGCCGTACGTCCGCGGCGAGGGCTTGTCCGCGATCAGGACGCCGTCGGTCCCGACCATCGCCTGCGGGTGGCGGAGGAACGCCCGGATCCCGTCCGTGTGCGGCCCCGGCGTCACCTGGTTCACGCCGAGGTCCTCGGCGAGCAGGAGGTCGCAGATCGCGTCGACCGCGTCGCGTCCCGTCTCGCGCATGACGTCGCCCAGCGTCCGGCCCTCCCAGGCCAGGTGCTCCGGCCGGGTGAAGGCGCCGAGGCGCAGCGCGTCCCACGAGCGATCCCCGGCGAACAGGCGGCCACGGGCCTGCATCTCGGCGCGGATCCGCTCGCGGGCGGAGCGGTCGGCGAGGCGCGCCTTCAGGGGCCCGACGCCGCCCGCCTGGATCCACGTCGGCAGCATGATCAGCAGGCGCGTGCTCGACCACTCGTACGGGTAGAGGTCGAAGGTCACGTCCAGGCCCTCGGCCCGTGCGTCGTCGACGAGGCCGAGCATGACCTCGGGCGGGCCTGGGAACGTCGCCCGGTGGTAGAAGTGCGTGATGTGCACCGGCGAGCCGCCGCGCCGCCCGATCTCGATCGCCTCCCGGAACGGGTCGAGGAACCCGTCGCCCAGCGGGTAGCGGACGTGCGTGTGGTAGAAGCCGCCGAGCCTGGCCGCCTCGGCCATGAGCTCGGCCAGCTCCCCGGTGGTGGCGTAGGCGCCGGGCGGGTAGTCGAGCCCCGTCGACAGCCCGAACGCGCCCTCCTCCATGGCCTCGCGCAGCATCGACCGCTGGTTGGCCATGGCGCGCGCGTCGGCCTCGACCTCGTCCCAGCCGATGGCAGCGATCCGGATGGGCGAGTTGCCGACGACGTAGGCGACGTTGACCGAGGTCGTGCCGTCGTAGCGGGCGAGGTACTGGGCGACCGTCGACCAGTCGAACGCGATGTCGGGCCGGCCATCGAGGCCGCCGTTGAGCACCGCGAAGTCCTCGAGGTCCTCGTGTCTCGGGAACGGGGCATAGGCGTTGCCGTCGACGCCGATCAGCTCCGTGGTGACCCCCTGGCGCACCTTCGGCTCGTGGCGCGGCTCCACCAGCATCACGAGGCCGCCGTGGCTGTGGAGGTCGATGAAACCGGGCGCGACGACGAGTCCCGCGGCGTCGATCGTCCGGCTCGCGCTGACCTCCACCTCGTCGCCCGGCAGCGCCAGGCGATCCCCGACGACCGCGACCCGCCCCTGCCGTCCAGGCCCGCCCGTGCCGTCGACGACGGTGCCGCCCTCGATCAGGAGGTCGGCGGCGAGCGTCACGCGACCCCCGGCGGGCCGTCCAGGCGCCGGCCGCGCACCCACGCGGCGCGGACCATCTCGGCGTGTGGCCGGAACGCGAGGCGGGACATCACCTCCGCCGGGTCGTCGGAATCGATGCCGGGCAGCGGGGCAACAAGCCGCGGGTCGACCGCGATCAGGTCGGCCTCCTTGCCCGCCTCGATCGACCCGATCGCGTCCTCCTGCCCGAGCGCCCTCGCCCCCTCGTACGTGCCCATGCGGAGCCAGTCGAGCGGGCCCAGCGGCGCCGCGTCGTCGCCCGGCTCGCCCCGTTCCTCGGCCAGCACCCGCAGGCCGCTCTGGATGTAGCCGCCGGCACGCATGTTGGCGAAGATCGAGAGCTCCGGGCCGGCGGCGACGTCCGAGCCCAGGCCCACGCGGATCCCGGCCGCCCGGTAGCGAGCCAGGGGCATCGCGCCCGAGGCGAGGAACAGGTTCGACGCCGGACAGTGCGCGATGACCGAATCGGTCTCGGCGACGCGGGCGATCTCGCGCGGCGACAGGTGGATCGCGTGGGCGAGGATCGTCCGCGGCCCGAGGCCGCCGGCCTGGTCGTAGACGTCGAGGTAGTCGACGGCGTCCGGGAACGCCTGCGCCACCTCGCGGATCTCGTTGCGGTCCTCGGCCACGTGCGTCTGCCAGTAGGCGCCGGTCTCGCGCGCGAGCTCGGCGGAGCGCTGCAGCATGTCGGGCCCGCACGACAGGGCGAATCGCGGCGTGAACGCGTAGCGGAGGCGCCCCTCGTCGCGCAGGTGCCATCGGGCGCACAGGTCCGCGGACTGTCGCAGGCTCGTGTCGAGGACGCGGGCGGACGACAGCGTGTCGTCGTAGCTGCCGCGATCCATCATCACCTTGCCGATGACCGCCCGGATCCCGTGGGCCTCGGCCGCCCGGAACGCGGCCTCGAGCGACGGCTGGAACACCGCGCCGTACATGACCGCGGTCGTCGTGCCGGCGGCGGCGAACGCCCGGAACGCGAGCGGCGCCAGGCGTTCGGCGGCCTCCTCGTCGAACGCCCGCTCCAGCGGGAAGATGTACGTCCGGAGCCACGTCAGCAGGTCGAGCCCGGCCCCGACGCCGGCGTTCGGCAGCTGCGGCAGGTGGACGTGGAGGTCGACCATGCCGGGCAGCACGAGCAGCGGACGCAGGTCGATGGCGGCGCTTGCGCCCGGCGCGTCGTCCGTCCAGGGTCCGACGGCGGCGATCCGCCCCGCCGCGTCCACGTCGATCCGGCCGTCGGCCTCGTAGCGCGTCCCGCCCGCCGCGAGCGGCGTCAGGACCCGGGCCCGGAGGGCGAACGGCGGTCGGTCGGGCAGCGCGGTGGCCATCGCGCGGATGCTACATGCGCCGCGAGCGACGGCGTCATCGCACAATGCTCGGGTGGACGCCGACTTCGACCGCCTGCTCACCGAGCGCCTCGTCATCCGGCGCTTCGCCACCGCCGACGCCCGTGCGTTCGCGCGCTACCGGTCGCTGCCGGAGGTCGCCCGTTACCAGTCCTGGGAGGCGCCCTACTCGATCGAGCGGGCACGCGCGTTCGTCGACTGGATGACGGCGCATCACCCCGACGAGCCCGGCGAGTGGTACCAGCTCGCGGTCGCGACTCGCGAAGACCCCACCCGTCTCATCGGCGACTGCGCGTTCATGGCCCGGGCATCCGAGCCGGTCATCGTCGACATCGGCTACACCTTCGACCCTGCCTACCAGGGCCGGGGATACGCCACGGAGGCCGTCGGCGAGCTCGTGCGCTACCTGTTCGAGGATCGGGGCAAGCACAAGGTCACGGCCGATTGCGACACGCGGAACGACGGCTCGTGGCGCCTCCTCGAGCGTCTCGGCTTCACGCGCGAGGCCGCGTTCCGTGCGGCCTTCCGGGACGGCGACGGCTGGGGCGACGAGTACGTCTACGGGCTGCTCGCCGACGAGTGGCGCCAACGGTCTACAGTGAGCGCCTAGACCTCAAGGGACCGGGAGACGCCATGAGCCGGATCGTCGTCATCAGCTTCGACACCGAGGACCAGGCGCGGCAAGCGCTCGCCTCGCTGCGCGGTGTCGAGAAGCAGGGTGGAATCCACTTCGAGGACACCGCCGTCGTCACCCACAAGGCCGACGGCTCGTTCGAGGTCAAGAACGAGGCCAGCAGCGCGACCGAGGCCGGGGCGGTCGTCGGCGGCCTGATCGGCGGCCTCGTGTTCTTCGTGTTCCCGGTGGCGGGGATCGCGATCGGCGCCGCGGCCGGGGCGGGCATCGGAGCCGCCATGGGTCAGGGCGTTCCCGGCGACTTCGTCAAGGACGTCGAGGCGAAGCTGCCCGCCGGCAAGTCCGCCTTGTTCCTCGAGATCAAGGAGGCGAACGCCGACATGGCGATCGCCGCGCTGCGCAAGTACCACGGCGAGGTCATCCAGACGTCGCTGGACGAGGAGACCGAGGAAGCCCTGAAGGCGGCGCTCGCCAGCCCGGCGAGCTGACCTCCGGGGCGTCCCTGCGCCGGGGCGCCCGCTCAGCCCTTGCGCGCCTGCGCCTCCGCGGCCTGCGCCTTGCGCCGGGCCAGGATCCCGTGGGCCTCGTCGAGCAGGGGCCTGACCTGCTCATCGAACGTCTCGTCACTGGGGCTGAGCACGCTGAGCCAGTGCTGCTTCCCGTAGACCGGGTGGGGCAGCAGCGTATCGAGGGCGGCGAAGTCGACCTGTGCGCCCTCGAGCGCGGCGTCGCCGAGCACCCGATCGAAGGTGTCGCCGGTCACGCCGATGTTGAGGCGGAACACGCCGGGCCGGCCGCTGAGGTTCGCGATCGGCCCTTCGTCGAACTCGTCGGTGGTCACCAGGGTGGCGAAGTTCGGCCAGTGCTTCTCTGGATCGATCGAGAAGAACGTCCCGCCGCCGGCGGTCACGACGTCCGTGTCGGGGTAGGTCTCGATGATGTAGCGAATGATGTCGGCGTCGTCCACGTCAGGCCTCCTGTGTCTGTGGATTCGAGCCTACGTCAGCGCTGTCAAGTCCCCGCCACGTGGCCCCTTTGGGGCACGAACCCGATCGGCGACAATGCCGGGATGACGACGAGACGAGTGGCGTGGCGCCGATCCGACGAGGTGGAGACCGACGAGCACTGCACGCTGTCCAGGCGTGACAGCGGGCTCTCGCTGGTGGGCACGGTCCTGGGCTCCGAGGGCGGCGCCCCGGTGCGCGTCGAGTACCGGGTCCTGACCGACCCGGCCGGGTTCACGACCGCCGTGCACGTCCGCGACCTCCGCGGCTTCGAGCAGCGGACATTGACGCTCAACCGGGACGCGAAGGGCAGCTGGACGATCGACGGCCAGGCAGTGCGATCGCTCAAGGGCTGCTCGGACGTCGACCTCGGCTGCAGCCCGTCGACCAACACGCTGCCGATCCGGCGCCTGGGGCTGGGCATCGGCTCCGCGAAGACGATCCAGGCGGCGTGGATCCGCTTCCCCGCGCTCACCGTCGAGAAGGCGGCCCAGACCTACACCCGGCTCGACGAGTTCACGTACCGCTACGCGAGCGGGACGTTCGAGGCCGAGCTGACGGTCGACGACGACGGCCTGGTCGCGCAGTACGCGGAATGGCGGCGGACCGGGATCGCGTTCGGCCCCGAGGACACCCAGCCGCTCGACGCCGAGCGCTGATCGTCTGGCCGGTCGGCTACCGTGTGGTGCAGGTCGCTGTGCGGCCCGGGAGTCGAGTAGACCGACGGCGAGCATGAGGTCCTCGGCCTGATCGTTGATGGCTTCGAGGCGCTCGGCGTCGGGATCCTCGTGATCGGCTCGGTGGTCGGCATCGTCGGGTACGCGCGCGATGTCCGCGAGCTCGACAGGACACTGGCCTACGGGCGGCTGCGCACCAACATCGGCCGCACCATCCTGCTCGGCCTCGAGGTCCTGATCGTCGCCGACATCGTGCTGACGGTCGCGATCGACCAGACGATCGAGAGCGCGCTCACGCTGGGGATCATCGTCCTGGTCCGAACGTTCCTGAGCTTCTCGCTCGAGATCGAGCTCGAGGGGGTCGTGCCCTGGCGCCGGCGAGCGGTCAGTGCGGCCGAGGGCACGACCGATCCGCTCTGAGCGACCGTGCGGCAGCCGGGTTCACACGCCCGGCCGCGGAGCGTAGGCTTGGTGGTCCAGGCAGCCGATGGAGGGCGTGAACATGACGATGCGCGAGGCCCTTGACCACGCCATGGGCCGGACCGGTGACAGCGACGCCGTCCGACAGTTCGCCGAGAACGGGCTCGCCGTTGCCGACGAGGACACCATGACCCAGGCGATCCACGACGTGTACTGCGGGATCATGGCCGATCACCAGCACCCGAACGAGAAGGACCGCGACCAGGCGCGCGCCATGATCGCCTCCATCCAGAAGCTGGCCGCCGCGCAGCCGCAGGCCTGAGCCGCGCCGGTCAGCCGTCGGGCCCGCAGGCCGGCGACGATCGCCCGGCGCTGCCTGATCCGGGAGGGCGATCCGGGCCGAGCCGTTCGTCCACAGCGCCGCGCGGGCGTCGCCTGACCCCGCCTCGCACCAGGTGACGACGCCGCCGAGGCGCAGGAATCGGTCGAAGAACCCGCGCGTGCCGTCGAACCCGCGACGCGCGAAGAACGCCTCGTCCTTGGCCTCGGCGCGCGACCGCACGACCCGCACGGCCGCCGCGACGTCGAGCGCGTTCGCGTGTTGCCCGGCGGCGGCGATCAGCAGGAGATTCGGCACGCTGGGCGGCAGCTGGCGGAGCTTGGCGAGGATCACCCAGCCCAGGGCGTCCGCGTCCGGCACGCGGCGCGACCTCGTCACCTCGACGTTGCACGCCCGGGTCCCGCGGAAGGTCAGCGTGAAGTCGGGCCCGGCGTTGCCCGACCCGTAGGCCTCGTACGCGAGCTCGATGCGGCGATCGGCGAGCAGGAGGTGGGCCGCGCCCAGCTCGGCCCGGACGTCCAGCAGCGACTCGTCGTCCCGGGCGGTGCGGAGCTTCTTGCGGATCTTGTCCCGATTGGCCTCGGCGAACGCCCGGAAGCGCGCCGATCCAGCCAGCCAGGCGAGCAGCTCGCGCGAGAACGCGTCGTCGGGATCGCGCTCGTAGAGCTCGCGGGCCAGCCGCTCAACCGACGCGGCCGGCGCCGTCTCCTTCGTCACGAGGTCGTCGAGGCGAGGCGCCCGGCGTCGTAGGCGATGGCGCCGCCCACGACCGTCAGCTCCACCTGGACATCGGCAAGCGCGTCGTTCGAGGTCGCGAAGAGGTCCCGGTCGAGGACGGCCACGTCGGCGAGTTTGCCGATCTCGAGCGTGCCCAGGCGATCCTCCGCGAAGAACGAAGCGGCCGCGTCTGCGGTGGCCGCCCGGACGGCCTCCTCTACGGTCAGCGCCTGGTCCGCCCCGACGACGGCGCCTGACAGCGTCGTCCGGGTCACGGCCGACGAGACGGTGTCGAGCGGACGGTATGAGGCGACCGGCGCGTCGCTGGACAGCGCGAACCGAACGCCCGCCCGGACGAAGTCGCGGTACGGCTGGAGGCGATGGGCGCGCTCATGGTCGAGGACCTGCAGCCACGCGTCGCCCGCGTCCCAGAAGTAGCGCGGCTGGCCGACGACTATCACGCCCAAGGCCGCCATCCGGGCGACCTGGTCGGGTCGCGGTCCACCGCAGTGCTCGATCCGGTGCCGGTGATCGGCCCGGGGATGCGCCTGCAGCGCCGCTGCGTACGCGTCGAGGACCCGATCGATGGCGCGGTCCCCCTGGGCATGGACGCCGATCTGCCAACCCATCGCATGGGCGCGGGTGATCGCCGCCCGGAACTCACCTTCCGACGACCAGTACAGGGAGCCCGTGAACTCGCCGTTCACGCCGTATGGGGTCGTGAACGCGGCCGTCCCGCCGGTGAGGGCGCCGTCCGCATAGAACTTCATCGGCCCGATCGCCAGGCGGTCGTCGCCGAACCGTCCGGCCAGCCCCAGGGAGGCGTACTCGTCGAGCTGGGAAGAGATCGGCATGAGCGTCATCCGGACGCCGAGCAGGCCGCGCGCACGCGCCGTGCGGTAGCCGTCGAGCTCGCGACGGGTGACCTGGGCATCAACGACCGACGTGATCCCGGCGGCGAGCGCCGCCCGGCTGCCCCGGTCGATGTCGGCGACGATCTCCTCGAGCGGCGCGTCGTCGTGGAATCCCGGGCCGTGGTGTCCGATGTCGACCGCCGGCGGCACGACGAGCTGCTGCGCGGCATCGAGGCAGTAGCCCGTCAACCGGCCGCGCTCGTCGCGGACGAGGCGGCCGCCCTCCGGATCGTCCACGTCGTCGCTCAGGCCCCGCTGCTCCAACCCGAGGGTGTTGGCCAGGGCGTGGTGGCCGCTCATGTGCTGGACGAGCACCGGATGGACCCGCGTTGCCTCGTCGAGGTCCCAGCGGGTCGGCAGCCGCCCGTCGACGAACGTCTCCGGGTTCATGCCGACGGCGCGGATCCACCGGCCGTCGGGCGTCCGCTCGGCGGCTTCGGCGATTCGGCCGATGAGGTCCCCGATCGACGCCACGCCCGGATAGCGCACGTCGACGGCGGCGAGCTCGGCGCCGGTGAAGGCCAGGTGGTGATGAGCATCGACGAAGCCGGGCACGATCGATCGGCCGGCAACGTCGATTCGCCGGCTGTCCGGTGGGGCGGCGGCCAGGGTGGCGTGGTCGTCGCCGATGGCGACGATCCGGTCGCCGACGATCGCGACCGCGCCCGGGAACGAGAGCTCCCCGGGACGGGCCGTGAACACCCGCCCGTTGACGAGCACCAGCCCGTGGTTCGCATGCATCGTCTGTCCTCGCTCAGTGCGAATCGCATCCATTGTTCCCGCTTCCGCCGCGGATTACGATGCACCGGTCCTGATGGAGGGCTCGCCATGGCACCCGGGCGGGGGCCCGCGGCTGCCGACACGGAGGACCGAGCATGCGTCGCTGGACCACGATCCCCGCGTTCTTCACGGTCGTCGCACTCGTCGCCAGCTGTTCGGGAGGAGGAGGCGGGACCGCGGCACCCGCGACATCGGCGCCCGCTGCGTCGGCCCCGGCCCCGTCGGTGGCCGCGAGCGCGCCGGCGAGCGCGGCGGCCGGCGAATTGGCCAGCTCGACGGCCGACTCGGCGGCCTGTAATCCGCCGCGCCAGGACGGCGTGACGCTGTCCTTCACCTCGTTCGGCGGGGTCTACCAGGAAGCCCAGCGCAAGGCCTGGCTCGAGCCGTACACCGAGCTGACCGGCGTGCAGTTCACGGAGGACGAGAACTCGTCCAACGCGACCATCAAGGCCCAGGTCGAGGCTGGCCAGGTGACCTGGGACGTGGTCGACGTCGGCAACGACTTCGGCCTGGAGGCGAACAAGGACCTGCTCGAGCCGCTGGACTACACGATCATCCCGCGCGACGAGATGAACCAGGACCTCGGCGTCAGCGACTGGCGCGTGCCGGACATCACCTACGGCGTCGTGCTCGGCTACAACACCGACGCGACGAAGGGTGCGGTCCCCGAGGGCTGGGCCGACTTCTTCGACACCACCAAGATCCCCGGCAAGCGGGGCGTCTGGGACTACTCCGAGGGCGGAATGCTCGAGTTCGCGCTGATGGCGGACGGGGTTGCCCCAGGGGACCTCTATCCGCTCGACCTTCCACGTGCGACGGCGAAGCTCGACACGATCAAGGACGACATCGTCTTCTGGAACTCGGGCGCCGAGTCGCAGGAGCTGATCGGCTCCGGCGAGGTCGCGATGAGCATGATCTGGAACGGCCGCGCCTGGAGCGCCAAGAACATCGACAAGAAGCCGGTCGAGACCCAGTGGAACCAGCAGATCGTCACGGCGGACTACCTGGTCGTGCCCAAGGGGTCGCCCAACAAGGATGCGGCGATGAAGTTCATCGCGTACACAGCCTGTGCGGCGAACAACGGCAAGCCATCCGAGTACATCCCGTACGGACCGACCAACACGAATTCTCAGGCCAATCCGGCGATGGCGAACGATCTGTCGGTCTCCAACGCTGACAACGCTGCGTACTTCGACGACGAGTACCTCGTCAACAACTTCGACGAGATCGACGCCGCCTGGCAGGCCTGGAAGGGCAGCTGAGGCGTCGATCGCGCCGACGAGATGACGACCGCCGACGAGGCCCAGCGGGTCCGGTCCCGGTCCCGGCCGAACCTGGCCGCCGTGCGGCCCGACCGGTGGTCGCTGCTGGCGCTGCCGGCGGTCGTCTTCCTCGTCCTGTTCTTCTTGGTGCCGCTCGTGTTGATGAGCGTCCGAAGCGTGACCGACCCGGCCGACGCCGGGCTCTCGAACTACCAGAAATTCTTCGAACAGGCGGCGTATGTCCGCGTCCTGACGAATACGTTCTGGATCGCGGGGCTGGCGACCGTCGCCAGCCTCGTCATCGGCTACCCGTTCGCCTACCTGATGTCGATCGTGCCCGGCCGCTGGGCCGGGCTGCTGCTCGTCGCCGTGCTGCTGCCGTTCTGGTCAAGTCTGCTGGTCCGCACGTTCGCCTGGCAGGTGCTGCTGCGTGACACCGGCGTCATCAACCGGTTCCTGCTGGATCTCGGCGTCATCTCGGAGCCGCTCACGCTTATCCGCACCACAGGCGGCGTGATCATCGGGATGTCGCACATCCTGCTGCCATTCATGGTGCTGCCGATCTACGCGGTGATGCGGCGGATCGACCCGGAATACGGTCGGGCCGCGGCCAATCTCGGAGCGTCGCCGTCGGCGGCGTTCCTGCGGGTGTTCGTGCCCCTGAGCCTGCCCGGCGTGCTGGCCGGATGCCTGCTCGTGTTCATCCTCGCGCTCGGGTTCTACATCACGCCCGCGCTCCTCGGCGGGCTCAAGGACCAGATGATCAGCCAGATCATCGTCCAGCAGATCCAGCAGCGACTCGACTGGGGCTTCGGGACGGCAATGAGCGTGCTCCTGGTCGCGATCACGCTGGTCATCCTGTTCATCGCGTCCCGAGCGATCCGATTGCGCGACGTGTTCGGCAGCGCCGTCGAGGACTGACGCGATGAGCGACTCCTGGCGCCAGCCGCGCCGGATCCTGATGGCCGCGCTCGGTGCCTTGACCGTGCTCTATCTGCTGGCGCCGACGCTGGTGATCGTGCCCATGAGCTTCACCGAGGCGCGGATCCTCAGCTTCCCGCCCGAGGGCTTCACGCTCCAGTGGTATCAGAAGATGGTCACCGATCGGCAGTGGTCGACCGGGATCGTCAACAGCTTCCAGGTCGCGACGCTGACCGCGCTGCTCGCCACCGTGCTCGGGACGCTTGCCGCGCTCGGCCTGAGCCGCGGCCGGTTCTACGGTCGCTCGCTGGTCAACGCCCTGGTGCTCTCGCCGCTGATCGTGCCGGTCGTCGTGATCGCGATCGGCATGTTCGGCCTCTTCGTCCAGTGGCGGCTCAGCGGCTCGCTGGTGGGCCTCGTGCTCGCGCACACGGCCCTCGCGCTGCCGTTCGTGGTGGTCGCCGTCAGCACGTCACTGCGGACGATGGACCGCAACCTCGAGCTCGCGGCCGCCAACCTCGGCGCCGATCCCCGGCGGACCTTCTTCAACGTCACGTTCCCGATCATCCTCCCGGGCGTGCTGACGGGCGCGATCTTCGCGTTCATCACGTCGTGGGACGAGGTCGTCGTCGCGATCTTCATGACGTCGGCCCGGTTCCGGACGCTGCCTGTCGAGATGTGGGAGCAGGTCCGCCAGGCGGTCGACCCGACCGTCGCGGCGGTGTCGACGACGCTGCTGGTCGTGACGACCGTTCTCCTCGTCCTGCTGCTTGTGGTCCGCCGCCAGGCGCCGGTCCAATGACAGACGGCGCGGCGGCCACCGGAGCCGAACGCCCCGCGCTCGTCCTGCGCGACCTGCGCAAGGCGTTCGGCAGCACCGTTGCCGTCGACGGCGTCGATCTCGAGGTGCGGCGGGGGGAGTTCCTGACCCTGCTGGGCCCCTCGGGGTCCGGCAAGACAACGACGCTGCGGATGATCGCCGGCTTCATGGGCCCGACCGGCGGCACGATCGAGATCGATGGCCAGGACATGACCCGCGTCCCGCCGTACCGGCGTGACGTCGGGATGGTGTTCCAGAACTACGCGCTGTTCCCGCACATGACGGCCGCCCAGAACGTGGCCTTCCCGCTGCGGATGCGGAAGCAGCCCAGGGCCGAGATCGAACGGCGCGTCGGGGAGGCGCTCGACCTCGTCAAGCTCCGTCACCTGGGTGATCGGTACCCGCGGCAGCTGTCCGGTGGCCAGCAGCAGCGAATCGCCCTCGCACGAGCGGTCGTCTTCGAGCCGCGGCTGCTGCTGATGGACGAGCCGCTGGGCGCGCTCGACCGCAAGCTCCGCGAGGCGCTCCAGCTCGAGATCATCCGCGTCAGCCGTGAGCTTGGCGCCACGGTGCTGTACGTCACGCACGACCAGGAGGAGGCGCTGGTCATGAGCGACCGCATCGCGATCTTCAGCGAGGGCCGGATCGAACAGCTCGGCAGCGGCGAGGACCTGTACGACCGCCCGGTGTCGCTCTTCGTCGCCGACTTCATCGGCGAATTCAACATCCTGCGCGGCCGTTACGAGACCGACGGTGTGGACGGCGGCTGGATGACGCGCGGCGCCGCGCATTGGCGTGTCGGACCTTTGGCGGCCGCGCAGGCGTCTCTCCAGGCCGGCGCCGCCGCGGCCATCGTCATCCGACCGGAGCGGACGCGGATCGTGGACCCGGCGGCGGGCGCGTCGCCCGGGGCGAACGTCGTCGACGCGACGGTCGGGGAGGTGCTCAACCTCGGGCCGGACACGAAGTACGAGCTGACGCTCGAGGGCGGCGAGCGGGTTGCGGTACGCGAGCCGCGCGAGCGCAGCGGCCGCGAGCTCAAGCGCGGCGATCGCGTCCGGCTGTCGTGGGCGATCGACGATGGGCTGCTCGTCGCCGATCCGGGCGGCTAGGGCTCCATCGACGACATCCCGATCGTGTGACGATGAGGGGCGCGTTCGAGGGGGCGGCGTGGCCAGCGATATGCGTCGGCCCACGTCGCTCGTCAGCGAATGCTGCGCTCACATTTGGGGCCTCTCATGCACGCGTTCCTCCTCTCGTTCGGCGTCATCTTCCTCGCCGAGCTCGGCGACAAGAGCCAGCTGATGGCGATGACGTTCGCGACCCGGTATCGGGCGCTGACCGTGCTGGTGGCCGTCACGCTGGCCACGCTGCTGGTCCACGCCGGATCCGTGCTCGTCGGATCGCTGTTCGCCCTGGCGCTCCCACGTCGCTGATCCAGGTGGTCGCGGGCGTCGCGTTCTTCGTGTTCGCGGCCTGGACCATCCGCGGCGACGAGCTGGGCGAGGACGACGAGGCGCGCGCGAAGCGCGGCGGGCGCTGGGCCGTCCTGACGATCGGGACGGCGTTCTTCCTCGCGGAGCTCGGCGACAAGACGATGCTCGCGACGATCACGCTCGCGACGACGGAGGAGCCGATCGGGGTGTGGCTGGGCTCGACGGCCGGGATGGTCGCGGCGGACGCCCTCGCGATCGGCATCGGCGCGCTCCTCGGGACGCGGCTCCCGGAGCGCGCGATCAAGGTGTTCGCGGCGATCGCGTTCGTCGTGTTCGGGGTGTTCCTGCTCGCCGAGGGGCTCGGCGTCCTGTAGGGCCTCGGTTTCCGCGCCGACGTGACGCTCGGCCGTCGCGACGCCCGCGCCGCGCGGCTCGGCCTCAGCCGGCCGCGACCTGATGCTCCGCCCAGGCGTACAGGGCGTCGTAGACCGGGAGCTCGAGCTCGAGCTGGCGCTGGTCGTCGACCTCGAGCAGCGCGAAGCCGTCGGCGATCGCAAGCAGGCCGGCCGACTGCGGCGTCGCCTCGATGTCCTCTGAGACGTCGGCCCCGTGGATGACCCGGGCCATCAGCATGAGGGCCGGATCGGCCCGCAGGTCGTACGCCTCGATGAGCACCTCGAACGAGCACAGGCCGTCACGGTGCGTATACCGGGCGCCCGGTGCGTCGAAGCTCGTGGCGTGCTCACGTTCGGCGTACGGGAGCACCTGGTCGTGGCGGACGTAGACGATCTCGGCCGCGGGGTCGATGAACTTGCGGATCAGCCAGGGGCAGGCGATCCGGTCGGTCCTGGGGTGTTCGCGCGTGACCCACTTCACTGCGGCGGCCCTCCTGTCGTCGACGGGAGGGCCACTCCCCGACGAGGTGAGAGTGGTGGTGGAGATGGGGGAGAGTCGAACTCCCCGTCCAGAACCCTTCGCCTGGGACCAGCTACGAGCGTGTCCGATGATTTTCGTCAGCCGGTCGGACGCCCATCGGCAGGCTGCCATCCGGCCCATCTGCGTGTCCCTAGATCGGGCTTCGCTCCGGACTACGTAGCCTCATCCGGGCTGCACCTCCGCTAAGTGACGCTTCCACGGCCCGCGGAGGGGAGGCCGCTTCCACGCTCACCTTACGGCCTAAGCCGCGAGGGCGAGAGCAGGCTGCTTGTTGGCAGTTACTTCGTTTTGCCGCCGGTTTAACGAGGCCTGACGGCACCTCGGCTCGCGTTCCCAGGCAGCCAAGCCCTGTCGAGACCACGCATCCCCACAGAACCGAACCGCTGTTCGGAGCCGGAATCCTAGCACTCGCGTCGAGGAGGGCCGGCTGTTGGGACTGTCGGCGCGTGGATCCCGTCAGATACGCCCAGGTGGAGTGGTGTACGCGGCCGGCCGGCCGATTCCCGGTCAGCCACTACCCGGCGTGGTGAGTGGAGGCGAAACCGGCCGGAATCCGCTGCCGCTCGCGTGATACCACTCCCCGGGGTGGTATCTGACCCGGTTCCCGGTCGGGCGAGGCCCGTCGGACGGCCAGACGGAAGGCGGATGCGCCCGGCCGACTCGCGGTGAACCGCGTCGGCCGGGCGCGAATGATTGGGCCGCGGTCAGGACGCCTCGCCGAGGTGTCGGCGGAGCGCCGGCAGGATGTCGTCGTCCCAGCCGCCGCTGTTCATGCCGAAGCCGGTGGGCTCGGTGAAGCCGCTCTCGAACAGGTGGAGGTCGGTCCCACCGTCCTCGCGCGGGACGAGCGTCCACTCGGTCCGCAGCACGGTCGTCGCCTCGCGCGAGCGGGACGTCCGGCACGGGCGTCCAGGTCCAGCACAGGTAGCGCGGCGGCTCGACGGCCTCGAACCGCATCGCGAACCGGCCGCCCTCGCTGGGCCAGACGAACCAGCCCTCGTAGCCGGGCCGGATCTCGAGATCGGGCGTGCCCGCCCACCAGGCGCCGAGCTCGGCCGGCTCGCTGAACGCGCGCCAGACGCGGTCGAGCGGCGACGTCAGCGCGTAGGTCCGGCGGATGCCGGCCTCGAACGGCTCGACCGCGACGTGCCTGGCGAGCTCGGCCAGCTCGGTCACCCAGCCCTCGGTGTTGCTCCAGCGGCTGTCCTCGCGCTCGAAGCCCGACTCGCGGAGGTGGAGCCGCGTCCCGCCGCCGGCGAGCGGCTCCAGCCGGAACTCGACCAGCGTCGAGCCCTCGTCGACCGACTTGCCGGCGTCGCCCCAGCGCCACGACAGCCGGGTCACCGGCTCGAAGACGTCGATCCGGACGGGCACGCGGCCGTACCCCTCGAACTCGAGCCAGCCATCGCCGCCCGCCCGGAGGTCGAGCTGCGCCCGCTGCCCGAACCACGAGGCGAGCTCCCCGTCCTCGGTCAGGGCGCGCCACAGGCGCTCCGGCGAGGCCCGGAAGTCGAGCTGGCGGTCGATCGCGGCGATGGTCGTGGTGGGCATGTCACTCCTCTCCGAGGTGGCGGCGCAGCGCGGCCAGGCGCTCGTCCCAGGCCTCGGCGTATGGCTTCAGCCAGTCGTCGACGGCCTGCAGCGGCGCCGGCTCGAGCTCGTGCAGGCGTTCGCGCCCGTCACGGCGCACCCGCACGAGGCCGGCGTCCCGGAGGACGTCGAGGTGCTTGGTCACCGCCTGGCGCGTCATCGGCAGCCCCTCCCCGAGCGCCTGGATCGAGGCCGCCCCGCCGTGGCGGAGGCGCTCGAGCAGCACGCGGCGGGTGGGGTCGGCGACGGCGACGAAGACGGCATCCATGTCGCCGGCGATGATATGCAACCGAACAGTTGCATGTCAAGCGGCGAAATGGATCGGCGACTGGACGGCCTTGACGTAGCGCCCGACGCTGGGTGCATGCACGACACGACGCACACCACCCCCGCCCGGCTCGCCCCCTTCCTCGCCCAGTGGGACTACATCACGGAGGTGCTCTACGAACGGCTCGACGGCCTGACCGACGAGGAGTACGTCTGGGAGCCCGCCGCCGAGGTCTGGACCGTTCGCCTCGTCGACGGCAAGCCCACGCCCGACGCCGAGGTCTGGGCCCCGACCGGCGGCGGCGCGCCGCCGCGAACGCTGGCCTGGTCGCTGGGCCACCTGGGCGACGGGCTGATGCAGCGCGCCGACTGGCTCGTCGGCAGCCACTCCCTCAAGCGCGGCGACCTCACCTGGCCGATGACCGCCGCCGAGGGCGTGGCGTTCGCGAAGGCGGGGATCTCGGCCTGGCGCGACGGGCTCGCCGTCATGACCGACGAGGACCTCGACACCGTCGGCCGGAGCGCCTATCCGGACGGCCTCGATCCCGAGCTGCCGCTGATCGAGATCGTCTGGTGGGTCAGCAAGGAGCTGCTGTTCCACGCGGGCGAGATCTGGTTCGTGCGCGACCTGTACGCCCACTACGACTGATCGCTTGTCGCCGAATCTCGTCGGAACGATTCCGGCCTCGCTGGCGTAGGATCGGACGATGCTGCACCCGCTGCTGACGTCGCTGGCCGCGATCCTCGTCTCGCACGTCGTCGTGCTGAGCGCGGTGCTGGCGCTGGTCGCGGCGCTGATCCGCCGGAAGTGACCTCCGCCCGGCCTGAGGTCACCCGAGACCGGCTGGGAGCGCGTGGTCTGGGGCGGCCTCGGCTGGACGAGGACGAGACGGCCGGGTCGGCGGGGTAGTCCGCTCGGTACCATCGCCCGATGCGCCTCATCCCGTGGGAGGAAGAGCGGCTCCAGCTGTTCGCCGCCGCGGAGCTGGCCCGTCGACGACGCGCCGCGGGCCTCCGCCTCAACCACCCCGAGGCCGTCGCGCTGATCTGCGACGCGATGCTCGAGGCGGCCCGCGCCGGCGCCGGGTACGACGCGGTCGAGGCGGCCGGGCGGGCGGCGGTCGACCCGTCCGACGTGCTCGACGGGGTACGCGAGCTGCTCGACGAGGTCCGGCTCGAGGTGCTCATGGGCGACGGCGCGCGGGTCGTCGCGCTCGTCGATCCGCTGGGTCGCGGCGACGCGCAAGGACCCGCTCGGACCGGGCGCGCTGCTGATCGGCGACCCGTCCGACGTCGTGCTCAACGAGGGCCGGGAGACCGTCGAGCTGGCCGGTGACGAGCCGGTCGCGGCGGCGGATCCGGATCTCCTCGCACTACCCGTTCGACCGGGTGAACCCGCGCCTCGAGTTCGATCGCGCCGCGGCGCGGGGGTTCCACCTCGACCTCGCGGCCGGCGCCTGGACGGGATGGGAGCCGGGCGAGACGAAGACCGTGCGCCTCGTGCGCTACGCCGGCGCGCGGGGCACGGAGCGATGACCCGCCTCTCCGCCAGGGAGTACCGGGCGCGCTATGGCCCGACGACCGGCGACCGGGTCCGGCTCGGCGACACGGACCTCTGGATCCGGGTCGCGGAGGACCGGACGGCACGCGGCGACGAGCCGGTCTGGGGCTACGCCAAGAACCTGCGCAGCCGGATCGCGCAGTGGGACGAGGCGTCCGGACCGTCGGAGCTCGACGTCGTCCTGGCCGGCGCGCTCGTCGTCGACCCGGTGCTCGGCGTCGTCAAGGCCGACATCGGCATCAAGGACGGCCGGATCGCCGGCGTCGGGCGGGCGGGCAGCCCCGCGATCACGGACGGCATCGACCTCGTCATCGGCCCGCATACCAAGTCGTTCATGGCCTACGGGCTGATCGTGACGCCGGGCGCCATCGACACCCACGTCCACACGATCAGCCCCGAGCTCCTGCCGCCCGCGCTGTCGGCCGGCGTCACCACCCTGATCACGGCCGGGTTCGAGGAGCCGCCGTTCGCGATGGAGCGGACGCTGGCCGGGCTCGAGGGCTGGCCGCTGAACATCGGGATGCAGGCGGGTGCGCGGGCGACCGAGGACGGGCACCTCGACGCGCTGGTCGACGCCGGCGCGCTGGGGTTCAAGATCCACGAGGACAACGGCGCCTACCCCGAGCTCATCGATCACGTGCTGCGGTACGTCGAGGCGCGGGACCTGACGCTGAGCCTCCACACCGACGGGCTCCAGGAGTCCGCCGAGCTCGAGGACACGGTGGCGGCGATCGCCGGCCGGACGGTCCACGCCTACCACGTCGAGGGCACCGGTGGCGGCCACGTCCCCGACCTGCTCGGCCTCGTGCGCGAGCCGTCGATCCTGTGCTCGTCGACCACGCCGACGCTGCCGTTCGGCGTCCACACGGCGGTCGAGCACGTCCCGATGACCGTGCTCAACCACGGGCTCTCGTGGACGGTGCCGGGCGACCTCGAGCTCGTCCGCGAGCGCGTGCTCGAGGCCCGGATGGCCGCCGAGGGACCGCTCCACGAGCTGGGCGCGATCGCGATCGTGAACTCCGACTCGCAGGGGATGGGGCGCATCGGCGAGACCGTCCGTCGGACGTTCCAGCTGGCCCACGTCATGAAGGCGTGGCGCCGGTCCGAGGCCGCCGAGGGCATCCCGGGCCTGCCCGCCGACCCGGGTCTCGACGACCCGGACGACCGCGACGACACGGCGCGCGTGCTGCGCTACCTCGCGAAGGTGACGATCGAGCCCGCGATCACGCACGGCCTCGCGGACCACGTCGGCTCCCTGCGACCGGGCCGGCTGGCCGATCTCGTCATGTGGAAGCCCGGGTTCTTCGGCGTGAAGCCCGAGTGGGTGTTCAAGGGCGGCTTCCCCGCCTGGGGCCCGCTGGGCGAGGGCAACGCGACGCTCGAGCGCGCGGAGCCCACCCGCTACCGCGCGGACTGGGCCGGCGTCCCGACGGCGGCGCCCAGGGTCGCGGTCACGTTCGTCTCGACGTCCGTCGATCGCTCGTCGCTGGCCCGCCGCCTGGGCACGAACCGGGTGCTGGTGCCGATCGGCGGGGTCCGCGGGCTCACCCGCGCCTCGCTCCACGCCAACCGCGCGACGGCCCCGGTCGAGATCGACGTCCGCTCGGGTGCGGTCTCGATCGACGGACGGCCGCTCGCCGTCGCGCCGGTCTCCGAGGTCCCCCTCAGCCGCCGCTACCTGCTGCGGTAGACGCGGATGCGCCGCCTACGCCCAGAGGTCGCCGACGGTGTACCCCTCCGGGAACGGGTCGGTGGGATCGACGACGTAGCTCGCGAAGCCGGTGATCCACGCGGTCCCGGTGATCGACGGGACGATCGCGGCCCGGTCTCCGATCCGCGTCTCCTCCTCGACCCTGCCCGTGAACACCGTCCCGAGGATGCCCTCGTGGCGGAACTCGTCGCCGGCGCGGAGCTCGCCCTTCGCGTGCAGGATCGGCCATCTTCGCGCACGTCCCGGTCCCGCACGGCGACCGGTCGATCACGCCCGTCCAGGTCGACGGCTTCGACCAGTCGAGCTCGCCGGTCGACATCGTGACCACGTTCCGCCGCGAGTTCCGGGGATCGTGCGGCGGGCCCGACAGCTGGCCGATCGTGATCCCGGCGAAGCCCGGCTGCTCGGGGTGGACGACCGGCAGCTGTTCGCGGGCCGCGGCCTTGATCATCTCGGTGACCCGGGTGATGTCGCGGCCCTCGTCGGGCGTCAGCCGGAACCCGAGCGCCTCGGCGTCGGCGATCACGTAGAACATGCCCGCCGTAGGCGACGTCGACCGTCACCGTGCCCAGCTGCGGGACCTCGATCGGGGTGTCGAGGTGGGTCGCGAACGCCGGCAGGTTGCGGAACGTGACGCCGGTGACCTTGCCGCCCGCGCACGTCGCGCGGATCCGGATCAGCCCGGCCGGCGCCTCGAGCGCGATCTCCGTGATCGGCTCGGTCATCGGCAGCATCCCCGTCTCGAGCAGGACCGTCGCCACGCAGATCGTGTTGGTGCCCGACATCCCCGGGTACTCGACCTGCTCCATGATCACGTAGCCGGCGTCGGCGTCCGGATGGGTCGGCGGCAGGACGACGTTCGCGCACAGGGCCGGGTAGCCGCGAGGCTCGCGGAGCATGAGCCTGCGCAGCTCGTCGCCGTGCTCGGCGAGGTGGCGCATCTTCTCGAACATCGACGCCCCCGGGACGTCGAGCACGCCGCCGACGATGACCCGGCCCGGCTCGCCCGCCGCGTGGGCGTCGACCGCCTGGATCATCCGCGCGAGCCGCATCGGCCTACCGTCGCCGGGCGTCGGCCACGGCGCGCTCGGTCTCGCGCCTGGCGTCGCGCTCGGCGATCTCCCGGCGGCGGTCCCAGGTCTGCTTGCCCCTCGCGAGCCCGAGCAGCACCTTCGCCTTGCCCTGGTCGTTGATGTACAGGCGGAGCGGGACGAGCGTCAGGCCCTTGGCCTTGGTCTTGCCCAGCAGCTCGTCGATCTCCTCGCGGTGGAGGAGGAGCTTGCGCGCCCGCTTCGGCTCGTGGTTGAACCGGACGTCGGCGTTCTCCCAGGGCGCGATGTGGAGCCCGACGATCCAGGCCTCGTCGCGATCGATGCGCGCGTAGGCGTCCGCCAGGCTCACCTTGTGAGCGCGGATGCTCTTGATCTCGGTGCCACGAAGGACGATCCCGGCCTCGAAGGTCTCGTCGACCGTGTACTCGTGGGTCGCTCGTCGGTTCTGGGCGATGGTCTCGCCCATGGGGAGGCTCCTCTCGCTGGGTCAGGGGTGGGAGTGTCGCACGGAGACGCGGTCCGCCCGGCGCGGGACGCACGAACGCCGGCCCGTTTCCGGACCGGCGTTCGAATTGCTACCGACCACTCGTCGGGATCGTCCCTAAGCGACGATCTCCGCCGAGGTGGTGCAGCAACTACAACTGTCGATCACTGCACATCACCTCCTTTCGTTCATATCGACCCTACCCGATGCGGCGCGCGTGTGCAAGCGGGTGGTTCGTGCGGCGGGAGAGGCCCGAAACGAGCCGCCCCGACGCCCTACGCGGCGGGTCGGACGACCTCGGACCCGTCGGGCTCGTCGCCCAGCACCTTGAGGCCGGCGTCGAGCACCGGATCGTCGCCGGGCTTGGCGGGCGGGTCGGTGACGACGACGTCGGGCACGATGCCCTTGCCGTGGATCCACGTCTTGTCCGGCGTCAGCCACTTGGCGATCGTGAGGCGGAAGCCGCCGCTGTCGTCCTCGAGCTGCGTCCACTGCTGGACCGTGCCCTTGCCGAAGGTCTTGGTGCCGACCAGCGTCGCCCGTCCGCGATCGTGGAGCGCGCCCGGCGACGATCTCGGACGCGGACGCGGAGCCGCCGTCGACGAGGAGCACGAGCTGGATCGAGGGGTCGGTGGCGGCCCCGCCGGGCCGGGCGGCCGTCTCGGTCAGGTTGCCGTCGGCGTCCTGCTGCCAGAAGATCGGGCCGTCGGCGAGGAACTCGCTGGCGATCTCGCGGGCCGCGGTGACGAACCCGCCGGGGTTGCCGCGCAGGTCGACGATCAGCTGGCGCTCGCCGCGCCCCAGCGCCGCCTTGAGCGCGTCGTCGAACTCGCCCGCCGAGCGATCGGAGAACCCGGCCAGCTTGATGTAGCCGACCTTGCCGCCGGCGAGCGTGTCCGTCTCGACCTCGGGCTGGACGATGACCGCGCGCACGATCGGGACGTCGAACGGCGAGCTCGTCCCGCGCCGGATCCGCAGCGTGACCGTCGTGTCCTTGGGGCCCCGGACCTTGCCCCGCGCCTGGTCCACGCTGAGGCCCGCCAGCGTGGCGCCGTCGATCTGGTCGATCACGTCGCCCGGCTGCAGCCCGGCCTTCTGCGCCGGCGAGCCCGTCAGCGGCGCGACGACCGCGAGGCGGCAGTCGTCCGAGAGCGTGGTGCAGGAGGCGGTCGCCCCGACCCGGTCGACCGTGCCGATGGTCGCGCCGATGCCCTCGAACTGGCCCGAGATCCCCTGCAGCGAGGACCGGAACTCGTCCGAGGTCAGGTACTGCGAGTACGGGTCGTCGAGCGCGCCGATCATCCCCTTGATCGCGCCCTCGACGAGCGACTTGCGGTCGACCGAGCCCCCCGCGTACCGGTCGGTGATCGCCGAGTACGTGTCCCAGAACGGCTGGAAGGCGTCCGCGTCGCCCGACGGCGTGCCGGGCGTCAGCGCGGACTGCCGGCCGAGCGAGAAGCCGGCGAAGAACATCGCGCTGCCGGCCAGGACCGCGACCAGCGCGACGGCGGCGAGGAAGATGCCCGCGCGGCTCGCCGCGACGGCCGACCTCGGCGCCGGGACGCCGCCCGCCGCCGGCGCGACCTCGCTCGCCGGGTTCGCCGCGACGTCGTCGGGTCCGCGCGCGCATCCACCGAGGGGTCGAACGGCGAGGTCGGGTCACCCGTTGCGGCCCGCACAAGGGTCGCGACAGGGACCTCCGCCGTCGGCTCCTGCGACGGCAGCGGGGGGTTCAGACTCATTGGGATTCCGGGTGACGGGCGCTGGACGGAAGCGCGGGGCGTCAGCGTACATCTGCGCCGTCAAACTGGCGCTGGTACCGGTGACCCATGGCACCGGAATCGATCAGCGGATGAGGTACGTCCGGACCGACACCCACGAGCCGAGCACGCCGAGCCCGAGCCCGGTCGCCAGGACCAGGGCCGCGGTGTCCCGGCCGACCGAACCGAGCTCGAGCGGCAGCACGTTGAAGAACCCGACCATCGCCTGCGACAGCGGCTCCGCGGCGACCGCGAGCAGGGCCAGCGTGAGCACGGCGCCGAACAGCCCGACCAGCGCGCCCTCGAACACGAACGGCCAGCGGATGAACGCGTCCGACGCGCCGACCAGCCGCATGATCTCGATCTCCTCGGCCCTCGCCACGACGGCGAGCCGGATCGTGTTGACGATGATGAACAGCACGATCACCCCGACGATCGCGACCATGACGACCCCCGCGGTCCGGACGAAGCTCGTGACGGTGATCACGCGATCGACCAGGGCCTCGATGTTGAGGACGCTGCGGACCAGCGGGTCGTCGTGCAGGGCGGTCGTGACCGCGTCCAGGTCCGTCGGGCTGCGGAGCTTCACGTTGACGCTCGCGTACAGCGGGTTCGAGTCCAGCGAGGCCGTGATGTCCGGCCGGCCCTGGGCCGCCTGCGCCGCCTTGAACCGGGTCAGCGCCTCGTCGCGCGACACGAACTCGACCGACGCCACCTCGGGCATCGCGCCGACCGACGCGACCAGCGTGTCGACCTGGTCCGGCGTCGCGTTGTTCTGGATGTAGGCGACGACCTCGACCTTCTGCTCGACGAACGACAGGCTGGCGAGCAGCACGTTCTGGAGGACGAAGAAGCCGGCCAGCAGCAGCAGCATCAGGACCATCGTCAGCGTCGCCGCGAGGCTCATCAGCGCGTTGCGCCAGAAGCCCTGCCAGGCCCGCCGGAGCGAGAACGCGACGAACGGGATCACGCCTCAGTCCTCGCGGTGGTACGTGGCCGCGGTGTCGTCGCGGATGATCCGCCCGTCCTCGAGCGCGACGACCCGGCGGCGCAGCGACGTGACGATCTCCGCGTCGTGGGTCGCCATCAGGATCGTGACGCCCATCTCGTTGATCCGCAGCAGCAGCTGGATGATCTCCCAGCTGATGACGGGGTCGAGGTTCCCCGTGGGCTCGTCCGCGATGATGATCCGCGGGTCGTGGACGAGTGCCCGGGCGATCGCGGTGCGCTGCTGCTCGCCGCCCGAGAGCTGGGTCGGCACCTGCTCCGCCTGCCCCGTGAGGCCGACGAGGGCGAGCACGCGGTCGACGGCCGGCCGGATCCTGCGGCGCGGCGTCCCGGTGACCTCGAGCGCGAACGCGACGTTCTCCCAGACCGACTTGCGCGGCAGCAGCTTGAAGTCCTGGAACACGATCCCGATCTTGCGGCGCACCTTCGGGACCTGGCGCCGGCTGAGGCGGGCGAGGTCGTCGCCGTCGACGACGACCATCCCCTTGGTCGCCAGCTCGTCGCGGATCAGCAGCTTCGTCAGCGTGGACTTCCCCGCGCCCGACGGCCCGACGAGGAACACGAAGTCGCCCTCGGGCACGACGAGCTCGACGTCCTTGAGCGCCTCCTTGCCGTTCGGGTAGCGCATCGTGACGTCGTGCAGGACGACGACCGGCTGGTCGTCCGGCCTCGGGCGCGGCCGACCGGTCAGGCGATCGCGCAGGGACGGCGTCGGGCTCGGGGCGACGGTCAAGGGTTCGCTCGGTGACGGAAGGGTCGACGCGGGGACCGGGCTGCCGGTGGGGTTGCCGCTCGGGGTGCCGGGCGGAGTGACGACTCCACCCACGGGCACGGTCGGTGAGGCCACGTCGCGGCGAGGCTAACACCCGGTGCCGGGACCGGCAAACCTGGGCGGATCCGGGCCTGGCCCGAGCCTACGGGATCGCGAGCGAGATCGGGAGGTAGCGGTCGAACGGGTGGTCGGCGCGCGACCAGCAGATCATCCCGGGAAAGCCGTCGATCCGCAGGCCCGCGTCGAGCAGCCCGCGCATCGCCGGCGCGGCGGTGCCCGGGACCCACAGCGCGACCGCCCCGAGGGCGGGCGTGTCGCGGATCACGGTCCCGATCAGGGCCGGGATGAGCTCGGGGTCGACGGCCGCGACCGGCCCCAGGCGTCCGACGCCGGACCCGTAGCCATAGCCGACGGTCCCGCCGCTGCGGTCGCGAACGAGGAAGCCGATCCGGCCGTCCCGGCGCAGGAAGGCGTGGTCGGCGGCGTGGGCCGAGCCCAGGAGCCCGCGGTCGAACTCGTCGAGGACGGCGGCGAGGCGCCCGGGTCCGTCCGCGCTCGCCTGCTCGACCGCCTCGAACGGCACCGCCGTCAGCGTGTCGGGGAGCCGCGGGACCGCCGACCACCGCCGGACCTCGCCGAACAGCCGCCAGATCGGGATCCGCGGGACCATCCCGCGTCGCGCGTACAGGCCGTTCGAGATCGGCTGCACCGCGTCGGTGCACATGCCCCAGGTATGGATGCCCGAGTCGAGCGGGTCGTCGGGCGTGGGGATCGCCGGCCCGCCCGGGTCGACGTCACGCCCCGCCTGGGTCCGGTCCATCAGCGCCTGCCCGATCCCGTCCGCCTGCATCGCCGGATCCACGAACAGCATCGCGAGGAACCACAGGCCCTCGCGCAGCGAGGCGCTGGCGAACCCGACGAGGCCGGCCGTGCGGTCGGGGACGACGGTGCCGTCGCCGCGCTCCGCGACCCAGAACCGGTCCGGATCGGTCGTCAGCAGGTGCAGCAGGAGCCGGCGGAGCGGCGCGAGGTCATCGGGCATCGCCGGCTGGTTGAGGCGTCCCTGGTAGTCCTCGATCCCCACCCGCCAGATCCGCATGCAGTCCTCGAGGTCGGCCTCGATCCCAGGCCGGTACCTGACTGCGGCGGGCGGCGGCACGGCTACTCGTCCGTGTCGGCGTCGGCGTCGGCGCGACGGCGGGCGGCCGGTCGCGACCCGTTCGAGCTCCGCCTGCATGAAGGCGTCGAGGTCGCCGTCGAGCACCGCGCCCGTGTTGGAGGTCTCGTAGCCCGAGCGCAGGTCCTTGACCATCTGGTAGGGGTGCAGCACGTAGGAGCGGATCTGGTTGCCCCAGCCGGCCGTGACGTGCTCGCCGCGCAGCTTGCGCAGCTCCTCCTCGCGCTTCTCGAGCTCCAGCTCGAGCAGGCGGGACTTGAGGACCCGGATCGCGAGCTCGCGGTTCTGCGTGGCGGATCGCTCGTTCTGGCAGGTCACGACGATCCCGGTCGGCAGGTGGGTGAGGCGGATCGCCGACTCGGTCTTCTGGACGTGCTGGCCGCCGGCGCCCGACGAGCGGAACGTGTCGACCCGGATCTCGTCCCAGTTGAGCTCGATCGCGACGTCCTCGTCGGCCTCGGGCATGACCTCGACCAGGGCGAAGGTCGTCTGGCGCCGCTTCTGCGCGTCGTAGGGGCTGATGCGCACGAGGCGATGGACGCCGCGCTCGGCGCGCAGCCAGCCGTAGGCGAACCGCCCGTCGACGGTCACGGTCGCGCTCTTGATCCCCGCCTGCTCGCCCTCGGTGGAGTCGACGACGTCGGTCTTGAACCGGTGGCGCTCGCCCCAGCGGAGGTACATCCGCAGCAGCATGTCCGCCCAGTCGGTCGCCTCGGTGCCGCCCGCGCCCGCGCTGATCGTGAGCACCGCGTTCTTCGCGTCGTACTCGCCGGAGAACAGGAGGAGCGTCCGCTCGCGCGCGAACTCCTTGCCCAGGGCGTCGGCCTCGCGCTCGACGTCCGCCTCGGTGTCGGGGTCGGGCGTCTCCTCGAGCAGGCTCAGGAGCTCGACGAGGTCGCCGGCGCGCTTCTCCAGGCCTCGCCACAGGGCGACCTCCTCGCGCAGGCCCTCGGCCTCGCGGAGGACCTTCTGGGCGGCCCGCTGGTCGTCCCAGAAGCCGGCCTCGCTGGCGCGCGCGTCGAGCTCGGTGACGCGCGCCTCCTTGGTGGCGAGGTCAAAGACGCCCCGAGGTCGACCGGATCCGCTCGGCCAGGTCGCGCGTGGACGCGGCGTCCACCTAGGAGCGCACCTGGAGGTCGTGGAGCAGGATCGGACGGAGCTCGATCAGCCGAAGGGCGGTCTTGCTCCGGGCGACGACGGGGTTCACGCAGGGACAGTAGCTGTTATGAGGGCAGACGCCGCAGTTGCCGTCGCAATCGAGCGCAACGGCGTAGCTGCAGTTCCGGCAATCGCGTTCACACGCGATCAGGTCCACGAACTGGGCTTCCTCGGCCTGCTTCACATGCTCCCTCACTCTCAGCCTTCGCTGTCGATCGAGCGTGACGGATGGGATGCAGCGTCAGGGCTTGGACAGGGGGCGATGGGCTGGGCGACGCCGATCCCTGGGGGGCGAAGGACTGAACCCGAGTATAGGGTGGGCTCACGTTCACGCCAAGGGGTTGGACCGGAATTTCGTGCGGAGATTTGCGTGGCATTGAACGGCCGCCCGGAGAGGGTCGCGCGGCCGTCGCCAGCGGAGCCCGAGGTCAGCTCCCGGGCTGCTCCACCGCCGGCGCCCCGCCGGTGACGAAGTACACCGCGAGCGCGCCCAGCTCGTGGACCGTCGCCGACAGCCGGCGACCGAGGTCCTGCTCCACCGGGGAGGTGGGCGTGGGCGACCCGTACGCCTCGATGCCCGAGGTCGTGCGCGATCCGGAGGACCCGCAGCATGTGGGTCGGATCGGAGACGAACACCGCCGACTTGAGGCCGCGCTGCTTCATCTCCGCCGCGACCGCCCGCAGCGAGTCGAGCGTGTTGTGGGCCTCGTTCTCGCCCCAGATCGAGCCGTCGGGGACGTCGTGGTTGAGCGCGTACTTGCGGGCGACGGCCGCCTCGGTGGTGCGGTCGCCGGGCAGCTTGCCGCCCGTGACCACGAACGAGTCGGCGATCCCGGACTTCCACAGCTGCACCGCGTGGTCGAGGCGAGCCTCGAACACGGGCGACGGCCGCCCGTCGTACTGCGCCGCCCCGAGCACGACGATCGCGTCGGCCCGTCGCTGCTCGTCCTGGTCGCCCTGCTGCCAGATCCGGACGGCCGCGACGGCCGTCACCACCGCGACGGCGAGGCCGGAGACGATGAACAGCCGCACGAGGTCGCCGCGTCTGGACCGGGTCAGGCCCCGTGGCACTTCTTGTACTTCTGCCCCGATCCGCACCAGCATGGTTCGTTGCGCCCGATGCGGGCACCCGACGGGGTGAAGCCCTGGCGAACGCCGCCGGCCGCCGCGGCGTCACCCGGCACCTCGCGGGCCCCGCGCATCGGGTCGGACGGCAGGCCGGCCATGGGCGCCGTCTCCGGTCGCCGCAGCGCGGCGCCGCCGGCCGCGAGGGCCGCACGGGTCGCGGCGGGCCGGGCCGCAGCGCCGCCGGACCCGTCGGAGCCGTTCGTGCCGTTCGTCTGCGCGGCGATCGACGCGCCCGTGCCGATGGTCGTGGGCCGCGCCGCCGTCCAGCCGGGCCGGCTGCCCGGGGCCGGGCAGCGGCACCGTCTCCGGCTCGCGCCGGACGGTCACCCGGAAGATCGTCGTGGCGACCTGGCGCTGGATGAGCCCGCTCAGCTCCTCGTACAGGCGGTACGCCTCGCGGCGGAACTCGTTCAGCGGGTCCTGCTGGGCGTAGCCCCGGAGGCCGATGCCGCGGCGCATGTCGTCGAGCTCGGTGAGGTGCTCGACCCACAGGCTGTCGATCGTGCGCAGCAGCACGAACCGCTCGACCTGGCTCCAGACCTCCTCGCCGTGCTCCTGCTCGCGGGCCTCGAGCTGGTCGTCGGCGAGCTGGCGCATGTGCTCGACCAGCTCCTCGCGCGTCACCGCGACCTCGTCGAGGTCGGCCTCCGACGAGCCCGGCCCGTCGAGCCCCAGCGCGTGCGAGCGCGGCCGACAGGCCCTCGAGGTTCCACTCGCTGGGGGACGCGTCGCCCGCGTACTGGTCGCCCAGCGCGTCCATCTCGGCGTCGAGGAACTGGCGGACCGTCTCGGTCAGGTCCTCGTTGCGCAGGACCTTGTCGCGCTCGGCGTAGATCGTCTCGCGCTGCTTGTTGATCACGTCGTCGAACTCGACGACGCGCTTGCGGATGTCGAAGTTGAAGCCCTCGACGCGGGTCTGCGCGCTCTCGATCGTGCGCGACACCAGCCGCGACTCGATCGCGACGTCGTCCTCGAGGCCCATCCGCTCCATCAGGCCGGCGACGCGGTCGGAGGCGAACCGGCGCATCAGGTCGTCGTCGAGCGACAGGTAGAACCGCGACGAGCCGGGGTCGCCCTGGCGGGCGGCGCGGCCGCGCAGCTGGTTGTCGATCCGGCGGCTCTCGTGGCGCTCGGTGCCGATGATGTGCAGGCCGCCGGCGGCGACGACGGCGTCGTGGTCGACCTCGATGACGGCGTTCGCCTCGTCGAGCGCCTCGTCGTAGGTCGCCTTGTCCACCTCGGCCGGGTTGAGGCCCTTCTTGTGGAGGATCTCGGACGCCATGCCCGCGGGGTCGCCGCCCAGCTTGATGTCCGTGCCGCGGCCCGCCATGTTGGTCGCGATCGTGACCGCGCCCGACCGGCCCGCCTGCGCGACGACGCCCGCCTCCTTCTCGTGGAACTTGGCGTTGAGCGTCTCGTGCTTGATCCCGCGCCGCTTGAGCAGCGTCGAGAGCACCTCGGACTTCTCGACCGACACCGTGCCGACCAGCACCGGGCGTCCGGACCCGGTCATCTCCTCGATCTCGTCGATCAGGGCGTTGAACTTCGAGGTCTCGTTCTTGTACACGAGGTCCGGGTAGTCGTCGCGGATCATCGGCCGGTGGGTCGGGATCGCCACGACCTCGAGGGCGTAGATCTTGTGGAACTCCTCGGCCTCGGTCATGGCCGTGCCGGTCATGCCGGCGAGCTTGTCGTACAGCCGGAAGTAGTTCTGGAACGTGATCGTGGCGAGCGTGCGGCTCTCCCGCTGGACCCGCAGGCCCTCCTTGGCCTCGACGGCCTGGTGCAGGCCCTCGCTCCATCGCCGGCCGGGCATCTTGCGACCCGTGAACTCGTCGACGATGACGATCTCGCCGTCCTCGACGATGTAGTCGCGGTCGCGCTTGTACAGCGCGTGGGCCTTGAGCGACGAGTCGAAGTGGCGGGCGAGCCGCGGGTCGGCGTCGTACAGGTTCTCGATGCCGAGCAGCTTCTCGATCTTGTCGACGCCCTCCTCCGTGGGGGAGACCGCCTTGTCCTTGAGGTCGACGAAGTAGTCGCCGCCCTCCTCGGCGCCCTCGGGCCGGGGCTGCAGCTTGGGCACCAGCCGGGCGAACGTGAAGTACAGGTCCGCCGACTCCTCGGCCTGGCCGGAGATGATCAGCGGCGTCCGCGCCTCGTCGATGAGGATGTTGTCGACCTCGTCCACGATCGCGAACGACCGCTCGCGCTGGACCCGGCCCTCGAGCGTGTCGACCATGTTGTCGCGCAGGTAGTCGAACCCGAACTCGTTGTTGGTGCCGTAGGTGATGTCCGCCTCGTACGCCTCGCGGCGGGTCACGGGCCGCAGGTTGATCAGGCGCTCGTCGGTCGTCGGGAAGCCGGGCTCGAACACGTACGACGTGTCGTGGGTGATGACGCCCACCGACAGGCCGAGGAAGTGGAACGCGGGGCCCATCCACTGCGCGTCGCGCCGGGCGAGGTAGTCGTTGACCGTGACGACGTGCGCGCCGCGCCCGGCCAGCCCGTTGAGGACGGCGGCCAGCGTCGGGATCAGCGTCTTGCCCTCGCCGGTGCGCATCTCGGCGATCCGGCCCTGGTGGAGGACGATCGCGCCCATCAGCTGGACGTCGTACTGGCGCATCCCCATCGTCCGCTTCATCGCCTCGCGGCCGGCGGCGAAGACCTCCGGGATCATGTCGTCGAGGACCGCCTGGAGCCGCTCCTTGTCGCGCTTGCGACGGGCCTTCGCGAGGTCGTTGCGGCGCTCGAGCTCCGGGTGGTGGAGCTCGTCCTCCGAGGGCTCCTCGGGCGCCGCGTCCTCGGCGATCTCCGCGCGCACGACGTCCATCCGCTCGCGGATCTCATCGTCCGACAGGGCGGCGAACTCGTCCTCGAGCTCGTTGGTGCGGTCGACGAGGGGCTGGAGCCGCGCGAGCTCGCGGTCGTTGGTATCGAAGAATTGTGAGAGCAAACGCATGGCCGGCTGAGTATAGGGTGGGGACGCCGAACCCCCGGCCGGCGCCGCCCGGCGCGCCGGCGACGCTGATCAGCGCGTGACGACGGGCGGCGGCAGCGGGTCGACGAGGACGTCAGGCCCGTTGACCACCACCGGGGCGCCCATGAGCAGACCCCGCTGCTTGATCCCCGCGCCGATCAGCCGGCCGTTGGGTGCCCACACGACCTGCGACTGGTCCATGCCACCGGCGGGGACCGTCGCGCCGTTGGGGAACAGCGACGCGGTCACGGCTGCGGCGCCGAAGACGAACGCCGTGCCCAGCGAGAGGACGCTACCGACGACGAGCCCGGCCTTCACGGCGTGCGGCTCAATCCGTGGGGCCGGGCCCGATGGTGGGCAGCGGAGCGACGTCCGGCACGGCGACCTGCACGCCACCCCCGACGTCGACGTCGGGCTGGGCGAACACGGGCTGGGGCGGCATCGGGACGGCCATCCCGCCCATGGCCGGCTTGGCGAACATCATGTCGCCGCCGTTGAAGCCGGCGGCCACCGTGGATCCGTTGGGGAACAGCGAGGCCGTGAGGGCGGCGGCGCCGAACACGAGGGCGGTCCCGAGACCGAGGACGCCGGACGCGATGAGGGCTCGTTGCATCGTGGCTCCCGGACGGTGGCGGCGGCGATCCGGTTCCTTCGGCCGTGTCCGGCTGGACCGGGCTAGCTGGCTGCCGGCGACGCGACCGGGGCGGCGGTGACGGGCGCCGCGGTCACGACCGGCGCCGCGGTGGGCGTCGGCGGGTACGCGAAGTAGCTGCTGCCGTAGCCGACGACGATGATCGCGAACGTGATGACGCCCAGGGCGACCCAGAACGCGACCGACCGCGCGGTCGACGTCGGGTTCATCTCGGGGTTCGCGAGCCTGGGCAGCTTGCCGCCCTTGAGCGACGCGCCCCAGCGCGGCGAGCGGAGCTGGTTGTGCCAGTTCTCGTCGGTGACGGCGCGGGGCTCGAGGCCGCCCTTCCCGTCGGGGCGGTGGAGCTGCAGGCTCATGGGTCTCCGGTGGGTGCGGTCAGGCGCCGGCCGAGGCGGGCATCGGTGATGGTACGTCGTCGTCGTCGGCCTGGGCGTTGCCGCCGGCGTGTCCCGGCCCGTCCTCCCACAGGAGCATCTCCTGGGTGAACGACACCTCCGACGAGAACAGCGCGCCGACCGATTCGCCGCGGTGGATCCGCTTGATGGCCTCGCCGATCAGCGGCGCGACGGACAGGACCTTGATCTGCGGCAGCATCTTCGACGGCGGCAGGGGGACGCTGTCGGTGATGACGAGCTCGCGCAGGCTCGAGTTGGCGATACGCTCGACCGCGGGGTCGGACAGCACGCCGTGCGTGGCGCAGGCGTAGATCTCGGTGACGCCCTCGCGCTCGAGCGCGCGCACCGTCTCGATCAGCGTGCCGGCCGTGTCCACCTCGTCGTCGACGATGATCGCCCGCCGGCCGTGGACCTCGCCGATGACGTTGATCACCTCGGCCCGGTCGAGGTTGCCGTGGCGGCGCTTCTCGACGATGGCCAGCGGCGCGTCGAGGATCTCGGCGAACGCACGGGCCCGCTTCGCGAACCCGAGATCGGTGACCACGACGCACTCGGGCAGGTGCTTGTCGATGAAGTAGCGGCTGAGCATGTGGACGGCGGTCAGCTCGTCGACCGGGATGTTGAAGAACCCCTGGATCTGGCCCTGGTGGAGGTCCATCGTCAGCATCCGATCCGCGCCGGCGACCGTGATCATGTCGGCGACCAGGCGCGCCGTGATCGGCACCCGCGGCTGGTCCTTCTTGTCGGACCGCCCGTACGCGTAGTACGGGACGACGGCCGTGATCCGGCCGGCTGACGCCCGCTTGAAGGCGTCGATCATGATCAGGAGCTCCATGATCGACTGGTTGACCGGGCGGCTGGTCGGCTGGACGAGGAACACGTCCTTCTCGCGGACGTTGTCCAGGATGCGCACGAAGATGTTCTCGTTCGCGAACTGGAACACCTCGGCCTGGCCGGGCTCGCTGTTCAGCCAGTGGGCGATCTTCCTCGCCAGATCGGGGTTGGCGTTGCCGTGGTAGATCTCGAACTGATCCGCGTACACGGTTGCCTCCCGCTGGCCGAAGGGAGTCAAGACGAGCGACCCTGCCCCTGTCCGTCCGATCCGCCACCGTCCGGCTGGGGGTCGTCATTGTCACCCATGCCACCCCGCTCCGCCAGCCCGGGCGAGAACGCGGCGATCGCGACGACCTTGTCCTCGTCCGCGAGCCGCATGACGATCACGCCGCGCGCGCTCGACGAGTAGCGGTTGATGGTGTTGGTCTCGGTCCGGATGACCTGGCCGTGCGCCGAGATCAGGACCAGCTCCTCGTCCTCGGGCGTGACCTGCTGGACGGCCGCGACGAGGCCGGTCTTCTTCCCTTCGAGCGCGATCAGGCGCACGCCCTGCCCGCCGCGGTGCTTGCGTCGGAACTCGGTCAGCGCGACCCGCTTGCCGTAGCCCGTCTCGGTCAGCACGAGCAGGTCGGCTTCGGGCTTGACGACCGTCATCGACACGACGTTGTCGTCCTTGCGGGCCAGCAGCCGGATCCCGATCACCCCGCCGGCGTCGCGACCCATCGGCCGCACCTCGCCCTCGGAGAACCGCGCCAGCATGCCCTGCGCCGTCGCGATGATCACGTCGTCGTCGCCCGCCGAGACGCTGACCCAGGCCAGCTCGTCGCCGTCGCTGATCGTGATCGCCCGGATGCCGGTCGCGCGCACGCGCTCGAACTGCTCGAGCGGCGTCTTCTTGATGATCCCGTTGCGGGTCGCCATGACGAGGAAGTGCCCGGGCTCGAAGTTGGGCAGGCAGATGGTGGCCATCGGGACCTCGCCCGTCTCCACCTGGACGCCCGGGAGGTTGATGATCGCCATGCCCTTGGCCTGGCGCGAGGCGTCCGGGATCGCGTGGACCTTGGCCGAGAACACCCGGCCGCGGTTGGTGAAGAACAGCGCCCAGTCGTGGGTGTTGGCCGCCAGCAGGTGCTCGACGGCGTCCTCCTCGCGGGTCACGTGGCCGATGATCCCCTTGCCGCCGCGATGCTGGCGGCGGTAGGTCGCGACCGGCTGGCGCTTGATGTAGCCGCGGCGGCTGATCGTCACGACGACGTCCTCGTCGGCGATCAGGTCCTCGTCGGTCATCTCGCGGCTCGAGTCGTCGACGACGCGGGTGCGGCGCTCGCCGGCGTACTTGCGCTTCAGCTCGGTCAGCTCGTCCTTGATGATCGACAGGACCCGGGAGGGGTTGGCGAGGATGTCCTCGAGCTCGGCGATGAGCTGGATCACCGAGAGGTACTCGTCCTCGATCTTCTTGCGCTCGAGGGCGGCGAGGCGGGCGAGCCGCATGTCGAGGATCGCCTGGGCCTGCGGCTCCGACAGGCCGAACTGCGTCATCAGGTTCGTGCGCGCCGCGTCGACGTCGTCCGAGCGGCGGATCGTCTCGATGACCGCGTCGAGGTTGTCGAGGGCGATCTTGAGGCCCTCGAGGATGTGGGCTCGCTGGCGCGCCTTCTCGAGGTCGAACTCGGTGCGCCGGCGGACGATCTCGCGCCGGTGGTCGGTGTAGTGGCGCAGGACGCTCTTCAGCGGCAGGGTCTGCGGCTGGCCGTCGACCAGCGCGAGCATGTTGAGGTTGAACGCCGTCTGCATCGCCGTGTGCTTGAACAGGTTGTTCAGCACCTTGTGCGGGTTCGAGTCGCGCTTGATCTCGATGTAGATCCGCATCCCGTCGCGGTCGGACTCGTCGCGCAGGTCCGAGATGCCGTCGATCTTCTTGTCCTTGACGAGGTCCGCGATCTTCTCGAGCAGGGACGCCTTGTTCACCTGGTACGGCAGCTCGGTGACGATGATCGCCGTGCGGTCGTTGCGGGTCTCCTCGAACGCGACCTGGCCGCGCATGACGACGCGGCCGTGGCCGTGCGCGTACATCTCGCGGATCGCGTCGATCGTCTCCTGCTCGCCCGTCAGCGGGTTGCGGCGGGTCTCGTAGCGGTAGATCGAGCCGCCGGTCGGGAAGTCGGGGCCACGGACGATCTGGCACAGCTCGTCGTTCGTGATGTCCGGGTTGTCGATGTAGGCGAAGACGGCGTCGACGATCTCGCCGAGGTGGTGCGGCGGGATGTTGGTCGCCATGCCGACGGCGATGCCCGACGAGCCGTTGATGAGCAGGTTGGGCAGCTTGGCCGGGAGGACGGACGGCTGCTTCTGGGTGCCGTCGTAGTTGTCCTCGAAGTCGACCGTGTCCTTGTCGATGTCGGCCAGCATCTCGGTGGCGATCGCGGTCAGGCGCGCCTCGGTGTACCGCATGGCGGCCGCGGTGTCGCCGTCGACCGAGCCGAAGTTGCCCTGCCCGTCGACCAGCGGGTAGCGCATCGAGAAGTCCTGGGCGAGCCGGACGAGCGCGTCGTACAGCGCGACGTCGCCGTGCGGGTGGTACTTGCCCATCACCTCGCCGACGATCGCGGCGCACTTGCGGAAGGAGCTCGTCGAGCTGAGCCCCATCTCGCCCATCGTGAACAGGATCCGGCGATGGACCGGCTTCAGGCCGTCGCGGACGTCCGGCAGCGCGCGGGCGACGATGACGCTCATCGCGTAGTCGAGGTACGAGACACGCATCTCGTCCTCGAGTCGGATGGCCCGGATGTCGCCCAGGTTGTCGGTCACGTGGTGGCTCTCCTGCGGAGGGTCGGCAAGGTCGGCTCAGTCGAGGGCATCAGCCGCGATCCACGACCGGGCGCGTATCGGGCGGAACGGTCACCCCGAGCCCGGCGAACGCCGCGGCGGTGGCCGAGGCGCGGGAGGTCGACGGCGCTCCCGGGCGCTTCCGGATACCCACGGCGGCCGTCCGGAGCTCGGCCGCCTCCTCGGGCGGCAGCTTCTCGAGCGCGTCGCGGACGACCCACGCCCGGTGGCCGTCGTCGTCGCGCGCGGCGGTCGCTGCCTCGCGGCGGAGGAAGGCGATCGTGGCGTCGTGGTCGACCACGCTCATCGAGCGCAGCGCCCAGGAGATGGACTTCTGGACGTCGGGGTCGGCGTCGCCGATCAGGTCGGCGAGGATCGGGAGGGCGTGGGCGGCGACGTCGGGCTCGCGACCGGCGCGGCGGTCGACGTGGGGGATGGTCGCGATCGTGGAGCCGACGAGCCGGCGCTCCCAGCGCGACGGCGAGTAGACGAGCTGCTCGAGCTCCGCCCAGCGATAGGGTTCGGACAGGATCCCGCGGCCCGCGACGTGGGCCAGCGAGTCCACCGTGATCCAGTCGCCCGCGCGGGAGGCCTCCACCCGCAGGCGCTGCCAGGCGCGCTCGGGCTCGCTGACGATCGCCCGCTCGAGGAGGTCGTACGCGAGCCAGTGCATCTCGAGGATCTCGTCCTGGAGCAGCGCGTCGGCGACGTCGAGGAGGGTGGTCGCCCGGTCCTGGCGCATCGCCTCGCGAAGGCCGCGGCTCACGGCGGCGAGCAGCGGCTGCCGCACGCCGAGCGTCGGCCCCAGCCCCGGGGCGACCCAGTGCATTCCCTCGTGGTACTCGGGATCGGCCAGGCGCTCGAGGCCCGCGTGGACGGTGGTCGCGAGCACGGCGGGCTCGTGGACGAGGTCGCCCGCCTCCCGTCCGAGCGCGAGGGCCGCGGGCGTCCGCTCGGAGACCAGGGCGCGGGCGCGTTGCGTCGCCGGCGAGACGGTCCCGGGATCCGCTGTGGCCGCGGTCATCCGGCGTCCACCAGCTCGGGCGTGTCGTTCCGGACAGTGCCGGTGTCGGCAGCCTCGTCGGGAACGACCCGGAACGCGTACCGCGCCTTGAGCTCCTCCTTCCGCGACTCGGGCGCGGCGACGTAGGTCGCCTCCGAGCGGGCGAGGACCTCGCCGGTCGCCGGGTCGATGACGATCCCGGCCGCGTCCACGAGCCGGCGCCGGACGCCGACCACCCGTCCTTCGGCGCGCACCGGCCGCCCGACCGGCACCGGTCGCTTGAAGTCGACGCTCATCCGGGCCGTGACGCCCCAGTGGTCGTGCTCGACGAGCGCCCAGGCCATCACCTCGTCGAGGAGCGTGCACACGATCCCGCCGTGCGCGATCCCGTCCCAGCCCTCGAACCGGCGATCGAGCGTGATCTCCGTCCAGCAGCGCTCGCCGCCCGCATGGAGCTCGAGCTGAAGTCCGTGCGTGTTCAGCGTCCCGCAGGCGAAGCAGTTGTGCGGCGCCAGCACGATCCGATCGCCCCCGATGCGAACGTCGGGGAGCGTCAGGACCGGCTCAGATGTCAAGGTTCTGCACCTTGCGCGCCTCGGTCTTGATGAAGTCCTTGCGCGGCTCGACGCGCTCGCCCATCAGCATCGTGAAGATCGAGTCGGCCTCGCCGGCGTCCTCCACCTCGACGCGCAGCAGCGTCCGGGTCTCCGGGTTCATCGTCGTCTCCCAGAGCTGGTCGGCGTTCATCTCGCCGAGGCCCTTGAAGCGCTGCACGCTCAGGTTCTTGGTCGTGAACTCCTTGATGACCCGCTCGCGGTCCTTCTCGGACTGGGCGTACTTGGTGACCTTGCCGGTCGAGATCCGGTACAGCGGCGGCTGGGCGATGTAGAGGAAGCCGGAGTCGACGACCTCGGGCATGTGCCGGAAGAAGAAGGTCAGCAGCAGCGTCCGGATGTGGGCGCCGTCCACGTCGGCGTCGGTCATGATGATGATCCGGTGGTACCGGAGCCGGGCGATGTCGAACGTCTCGCCGATGCCGCCGCCGAGCGCGATGATCAGCGGCTTGACGTTGTCCGAGCTCAGGATCTTGTCGAGCCGGGCCTTCTCGACGTTCAGGAGCTTGCCCCGCAGCGGCAGGATCGCCTGGAACCGCCGGTCACGCCCCTGCTTGGCCGAGCCGCCGGCCGAGTCGCCCTCGACGATGTACAGCTCGCTCTTGGCGGGGTCGCGTTCCTGGCAGTCGGCGAGCTTGCCCGGCAGCGACATCCCGTCGAGCGCGCCCTTGCGGATGACGAGATCGCGCGCCTTGCGCGCGGCCTCGCGCGCGCGCGCCGCCGTCAGGCACTTCTCGATGATCCGCCGGCCGTCGGCCGGGTTCTCCTCGAGGTGCTGGGCGATCGCGTCGGCGAGCGCGCTCTCGACCTGGCCCGCGACCTCGGCGTTGCCGAGCTTGGCCTTGGTCTGGCCCTCGAACTGCGGATCGGTGAGCTTGACGCTGACGACCGCCGTGAGGCCCTCGCGGACGTCGTCGCCCGACAGGTTGCCGTCGGCGTCGCGGAGCACGCCCGCCTTCTTCGCCCACTCGTTGAGCGACCGGGTCAGCGCGCGCCGGAAGCCCGTGATGTGGGTCCCGCCGTCGACCGTGTTGATGTTGTTCGCGAAGGCGAGGACGTTCTCCGTGTACGAGTCGTTGTACTGGAGCGCGACCTCGATCGTCGATGTCCCGTCCCGGCGCTCCGTGTAGATCGGGCGCGGGTGGAGCGTCTCCTTGTTCCGGTTGAGGTGACGCACGAACGAGACGAGCCCGCCCTCGAAGTAGAACGAGCGCTCGCGGTCGATCCGCTCGTCGCGCAGCGTGATCCAGACGCCCTTGGTGAGGTACGCCGACTCGCGCAGCCGCTGCGCGATCGTGTCGAACGAGTACTCGATCGTCTCGAACATCTCGGCATCGGCCATGAACACCGTCTTCGTGCCGCGCCGGGTCCCCTGGGGGCCGATCTTCTTGACCGCGGTCGTCGGCTTGCCGCGGACGTACTCCTGCGACCAGACGCCGCCGTCGCGGGCCGTCTCGACGCGCAACCACGACGACAGCGCGTTGACGACCGACACGCCCACGCCGTGCAGGCCGCCGGAGACCTTGTAGCCGCCGCCGCCGAACTTGCCGCCCGCGTGGAGGACGGTGTGCACGACCTCGAGGGCGTCCTTGCCCGTCGCATGGCGTCCAACCGGCACGCCGCGGCCGTCGTCCTCGACGGTCATCTTGCCGTCCTCGTGGATCGTCACGGTGACCGTCGTCGCGAAGCCCGCCATGGCCTCGTCGATCGAGTTGTCGACGACCTCCCACACCAGGTGGTGCAGGCCGCGCTGATCGGTCGACCCGATGTACATCCCGGGGCGTCGACGCACGGCCTCGAGACCCTCGAGGACCTGGATGCTGGCGGCGGTGTAGTCGGCCCCCGCGGCCTTCGCCTTGCGGGCGGTGGCGGCCCGGCCGTTCGTTGTCGCGGCCCGCTGCCGATCGCCGACGTCCGTCACGCAGTCCCTCCGATGAGGCGCTCGTAGAGCCGGGCGAGCTCTTCGTCGCTGTAGTACTCGATCACGATTCGCCCGCCGTTCCGCGAACGGCTGAGGCTGACCTTCGTCCCGAGGCGTTCGCGCAGGTCCGTCTCCACGCGCTCGAGATCGGCGTCGAGCCGACTCGGTCTCGCCGCCTCACGCGCGGGCCGCGGCTCGCGGAGACGCCGGACCAGCTCCTCGGTCTGGCGCACCGACAGGCCCTGCCCGATGACCGTGCCGACGACGTGGACCTGGCCATCGACCGGCAGGCCACCGAGCGCGCGCCCGTGGCCCTCGGTCAGCCGGCCGTCCGCGATCGCGGCCTGGACGTCGGCGTGGAGATCGAGGAGGCGGAGGGTGTTCGCGACGGTCGCCCGCGCCTTGCCGACGCGCTCGGCGACATGCTCCTGGGTGAGCCCGAACTCCTCGATCAGCTGGCGGTAGGCCAGCGCCTCGTCGATCGGGTCGAGGTCGGCGCGCTGCACGTTCTCGACGAGGGCGACCTCGAGCTGCGCCCGGTCGGCGAGCTGGCGGACGAGGGCTGGGATGCGCTCAAGGCCGACCAGGCGCGCCGCCCGCACGCGGCGCTCGCCGGCGACGAGCTGGTAGCCGTCGAGGGTCTCGGTGACGAGCACCGGCTGGAGCACGCCGTGCTCGCGGATGCTTGCTGCGAGCTCCTCCAGCACCGCGTCGTCGATCCGGTGGCGCGGCTGGTACGGATTCGGGGCGATGCGCGCCAGCGGCACCTCCACGATCGCCGCCGTCGAGGTCGGGCGCTGCGGGATCAGGGAGGACAGGCCGCGGCCGAGCGCCGAGGCGTTCCGATCGGTCCTGATCGTCATGCGCCGATCCCCGCGAGCTGGGTGACGGTCCGGGCATCTGGCGTGGGCGCTCGGTCGGTCCCGTTGGCCGATTGGACGTGCCCGTTTCCGGAGACGGGGGTCGGCCGGCGGCCGCGAACCTCGATCGCGAGGTCGCGATAGGCCTCGGCGCCCTTCGATTCGGGCCGGTACAGCGCGATCGGCACGCCGTGGCTGGGAGCCTCCGACAGCCGGACGCTGCGGGGGACGACGGTCTCGAACACGGCCTCGTGCAGGTGCCGCCTGACCTCGGCGGCCACCTCGGACGACAGATTGGTGCGGCCGTCGAACATCGTCAGGAGAACGCCCGTGATGGCCAGGTCCGGGTTCAGGTGGTCGCGAACGAGGTTGATCGTTGCGATGAGCTGCGTCAGGCCCTCGAGCGCGTAGTACTCGCACTGGATCGGCACGAGCACCGCATCGGCGCCGGTCAGGGCGTTCACCGTGAGGATCCCGAGCGACGGTGGGCAGTCGATGAGGATCCAGTCCCAGCTGTCGCGCTCCGCATCGAGCGCGCGGGCGAGGCGGCGCTCGCGTCCGTCGACGCCCGCGAGCTCGACCTCGGCCCCGGCCAGGGCGATCGACGAGGGCACGAGGCGGACGCCCTCCACCGGGGTCGGCAGGTGGAGATCGGCGAGCGGGAGCCCATCGACGAGCGCGTCATAGACGGAGCTGTCGAGAGAGGCACGATCGACCCCGAATCCGCTCGTCGCGTTGCCTTGGGGATCGAGATCGATGACGAGGACGTGGTCACCGAGGAGAGCCAGATAGGTTGCGAGATTGACCACCGTGGTGGTCTTCCCGACGCCGCCCTTCTGATTGGTGCAGGCGATCGTCTGGCCCACTCAGCCTCCTGTTCCAAACACACGCATCATCCCCAATTCTAGCATCGGAGGCCCCGAATCCCGCGGTCCCGTGGCCCGATGTGGACCGATGGTGAACGCCGACGCTTACCGGCCACTCAATCGGCGTCGGCAACTTCGTGTTTCACGTGAAACGAGGTCGTGGCGCCGGGAGCCTTTGCGTCATCGCATCGTGTTGCACGTGTGAAACGAGGACATGGGCCGAACGAGGCGGCTTCAGCCAGACCGTGATGCACGTCACCGATGGCTGGCGCCGGCCGCCTCGGTTTCGGCGCACCGTGTTTCACGTGAAACGATGGTGACCGCCGGCCGCATCGGCCTCGCCGCTCCGTCTTTCACGCGAAGTGATGGGCGGGCTTGGCGAGGATGTCCCTCGAGCTCGGCGATGAGCTGGATGGCATGTGCGCGGACGCGCCGCCCTCGGCCGCTTCGTGTTTCACGTGGTCGATCGGATGCCGTCGGGGTGCCGATTTGTCCGGCCCCGCACGATTGCCCGTTCCCGGACCCCATGGGATACTGGCGCGCGAGTTTGCTGTCACTCCGTCGTCGCGGCCGCCATGCACCCGGGCCCGATCGTCGGCTCGTCAGCCGAGGATCGAACGCCTGATGAAGTTCACCATCGCCGCGGCGCTCGCCGTGGTGACAGCACTCATTGAGTTCACCGTTGTCCCATACCTGAAGGTCGGGGACGCCGTCCCGCACCCCGTCCTCGTCTTCGGTGTCATCACAGCCATCATCGGCGGCCTCGAAACGGGCCTGACCTGGGCCTTCGTCGGCGGCCTGGCCCTCGACATCGTCACCCAGCGACCGCTCGGCTCAACGTCGTTCTCGCTGCTCATCGCCGTCGCCGCCGGGTACCTCGTCGGCAGCTTCCTCGGACGAATCCGGATCCTGGCGCCGATCGGCGCCACTGCAGTCGCGAGCCCGCTCTACTCGATGCTGATCCTTCTCACGACCACCGCCCTGACCACCGCGCCCCTGTCGTCCGCCGCGGCCGGAACGATCCTGCCGTCGACCGTGTACGACATCGTCCTCGCCGCGGCCGTGGGGCCGCTCGCGGTCGCGATCGCGGCCCGCCGGCGCGACGTCGAGCGGGTTGCCTGGTGAACGAGGAGCTGCTCACCCCGCACCGCGAGCGCGACCGTCGGCCGATCCGATTCCTGACCTTCGGCATCGTGATGGTGCTGATCTTCGGCGTTCTCGGCACTCGCCTCGCCTATCTCCAGATCGATCGCGGCCAGGTCTATGCCGCGCGGGCCGAGGCGAATCGCACGACCGAGGCGGCCATCCCAGCGCCGCGTGGCCTGATCTTCGACCGGAAGGGCCGCGTGCTCGTCAACAACGTCGCGTCGTGGACGGTCAAGATCGTCCCGGCTGACCTGCCGTTCAGCCAGCGCGAGGACGTCGCCCAGCGCCTCGGCACGCTCCTGAAGATGGAGCCCTCTGAGATCCTGACCACGCTCGACAGCGCCCCGGGTTCCCGCTTCGATCCCGTCCGGGTGGCGCAGGACGTGCCCGAGAAGATCGCCAGGATCGTCTCCGAGTCGGTCGACGAGCTGCCGGGTGTCGACGTGTCCGTGGACACCCTGCGCGAGTACCCGGACGGCCCCCTCCTGTCGCAGGTCGTCGGCTATACCGGCGCCATCGACGGCGGCACCCTCGATCGCCTCAAGACGAAGGGCTATCTCAGCGACGACATCATCGGCAAGGCGGGCGTGGAGGCATCGTTCGAGTCGGCGCTCCGCGGCACCTACGGCAAGGAGCTCGTGGAGCGCGACGCCACCGGCCGAGACGTGCAGGTTCTCCGGACGCTCCAGCAGTCCGTTCCGGGCGCCTCGCTCACCCTGACGATCGACAAGACGATCCAGAAGGAGGCGACCGCCGCCCTCAAGTGGGGGATGCGGGCCGCCGGGCTCAAGCGCGGTGTGTTCATCGTGATGAACCCGCAGACGGGCGAGGTGCTCGCCCTCGTGAGCCTGCCGACGTACGACAACAACCTGTTCTCGGGCGGCATCTCGTCGAAGGACTTCCGGCGCCTCGTCGAGAACAAGAACGAGCCCCTGACCAACCAGGCGGTCCAGGGCAACTTCCCGCCGGGATCCACGTACAAGCTGGTCACGGGGACGGGCGCGCTGGCCGACAAGAAGATCACCCCGACCACGCTCATCCGGACGCGCGGGTACCTGACCCTCGGCGGCACGCGGTTCTACGACTGGAACCACACCGGCTTCGGCCTGTGCAACATCAACTGCGGCTTCGGCCACTCGTCGGACACCTTCTTCTTCCAGTTGGCCGGCATGCTCGGCGCGGACAGGCTGGCCTACTGGGCACGGCAGTACGGCTTTGGGGCGCCCACCGGGATCGACCTCCCGGGCGAGGTCTCCGGCATCGTCCCCAACAACAAGTGGAAGATGAACGCCTTCGGCCAGCCGATGTTCCAGGGCGAGACGTACCAGGCGGGCATCGGCCAGGGCTACGACGTCGTCACGCCGATCCAGCTGATCAACGCCTACGCGGCCCTCGCGAACGGCGGCAAGGTCTACCGGCCGCAGATCGTCCGGCAGGTCGTCGGTCCCGACGGCAAGGTCATCACGCCGTTCAAGCCCGACCTCATCCGCCGGCTCCCGCTGTCACAGGCGACGCTGCGCACGATGCGCATCGCGGCCCGCCACGTCGTGACCCTGCGCCACACCTACAACCTTGTCGACATGCCCGTGAAGGTCGCCGGCAAGTCGGGAACGGCCGAGTTCGGCACCCGGGACAGCAAGGGCCGCCTGCCGTTCCACTCGTGGTTCGCCGGCTTCGTGCCGAAGAACCCGTACAAGGCCGACTTCGCCAGCACCACCTCGAACCTCGTGTTCCTGGCGTTCGCGTACGACTCGCGGACCGTCGGCAACGCGGCCACCGAGATCGCCAAGGCGTTCCTGCAGTTCCACTTCCACATCAAGAAGGACTACCTGAACCGCGACCTCCTGATCCGCGGCAACCACTACCAGAGCAACTAGGACACCCACGATGCGCGTGATGCGGGCCGAGCCAAGCCGCTTCGCCGATGTGACCGCACAGTCCGTCGGGGCGGTCTGGCGCGCCTACGACCTGCAGCTCACGACCTACGCGGCCCTGCTGGGCGTGTTCGGGCTGGTCATGGCCTACACGAACAGCGTCGAGGCCGGCCAGTCGATCATGGACAACGGCACGGTCTTCTCGCGGGCCCTCATGTGGTCCGGCCTGGCGATCGTCGTGTTCATCGCGGCCACGGCCTTCGACTATCGCTGGCTCAAGACGCTGGTCTGGCCGATCTACGTCGTCAACCTCGGGCTGCTCGTGCTCACCCTCGTCATCGGCGATGGCGTGGGTGGCTCGGCGCGCTGGGTCTCGGTCGGCCCGCTGACGTTCCAGTTCTCCGAGCTCGCCAAGATCCTGATGATCACGGTGCTGGCCGTGTACCTCGGCAACCGCGAGGGGCGCCTGGACTCCCTCGGCTCTGTCCTGGGCGCGTGCCTGCTCATGGGCCCGGCGGTGATCCTGGTCATGGCGCAGCCCGACCTGGGCTCGTCGCTCGTCCTGGTGGCGATCCTCGCCGGGATGCTGTTCATGTCCGGGGCGAGCCTGCGCTGGCTGATCGCGATGGCGGTCGGGCTCGGGATCGCCGTGCTCCTGTCCTGGAGCTACATCCTGCGCGACTACCAGAAGGACCGGATCCTGTCGTTCTTCAGCCAGAGCGCCGACACCCAGGGCTCGGGCTGGCAGGTGCAGCAGTCGCAGATCACGGTCGGGTCGGGCGGGCTGCTCGGCACCGGCCTCACCAACGGGACGCAGTCACGGGGCGACTTCCTGCCGGTGCAGGAGAGCGACTTCGTGTTCGCGGTCCTGGCGCAGGAGCTGGGCTTCATCGGGGCCCTCGTGGTCTTCCTGCTGTTCGCCGCGCTGATCTGGCGGATCCTGTCGTGCGCCTGGCGTTCGAAGGACCCGTTCGGCACGCTGTTCGGGGCCGGCCTCGCGACGATGCTGCTGTTCCAGGTGTTCGTGAACGTCGGCATGGTGATCGGGCTGCTGCCCGTGACCGGCATCCCGCTGCCGTTCATCAGCCACGGTGGGGCATCGCTCGTGAGCATCGCGATCGGCCTGGGCGTGATGCAGAGCGTGAACATCCGGCAACAAAAGGCCGAGTGGTAGCGGCCATTCACCTTGTTCGGCGCGCCCGCGAGCCCGGCGGTCTCGCTCAGCGGCGGCGGAACAGTCCACGGGTCTTGTCGTTTGCCGGCGGTGCGCTGACCCGCCGTCCGTGGGTCCGCAGAAGGTCATCGAGCTCGACCTGGTAGATCCGCCCGATCGGCGTGCGATCGAGCCATTCGATGTACTCGAGGTCGTAGCGGGCGATCTCGCCGAGGGACCAGCCGAGGTAGCGTCCGAAGTTGAGCACGCTCCCGGACGGGTTGCCCGGCGGCGGGCCGGCGCTGCCGACCCCCTGCGTCGTCGCCATCGTCGTCGGGTCGAAGCCACCGCCCGCGTTGGAGCGACCCGACGTCCACTCGGTTGACACGACCTGCGGCTGCGGGCGCGGTGGCGCCCCGGCCCCGCCGGACGAGGAGGCGGCGGCCTGGGCTGGAGCGGCGGGCGCCGGAGCCGGCCGCGGAGCGGCGTCCGGCCGGTACCGGTTGTCCGGGTTGTAGGTCGTGCCGGGAGGCGTCACCGGGTGCCCGGCCGTGGCCTGCGCCCGGGCATCCGCGGCTGCGACGCGCGCGGCCGATCCGGCATTTCGTGTCCGGGCCCGGTCGACGGCCGCCCGCTTCACGGGGTCCCGCAGCAGCTCCCAGGCCTGGTTGATCCTGACCATGCGCTCCTGCGACTCGGGATCGGGCGACACGTCAGGGTGGTACTTCCGCGCCAGTCGCCGATAGGCCGCCTCGATCACCTCGAACTCCGCCTCGGAGTCGACCTGGAGGGTCTTGTACGGATCGGGGACGCTCACGGGCGGCTCATGCGCTCCGCATGGGACGGCGTCGGCGGGAGGCTGACATCCCCGGCAGACTAGCACCGTGCCCGAGCACGCCGAACCCCCCGTCCGTCACCCCGCGGTCCCGTCGCGCGAGCCGGTCCAACGTTGGCGGCTCGTCCTGCACCGCGACGCCCTCGATGCGGATCAGGTCCAGAAGGAGCAGCTCGCGGCGTGGGAGGCTGCACTCCGCGGGTCCGGGCTGCCGCTCGCAGGCCTCGACGCCGAGAACGGACGCCCGCGCTTTGCCGTCGCCGCCCCGCTCGCCCCGGGGGTCCCCGGCGAGGCCGAGCTCGCCGACCTGTGGCTCGTGGAACGTCGGGCTCGCTGGATCGTCCGTGCAGCGCTCGTGGAATCGCTCCCGGCCGGATCGACGCTCGTCGACCTGTACGACGTCTGGCTCGGCGAACCGGCGCTGCCGGGTCAGGTCGTCGCCTCGGTGTACCGCGCCCGCCTGTCGGGTTCGGCGACCGACGCCGCGGCGATCGAGGCGGCCGTGGCCGCGATCGTTGCCTCACCCGAGCTGCGTCGCGAGCGCCAGCGGGGCGAGCGCACGGTGGCGTACGACCTGCGGCCGTTCATCGAGACGCTGGCCGTCGAACCCGGTCCGGACGGCGCGATCGACCTGGTCATGGTGCTCCGCCATGACCCCGAGAAGGGCATCGGCCGCGCCGGACGAGGTCCTGGCCGAGCTCGGCGAGCGTTCCGGGGCGTCGCTCGCGGACGCGTCGGTGGTCCGCACGCGACTGCTCCTCGCGGAGCGCCCTCCCGAGACGCCCCGGTCGGCGACGCGCCCGCCGCAGCCGCGGCGCGGTCAGGCCGGCGCTGCGTCCGGCGCGGACGCGGCGAGACGCCCCAGGAAGTAGTCCCAGCCCTCGGCGTGGCTGTCGACCTCGCCGTCCGGAAGCCCTGAGTGGCGCAGGCGAAGCCTCGTCCCGTCGCCGTCGGCCGTCAGGTCGACCTCCACCCGGCTGCCGCCGGCCTGAACGGCCTCGGCGGGGTCCTCCCAACCCCAGGTGAGCACGAGGCGCCTTGGCGGATCGAGCTCGACGACCTCGCCCAGCATCACGTGGCCGGAGCCGTAGTCGATCCGGATCCGCCCGCCCGGTCGTGGGTCGACCGTCGCGGTCCGGCCCATCCACCGAACGATCCGCTCCGGGTCGGTCCAGAAGGTCCAGACGACGGCCGGCGGGGCGGCGATCCGGACGTCGCGTTCGATGGTGCCGTCCGCGCTTGGTCCGTCGGCGACGGGGTTCGGCGTGGGTTCGATCATCGGTCGCCCTCCATCTCGGCCTCGGCGGCGACGCGGAGCCGCTCGAGGCTGTCGTCCCAGAACCGGCCGAGCCACGTGCGCAGCGGTTCGAGCCCGGCTGGCCGAGCGCGGTAGAGCCGTCGTGTCCCGTCGCGCCGCTCGCTGACGAGCCCGGCGGCCCGCAACACGGCGAGGTGCTGGCTCACGGCCGGGCGCGTCACGTCAAACCGCGCGGCGATCGCCCCCGCCGCCATCTCGTCCGCAGCGAGGAGGCCCAGGATCTCCCGACGGCGTGGCTCCGCGAGGGCGCGGAAGGTCTGGTCGATCATGATGGCGACGTTAGCGCGTACTAACGTAAGTGTCAACTGACACAGCGTCGGAGGGCTGGGCGGGTGCGGAGGGCGGCCCGGTGAACACGGGATTGGCCGGGGGCGTACAGCATGTGAGATAAGCCGCGGGAGTCTGCCCGCGGTCCCGTTCGTTGACGAGGTCCGAGCATCCGCCCTACACTCTCCGTTCGCGCCAGCGTGAGTCGCAGGCGTCTTTCCATGTCCAGACAGCGGGCCGCACGCGGCCGCGACGTTCTTCCGAGGACCCATGTACGCAGTCATCGAGACCGGCGGGAAGCAGTACCGCGTCGAGGTCGGCACCGAGCTCGAGGTTGAGCTGCTCGACGTCGAGCCCGGCCAGTCGATCACGCTGGAGCGCGTGCTCCTCGTCGCCGACGGGGCCGAAGCGGCCGTCGGCACGCCTGTCGTGGACGGCGCGGCCGTAGAGGCCGAGGTGCTGCGGCGCGATCGCGGCGACAAGGTCATCGCGTTCAAGTACCGCCCGAAGGCCCGCCGACGGGTCAAGAAGGGTCACCGCCAGGAGCTGACCGTCCTCCGGATCGCGGACATCCGCTTCGGCGGCAAGAGCGCGGCGGAGGCCGAGGGCAAGGCCAAGGACCGCGAGAAGACCGAGCGGCAGAAGGTCGAGGCGGCCGCCGCCCGCCAGGCCGCCGAGGACGCCGCCCTCGCCGCGAAGCTCGCGGTCGGCGCCGAGAAGGCCGAGAAGGCCGAGGCGGCGAAGGCCGCCACGAAGTCGACCGCCAAGGCCGCGCCCAAGGCGGCCGCCACCAAGCCGGCCGCCGCGAAGGCCGACACGAAGTCGGCGTCGGCGAAGACCGCGCCCGCGAAGGCGACGAAGGCGACGAAGGCCGCCAGCCCGAAGGCCGACAAGGCCGACACGGCGAAGGCCGACACGGCGAAGGCCGACACGGCGAAGGCCGAGACCGCGCCGAAGGCGTCGTCCGCCAAGGCCAAGGCGACATCCGACGAGGCCCCCACCGATGCGGCGCCCAAGCGCTCGCGCACGAAGAAGGACGAGTAGCGATGGCGCACAAGAAGGCGGGCTCGAGCGTCAAGAACGGCCGCGACAGCGCCGGCCAGCGGCTCGGCGTCAAGGCCGGCGACGGCCAGCTCGTCACCTCCGGGTCGATCATCGTCCGCCAGCGCGGCATGACCTTCGCCTCGGGCGAGGGCACGGGCCTGGGCCGCGACTACACCGTCTTCGCGACGGTCGACGGGAAGGTGCGCTTCGAGCACGCGACCCGCAACAAGAAGCGCATCCGGGTCATCCCGGTTGCGGCCGAGCCGATCGCCGCCAAGGCGTAGCGGCCCGGAATCACAGCGGCGACCACCGGCGGGCCAGACCCGTTCGGACGGCGTCGAAGGAGCACTCGTGAAGAGCGATACCCACCCCAAGTATTTCCAGGCCAAGGTCCACTGCGGCTCGTGCGGGACCGAGTTCGAAGTCGGCTCCACACGCGAAGAGCTGCGCGTCGACGTGTGCAGCAACTGCCATCCGTTCTTCACGGGCAAGCAGAACATCATCGACACCGCCGGCCAGGTCGAGCGCTTCCAGAAGCGCCTCGAGCGCCAGGCCCGCGCCTGACCTCCCGGCCCGCTCGCGGGCCAGCCAGCACCGCCACCCACGAACGGCGCCCGATCGGGCGCCGTTTCGGATTCCTAGAGCTCGCGCCGCCGGAACGCGAGGATGGCGCCCCCCAGGCACGCGGCGATCAGGACAGCGGTCCCGGCGATCGCGGTGACCAGGGCGCCCGCGTTGAGGCCGGCCTCGCCCGAGGCGAGCACGATCGCCGGGGTCGTCAGGCCGGTCGGCAGCAGCCGGTCGAGCGCCGGGACGATGGCGCCGAGCGAGATCACCACGAGCGCGACGAAGCCGAGGCCCGCGGCCAGCGTCGTCGAGCCCGTCGCGGCCGAGGCCAGGAACGTCAGCGCCGCCCAGGCGCACAACGCGAGCCACGACAGGGCGGCCATCGCCAGCCAGCCGCCGACCGGCAAGGGTTCGAACAGCACGCCCGTGTAGACCCAGGCGCTGATCGCCGCGAGGCCGACCGAGATCCCCAGCACGATGGCCAGGGCCGCGAGCTTGGCCGAGATGAACGCCGCCCGCGTCACGGGCTGCGCGAGCACGAGCGCCGCGGTGCCCCGATCGAGCTCCCCGGCGACGCTGCCCATCGCCAGCGCGATCGCGGCCAACGCGCCGAGCTGGGCGAGGTTCTTCTGCAGTTGCTCGACGGCCATGACCGCCGTCGGCGCCGGGATCGGGATGGTCAGCTGGTCGCCGAGGGCCGCCTGCAGGATCTCGCGCAGGTAGCGCGCCGTCAGCGGCGAGATCATCCCGATCACGATGAACAGCCCGGCGACGACGGGGAGCCGCCGCGTCTGCCACGCCTCGGCGAGCTCCTTCCGGAGCAGGACGGCGAACCCCGTCACGCGGCGGCCCCCGCGTCGCCGTCGCCGGTCAGGCGGAGGAACACGTCCTCGAGGGTGGGCCGGGCGCGGGCCACGGACAGCACGCCGATCCCCGACGAGGCGATCGCGCCGAGGATCTCGCGACCGGCCCGATCCGGATCCGAGACGGCGACGCTGGCCACCCCGTGCTCGACGGCGACGCCGGTGACCCAGCTCAACCTGCGCAGCTCCGCGGCGAGCGCGTCCAGCCCGGCGCGCTGATCGGGCTCGGCCTCGATCCGGTAGACCGGCAGCGCGTAGCGCTCGAGGAGCTCGGCCAGCGGGCCCTCGACGACGAGCCGGCCGTGGGCCAGGATCCCGACCCGGTCGCAGATCCGCTCGACGTCGGCCAGGACGTGCGTCGAGAACAGCACCGTGATCTCGCCCCGCAGCCCGGCGATCAGGTTGAGCACGTCGCGCCGGCCCTCGGGATCGAGGGAGCTCACGGGCTCGTCGAGGATCGCCACGCGCGGGGCGTGGACCAGCGCGCCCGCGATCCCGAGCCGCTGCCGCATGCCGCCCGAGTAGGAGCCAGTGCGGCGGTCGGCTGCGGCCGCCAGGTCGACGCGGCCGAGCGCGTCGTCGACCGCTCCCGCGAGCGTCGGGCCGTCAAGGCCATGGAGCCGGCCGAGCATGCGCAGCTGGTCGCGGCCCGTCATCCAGGCGTAGGCCCGCGGATCCTGCTCGAGGTAGCCGAGGCCGCGCCGCGCGTCCAGGGCGTCGGGCGTGACCGCCACCCCGCCGATGAACGCCCGCCCGCCGGTCGCCCGAGTGAGGCCGGCGAGCAGCCGCAGCGTCGTCGTCTTCCCCGCCCCGTTCGGGCCGAGCAGCCCGAACACCGACCCGGCCGGGACCGTCATCGTGAGCGAATCGAGGGCGACGATGCCGCCCGGGTAGCGCTTGGTCAGCTCCTCGATCACGATCGCCGACGGGTTGGCGTCGGGCCGCGGACCCGCGGCGTACGGCGGGTCGACGACGGGCGGCGGCGACGGGTCGACGGGCCGCTGCGACGGAGCGACGGAGGCGACGATCGGTGGGTCGTGCGGGCTGCCCCAGCCCGGCATCGCGCCGGGACCCGGCGTCTGCGGCTCGACCGGGCCGTCCTCGCGACCGACGAGGAAGTACAGGATCGGCCCGATCATGCTGACGAACACGATGATGACGGCCCACACGCCCTTGCTGCCGCCGCGGACGGCGCGATCGTCCCGGAGGAGGTCGACGATCGCGAGCACCAGGAGCCCGACCTGGACGATCGCCAGTGGGACGATCAGCAGCAGCACCTGCGGCGTGAGGCTCTCGAACCCGTGGATCGTCACGGCCCCAGCATCGCGTCTCGCGGCCGGCGGCGCCACGGCGATGTGGCCCGAATCGGGCGGGCCGGACGTCGGGCCGCGAGGGGCGACACGATAGACTCGGCGCCACCCGGCCGCCGCACCGAACCGGGTCGCGAGCAGCCCCGAGGAGCACCGAATGACCGACGACCGCGAGCGATGGGCCCTGATCCTCGGCGCGTCGTCCGGGATGGGCGAGGCCACGGCGCTGACGCTCGCGGCGGCGGGCTACCGGATCTGCGGCATCCATCTCGACTTCCGAGCGGCCCTCGCGCACGTCGAGGAGATCAAGTCGAAGATCGCCGCGGCCGGGTCCGAGTCGTTGTACATCAACATGAATGCGGCCGACGACGAGAAGCGCGCCGGCGCGCTCGCCGCGCTGGGCGCCCGCTTCGAGCAGGCGCGCGCCGACGGCCGACACCCCTACGTCCGCGTCGTCATGCACTCCCTGGCGTTCGGCTCATTGGTGCCGTTCCTCGCCGAGGACGCGAAGGGCGCCGTCGACCGCAAGAAGATGGAGATGACGCAGGACGTGATGGCGAACAGCCTCGTCTACTGGGTGCAGGACCTGTGGCGGGGCGGGTTCCTCGAGCGCGGCTCGAAGATCTACGCGATGACGTCCGAGGGGTCGTCGCGCGTCGTCCCCAGCTACGGCGTCGTCTCGTCGGCGAAGGCCGCGCTCGAGTCGCACATCCGCCAGCTGGCGATGGAGCTGGCGCGCCTCGACACGGGCGTCACAGCGAACGCGATCCGTGCGGGCGTCACCCTCACGCCGGCGCTGATGAAGATCCCGGAATCGGGGGCGATCATCGAGGCGGCCACGCGCCGCAACCCGACCGGCCGGATGACCACGACGCAGGACGTTGCCAACGCGATCCTCGCGCTGTCGGGCGAGGGGACCGGGTTCATCAGCGGCGAGGTCATCGGCGTGGACGGCGCCGAGTTCGTCACCGGTTCGTGACGCCGTCGCCGCGGCGGGCGACGTCGTGAGCGGGCGGGTGATCGTCGTTGGATCGGTCAACGTCGACCTCGTCGTCCGCGCCGAGCGCCTGCCCGAGCCCGGCGAGACCGTGCTCGGCGGCACGTTCGGCCGATACAACGGCGGCAAGGGCGGCAACCAGGCCGTGGCGGCCGCTCGCCTCGGGGCAGAGGTCGCGCTCGTCGCGGCGCTCGGCGTCGACACGTTCGGCGACGAGGCGCTCGAGGCGCTGATCGGCCAAGGCGTGGACACCTCGCCCGTTTTCCGCCTCGACGGGCAGGCGACCGGGGTCGCGCTGATCCTCGTCGACGCCAACGGCGAGAACCTGATCGCCGTCGCGCCCGGGGCCAACGCGGCCGTGACCGAGGCCCAGGTCCGCGACGCGCTCGGAGCCCTCGAGCCCGGGCCGGGCGACGTCGTCCTCGTCGTCCACGAGATCCCGACCGGCCCCGCCCGCGCGGCCCTCGGCCTGGCCCGCGAGCGCGGCGCGACCACCGTGTTCAACCCGGCGCCCGCGTCCGGCCTCGACCGCGCGATCCTCGCCCTCGCCGACGTCCTGACGCCCAACCGGGGCGAGCTCGCCAGCCTCGCGACCGGCGCTGCGCGCCGCTCCGGGCGCACGACGACCGGCGTCGAGGACCCGATCCGCGCCGCGCGCACCCTGCTCGACGCGACCAGCGAAGGACCGGGCGTCGGCCACGCGATCCTCGTCTCGCTCGGTGCGGCCGGGGCGGTCCTGGTCCGGCGCGACGGACCCACGCTCGACATCGCCTCGCCGGCGGTGATCGCCGTCGACGCCACGGGCGCGGGCGACACGCTCAACGGGGCGCTCGCGGCGGGGCTGGCCGGAGGCCTGGACCTCGAGACCGCGGCCGGCCGCGCCGTCGCCGCCGCCAGCCTCTCCGTGACCAAGGCCGGCGCCCGCGAGGGGATGCCGACCGTGGCCGAGCTCGAGGCGGCGATCGCGGGCGGAGCCTAGCCGGCCGCCGCGCGGTGAGCCTCAGGCGCCGCTGACCGCCTCGATCACCCGGTCCGCGTTCCAGCGCATCATCCCGGCGTAGGTGTCGGCCGGTGCGTTGCCCAGCGTGTCGTCGTACAGGTCGTTGACGACGACCGCGCCGGCGTCGGCGGCGATCGCCTGGACCAGCGCGTCGTTGAACTGGGCCTCGGAGAAGATGACCTTCGCGCCGCTCGTCCGCATCGCGCGGATGAGGTCGCCGATCGCGCCGGCGCTCGGGTCCTGGCCGGGCGCGTCGACGACCGTGCCCACGATCGTCAGCCCGTAGGCGGCCGCGAAGTAGGGAAACGCGTCGTGGAACGAGACGACGCTCCGGTCGGCGACCGGCACGGCAGCGAGCCGGTCCCGGATCTCGCCGTCCAGCGCCGTCAGCTGCGCCCGGTAGGCCGTCGCCCGGGCCGCGATCGCGTCCGCGTGACCCGGATCGGCCGCCGTCAGCGCGGCCTCGATCGCGTCGACGTACTCGGAGGCGTAGGCGACGTTCATCCAGACGTGCGGGTTGGTCGAGCCCGGCCCGCCCTCGCCTTCGAGGTAGGTCACGCCCGGCAGGTGTTCGCCCAGGGCCACGACCGGCGCGGCGGTCCCGGCGTCCTCGACCAGCGCCGTCAGCCAGTCGTCGAGCCCCAGGCCGTTGCGCACGATCAGGTCGGCGTGCGCGATCCGCTCGACGTCGGCCGGCGTCGGGTCGAACGTGTGGACCTCGCCGCCCTTGGGCACGAGGCTGTGGACGTCGACCCGGGTGCCGCCCACCTGGGCGACGAGGTCGGCCAGCACCGTGGTCGTGGCGACGACCTCGATCGCGTCGGGGTCGGGTGTGGGACCCGCCGGACCCAACGCGGCCCGATTGCCGCAGCCGGCCAGGACGATCGCGACCAGGACCACGGCCACGGTCGCACAGAGGGGGCCGGTGACCGGGGCGAAGCCGGCCCTCACGCGACGGGAGCGGATGCGCCGGATGCTCGACACGCCGCGCACAGGCCGAACAGCTCCAACCGGTGCGACGTGACGGTGAACTCGAGCCGATCCCCGACCGCCGCCAGCACGTCGTTCAGGCCGAGGTCGTCGATGTCCTGCGATCGGCCGCAGCGGGTGCAGATCGCGTGGTGGTGGTGGACGGGGTCGCAGCCGACGTACGCGTGGTCGCCGTCGGGGAGGTCGATCCGCTCCACCAGCCGCAGGTCCGCGAACACGTCGAGCGCCCGGAAGATCGTCGCCCGCCCGATCGTCAGCCGCCGGCGGCGCGCGTCGTCGACGAGGTCCGCCGCCGTGAAGTGGCCCTCCCGCGCGGCGACGAGGTCGGCGACGGTCCGGCGCGGCTCGGTCAGCCGGTAGCCCGCGTCGTCCAGGGCGGCGACCAGCGCCTCGGCGGCCGTCACGCCACGGCCTCGAGCGCCACCCCCACGGCACGACGCCGGGCGAGCATCCCGCGCGGGCCGAGCACCATCGCGAGCAGGAACAGGCCGGTCTGGACGAGCACGATCGTGGCGCCGCTCGCCACGTCCAGCCAGTACGAGAGGTAGAGCCCGAGCACCGCGCTCGTGATGCCGACCAGCGCGGCCACCGCCATCAGCCGGGTGAAGCGGACGACGAGCATCTGCGCGGTCGCGGCCGGCGTCACCAGCATGGCGACCACGAGGATGATCCCGACGGCCTGGAGACTGACGACGATCGTCAGCGCGACGAGCGCGAGGAACAGGTACTCGAGACGCTCGACCGGGATCCCCGACGCCGCGGCGCCCAGCGGGTCGAACGTCGCGTACAGCAGCTCCTTCCACAGGAGCGCGACCACGACGAGCACGCCCGACCCGAGCAGCAGCAGCGCGACGAGGTCCTGGGGGCTGATCGCGAGGACGTTGCCGAACAGGAAGCTGAACAGGTCGGCGACGTAGCCCTGGATCGCGCTGAACATGAACACGCCGAGCGCGAACGTGCCGGCGAACAGCACCCCGATCGCCGTGTCCTGGCGGATCCCCGCCCGCTTGGTCACGTAGCCGATCGCCAGTGCCGTGCCGACCGCCGCCACCGCCGCGCCGAGGTAGAACGGGACCGCGAGCAGGAACGCGGCCACGACGCCCGGGAACGAGGCGTGCGCGATGGCGTCGCCGATGAACGCGATGCCGCGCAGCACGACGTACGTGCCGACGACCGCACATACGAGCCCCACCATCGCCGAGGCGACAAGGGCGCGATCGAAGAAGCCGAGCGAGAGGGGCTCGAGGATCAGGTCCATCAGCGGCTCCCGTCCCGCTCGTGGAAGTGGCGCTCGCCGGGGGCTGCGTCGTCATGGTGGTGGGCGTCGTCGAGGATGACGGTCCGGCCCTCGAGTACCAGCAGGTGGCCGCCGTAGGCGGCGGCGAGGACGTCGGCGTCGAGGACGATGTTCGAGGGCCCGTAGGCGACGACCGTCCGGTTGACGGCCAGCACCTGCTGGAACCGCTGCGCCGCGCACGCGAGGTCGTGGGTGGTGGCGACGACTGTCTTGCCGCGCTGCGCCTGTGCCTCGAGCAGGTCCATCAGGAGCTCCTGCGTGGTCGCGTCGATCCCCGTCACCGGCTCGTCGAGCAGGAACAGGTCCGGCTCCGCGGCCAGGGCCCGGGCGAGGAACACCCGCCGCCGCTGCCCGCCGGACAGGCGCCCGATCTGCGTCCGCAGGTGGCGCTCCATCCCGACCTGCGTCAGCGCGTCGACGACGGCCCTGCGATCGTCCCGGCCCGGCCGCCGGATCGGCCCGAGGCGCGGGAAGCGGCCCATCATCACCACGTCCTCGACGGTGACCGGGAACGCCCAGTCGACCATCTCGGCCTGGGGGACGTAGGCCACGCGCCGGGCCTCGCGCCCCGCCGGTGCGCCGAGGATCTCGAGCCGGCCCGACCACGGCTGCAGCAGCCCGGCCATCAGCTTGAGCAGCGTGCTCTTGCCGGCCCCGTTCGGCCCGACGACCGCCAGCAGGCTTCCGGGCTCGACCGCGACCGACACGTGCTCGAGCGCGATCCGCTCGCCGTAGCCTGCGGTGACGTCGCTGAGCCACACGTCCGCGTGCGCGTGGGCGTGTGGCGCGTCCAGCTCGCGGTCGTGGCTGTGCGGGGCGGTCGTGGGCGTCGGTGTCATGTGAGACACAGTATCAACTGGAGCGGGCCGGATGCAACTCCCCAAAGGGCCGAACGGCACGAGGCGCGATCGCGCGGTCGCCAAGGCCGACGCCCCCGTCACGCTCGAGGTCTGTGGAGACTTCCAGTGCCCCATCTGCGCCCGATGCGAGCGCCGGGCCCCGCCCGGGCTCGGAGGAGTCTGAGCCCGGACGGGGAGGCAAGCTACGTCGAGGCGAGCACCTCGAGGCCGTGTGCGGCCCCGTCGAGGCGGCCCGCGGCGGCCAGCCCCCGGTAGATCGCGATGCTCTCGCGCACCCCGTCAGCGAACGAGGTCAACGGCACGGGCCCGATGATCTCGATCCCGTCGTGGTCGATCTCGACCGGGAACGGGAGGCTGACCGGCTCGAAGTCGACCAGCCCCCGCGCGTCGGGCAGGGTCGACTCGATCGCCGCGACGAGGTCTGCCCCCTCCGCCATCGTGCCCGGCATGTTGTACACGTGCGCCTCGGCGCCGCGACTGCGGCTGGCCGCGATCAGCAGGCGCGCGGCGTCCTCGGCGTACTGGAACAGCGTCGGGCCGCCGAAGCTCACCGTGTAGGGCCGGCCCAGGACCGCGGCGACGATCGCCTTGGTGGGGCCGCTCGTCATGCCCTGGTCGCGACCGACGCCGTACACCGTCATCGGGCGCAGGCCGATGCTGGGGACGCCGTCGTCCAGCCAGTACACGCGGGCGTTGCCCTCGTTGGCCTGCTTGTACACGCCGTAGTGGTTGTGCGGGTGGGCCTCGGCGTCGGCGAGCAGCCGCCCGGTGGCGGGGTCCGCGTCATCGGCCGCGTACATCCCGATCGAGCTCGTGTACACGACCGGCGCCATCCCGGCACCGCGGCGCTTGACGGCCTCGAACACGTTCACGGTGCCGACGACGTTGACCATCGCCCCCAGCGGCGGATCGGCGCGGCAGAACGGGACCTGCAGGGCGGCGAGGTGGATGACGTTGGTGATGTCCTTGCCGTCGAGCGTGGCGCTGACCTGGCGCAGGTCGGTGATGTCGCCCTTGACGATGTCGACGGCGGCGAGCTCGTCCGCGGTCATGATCTGGGCCAGGCGGCGCGCATCGGTGCCGAGGTCGAACGACGTCACCGACGCCCCGTCGCGGATCAGGGTCCGGACGGTCCAGGCGCCGATGCAGCCCATCGCGCCGGTGACGAGGAACCGCTCCCCCGTGCCGCTCACGAGACGGCCGCCGCCGGCGGCGCGGCCTCGCCCGCGGAGGCGGTCCTGCCCTCGACCCGGCACCGGTTGGTCAGCTGCCCGATGCCCTCGATCGACACTGTCACCACGTCTCCGTCGGCGAGCAGCACCGGCGGGTCGCGGAAGATCCCGACGCCGCCCGGCGTCCCGGTCGCGATCACGTCGCCGGGCTCGAGCGTGAACGCCATCGAGCAATGGCTGATGATCGCCGCGACGCCGAAGTACATCTGCGCGGTGCTGGCGTGCTGCAGGACCTCGTCGTTCACCCGGCACTCGATCTCGAGCGCCTGCGGGTCCGGGATCTCGTCGGCGGTCACGAGCGCCGGGCCCATCGGGCAGAACGTGTCGAGCGACTTGCCGCGCGTCCACTGGCCGTCGCCGAACTGGATGTCGCGCGCCGACACGTCGTTGAGGCACGTGTAGCCGAGAACGTGGGCCAGGGCCTCAGCCTCCGACACCCGGCGGGCGGTCGTCCCGATGACGACGGCCAGCTCGGCCTCGTAGTCGACCTGCGCCGTCAGGCCGGGGTCCCAGCGGATGTCCGCGCCGGGCCCGACGATGGCGCTGGGCCACTTGGCGAAGATCAGCGGCGCGGGCGGCGGGTCGACGCCCTCCTCGGCGGCATGGTCGCGGTAGTTGCGGCCGATCGCGACGACCTTCCCGGGGCGTCCGACCGGCGCCAGGAGGTCCGCCTCGACCACCGGCCGGCCGTCGCGGCGGATGCGGTCCTCGTCGTGCGCGGCGGCGAGCGCCGCCAGGGCTTCGCGGCCGCCCCGGAGCAGGGCGTCCATCGTCGTGGGACCATCCGCGTGAGGTCCGCTGCGGGCAGCCAGCGGTCCCCGGCCTGGACGCCCAGACGCGCTTCCGACCCCGCACGGACCGAGATCAGCCGCAAAACCCTCGCTCCCGTTCAGTATACTGACCCGTGGCCGACTGATTGAACGATACGCTAGGCTTCCGACCAGCGTCAACCGAGGAATCGAGTGCCGTACGAACCGTTCGACCGCGTCGCCATCGGACGGACGGCGCTGCGGACCACGCGCCTCGGGCTCGGCGGGGCATCGATCGGCGGGCTCTACCGGCCGGTCGCCGACGCCGACGCGATCGCCCTCGTCCGGCACGGCTGGTCGCTCGGGATCCGGTCGTTCGATGTCGCGCCGCTGTACGGCTACGGCGCCGCCGAGCGCCGGATGGGCGCGGGCCTGGCGGGTCGGCCGCGCGACGAGTTCGTGCTGTCGACGAAGGTCGGTCGCCTGGTCCGGCCGACGGCTGCCCTCACCGGCAGTGAGGACCTCGACCACCAGGCTCGCGACGGCCAGGACGACGCGTTCTACACAGACACGGCGGGCCGCCACGTCGTGTTCGACTACAGCGCGGACGGCGTCAGGCGCTCGATCGACGAGAGCCTCGAGCGACTCGGGCTCGACCGGATCGACATCGCCTACATCCACGACCCCGACGACCACTGGCAGGCGGCAATCGACGGGGCCTACCCGGCGCTCCACCGGCTGCGCGAGGCGGGCGTGGTCCGCGCGATCGGGGCGGGGATGAACCAGGCACCGATGCTGGCGCGCTTCGTTCGCGAGGCCGACATCGACGTGATCCTGCTGGCCAACCGCTACACGCTGCTCGACCAGGAGGCGCTCGCCGACCTGCTGCCGGCGTGCGTCGAACGGGGCGTCGCGGTGATGGCCGGTGGCGTGATGAACAGCGGCGTGCTCGCCGACCCGGGGCCCGGCGCGGCGTTCGACTACTCGCCGGCGCCGGCAGCGATCGTCCAGCGAGCCCGGGGCCTGCGGGAGGCCTGCGAGCGGCACGGCGTCCCCGTCCGCGCCGCGGCGATGCAGTTTCCGCTCGCCCATCCGGCCGTCGCCGGGCTCATCGCGGGCGTCCGGACGATCGCCCACCTCGACGAATACCCGGCGCTGCTGCGGCACCCGATCCCGCCGGCCCTGTGGGAGGACCTGCGGACGAGCGGCCTCATCGACCCCGCGGCGCCGGTCCCGGTCGCGGCATGACCACGCCCGTCGTCGACGCCCACCACCACCTGTGGGACCCGGCCGGAGCCGACTACCCGTGGATGACCGACGACCTTGCCGCGATCCGGCGGCGGTTCGACGTCACCGATCTGCTCCCCGTGCTCGATGCGGCCGGCGTCGACGCGACCGTCCTCGTCCAGACCCGGTCCTCGACCGCCGAGAGCCGCGAGTTCCTGGCCACCGCCGCGGCCACGCCTCGAATCGTGGGCGTGGTGGCGTGGGCGGACCTCACGAGCCCCGCCGTCGCCGACGACCTGGCCGCGCTCCGCGAGGCGCCGGGCGGCGAACGCCTGGTCGGGATCCGCCACCAGGTGCACGACGAGCCGGATCCCGACTGGCTGCTGCGCCCCGACGTCGTCCGCGGGCTGGCCGCCGTCGGGCGGGCGGGCCTCGCCTACGACCTGCTGGTGCGGGCCCGCGAGCTCCCGGCGGCGTTCGAGGCCGCCCAGGCGCTGCCGGACGTCCGGTTCGTCATCGACCACCTCGCGAAGCCGTCCGTCCGCGAGCGGGCGATGTCGCCGTGGTCCGAGCGGCTCGGACTGTTCTCGCCGCTGTCGAACGTCGCCTGCAAGCTGTCGGGCCTGGTCACCGAGGCGGACTGGGTGGCCTGGTCGACCGAGGATCTCGTGCCCTACGTCGACCGGGCGCTCGAGGTGTTCGGGCCGGATCGCCTGATGTTCGGGTCGGACTGGCCGGTGTCGCTGCTGGCGGCGCCGTACGAGCGGGTCGTCGAGACGACGCGGACGCTGCTGGCCGGGCTGTCCGCCGGAGAGCAGTCGGCGGTGATGGGCGGCACCGCCATCGAGGTCTACGGGCTGCGGGTCGGCTGAGCCGATCCCCCGGCTACGAGCGGCGGAGCGGGTCCGACAGCTCGGAGGCCAGCCCGCGCAGGTCGGCGAGCAGGGCCGGGACGCGCTCCGGCGTCGCACGCACCTTGAGCAGCGTGATGCTGGCGGCGCACGGACCCTCGCCCGGCTGGCGCGCGGGGATCATCACGCCGTAGCAGACGACGCCCTCCATGGTCTCCTCGTCGTCGATCGCGTAGCCACGCTCGCGAGTCGCGTCGAGGTCGGCGCGCAGCGAGCCGACCGTGGCGTGCGCCCGCGGGTTGGGCTGGTCGAGCGTGGTCAGACCGTCGAGCCGCCGGTCGAGCTCGTCGAGCGGCAGCGACGCGAGCGCGGCCTTGCCGGTCGCGGTCGAGAAGGCCGGGAGCCGTCGCCCGATGCCCGACGTCAGGCGGACCGGCTGGCGCCCATCGTGACGCGCCAGATACGTGACCTCGAGCCCGTCGAGGACCGCGAACTGCACAGTCTCCTCGGACGCCGCCGGCAGCTGGCGCGCGACGTCGTAGAACTCCTGGACCTGGTCGACCGAGCCGAGGTAGGCGCCGCCGAGCTCGGCCAGCCGACGACCGAGCGAGAACCCGGTCCCGATGCGCCGCACGAGGCCGGCGTCGGCGAGCGCGCCGCAGATGTTGGCGATCGACGACTTCGGGAGCCCGAGCCGACGTGCGAGCTCGCTCGGTCCAACGGCCTCGGTCGCGGACTCGGCCAGGACCTCGAGGATCAGGGCCGCACGGGTGACCGCGGGCGCCAGGGACTCCGGCTCCGCCTCGCGTTCGACCGTCGTGTCCGTCATCGGGCTCCGCTTTCTCGTGACCGAAGGGCTCGCCGGTGGTCTTGCGCCGGCCAGCAGGATGGACCGCGTACAACATATTGACTTGCGGCCGCGGCGGTCCCCATACTGTTCAACCTACCGCCGGCTGTTCAGTATGCTGGACGCACAGGGCGGCGGTCAAGAGGAGGAGAGTGCGTGTCGCGGTTCAGATCGATCGCGCCCGCGGTCGGCATGGTGTTCGTGATGGCGGCCTGTTCAGGCCAATCCGCGACTCCATCGCCCGCCGCATCCGCCCCGGCAGCGACGCCGGCGCCGGCGTCTGTCGCCGCCCCGTCCGAGCCCGCGCCGGCATCTGCTGAGGCGCCGTCCCAGGCGGCGGCGTGCACCACGGACGGCAAGTTCAAGGGTGCCAACGTCAACATCCTGACCTTCAACGGCCCGCAGGTCGCGGAACCGCTCCAGCGCCGGGCGCCGGATTGGGAGTGCCTGACCGGCGGCCATGTCAACGTCGTCGCGGTCGGCTTCCAGACCATCTACGACAAGGCCCTGCTCGATGCGTCGACCGGCACCAACGCCTTCGACGCCTACGTGTTCAACCCGCAGTGGCTGGGCGACTTCGTCGGCCCGGGCTACCTCGCCGACCTGACCGATCGCGTGAACAACGATCCCCAACTCGACTGGCAGGACATCGGCCCGTTCTTCCGGGACTTCAACGCGACCTACGACGGCAAGGTCTACACGATCCCGCTCGACGGCGACTTCCACATGGTCTATTACCGCAAGGACATCCTCGACAAGGACGGCGTCAAGCCGCCGGCGACGTGGGACGACTACCTCACGATCGCGGAGAAATACAACGGCCAGGACCTCAACGGTGACGGCCAGCCGGACTACGGGTCGTGCATCGCCAAGAAGAAGGGCCAGCAGTCCTTCTGGTGGATCATCTCGATCGCCGCCGGCCTGCTCCAGGCGAAGGGCACGAACGACGGCGCGTTCTTCGACACCTCGAACATGAACCCGCTGTTCGGGCCCAACGAGGCCATGACCAAGGCGCTCGAGACCTACGCGAAGACCAAGACGTTCGGCCCGCCCGACGAGCTGAACATGGGCGTCGGCGACACCCGCGGCCTGTTCACGACCGGTCGCTGCGCCCTGTCGATGGACTGGGGCGACATCGGCACGCTGACGCCCGGGACCTACGCTCAGGACAAGACCGCCGCGACCATCACCCCGGGCTGGAAGGAAGTCCTCGACCGCTCCACGGGCAAGCTCGTCCCGTGTGACGCGACGACCTGTCCCAATGCCGTCGACGGTGTGAACTACGCGCCGTTCGCCTCGTTCGGTGGCTGGTCCGGTGCGGTCAACGCTGCATCACCCAAGGCGAACCAGGACGCCGTGTACGACTTCCTGTCGTACATGAGCTCACCGGCGATCTCGGGCGTGGATGTCACGCTGGGCAAGACCGGCTACAACCCGTACCGGACGTCACAGTTCACCAACATCCAGCCCTGGATCGACGCGGGGCTCAGCCAGGATGCCGCGACCAACTATCTTGGCGCCATCAAGGCCAGCCTCGAGAACAAGAACATGGTGCTCGACCTCCGCATCCCGTTGACCGTGCGTTACGAGCAGAACGTGCTCGACACGGCCGTGTCGCAGTACCTCGCGGGTGAGCTCGACGCCGCCGGCACCGAGCAGGCCATCGCCGATGGCTGGAATGCCATCACCGACGAGGCAGGCAAGGACAAGCAGCTCGCCGCGTACATCGCGAGCCTTGGCGTCCAGCGCTAGCACCACCAGCCGCTTCTCGCGCCGAGCGTCCACGACGCTCGGCGCCGTTCGCTCCGACGGCACGGCCAGATGGCTGTTCATCTGGCCCACCGTCATCGTCATCCTGTGCCTGTCGCTGTTTCCGCTCGTCGCGTCCGTCGCCCTGTCGCTGTCGCGACTCCAGTTCAGCAAGGGCGGGGTCGATCTCAAGTTCATCGGCTTCGCCAACTACCAGCAGCTCCTGTTCGGCCTCGAGCGCAGCCACTTCATCGGCGTGCTGAAGCCGCCCAACGTCATCGGCTGGCTGGTCGTCGGGCTGACGATCGCGCTGGTCACCATCGCGTGGACCCGCGCGGTCCGCAGCGGTCGGTACGGCCCATTCGGGCTCGTGCTGCGCCTGTTCGCCGGCCTGCTGCTGGTCGGCTTCGTCTACCTCCTGGTGCAGGCCCTGCTCAGCGACGGCGGCCGTCCGGGCGCGCTGATCGTCACCCTGATCTTCGTGTTCGCAGGGATCGCGCTCCAGGTGAGCCTCGGCCTGGGCCTCGCCCTGCTGGCCGTCCAGCAGGTCCCCTGGCGCAAGTTCTTCCGGGTGGTGTTCCTGATCCCGCTGACGATCACACCGGTGGGCGTCGGCTACATGTTCCTGATGATGACCGACACTTCGAAGGGACCGCTCGAGCCGCTGTGGATCCAGCTCGGCCTGCGGAACTTCACCTGGGTCACCGACCCGTGGCTGGCGCGTGCGGCCGTCGTGATCGGCGACACGTGGCAGTGGACGCCGTTCGTGTTCATCGTCCTGCTGGCCGCACTGGAGGGTCTCGACCAGGAGGTCCACGAGGCCGCCCTGGTCGACGGCGCCAGCCGCCGGCAGTCGTTCCTGCACATCACGATGCCGGCCCTGCTGCCGGTCACCACCACGATCGTCCTCATCCGGCTCATCGAGGGCTTCAAGATCATCGACATGCCCAACATCCTGCTCGGTGGCGGCCCCGGGACGGCGACGCAGTCGCTCACGCTCCAGGCGTGGATCGACTGGAACACGCTCAACCTCGGCCGCAGCGCGGCGGTCGCCTACCTGCTGCTGATCCTGGTCACGATCATCGCCACGCTCTACGTGAGCTACGTCCGGCGCCGGGTGACGACCGTCGTATGAGCAACCCGTTCCGTCGCAAGTCCACCTCGGACCTGTCGCCGCCCGCCAAGTTCGCGGCGTTCCTGGCGCTGCTCGGCTGGACGTTCGTCGTCCTGTTCCCCATCTACTGGCTGTTCGTCACCTCGTTCAAGACCCCGTACCAGGTCGACAAGGGCCCGTTCTACATCCCGTTCGTCGACTTCGTACCGACCCTCGACGCCTGGCACTACATCCTGGTCGAGCTGGGCAACGACACGCTCCGGCCGTACGTGAACACGATGATCGTGGGCCTGTCGAGCTCGGTCATCGCGCTGATCCTGGGCTCGGCGACGGCGTACGCGCTGGTCCGGTTCACCTACCGGCCCAAGGTCGCCTTGATCGGACTGTTCATCTTCAGCGGCGCGATCGCGTTCGTGGGGATGCTCCTCGGCGGTCCGCCCGCCCTCATGCTCGCGGCGGCCGCGGCGGTGTTCGCGATCCTCGCTCAGGCTGTCGCCCGGCGGTTCACGTGGGCCCTCGCCAACAGCGACATCGCATTCTGGCTGATCTCGCAGCGGATCCTGCCGCCGATCGCCGTTGCCATCCCGCTGTATGTCCTGTTCCAGCAAATAGGGCTGCTGGACAGTCTGCCCGCGCTCATCGTCACCTACGTCGCCACCAGCATCCCGATCGTGGTCTGGCTGATGCGCGACTACTTCGCATCGCTGCCGCGCGAGCTCGAGGAGTCGGCGGCGGTCGATGGCGCCTCGATCTACCGGATCGTGCGCTCGATCGTGCTGCCGATCTCGGTGCCCGGCCTCGTCGCCACGTTCCTCATCGTGCTGATCTTCTCGTGGAACGAGTTCCTGATCGCGCTCGTCCTGACCAGTGCCGACGCCCAGACGATGCCCCTCCAGGTCGCCGCCCAGAACGCGACCCGCGGACCTCAGTGGTGGGCGATGTCGGTGCTGATCCTGATCATGATCACGCCGGTCGTCGTGATGGCGATCCTGCTCGAGCGTTTCATCACGCGGGGCATCCTCGTCGGCGCGCTGAAGGGCTGAGGTCGATGACGCGGATCGTGAGCCTCGAGGTCGTCGACCTGCGCTTCCCGACCTCACGGTCCCTCGACGGCTCGGACGCGATGAACCCCGATCCCGACTATTCGGCGGCGTACGTGATCCTGCGCACCGACGCCGAGGATGGCTTCGAGGGCCATGGGCTCACGTTCACGATCGGCCGCGGGACGGAGGTGGTCGTGGCGGCCGTCGACGCGCTGCGGCCGCTGGTGGTGGGCCTCGACGTCGAGGCGACGGCGCAGGACCTCGGCGGGTTCTGGCGGGCGATGGTCGGTGACAGCCAGCTGCGCTGGATCGGGCCCGAGAAGGGGGCGATCCACCTCGCGACCGCCGCGGTCGTCAACGCCGTGTGGGACCTCGTCGCCAAGCGCGCGGGCAAGCCCCTATGGCGGCTGCTGGCGGAGATGACGCCGGCCGAGATCGTCGCGCTGGTCGACTTCCGCTACCTCACCGACGCGCTGACCCCGGAGCAGGCGCTGGTCCTCCTCGAGGCCGCCGTGCCCGGCCGGGAGGCCCGGACGGCCGAGCTCCTCGCCGACGGCTATCCGGCCTACACGACCTCGGTGGGCTGGCTGGGCTACGACGACGCGAAGGTCCGACGGCTCGCTCGCGAGGCGCTGGCGGACGGCTGGACCCGGTTCAAGATGAAGGTCGGGGCCGACGTCGAGGACGACGTGCGGCGGGCGGCGATCCTGCGCGAGGAGCTGGGGCCGGACCGGATGCTGGCGGTCGACGCCAACCAGCGGTGGGACGTCGGCTCGGCGATCGCGTGGATGGAACGGCTTCGCCCGTTCGACCCGTACTGGATCGAGGAGCCGACCAGCCCCGACGACGTCCTGGGCCACGCGGCGATCGCCCGCGCGCGTGGCGCCGATCCGCGTCGCGACCGGCGAGCACGTGCAGAACCGGATCATGTTCAAGCAGTTCCTCGCGGCCGGGGCGATGGGCGTGTGCCAGATCGACGCCTGCCGGCTCGGCGGCGTCAACGAGGTGGTCGCGGTCCTGCTGCTGGCGGCGCGGTTCGGCGTCCCGGTCTGCCCGCACGCCGGCGGCGTCGGCCTGTGCGAGCTCGTGCAGCACCTCGCGGCCTTCGACTACATCGCGGTCAGCGGCTCGCTCGACGGCCGGATGGTCGAGTACGTCGACCACCTGCACGAGCACTTCCTCGACCCGGTCGTGATCCGGCGCGGCTCGTACGTGCTGCCGTCGCTCCCCGGGTACTCGGCCGAGATCCGCGCCCGAGACGCTGGCCCGGTTCCGCTACCCGGACGGCCCGGAATGGGCGTGAGCGCGCACGCTGCTCGCGACGCGCGCGGTCAGCGGTCGCCGGCGTACCCCGTCAGCTCGACGTAGCCCTCGCCGCCCAGCTGGCGGCCGTCGCGGGTCGCCGTCACGACCTGGGAGCCCTCCCAGTACACGACGCCGGTCGTCGCCCGCGTGTCCAGCTCCTGCTGGGGGACGGTCGGCCGCATGTGGATCTCGAGGCCCTCGCTCGGCAGCGCCACCCGCCAGCCCGCCGGGTAGGTGGCGCCGGTCGACGGGCTGGTCCAGTGGTCGGTCACGTCGACGGTGAACGCCGCCGCGTCGATGTGCCGGGCGCGTCCGTCGGCGTCGACGAGCGTCCCGTACACCAGTGGATACGTCCCATCGGCCGCCCGGACGAGCGACAGCGTGAGGTCGGTACCGTCGTCGAGGTTCACCGCGAACCAGTCCCAGCCCCCCGCGCCCACCGAGATGAAGTCGCCCCACTGGTGGTCGAACCAGGCGTCGCCCTCGACCGCCATGGTCTCGTCGCCCAGCGTGACCGTCCCGGTCGCCGCCATGTCGGTCCGGGAGTAGTAGTACGAGCCGCCCGCTGGGCCGAAGTCGATCCAGCCGTCGCCGTCGTGGAGAACCGCCGGCTTGCGGGCGGCAAGGCGTAGGTCGAGGCCGAATCCGGCCACCGGGTCCCCGCCGACCTCGTCGCCCGTGGCCATCGCCCGCAGCTGGTCCGTGCCGCCGCCGCCGGCCATCGACCAGGGCGTGCTCCCGGCCGTGCCGTCGACCGCGAACGCGTATTCGTGTGCCGTGTCACCGTCCCGCGGCGACCGGTCCACCTGCGGCCCGATCTCGCTCCGCTGCGCGTAGTGGAAGGCCCCGCCGGTCTCGTCCGTCAGCGCGAGATGCGAGGCCCACGACACCGGGAAGCCGCCACGCTCGGCGCGGAACACCACCAGCTCGAATCCGAAGCGCCGCCCGTCCGCGGCCCGGAGGTGGCCGGTGTCGTACCACCACTCGGTCAGCCGGTCGTGCGGGGCGTCGTCGCCGGGCAGGACGACGGGCTGGGGGTCGGGCGGGCGGAGGGTGGGCGAGGGGACCGGGGCAGCCACCGGATGCGGCGCGGCCGGGTTGGCCAGGACGGGTCCACCGCAGCCGGCCGCCGACGCGCGCGATGGCGGCGACGGCGAGGAGCGCGGCGAGGCGCCTCATCGGGCGGCCGCCTCGGCGTCGGCCTCGGTGCGCGGCAGGATGCGGCCGATCGCCCGGTCCAGCCGGGCCGGCATCCACCAGTTCCAATGGCCCAGCAGCCGCATCGTCGCGGGGACGAGCAGGGCGCGGACCACCGTGGCATCGAGCGCCACGGCGATCGCGATGCCGATCCCGAGGGCCTTGATCAGCACGATGTCGGCGAACGCGAACGAGCTCGCGACGACGATCACGATCAGCGCGGCCGACGTGATGATCCGGCCGCTGCGCTCGAGGCCCCGCGCGACCGCCTCGGTGTTGTCGTGCGTCCGGTCCCAGACCTCCTTCATCCGCGTGAGCAGGAAGACCTCGTAGTCCATCGACAGCCCGAACAGGACGCAGAACAGGATCACCGGCTGGGTGGTCTCGACGAAGCCGAGCGGCTGGAACCCGAGCGCCGCCGACAGGTTGCCGTCCTGGAAGATCCAGACGAGGGCGCCGAAGCTGGCCACGATCGAGAGCGTGTTCATGACCAGCGCCTTGATCGGCAGCACCACCGACCGGAGGAGGGCGAACAGCACGAGGAAGGTCGTGACGACGATGAACAGCGCCGTTCGCGGGAAGTCCGCCCACACGCGCGACACGACGTCGTCGACGTCAGCGGCGCCGCCGCCGACCAGCACCGAGACGCCCGCGGGCGGCGCGAGCGGGCTCGCCGGGTCGCGGAGCTCGTGGACCAGCGCCCGGCCTTCGTCGCGGTTCGGTCCGTAGCGCGTGTAGACGGTGAACGCCGTGAGGTCGCCCTTGGTCGTCGCGCCCAGCGCGGTGGCCACGAACCGGTCCGGCGGACCGCCCGGAGCGGCGTAGAGCAGCTGGTACTGCGCGAGCGTCAGCCGCGGGTCCACGTCGACGAGGCTGACCACCCGGCTGATCCGCGGGTCGGCCCCGAGCCGTCGGGAGTAGTCGTACAGCTTCGCGACGTTGTCCGGCGTGGTGGCGTCGCCGGTCGTCCGGATCGCGAGCGCGAGCGGCGCGAACTCGCCTTCCCCGAACTCGCGGGCGAGGATGTCGTAGGCCTCCCGGGACGGGACCGACGGCGGCAGGATCGTCGAGTCCGGGGCGTTGAACCGGACGTGCAGGAACGGGACGCCGAGCAGGAGCAGGAACGACAGCGTCGGCACGAGCACGGCCACCGGGTGGCGCATCACCCGCCGCGCCAGCCGCGCCCACGGCCCGTCGGCGCCCGGCGTGACGGTGACCCGTCGCACGGCCAGCCGGTCGATCCGCGTCCCGACGACCGCGAGGATCGCCGGCAGCAGCGTCAGCGCCGAGGCCACCGCGAGGCCCACCACGATGGCCCCCGCGATCCCGACCGAGCGCAGGATCATGAACTCGAACAGGACGAGGCCCAGCAGTCCGAGGAGCACGGTCAGGCCGGAGAAGAACACCGCCCGGCCCGCCGTCGCGACCGTCACGCGGACCGCCTCGGCCACCCTGTCGGGCCCGTCGCGGTTCGCCAGCTCCTCGCGGAAGCGGCTGGTCATCAACAGCGAGTAGTCGATGCTCAGGCCCAGCCCGAGGAGCGTGGCGAGGTTGAGCACGAACACGCTCATCGGCATCACCGACGCGACGACGAAGATCGCCGCCAGCGCCACCAGCACCGCGGCCCCGCCGACGGCGAGCGGCACGCCGGCCGCGACCAGCGAGCCGAACACGAACACCAGCGCGAGCGCGGCCAGCGGCAGCGAGATCACCTCCGAGCGCTGCAGGTCCGTCTCGGTCACGGCCTGGACGTCGCCGTAGAACGCGGGCCCGCCGCCGGTCCGCACGGTCAGGCCCGGGACGTCGTGGAGGCGGGCCAGCACCCCGGGGATCGCGTTGGGCGAGTCGTCGGGCGGGAGGTCGAGGAACACGATGTCGTAGGCGGTGTGGCCGTCGGCGGCGACCTGGCTGGGGGCGAGGACGTGCGACAGGATCCGGGTCACGTGCGGCGCGCCGGCGACGTCCCGGGTCGCGGCCTCGACCGCCGCCTGCCACTCGGGCGTCCCGGCGGTCAGGGTGTCCGACGTGTACAGGAGGACGAACGCCGAGGCCTCGACGCCGAGCTCGTCCTGGAGCAGCTGCTTCGCCCGGGCGGACTCGAGGTCGTCGAGGATGAAACCGCCGGCCGACAGCGCCGCCGGCGCCCGCGGCGCGAACGGGACCGCGGCGACCAGGACGACCGCCCAGGTGGCGAGGATCCACCACCGCCGGCGCACGGTGAACCGGCCGAGGGCGTCGAAGCTGAGGCGGTCTCGTAACGTGCGGCTCACAAGTAGCATGTTACACCGGACGCGATTCCGGCGCCCGTGGCGGGAAGTCCCATTCTGCTAGGATCGATCGGCCAGTCGACCTGGCCAGCCGTCGCGACCCGCCATCCCCCTCCGAGGCTCCCGCGTGACGATCTTCACGATCTGGTTCCAGAACTTCCCGAACAACTTCGTGATCCTGATCACCGCGTCCGCGATCGCCGCCGCGTTCATCTTCATCTTCGCCAAGTCCGCGATGGTCGCCGAGGGCGGCCGCCAGGGCTGGGTCAAGCGGGTGACCGGCCCCAACGCCAAGATCCTGTTCACGATCCTGTTCATCCTGTGGGCGCTCGTGTTCGGGATCGGCCTCCAGCTCGTGCCTCACGAAGGCGCCAGCTCGCCCTACGGCGGACTCGGCCTGATCGCGCTGTTCAGCGGCTTCTTCATCATCATGGGCCTCGCCTGGAGCGTCATCGGCGACTGACCCGCGGCGCCGTCACGCGTCGCCGGCCTCGGCGCGACGCGACGTGAAGACCTGCATGGGACGCCTGACCGGGAGGTCCCATAGACGCCGTTTCCTGGCCTTCTGTATGATCCCGTTCCATTCACAGTGAATAGGATCTATGCATCGGGAGGACCTGGATGGAGTCGGAGGCGCGGGTGCAGCACGAGCCGCGTTCGCTGACGGCGGCCGACGAGACGCCGTTCGTCAACCAGCGCGACCCGGCGCGCAAGCTCGGCCCCGACGGGAAGCCCGCGGTCAGCCGCCGGGCGCCGATCTGGGAGGACGTTCCCGACGAGAAGTGGAACGACTGGAAATGGCAGCTGTCGAACCGGGTCAACGAGCTCGCCGAGATCGAGCAGATCCTCGAGCTGACCGATGAGGAGCGCGAGGGCCTGTCGGCGCCCGACAAGTTCCGGGTCGACGTCACGCCCTACTTCATCAGCCTGATCGATCCCAAGGACCCGAACGACCCGATCCGCCGCCAGATCATCCCGCTGGGGCGCGAGCTGACGAGCTTCACCGGGATGATGGAGGACAGCCTCGCGGAGGACCGGCACTCGCCCGTCCCCGGGCTCGTCCATCGCTACCCGGACCGCGTCCTGATGCTGATCACGACGCAGTGCGCCAGCTACTGCCGCTACTGCACGCGCAGCCGGATCGTCGGCGACCCGACCCAGAACTTCAACCGCCGCGAGCACGAGGCACAGCTCGACTACATCCGCCGGACGCCCCAGATCCGCGACGTGCTGATCTCGGGCGGCGACGGCCTGACGCTCGCCCCCAAGCTGCTCGAGTCGGCGATCCGCGGCCTGCGCGAGATCCCGCACGTCGAGATCATCCGGATCGGCTCGCGCGTGCCGGTGTTCCTGCCGCAGCGGATCGACGAGGCGCTCGGCGAGATGCTCGCCAAGTACCACCCGCTGTGGATGAACATCCACGTCAACCACCCCAACGAGATCACGCCCGAGCTCGCGCGCGCCTGCGACACGCTGAGCCGCGCCGGGATCCCGCTGGGCAACCAGTCCGTGCTGCTCGCCGGGGTCAACGACTGCGTGCACATCCAGCGCGAGCTGGTGCAGCGGCTGGTCGAGATCCGCACCCGGCCCTACTACATCTACCAGTGCGACCTGGTCGAGGGCGCCGGCCACTTCCGGACGCCGGTCGGCAAGGGCCTCGAGATCATCGAGGGCCTGCGCGGCCACACGTCGGGCTACGCGGTCCCGCAGTTCATCGTCGACGCGCCCGGTGGCGGCGGCAAGATCCCGGTCATGCCCAACTACCTCGTGAGCTACTCGGACCACAAGGTGGTGCTCCGCAACTACGAGGGCTACATCACGACCTACGAGGAGCCGACCGACTACACGCCGCACGACAAGGCGAGCTGCCAGTACTGCCAGAACCCGCGCCCCGAGCCGGGTCAGGAAGGCATCACGGGCCTGCTCGACGGCAAGCGGATGTGGATCGAGCCGTCGGGCTTCGACCAGGTCCACTCGCGCGGCACGGACGAGATGCACCGCCTCAAGGACCCCGCCAAGTGGGTGCCGTACGGCGTCGGGGCGATCGAGGGCCAGGCGACCGTCGGCGGCACGCAGCTCCCGGTCCTCGAGGCCGGCGTCGCCGCATCCGAGGCGAACGGCGCCAGCGGCGTCGAGCCGAAGCGGGTCTACGGCCCGGGCGAGGAGCCGCGTCCGGCCGAGGGCCTGCCGACCGCCACCGCGAACCACGAGCTGCTCTGACGCGCTCGCGACCTGACTGAGGCCGCGCCTACAATCGCGGCCCAGCCATGCGCACCGATGCTGCGCCCGCCACCACGGGCCTGACCGCCAGCGTCTCTCAACCGGCGACGTCCCGCACGGGGCGCTTCCGGTACGGCTGGATCGTCCTGCTCGTGGCCGCGGCCTGCGTGCTCATCGGCGCGGGCACGCGCGCCGCCCCCGGTGCGCTGCTCCTCGGCATCCAGGCGGACACCGGCTGGTCGGTCGCGGAGGTCTCGCTCGCCGGCGCGGCCGGGCTCCTCCTGCTCGGCCTCGGCGGGCCGGTCTCGGGCCTGCTCATCGATCGATTCGGCATCCGGCGGCTGACCGTCGGGGCGATGCTGCTGACGGCGTTCGGGATGGGCGCCTCGTCGTTCTCGCGCGAGCTGTGGCAGCTGGTCCTGCTGTTCGGGCTCGTGGCCGGGTTCGGTGCGGGGCTCGTCGCGAGCTCGCTCGGGCCCGTGATCGCGAACCGCTGGTTCGTCCGCGGCCGCGGCCTCGTCGTCGGCGTGTTCGGGGCGAGCTCCAGCGCCGGCCAGCTGATCTTCTTCCCGCTGCTCACGGTGATCGCGGTCACGCTCGGCTGGCGCCAGGCGACGCTGGCGATGGCGGTCCTGCTGATCGCGGCGGCCGTCCCCGCGGCGATCCTCCTGCGCGAGCGGCCGTCCGACGTCGGTGAGCTGGCCCGGGGTGCCACGGACCAGACCCCGCCCGAGCCGCTCCACGCAGAGCCCGGGATCATGCGTCGCGCGACCCGCTCGTGGACGTTCTGGATCCTGGCCGGGACGTTCTTCATCTGCGGCGCGACGTCGAACGGGGTGGTGGGCCAGCACTTCATCGCGCACGCCGTGGATCACGGCTTCACGCCGGTGACCGCCTCCGGCGCGCTGGCCGTGATGGGCGCGTTCAACTTCGTGGGCACGATCGCGTCGGGCTGGCTCACCGATCGCGTCGACCCGCGGAAGCTGCTGCTCGTCTACTACACCTTCCGCGGCCTGAGCCTGCTGTACCTGCCCTTCATCCACGACAACCTCGACATCGTCGGGTTCGCGGTCCTGTTCGGGCTCGACTACATCGCCACGGTGCCGCCCACGGTCGCGCTGGTCGCCGACACGTTCGGCCGCCGCAACGTCGGCATCGTCTACGGGTGGGTGTACTTCGCGCACATGTTCGGCGCCGCGATCCTGGCCGTCGTCGCCGGCCTGATCCGCGACAACGTCGGCAACTACACGGCCGCGTTCGTCTTCGCCGGCTGGCTCGCCGTGATGGCCGGCATCGGGGCGCTCACGATCAAGCGGCCGGGTCCGGAGGCGCCTGCGGCAGCGCTGGGCACGGGCGCCGCGTGACCGCGCGCAAGAAGCCGCCGCTCGGACAGACGATCGGGGGCGTGCTGTTCGGCTTCGAGCAGCAGGTGTTCCGGAACCAGCCGCCGCCGCATGAGCTGGTGCACCACGCACGGCCCGACTCGGCCGTCGCCGCCGGCGACGGCTCGCTCCTGACCATCGAGCTTCCCGACGATACCGACAGGAGGACGACGATGACCGACATGCAGCTCCGACAGCTGACCGAGCAGCGGACCGTCGCGGTTCGCGTCCAGGTGCCGATGTCCGAGGTCGACATGGCCGCCCTGTTCGCTCGCTACCTGCCGCTCCTGGGCGGGTACCTGGCCACGGCCGGCGTTGCGCCCGCCGGTGCCCCGTTCGGCCGGTACCACCGCTGGGACGACGAGTTCGCGGATGTCGAGATCGGGATCCCGGTCGCGGAGGCGCCCGCGGGGATGCCGGCGCTCGCCGACGTCGCGCCGGGCGAGCCGGGCACGTCGTCGCTGCCCGGCGGGCTCGTGGGGGTCGCCGTGCACGTCGGTTCGTACAACCGCCTGAAGGACACGTACGGCGAGCTGCACGACTGGATCCACGCCCAGGGCCACGAGGAGGGCAAGGGACCGTGGGAGTCGTACGTCGACGATCCCGCCAAGACGGACCACGCGACCCTCCGAACCGAGGTCGTCTGGCCGGTGCGTTGACCTCAGGCGGGATTGTCGGCGCGAGTCCCGGCGATGGGAGCGTAGGCGGGCACCGCCGTCGGGCGCTGGGCTGCGGTCGGTCGGGTCGTCGGCCGGGCTCCCTGCGCCCAGGCGCGCCACGCGCGCGCGGGTGGCGTCGTCGATCGGCGGCAGCGGGTCCTCCGGTAGCCGGCGCGCGCGCTCGGCGGCAGCCTGCTGGCGGGACATCAGCGCGATCAAGAAGCCGAGGGGATGCATGTCGAACCTCCGCGTCCCGCCGGTCGGTCGACCGGCGATCGTTCGGCCCGGGCGGTTGCCCGGAGGAGAAAATGAGCTGCGACCACCAGCGCGTCGTGCGCTTGCGGTCGCAGCCGTTCTAGGCGATCCCCGCGGTCGGCCGGGCCACCGGCCGGACGGCGTTGCGCAGGGCCGTCGTGATGCGGTCCAGCAGCGACGGCTCGGTCTCGGCGCCGACCGCCAGCTTGCGGGCCTTTCGAGCCTCGTTCGCCAGGCGCTGCCGGGCGGCGTAGGCGTGGTCCTCGGCGATCTTCGCGGTCACCATGTCGAAGGTTGTCTGGGGATGCATGGTCCACTCCTCGGGTCCGACCGGCGTGTGCCGGCGATGGCAGGAGCATCTGCCGGAGCCCGATCCGGGCCATCGGGCGGGTGCCTTACGGGCGGTCCGGCACCTACCTGAAACCCGCGCCGGCTCCGGCCGGGAGGTGCACGCGACCTGTCACCGGCAGCGGCGCGCTGAGCGCCAGGCCCGTGGCCAGCACGAAGCGCCCCGAGCACCGCAGGTCCGAGGTGCAGGGGATCGGTGTAGCCGATCGTCGCGTGGATGCCGATGGCCGAGCCGAACCCGGCGATCCCGGCGACCACCATCGCGGCCCATCGCCCGCGGGACGGCGCGCCAGCGAGGCTCAGGCCGAGGGCGGCCACGCCGGTCGACACGAGGCCGCCGCCGAACCCGGCGCGGTCGTGGGCGATGAGCGGGACGAGCCCGCGATCGATCCTGCACAGCTCGGCGTACGTGCTGCCGATGAAGGTCAGGTCCTGGGGCACGAACACGGTCGTGGCGCCGACCGCGAGGATCACGGAACCCGCGACCACCATCCCGAGGCTCGCCAGGACCACCAGCGATCGGCCGGCCAGCACCCGCCCGCGGGTCGCGAACAGGCCGCCGGTGCGGCGCGGATCGGCGAGCCGGACCCGGGCCGGTCGCGTGAGGCCGAGCCCGACCGCGAACACCGGGAGCAGCAGCAGCGTCGCCGCGCCGTGCAACGTGTCGAGGTAGCCGTACCCCAGGTACGAGAGGAAGCTGAGGAAGCCGACGGTGGCGCTGGCGGCGATCGTCCACCACGCCCACGGCTCGCGGTTCGCCAACGGACGCGCGATGAGCCACGCGTACAGCGTCGCGATCGCGAGCAGCGTGCCGCCGAACGACACCCGGTCGTGGAACATGAAGTCGACGACGCGTCCGCCGTCGTGCCGGGCGAGCTCGGCGGCCGTCATCCCGAGCCACGCCTCGTCCTGCGGGAGGAACGCCCCGCTCACCGACTGTGCGATCGCGAACAGCCCCGACGCGGCGAGCGCAGCGGTTCCGAGGAGGAGGAAGCCCGCCCCGATTCGGTGGCGTCGATACGTGCTATCCACAGTTAGCAAGAATAGACGCCGACGGGCCGGCGTCAAGCCCCCGGAATGTCGTTGCCTGCCCGCAACCGGCGGTGTTCCCACGGCCGGATCGCTGTGCTAGCCTTCCAATCCCGACCAATCCGCTCGGATATGCGATGACCACCTCGATGACCGCCGAGCCCGGAACCCAGGGCGTGCGTCCGGCCCCGGCCGGCCTGCCCGACCCGCGGATCCAGCCGCCGACCATCGCCGAATCCGGCGATCCGTTCGCGGTCGTGCGCGTCATCGACCTCGTCGCCCGCCTCGATCGCGGCGTCCCGATCCGCCTCGACGACGTCGTCGATCGCCTGAACGCCGCCTGGACCGACTGGCTGTTCACGCGGGCGGTCGTGGTCGACGCGCTGATCGCGCTCCAGGCGAACTGGATGGCCGACTATCGCAACGCGTCCGGCATCGTGATCGAAGAGGGTCCGACGGGCCCGACGGTCACGATCGAGGACTCGAGCCGGGTCGACCCGTGGATCGTCCGCCAGGCCCTCCGCGCCGCCGCCGAGTGCCGCGAGGCCCTGGACGAGTTCGCACGGCGCGACCGGGTGGCGACCGGTGGCTGAGATGCGCCGTTTGACGCCCCTCGATGCCGATCCCGCGGGCCGCTGCGCGTGTCCCTGGCGGGCCCGGTCCCGCTAGACCGCCCGCCCGCCGACTCCCCGCCCGCGACGACAGGTCCCGTGCCGGACCCGCGTCGCCGAGTTCCGTCCGTCACCCCTCCGCCATCCTGGAGCCAACCCCAATGACCGTTTCCGGCTACGCCAAGGACGACGTCCTCGTCTCGGCCGACTGGGCGAAAGCCCACCTCGACGATCCGGCCGTTCGCTTCGTCGAGGTCGACGTCGACACCACCGCCTACGACCAGAGCCACATCCCCGGCGCCGTTGGCTGGAACTGGACCAGCCAGCTGTCCGACGGCGTCCGCCGCGACATCGCCGGCCGCGAGGACTTCGGCGCCCTGCTCTCGAAGAGCGGCATCGGTCCCGACACGACGATCGTGCTCTACGGCGACAACAACAACTGGTTCGCCGCCTGGGCCTACTGGCAGCTGCTGCTCTACGGGCACGCCAACCTGCGCCTGCTCAACGGCGGCCGCAAGTTCTGGCTCGACAACAACCTCCCGCTGTCGACCGACGTGCCGGCCCACGAGGAGACCGGCTACGAGCTCCCCGAGGCCGACTTCTCGCTGCGCGCGTTCCGCGACGACATCCTGCCGCGCGTCGGCGACTCGTCGCTCGCGCTCGTCGACGTCCGGAGCCCGGCCGAGTTCAACGGCGAGGTCATCGCCCCTCCGGGCATGACCGAGACCGCGCAGCGTGCCGGCCACATCCCGGGCGCCGCGTCGATCCCGTGGGCCCAGCAGGTCCGCGAGGACGGGACGTTCAAGAGCGCCGATGAGCTGACGGCCCTGTACGCGGCCAAGGGCATCAGCGGCGACCGCGACATCGTCGCGTACTGCCGGATCGGCGAGCGCTCGTCGCTGTCGTGGTTCGTCCTGCACGAGCTGCTCGGCTTCCAGCGCGTCCGCAACTACGACGGCTCGTGGACCGAGTGGGGCTCCATGGTCGGCGTGCCGATCGAGGTGACGCAGCCGGTCGCGGTCGGCTGACGCCGACCCTCGCTCGAGCTCGCGGCGCCGGGGCGACCCGGCGCCGCTTCGATTCCCGCCGAAATAAAGGCTCCGGCGACCCGGATCTCATCCGCCCTCCCGATGTGGACGCGACCGCCCGACGGCTACGGTCGAGTCTCGCCGCGCAGCCCGGCTCCGTTGGGCCGCGGCTCGCGACTGGAGGGACTTGCGATGCACGCAGCAGGGCATGGCCGTGCTGGCCATGGTGATCGGGGCGATCCTCGCCGAGCTCGGGCTGCTGGCGTCGCGGTTCGGGGCCGACTCGCGCGACGGGTTCGCCGGCCGGGACGAATGTCGTACGTGCCCCACCTGAGGATCGACCACGGCGGGCATTGGCAAATGACCACTGGCAGTGCCCGCCGGCCCACCTACGGTGGTCGTGGCGCCTCGCGACCGGACGTGTCCGGCACGGGGGGCGCCTCCGATACCCGATCGAAGGAATCCGCGCCATGCACCCCGCCTTCATCTACGTCGTCCACCAGGTGCTCGAGGACGAGCGCCGCCGGATGAGCAGCCACCTGCCCGATCCCGATCCGTCCGAGGAGTTCGCCCCGCGGCCGATCGTCGCCGCGCCGCAGCGCTCCGGCCGATCGCCGAGGGCGCGCATCGCCGCCGTCGTCGCGGCCTCGCGCCGCCGGATGAGCCGGGACGCCGGAGGCTCGGCCGCCTAGAGCAATCCCGGGTTCGGGAGCACGTGGAGCGGGTCGATGAGGTCCGCTGACGAGGCCATGTACTGGTCGCGGTCGACGAGCTGGAACCGGCGCTCGAGCAGCGCCTGGAGCAGCGGATTGGGCCCCGGGACGACGGCGTGGACGGCTCCGCCGCGTCCGGTCCGTCGCAGGGCCTCGAGCGCAGGCCCGACCGGTTCCGCGTCCGGCCGCAGGACGAGTCGGTCGAGGGCCCGGGCCTCGGACGCCTGGCGGGCGCGTCCGTAGCCCGCGGCGACGGGCCCCGTTGCGTCTGACACGACGAACGGATCGGCGTCCGCCTGCGTCGCCCAGAAGTCGTGGTCGATCGGGCGGAACGCGCCCGTCCACTCCCGCTCGAGCTCGGCGATCTGCGCCGGTTCCGCCGACGCCGCGTTCAGTCCCGGCTGGGCCTCGATCGCCGTCGATGGGCCGTCCAGGTAGAGGCACGGCCAGAGCGGCGACATCCCGGCTCGCGCGTACAGCGGCAGGGCCCGCGGATCGTCGGAGGCGAAGGTCGTTCGGCTCGTGGCGCCCTCGTAGAGCGCCGTCAGGAGCGGCCGGCCGAGGCCCTGGCCGAGTCGTCCCGGCTCGACGAACAGGTCGCACAGCTGGACGGCGATCACGGCATCGACGACGGCGCCGTACGCGACGACAACGTCGTCGATCGTCGTGACCAGGACCCGGTGGTTGGCCATGAGATGCCGGACGTACGGCCCGACGATGTCGCACCGCTCGACCGGTCCGTCGTTGCCGTGCGCCGCGAGGACCCGGCGGATCGCCGGCAGGTCGTCGAGCGTCGCGGCGCGGATCGCCGGCGGGCCGGCGATCAGTCGGCGCCTCCGGCGCGCGGCCCGCGGCCGTAGCGCGCCATGACCTCGACGAGTCGCTCGTGGTCGAGGGCGTGGGCGGTGACCCCGTCGCGGCCCGTCAGCGTGTCGGCGGACAGGAGGGCGTTGACGACGGCCGCCTCCGTCGCCTCGACCGTCGCCTTGAACAGCGGCGTCATCCGGTTGTCGAGCACCATCCGCACGTCGTGGGTCACGGGGGCGGCCGCGCCCGGCTCGTCGGTCGTCGCGAGGCCTCGATTGCCGGTCGCGAACGCGAGGACGAGGTCGCCCGACGAGTGGTTCGCGGTGCTGCCCATGCGCGCGAGGCCGAGCGTCGCCCGCTGCGCGACCCGCTCGCACTGGTGCGGGAGCAGCGGCGCGTCGGTCGCGACGATCACGATGATCGAGCCCGCTCCCGGCTCGGGACGTGGCCCGGCGGCGCCGGCATCCGCCGCCGCGTGCGCCTCGTCGGCGATCGACGCCGGGTCGTACGGCGACGGCACGTCGGAGACCGGGATCGCGGACCCGACCGGGACGCCGTCGATCCGCAGCTGGTCACGCTCGCCGTAGTTCGCCTGGACGAGGACGCCGACCGTCCAGCCACCCGCCTCGGCGGCCACCACGCGGGACGCCGTCCCGATCCCGCCCTTGAACTCGTGGCAGACCATCCCGGTCCCGCCGCCGACGTTGCCCTGCTCGACCGCGCCGTCGCGCGCCGCGCTGATCGCCGCATCGACGTGCTCCGGTCGGACGTGCAGGCCATCGATGTCGTTGAGCAGCCCGTCCCACGTCTCGCCGACGACCGGCAGCGACCACAGCCCGCCGCCCTTGCGGCGATGCGCGATGGCGTGGGCGACGAGCGCGTCGCGGACGACGCCGACGCTGTGGGTGTTGGTGATCGCGACCGGCCCGCCGAGCAGCCCGGCCTCGCGGATCCATTCGAGGCCGGTGAGCTCGCCGTTCCCGTTGAGCCGGTGGCAGCCGGCGAACACGGGCTCCGCCCAGACGTCTCCGTCGTGCGGCATCACGATCGTCACGCCGGTCCGCACGGGCCCTCGGCCGACGACCAGCGCGCCGTCGCCCTCGATGAGGGTCGAGTGGCCGACGCGGACGCCGCGGACGTCGGTGATCGCGTCGTGTGCACCCGGCGCGAGGCTGCCGATACGGATGCCGAGCTCCCGAGCGGGCACGTTCCCTCCCATACGGTCCGTCGCCGGTCTGCTGACGCCCCCATATCATCGCCTCGTGTCCAATCTCGCGGAGGCCCGTTCCGCGCAGCGCCATGGCGCCGGCCAGGCGGGCACGCCGCTCCGTCTGCCTGCGCGTCCCCGCGCTGGATCGCGTCGCGCCCCTGGACGCGGCCGAGGCCTTCCGCGACCTGCCGGGCCTCGCCCTGCTCGAGAGCGCCCGACCGGGACGGACGGGACGCTGGAGCTACCTGACCGCCGACCCCATCGCGGTCGTGGACGCGGCGTCCGACGGGCCCGACCCGTTCGCCGAGGCACGCTCGATCCTGGCGCGGATGGGCGGCGACCCGATCCGCGACGGGCCGATGGGCGGCGGCGAGCCCGGGCGAGACCCGATCCCGTCGGCCATGCCCCCGTTCGGTGGTGGTCTCGTCGGCTTCCTCGGCTACGACCTGGGTCGACGGTTCGAGCGGCTGCCGTCGATCGCCCGGGTCGACCAGCACCTGCCCGCGCTGCGCCTCGGCCTCCACGACTGGACGCTGGCCTGGGACCGCCGGACGGGCCTCGCGTGGCTGGCGGCACGGGCGGTCGATGGCGACGTCCGCCGGCGCGATCGGCGCCTCGCGGAGGTGCGCGCGAGGGTCGAGGCGCTCGGTCGCGGCGAGGTCGGGCGCGGCCACACGTCCCGACGGGGGAGCCGCGCCGGCCACGTTCCGATCGCTGACGCCGCACGACGCCTGGCTGCGCGACGTCGAGGCCGTGCGTGACGCCATCGAGCGCGGCGACATCTACCAGGCGAACCTGACCCGCCGGCTCGAGGCCCCGTTCGATGGCGATCCGTGGCCCGTGTTCCGGCGCCTCCGCACCGGCGACCCGGCGCTGTTCGCCGGCTATCTCGACCTCGGCGCGTCGCCCGCGACCGGACGGCCGCGCGCGCTGCTCTCCGCGTCGCCGGAGCCCTTCCTGTCGATCGACGGCGAGGGCATGGTCTCCACCGACCCGATCAAGGGCACGCGCCCCCGCGGCCGCACTCGGGAGCAGGACCGCGCCCTCGCCCGCGAGCTGCTGGCGAGCCCGAAGGACCAGGCCGAGAACGTGATGATCGTCGACGTGCTCCGCAACGACCTCGGCCGGGTCTGCGAGCCGGGGTCGGTCCGCGTGCCGCGGCTGCTGCGCCTCGAGCGGACGGCCGCCGTGCAGCACCTCGTGACGACCGTCACCGGCCGGCTCCGCCCAGACGCCGACGCCTTCGACCTGCTCGCGGCCGCGTTCCCCGGCGGCAGCATCACCGGCGCGCCGAAGATCCGGGCGATGGAGCTGATCGAGCGCCTGGAGCCGGTCAGGCGCGGGCCGTACTGCGGGACGCTGCTGTGGGTGGGGCCGGACGGGCGGATGGGGTCGAGCATCCTGATCCGCACGTTCGTCGCCGACGGCGAGCGGCTCACGCTCCACGTCGGCGGCGGCATCACCTGGCGCAGCGATCCCGAGGACGAGTGGGACGAGACGGTCGCCAAGGCCCGCGGGCCGCTGTCCTCGATCGGGGCCGTCGAGGCGCCGTCATGAGCGCCGCGGGCACGGGTCCGCGGCACGTCTGGGTCAACGGCGAGCTGCTGCCGGCCGACGCGACTGCACCTGTCGGCGTTCGACCGCAGGCTTCCAGCTGGGCGACGGCCTGTTCGAGACGCTCCGCGCCCGCGGCGGCCACGTGACCGAGCTCGCGGAGCACGTCGCACGGCTCCGGCGATCGGCGGACGGGCTCGGCATCGAGCTGCCCGCCGCGCTCGACGCGGATGCTCCTGCCGGCCATCGCGGAGCTGCTGGCGGCCGAGGGCCTGGCCGGCCCCGACGGCGACGCCTCGCTCCGGATCACCGTCTCCCGCGGGTCGTGGGCGTCGCGTGGCCTGCTGCCGCCGCGCGACGAGACGCTCGTCGCCACGGTCGTGATCCAGGCGTGGCCGGTGGTGCCGCCCCCGGCGGACCACCTCGAACGCGGCCTGTCGCTGGTGGCCTCGAGCGTGCGTCGGGACCCGCAGAACCCGGTCGTGACGCTCAAGACGACGAGCCGCGCGGACTACGTCTTCGCGCGCCTCGAGGCCCGCCGCGATGGCGCCGACGACGCGCTGTTCCTGACGCTGTCCGGCCACCTGTCCGAGGCGACGACGGCCAACATCTTCCTCGTGCGACGCGCGGCCGACGGCGTCACGGAGCTCGCGACCCCGTCGCTCGACTGCGCGATCCTGCCGGGCACGACGCGCTCGTGGCTGCTGCGCTGGGCCGACGGCGCGGGGCTCCGAGCCGTCGAGGCGTGGCTGACGCCCGACGACCTCGGCGCGGCCGACGAGGCGTTCATGTGCTCGTCGGTGGCCGGGGTCCTGCCGGTGACCCGCTTCGACGGCCGTGCGATCGGCGCCGGCACGCCCGGGCCGTGGACCCTCCGCGCCCGCGCCGACCGCGAGCGCTTCATCGCCGGCGGCTGACGCCGGATCAGTCGCCGGCGGCGGTCCGGGCCGTCCCGGTGAGCTGGGGCAGGCGGCGGCTCGTCGCGCACGCCTCGGCGAGCTGCGCCAGGCGACGTTCGCGGGTCTCCGGCCGCTTCGCGCTCATCACCCATTGCGTCGCGATCCGCCGGTAGCCCTTGGGCAGCCCCTCCCAGAACGCCCACCCGTCCGCGTCGGCGCGCAGCCGGTCCTCGGCGACCTCGTCGAGCGCCCAGCTCCCCTCGAACGAGTAGATGGCCGTCCGGTCCTCGCGTCGCTTGGCGAACTCGGCCTCGCCCGCGGGCTGCATCCGCCCGGCCGCGCGCAGCGCCTCGACGCGACCCACGTTCCGCGCGCTCCAGTTGCTGCCCGACCGCCGCGGGGTGATCCGCTGCGCCGACCCGCCGTCAACCCGCTTGCGGATCCCGTCGATCCAGCCGACGCACAGGACCTCGTCGACGATCTCCTCCCACGTCACCGACGCGAGCCCCGAGGCCTTCGGGCGCGTGCCGATCCATTTCTCGGCGGCGCTGGCGTGGTGCTCGGCGAGCCACTCGCGGAGCTCGTCCGCGGACTCGAACCAGCCGATGTCGTGGGGCGTCAGGTCGGCCATGGCATCAGGCTACCGTCCGGCGCCGCCCCGGCCGCTCGGTAGACTCGCTCCCGTGACCCGCGACGAGCTCATCCTGCGTACCCGCCAGCTGATCGCCGAGGGCGAGCGCCTGGACGCCCAGCCGTCGCTGACCGCGCTCCAGACGTGGCTCCAGCTCTCGGACGACCTGCTGGCGACGGCCTGGGGGACGATGGACCGCTACCACCTCTCGTGGCTGATGGTCGGCAAGCCGAAGGGCATCGTGCGTGGCCGCGAGATGACCGGCGACGAGGAGGCGGCGTACGTGCGCGAGGTCGCGGGCCAGAAGACCGCGGCGCTGCGGATGAGCCTCGACGCCGTCGAGCGCCAGGGGATGCCGTTCCGCGGCGAGACCGGCGGCGTCGGCGCCGGACAGGGGATGGGCGAGGTGCCGGCGTCCGACGTCGCCGATCAGGCGAAGGCGAACGTGGCCGAGACCACGCGGCGATCGATCCCGCTCGACCCCGACATGCAGCGCCGGCTCGACGATGCCCGGCGGGCAGCCGCCGAGCACGGCGACCACGACGACACCCGGCACGCACCTCGCAACACGCGGCTCGAGCGGTGACGGCGGCCCGCGTCCCGGCCGTCGGCGGCACGCGCGACGTCCCGGCGCCCGACGACGTCGCGCGCGACTACCTCCTGCTCGGCCTCCGGCTCGACCAGCACCTGCCGGGGACCGTCGACGGCTACTTCGGGCCGGCCGAGCTCAAGGCCCGCGTCGACATGGAGCCGCTGCGCCCGCCGGCCCGCCTCGCCGAGGACGCGCTCGCGCTCCGTCGAGGCTCGCCGCCGAGGTCCCGGAGCCCGATCGTCGCCACTGGCTCGACCTCCAGCTGATCGCGGCCGAGACCCAGGCCCGGGTCAGGGCCGGCGAGTCGATCCCGTACCTCGACCAGGTCGAGCGCTGCCTGTGCCTGCACCCGGAGCCGCGCGACGACGCGACCTTCGAGCGAGCCGCCGCGGCGCTCGACGAGCGCCTGCCGGGTCACGGCAGCCTGGCCGAGCGGCTCAAGGCGGAGGACGACGCCTGGACGGTGCCGGTCGATCGGGTCCTGACCGTCGTCGAGGCGCTCGTGGCGCGATACCGGGCTCGCGCGGCGTCGCTCTACGCGCTGCCCGAGGGCGAGTCGCTGCGCGTCTCGCTGGTCCGGGGCCGGCCGTGGTCCGGCTACAACTGGTACGACGGCGGCTACCGCTCGCGGGTCGACATCAACCTCGACCTCCCCATCCGCCTCCCGAACCTCGTCGCCACCGTGGCCCACGAGACCTACCCCGGCCACCACCTCGAGCACGCGGAGAAGGAGCGGCGGCTGGTCGAGGAGCTCGGCCGCCTCGAGTCCTCGATCCTGCTGATCAACGCCCCGGAATGCCTCATCTCGGAGGGGCTGGCCAACCTCGGCGTCGGGATCGCGGCGCGGCCCGAGGAGCTGCCCGGGCTGCTGACGGAGATGGCGACGATCGGGGAGCTGCCGATGGCCGGCGATCCCGCGGCGCTGCGCGAGGCCGTCGATCGCCATGCCGACATCGCCGGGCAACGGGCGATCCTCGGCGAGGCGCGGGTCAACGCCGCGCTCATGCTCCACGTCGACGGCGAGTCTCGCGACTCGGTCGCGGCCTACCTGGTCGAGGTCGGCCGGAGCAGCCCGGAGACGGCGGCCAAGCGGCTCGAGTTCATCTCGCACCCGCTGTGGCGCCTGTACGACTTCGTCTACACCGAGGGCGAGGCGATGCTCCGGCGGTGGCTCGAGGTGGTCCCGCCGGCCGAGCGCGACGCGAGGTTCGGCCGCCTGCTGACCGAGTCGCTCACGCCACCTGCGATCCGCGCCGAGACGGCGGCGGCGCTGGCGGAGCCCGGATCGTCACCGAGCTCGGCGCTCGACCGGCCGGCAGCCGCTCGATTCGGGCCGCGTCTAGGACGGGCTCGCGACGGGCTGCCCGGTGCGATACGAGCTCGTGACCGTCGCCCCGCCGTTGGGGTTGAGGTAGCAGATCATCGTTCGCTGGCCGTTCGCCCACGCGTCCTCGGGCGGGTAGAAGAACGCGACGGTGACGTCGTCGCGGTCGTCGTAGGACGCGCCGGTGTAGGTCGGGAAGTCCTTGGCGATGCACTCGGCGGCCACCCAGGCGCGCAGCTGGTCGACCGTGGGATACGCGTCGCCGCCGGCGTAGTCGCGGACGACGAAGACCTCGCCGTCGTGCGCCTCGGTGCACGGCAGGTGCTCGATGCTGGTCACGGTGTCGCCGACCGGGCACCTGGAAGCAGTCCCCGACCTGCAGCCCGCCGGGGCTCGAACCCAGCCGGTCCCGCAGGACGAAGCCGACCGCCGCGAGCCCGCCGATCACGAGGACGATGACGATGATCGCGCGCACGTTGCTCGACATCGTCGCGTTCAGTGCGCCCGCAGCCAGGCGACGGCGGCCGCCACGACGATGTTGAGGTAGGCGATCGGGCCGAACCGCTCGTCGAGGTACGCGATCGGGTCGAGCACGCCGCCCTCCACGTGCGACCAGACCCAGAGCAGGACGAACCCGACGACGATCGACGCGGCGGCGAGGCCCGCGGACCACCAGCCACGGCGGCCCCGGGCGCCCCCGCCGGGGACACCGCCCCACGCGATCGCCACGCCGACCGCCCAGCCGATGAACCCCGAGACCGCGAGCAGCCCGGGCCCGATGTCGAAGGAGCCCAGGACCGCGACCAGCAGCGCACCGACCGCGGCGACCACGAACGGCGCCGCCGCCCGGACGGCCGGCGAGGTTCCCGTGGCGCCGGCCTGCACGCCCGGAGCCGTGGCCTCGGTCGGGCGTGCCCGGTACCGCTCGCCCGGCGCCCGGTCGAGCGGCTTCGGCGCGTTCGGCGGCGGCGAACCCTCCTCGTCGCTCATCGACCGATCGTACGCGACGAGGGTCGGGACGGTATCCTCTCCGACCGTGACCCACCCGTCGCTCGGCCTTCCCCCGTCCAGCCTCACCACGGGCTTTCCCGAGGCCGCGGAGCGCCTCCGCACGCAGGGCCGGCGGCTCGCGACCCGGGCCGTCGAGGTCGCCGCGAACGAGGACCCGACGTACGCCGACCGGATCGGCGACGCCGGCCTGCGCAACCTCCTCGAGGACGCCACGGTGTTCATCGACCGCCTGTCGTTGTGCGTGGCCGGCAACGACTCCCACTGGCTGCGCGAGTTCGCCGACCAGACCGCGACCGTCTATCGCCGGCGCGGGATCTCGCTCGACGACGTCATCAAGCTGTTCGAGGGCATCCGGGCCAGCATCCGCGGCGTGCTCACCGCCGACGAGCTCGTGCCGGCAGATGCCGCGCTCGACGACAGCATCGTGGTGTTCCGCTTCCATCGCCGGCTGGCCGGGCGACGCGCGCAAGCGCAACCCGATCATCGCCGCCCTCTACAAGGGCGGCTGAGGCTCCCGATGACGATCAAGTGGGTCAAGGTGGATCCGCTGGTGATGAACGGCGAGCCGTTCTGCTACGGCACGCGGCTGACCGTGCGCCAGGTCCTCGAGCTGCGGGCGAACGGCTACACCGTGGGCGACCTGCTGAAGGACCACCCGGAGCTGCGCCTGGTCGGCGTCGCCGAGGCCTACGCCTACGCCGCGGCCCACCGCGACGATTACGCGGACTTCTTCGAGGCGGACGGCTCGCTCGACGGCCCGGGCCTCACCGCCGAGGAGGCGGGCGTGCTGCCCGAGCGCCTGCGGGTGCCGGGCGTCGTCGTGAAGGCGGCCGCACCGGCCTGACCGGACGCGGGATGCCGGAAACGGGCTACGCGCCCTCGACCGGTCGATCCGGCGGCTGGAGCGGGCCGCACACCACGACGTCGCCGGTGCGCTCGGACCCGTCCGTGTCGCGTAGCAGGTACGAGTGGTGGATCTCGAGCATGCCCGACGCCAGCGTCGAGCCCACCGAGCAGTACTTCGTCGCCGACAGCTCCACCGAGCGCCGGACCGCCTCGGGATCGACGCCCGTGCCGTCGACCACGTGGACGACGTCGAACCGGGTGAACGCGTGCGGCCGCTCGCGCATCTGGGTGCCCGAGACACGGATCTCGTAGCCCGACACGACCTGGCGCTTCTTGCGCAGGATCGAGATCACGTCCATGCCCGTGCACGCCGCGAGCGCCACGCCCAGGAGCTCCGCGGGTCGCGCCCCGGAGTCGCGGGCCGAGTCGTCGAGCACGATCGTGTGCCCGCTGCCGACGGTCGCCTCGAACTGGAGCCCGTCATCGCTCAGCCGGAGGTGCGCGGTCTTGGTGCCCATCGGCATCCATCGTGCGGCTCGCGACCGGCCGGCGCAAACGGGAAGGGAATGGCCGATCGCCCGATCGGCCATTTCCGAGCGTGGTGCTAGGATTTCCACACGATGACCGACACGCAGGACGCCCCCGCGACCGAGGCCGCACCGTTCGACGCCCAGCGGCGTGCCACGGAGCTCGCGATCCTCGACGCGCTGCGGGCCGTCGTCGACCCCGAGATCGGCATGAACGTCGTCGAGCTCGCCCTGATCAAGCAGATCATCCTCGGCCCCGACTCGACCGAGATCAAGATGATCCTGACCACCCCGTTCTGCCCGTACGCCGGCGCGATGATCCAGCAGGTCACCGAGCAGGCCGAGAGCGTGGTCGAGCACCCGGTGAAGGTCACGCTGCTGGCCGAGCGCTGGGACCCGCGCGACGCGGGCCTGATGTGGTGAGCCCCGACCGCGAATGACGCGCTCCACGCTCTCGTTCGACAGCGCCGTGGCGACGGGCCGCGGCGACGACGGCACCACCGGCCTCCTGTTCGGCGGCGACCGCATCCGCAAGGACGACCTGCGGACCGAGGCCTACGGCACCGTCGACGAGGCCGTCGCGGCGCTCGGCATGGCCAGGGCCGAGCTCGGGATGAAGGCCCAGTACGGGGCGTTGTCGCCGAACCTCGGCGGGCTGGGCGAGGTGATCCTCCGGCTCCAGCGCGAGCTGTTCGCCGTCGGCGCCGAGCTGGCGACCAACCCCGAGCATCGCGACCGCCAGCAGGACGGCACGACCCGCGTGTCCGGCGAGATGGTCGACGGCCTGGACGCGCTGCTGCGCGAGACCGAGGCCGCCATCGAGCTGCCGCGCGAGTTCGTCGTCCCCGGCGAGTCGCGCCTGAGCGCCGCCCTCGAGGTCGCCCGCACGGTCATCCGCCGCGCGGAGCGCCGGACGGTCACCCTCGCGGCCGCCGACGCGGCCTTCACCGACAGCCTCATCCTTCCTTACCTGAACCGTCTCGCCGACCTGCTCTGGATCCTCGCTCGCGTGGCCGAGCAGGCGGAGGCGAGACAGTCGACCGTGGCCCGGCCTTCGAGGGCTCGCGGCCGATCGAACGCGGCGTCACCCGAGAGGAGCTCAACGTGACCGGTCAACCCCTGTCCCCCACCGGCCAACCCATGTCCCCGAGCCAGCTCGGCGTCCGCCCGGCGCCGGCCCTCGTCCAGCAGCTGCTCGTCGGCGCCTTCGGCTGGATGTTCGCCGGCCTGCTGCTGACGGCCGGCGTCGCGTACCTCGTCGGCGGCAACGAGCAGCTCCTCAACACCGTCGGCCAGTACTGGTTCCTGATCGCGATCGGGCAGTTCGCACTCGCGATCGCCATCCAGGGCGCGATCAACAGGATCTCGCCCACCGCGAGCCTCGGGCTGTTCTTCGTCTATGCCGCGTCGATGGGCTTCACCATCGCGCTGATCGTCAGCTTCTACACGACCGCGTCCGTCGCCTCGGCGTTCTTCTCCGCGGCGGCGATGTTCGGGGCCGCCGCGGTCTACGGCGCCGTCACCAAGCGCGAGCTCGCCCGGCTCAGCGGCATCCTGTTCATGGGCCTGATCGGGATCATCGTCGCGTCGGTCGTGAACATCTTCCTGGCCTCGGGCACGATCGGCTGGGTCATCTCGGTCATCGGCGTCGTGCTGTTCACCGCCCTCACCGCGTACGACGTCCAGCGCATCACGCGCGGCGACTACGCGGCGTTCGCGGGCTCGATGGAGCGGGCTGCGATCATCGCGGCGCTCCACCTGTACCTCGACTTCATCAACCTGTTCCTGTTCCTGCTCCGGATCTTCGGCGCCGGTCGGAACTAGGCGGGCGAGGCGGGCCGCCCTCGGGCCAGTCCCGCAACCTCAGGCGGCCGGGGCGACCTCCAGGATCAGCCCCGCGTCGCCCGATCGGGCGAGCATCGCCTCGAGGTCGTCGGGCGGCAGCGGTCGCGCGAACGCGTAGCCCTGACCGCGGTCGCAGTTGAGCGCGCGCAGCGAGGCGAGCTGGGCGGCGGTCTCGATGCCCTCCGCGACGACGTCGATGCCCAGGCCGTGGGCCAGCGAGATCACGGCCTGGATGATCGGCAGGTCGGCCGCGTCCGAGCCGAGCCCGGAGACGAACGAGCGGTCGATCTTGATCGTGTCCAGCGGCAGCCGGCGCAGGTACGACAGCGACGAGTAGCCGGTGCCGAAGTCGTCGAGCACGAGCTGGACCCCGAGCGCCTGCAGGCCGCGCAGCCGCTCGACGGACGCCTCGGACTGGTCCATGACCACGCTCTCGGTGATCTCGAGCTCGAGGTTGGCCGGGGCGAGCCCCGAGCGGTGGATCGTCGCCGCGACGGCGGACACCAGGTCCGACTGGGCGAACTGGCGGGCCGACAGGTTCACGCTGATGACCAGCGACTGCGCCGACGGGTAGCGGCGTTGCCAGGCGCGGACCTGGTGGCACGCGGTCTCGAGGACCCACTGCCCGATCGGCAGGATCAGGCCGGTCTCCTCGGCGAGCGGGATGAACGACAGGGGTGGCACGAGGCCGCGGGTCGGGTGCTGCCAGCGGAGCAACGCCTCGAGGCCCACGACCGTGCCGGTGTCGAGGTCGACCAGCGGCTGGTAGTGGACGCGCAGCTCGGAGCGCTCGATGGCGCGGCGGAGGTCGTGCTCGAGGGTCGCCCGGTCCAGCGTCTCGGCGCGCATCTCGGGGTCGAACATGACGAACTTGCGGACCGGGTCGAGCTTGGCCCGATGGAGGGCGATCTCCGCCTCCTTGAGCAGGTCGCCGGCGTACGTCGTCGACGCCCGGCCGACCGCCAGGCCGAGGCTGGCACCGACGGTGACCTCCTGGCCGTCGAGGTCGAACGGCACCGCGACGGCGGCGGTGATCCGGGCGGCCACCCGCTCCGCCTCGCGCACGCTGCGCACCGGACCGAGGAGCACGCCGAACTCGTCGCTGCCGAGGCGGGCGACCACGTCTGTCGAGCGGGCGGTCGACACGAGCCGGTGCGCGACCTCGGCCAGCAGCAGGTCGCCGGCGGCGTGCCCGAGGCTCTCGTTGACCACCTTGAACCGGTCGAGGTCGAGCAGGATCAGCGCGACCCGGGACCGCTGGGCCTTGCCGTCGGACGCCGCGGGGGCGTCCAGGTGCTCGGTCATCCGGTTCAGCAGCGCCGTCCGGTTGGGCAGGCCCGTGAGCATGTCGTGGAGGGCGGCGTGGGCGCGCTGCAGCCCCTCGGTCTGGGCACGCTCGAACAGGCGGGCGTTGTCGAGGGCGATCGACGCCAGCTGGGCGAACCGCGACAGGGCCTCGAGCTCACGGTCGCTGAACGGCCGGCTGCGGTCGCCGGACGCGAGCCCGATCATGCCCAGCACCTCGCCGTCGGAGGTCAGCGGCACCGCGCACACCGCGCCGAACGACTGAGCGTCGAGCCCGCCCGCCGGGCTCGGGTAGGCCCCGTAGTCGTTGACGTTCATCGGCCGGCCCGACCGGACTACCGTCCAGCCGATCCCGGTCCCGTGGGGCAGGCGGTAGCCGTCGAGCCCGTCGAACAGTCCCACGCCGACGCGGCAGACGAGCTCCTGGCCGCCGTCGTTGTCCTCCAGCAGGTACAGGAAGCCGCTCTTGACGCCGACCAGGCTCGCGGCGCGGTCGACGATCTCCCGCAGCAGCTGGCGTGGCTCGAGCCGCTCCAGCAGGCGGAGCGTCATCTGGTCGATCGCCGCGAGGTACGGGTCGCGGGTCGGGTCGTCCATGCCCAGGCGCAGGCGGTCGGCCGGCTTGGCGAGGTATAGGGCCCGGTCGGCGACCGCGACGAGGTCGTCCTTCTCGGTTGCGTCGTCGGGGTAGAGCGCCGCGCCGGCGCTGACCGTCACGGTCGGGCCGGTCTCCTGCGTCAGCTGCACGACCGCGGCCCGGACCCGCTCGATCACCTCGCGCACCGCCCCGCCCGAGATGCCCGGCAGCAGGACCGCGAACTCGTCGCCGCCGTAGCGGTAGACGCGGTCGCCGTCGCGCAGCGCGCCGGCCATCGCGGTCGCAATCCGCGCCAGCAGCGCGTCGCCCTCGGGGTGCCCGTGCCAGTCGTTATAGGCCTTGAACGCGTCGAGGTCGAGCATCAGCAGGCCGAACGGCTGCTCTCGGGCGATCAGCAGGCCGACCTCGCGCTGGAACGCCCCGTGGTTGCGCAGCCCCGTCAGGGCGTCGTGCTCGGCCTGGGTCATCACGGCGCCGTGGGCCTCGGCGTTGCGGAGCGCGATGGACGCCTGGGCGGCGAACAGCTGGACCAGCTCGAACTCGTCCTGGCTGAAGTGCGAGTCGTCGTCGCCCATGCGCGCCACGTTGAGCGTCCCGATGACGTCGCCGCCCGCCCCGAACAGCGGGCAGACCAGCATCGACTCCGGCTCCTCGGGCGTGCCCGGGATCTGGACGGACCGGGGGTCGAGGTGGGCGTCGTTGGCGAGGACCGTCGCGCCGGTCGTGATCGCCCAGCCGGTGATGCCGGCGTCGATCGGTCCCTCGTGCTGAAGGATGACCTCGGCGTAGCGGTCGCGGGCCAGGACCGCGCGCCGGACGCCCGCGCCACGGTCGACGCGGTAGACGGTCAGCGCGTCGTACGAGACGACGACCTTCAGGCTGTCCGCGATCATCTCGAGCACGCCGCTCGGGTCGAGGGTGGCGAGCAGGCGCTCGTTGACCTCGAGCAGGCGGCGCTGGCTCTCGAGGCGGTGGTGGAGCTCGTCCTGCTGGCGGCGGACCTGCCCGAACGCCTCGGCGTTGACCACCGCCTGGGCCGCGTAGCCCGCGAAGATCTCGAGCGTCCGCTGGTCGTCCTCGCCGAACTGGTCGAAGCCCACCTTGGACACGACGATCACGCCGAGCACGCGCGACTCGTACGACATCGGCACCAGGAGCATGGATTCCGCCACGTGGTCGGTACCCAGCTGGAGGCCCCGGGGATCGGCGCCCGCGTCGCCGAGGCGGATCGTCTCGTTGTGCTCGGCGACCCAGCCGGTCAGCCCCTCGCCGGTCCGGAGGCGGAGGACCTCGCGGTTGAGCGCGCCGATCCCCGAGACCTCGCCGTGGTACGCGATCGGCTCGCACATGCCGGTCACCGGGTCGACGCTGTAGACGCGAATCGTGTCGTGGCGGATCAGCCGGTCGGCCTCGGCCACGATCGCGTCGCCGATCTTCTCGACGTCCTGGATCCGGTTCAGGCGCGACGAGAGCTCCTGGATCGCGCGCAGCCGAGCGGCGCCCTCGCGGACCGTCGCGAACAGCCGCGCGTTCGCGAACGCCGTCGCCATCTGGTTCGCGAACGAGGTGCACAGCTCGAGCTCGTCGGGGGACCAGTCGTAGGGCGTGCGGTGGTAGAGGACCAGCAGGCCGACGTGCTCGTCCCGGAACAGCAGCGGGACGAAGTTGACGGTCCGGAACCCGAGCCGTTCGTAGACCGGGCCGAACCGCGGCGCCGCCGCGGGGTCGGCGATCACGATCGGCCGGCGCTCCCGCATCGCGCGCAGCCCCATGACGTCCTCGTCCTCGTACACGGACGCGACGACGTCGATCAGCTCCTGGCCGAGGTCCCGGCTGGCGACCAGCTCGAACGGCTGGCGGCGCGGCTGGAGCTGCCACAGCCCCGCGGCGTCCGCGCCGAACAGCTCCTGCGAGGAGTCGAGGACGTCCTCGAGCACCGCATCGAGCTCGAGCGTCCCGTTGACCTCGGCCACGACGCGGCGCAGCGCGATCGCGCGCGCCTCCTGCGTGCCGATGTCACGGATAGCCGCCGGGCCTCGCCTGGGGCGGCGCCGGCCGATCGGTGTGCTGTCGTCCAGGGCGATCGCCATGCGACGGGTCGTGGTTACCCCCTGCGCGCCCTGCGCTCCCGGTGGCGCAGGGGGTGATTCGGGCTGTCGGGAGGCAACGTACGCGAGCGTGGCCGGAGCGCACGATAGGACGGTCGTACCAGCGTGCAGCGGGACTGCACGAATGGGGTATGGCGCGATCGGCCGTCGTCGGGCCTCGACCGCGGCCGCGAACTCGGGTGTCGGCTGGATCGTGGATCGGCGCCACGCCGAGAACGTGCCGGCGTTGGCGGCGGCCGTCGGGTCGACGGCCGCGGCGGTCGGTCGCGCCGGCTTCGCCGAGACCGGCGGCTCGGACGTCGCGGTCGGTGCGCTGTCTGCGCGGGCCCCGGCCGTGAGGAGGATGATGGCGAGGGCGGCGAGCCACAGGACGCGGCGAGCGATCGTCATGCCCCCACGACCGACCGGACGCCGCCGGCGTTCAGGCCCGATCATGGCACGCAGAGGGAGACCCATAGATGCGAGCACTCGTGGCGCTGGGCGGAATCGTCGTCCTCGTCGCCGCCTGCGGCAGCACCCAGCCACCCACGGACTCGCCGTCTTCCTCGCCCATCGCCTCCACCACGCCGATCTCGAGCAGCCCGGCGAGCGCGGACCCCTCGTCGAGCGCCGCCGTGACCTACACGGTGAAGCTGCCCCCCAACGGCGGCCAGAAGATGCGCGTCCTGGTCCACGACCCGGGCGGCGTCCTCGCGGGCGCCCGCGTCCCCACGGCTGCGGAGGCGGCCGACGTGGCCAACTCCCCGACGGGCGACGAGGCCGCCCTCATCGAAGGCCGCACCGGCAAGATGCTGGTCGCCAGCTGGTTCGGGGCGGCCTGCGACAAGAAGGTCGACGTCACGGTGGTCGGGACGCAGGTCCTGATCGCACCGGCTGCGCGCGCCGCGTGCGACTCGGACGCGTTGCGCCGCGCCGTGACGCTGAAGTTCAAGTCGCGGGTCAAGGCGGACGACATGAAGGCGACCCTGATCCAGCCGCCGACCCGGTAGGGCGCCGAGCGCGCGAACCGCCGGTCAGATCGCGCCCGACGCTCGGAGACCGGCGATCTCCGCCGGGCTGAGGCCCAGCAGGTCGCCGTAGACGCGTTCGTTGTCCTGGCCCACGAGCGGCGGCGCCGTACGGACGGCCCCCGGCGTCACGCTCAGCTTGACCGGCACCCCCGTCAGGGTCACCGGCCCGAGCGTCGGGTGGTCGACCTCGACGAGCATCTCGCGCGCCGCGATCTGGGCGGAGGCCACGGCGTCCGCGATCCCGGCGACCGGGCCGACCGGGATTCCCGCCGCGGTCAGGGCCTCGGTGGCCTCGTCGACCGTCCGGTCTGCGACCCAGCCGGACACCGCGGCCTCGAGCTCGTCGGGCCCCCCCATCCGGCCGGCGACATCCCGGAACCGTGGGTCGTCGGCCAGATCGCGCCGCCCGATCACGGCGCACAGCCTCGGGAACAGCGGGTCGGTCCCGCCATGGATGTACACGTACCCGTCCGACGCCCGGAAGATGTTGGCGGGGCTCGAGAACGCGTCCCGTGACCCGTGGCGCTCGGGCACGAGGCCCAGCATCGCCACCTCCAGCGGCCGGCTCCCGAGGCACGAGAACACCGCATCCAGCGAGGCGACGTCGACGACCTGGCCCTCCCCGGTTCGCTGCCGCGCGTAGAGCGCCAGCAGCGTGCCGATCGCGCCGTACAGCCCGGCCAGGTGGTCGGCGATGTACGTCCCGGTCAGCGTCGGCGGGCCGTCCGGGTCGCCCGTCAGGGCCATCAGCCCCGACATCGCCTGCGCGATCGGGTCGAACAGCGCCCGCCCGGACAGGGGGCCGGTCTGCCCGAACCCGGACAGCGAGGTCACGATCAGGCCCGGGTTGAGCTCGCGCAGGTGCGCCGAACCGAGGCCCATCGACTCGAGCGTCCCCGGCCGGTAGTTCTCGACCAGCACGTCCGAGGCGCGGATGAGTCGCTCGAGGAGGTCCGCGGCCGCCGGGTGGCGGGTGTCCAGCGTGATCCCGAGCTTGTTGCGGTTGAACGCCATCGCATACAGGCTCTCGCCCCGGTATCGAGCGCCCTGCTGCCGAGCGTCCTCGCCGCCGGGTCGTTCGACCTTGACGACCTCGGCACCCATGTCGCCCAGGAGCTGCGCGCACATCGGCCCGGCGATGAACCGGCTGAGGTCGAGGACGCGGATACCGTCGAGCGGACCGGGCCCGGCCGTCACAGGATGTCACCCCCGGCGCAGTCCCAGCGATCGAGCTCGAACAGGACCGATGGCGTGTCGTCACGAAGGGCGCGCGCGATCACGTGGTACGGGCTCCGGCTCCATCGGAGGGTCGTCCGAAGCCCGGCCGCGTCGAGCGCGCGACGGAGCGGCGATCCGGGCGACGTCACGACATGGACGATGGGCGAACCCGTCCGCCGGACCGCGCCCGCCCAGCGGGCCAGCAGCGTCGGCAGGTCCTCACCGTAGGCCGCGAGCAGCGCGATCCCCGGCACGCCTCGCAGGCGGACCTTCCGATAGACGACGAGGCCGCGAATGGCATCGTCCTCGCGCCACGCCCCGAACCGGTAGCGCCGGAACGGGTGCTCCGCGAATCGGTGGTGGAGCGACGCCGCCGTCGCGGCGTACCGCACCATCGTGCCGTCGTCGGGCGGGAGCTCGAGGCTGCCCTCCGGCCAGGTCTCGCTCAACGCCAGCGGTGCCGGGTAATGCCTTCGAGTCAGGACGACCAGCGTCGAGGCCATCGGGCCCAGGACCTCGTACCTGTACGTGCTGCTCTTCCGGGTGACCTCGAGCCCGCCCGTGCTCGAGAAGCCCACGCCCGCGACGCACCCGCGCTCCGTGATCATCGAGTGAACCGGCCCGGCGACGGTCTCGAGCAGCCCACGACCACGGTACGCGGGGTCGACGGCCATGTTCAGCCCCATGCCGGCGAGGGCAGGCTCGGCGACCCCGGGGATGTGGAGTCGCAGCAGCCGGCAGTTGTACTGCGCCACCAGCCGATCCCCATCCCACGCACCCCAGGTGACGAGCTCGAACCCCTCGTGGAACCAGGCGAGGAGCCGCTCCATCTGTTCGGCCGTCCGGTCGAAGGAGATCGCCAGGAGCCGGGCCCACTCGGCTCGATCGTCGAGGGTCAGCGATCGATACTCCACGTTCCCGTCATTGTGGCGCGCCGCTCAATTGCAAATGTGGTCTTCAGCAGTCGTGCCCGTTCAGGTCGACTGACCGGTTGCCCTGTCGAAAACAGGCTGAGCCGCTCGTCGTCCCCGTGGAGGCGGACCGATCACGGACCCGCCGCGCGGAGGGCAGGCCATGGATCGGTATTCGTCCAACAGGTTCTCCGGAGGCACGCTGCCTTCCGGACCGAGCGGCCGCTGGGCATTGCGACGCCTGGTTGCGATCGGCGCGATCGCGGCCGTCCTCGCCGCGGGCATCGCCCCGACGTCGGCGGCAGCCGCGAAGGGACCGCGGATCGGTCCGGTGCGCGTCTTCGCGAGCGTGCCGGCACCGGGTCATCCATTCGGCATCGCGGTCGACGACGGTCGCGTCTACGTCTCGACGAGCGCGGGCGACTTCTTCGCCGACCCCGCGAACGGCGGCCATCGCAACTCCGACGGCGAGCGGGTGTTCACCTACGACGCCGGCGGCACGCTCCTCAACACGACGAGCATCGCGACCATGCCGGACGCGACGATGGGCCTGTGGGGGATCGCGGTCGACGGCAACGCCGGACCTCGCCACGCCCTGTACGTGGCCGACATGAACGGCCGGATCCTGCGCGTGCCCCTGGGCGCCCATGCCGGTGCGCCCGAGGTCTTCTCCCAGGTCCCCGAGGACACGGGTCTCGCCGGCGACTGGATGCTCTCGATGTGGAACGACCTGGTCTTCGACCCGGCGGGCAACCTCTACGTGCCCGACGACAAGCCGCGGATCTGGCGCGTCGGCCCGGATGGCCACGCGTCGATCTGGTTCACCGATCCCCGCCTCGCCGGCTTCTTCGGCTTCGCCGGGGGCCCGATCGGTGCCCGGATCGACCCGTCCGGACAGTGGCTCTACTTCTCGATCACCGTGTCGGCGGAGTTTCCGCTGGAGGGCACGATCTACCGGATCCGCCTCGTCGATCATCCGACCGCGGACGACCTCCAGCTCGTCCATCGGTTCCCACTGGTGCCGAATGCCGACCCGCCGCAGCCCGGTGCGATCGCGTTCGCGGCGTCGGGGAACCTCTACGTCAGCCTGCTCGGGCCGAACCAGGTCGCGATCCTCAACCCGGCGGGGGACGAGATCGGGCGCATCTCGAGCCCGCTGTTCCACTCCCCGTGGGGGCTCGCCTTCACCGGCCAGTCGCTCCTGGTGGCGAACGGCGACCTCGAGCCCGGCGACAACCCGGCTGCCTGGAAGATCTTCAAGGTGGCTGTCGGGGAGCGGGGGCTACCGCTCAACGAACCCCGGTTGCCGGCCGGCTGAGGCGGCGATCAGCGCGCGGCCCGGGGGTTGCCCTGGGCCGCGCGGGCATCGGACCCTAGGGAACCCCGGTCTCGTTGACGCCCTCGCGGGGGCGGGGCTAGACTCAATCCCGACGAAATCGGTCGGAATTACCCCGCCGGCGTGCCGTTCGCGGCACCCCTCCGGGACTCCGGCATCGTCCGCAGACGACCCGACGAGGACCCAGCCCTGACCACGCGTGCGACCTTCCACGGATCCGGCGCCGTCGCCTTCAGCACGAAGGGCGAGTACGGCGTCCGGCTCATGGTGCAGCTGGGCCGCCGATACGGAACCGGGCCGGCGAGCCTGGCGGAGATCGCGCTCGACGAGGACCTTCCGCGGGCTTACCTCGAGCAGCTGGTGACCAGCCTCCGCGACGCCAGCCTGGTCGTCTCGACGCGTGGCGCCCGGGGCGGCTACGAGCTCTCCCGCCCGCCCGACCAGATGACGATGAGCGAGGTGCTTCGCGCCCTCGAGGGACCGCTGCAGCCGATGATCTGCGTCACCGACGACCCGGCGCACATCGCGTGCGACCGCTCCGCCCGCTGCACGGTGAACGTGCTGTGGGTCAAGGTCCGCGACGCCATCTCGGGCACCCTCGACGCCATGACCCTCGCCGACCTCGTCCCCCAGCGCCACATCGATCTCGACCCGCAACCCACGCTCACAGGAGCCTCTTCGTGACCGACGCCAACGACCGCGAGCTCGTCATCCGCGACCTCCGGGTCGCCCCCGCGGCCAGCCCCGACCACGAGATCCTCCAGGGGATCAACCTCACGATCCGCAAGGGCGAGACCCACGCGATCATGGGCCCCAACGGCTCGGGCAAGACCACGCTCGCCTACGCGCTGATGGGCCACCCGGCGTACGTCGTCAAGTCGGGCGAGGTCCTGTGGAAGGGCTACGACCTGCTCAAGCTCTCGCCCGACAAGCGGTCGCGGCTGGGCCTGTTCCTCGCCTTCCAGTACCCGACCGCCGTCCCCGGCCTGTCGGTGGCGTCGTTCATCCGAAGCGCGGTCAACGCGAAGCTCCAGGGCATCGACAAGAACCCCGACGTCGACCCGACGGACTCGACGCGCGGCGGGATCTCGATGCTCGAGTTCCGGCGCACGATGCGCGAGAAGATGGCGCTCCTCAAGGTGGAGGACAGCTTCGCCGCACGGTACGTGAACGACGGTTTCTCGGGCGGCGAGAAGAAGCGGCTCGAGATGCTCCAGATGGCGATGCTGGACCCCGAGTTCGCGATCCTCGACGAGACCAATTCCGGGCTCGACATCGACGCCCTGCGGATCGTGGCCGAGGGTGTCAACGCGATGCTCAATCCGAACATGGGCGTGCTGCTGATCACGCACTACCAGCGCCTGCTCAACTACATCACGCCCGACTACGTGCACGTCCTGGCGGTGGGCCGGATCGTGACCTCGGGCGGCAAGGACCTCGCGCTGCGACTCGAGGAGGAGGGCTACGGCCCGATCCTGCGCGAGAACGGCCTCGAGATCGACGTGCCCGACGAGGCGCTCACGGTCCCGCTGGAGCCCGAAGCCGCCGCGGCGGGACGCTAGGCACCGGCGATGACGACGACCGAGGCGCGCCCGACCGCGACCCCCGCCCAGCCCGCTGCGAGCCACCTCCGGTCGACCTCCACCGACCCGATCGACCCCGAGCGGCTGCGGACCGAGTTCCCGATCCTCGACCAGGAGATCAACGGGCACCCGTTCGTGTACCTGGACTCCGCGTCGACGTCGCAGAAGCCGCAGGTCGTCCTCGAGGCGATGGACACCTACTACCGCGAGTACAACGCCAACGTCCATCGCGGGATCTACACGATCGGCGAGCGGGCGACGGCCGAGTACGAGAAGGCGCGCGCGAAGACGGCGAGGCTCGTCGGGGTCGCCGACGCGCACGAGATCGTGTTCGCGCGCAACGCCACCGAGGCGATCAACCTCGTCGCCTACTCGTGGGGCCGCAAGCACATCGGCCGGGGCGACGTGATCGTGCTGACCGAGATGGAGCACCACGCGAACCTCGTCCCGTGGCAGATCCTGGCCCAGGAGAAGGACGCCGATCTCGAGTTCATCCCGATCACCGACGACGGGATCCTGCGTCAGGACGTGTTCGACGTCCTGCTCAAGCTCAAGCCCAAGCTCGTGGCGTTCACCCACGTGTCGAACACGCTGGGCACGATCAACCCGATCGAGGACATGACGCGCCGGGCCCACGAGGCGGGCGCGCTGGTGCTGATCGACGGCGCCCAGGCCGTGCCGCACGTCCCGGTCGACATCGCGGCCATCGGGTGCGACTTCTACGCGTTCAGCGGCCACAAGATGCTGGCGCCGACCGGGTCGGGCGCGCTGTGGGGCCGCCGGTCGCTGCTCGAGGCGATGCCGCCGTTCCTCGCCGGCGGCGAGATGATCCGCGAGGTCCACCTCCGCCGGTCCGAGTTCAACGACATCCCGTGGAAGTTCGAGGCCGGCACGCCCGACATCTCGGCCGCCGTGGGCCTCGGGGCCGCCGCCGACTACCTCCGCGACCTGGGCATGGCCAACGTCCGCGAGCACGAGCGCGAGCTCGTCGAGTACGCCCTCGAGGCGCTGCCGCGCGCGGTCCCGTCGATCGAGCTCTACGGGCCGCCGGCCGGCGTGCGCGGCGGCGTCGTGCCGTTCAACATCCCGGGTGTCCACCCGCACGACGTGGCGCAGGTGCTCGACCGGTACGGGATCGCGATCCGGGCCGGCCACCACTGCACGATGCCGCTCCACGAACGGCTCGACCTGGCGGCGACCGCTCGCGCCTCGTTCGGCGTGTACACGACGAAGGGCGACATCGACGCGCTCGCCGTCGGGCTCCAGCAGGTGGTCAAGCTGTTCGGGGTCGAGGGCTAGGGTACCCTCCGGGCCGCGTCGCGGTCCGGGTCCACTCGCTGGGCGGTTGCGCCTCGCCGCCTGCGGAGTCCGTCAAATCACGCGTCGCGAACGCGCAGATAGGTCTCGATGCCCGCCCGCTTGGCGATGGGGCGCATCGGACCCAGGGGTCCCGCGGCATCCTCGAACCCGACGACCCGCGGGTCGACGACCTGCCAGTCGCGGCCCTTCCAGGTGAGGCTCGCCCCCCCGGCGGCCAGGACGTTCTGCGTCCACTGGGTCGTGGGTCCGAACGGCATCGGGATGATGAATCCGCCCTCGGCCCTGAGGGCGACGACCGGCGTGCGACGCACGGTGCCGGTCGTGCGACCGTGGTGCTCGAGGACGGCCCACAGCGGGAAGATGCGGCGGCCGGCGAGCGGGCGAGCGAGGCCCATCGTCGCGAGCGAGACCCGATGCATGATCGATGGGCTGGACGGAGAGGGTGTGGCAGCGGCTGTTGGTTCCATGCCGCCATCCTCGGTGCCCGGGCCCTCGCCTGTCATCGCGGAGTCCACGCAATCCCGATGACGGATTCCCGTGACTGGAGCTGGTCCTGGCGCGGCGTCATGCGAGGCCGTGGCGGAGGGCCCAGGCGGTCGCGTCGGCGCGGCCGCGGGCGTCGATCTTGCGGTAGACGTTCGATACGTGGCGCTCCACGGTGTTCACGCTGATCCCCAGCGCCGCGGCGATCTCCGCGTTCGAGTCGCCCTGCGCGACGGCACGGAGGACCTCCACCTCGCGCGGCGAGAGCGTTCCAGGCGCCGCCGCCGCGCCCGGCCCGCCTGCCCGCGCGGGCGAGCGGAGGGGTGAAGCCGCCGTGTCGGGCGCGGCCGTCGTCGGCGCGGCCGCGAAGGTCGCGATCCGGTCCGCCACGCCCTCGGGGTCCTCGAAGAACAGGCTCGCTGTCGTGCCGGGCAGCAGCTCGAGCCGAGCGTCCGGCAGCGACGCCGCCAGGGCCTGCGACATCGCCAGCGGGATGACCGTCGCGTTCGCGCGGTGCAGCACGAGGACCGGGCAGCGAACTGACGAGAGCTCAGGCCGAACGTCGATCGCGCTCGCCTCGCGCATCGTCGCCTTGGCGATCGCGGGCGTCGTCGCGGTGCGGAACCACTCGGCGGACTGGCGCCCGAGCTCCGGGTCCGGCCAGCCGAGCCACGCGTGCGCGGCAGACTCGACGAACGTGTCCCAGTCGCGGTCGATCAGCGTCAGGAGCGCCTGTGTGCCCGGCCCGCTCATGGGGTCCCAGCCGCGCGCTGAGCCGCCGAACAGGACGAGGCCCGAGGCCCGCGCCGGGTGCCGCGCCGCCCACGCGAGCGCGAGCATCACCGAGTGATAGAAGCCCAGCAGCACGACCCGTCCGACGCGCTCGGCGTCGAGCACCGCGTCGAGGTCGCGGAGCATGGCGTCGAGCGAGAGGTCGTCCACGTCGCGCTGGGACTGGCCGGACCCGCGTCCGTCGTACTGGATGAAGCGGACCTGCTCGCCGAGCCGGGCGAAGGCGCGCTGGAGCACGGGGATCCGCCACTCCGCGGCGGTGTTGCTGAACGGGATCCCGGGCATGAGCACGACGACCGGCTCGCCCGGCCGCCCCGACACCGTGTACCCGATGGCGACGCCGTCGGTGGTTCGCGCCCGGTGCAGGTCCGGCGGCATGGGCGTCGGTCAGCGCTCGGTGCGGGATCGTCGGGGGGCCGCCCGCATCGCGGCCGAGACGCCAAGCTCGCCGGCGGCCTCGAGGCCCGCGATCGCCCCGCCGATGTCCTCGTCCGACCGGTTCTGGCCGAGCTTCCACTTGCCGACGACGCGGTCGAGGAGGACCTCGATCCCGACGATCGCCCGGAGCTGCCCGTCGATGTACCGGCGCGGCGCGTCGTCGACGGACCACGGCTCCCCGGCGTCCGCCTCGTGCGCGTCGGTGAGGCGGCGGACGTTCGTCTCCAGCCACTCGACGTCGTCGTGGACCACGAGCCGGCCGTGCGCCTGGACCGTCACGTAGTTCCAGGTGGGCACGACGCGCCCGTGCTCGCGCTTGGCCGCATACCAGCGAGGGGAGATGTAGGCGTCGGGCCCGCGCACGATGACCATCGCGTCGCCGATCGCGGGCGTCCGCCATTGGGCGTTGTTGCGCGCGACGTGCCCGACGAGCGCGCCCCACGGCCCGAGGCCGGGCCGGCTGCCGGGCTCGTCCCACAGCATCGGCATGAGGGTCGCCAGGAGGCCGTCGTCCGTCGCGGTCACGAGGTCGACCGCGCCCAGGTGGCGCAGCGCCTCCCGGACCTCGTCGTCGGACGGCTGGAAGTGGGCCGGCACGTACATCCGCCCGATGATCGCACGCGGGCTGGAACCTGCGTCCGGCGCGTTCTGGCCGCCCCGCGCCGGTGCTCCCTCGAGGGGGTGCGCGCCGGAAGCGCGTTCGCCGGCGGCTAATCACCACCTCGCTGGTCGGAATTAGACCCGAGCGCTACACTCGAACAAGAGATGGACGACCTCTACCGCGACTACATCCTCGAGCACTACCGGCGCCCCCACAACTTCGGGGTGCTGGACGCGCCCTCGGCGACCTACGAGGGCGCAAACCCGCTGTGCGGCGACCGGATCACGATGCAGCTGGCGGTCGACGACGGCGTCGTGCGCGAGGTCGGGTTCACGGGCCGCGGCTGCGCGATCAGCCAGGCGTCGGCGTCGCTCCTCACCGACGAGATCAGGGGCAAGCCGGTGTCCGACGTGGCCGAGTTCGCCGCCACGGACCTGCTGGACCTCCTCGGCATCGACATCAGCCCCGCGCGACTCAAGTGCGCGATGCTCAGCTTCGACTCCCTTCAGCACCTGCTCGACGAGGTCGGCGCGAAGCCGCTCGCCGTGCAGGAGGCCAGCTGATGGCCCGCTGCGCGTGTCGCCGGCCGGCCTGAGCCGGCACCACCCCCCGGCGTTGCCTTAGACGCCCGCCGGAGCCCACTCGTCCATCGCCCGCCCGCAAGCGGCGCCCGTCGATCACCCGGAGCACCCACCCCCGATGCCCAAGACCTATGCCGAGCTTCTCCGCTCAGCCCGCGACGAGATCCGCGAGATCTCGCCGGCCGAGGCGGACGCGCTGCGCCAGCGCGGCGGCGTCGCGCTCATCGACGTCCGCGAGGCGTCCGAGTGGGACCAGGGCCACGTGCCCGGAGCCGCCCACGTGTCCAAGAGCTACATCGAGCAGGAGATCGAGGCCGCGGCGCCAGACCGCGACGCCCCGGTCGTCCTCTACTGCGCCGGCGGGATCCGGTCGCTGTTCGCGGCCCAGACGCTGGCCGGGATGGGCTACACCGACGTCGCCTCGATGAAGGGCGGCTTCCAGGGGTGGAAGAGCCAGGGGCTCGAGTGGACGCAGCCGGTGCGTCTGACCGACGAGCAGAAGGTCCGCTACAGCCGGCACCTGCTGATCCCCGAGGTCGGCTCGGCGGGCCAGGCGAAGCTGCTCGAGTCGAAGGTGCTGCTGATCGGCGCCGGCGGGCTCGGGGCACCGGCCTCGCTCTACCTTGCCGCCGCGGGCGTGGGCACGATCGGCATCATCGACTTCGACGTCGTCGACCTCTCGAACCTCCAGCGCCAGATCGTCCACACCACCGACCGCGTGGGCGAGAAGAAGGTCGACTCCGCGCGCAGGACCCTCAACGCGCTCAACCCCGACGTCAACGTGGTCGCCCACGAGGAGATGCTGGTCGCCGACAACGTCGACCGGATCATCGTCGGCTATGACGTCGTCCTCGACGGCACTGACACCTTCGAGACCCGGTACATCCTCAACGACGCCGCCGTCGCGGCCGGGATCCCCGTCGTGCACGCGTCGGTCTTCCGGTTCGAGGGCCAGCTGACCACGTTCGTGCCCTACGAGGGCCCGTGCTACCGCTGCCTCTACCCAACGCCGCCGCCGCCCGAGCTCGCACCCGGCTGCTCCGTGGCAGGCGTGCTGGGCGTCGTGCCCGGGATCATGGGCCTCCTCCAGGCCAACGAGGTCCTCAAGCTGCTGCTCGGGATCGGCGAGACGCTGGCCGGCCGTCTGCTGCTGTTCGATGCGCTCGAGACGGAGTTCACCGAGCTGCGGCTGCGCCGCGACCCGGAATGCCCGGTCTGCTCGGATCGCGCGCGCGTCGCGCGCGAGGCCGGGACGCCGCTCCCGGTCGCGTCGTTCAGCGACGGCGTGTTCACCCTCGGTGCGGCGCCCGTCGGTGGCGCCAGTTGAGCACGGTCAAGTTCCCGGCCGTCCTGCGCGCGAACGTCGGCGGGGCCCGCGAGGTCGAGGCGACCGGCGCCACCATCGGCGAGGTGCTCGGCTCGCTCGTCGGCTCCTACCCGGCGCTCAAGGACCAGCTGTTCGCCGACGACGGCGAGCTCAACCGGTTCGTCAACGTCTACGTCAACGGCCAGGACGTCCGCTACCTCGAGGGCAGCTCGACCCCGGTGGCCGAGGCGGACGAGGTCCGGCTGCTGCCGGCGATGGCGGGCGGGTCCCGCTGACCTCCGCCGGCCGGTGAGCGAGGGCGGCGGTCGGTACGCGTCCATCGTCGACGCGGTAGGTCATACGCCGCTGGTAGAGATCCCCCGGATGTCGCCCAACCCGGACGTGAACCTGCTGGCCAAGCTCGAGTTCTACAACCCCACCGGGTCCGTGAAGGACCGGGCGGCGAAGTACCTCATCGAGGACCTCGAGCGACGCGGGCTGCTCGGCCCCGACTCGGTGATCCTCGAGCCGACGTCGGGCAACACGGGGATCGCGCTGGCGATGATCGCGCGGCGCAAGGGCTACCGGATCACGCTCGTGATGCCCGACAACGTGACCGTCGAGCGGCGCCAGCTTGCCGAGCTGTTCGGGGCCGAGATCGTCGACTCGCCCGGCGCCGAGGGCTCCAACGGGGCGATCGCGCTGGCGAAGCGCCTCGTCGCCGATGACCCGCGCTACGTGATGCCCTACCAGTACGGCAACCCGGCCAACCCGCTGGCCCACTACGAGACGACCGGCCCGGAGATCCTCGCGGACTGCCCGGAGATCGACGTGTTCGTGGCCGGCCTCGGCACGGCGGGGACGCTGATGGGCACCGGCCGCTACCTGCGCGAGCACAAGCCCGGCACCCGGATCGTGGCCGCCGAGCCGCTCCCCGGCGAGCTCCTGTCCGGCCTCCGGTCGCTCGACGACGGGTTCGTGCCCGAGATCCTCGACCCCGACGTCCTCGACGCGAAGTACCTCGTCTCGAACCGCGACGCCGTAGCGGCGCTGCGCGACCTCGTCGCGCTGGAGGGCGTGTTCGCCGGGCCGTCGTCCGGGGCGGTCCTGGTCGCGGCCGCCCGCGAGGCGAAGCGGCTGGAGCGCGGGACGATCGTCGCGCTCCTCCCCGACGGCGGCTGGAAGTACCTCTCGGCCGGCACGTTCGACCGGGCGCTCGACGACATGGAAGAGGCGCTCGAGGGCGGGGTGAGCTGGTGGTGACGCCCGAGGCCGGCCACCCGGGGCCTGCGAGCGCGCGGATGCCACGCGCGATGGCCGACGCGATCGTGGCCCAGGCGCAGGCCGAGTACCCGAACGAGGCCTGCGGGATCGTCATCGGCAGCGGCGTCGTCGCCGAGGGCGGCGAGGCGCTGCGCTACGCCTCCTGTCGCAACGAGGCGGCGTCGCCGTACCGCTACGTCATCGACAGCCAGGAGGCGCTGCGGCTGTCGATCGAGGCCGACGACGCGGGCCAGGAGTTCTGGGCGATCGTGCACTCGCACGTCCGGTCGCCGGCCGTCCCGTCGCCCACCGACGTCGGGCTCGCGTTCTGGCCGGACGCGCTGTACATCCTCGTGTCGCTCGCAGAGGACCAGGCGGGGCCGGGAGGCGAGCCGTCGCTGCGGGCGTGGCGGATCCTGGACGGGGCCTCGTTCGAGGTGGCGCTGGAGGTCTCGTGACGGCGACCCCCGAGACGTCCCCGCCCGTCGACCGCCGGCGCGTCGCGTGGCTCGTCGCAGGCGGCCTAGCGCTCGTCGGCGGCACGCTGCTCGGCTGGAACAGCGCGTTCCTCGAGGCCCTGGCGACGCCGCCGGCGCTGATCCGCGCCGGGCTCGTGGCCGGCGCCGTGGTCCTCGGCCTGTGGCTGCTCGCGGAGGCGATGCGCCGGCTGGGCGCCAGTCGCGGCCGGCCGCCGGATGCGAAGTCCGAATCGGCGCCCGATTCGGCGTCCGGCGCCACGTCGGACCCTCCGTCGGGGGAGCTCAGCACGCGCGACCTCGCCGGCCTCGTGCGCGGGATCCGGCTCGTGTTCCTCGCTGTCGCGGCGTTCGCCGCGGCCATCGGCTGGCTCGTGGGGCACCCGCTGCCGTTCATCGTGGCGCTCGTGATCGCGGGCGTCGACATCCTCGAGACGTCGTTCCTGCTCCTGGTCGTCGCCCTGCGCAAGGACTAGGCCGCAGGGGAGCGCCGAGGCCGGCGGGTCAGCGGGCTCCCGCGCGCATGGCGCCGAGCAGGTCGTGGAGCCGGTCGCGGGTGGCCTCGAGGTCGTCCGCCAGCCGCATCGAGTCACCGGGCCGGCCCGCCGCGGTGGGCGCCGGATCGTTCGCGCGCATCTCGTCGCCGAGCTCGTGGGCGTGCCGCCCGAGCACCGTCGCCCCGACCGTCGACGCGATCGACTCGAGGGCGTCGAGCGCGACCCGGAGCCGCGCGACGTCACCGGCCGCCGCGGCGTCCTCGACCTGGGACACGCGTCCCTCCGCATCGGACAGGAAGAGCCGGACCATGCGCTCGACGAACGACGCGTCGCCGAGCATCGCAAGCCGCTCGAAGGCTGCCTCGTCGACGACGGCGCCATTGCCCGCCGCGACCGACCCGGCGGACGCTGGGCGGGCTCGTGCCGGGCGGGCCGCGTCGGCCGCCGGGATCACGATCCCGCGGCGCGTGCCGGGAGAGGGCAGCCACCGATCGAGCGCCTGGGCGAGCTCGTCTTCGAGCAGGGGCTTGACCACCAGGTCGTCGATCCCGGCCTCGAGCATCCGAGCTCGGTCCTCCGGCTGGCCGCTGGCCGTGATGGCCACGATCGGGAGT
>CAWHIA010000006.1:0-249471 GCA_963829155.1 uncultured Chloroflexia bacterium | reverse complement strand
GATCCGGGCCACCTCGACCCGCTCGGCGAACGAGCCGCTCATTCCTCGGCCTGCCCGCGCTCGAGGATCCGCACGTTCAGCGTCGAGAACGCCAGCGTGATCCCCAGCAGCACGATCGCGATCGCCGACGCGTAGCCGGCGTGGCTGCGCTGGAACGCCTGCTGCCACAGGTAGAACACGATCGTGACGCCGCTGTCGAGGATCCCGCCCGTCCGGTTGGTGAGGACGTAGATCTCGTCGAACACCTTGAGCGCCGCGAGGCTCGAGATCACCGCCACGAACACGATCTGCGGGCGCAGCCCGGGAAGGCTGATGTAGCGGTGCTTCTGGAAGTCGCTGGCAGCCGTCGATGCGGGCGGCGTCGTACAGCTCCTCGGGGATGTTCTGCAGCCCGGCCAGGAAGATCACCGAGTAGAACCCGACGCCCGCCCAGATCGTCAGCAGCATCGCGATCGGCAGCACGAGCGCGGGGGTCGCCAGCCACTGGATGGGCTGCGAGATCAGGCCCCACGAGAGCAGGACGCTGTTGATGAAGCCGGTGCGCTCGAACAGCCACGTCCACGCGAGGCCGATGGCGATGCTGCCGCTGACCGCGGGCACGAAGTACAGCGCTCGGTAGATGTGGATCCCGCGGAGGGCGCGGTTCACGACGATCGCCAGCATGATCGAGAGCACGATCAGGATCGGCGTCACGAGCAGGTACACGATCGAGTGCTGGAGCGCGAGCCAGAAGGTGTCGTCGGTGAGCAGCTTCTGGTAGTTCGCGAGGCCGACGGGAACCGGCGGCCGGACGATGTCGTAGTCGGTGAAGCTGTAGTAGACGACGGCGATGATCGGGTACACCACGAAGATGCCCAGCAGCGTCAGGGCCGGCGCGAGGAACAGGTAGGGGGTGGCGGTGAACCGTCGCTTCATCGTCGGGATCCGCTGGTGACGAGCGGCCCGCCCCTCGGGGCAGGGACGGGCCGCATCGTTCGGAGGAGGAGGGTTGCTACTTCAGGGAAGCGTTGGCCTTCTGGACGGCGTCCGAGAGGGCCTGCTGGGCGGGGATGTCATTGAACAGCGCCGATTCCACCGCGTCGAGCACGATCGCGTTGACGTCGGCCTTGTTGGGGATGGTCGGGACGATGTCCGCGTAGGTCGAGACGATGCCCTTGGCCAGCGGCCGGGCGCTGTCCTCGACGGCCGACGGCGTCTCCGAGAAGAACGGATCGTCGTACGACGCGGACGTCGACGGGTAGATGGCGACCTGCTTGCTGAAGTCGGTCATCGACCGGGCGTTGGTGAAGAACTGGGCGAGCGCCATGGAGGCGTTCGGGAACTTGGTGTCGTTCTTGACGGAGATCGACATCAGGCCCTTGCCGGTCACGTTGGACTTGCCGATCGGGGCAGGGACCATCGCGAGGTTGTCGTACAGCGTGGCGTTCTGGTCCTTGACGACGCGCGCCAGGTTGGGGCCCGTCTGGTAGAACGCGGCGTTGCCCGCGGCGAAGGCGTTGAGACCGACACGGTCGTCGGCAACCGTGAGGACCGTCTTGTCAACGGTGCCCGCCTTGACCATGTCGACGTACATCTGGAGCCACGCGACCGCTTCGGGCGAGTCGAACGTGAACTTCTTGCCGTCGTCGCTGAGGACCTTGACGTTGCCCTCGTAGACCATCTGGGCGAGGAGGTCGTCGACCGTGAGCCGGATGTCGCACAGGGTCTGCGTCTTGTCGAGGATCGTCTTGCACAGCGCGGGCAGGCCGTCGATGGTCTTCGGGAAGTCCTCCGGTGCGACGCCGGCCTTGTCCATGATGGCCTTGTTGATCAGCTCGACGCTGAGGCCCTGGTACCACGGGAACTGGTAGTTGACGCCGTCGATGAGCTGCTCCTTCCAGAGGCCCTCGAAGTAGGTGTCCTTGATCGCCTGCGGGACCTTGTCGTCGAGCGGGAGCAGGAGGCCCTTGTCGGCGTACTCGCTGACCCAGCCCGCGGCCGTCGAGAGGTTGATCACGTCCGGCGCGTTGCCGGCGGCAAACGCGTTGTTCAGCTCGTCCTTGAAGGTGGCCTGGTGGTCGCTCCAGTTGACCTTGACGCCCGGATACGTCGCCTCGAAGCGCGTGATGGTGTCCTTGATCCAGGTGTCGAAGGTTGGCGACAGGTAGAACGTCCAGAAGCCGATCTCGGCGTTGGGCTCGACGCCCTGGATCACCGCCTCGGCGGGATCGGGGGCGAGGGCCTCGGCGCTCGGGCTCGCGGCCGCCGCGCTCTCGGACGGCGCGGCGCTCTCGGGCGCGGTGCTGGCGGGGGCGGTGGTGGGTGCCGGGGCCTGGCTGGCCGGCGACGGGGTGGCGCTGGTACTCGTGCATGCGCCTACCGCGAAAACGGTGGCGAGCCCGAGGGCCAGGAACTTGCGTGAGCTCATCGTGTGTTGCTCCTCTCTTGCGATCGTGTCAGCGAACCTCCATGCCCGTGACCGCGGCGGGGATCCCGCTGGCGGTCCGGGGACGCGGGGTGTCTCGTGCGATCACCTCCTCCAGGTGCACGGGCGGGCGGCTCGAAGAGGGCCCGGCCCTCGTCTTGCTACCCGGTCGCCACCTCCCTTCCCTTGATCGCCGCAGGCCCGGTCCGAGCCGCCACCGCAGTGACGGCCGAGCGCGCGAGGATCACGGCTCCCCATCCGCCGGCATCGGCGTCCGGGGGCAGGAGATGGACGACATCGGATGGGAGCGCCTCGCGGGCGAGCTCGGATCGGGACCGGAGCTCGTCGAGGGCGCCCAGGACGGGTCGAAGGAAGGTGTCGCCGGCGCCCGCCACGCCGCCGCCGAGGACGACGCGGCGCACGTCGTAGGTCATCACCAGCTCGTGCACGGCCCGGGCCACCCAGCGGCCGGCGGTGTCGGCGATCTGGAGGGCGAGGGCGTCGCCGGCGGCGGCCTCGCGGTAGACGTCGATCGCGGTGACGGGCCGGTGGGCCGCGAGCGAGCTGGCGGCGCCGGCCTCGAGAGCGGCCTCGGCCTGGACCCCGACGGCCCGCCCGGAGGCGACCGCCTCGAAGCAGCCGCGCAGGCCGCACGGGCACACGGGCCCGGCCGGGTCGAGGACGACGTGGCCGATCTCGCCGGCAAGCCCGCGCACGCCGCGGTGGAGCTGCCCGTGGAGGACGACGCCGGCCGAGATCCCGGTGCCGATGCTGAGGTAGGCGAGGTCGCCGACGTCGGGCAGGACCCGGCGCTCGTGCAGGCCGGCCGCCGCGGCCCGGACGTCGTTCTCGATGCGCACCGGGATGCCGTAGCGCTCGGACACGAGGCGGACCAGCGGGAGCTCGTGCCAGCCGAGGTTCACGGCGAGGGTCACGCGGCCCGCGACCGGGTCGACCCGGCCAGGCACGCCGACGCCGATCGCCACGAGGTCCGCCGCGGTCCGGCCGCCGATGGCCAGCGTCGCGTCGACGGCCTCGGCGATGCGGTTGACCGCGTAGTCCGCGTCGCCGACGCCCGTCTCGATGGTGTGCCGGGCGACCGCCTCGAGATCGCTCGTCGCGAGGACGACCGCGATCTTGCTGCCGCCGACGTCGACGCCCGCGAGGAGGCCGCCGTTCACCGCTCGCCCCGTCATCGCGTCGGCACCAGGGCCAGCTCGCGCGTCATCAGCAGCGCGGCGGCGCCGAGGATCACGACGTTGTCGACGGGCCGGCCGATGTCGATCCGCGTGTCGTCGGCGAGCAGGCGAAGCGATCGGCGCGAGGCCTCGTCGCGGACGGCGGTCAGCCACGGCTCGCCGAGGGTCGTCACGCTGCCGAGCAGCACGACCCGGCTGATGTTCAGCGCGCCGATCAGCGCGGCGACCGACTGGCCCAGCCAGCGGCCGGCCGCGACGACCACCCGGCGGGCCGTCTCGTCGCCCTCGTCCAGGGCCTGCGCGACGTCGTCGAGCGCCAGGGTGCCGGTCGTCGAAGCCGCGAGGCGCCGTCCGAGCGTCGAGTCGGGGGCGTCGTTCGCCGCCTCGGTCGCGGCGCGGACGATCGCGCGGGAGCTGGCGACGGTCTCGAGGCAGCCGAACCGGCCGCAGCGGCACTCCGCGCCGTCGTCGACGATCACGGTGTGCCCGATCTCCCCGGCGCCGAAGCCGTCGCCGTTGAAGACCTCGCCCTCGATGACGATCCCGGCACCGATGCCCAGGCCGACCTTCACCGCCACGAGGCTCGGGGCGCGCCGGCGCCCCTCGAACAGGTACTCGGCGAGCGCCGCGGCGCGCGAGTCGTTGGCGACGCTCGCCGGCAGCCCGGTGCGCTCGGTGAGGATCCGGGCGAGCGGGAGGTCCTGCCAGTCGAGGTTGACCGCCCAGCGGATCGTGCCGGTGGCGGCGTCCACGAGGCCCGGCGTGCCGACGCCGATGCCGAGGATCGGGCTGGTCTCGGGGGCGAGCGCGACGAGCTCGTCGACCAGGGCGGTCAGCGCCGCGAGCGCCGCGTCGCCGTCGAGGCCGTCGGCGGACACCTCGCGGGTCGCGCGGACCTCGCCGCGGAGGTTGACGAGGGCGCCGGCGAACACGCGCTCGCCGAGGTCGACCGCGACGACCAGCCGGGCGTCGTCGACGACCTGGAGCAGGATCGGGGCCTTGCCGCCGCTCGACGGCCCGAGGCCCACCTCGCGGACGAGGCCCTCGGCGAGGACGTCGGCGACGAGCTCGCTGACGGTGGTGCGGGTGAGCCCGGTGAGGCGGGCGACCTCGGCGCGGCTGACCGGCCCGTAGTCGTACAGCGTGCGCAGGACGAGGCCGCGGTTGAACCCGCGCGTCTGCTGGTGCGTCGCCTTGCCCGGGAGCGTCACTCGCGCTCGTCCTCCTCCGGTTCACCCGGCCGGTCGGGGAGGCCGTGACGGGCCTCCGCGACTTTGCCAAGTGAGTTGACAAAGCGGAGGATGGCGCGCGTTTCCGGCTTTGTCAAGACTCCTGACAAAGTTGTGGCGCGGCGGCGTCCGACCGCGGTTCCACGGCGGTGGAATCCGTCAGGCGGTCGCGCGGACGGGCGCGGACGCGGCGACCGCGTCCCGCGCGGTGAGGACGAGCGGGCCGTCGGCGGTGATCGCCACCGTGTGCTCGACGTGGACACCCCGCGACCGGTCCACCGACCGGATCGTCCAGCCGTCGCGGTCGATGGCGATCTTCGAGCTGCCCGCCAGGAACCAGGGCTCGATCGCGATGACGAGCCCGGGCCGCATGGCGATGCCACGCCCAGCGACCCCGTCGTTCGGGACGTCCGGCGGCCCGTGCATCACCCGCCCGACCCCGTGCCCGCCGAACGCGGTGTTGACTCGGTAGCCCGCGCCCCGGATCACGCCGCCGACGGCCGCCGAGACGTCGCCCAGCCGGTTGCCGGGCTGCGCGGCGGCGATCCCCGCGGCGAGCGCCCGCTCCGCGGTCTCGACCTGGCGCAGGTCCTCGTCCCGTGGCGCCCCGACAGGGATCGTGATCGAGGCGTCGGCGACCCAGCCGTCGACCTCCGCGGCGAAGTCGAGGCTGACGAGGTCCCCGTCCCGGAGCCGCCGGTCGTGCGGCAGCCCGTGGAGCACCGCGTCGTTGACCGAGACGCACAGCACCTTGCCGAACGGCATCGCGCCGAAGGACGGGTGGTAGTCGATGTAGCAGCTCGTCGCGCGCCGCTCGCGGATCATCGCCAACGCGATGCGGTCGAGCTCCAGCACGTTGACGCCGACCCGGGTCCGCTCGGCGAGCTCCGTAAGCACCGCCGCGACGAACCGGCCGGCGGGTCGCATCGCCTCGATCTCGTCGCGGCTCCGGAGCTCGATCACGCCCTGATCGTAGCGAAGGCCGGCGCGGCGGCCGGGCGACAGGCTCCTAGCGTCCGGCCGCCTCGAGCACCGTCGCGGCGAGGCGGGCGCGCGACGGGTCGTCGCTCATGATCGTGTCGGCGACGACCGGCCGGACGCCGAGCTCGGCGACGGCGTCGGCGAGCGGCGCGTCCACCGTGTCGAGCACGAACGACATCGGCGATGTCCGCGTACAGCCGCGCCACGCCGAGCGCCGACGCCTCGTGGCCGAGCGAGACCAGCATGCGGTCGGCGGGGCCCTTGAGCGCGCGGCCGCCGACGATCGGGCTCACGGCGACGACGGGAACGCCACGCGACCGGGCGGCGGCGATCGCCTCCCGGATCCCGGGCACCGCCAGGATCGGCCCGACCGAGACGATCGGGTTGGACGGGCACACGACGATCGCGTCGGCGGCCGCCAGCGCCGCGGCAACCTCCGGCGTCGCACGAGCGGCCTCGACGCCCGCGAGCCGGATCTCGCGCACGTCGGGTGCCTGCCGGCGATGCACGAAGTACTCCTGGAACTCGAGCCAGCCGTCGTCGGTCAGCACCTCGGTCCGCACCGGCTCGTCGGCCATCGGCAGGATCCGCGCGACGACGCCCAGCGACGCCTGCAGGCCCAGGCACACGTCGGTCAGCCGGGCGCCCGCGCGCAGCCGCGCGGTCCGAGCGATGTGCAGCGCGAGATCACGGTCGCCCAGCGAGAACCAGTCGGGCTCCCCGTACGCGGCCAGCTGCGCCATCGTCGCGTGGGTGTCGCCCTCGATGCCCCAGCCCCACTCGACCTGCTCGATCCCGGCCAGGTTGTAGAGCACGGTGTCGTGGTCCGGCATCACCAGCAGGCCGTGCCGCTCGCAGTCGTCGCCCGTGTTGACGACCACCGACAGCCCATCGCCGAGGTGGGCGAGGAGGCCGTCCGCGAGCTTGGCGCCGCCGACCCCGCCGGCCAGCGCGACGACGCGCGACGCCGTCACGCGTTGAGGAGCTCGACGAGCTCGCCGATGCGTCCGATGGTCTCGAGGTCGTACGGCGCCGGCATGTCGATCAGGAGGTGACGGAATCCGAGCTCGAGGATCGGCTGGAGGCCCTCGGCGATCTCGGCCGGCGGCCCGACGAAGTAGTTCCAGTCCGGGTCGAACTCCTCCCCGTCGGCGGCGAGCTGCGCCCGGTAGTAGGCGAGCCCGGCCTCGTGCGTGTCGCGGATGACGATGTCGAGCGTGGTCGTCCGCTCGATCTCCGCGTCGTCGCGCCCGATCGCGGCGCAATGCTCGCGCAGGATTGCGTCGCGCTGCGCGAGCTTGTCGACCGTGCCCATCGAGTTCCACTGATCGCCGTACCGGGCCAGCGTCCGCAGCGTCTTCTTCGGCCCCGATCCGCCGATCATGATCGGCAGCCGCACCTGCACCGGCCGCGGCGTCACCAGCGCGTCGTGCATCGGGTAGATCGGCCCGTCGTGCGTGACCAGCTCGCCGTCGAGCAGCCGGCGCACCAGCATCACGGCCTCGTCGAGCCGGTCGAGCCGCTCGCCGAAGCCGCTGCCGAAGTCGATCCCGTAGGCGTCGTGCTCGCGTTCGAACCACGCGCCGCCGAGCCCGAGCACCGCGCGGCCGCCCGACAGGTGGTCGAGCGTCGTGGCCAGCTTCGCCGTCAGGCCCGGATTGCGGAACGTGTTGGCGGCGACCATCAGCCCGAGCGTGGCCCGCTCGGTGACCTGCGACCAGCCCGAGAGGACCGACCAGCCCTCGAGGATCGGGCCTTCCCATGGCCCGACGATCGAGTTCAGGTGGTCCCACGTCCAGAGCGACGTGGCACCGGAGCGGTCGGCGAGCGCCGCCGCGTCGCGGATCTCCGGCCAGCTCGCCGTCTGCGGCCACAGCAGGAAGCCGACCTTGGTCGAGGGCACGCCTCAGTCCTCGAGATGGTCGTGGACGCCCGTGATGCGGGCGACGAAGGTGACCCTGGGCTGCGATCGGAATGCGGCGATCGAGGCGGCCGTCGGCCCCTCCGGGCGATATCGATGGGCGAGGGCGACGATGTCGTCCCGCGCGCGTTCGACGTCGTCGACGACCTCCTCGACGACGGCGGTCAGGCCGACCCACCGGTACGCGTCCGCGGCGTCGATGACGGAGATCGCGAGGCGCGGATCCCGGACCAGGTTCGCGCACCAGCGGCGGGGCGTACGCGAGTTGAGCAGGATCCGGCCGTCGGGCTCGAGGCGGTACCAGACGACCGCCTGGCGCGGCGACCCGTCGTCGTCCGTGGTCGCGACCGAGGCGACCAACGGCCCCTCGAGGAAGGCGCGGATCGCGTCGGACAGGACCGGGGTCGTGGCGGACATCGGCCCATGGTATGTCGGAGGACGCGCCGCTCGGGCGGCCGCCGGCCGCTGGTGCGCTCGACCGCTTCCGCCCGCTGCCCCGACGCTACGATCTCGGCCATGCAGTCGACGCCCGCCATGCTCAGCGGGCGCCGGGTGACGTGGTTCGCGTACGCGTACCTGTGCGTGGTCGGCTTCCTGCTGTACGCGATCGGCGCGCTGACGCCGTACCTCCGCGACGCCCTCCACCTGTCCGCGGCCGAGGCCGCGCTGCATGCCTCCGTGCTCGCGGTCGGGCTGATGGTCGCCGGCTCGTCGGCCGACGCGGTCGAACGCCGTCTCGGCCGCCGGCGGGCGGGCATCGCCGCCGCGGCGCTCGTGGTCGCCGGCGGCGTGGCGGTCATGCTCGGCGGCGTCCTCCCGGTCACCCTGGCGGGCGCGTTCGCGATCGGCCTCGGGGCGGGCGTCATGCTCGCCGCGCTCAACATCGTGCTCGGCAGCCCGGGTGGCGCGCTGGCGGAGACGCGGTTCGCGCGGGCGAACACGTGGGCGCTGCTGTCCGCGCTGATCGCGCCGCTGCTGATCGCGGGCCTCGCATCGTCGTCGCTGGGCTGGCAGTCGGCGCTCCTCGTGCCCCTCGTCGCCGCCGTCGCCCTCGAGGTCGCCGGTGGGCTTCCCGGCGGCGGCCGCCGCGCGTCGCCATCGGGCGCGCGGTCGTTGCCGCGTTCGTTCTGGATCGCGTGGCTGTTCGTGGTGGCGGCGGTGTCGATCGAGTTCGCCTATGTCGTCTGGGGCTCGACGCTGGTCGCGGCCAGGACCGGCGTGTCGCGGGAGACGGCGACGGCGCTCGCGACCTGCTTCCTCGGCGGGATGCTCGTCGGGCGGATCGCTCTCGGCGCCGGCCTCATCGGCAGCGGCCGGTGGCGGCACTGGGTGGACGCCGCGCTCGCGCTCGCGGCCATCGGCGGGGTGATCGCGTGGCTGGCCACGACACCCGTCGTGAGCGTCATCGGACTGTTCGTCGCGGGCCTCGGGACCGCGTCGCTCTACCCGCAGGGGCTCGCGACGGCCCTCGACCGGGCGGGCGACGGCGCGTTGGCCGCCGGCGCTCGGCTCACGCTCGCGTCGGGCGTCGCGATCCTGGCGATGCCCTTGCTGCTCGGCGCCGTCGCCGACACGCTGGGCGTCGTCGCCGGCTGGCCGCTCGTGATCGCCCTGTGCGCCGTGGCGTTCGCGCTGGAGCGGGTGCGGATCGACGGAGCCCGGATCGACCGGGCCCGGGGCGACTGAGCTCGGATCAGCGCAGCCGCTCGCCGGCCTCGATCCGCGCGGCCAGGCGGTTCTCGGGCGGGGCCAACGGGCAGGCCCACTTGGGATCGAACGCGCACGAGGGCTGGAACGAGAAGTTGAGGTCGACGACGATCGTGCCGGCGGCCGGGTCGCTGCCGAGGTCCGCGCCCTTGCCGGTGTCGAGGATGTAGCGGCCGGCGCCGTAGGTCTCGCCGCCGCTGGTCGCATCGCGGAACGGCAGGAACAGGCCGCCCGTGTAGCCGCGCATCCAGAACAGCGACAGCGACGCCTCGCCGTCCGGGAGCGGCAGCCTGACTGACACCGACCCGGTCGAAGGCGAGGACGTCGGCGCCGCTGTTGGGGAGGTCGAGACCGGCGAGGCCGCCGAGCCCGGACACCGGGCGGCGAGGGCTCGACGGCGACCTCGAACCGCAACCGGTCGTCGTACGGCCAGTGCCGCGCCCGGAACGTCGCCCGCTCCGACAGCAGGACCGGCGACGACGGATGGTCCCGGTAGAGCGCCTCGCGCTCGGCGGCCCAGGTCGCCCGGGCGGCGGCCGGGTCGGTCGCGGCGGTTGCCCGCACCTCGGCGTACAGCTCGGCCACGCGGCGGCGCCAGTCGGCCAGGTCCAGTCGGTCCGTCGCGGTCGGGGTCGCGGTCTCGTCGGTCATGCCCGCCATCCTAGGTCCGGGCGGCCCATGCGAGAATGCGACGGCATCGAAGGAGGTGGTTGGTGGCGGATCTCGCGGAGATCGGCGTCTTCGGCGGATCGGGGTTCTACACGCTCCTCGAGGACGTCCGCGAGGCGAAGGTCGACACGCCGTATGGACCGCCGTCCGACAGCGTCTTCCTGGCGACCATCGCGGGCCGGCGGGTGGCGTTCCTCCCGCGCCACGGCCGTCGCCACACCATCCCGCCGCACCGGATCAACTACCGGGCGAACGTCTGGGCGATGCGCTCGCTGGGCGTGAAGGCCGTCATCAGCCCGTGCGCCGCCGGGTCGCTCCAGCTGGCCGTCGAGCCGGGGCACTTCGTCGTCAGCGACCAGTTCGTCGACCGCACGACCGGCCGCGAGGACACGTTCTTCGACGGCCCGATCGTGTCCCACGTCTCGTCGGCCGAGACCTACGACCCGACCCTGCGCGGGATCGCCCTCGACGTCATCCGCGAGCACGGCATCACCGCCCACGACGGCGGGACCGTCGTCGTGATCCAGGGGCCGCGCTTCTCGACCAAGGCCGAGTCGAAGTGGTTCAGCGACGCCGGCTGGCAGGTCATCAACATGACCCAGTACCCCGAGGCCTACCTGTGTCGCGAGCTCGGGATGGCCGTCGTCAACATCGCCCTGATCACCGACTACGACGCCGGGGTGCTCGAGGGCACCGAGGCCGTGACCGCCCACGACGTGCTCGCGGTGTTCGAGCAGAACGCGGAGCGCATCCGCGCCGTGGTCCTGGACATGGTCGGGCGATTCCCGGCCGACCTCGACACGCTGGGCGCCCGCGACATGCTGGCGCACACGCGCGGCGACGGGCATGCCGCAGGCGCCGACGACATCCGGATCTTCGAGACGGGGCTGCCGCGGCCGACCGGATGACCTCGATGCCGACCACCCCGACGCCCGCCGCCGCGCCGGCCCCCTCGGAGCCGATGCACGGATGCGTCCGGTGCGGCGCCAGGATCCCGATCTCGGAGTCGATGTGCGAGCGGTGCAACCCGCTGGGCCTCAAGGCTCCCGGCCGCCTCGCAGGCCCATGGCACCGCGATCCTCGGCGTCGCGGTCGCCGTCGTCATCCTCGCCGTCATCGCCCGGATCGCGGTGGCCGGCATCGGGCCATGGACGTCGAGCCTGGTCTCCGTGGGCGCCGACCCCGCCGGGCTACGGGTGACGATCTCGATCACCAACGCCGGATCGAACGCCGGCGCGACGACCTGTCGCATCGGCGACCCGGAGCTGCGCGGGATCGGGCCGGAGACGGCGTTCGTCCAGAGCCCGATCGTCCAGCCCGGGGCGACGATGACGTTCGACGCCGTCGTGACCAGCCTCGGGACGACGCCGAGGACCCTCAACGTCGACTGCGCGCCGTGACGACCGAGGCGGTCGCGAGCCCGTTTGCGGCCGACCTCGAGTTCGCGAGGGAGATCGCCGAGCGCGCGGGACGGATCCTGTTCGAGCGCTACGAGCGGGTGGAGCAGGTCGACTACAAGTCGGCGCGGGACGTCGTGACCGAGGTCGACCACCTGTCCGAGGCGCTGGTCATCGAGGCGATCCGGGCGCGGTTCCCGGGCGACGGGATCCTCGCCGAGGAGTCCGGGGCGCACCGGAAGCCGGGGGCCGATGGGGCCGGCAGCCTCGCCGTCGGGCGCACCTGGGTCATCGACCCCCTCGACGGCACCATCAACTACGCGAACGGCATCCCGTTTTTCTGCGTGTCGGTGGGCCTGGTCGTGGACGGCGTCCCGTCGGTCGGCGTGATCCACGACCCGATGCGCGGCGAGACGTTCGCGTCTGACATCGACGGGCCGGCCGTGCTCGGGCGCGCGACGGTCCATGCGTCCGACAAGGACAAGCTGGGCGACTGCGTCGTGTCGCTCGCGCTCGGCGGGCGGGCCGTCGCGACGCGGGTCCGCGCGATCCGGAAGGCGATCCGCGTGTCCCGCAACATGGGCTCGGCGGCGCTCGCCCTGGCCTACGTCGCCAACGGGCGCTTCGATGCCTTCATCCAGTCCGGGGGGATGTCGGCGTGGGACGTCGCCGCGGCCGGGCTGATCGTCGAGCGTGCCGGGGCCACGGTCACCGGGATGGCAGGCGGGCCGTGGTTCGACGTCGAGCGCGCGACGCGGACCTTCGGCATGATCGCCGCCCCGCCGCAGCACTATGCCGAGCTCCTGCGGATCGCACGCGAGCCGGGCTGAGGCGTCGCCGGCACCGCGGCCGAGCGTCGCCGGCACCCCGCTCGTGATGCGGGCGGCAGTAGACTCGGGGCACGGGGTCGGGCGGTGTCCGCGCCGCCCATCGGGGTCCATCGGGAGGCCGGGATGAACATCACCGAGGTCGAGGGCATCGGGCCCGAACACCGACAGAAGCTGGCGGATGCCGGCATCTACACGACGGACGAGCTCCTCGAGCGGGGCGCGACGCCGCGCGGGCGCACCGGGATCGAGTCCGCGACGGGGATCTCCGGGAAGCTGATCCTGGAGTGGGTCAACCACGCCGACCTGATGCGAATCGACGGGGTCGGATCGGAGTATGCGGACCTGCTGGAAGCCGCCGGCGTCGACTCGCCGGCCGAGCTCGCCCATCGCAACGCGGCCAACCTCGCCACGACGTTCCAGGAGATCGACGCGGCGCGCCCGAACTGGATCCGCCGCGTCCCGTCGGAGACGACGGTGACCGGATGGATCGAGCAGGCGAAGGCGATGGACAAGGCCGTCTCCCACGGCGGCGGGACGCCGGAACCCACGTCGGCCGTGCCTGCGGCGCCCGTCGCAGCGGCCGCCTCGGCCCCGGCCGCGGCCCACGAGCACGACCACGGGCACGGGCATGAGCACGCGCCCGCACCTGCCCCGACTGTCGCTCCGGCGCCGACGCCCGCTGCACCCGCGGCGAGGCCTGCTGCCGCTGCGGCACCGGCGAAGTCGGCCGCGCCGGCCTCGTCGGCCGCGCCCGCGAAGCCGGGCCTGTGGGCCCGGATCAAGGGGATGTTCGGGGGCAGCTAAGCCCAGCGGTGGGGTCGGCCGCGCAGCCGCGCGAGCCCCCACTCGTCGCAGAACGCCTCCCAGGCGGCGCGGTCGGCCCCGCGCCACTCGAGCTCCTCGACGTCTTGCTGGGGGATCGGCACCCCATCGGCGGTCGTCCGCAGCCGGGCCAGGTCGCGATAGAGCATCGCCTCGGCCTGGTGATCGCGCAGCGTCGTGGCAAGCCCGACCGGGTTGCGCAGGCCCGGGATGTCCCAGGCGCTGCCATTGGCCGGGATCGACTCGAAGTGGCCGTACTTCGCCAGCACTGCGGCTGCCGACTTGTCACCCCAGCCGGGGAGCCCCGGGTAGCCGTCGGCGGCGTCGCCGACCAGCGCCAGGCGGTCGGGGATGCTCTCCGGCGCCACGCCCCACTTTGCGCGCACGCCCGCGTCGTCGTAGGTCAGGTCGCGACGCCGGTCCCACAGCACGACCCGCTCGTCGACCACCAGTTGGGCCATGTCCTTGTCCGGGGTGCAGATCACGACCCGCTCGACGCGCGGATCCGCGGCGAACCGGACGGCCGCGGCTCCGATCGCGTCATCCGCCTCGAACTCGAGCATCGACCACAGCACGAGCCCCATGGCCTCGATCGCCTGCTCGGCGATCGGGAACTGGTCGAGCAGCTCGGGCGGCATCCCGGCCTCGGTCTTGTACCCGGCGAAGAGCTCGTTGCGGAACGAGCGGATCACGCGGTCGGTCGCGCAGCCCACGTGCGTCGCGCCCTGCTCGCGCAGCAGGAACAGCAGCTGCTCGACGAGGCCGCTGACGCCCGACAGCGGCCTATCGTCCCGGCCCAGCACGGGCGGTCGCGGCGCGAAGTGCGCCCGGAACAGCTCGTAGGTCGCGTCGACGAGGTGGACCTGCATCGTCGTCGTTGGCTCCTCGGTCGTCGTCTGCCCTGGCCTCAGCCGGCCGCGGCGCCGGTCTCGACCAGGCGCTTGAGGCGGAGGAGGTCGGCCTGGAAGATCGAGCGCAGGATCGGGGCCTGCACCGCCGCCCCGAGCGCCGGCAGCACGGGCGGCGCGAGCCGCTCCTGCCAACGGACGATCGTCGTCGAGCCGTCGGCGCCCGCCTCGAGCGTGATCAGGCCGTCGCCGGCGAACAGCCCGAGGTGCCGGATCGCGTACCGCCGGGGCGGCTCGAGCTCGGTGATCTCGACGGGATCGCTGACCGGGATGCCGAGAATCCGCACCGTCGCCCGGGCCATCGTCCCGACGCGGACGGGGCCCGGCGTGTCCACGCTGACGGACTTCATCTCGCGCATCCACTCGACCTGGCGCGGGATGTCGGCGACGACCGCCCACGTCGTGTCGATCGGCGCGTCCACCACGGCAAGCATCTCCAGCGGCGCGGGTCGTCCATCGGGGTCGTCGTCACGCGCGAGCCACCGGTCCAGCAGCCACGCGACTGGGACGGCGACGACGGCGAGGGCGAGGACGCGGCGCAGCACGATGCCGGTCAGCGCGCCCGGGTGGACAGGAGCAGCACCCCCGCGGCCTGGCATTCGTCGAGCGCCCGCAGGCCATCGCCGCTCTGCATGTCCACCGCGGCGATCGCATCGGTCAGGACGGTGGGCACGAAGCCGAGCAGCCGGGCATCGAGCGCGGTCGCCTTCACGCAGTAGTCGGTCGCCAGGCCCGTGATCACGACGTCGTGGATCGCGCCCGCCCGGAGGATCCCGGTGAGCTCGGTCGGGATGGTCTCGCCCGTGCTCGGGTCGCGCATCGTGAACGCGGAGTAGCCGTCTTCGCCGTTGGCGCCCTTGTGGACGATCCGCGCGCCCGCCGGCACGTCGAGGTCCGGGTGGAAGGCCGCGCCCCAGGTGTCCTGGATGCAGTGGTCGGGCCAGATCCCGCCGTCCTTCGCGAAGTGCGGCGTGTGCTCGGGATGCCAGTCCTGGGTCAACACGACGAGCGCGCCGCCGTCGACGGCCAGCGAGATCTCCCGGTTGATCACCGGGATCACGTCCGTGCCGCCGCGGACGTGCAGGCTGCCCTCGGGATCCGCGAAGTCGTTCTGGACGTCGACGACGATCAGGGCCACGTCGGGCCGGTAGCGGAACATGCCCAGAGGGTAGCGCGCCGAGCGTCCCGCCTACAGCACGACGAGCCCGCTCGGCCTGCGGCAACCGACCCTGCCGGAGAGCCCGGCGGACGTCGCGACCATCCAGCGGGAGCAACCCCCGAAGTGCCACACGCTCCCGCTCGAGCACCGCGCGATTGTGCGCCGTGTCGGCCACGATCAGGATCATGACGTCGACACCGCCGTCTCGGGCCTTGAGGGCGAGGCGACGTTCGAGGGTCTGGACGTCCGCCAGCCGAGTCTCCGCCTCACATCCCGCCTGCCTGCCGTTCAGCCCGATCACCGCGTCCCAGGCCCGCCGATCGCCCGGGATCGGAAGCGGGACCTCCGTGGCCCATGCGACGACCGGCGGGAGAATCATCCGGAACCGCTCCAGTAGCCGGAGCTGCGCCGCATCGCGAACCGCATCGCCGTCCGGATAGAGCCTGGCGCCGAGACGCAGCCCGACCGCCAGCCCAGCGCAGCAGACCTGCTCGAGAGCGAGGTCCGAGAGCTCAGCGCGCTCGATCCTGCCCAGTTGTGCCCGGGACATGCCGGCAGCGGCACCTACCGCAGATTGGCTCAGTCCGTTCGCAATGCGCGCTCTGCGGATCTCCTCACCGAACTCCCGGCGGAGCCGCGTCGCGAGGCGGCCTCCCTCAACGGATGGGTCCTGTCGAGTCGGCATCGTGCGAGTGTGGCGGGACGCGTTCGACTGCCACTCACCATGAGACGGCTGCTCGCCTGCCGTGCACTGCAGCGGCAAATGGCGCAACGCGCTCCGAGGGCGAGCAAGACAGCGGAAGACCGCTCGCCTTTCCGGCGTTCCGCTCCCGGGCGAGCAAGACAGCGTGAAGACCGCTGCAGTGCACGCTCAGCGAGCACTGCGCCGCCGAGGTCACCGATGGTCGCCGGGAGGGCAGATCAGCGGGGCAACCGCTGGAGTGAACGCCCGGCGGTCCGGCGGACGAGGAACGAGAGGGCCAGCGGCGCCTCGCCGCGGGCCGGGCCGGCGGGCGGGGCGCCGCGGGAGCCGAGCTCAGGCGGGCTGGACCGCCGGATCGCGGACGTCGAGCAGGTAGCCGATCCCCTGGAACGTCCGGATGCGGCCGGCCTGGCCGGGCGGCGTGCCGAGCTTGCGGCGGACGCGCGACACCCAGACGCGCAGGTACCCGAGGTCCTCGCGGTACTCGGGGCCCCAGACCTTGGTCAGCAGCTCGCCGTGGAGGACGACGCGGCCCGCATTGGCCGCCAGGTGGCTGAGCAGGAGCCACTCGGTCCGGGACAGGTGGACGAGCTTGCCGCCCCGCGTGACCAGCCGCCGGGCGAGGTCGATCTCCACGTCGTCGAAGCCGACCACGCTCGGGGCGCCCATGACGTCGAACGTCCGGCGGAGGATCGCGCGCACGCGCGCTGCGAGCTCTTCGGCCTGGAACGGCTTGGCGAGGTAGTCGTCGGCGCCGAGGTCGAGGCCCCGCGCCTTGTCGGCGGTCGAGCCCTTCGCGCTGAGCAGCACGATCGGTACCTGCCGGCGCACCTGGAGCTGGCGCATCACCTCGAACCCGTCGAGGTCCGGCAGCGCGAGGTCGAGCAGCACGATGTCGGGGCGGAGCTCGTCGTCGACGGCGAGCGCGGCCTCCCCGCGATGGGCGGCGACGACGCGGAACCCTTCCCCCGACAGAGCCTCGGCGACATGTCGCGTGACCCTTGGCTCATCCGCGACGAGGACGAGCGGCGGCGTAGTCATGGATACGGCCCCCTTCGACGTCAAGTGTGCCCCACGAGGGCAAATCACGACTTCGCCAGGGGTCGGCTGGCAGCCGGGCCAAGCACGCGGGATCGGGCCCGTGATGGCCGCCGCATCCCAATCGAAACCTCCGGCGGCGGCGCATCCGGACCGCAACGGGGCTACGCTGTACGCCGTTTCCCGGCGTGCGTCGCCCAGCGTCCACGGAGCCCTGATGTACTTCGACGAGTTCAAGCACCAGCTGCCCGACATCGACGAGGCCGAGACCCAGGACTGGCTCGACTCGCTCGACCAGGTCGTGGACCAGGAGGGCGAGAACCGGGCCCGATTCCTGATGTTCAAGCTGCTGAAGCGCGCGCGCCAGCGGCACGTCGGGCTGCCGAGCCTGACCAGCACCCGCTACATCAACACGATCAGCCCCGAGCAGGAGCCGTTCTTCCCCGGCGACGAGGAGCTCGAGCGGCGCATCCGGCGGCTGGTCCGGTGGAACGCGGTGGCGATGGTCCTGCGGGGGAACAACCGGTACCCGGGGCTGGGCGGCCACCTCGCGACGTACGCGTCGGCGGCCAGCCTGTACGAGGTGGGCTTCAACCACTTCTTCAAGGGCAAGGACGATCCGGGCGGTGGCGACCAGGTGTTCTTCCAGGGCCACGCCGCGCCCGGCATCTACGCCCGGGCCTTCCTCGAGGGCCGCCTGTCCGAGGACCAGCTCGACCACTTCCGGCGCGAGGTGGGCGGCAACGGCCTGAGCTCGTATCCGCACCCCCGGCTGATGCCGGACTTCTGGGAGTTCCCCACGGTCTCGATGGGGCTCGGCCCGCTGGCCTCCGTCTACCAGGCGCGGTTCAACCGCTACCTGCAGAACCGGGGGATCAGGGACACGAGCCAGCAGCGCGTCTGGGCGTTCCTCGGCGACGGCGAGATGGACGAGCCCGAGTCGATCGCCGGCATCTCGCTCGCCGCCCGCGACGGCCTCGACAACCTGACGTTCGTCATCAACTGCAACCTGCAGCGCCTCGACGGTCCCGTCCGGGGCAACGGCAAGGTGATCCAGGAGCTCGAGGGGCTGTTCCGCGGCGCCGGCTGGAACGTGATCAAGGTCGTCTGGGGCCGCGAGTGGGACGAGCTGCTGGCGCGCGACGTCGACGGCGTGCTGGTCGAGAAGATGAACGAGACCCTCGACGGCGAGTTCCAGAAGTACTCCGTGTCGAGCGGCGACTACGTCCGCGAGCACTTCTTCGGCCCGGACCCGCGGCTGCGCCGGATCGTCGAGCACCTCTCCGACGACGACATCCTCAAGCTGCGCCGTGGCGGCCACGACTACCGCAAGGTCTACGCCGCGTACAAGGCGGCGACCGAGTACGTCGGCGCCCCGACGGTGATCCTCGCCAAGACGGTGAAGGGATGGACGCTGGGCCCGGGCGTCGAGGCGCGGAACATCACCCACCAGGCGAAGAAGCTCAGCGAGACCGAGCTCAAGGTGTTCCGCGACCGCCTCGAGCTGCCGATCCCCGACGACCAGCTGAAGGACGCGCCGTACTTCCACCCCGGCCCCGACTCGGAGGAGGTGCAGTACCTCCAGGAGCGGCGCAAGCTGCTCGGCGGGCCGCTGCCGCGCCGCGTCGTGCGCTCGCAGCCGGTGCCCAAGCCCGAGGCCGCGGTCGACGCCGAGTTCGCGTCCGGCAGCGCCACGGCCGTCTCGACCACGATGGTGTTCGCCCGGATCCTGCGCAACCTGATCCGCGACCCGAACGTCGGCAAGCGGATCGTGCCGATCATCCCGGACGAGGCGCGGACGTTCGGCATGGACCCCCTGTTCAAGGAGGTCGGCATCTACGCCGCCAACGGGCAGCGCTACGAGCCGGTCGACTCCGAGCTCGTGCTGTCATATCGCGAGTCGCAGGACGGCCAGGTTCTCGAGGAGGGGATCAACGAGGCGGGCTCGATGGCGTCGCTGATCGCCGCGGGGACCTCGTACGCGACCCACGGCGAGCCGATGATCCCGTTCTACATCTTCTATTCGATGTTCGGTTTCCAGCGCACCGGGGACCAGACGTGGGCGTTCGGGGACCAGCGCGGACGCGGGTTCATGATCGGCGCCACCGCCGGCCGGACGACGCTCACCGGTGAGGGCCTCCAGCACGACGACGGGCACAGCCACATCCTGGCCTCGACCATCCCGGTGGTCCGCGCCTACGACCCGGCCTTCGCCTACGAGCTGGCGCGGCGTGGTCCGCGACGGCGTCGAGCGGATGTACCACGACGGCGAGGACGTCTTCTACTACGTCACCGTCTACAACGAGAACTACCCGCAGCTGCCGAAGCCCGACGGGGTCGACGAGGGCATCATCCGCGGGATCTACCGCCTCGATGCCGCGCCGGACGTGGACGACGCGAAGGGGCGGGTGCGCCTGGTCGGCTCGGGGTCGATCCTGCAGCAGGTCCTCGCGGCCCGCGACCTGCTCGCGAACGAGCTCGGGATCGCGGCCGAGGTCTACTCGGCGACGTCGTTCCAGCAGCTCCGCCACGAGGCGGTCCAGGTCGAGCGCTGGAACCGCCTCCACCCGGACAAGACCCCGAAGGTGCCGTACGTCAGCCAGGTGCTCGGACCCGACGGTGGCCCGATCGTCGTCGCGACCGACTGGGTCCGGACGCTGCCGGACCTCGTCGCGCCGTGGGTCCCGGACCCGTACATCGTGCTGGGCACCGACGGCTTCGGCCGGAGCGACACCCGCGAGAGCCTGCGTGCGCACTTCGAGATCGACCCGCCGCACATCGCGGCCGCGGCCCTCGCCGGGCTCGCCCGCTGCGGCAGCATCGACGCCCGCCAGGCGGCGAAGTCGATCCGGGCGCTGGGCGTCGATTCCGAGACGTCCGACCCGCTGATCCGCTGACCCGGCCCACGGACGCCGCGACGGCCGGGTCCGCGACGACCGGGGCGCTCCCCGAGGACGTGCCCCAGCGAGCGCCGCACGGCACCGCCCGGGAGGTGTTTGCCGCCACGCTCCGGCTGGGGCTGACCTCGTTCGGCGGCCCCATCGCGCACCTCGGCTATCAGCGCCGGGCGTTCGTGGACGAGCGCGGCTGGCTCGACGACGCGGCGTTCGCGGACCTCGCCGCCCTGTGCCAGACGCTGCCCGGCCCGGCCAGCAGCCAGCTGACGATCGCGGTCGGTCGCCTGCGCGCCGGCTGGTCCGGCGCCTTCGCCGCATGGCTCGGGTTCACGCTGCCCAGCGCGCTGATCATGATCGTGCTCGGGTTGGTGGCGGCCGACGCGCACGTGCCGGCGACCGGCGCCGTCGCGGGTGCCATCCACGGCCTCGAGGTCGCGGCGGTCGCGATCGTGACCCAGGCGCTGGTGACGATGGTTCGCACGCTCGCGCCGGACCTGGCGCGTCGCCTGATCGCCGTCGCGGCGACGCCCATCGTCCTGGTCGCGCCATCGCCACTCGCGCAGGTGACCGTGATCGGCATCGGCGCCGTCATCGGACGCCTCGTGCTCGAAGGACGACTCGCGGCCCGCGACGCGGCAGGGGCGCACCCGGCTCGACAGCGGCCGGACGCGGGTCGCCGTTCCGAGGCCATGGTGCTCGTGACCGCGTTCCTCGTGATCGTCCTCGGGAGCCAGGTCCTGGCCACCGTGACCGGGAACCCGGACCTCGGCCTGGTCGCCGCCTTCGTGCGGGCGGGCGCCCTCGTGTTCGGTGGCGGCCACGTCGTGCTGCCGCTCCTCGACTCGGGCGTCGTCCGGCCGGGCTGGGTGACGGAGGACCAGTTCCTCGCGGGGTACGGCGCCGCCCAGGCGCTGCCGGGACCCCTGTTCTCGTTCGCCGGCTACCTCGGCGCGGTGTCGACGGCGGGGCCCGGCGGCGTCCCGGGCGGGCTGCTCGCCCTCGTCGCAATCTTCCTCCCCGGCGCCCTCCTCGTCCTCGCGGCGCTGCCTGTCGTTGGCTGGCTCCGCGGCAGGCCGGGCGTGGAGTCGGCGCTCGCCGGCGTCAACGCGGCGGTCGTGGGGATCCTCGCGGCCGCCCTCATCTCGCCCGTGATGACCGGCTCGCTGACGTCGCCGCTCGCGGTCGTCGTGGCCGCCGCGGGGGTGGGCCTGTTGCTCGTCGCGCGGGTCCCGCCGCTGGTCGTGGTCGCAGGCAGCGCCGCGGTGATGGCACTCGCGGGGTAGCGACAGCGCCGCGCGACATGAACGCCCCGCCCTCCGGGATCAGGCCGCCATGGACACCGGGGCGGACACGAAGAACGCCGCACGATCCGGGAGGGGACCGGACCGTGCGGCGTGAGGCCCGCGGCAGGCCCCGTCACAGGCGCTGCCGCGGCGTTGGATTCAGTTGTGCGGTGATTCTAGGGTGGGCGCGCCACCCGTGACCGGCCGAGAACGTTGCACGCGCATTACATCGGCATAACAGCACGTGGGGCCAGCGTACCTCGGGATCGTCTCGCCGGCCGGCAGGGAAAGAGTCGGACGGCCGGAGGAGGGGGACTCCGGCCGTCCGAGAGGAGAGCGGGAACGCCCCGTCACAAGCGTTCCCGAGGGTGATGGATTCGGTTGTGGTCCCGTGGACACCCAGATGCTAGGAAGCGCCGTCGTCCTGCCGCGTGACAGATGTCCGGGACCACATCAACTCCGCATTGCGATCGCGCCATCGGGGTCGCCGAGGGGCTCGCCCGGACGGCGGTCGGGATTGGCTCGAAGGGACCGCGCGCCGATCCGGCGGCGCCGCGGCTGCGTCCCCGCCGGCGGGCTCGCGGGCGGCTGCCCAGGCGGGCCACCCGGCGGCCCGTGGCCGGGCGGCGGCCCGTGCCCATTGCCGTTGCCGTGGGCGGGCTTCGGCGGCACGAAGCACGCCCCGAGGAGGGGCCCGCCCCAGCCGGACCGGCCCCAGAAGAACGCCGTCCGCGATCCGAGGGCACCGCCCACGCCGACGCCCGCCCGGGCGCGGGCGAGCCAGTTGGCATCGTCGCTGTCCCACGACCGGGGACCGAGCTCCGCCTTGACTGGATCCACGACCCACGTGCCGCACGACGGGCTGTAGAGGAGGCCCGGGCGATCGATGGCGTTGCGGGCGCCCGGCTGCGTGCCGACGCGGAACAGGTCGGTGCGGGTTTGGCGGGTCCACGGCCCGGGGGCGCCGCCGGACCACGCGTCGATGCGCGAGCGGACGAGGCCGGCGGGCTGCCGGAAGTCGGTCACCGGCTGGCCGTTGGTGAGCTGGCGCACCACCGATCGCCACAGCGGGGCGGCGGCCGTGAGCGAGATGGCCGGGTTCGACGACCGCGGCATCGAATGGTCGCTGTTGCCCAGCCACACGCCGATCGCCAGCGCTGGCCCCTTCGGGTTGGCGGGCGGCGCGAGGTACCCGTACGTGGACAGGTCGCGCGCGTCGGTCGCCGTCCCGGTCTTGACCGCGGCGGGCCGGCGCGTGCCGTCCGGGCCGTTGCGGATCGCGAGCTTGGCCGCCCAGATCGGGTTCACCGACGGGTTCGTGTTGCCCTTCAGGATGTCGGTCACCTGGTAGGCCGCCGCCGCGGACATCGCGCGCTTGCCGGCGTCGGGCGCCCGCCACACGACCTTGCCCGTCCGGTCCTGGATCTCGAGGATCATCCGGGCCGGCTCGTGGACGCCGCCGTTGGCGATCGTGCCGTAGGCGGACACGAGGTCGAGCGGCCGGACCTCGACCGTGCCGAGGGCGCCGGCGAGCCCGGCCGCCATGAACGCCGGCTTTCCGCCCTGGAACGCCAGGCCCATCTTCGCCGCCTGGTCGGCGACCGCCGCGTTGCCGACGCGCTGGAGGGCGCGGATCGCCGGGATGTTGAGCGACATCTGGAGCGCCTGGCGGACGAGGACGGGCCCTCGCTCCAGGCCGTCGGCGTCCTTGGGCGCCCAGTTCTCGGCGCGGTTGAAGTGCGTGGTGATGTCCAGCAGCAGCGAGCCGGGTGTCAGCACCTTCCGCTCGAACGCCGTCGAGTACAGGACCGGCTTGAACGCCGAGCCCGGCTGCCGGAACCCGACCCCGGCCGCGTCGAACTTGGGCTCGAACCGCCGGCTCCGGAGCCCGTCGAGGTAGTACCCGGCGCTGCCCACGTAGGCCCGCACGTCGCCGGTGCGGTAGTCGATCACCACGAGCGCCCCGTTGTGGAGGTCCTTGCCCCGCAGCCGGTTGATCCAGCCGCGGTCCTGCTGGGGGATGCCCAGGTGGTTCAGCAGGCGCGTCGCTCGAGCGGGCGGCAGGTTGGGCGCCACCGCCGCGGCCTCCAACTGGTGCTGGGCGATCTGCTGCGCGTGCCAGTCGAGCGTCGTGATGACGCGGTAGCCGCCGGTCTCGACGGCGTCGGCCGACCCGAGGATCTGCTCCAGTTCTCCGCGCACCTGCCACATGAAGTGCGGCGCCTTGTAGATCAGCGGCTGGTCGCCGCGCAGGATCACCGGCTCGGTCTTGGCCGCCGCGAGCTGCTGCGGCGTCAGGTGCGTCCAGCGCGAGTCAACGAGGTTGTCGAGGACCCAGTCGCGTCGGATCATCGGCGGGGCATCCTGTGGCACGACCAGCTGGCCCTTCTTGTTGGTCACGGCGTAGCGGTACGGGTCGAGGCTCGAGGGCGACTTGGGGAGGGCGGCGAGCAGGGCGGCCTGGGCGGGCGTCAGGTCGGACAGCTTCGAGATGCCGAAGTAGATCTGGGCCGCGGCCGCGATGCCGTAGGCGTCGTGCCCGTAGAAGACCTGGTTCAGGTACGCGGTGATGATCTGCTGCTTGCCGGTCTGGCCGGGGAAGGCCTGGGTCAGGCGGGCCGACTGGATGATCTCCTTCGCCTTGCGCACGAACAGGTCGGCGCCGGGATCGACGACGTCGGCCGGCAGCAGCCGCGCCCGGACGAGCTGTTGGGTGATCGTCGAGGCGCCACGCCCGTCGCCCTGGAGCGTCTCGATCGCGGCCGCGATCATCGCCTGGACGTCGTAGCCGTCGTTGGCCCAGAACGTCCGGTCCTCGGCCGTCGTCGTCGCGTCGAGCACGAGCGCCGGGATCTGGCGGTAGTCGACGACATGGCGTGCGGCGCGCTCGAAGCGACCGAGCTGCACCTTCCCGGTGCGGTCGTAGACCAGCGTCGGCTCGTCGAACGAGAGCGTCGACAGCGCCTCGGGGTCCGGGAGGTCGTGCGACAGGGTCGCGATCGAGCTCATCGCGACGAAGCCGGTGGCGCCGACGGCGGTCACGGCGATCAGGACCAGGAGCATCCCCAGGAGCACGAAGCCGCGGATGACGAGCGACGGGCCCGATCGGCGTCGGGCTCGCGGACGGGCGCGGCGGAGGGGCGGGTGGCTCGCCGGCGACCGGTGGGACCGGACCCCACCGGTGCTCCGAGACGCCCCCACTGATGGCATGCGCGCTCCACCCCGTTGATCGCTCACCGGCGCATGGTGAGCGGCCACCGATGATGCGCCGATCAACGAAATCTGTCCTGCGCTTGCACCCGGCTTGCGGCGCGGCGCAAGCGTCGGGGCGCCGTCGGATCAGGACGAGGCGGGCACCAGCTTCACCAGCGCGCCGGCCAGGTCCGTCAGCACCACCTCGCCCGCGTCGTCGACGCCGAACGAGCTGAGCGACCGACCGGTCTCGAGCAGCGTGATCGGTGCCTGCGGCGCCTCGAGCCCGGCGTCGATCGCCCACAGCGTCCCGGAGCAGTTGTCGGAGAAGAGGTACGCACCCCGAAGCGCCGGGATCGCGTCGCCGTGGTAGACGACGCCGCCGATGATCGCGCAGCCGAGCGTGTGCGGGTACTCGGTGACGGGCATGGTGACGCCGGTCGGGTCGCAGCCGGTCGGCGGGTTGTAGCAGTGCGACCCCTCCCAGCGACGCCAGCCGAAGTCGAGGCCGCGGGCGCCGGCCGGCGCGACGTCGACCTCCTCCCACGCGCCCTGGCCCACGTCGCCGATCCAGAGGTCGCCGGTGGCGGGGTCGATGCTGTCGCGGAACGGGTTCCGCAGGCCGTAGTGGAGGACCTCGGGGCGGGCGCCGGCGCGGTCCACGAACGGGTTGTCCGACGGGATCGCGTACGGCGCGTCGCCGGGGTTCAGGACGTCGATCCGCAGAATCTTGCCCAGGGGCTCGCCCAGGTTCGACGCGCGGTTCTCGGGGTCACCGCCGGCGCCGCCGTCGCCCAGCGCAATCAGGAGCATCCCCGTCGGGTCGAAGCCGATCCACCCGCCGTTGTGGTTGGCAAACGGCTGGTCGGCGGTGAACAGGATGCGGCCGCTGCCGGGGTCGAGCGTGGTGCTGCCCGCCGGCGCGTCGAAGGCGGCGATGGTGGTGTTGCCCGAGAGGTCCGAGTAGTGGACGAACAGCGTCTGGTGCTGGTCGCCGAAGCCGGGCGGGAACGCGACGCCGAGCAGCCCGCGCTCGCCGCCCGAGAGGGTCCGATCGGTGATGTCGAGATACGGGTCGGGGAGCAGCCGGCCGTCCTCGACGATGCGGATCTTCCCGCCCTGCTCGGCGACCGCGAGCCGGCCGCTGCCATCGGGGATGCGGTCGACCCACAGCGGCGAGTCGAGGCCGTCCGCGACGACCTCTACCGCGACGTGCGCCGCCGCCAGGTCGGGGCGGTCGGTGGATCCGCCGGGGCTCCGCGACGGGCCGGCGGGGGCCGACGGGGACGGCTCGCCCGGGGTCGGCGCGGCGGATGCCGGTGCCGACGCGGCCGTGGCCGCGGCGCCGGCCGATGGCGCGCCGCGGTCGCCGCACGCCTGGACAAGCAGCGCGAGGACGGCGAGCACCAGCAGCGGGACGCGGAGTCGGGCGGGGCTGACGACGTGCATGGCTCCGCGTAGGGTAGCCGGATGGACGTGTACACCCTCCAAACGCTCGTCGACCGGCAGGCGGCGTCCGGCGGCCCCTACCTCGAGTTCCTCCGGGTGCCCGATCTGTCGCTCGGGCTGTACGTGCTCGAGGCCGGCGCGGTTGACCGCCAGCAGCCACACTCCGAGGACGAGGCCTACGTGGTGCTCGCCGGCCGCGCGCGGTTCACGGCCGGCTCGGAGACGCGAGACGTCGGCACTGGCGACACGATCTTCGTCGCCGCCGGGGTCCCGCACGGGTTCCACGACATCACGGAGACGCTGCGCCTGGTCGTCGTGTTCGGGCCCGCCGAGGGGTCGCGCGGGACAGACTGATTGGTGGGGCAGGCAGATCGCCCGCTCCCGCGTCGCGTCGCTCGTCAGCCGGTCGCGCGCACGCGCTCGACGCGATCCGCGAACGCCGCCGCGTGGATGGCGCTCGTGCCGTCCTCGTCGTGGCGGAACAGGACGTAGGCGTCGAGCCCGTCGTCGAGGAACGGCACGAGTCGGCGCGCCCAGGCGTCGAGCGCCACCTCGTCGTACGCCGTCCGGCGGAGCCGCAGGTACAGGAACGGGCCGGTGCGGCGGATGTCGGGCGGCGTCTCGAGCTCGTCGAGGTCGGTGGTGCACAGCACGACGCCGGCCTCGCGAAGCGCCGCGAACGTCTCGTCGACCTGCCACGACGCGTGTTGCGCCTCGAGCACGAGCGGGATGGCCGGCGGCCAGGCGGCCAGCAGCGCGGTGAGCTTCTCGTCCTGGCGCTTGACCTCGCCCGGCACGCGGAACAGCACCGCCCCGAGCCGCTCGCCGAACGTCGGCAACGTCTCGGTCAGCCACGGCACGGAGGTGGCCGGATCGCCGTACAGCGCCCGGATGCTCGCACCGCGCTGCGCCTTGACCACGAACCTGAACGCCGGTGGCGTCGCCGCGCACCAGCCGTTGATCTTGTCGACCGTCGGCCGCGCGTAGAACGTGTTGTTGAGCTCGCAGGCCGAGAGCCGCGCGGCGTACGCGGGGAGCAGGTCGCGCGACTTGGTTCCGGCCGGGTAGAACAGCGGCGCCCAGGAGGCGTAGGCGAAGCCGCTCGTGCCGGCGAGGACGGTCCCGGCCGCCGTCACGGGCCGGGCGTCAGGCGTCGGCCGCGAGGTCCGCCGCGAGCGCCGATGGCGCGGCGCAGTCGAGCCCGTCCATCACGTGGCCGAGGCCGCGGTCGATCGCCTGCCGGTCTGTGGCGTCGATCGAGTCCAGGAAGTAGCGGCGCACGCCCTCGAGGTGCGTGGTCGAGGCCGCGCGCAGCCGCTCGAGGCCGGCGCGGGTCAGGGATGCCTCGGCGCCGCGCGCGTCGGTGGCGCAGGTCGAGCGCTCGACCATCCCATCGGCGACGAGGCGGTCGACCAGCCGCGTGATGCCGCTGCGCGACAGCAGCACCCGGTCCGCGAGCACGCTCATGCGCAGCCGGCGTCCGGGCGCCTGCGCCAGCTGGACCAGCGCGTCGTACTCCGCGAGCGACAGGTTGTGCGCCGCCCGCAGCTCGTCGTCGAGGCGGCGCGTCAGGCGGGCGTGCGCCCGCAGGAACGTGCGCCACGTCCCGAGGCGCGGGTCCGCACCCCTCGACGGCACATGCGGCTCGCTGGCCGCGGCACGATCCCCGGATCGGCCGGCGGCGGTCTCTGTCGGCATTGCGAGATGGTACCGCGCTGGAAGGTCGTTGACAACACAACTATCCACACTCGGCGAACCGCAGCACGGGCGGCGCCCGCGCTAGCATCGGCCGACGATCACCGGAAGAGGTCACCATGCCCGAGTTCGACGTCGACGCGCTGCGCGCCCGCTTTCCCGCGCTCTCGATCGAGCAGGACGGTAGGCCGGTCGCGCTGTTCGACGGTCCCGGCGGGACGCAGGTCCCGGACACCGTGATCGAGGCCGTGTCCCGCTACTACCGCGAGTCGAACGCGAACCACGACGGGCCATTCCTGACCTCCCAGCGCAGCGACGCGGTCCTCCACGACGCCCACGAGGCGATGGCCGACCTGCTCAACGCCGCCGACTCGTCGGAGATCAAGTTCGGCGCCAACATGACCACGCTGACGATGCACGTCGCGCGGTCGATCACCGCTGCCCTCGCGCCCGGCGACGAGATCGTCGTGACGAGCCTCGACCACGAGGCGAACGTCGGGCCCGTGGCGCAGCGCGGCCGCGGACCGGGGGCTCACGGTCCGGACCGTGGACATCCACGCGGACGACGTCACGCTCGACGTCGAGGCGTTCGACGCCGCCCTCCACGGCCGGCCCAAGCTCGTCGCCTTCGGGTGGGCGTCCAACGCCGTGGGGTCGATCAACCCGGTGGCCGAGCTCGTCCGGCGTGCCCACGAGGCCGGCGCGCTGACCTACGTCGACGCCGTGCACGCCGCGCCCCACCTCCCGATCGACGTGCAGGCCGTCGGCACCGACTTCCTCGCCTGCTCGGTCTACAAGTTCTTCGGCCCCCACGCCGGCGTCCTCTTCGGGCGGGGCGAGGTCCTCGACGCGCTGCCGACGTACAAGCTCCTGCCGGCCTACGACCGGTTCGAGACCGGGACCCTGAACCACGAGGGGATCGCCGGGTCGCTCGCGGCCGTCGAGTACATCGCCGAGGTGGGGCGCCGGTTCGGCGCCGCGTTCGCGGGCCGGTTCCCGGGCATGACCGGACGCCGCCTCGAGGCGCACGCGGGGATGGCGGCGATCCGCGCGTATGAGATGCCGCTGTTCGCCCGACTGCTCGATGGCCTGGCCGGGATCGACGGCCTGCGCCTGTGGGGCATCGCCGACCGGGGGCGATTCGAGGAACGGACGCCGACCGCGGCCGTGACGCTCGACGGCGTGTCGGCGGAGGCGGCCTCGGTCTCGCTGGGGGAGCGGGGGATCGCGACCTGGTGGGGCAACTTCTACGCGCTGGGGCCGATCGAGCGGCTCGGGCTCGAGCCCGAGGGCGTGCTGCGCGTCGGGCTCACCCACTACAACACGGCCGCCGAGGTCGACCGCCTGGTGGGCGAGCTGGCCGATATCGCCACCGGCGCCGGCGTCGCCTGAGCGCGGCGACCGTGTCGGGGAGGCGTCCGACGCCCGACGTCGCGATCGTCGGAGGCGGCATCGTCGGCACGGCGCTCGCCGCCGAGCTCGCGGGGCGGGGCGTCAGCGTCGAGCTGTTCGAGCGACACGAGGTCGCCGCGGGCGCGTCGGGACGCAACTCCGGCGCGGTCTGGTATCCGGCGGACCCGGTCCTGGGCACGCTGTACCTCGAGACCCTCGCGCGCTACCGCCGGCTCGCCGAGGAGGTCCGGACCGAGCTCCCGGCCGGGGCGCCGGAACGTGACTTCCGCCTCGCCGAAGAGCCCGTCGGGATCCTCACCCTCGGCTGGGACCAGGCGAGGCTCCGCGCTCAGGCGGTGGCGATCGCCGACGCCAGCCCCGCCTTCCGTGCCTCGTACGTCGGGCCTGACGACCTGCGCCGGCTCGAGCCCGGCCTGGCCGAGGGGCTGGGTGGCGTCCGGCTCGACATCGGCTTCCCCATCGCGCCGGCCGCCGCCTGCCGGGCGTTCGCCGCGCTCGCGGTCCGCCGCGGCGCCCGGATCCGGACTGCGACGAGCGCGCGGGTCGTCCGTGCCTCGGGCGCCTCCGTTGCCGTGGACACCGGCGGAGGCGTCGTGCGCCCGGGGGCCGTGGTCGTGACGGCCGGGCCCTGGACCCCCGCCATCGTCGACCCGTCCGGGGCTTGGCGCCCGATCCTGCCGTACTGGGGCGTGATCGTGGAGCTCGGGCTCGAGGCGCCGCCGACCCATGTCCTCGAGGAGGCCGGCGTCGACGCCGCGATCGAGCCCGACGGCGGGCTCGCGGACACGGAGGACGGTGCGATCGGCTTCAGCCTCGTGACCGTGGACGGCCGGTCGTCGCTCGGGTCGACGTTCCTGCCCTTCGAGCCGGACCCGCGCGACTACGAACGACGGCTCCGGCAGGGCGGCGCGCGCTACCTGCCGGCGATCGGGGACACCCCAGTCTTGGGCCTGCGGGCCTGCGCACGGCCGCTCGCGCTCGACGGCCGCCCGCTCGTCGGGCCGGTGCCGGGCGCGGACAGCGCGGACGGCCTGTTCATCGCCGCCGGCCACGGACCGTGGGGGATCTCGACCGGTCCGGCCTCGGCGGCACACGTCGCGGCGCTCGTGCTGGGCGAGCCGGACCCGCGCGAGCCTCGCGTCCGGACAGCGACGGACGCCGCCCGGTTCGGCGCGCCGCCGGCCTGATCCCGGCCGCGATCAGCGCCAGCTGTTCGGGTCGAACAGGTAGAACGTCGTGATCGACCACTGCTCGCGCACGGTCGCGACCCGGTCTCGCAGTCGCGCCCGGGCCGGCGCGACCGCCTCGTCGGCGGCGTCCTCGATCATCGCGGTCGCGTCGTCGACCCACGTGTCCTCGACCGGGTACCCCGACCACCATCGGACCGTCGGGAGCGCCGACACGCGGCCCCGCTCGACCGTCCCGAACGCCGCATATCCGGCCATGCCGGAAGTCTAGGCTCGCCCGTCCAGCCGGGCGGCGGGATCAGCCGTGGTCGATCCGGTAGATCGCGCCCGCCAGGTCGACGACGTACAGCTCGCCGACCGCGTCCTCGCCGAACGAGCTGATCGAGTAGGGCGTGTTGCGCAGCAGGACCTTGCTGGCGTGCGTCCCGGCCGTCGACGACACCGCCCAGATCTCACCGCTGCAGAAGTCGCCGAATACGTACCAGCCCTTCAGCGCCGGGATGTCCGAGCCGCGGTACACGTAGCCGCCCGTGATCGCACAGCGACCGCCGGGGTGCCTGTAGGCGACGATCGGCTTGACCGTGCCCGCCTTGTGGCAGTGGCGCGACGGGTTGTAACAGGCATACCCCTCGACCCGTCGCCAGCCCAGGTTGGCGCCCTTCTGGGACGTCGAGATGCGATCGACCTCCTCGTACCGACCTTGGCCGACGTCGCCGATCCACAGGCGGTTGGTCGCCTTGTCGAACGAGTAGCGCCACGGGTTGCGGAGGCCGCGCAGCCAGATCTCGTCGCGCCCGGACCGCCCGACATAGGGGTTCGACGCCGGGATGCGGTAGTGCTTCCTGCCCGACGTGCCGTTGACGTCGATCCGGAGCATCTTGCCCAGCAGCTTGCCGGTGTCCTGCGCGCGGTTCCCCGGGTCGCCCGCGGCGCCGCCGTCGCCCATCCCGATGAACAGGTAGCCGCCCGGCCCGAAGACGATGTCGCCGCCGTTGTGGTTCGAGAACGGCTGGTGGATCTTGAGGATCGTCCGGCCGGACCCGGCCGCGACGCGGTTGGGGTTCGACGCCGACGCCTTGTACTCGCGGATGACCGTGTTGCCTGACCTGTTGGTGAAGTTGACGTAGAACTTGCGGTTGGTCTCGAAGTCGGGGTGGAACGCCAGGCCGAGGAGGCCCTGCTCCTCGCCGCGCGTGACCTGGTTCTTGACGTCCAGCAGCGTGCCCAGGGGCGAGCCGCCGCCGGTGAACGCCTTGATGACGCCGTTCTGCTGCACGACGAACAGGCGACCCGTGCCGTCGTGGGCGCTGGTGATCAGCACCGGCGACGTGAGGCCGGTGTCGATGAACGTCGTCAGCCTGATCGTCGACGGGGACGGCGCGGCGAGCGCCACCGTGCCGTCGGTGAGCGGCTGCAACCCGGCCGGCGCCGAGGCCTGCGCGGGCAGGAGCCCGACGAGCATGACGGCGGCGAGCGCCCCGCCGACGATGGCGGTGCGGATCAGCGAGCGGGGCGCGCGGGCGGCGGTGGACATGGTCACAAAGCGTCATCCCTGCGGTGAGTGTCGACGGCGCCCGGATCATGCCCGGCGCCCGGGGAATCCTGCCCCGAATGGCGTCGAGCGTCGAACCGGGCCTTTATTCTGCGTGGGGATGACCTCCGTGACCAACCGAACCTTCGGCGCGCAGAGCATGACGGCGCCCCTGCGCGAAGTCCTGGTCAAGGCGCCCGGACCGGCCTTCGGGCGGGCGTTCGACGTCGAGGGCTGCGGCTTCTTGCGGCCCGTCGACCTCGATCTCGCGCGCCGCCAGCACGACGGCCTCGTCTCGATCCTCGAACGGCTGGGGGTCGCCGTCCGCGTCCTCGACACCGAGGCCGACGACGACCCGGACCTCGTCTACGTCTTCGACCCGCTGCTGGTCGCCGACGGCGGCGCCATCCCGCTCCGGCCGGGCAAGGCCAACCGCGCGGGTGAGCCCGCCGTGCTCGAGCGGTGGACGCTCGCCGCGGGCATCCCGACGCTCGGCCGCATCGAGGCGCCCGGCACCGTTGAGGGCGGCGACACGTTCTGGCTTCGCCCCGACCTCCTGTGCATCGGGCGGACGCTGCGGACCAACGATGCCGGCGCCCGCCAGCTCGCCTCGATCGTCGGCGGCGACGTCCGCGTGTTCGACGTCCCGTACTGGAGGGGACCGGCCGAGCTCGTCCACCTGCTGTCGGTCATCTCGCCGGTCGCCGACGACGTGGCGGTCGTGTTCCTGCCGCTGCTGCCCGCCGGCCTCTTCGCGCTCCTGGCCGACCTCGGGGTGCGGCTGGTCGAGGTGCCCGAGGCGGAGTACCCGACGCTCGCCTGCAACGTGCTGGCGGTCCGGCCCGGGGTCGTGGTCGTCGCGCAGGGCAACGACGGCACGCGACGCGCGCTCGATGCGGCCGGCTGCGAGGTGCACGCGATCCCGCTCGGCGAGGTGGGCGAGAACGGCTCCGGAGGCGTGACCTGCCTGACGCGGCCGATCCTTCGCGGGTGAGCGCGGTGGGATCCGCCGCCGGTCGCGCGGTGAGGGTGCCCGCCATCGACGGCGCCGCCCTCCGTCGTGACCTCGAGGATCTCGTCCGGATTCCCAGCATCACCGGTGACGAGGACGCCATCGCCGCGAACCTGGCCGATCGGTTGGAGTCGCTCGGCCTCGCGGTGGAGGTGTTCCACCCCGACCCGGCGGCGATCCGCGACGACCAGGACTGGCCGGGCGAGGAGGTGCCTCGCTCGAGGCTCCCGGTCGTGATCGGTCGCGTCGGGTCCACGGGCGGACGCCGACTCGTGCTGTCGGGCCACGTGGACGTGGTGCCGCCCGGCGATCCCGCGACCTGGACGGTCGACCCGTGGTCGGCCGAGGTCCGCGACGGCCGCCTGTTCGGGCGCGGTGCCTGCGACATGAAGGGCGGCGTGGCCGCGATCCTGGGCGCCATCCGCGCCCTGCGCGACGCGGGGACGCTCGACGCGCTCGCCGGCGAGCTCGTGGTGGCGCTCGTGCCATCGGAGGAGGATGGCGGGCAGGGCACCCTCGCGGCGATCCGGGCCGGGGCGACGGGCGACCTCGCGATCATCACCGAACCCTCGGGCCTCGACATCGTCGTCGCCCATGCCGGCGCGATCACGTTCCAGCTGACGGTGCCCGGGCGCGCCGCCCACGCGAGCCGCCGGACCGAGGGCGTGTCCGCGCTGGCGAACCTCCAGACGCTCGTGCAGGCGCTCGAGGCCGACGAGGCGGACCGCAACGCCGCCGAGACCGACCCCCTGATGACCGACATCGGCCTGCCGTACCCGACCATCATCGGCATCGTCGCCGGCGGCGAGTGGGCCTCGACGGTGATGGACCGGATCACCGCGGACGGCCGCTACGGGGTGCGCCTCGGGCAGACGCCCGAGGCCGCCGCCGACGAGCTGCGGGCGTGCATCAAGGCGGCCTGCGCCGCCGACCCGTTCCTGCGCGACCATCCCGCGACGGTCGAGATCACCGGGGCCCGGTTCGCGTCCTCGTCGGTGCCCGCCGGCCACCGCCTCGTGACGGGCCTGTCCGCGGCGAGCCGGCGCGCGACCCGCCGCGCACCACGGGCGATCGGCGTGCCCTACGGCTGCGACATGCGGCTGTTCATCGGGGTCGGCGCGACGCCCTGCGTGGTCTTCGGCCCAGGCGACGTCGGGCTGGCGCACGCAGCCGACGAGTCGGTGCCCCTGGACGAGGTCGAGGCGTGCGCCCGGGTGCTGGCGACCTGGGTCTGCGCGGAGATCGGCCCGGGCTAAACGTTCCTACGAGGCGACGATGTCGATCCCGCCGGCCACGTCCGCCGCGCGCACCGCGGCGCGGCGCTGGGCGCGCAGGGCGAGCACAGGGATCACCACCATGCCGGCGCCGAGGATGCCCAGGGCCGTGTAGCCGACCGCGGCCATGATCAGCCCCGAGCCGAGGCTGGCCGCCGCGCTCGAGCTCCAGATCAGCGCGTCGGCGAGGCCCTGCACACGGGTCCGCTCGTGCAGCTCGAGGTGCTGCGAGAGCATCGCGCTGCCGGCCACGAACCCGAGGTTCCAGCCCCAGCCGAGCAGGAACAGCGCCAGCAGCAGGACGATGCCGCCCTCGGCGGGTGCCGCCGCGGCCAGCAGGGAGGCGGTGGCCAGCACCACGGTCCCGGCGAAGATCGTCGGCACCGCGCCGAAGCGGTCGGTCAGCCGCCCCGAGACGGGCGACAGCGCGAACATCCCCAGCGTGTGCGCCGACAGGACGATGCCCACGGCGGTCAGGTCGTGCCCGTGCTCGGTCATGTGGAGCGGCGTCATCGTCATGATCAGGACCATCACGAGCTGGCCGACGACGAGCGCGATGATGGCCGCCGCGACGCCCGGGCGGCGCAGGATCTCCCGGATCGGGCCGACGCTCGGGCCCGGGTCGTCGCCGGTCGCGAGGCGCGAGGCCTCGTCCGCGAGCTCGTACGGGTCGGGCCGGAGCAGGACGAAGGTCAGGATCGCGGCGAGGCCGACGAACACGATCGGGACGAGGTACGGACCGGCCAGCTCGGGCAGGCCCGCCTGGACCGCGAGGTCGCCCGAGATCGGGACCATCGCCGGCCCGATGACGGACCCGATGGTCGCGCCCCAGACCACGATGCTGATCGCGGAGGCCCGGCGATCGGTCGGGACCATGTCGCCGGCCGCGTAGCGCGAGAGCTGGTTGGAGCTGTTGCCGAAGCCGATCAGGAGCGTGCCGGCCAGCAAAAGCGGGAACGAGCTCGACAGCACGGCCGCGGTGGCGATCAGGGCGCCCACCACGCCGAGGCCGTAGCCGGTGGTGAGGCCGGCGCGCCGACGACCGCTCCGGGCCATGAGGCCCGACAGCAGCACGGAGCCCATCGCGGCACCGAGCACGACGGTGGCGCCCGGCAGTCCCGCCAGCGCCTGCGATCCGAGCATCTGGCGCGCGACGATCGTCGCGACGGTGACGGCGGCGATGTGCCCCGTGCTGCCCAGCGCGACCCCCGCGACGAGCACGTTCCGGACCCGCCGCCGGGCGACCTCGAGCTCGGCACCGGCGGGGCGGTTCATGAACCTGACGATACGGCAGCGGCCGTCACGCGGGCCTCAGCGGTCCGATGCGCGACGCCGCTCTGCCGGGCCGAGGTCGGGGAACAGCAGGAGCTCTGCCACGTGCCCGTTGACCGTCGGATCGCCGCCCGTGGACGCCGGCTCGGTGGCATGGGCCCGTGCCGGGGCCTGCGCGCCTGTGACCTGTTCGGCCGCCACCTCGACAAGCCGGCACAGGGCGTTGACGAGCCGCATCTGCTCCGGCGTCTTGCACGCGACGCGCAGCAGGGCGGGGCTGGCCAGGACGACGGCCAGGCCTCTCGCCCGGGAGACCGCGACGTTGAGGCGGTTCGCGGAGTATAGAAACTCGAGGTCGCGCGGCGCGTCGTCTGGTGTGGACGTCGTCATCGAGTAGATGGCGACCGGCGCCTCGCGGCCTTGGAACTTGTCGACGGTTCCGACGTTGGGCCGGCGCCCGAGGCGGTCGCTCCCGGCACGTGCGATCTCGGCCACCTGGGCGTTGTAGGGGGCCACCACCAGGACGTCCTCGACGGTCAGCGGTCGCTCCAGTCCCTTGCGGTCGCGCCAGCGCCGGCCCTCGAGGCGCCCGATCGCCGCCGCGATCCAGTCCGCCTCGACCCGCGAGCGGTTGCCGGCCCCCTCGGTCGCGATCGGCACGTGGCGGATCCCCGTCCCGCCGACCGGCTCGCCGGGCGCGAGGTCCTGCAGCTCGTTTCCCGGCGCCGGCACGAGCCGGCCCTCGTAGAACGCGTCGGAGACGTAGGCGTTGACATCGGGATGCAGGCGGTACGTTGTCGCGAGCAGCAGCCCGCGCTCCGGCGCGATCGTCTTCGCCTCCCCGACGAGGTGCTCGAGCGCCGAGACCGCGGCCCCTTCCGGATGCGAGCCCTGCGACACCTGGGGCAGCTGGTTCGGGTCGCCGAGCAGGACGACCGAATCGGCCGCTCCAGCCACAGCACACACGGTCGCGAGCGACAGTTGGCCGGCCTCGTCGACGAACAGGACGTCGATGGAGCCCTCCATGTCCTCGCGCGCCCATTGCCAGGAGGTCGCACCGACCACGTCCCACGTCCGGGCGGCCAGGCCATCTCGAGCGGCGTCCGGCGTCGGGATGCGGGCGATCTCGTCGCCCGGCGGCCCATCATCGGCGTCCGCCTTCTGCGCGATGCGGAGTGAGGCCCCCTCCTCGCGGGCTGCATCGCGGATCGCCTCAAGCAGGTTGGCGATCACCCGGTGTGACTGCGCCGTAACCCCGACCCGGCGGCCGTTCGCGACCAGGTCGAGGATCATCCGCGCCGCCGTGTACGTCTTGCCCGTCCCCGGCGGCCCCTGCAACGCGAGCACCGTGGAGCGGAGGCCAAGGCCCAGCCTCCGGGCGACGTCGGTCTGATCCTCGTCGCCGCCGGAGAGCACCGATCCGGGCAGGACGCCCTCGATCCGAGGCGGCGCCCGCAGGATCAGGTCGCGGGCCGCCCGGAACCGGCCCGGGCCATCGAGCCCGTTCGCGATCACATGGTCCGCGAGCCGCCCGAGGGCGCTGCGCATGGGCTCCGTGCCGAACGGCTTCGTCGGAATCAACGCCGATGGGTGCGCGTTGCCGGGGTTGCGCTTGAGGTCGATCGTGCCGGCCAAGGGGTCAAACGCGATCACGGTGACGCCGGACTGCACCCAGCCGCCGGGGCCCGGCGCCAGGGCGATCAGCGACTTGCCCTCCACGACCTTCGATTCCTGCGCGGGATCGAACCGGAACCGGTGGAGCCGCGATCGGTTCGACGCACCGAGATCCGCCTCAAACGTGATCTCGCCAAGCGCCGCCGGGTCGGCGACCAGCTCCTCGAGCGAGGCCTCGGCCAGCCGGAAGTGATCCCACCATTGCGGCTTCGCCTCTCGGCGGTTCCAGTCGAGCAGCGCCGCGAGCAGCCAGCGCCCCTGTTGGTCGTCGTCGCGCAACGCGCGGTCGACAGGCACCCCGTCCCTGAGCGCGTCCTCGCGGGCCCGCGTCTCGGCCTGCTGCGCCGCCAGCTCCGCCGGCGGCTCACCATCCACGAGTCCGGGTCGTGGCACCTCGCCGTCGGGATACCACTCGGGATGTGTCGCGAGCGCTTCGGCTCGGCGCTCTTCGAGCCAGTCTCGCAGCAGCAGGTTCGAGATGCAGTCGTCGCGGTTGTAGGCGGCGATCGCCTGGAGGATGGCCGGGTCGCCCTCCTCCATCCAGCGCTCGTACTCAACGACCGAGAAGCCGGCTTGCGTGATGCCACCTTCTCGATGCGGCATGTAGAAGGTCTCGAGCTTCTTGATCGAGTAGCTCTCGACGCTCGCGCGGATGCCCGGTCGCACGACATGGTCGTAGAGGTTGACCAGGACCCTGCCGCGCAGCAGCTCGTCGATCTCGTCCTCGCGAGTCGCATGCCGCTGCATCAGGCGCTTGAGCGCCCCGGACTCGTAGCCGCCGTAGTGGTAGACGTGCATCCTGGGATCGCGCTCGATGCGGTCCATCACCAGGTCCACGAACGCCTCGAGCATGGCCTTCTCCTGCTCGCGGTCGTGTGCCCAGAGGGCGTGGAACGGGCGGCTGCCGTCGGGCGCGACCTCGGTCCACCCGAACAGGTACTCGAGGCCGTCGTTGAGGGCCCAGGGATCGGCCTCAATGTCGAAGAAGACGTCCAGGCGCGACGGCGGCGGCAGTGCGGCGAGGCCCTTGCCGGGTTCGTCGGGGTTGGGCGGGATGAGCTCGTAGCGGTCGACGCCATCGGTGCGCTTCTCGAGCTGGAGCGCCGCCTGTCGCCGCAGTCGCTCGAGGATGCGCGGCTGCATGTCCCGGACGCGCCGGTCCGCGGGCAGCCGCCCGAGCGCCGCGAGTGTCGGCACGCCGGCCTCAACAAGATGCCGCCGCTGGGTCTTCGCGGCGCCGGCGACGATCGAGAGGTGGTCGTCGGCGCGACGACGGTCCATGCACAGCTGCCACCACGAGCAGACGCGGCAATGGTCGACGGGCTCGGGATAGGTGTCGGTCGGCGGCGCCAACGGCGATCCGGACGCGGCGGAGGGGAAGACGCGGTCCTCGAAGCGCCGCTTCGCGAACCGGTAGTAGGCCGCATAGTCGTCGAGCCGATGCTGGTGCGACGCGCGGTCGCCGGTCACCACCGAGATCGTCTCCGGCGGGAGGCCCTGGAGGCGCTCGAGGAGGTCGGCATACACGCACATCTGGAGGATGGCCGCCGCCTTGACCCGCTTCGCGAGCTTCGTGTCGGCGACGTCGTAGCTCCACTCGCCGAGGCCGCTCGGCCGGTCGTCGCGCCGGACGAGGAAGTCAGGATGGCCACGCCAGCGCCCGTCGAAGAATGTGCCCTGAAAGATGACGTCGACGCCGTCACGCATCGCCTTGAGCGTCTCGGCCTCTGACGCGCGCAGGTCGGCCGGCGTCTTCGGGTCCCGAAGCTGCATCTCGATGACCGTCCGGCCGCCGGCTTCGAGCATCTCGATGTACCGGCGCTCGTGGTCGTAACCGCGCCGGCGGACGAGCTCGAGCTCGGGATCGTCCCGGAACGGCTTCTCGATCTGGCCGAGCGCGCGAAGTTGCTCGAGCGTGACGAGGTGGTCGCACTCGAGGAAGCCGACGAGATCGGTAGCGGAGACGACGAGCGTCCCGTCTTCGTGGAGCTGCACCGAGGACCACTGTAGCCCTGGCAAGTGCCAGCTCGGGCGTCACGATGCGCTCAGGCGGGGCGGAGCGACCTCCACAGGCCGACGGCCCACTCCCAGTCGCCGGAGTGCTCGAACTCGACCCGCACCGCGGCGCCGCTCCCGCTCACGGCCGAGAAGCCCTCGAGCACCGCGACCTCGAGCCCCGAGCTCGAATCCGAGGTGACGCGCGCGCGGCCGTTCAGCTCGCCGTCCTCGTGGCGGAGCACGCCCTCGCCGAGGTCTCCCGCGACCGTGGTCAGGAACCGGTCGGCCGACATCGGCATCCCGTTGGTGGTCTGGGTCGTCGTCGCCGCGAGCGTCACTCGACGGCCGCGCTCGCCGCCGCGCCACTCCTCCGGCGTCCGCTGTTCCCCGAACGAGCCGGGGACCCGGACCTGCCAGCCCTCGTGGGCCACGGTCACCGGCCGCCGCCGGTAGCCGATGAGGGGAAGTGCCTTGTCGACCCGCTCCGCCTGCCGGAAGACCCGCTCGGCGATCGGATCGGGCATCGCTCTCAGCCTGATGAGCTCGGCCCATTCCCGCCACGGGTAGGCGAGCGAGGCGTCGCTGGGCAGGGCGCGCCGCAGGAGGCCAAGCGCCTCATCCATCGCCGCGCGCTCGGGTTCGTCGGCGGGCGGGCGCCAGCGGATCTCGGTCCACAGGATCACCAGCGCCCGGTTGAGCAGGTAGCGGGCGTCGGTCGCGTCGAACCACCAGGGCCGGATATCGGACGCGGCCCAGGCGTCCTTCGAGGCCCGGTCGAGCCAGGCGTCGTCCCGGGGCCCGAGCGGCGTCGCGATCGCGCCGTCGGTCTCGAACTGTGACCCGGGCAGCGTCCCGACCTGGACGTCGGGGAGGCCACGTCGCCGCTGCTCGTACGCCCGCCCGATCAGCCGCTCGAGGACCTCGAGGTGCTCACGCTCGACCGCGGCACGGCCGGCCAGTGGCTGCTTGCTGCCGATCCACGGTGCGGGCGCTCCGACCGGGCGCGGGTCGTGGTCGTGGGACCAGACGACGCCGATCTCGTCGGCGACGCGGTCGAGGACGCGGCCGACGTAGGTGTGGTAGCCGGGGCCGGCGTTGGAGGTGTCGGCGGAGGCTTCGACGCGTCCTTCGTCGTCGGCCGTGATCGTCACCGGCTCGGCGGCCGGGTGGAGGCCGAGCACGAGCTCCGGGCAGCCCGCGGTCGCCTGGACCCTCGCGGAACGGACGAACTGGCTGTACTCGCCGGAGATCCACTCGCTGGCGTCCGCGAGCAGCTTGTCGGGCGCCGGCACACGCGGAATCAGCCCGCGCCTCGACGCCTGCCCAACGACCCTGATGGCGACTGCCAACCGTGCTCCCTCGGACCGCCCCCGTCCCCGACGACCATACCGAACGCCCGGGGCGAATAGCGAGGGGGTGGCATGCCGCCTTCGTACTGTCCCGATGCATCCGACGGTCCGGTCCCGCTATCGTTCGTGCATGGCCCAGTCCGATCGCCGGCCCGCCACACATCGCACGCCCGACGGTCGCCGGATGGTCGCGCCAACGTGGGAGAGCCTCGTCGAGCGGCAGCTCCGCGAGGCAATGGAGGCAGGCCAGTTCGACGATCTCCCGCACCAGGGACGCCCACTCCCGAAGGACGACGACGCGTACGCGGGCGACTGGGCGATGGCGTTCCGGATGCTGCGCAACGCGGGCGCCGCGCCGCCCTGGATCGAGGCCGACAAGGAATTCCGCCGGCTCCTGGCCCAGCGGGACGCCGTGCTCGCGCGGGTGGCGGCATCCCCGACGTCCCGGCCCGCTGCCAGCCGATCCGATCGGACGACGCTCGAACGCCTGGTGCACCAGGTCAACGCGGCCATCGCGCGGCTCAACGCCGAGGCGCCTACCGATCGCCAGCACCGCCGTCCGCTCGACCTCGCCGCCGAGCTCGATCGCCTCGACGCCGCCGCGTCCCGCTGACCCGTGCCCGTCCCCGCCGCCAGGCCGCCTATCCGCGTGCGCCGCGCGACCGGCTCCGGCGGTCCGGCGATCGCCAACGACGCCTGGTACGCGGCCCGCGGGTTCGTCCCCCGCGAGCCGATCGATGAGCTGCTGGGCGCCGAACACGTCGCGGAGCGCCGATGTTGGCTCGGCGCGCCTCCGCCCGAAGGCTAGTCCGCCTCGGGCGACGACGGCTCAGCGCGGCCCAGGGCCGTCGCGCTGGTCGATGATCGAGGCCCAGGGGGCCATCGCGAGGATCGCCGCGAAGGCGAGCACGATCGGCGAGAAGCCGTTGGCGACGGCGACGAGCGCCGCGGCGACCACGACGATGTCGAGCACGATCGCGAGCACCACCGCCGGCCGCAGCCGCCGGCCCGGCCTCCGATCGTCGGCCATCACGCGGGCCCGAACAGGGCCTCCACCGCCTCGCCGAACACCGCTGTGTGGCGGTCCACGTCGGCCGAGGTCGTGGCGGGGGACATCAGGGCCATGTTGTGGAACGGCGTCATCAGCACGCCACGGTTCATCGCCCAGAGGTGCAGGAACCGCTCGAGGTCGGGGTCGGCGTTCGCCCACTGCTCGGAGCCGTTGCGGGGCGGCGTGGGCATGAAGTGGTACTCGGCGCGGGCGCCGAGCCGGGCGACGTGCCACGGGACATCGTGCTCACGAATGACGCCGCCGGCGCCGTCGGCCCAGCGCTCGCCCAGCGGCAGCATCCGTGCGAACGCCTCGTCGGTCAGGACCTCGGTCAGCGTCGCCCGAATTGCCGCCATCGACAGCGCGTTGCCGGCCAGTGTCCCGCCGACGCCGCCCACGTCCGCGTCCTCCTCGGGGATGCTGGCCGCGATCCGCTCGCCGAGTTCCTCGGTGAACGCGTACGCACCCGCGGGGATGCCGCCGCCGATGGTCTTGCCGATCGTGAGGATGTCGGGCTCGAGGCGGTAGGCGCCCGTGTAGCCGCCGGGACCTGCGCAGATCGTGTGGGTCTCGTCGATGATCAGGAGCGTGCCGTGCCGGCGCGTCAGCTCGCGGACAGCGTCGTGATAGCCGGGGTCGGGGAGCACGATGCCGACGTTGGTCAGCGCCGGTTCCATCAGCGCGACGGCCACGTCGCCGTGGGCGAGCTCGCGGTCGAGGGCATCGATGTCGTTGATCTCGACGACCCGCGTGGTCTCCGACGGCGGCACGGGCGCACCGAGGTTGCCGCGCCGGGCGACGACCCCGCCGTCGGGCGCGATCCAGGCGAAGGTCTCGTCGACCGAGCCGTGGTAGTTGTGGTTGTGGACGAGGATCTTCGACCGGCCGGTGATGTGCCGGGCGAGCCGGATCGCGAACCGGTTGGCGTCGGTCGCCGTGAGGGTGAACTGCCAGTATCGGAGCCCGAACCGCCGGCGGAGCTCGTCGGCGGCGACGATCGCGTCCTCGGTGGGCAGCATGTGGGTGATCCCGCGGCGGAGCTGGCGCTCGACGGCCGCGATCGTGGGGGAGGGCCCGTGGCCTGCCATGGCCCCGGTGTCGCCGAGGCAGAGGTCGACGTACTCGTGGCCGTCGACGTCGCGGAACCGGGCACCCGTCGCCTCGTCGACGAACAGCGGGTACGGGCCTGCCCAGCGGATCATCCAGTTCATCGGGACGCCGTCGAGCAGGGAGCCCTTGGCGCGCTCGAACAGCGCCCGCGATCGCGGGTTGGCCCGTTCGAACGCGGCCGTCTCGGCGGCCATGAGGCGCTCGAGGCGGAGTCGGTCCAGGGTCCTGCCCGTCATCGGTCCTCCTCGCCCGCGCGGCCGTGCCGCACGCTGCGCTGAGGATGATGGGGGGTCAGGAGCCCCGGTGGGTCCCCGTCGCGTCGCTCGGGCCACGGCGCACATGGGCCGCGGCGCAGGCGATCAGGCGAGGATCAGTGGAGACGGCGGGTGTAGCCGCAGATCTCGCAGTAGGCGACGCCGCCGAGCTCATCGACGACGAGGTAGCTGGTGCAGCCGTTGGTGGCGCAATACAGCTTGTTGGAGTGAACGGCCCGGCGCCGCATCCGGCGCATCGAGCTGGCGCGATGCGCCACGGCATTCGTGGTGGCGCGTGAAAGCATGAAGGTTGATTCCTTTCCCAGGCGCGTCGGGTTGGGACAAGCGCCCTGCCGCTCCAACGGCCGGTCTCATACGGAGGCCGGAGCGGCGATCGAATTGAGCCCGGCGCGGCGATCGTTTCGCGTGTTCGGCGACGACCAGGTGGCCGCGTGTCATCGGGCGATGCACGAATCATCGTTTGGATCGGCCGAACTGTCAACTCAGCCGATGGGGGCAGGACATCGCGACGGGCTCCTTGCACGCGCGAGCCAGGTCGCGCGGAGTATCGTGCGCAGCCATGAAGGGCGATCGGATCGAGGTCGTGGTCGACACGGGCCAGGGGACGCAGACGTTCGAGATCGTCGCGTCCCGCAACGGCCGCCGGCTGGAGGTCACGACCGCCCGCGGGGTCGTCGAGGTCACCGAGGTGACTCGCGGCGGGACGCCCGTCCGGACCGGACGGTTCATGTCGAGCCGGGTCGTCGCGCTGGTCGAGCACCCGGCGGCGGAGGGCGACGCCGCCCGCGTCGAGGTCGAGACCCGCCGCCGGATGACGGCCGGCGAAGGCGCCTCCCGCAGGGATCACGCCGGCGGTGGACGCCGGACGCCGACCGACCAGCTCGCGCTCCTCGGCGCCGACGCGCCGGACGACCCGGACCCTGACGACGCGGAGAGCGCCGGCCTCTGAGGTCCGGGCCCTGGCGAGGACCTAGACGGGCGGCCAGGGCAGCGCGGGCCGGCGTGGGTCGGGCTGCGGGAACACGCCCCCTTCGATCAGCCGGTCGACCCGGCGGGTGGTCGCGGCCACCTCGATCGGCGCCAGCAGCGTCCGCAGCCGGGCGCCGAGGTCGTCGTCGAGGCAGGCGCGGAGCGTCCGCAGCACCTCCAGCTCGGCCTCGGCGAGCGGCAGCCCGCGCCACGCCCAGAGGACGGTCCGGAGCTTGGGCACCGGCGAAAACGTGACCCCGTGGTCGACGCCGTACACGTGTCCACCCGGGACCGGCAGCAGGTGGCCGGCCTTGCGATCCGTGTTGTTGACCGCTGCGTCGAACACCGCGACCGGCCGAAGGCGCTCGTCCTCGTCGATCACCAGGCCCACTGGGTCCACGGCCCCGTCGACCTTGATCCAGAGCTGGACCATGCCCTCGCCGAATGGGCCGTCACGCAGCACGGTCGGCGGGACGATGCCCCAGCCGCTGGCCTGCGACACCGCGAACGCCGCGACCTCGCGCCTGGCGAGCGTCCCGTCGGGGAAGTCGTCCAGCGGACGCTCGCCCATCACCGGCTTATAGATGCACGCCGCGACGAGGTCGGGCTCCGGGTCGGGGCAGCGGCGCGTCGCGAGGCACAGGAGGGCGTTGTTCGTCGACGCCCAGAGGCGGCCGACGACCGTCAGGTCGCCCTCGGTCAGCAGCTCGAGCGCGACGGCCTCGGGCAGGACCGGCATTGGCAGGCCGAGATCGTCGACCGAGGCGGTGCCTTCGTCCTCGTCCTCGCCCTCGTCATCGACGCCATCGAGATCAACGGCATCGAGCTCGTCTCCGTCGTCCACGCCGTCGCCGCCGATCCCTAGTTCAGCCGGTGGCCGTTGCGCCGCGGGCACAGGTGGCCCTGCGGGTCGAGCGGCTGGCCGCACAGCGGGCATGGCGGGCGGCCCGCGGCGAGCACCCGCAGCGCGCGGCCGACGAACGCCCGCGCCGCCAGCGGCGTGATCCGGACGCGCAGCAGGTCCGGGCCGTCATCGGCGTCGTCGTCGAACTCCTCGTCCTCCTCCTCGTCCTCGGTCTGCTCCCGGGCCTCGAGGAGCACGAGGTCGTCCTGCGTGTCCCAGCCGAGCGACAGCGTGCCGGCCCGGAACGCCTCGTTGATCGGCTCGTCGAGGGGCGCCGGATCGGCGTCGAACGTCTCGACCGTGCCGGCCCCCTCGATCCCGCGGCGCTCCAGCTCGTCGAGCAGCTCGTCGAGGCGCTGGATCAACGCGGCGACCTGGACCTTCTCGAGGGCGACCGAGGTCACCCGCGTGCCGTCGCGGGCCTGGAGGAAGAAGGCGCGATTGCCGGGTTCGCCGACGGTGCCGGCGACGAAGCGGTCTGGTGTGTCGAACAGGTAGCGGCGTCGAGTCATCCCTATCGAGAGCGTACCGGATGCGGGTCGCAGGCTCCGTCGGCCCCACCGGCCGGGCGCGGACGGCGGGCCGCGATCGGATCAGCCGACCTGGACCGCGATCTGGTGGTAGCCGCGGGCGCCATCGGGCGGCGGCGGCGATGCCTGGGACGTCTGGGTCTCGCCCGTGCCGTCGGTCGCGCGGACCGCGAGCACGTGGTTGCCGGGCGCCGCCTGCCAGGCCCACTTCCACTGGACCCACGTCTGCGGCCCGATCTCGGTCGCGAGCGTCGCCGGCTGCCAGTCGCCGCCGTCCACAGAGACCTCGACCTTCGAGATGCCGCGATCGGGCGCCCACGCCACGCCGGCGACCGGGACGATCCCGGGCTGCACGTTCCCGTTCGGGACGTCGATCCGGGACTGGGTCAGGATCGGCGCCTCCTTCGCCCAGCCGCGCGGCACCCAGTAGGCGTCGAACGCCTCCAAGGTCGTGAGCTCCAGCTCCGCCAGCCACTTGGTTGCCGACACGTACCCATACAGGCCCGGGACGATGAGCCGGGCCGGGAAGCCGTGCTCGGCGGGCAGCGGCTGGTCGTTCATCTTGACGGCGATCATCGCCTCCCGCGGATGGGCGGGATCGGAGAGCCAGGCGGTCGGGAAGCCGGCCGTCCAGCCGTCGACGGAGCGGGGCACGACCTGCGTCGCGCCGGGCTGGACGCCGGCCATCTCCAGCACGTCGGCCAGCCGCACGCCCGTCCACTTGGCATTGCCCACGAGGTCCCCGCCGACCTCGTTGCTGACGCAGGCGATCGTCACGTACTGCTCGATCAGCGGCAGCTGCATCAGGTCGTCGAACGTCAGCGTGACCTCGTGGTCGACCATGCCGAACACCCGGAGGTTCCAGCCGGCCAGCTCGACGGCGGGCGTGATCAGGGCGGTGTCGATCCGATAGAAGTCGGCGTTGGGCACGACGACCGGCGTCAGCCCCACGATGTCGAACGAGGCGTCGGGTCCGGGCGGTGCCACGGGAGCGACGGCGGGCGGGATCTCGATCGCCGCGGCGGTCACCTGGGCCGCGCGACCCTCCAGCATCCGTCGCCCGAGGCCCCCGCCGACAATCGCGAGCCCACCGAGGATCCCGGCCCGGATCAGGAACGACCGGCGACCCGAGGCGCCCGGCGTCGCGTCGCCCGTCCTCGTTCCCGAGGACGTCGGCGCCGCCTGGCCCGCCGCCATGGCCGACGCCATCAGCGCGTTCAGCACGTAGACTGCGGCGCCCGCCTGGATGGCCGCGGACACGAGGACCAGCATCGTCGCGGATCCGGCGAGGCGGAGGGAGGCGAGCAGCCCGACCCCCACGATCCCGAGGATCACGGCGATCGCGATCGCCGGCTGGCGTCGGGCGATCAGCCCGACCAGGACGCCGACGAGCAGCACCGCCGCCACGACGACGACGGTCAGCGCCGTCTTGTCGCTGGTGCCGAACAGCGAGACCATGAAGTCCTTGGACCCGGGCGGCGCGAAGTCGATGACCGCGGCGCCAACCGCCGCGATCGGGGAGGGGATGCCCACGATCAGGCCGGCGGCCAACTCCCCGACGGCGAGGGCCACGATCGCGGACACGGCGCCGGCGATCGCGGCGAGTCCGCGCGGCGCCAGCGCCACGGTGGAGGCATGCTGGCCACCGGCGATGCCGGAGGCGCTGGCGGAGGCGGGCGCGGGCTGGCTCATTGCACCAGTGTCGAGGTCGCGCGTGACGGTCGCATGACGCCGGGTGCGTTCGCGGGGCGCGAGCGCCCTACGCGCGGACCTCCTGGCGCAGGAACAGGATGTATGCGAGCGCGAACATGGCGACGGTCAGCGCGGTGAGGATCACGATCTGCGGCCACACGAGCAGGATGCTCTGGTCGAGCGACAGCAGCGTCGGCAGCTGCTCCTGGGCGCTGACGTACTGGCCGAGATTGCCGACGCCGAGCACGCTCTTGGTCGTCGGGTTCATGAGGGCCGTGACGATGTCCTGGTACAGCGTGGCCGGCGAGATGCGCAGGAACAGCTGCTGGGCCGTGGTCGACGCGAAGTAGTCGTTGGCGGTGCCGCTGGTGTTGGCCGGGAACAGGGCGCCGGCCGCGATCGGCAGCAGGAACTGGCCGAACAGGATCAGGGCCAGCCAGCTGCCGAAGCCGACCAGCGCCGCCGAGGCCGCGCCGCGGATGACCACCGACAGCAGGAGCGCGAAGGCGAGCCAGAACGACGCGTAGAGCACGGTCGCCAGCAGCCACGTCACGACCCGGGCCAGCTCCTCGACCGAGGGGATGATCCCCAGCCGCACGATCCCCAGCGCCGTCACGAGGATCACGAGGGCGGCGAGCATCACCGTGATCACCGCGATGCCCGCGGCGAACTTGCCGTTGACGATGTCGTCGCGGTGGATCGGCTGGGCGAGCAGCCGGGACAGCGTGCCCTGGCTGCGCTCGCTGTTGATGCCGTCGAACCCGAACGCGATCCCCACCAGGGGCACGAGCAGCGCCGCGAACGCGACCGTCGTCACCCCGCCGACGCTCTGCGACCCGACGACGAACAGCGCGAGGAACAGGGCGGGGGAGCCGGCCACCTGGGGCGCCGAGTTGCTGAGGTCCGTGGAGATGAAGTACATCGGCACGATCGCGGCGATCGCGACGACGATGAGCAGCACGAAGAACCGGACGCTGCCGAGGTGGTCAGCGAACTCCTTGGCCGCGATCGTCCGCCAGCCCCCGGACGGGGCGCGCTCGGCGCGCCGGGCGGACCGCGTGGCGTCGGTGCGCTGGCTGTCAGCGGGCGCGGCCATCGGTGGCCTCCGGGACATAGCGGCGATATAGCTCGAGCAGGTCCGAGCCGCGACGTCGCAGGTGGACGATGGACAGGCCCGCGGCGGCGAGCGCCGAGGCGAGCGGGCCGGCGACGTCGCCCGACGCCGTCACGATCCGCAGGCGGTCGTCGCGCTCGTCGGTCCTGACGGAGCGCACGCCGGGAACGGCCTTCACGACCGGGTCGATCGCCGTCGGGTCGCCGTCGATGGCCACCTCGAGCTCGATCAGCTGGTCGGTGCCCCGGGCGAGCTCCGCCAGCGGACCCGCCGCGACCAGGCGGCCCGCGGCAAAGAAGCCGACGCGGTCGCACAGCGACTGCACCTGGCCGAGGATGTGCGAGGACAGGAGCACGGTCAGGTTGCGCTCCGCCACGAGGCGGCGCAGGAGCGCGAGCAGCTCTTCCACGCCGGACGGATCGATCGCGATCGTCGGCTCGTCGAGGATGAGCACGGTCGGATCCTTGACCAGGGCATCGGCGATGCCGAGGCGCTGGCGCATGCCGCGCGAGTAGGTCTCGGCCTTCTTGTCGGCCGCGTCCTCGAGCCGGACCTCGTGGAGGAGCTCGTCGATGCGGGCTTCGGCGGCGGACTTCGGCAGCCCGTTGAGCTTGGCCGTGTAGCGGAGGTTCTCGCGGCCGGTCAGGCCGCCATAGAAGCCGACGTTGTCCGGCAGGTAGCCGACCTTGCGCTTGACCGCGAGGGGCTCGCGGGTCGGGTCGAGCCCGACGACCCGCACGATCCCCTTCGTCGGCTCGGTCAGCCCGAGCAGCATCAGGACCGTCGTCGTCTTGCCCGCGCCGTTGGGGCCGAGGAGGCCGAACACCTCGCCGGCGCGGATCGTGAGGTCGAGCGAGTCGACGGCGGTGAAGTCGCCGTACTGCTTGGTCAGGCGGCGGGCGACGATGACGGCGTCGGCCGGGACCTCGGCGAGGACCTCGGCCACCGTTCGCCGGCGCCGCTCGCGCGGCTTGGCGTCCGTGGGCTCGGCGGCCGCGACGGTCCCGCCCGCGCCGGGCGTGGCCTGGCGGTCGGTCGACGGCGTCGTGCCCACCGTGTTCCGCGGCCGGGTGCGCCGCCGGGGCACACCCCGACCGTCGCCGGGCGGCGCGGGTGTCGGCTGGTCGCTCATCGGGCTACCGGCGGCCGTACGTCCGGAAGACCCAGTAGAGGCCGGCGAACACGGCCACGATCAGGACGACGCCGACGATCCACCAGAACTGGGGCGTCTCCACGCGGACGCGGATGGTCGTGTCGTCGGACGCCTCGGTCGCCTTTGCGGTCACCGTCATCTCGTAGTCGCCGGCGATCGCGTCGCTGGTGGGCGTGATGTGCGCGGTCACGTTCTGGGTCGCGCCGGCGTCGACGGACGGGATCGTGGCCGGGTCGAACTCGACCTTCCAGCTCGTCGGCGCGCTCGCGGACATGGCGACGTTCGTCAGCGGCGCGGTGCCCTCGTTGGTCACCGTGAGCTGGAAGTCCTTCACCGAACCGGCGTTCGCCGACGTCGACAGCACCTGGTCGGGCGTGGACAGGCTCAGCGTGTAGGTCCCGGTGATGGTCACGCCGAGGTCGATCGAGGCCGTCTTGCCGCCGCCGTTGACGCTCGCTTGCAGCGGGAAGTCGCCGGCGGTGACGTCCGACGCCGGCGTCGCGGTGACCGCCATCTCGCCCGTGCTGCTCGGCTTGACGCTGACGCTCGTGGCCTGGGCCTGGCCGGACGGCTTGGCCGTCACGGTCCACCCGGCCGGTCCCGTCGCGTCCATCGTGAACGCGATCTCTGCGGCCGTGTCGTTGTGGATCGTCACGTTGAACGTGAACGTGGTGTCCGCCGGGCCGCGCTGGCCGGGCGAGTCGGTGCTCAGCGTGACGTTGCCCGCGGCCGCGTCCGCGACACGGATCGACAGCGGGAGCACGGCGGTCAGCCCGCCGCCCGTCGCGGTGATCGTGATCGTGTTCGATGACGCCGTGGCGGCGTCCGGGATCTCGACGTCGAGCGTGAGGTCGGGCGGGTTCTTCGGATCGACGTAGACGCCGTCGACGGTGAGCCCGCCGCCGCGGAACCGGGCGGTCCAGCCCGAGGGGACGCCCGCGGTCTTGAGGTCGACGCGCATCGCGCTCGGGACGTCGACGGTGAGCGCGAACGTCGCCGTGGAACCGGGCTCGGCGACGACCGCCGGGAACGGCGTGGTGACGCTGAGGCCGCCGGCTGCGGCGGCGAGTGGGGCCAGCGGCAGCGCGACGATGGCCAGGAGGCCGAGCAGGACGGCGGCCCTCGCCGCCGTTCGGGACCGGCGAGACCGGTCCGGGACGTGATCCGACACGTGCATCTCCGCGTTATGGACGGTGACAGGTCGACGAGGCTCTCGCGTCCGGTCCCTCGAACCGTTCGCGGCCGGGCGGATCATAGGCCGGATTCCTGAGAAGGTGCTGAGACCGCCGGTTCCTGCCTCACGGGGCGTTCCGCCTGCCCGACTAGGACGCGGCGGGCTCGGCGGGGGACGGCTCGGCTGGGGTGGGCTCGGGCGTCGGCTCCGGGGTCGGCTCGGGCGTCGGCGGCTCGGTGGGCGCCTCCGTGGGCGGCTCGGTCGGCGCCTGGGTCGGCGCGGTCGACTCGGAGGGCGACGGGCAGACCACGGGTTCGGCCGACGGGTCGATGACGCCCACGATCGAGGCGCACGGGTCGATGGACGGGGACGGGCTCTCGGCCGGCTTGCAGCCCGCGTCATCCAGCAGCGGTCCCCACGACCGGCCGTACGGGTTGAACACCGGGTTGTAGAAGTACGCGGTCGCAGTGTTCTCCGGCCCGCCGATCCTGCCCGGGCCGCGTCGGGCCCGAGCCAGCCACCCCTGGTTGGCGGCCATCCACGACGCGTGCTCGTCCTCGAACCCGGCGTTGGTCAGGACCGCCTCGCCGCAGCGCGCCTCCGGGGGGAGGACGCCTTTGGGAGCGGTGCCCGGCAGGAACAGCTCGACGACGGCGTTGCGGCTCGACGACGCGAGCCCCGTCCATGGGTCGACCGACGCGCGCTCGAGGTTGTTGGGCGCCTTGAAGGCGTTGATCTTCCAGCCCTTGGTGGCCTCCTCCATGAAGCCCTGCCACACGTACGTGGTGACGTCGATCGAGAACAGCGGCCCCCCCCGGCCGCTGACCAGCGAGTTGTCGGAGTTGCCGTTCCACGCGCCGACGACCAGCGCGTACTCGTCGTCCTTGCGGCCGCGGTCGTCGGGGGCGGCGATGAAGCCGTAGGCGTTGAGGTCGCGAGCCTCGTTGCTGGTGCCGGTCTTGAGGGTGGCCGGGCGGCGCACGCCGCCGTCGCTGATCGCGAACTGGCCCCAGAACGGGTTCTTCCGCGGGTTCGTGTTGCCCGCGAGGATGTCGGTCATGATGTAGGCCGCGCCCGGGTCGAGCGCGTCGGCCGGCTTGGGGCGCTGGCTCTCTTCGATCACGACGGTGCCGGTGTTGTCGGTGACCGTGCGGATCGTGGTCTGCTCCACGAGCCGGCCCCGGTCGCCGATGGTGCCGTACGCGCGGACCAGGTCGAGCGGGTGCACGACTTCGACCCCGAGGGGGAACGCGGCGCCTGCGTCGACGCGCGCATTCTGGAACTGGATTCCCATCGCCTCTGCCTGCGCCTGGATCGCGTCGTTGCCGATCACGGTGCCGGCCTTCACGGCCGGGATGTTCAGCGAGAAGCTGAGGGCGTCGCGCATCCGGACGGGCCCGCGCTCGAGGTTGTCCGCGTCGGTCGGCGTATAGCCGCCGCCGAAGTTGGTGACGACATCCATGAACATCGACGCCGCCGTGATGCTCTTGTTCGCGATGCCCGTGGAGTACACGACGGGCTTGAACGCCGAACCCGGCTGGCGCCAGCCGTTGGCGAGGACGTCGAACCGGGGCTGGAACTTCTTCGTCGCCTTCTGGCCGTTCGGGTCCGCCGAGCCGATGTACGCGACGACGTCGCCCGTCTCGTAGTCCATCGCGACGAGCGCCCCGTTGTGGAGGTCGTGGCTGCGCAGGCTGTCCATCCAGCGCTGGTAGGGGAGGCCGAGCGCCTTGGCCGTGACCCGCGGGTTCTTCGAGTTGGGGACGACCGTCGCCGCCTTGACCCACTTCTCGGCGACGTCCTGGAGGCGCATGTCCAGCGTCGTCGTCACCGACAGGCCGCCGGCCTCGATCTGGTCGCAGGTCTCGGCGTCGGGACCGCACAGCTTCGTCGTCAGCTCCTTGCGGACCTGCCACACGAACTGGGGCGCCTTCCACTGGTTGGACGACCTGCGCCACGAGCACCACCGGCGCCGCGCGTGCGGCGTCGAAGTCGGCCGCCGTGAACTCGCCCCCGGTCAGCGGCGTGCGGCCCTTCTCCATCAGGTCGAGCACCAGGTTGCGGCGCAGCACGATCGGCGCGTCGGGCGGGACCACCAGCTGGGACTTGGTGCAGGTCTCGGCGTCCGACGTCTCGGCCCCGGGGTCGAGGCATTCGATGATGGCGTTCTGCACGAGGTCGTACGACGACGGGGACTTGGGCAGCGCCGCGATGATCGCCGCCTGCGCGAGCGTCAGGTCCGTCTTGAGGTGCGCCTCGTCGATGCCGAAGTAGCCCTTCGCGGCTGCGGCGACGCCGTACGACTCGTTGCCGTAGTAGTTCTGGTTGAGGTAGGCGGCCATGATCCGCTGCTTGCCCTCGACGCCGTGGTAGGCCTCGGTGACGCGGATCGACTGGATGATCTCGCGCAGCTTGCGGGTCGCCGACAGGTCCGTCTGCGCCGTGCCGTTCTCGGTGAGCAGCCGCTGGCGGACCAGCTGCTGGGTGATGGTCGAGGCGCCGCGCGGCGCGCCGCGGAGGGAATCGATGCCGGCCGCGATGATGCCGATCGTGTCGAAGCCCGCGTTGTCCCAGAACGTGCCGTCCTCGACGGCCGTGGTGGCGTCGACCAGCACCGGCGGGATCTGGTCGAAGGTCACGACGTCGCGGTTGAACTCGCCGAACCGGGCCAGCTCGACCTGGCCGGTCCGGTCGTAGATCGACCGACTGCTCGGGCAGCTGGATCTCCTCCAGCTTCCGTCGGTGGCGGCAGGTCGCTGGCTGATCGATGCGTAGGTCGCGAGGGCGACGCCGGCACCGACGAGGCCGCCGACCACGAGGACGCCGAACAGGACCAGTCCCATCGTGGCCGCGGGACCGATCCCGCGACGCCGTGGGCGCGGCCTGCCGGGTCGCGCCGGGGCCGGGGAGGGGGTGGTCATCGGCGGAGAGTCTGCCTTGGGTGGCGACTTCGTGCCGCCGACGACGCGGCCAGTCCGCGAATTGCATCGGGCTCTCGAAGCGCGGACGGCGCTCAGCCTCCGGCATCGGGTGGCGCGCGCTTCGGGACGGGCTCCCGAACGGTCGCTGTGACGGCGCTGGCGCGGTCAGATGGCCTCGCGCATGACCTCGTACGCCTCGGCGTGGCGACCCTGCGCGGCCAGCGACTCGGCCCACGCCGCCAGGATCCGGCGACGCCGGAGCGGCGAGGACAGGTCGCGCGCGACCGCCGCCGCATCGGCCCACGCCACGGCGGCCTCGTCGAGCCGGCCCGCCGCCGTCAGCGCCTGCGCGCGCGTGATCCGGGCGCCGACCTGCTCGTTCGCGGGCCCGTGCTCGGCCTCGAGGGCCAGCGCCCGATCGGTCAGCCGGATCGCCCCATCGGCGTCGCCGCGGGCCAGCCGGATCGTCGCCTGCGTGTCGAGGTAATGGCCGAGGGTCTGGAAGTGGTTGAGCCGTTCGGCGATCGCGACGGCCTGCGCCGCGAGCTCGTCGGCCCGGCCCAGATTGCCCAGCCGCACGAACGACATCGCGAGCGCGTTCTCCAACTGCGCCTCCTGGACCTCCTGCTCGGAGGCGCGGAACAGCGCGAGTGCCTCGGTCGCCGCCCGGATCGCGCCCTCCGTGTCGTTGGCCTCGAAGCGGGCCTTGGACAGGGCGTCGAAGTAGATCCCGCGCTTCCGCAGGTCGAGACTGCCGGTGAGATCGCGCGCCTCCTCGAGGTACAGGGCGCCGCGGGCCGGGTCGCCGTGCTCGGTCTCGAGCTGGGCGAGGGCGATCCGCACCCGCACCTCGAAGTCCGGGTCCTCGACCAGGGACGGGTCGGTCCCGAGCATCGCCTGCAGCAGGCGCCGGGCCTCGTCGGGATCGTCGAGTGCCATGTGGACGTAGGCGAGCCAGTACTGCGCGCGCTGCTGGTCGGCGGGGCGGCCGCCGGTTTCGAGCAGGCGAATGGCCTCGATCAGCAGCGGCGAGGCGGCCTGCGCCTGGTGCAGCTTGCAGTGGGCCTCGGCCGCGCCCAGCAGCAGCTCGCCGCGGGAGACGCGGTCCGTCGCCAGCTCGGCGAGGTCCTCGTAGGCCTCCGCGGCCTCGGCGAGCCGGCCGGAGGCCAGGTGGAGGTCGGCGTCGAGTCGGCTCCACCGACTGGCGTGGTCGGCGATCAGGCGGTCGGACGTCGTGCCCAGGCGCGGCGCGAGATAGTCGAGCGCGGCCATCGACGGCTTCGCGTGCCCGAGCTCGAGCGCGCTCACGTACGCCTTCGTGTAGCGGTCGCCCGCGAGCTCCTGCTGGGTCAGCCCCGCGGCGACGCGGGCCGCGCGGATTCGTCCGCCGATCGCGCGGGCGAGCTCACGATGATCGACGACGACGCGACGGCGCTTCCTGGTCTCGATGACGTCCATGGCGCGGATCATACGACCCGGTCAACTCCTGGTCGACCATCTCGCGCCTCGATCCTGGCGAAAAACGTCGACAAGGGGATTCCCGCCCGGTTGAGCATGAGCTCGAGCGCGGCGATCGAGGGAACCGCCCGCCCGCGTTCGACGGCCGACACGTAGGCCCGTGTCAACGGGGCACCGAATGCCGCCTGGGACAGGCCTCGCCCTTGCCGCTGCCGGCGCAGCTCCTCGCCGAGCGTCCGCCGCCATTCCGGGGTGGTCGCGGACGACTGACGACGGGTGGGCCGGTGTTGACTAATAATTGACTCCACCACGAAGGCGAGCCTACCATTGCAGGAGCGGCGGAGGCAAGGACGACCACCTGGCCGGACCTCCGATCCGCAGGGACCACGAGGTGGGAGCCATGCGCCGACTGCGCTTCGCCGTTTCCTTCGCGATCGCCAGCGCGCTGACCCTGGCGACGGCTGCGATCGCCTTCGCCGACGGCGGCGGCGGCGGGTTTCCGAAGCTCTGAGTCAATAAACCCGTGACAAGCGCGAGATGACCGCGTATGATCCGCGACGCCCGGTACAACCGCGGGGGGAGTACCGGGAACCCCGGTCCGACGGGCGACCGGCGGGCCCCTACGGGGGAACGAGAGCCGCACCGCTGAATTCAAGCGGGGCGGCTCTCAACCTGTGACGAGGTTTTCCCGGCGCCGCGACCGGCCGGATTTCAGCCCTCGCGCGCGAGCACCTGGAGCAGCCGGTCGACGAAGCCCGCCTGCGCGGGGTTGAGCCGGCGGCGCGCCTCCGTGGGACCGACCCAGGCCACCCGGTCGATCTCGGGCACCTCGAGGCGATGGCCGGACCGCGGGGGCCACTCGATCTCCGCGACCATGCTCACGAGCTCGGTCGGATCCATGTCCCCCTCGAGCGCCCAGGCATGCACGACCTTGCCCGAGCGCATCCGGACCTCTCCGAGATCGATCGGGTCGCCGGGCGGGGGCTCCTGGCCGGTCTCCTCGCGGAACTCGCGGCGCGCCGAATCGAGCAGCGCCTCGCCGTCGATCGGTGCGCCCTTGGGAAGCGACCATGCCCCCGTGTCGCGTCGCGACCAGATCGGTCCGCCCGGGTGGGCGACGAGCACCTCGATGCCATCGCCGGCGCGTCGGTAGAGGAGGAGACCTGCGGACAGCTTGGGCATGGCGGATCCGGTGTTCGGCGCACACGAAAGCGCCCGAAGGAACCGTACCGCACCGTCACGCCCACGCCACTGCCGAGCAAGCTCGGCCTTGTCATAGCGGCCCCGTGCTCCAGCCACCTCGTCGGCCTTGCGGCCGTCGTGGCGGCGGTCCGGGGACCCGGTCCAATGATCACTCATCAGCCCGGCGTCGGTGCCACCGGCCCCTTCGGGCAGACCGAACGATATCGGGGCGCCCCAGGGGGCAACAACCGGCTTGTCCACGAACTTCGATCCGGCGGCCGGAGAGTTGTCCACGAAACGCCGGCATCGTGGACAACTTGTGGACGAGTGGGACCACGATCCACCGTGCGCGAGCACGGCCAGTCAGCCGCGGCGACTCGCCTCCCGGGCCTCCCGCCGTCCGCCGGGCCCCCGCGGCTCACCGGGCGAGCGGTGCGATGGCGGATGCGCCGCGCCGGACGTCGGACGGTTGGCTGGCAGAGCGGTAGCCGTCCGTTGGCACCGCCGGCGTTCAGCGGAAGGCGAGCGGCGGAAGGCGAGCGGCGTCACAGCGCTCGCTCGGCGATCAGCGACGGCGTCGGCCGTCGCGCTACCCGTCGCCGGACGTGGAACCGATGCGCTCCGGGACGTCGTCCGCGACCACGCCGCGGGCCGAGCCGGCCGGTGCGACCTCGTGGTGCCGGAGGCACCGGGCCTCGTAGGTCTCGATCGCCGGTCCGTCGAACCCGCCGATCACGATCAGGGGGTCGTCGACGGCCGCCGGGCGGCCGCCCACCAGCCGCTGGGTGCGGGTCGCCGTCTCGCCGCAGACCACGCAGATCGCGCTGAGCATCGTGATGTCGTCGGCGAGGGCGAGCAGCTCGGGCATCGGGCCGAACGGTCGGCCGGCGAAGTCGGTGTTGAGGCCGCTGGCGATCACGTGGCGGCCGCTCTGGCGCAGCGTCTCGACCGTCTGCACCAGGCTCGGGTCGAAGAACTGCGCCTCCTCGATGCCGACGAGATCGACGTCGCGCTCGCGCGCGAGGGACAGGATCTCGACCGGCTTGCTGCGCGGCACGAGCACCGACGGAAAGCGCGCCTTGCTCCGGCTCTCCGCGTACTCGCCGGGCGTCCGGTCGTCGACGTCGGGGCGGACGAGCAGGATCCGCCGGCGGGCGATCTCGGCCCGGCGGAGGAGGCGCAGCAGCTCGTCGGTCTTGCCCGACGACATGCAGCCGGCGATGACGTGGAGCCAGGGGTCCGCGCGGTAGAGCATCGGGTCGATCGTACCGGCTCGCGCCACCTCGTTGATCGGCCGGCCGCGTCGCGCGGCGGTGGCCGCCCGGGACGTAGCCTTGCGGCGATGACGACCCCAACGACCGAGCCCGCGATCTCGACCGCCGCGCTGACGAAGCACTACGGCGGCGGGGGACTGGGGCGCCGCGGCGCGGTGATCCCGGCGCTCAACGACGTCACGCTCGACGTCCGCGCCGGCGAGGTGTTCGGGTTCCTCGGGCCGAACGGCGCGGGCAAGAGCACGTTCATCCGGCTGCTGCTGGGGTTCCTGCACCCGACCAGCGGGACGGCGCGCGTGCTCGGTCGGGACATCGTCACTGAGTCCGTGGCCATACGCGCCCGGACGGGGTACCTGCCGGGCGGGATCGCGTTCCACGACGGGCTCACCGGCGAGCGCCACCTCGACGACCTCGCCGATCTCGCCGGCCGGCCGTCCGTCCGGCGCGCGGCCCTGTGCGACCGCCTGGAGCTCGACGCCCGGACCCTGCGCCGACCGATCCGCGACTACTCCCGCGGCATGCGCCAGAAGCTCGGGATCGTCCAGGCGCTGCAGCACGACCCCGAGCTCGCGATCCTCGACGAGCCGTCCGAGGGCCTCGACCCGCTGATGCAGCGCGCCTTCTACGGCATCCTCGAGGACGTTCGTCGGGCGGGGCGGACGGTGCTGTTCTCGTCGCACGTGCTGTCCGAGGTCGAGCGCGTCTGCGACCGGGTCGCCGTCGTGCGCGCGGGCCGCCTGGTCGCGAACGAGGACGTCGCGACGCTCCTCGCCCGGCGCAAGCGCCGCGTCGAGCTGCAGTTCGCGGGCGACCCGCCGGACCTGTCCTCGGTCCGCGGCATCTCGGCGATCGCGGTCGACGGCACGCGACTGACCTGCGACCTGGAGGGTGACCCGAAGCCCCTGCTCGCGGCGATCGCCACGCGGGCTGTGACCGACCTGCTGATCGAGCCGGCCCGCCTCGAGGACGCGTTCCTCGAGCTGTACGCGGTCCACGACGACGAGGGCGGTGCGACGGGCGCGGACCACGGGGCGAACGCGTGATCAGCGGCCCGCTCCTCCGCCAGACCTGGCGCGCGCAGCGCACGCGAGTCGCCGTGATCGCCGTCGCCCTCGGGATCTGGTCGTCGCTGATGCCGGTCATCTACGCGACCTTCGGCCGGCAGATGGAGTCGCTGATCCAGTCGGGCATCATCCCGCAGGCCTTCCTGCGGCTGCTCGGCTCGAGCGTCTTCGGCCTCGACGCCGCGATCGCGCTCGGCGTCGGGCACCCGATCGCCATCGCGCTCCAGGTGGTCTACCCGGTCGGGTTCGCGGCGGCCGCGATCGCGGGCGAACGGCAGAGCGGCACGCTCGAGGTCCTGCTGGCCCGCCCGCTCTCGAGGCGGTCGGTGTTCGTCACGCTGCTGGTGGCGATCCTGGGCGTCGCGGTCGTCACGTCGGCCGCGGCCGTGCTGGGCACCGTCGTCGGGTCCGCGGCATACGGCCTGGTCGGCCAGCTCGATGCCGGCCACGAGGGCCTGCTGTTCCTCAACACCGTGCTGCTCCTCGCGGCGCTCGCCGCCATCTCGCTGGCCGCCTCGGCGTCGTTCGACCGCCTCGGTCCCGCGATCGCCATCGGCCTCGCGGTCGTGCTGCTCGGGTACGTGCTCGAGATCCTCGGCCAGCTGTGGCCGGACGCCCAGGTGGTGCAGCCGTACTCGCCGTTCCACTACCTGCGTCCGTTCGCGATCCTCGGCGGGCAGGGCGACCCGACGGACCTGCTGGTGCTGCTCGCGGTGTTCGTGGTCGCCGTGGGCTACGGCCTGTGGCGCTTCCCGCGGCGCGACCTGGCCGCCCCGTCGTGATGTCGAGGGAATGCGTTGGATGGCGGTTGATATGGAGTTGTGGCTTGCCCGGCTCGCGCCGGGCGGGTACGTTGGTGGTGCCCGAAGGGGCCTCGAACATCTAGTGATCCGGTTGTTGCTTGCAGTGATCGGAACAGCTAGTGATCGACGGTTCCTTCGGGCGTTTTCGTGTCTCGCGGGCGCCGACGCCGGTCTGGCACCCGGTAAGGTCGACCCATGCGATACGCCCTCGACGTCGCCCCGTTCGGTGACCTCTCCGATCCCCTGACGCTCGTCCGCCTGGCCGAGGCCGCCGAGGCTGCCGGCTGGGACGGCTTCAGCACCTGGGACACCCTCGGGCTCGCCATGGACAGCGTGGCCGCGGACCCGTTCGTGGCGCTGGCCGGCGTCGCCGCCGCGACCGAGCGCCTCGCGCTGCTGGCGTCGGTCATCGTCCTCCCGCGGCGTCGCCCGCAGCTCGTGGCCCAGGCCGCCGCGACGCTCGACCGCCTGAGCGGCGGGCGGCTGGTGCTGGGCGTCGGCGCCGGCGGCGACCGGCCGGACTACGAGGCGTTCGGCGAGGACTGGACCTCGGCCGTCCGGGTCGCGCGGATGGACGAGGCCGTCGAGATCGTCGACGCCTTCCTGCGCGGCGAGTCGGTCACGCACGCGGGGCCGGACTTCCCGGTCGACGGCGTGGGGATCGGCCCGCGGCCGGCCCAGCAGCCGCGGCCGCCGATCTGGATGGGCGCGTTCCGTCCGGGCGGCATCCGGCGGGCGGCGCGGTGGGACGGCTGGATCGCGGTGACCACCGGCCGACGACCCGGGGGTGCTCGGGATGCCGCCGTCCGGCCTGGCGGAGCGCGTCGAGCTGGCGCGGGCGACCCGCCGGGAGGCCGGCCTCGACGGCCGCCCGTTCGACGTGGCGGTGTTCGGGGTCTCGGGCCTGGGCGGGTTCACGCCCGCCGACTACGAGGCCGTCGGCGCGACCTGGTGGCTCGAGTCCGTCACGCCGCTCCGCGGCTCGCCCGACGACATCCTCGCGATCGCCAAGGCGGGGCCGCCGCGCTGACCGCTAGGCCGGCTCGATCCGTCCGCGCGCATCGTCACGACGGCGGCCGGGTCCCAGCCCGGCGGGGGACGGTGGGTCAGCACGAGGGTCGTGCGCCCCGCCATCACGGGCTCCAGCGCGGCCCACAGTCGGGCCTCGGTCGCCGCGTCGAGGTCCGCGGTCGGCTCGTCCAGGACGAGGATCGGGGCGTCGCGGACGATGGCGCGGGCGATCGCGAGGCGCCGCCGCTCGCCGCCGCTGAGACGTAGGCCGTCGTCGCCGATCCGCGTCCCGTCGCCGTCCGGCAGGGCGTCGACGACGTCCGCGAGCTGGGCCGTCTCGAGCGCCCACCGGGCGCGGTCGTCCGTCAGGTCGGCGTCGGCCAGCGCGAGGTTGTCGCGGATCGTCGCGTCGAACAGGTCGACCCGCTGGGCGACGACGGCGATCCTCGCCCGGACCGCGTCCTGCGCCAGCCCGCGCAGCTCGCGGCCGCCGACCCGGATCTCGCCGGTCGCGTAGTCGTCGAAGCGGAGGAGCAGCTGGACCAGGGTGGACTTGCCGGCCCCGCTGGGTCCGACGACGGCGAGCCGCCCGCCTGCCGGGATCGATATCGACAGGCCGTCGATGACGTCGCGCGCCCCGCCCGGGTACCGGAACCGGAGGCCGTCGACCTCGAGTCCGAACCCTTCGGGCGGTGACGCGGGCGCGGGCGGGTCCACGACCTCGGGTCGCGCGTCGATGACCTCGAACAGCCGCGCGCCCGCGGCCTCGGTCGCGTCGAGCCGCTGGACGGCGGCGGCCAGCGGACCGATCGCCTCGAAGGTCGCGATCGCCGCCAGCGGCAGCGTGGCGAGCAGCACGTCCGGGACCGACCCACCGCGGACGGCGTCGATCCCGACCCACAGCACGACGACCGCGCACAGCCCGGTCAACAGCGACGACGCGCCGGTCGCGACCGCGCGGACGGACGTGAGCCGTGCCGTCGCGCCGTCCATCGCGCCGGCCGCGTCGAGCAGCCGCGATCGGTGCGACTGGTCGCGATCCAGCGCGGCGAGGTCGCCCACCCCACGGACGGCGTCGAGCGCGAGGGCCGTCGTGAGCGCGCGCGCGGCGATCCGCTCCCGCGCGGGCTCGCGCGAGGCGACCCTGACGAGCCCCGGCAGGACGAGACCCGCGGCGACCGCGAACGCCAGCAGGATCCAGCCGGCGATCGGATCGATCCAGCCCAGCAGCACGCAGCCGAAGGCGACGGCGCCCGCGGCCGCGATCGGCGGGACGGCGACCCCGGCGAACGCCTCCTCCAGCGTCCCGACGTCGGCCGTGATGCGGGCGAGCAGGTCGCCGCCGCGAGCCGACCGGAGCCCGGCCGGGGCCAGCGGCTCGATCGACGGCGAAGAACGACGCACGCAGGTCCGCGAGGACGCGGAAGGTGCCGGCGTGGATCACGATCCGCTCGAGGTACCGCGAGCCCGAGCGCACGATGGCCAGCACACGGACCGCGGTGATCGCGAGCGCGAGGTCGGCGACGTTGGTGACGGTCTGGGCGCGGCTGATCAGGTAGGCGGACGTCCCGACCAGCGCGACGTTCGCGATCACGGAGACCGCCGCCACCGTGGCGCCGAGCAGGAGCCAGCCGGGCCTGGACGCCGCGAGCCCGAGGACGCGCCGCAGGATCATCGCCGGCGCCCGCGGATCACGAGACGACCCGCCCGTGGTCGAGCTCGATCACGACGTCGGCGCCCTTCGACGAGCGCCGACCGGTGCGAGATCACGACGACCGTCCGGCCGCGGCCGAGCCGGTCGATGGCCTCGGCGACGGACGCCTCGGCGTCGGGGTCGAGGTGGGCGGTCGGCTCGTCGAGGACCACGAGGTCGGCGTCGCGGAGGAACGCCCGCGCGACCGCGATCCGCTGCCGCTGGCCGCCGCTCAGCCTGACGCCGTCCTCGCCGATGGGCGTCTCGAGGCCGTCGGGCAGGTCGTCGATGAACGCCGTCGCGCCGGCGTCGCGTGCCGCGGCCGCGACGTCGTCGAGCGGTCGCGTCCGGACGCGCCAGGCGGATGTTCTCGGCGACCGTCCCGTGGAACAGGTGGGGCGACTGCGGGACGTACGCGATCCGGCCGCGCCAGGCGTGGACGTCGATGTCGGCGAGGGCCTCGCCGCCGACGGTGATCCGGCCCGCGTCCGGATCGACGAACCGCAGCAACAGCCGAGCGAGGGTCGACTTGCCGGCCCCCGACTCGCCGACGATCGCCGTCCGCCGGCCGGCGGGCAGGACGAGGTCGACGTCGCGGAGCGCGGGTTCCGCGCGACCCGGGTAGGTGACGGAGACGCCGTGCAGGACGATGTCCCCGAGCGAGCGCGAGGGCTCGACGGGCACGCCGCCGACCGCTCGCCGAGGGCTGTCTCGATGCCGGCGCGCGGCGGCGGTGCGTCGAGGATCTCGAGGATCCGCGCCGCGGCCTCGCGACCTGCGGCACCTTCGTGGTAGGCCGCGGCGAACCGCCGCAACGGCACGAAGAACTCCGGCGCGATGATCAGCACGGCGAGCGTCGACGCGAACCCGATGCTGCCGCCCATCAGCCGCAGGCTCAGCTCCACGGCCACCAGCGCCATCGCCACCGCGGCGCCGAATTCGAGCACGAGGCTGGCCTGGAACGCGGTCCGCAGCACCGTCATCGTCGAGTCGCCGTAGCGGAGGCCGATCTCGCGGATCCGGTCCGCCTGCTCCCGGCTGCGCCCGAACGCCCGCAGCGTCGCGATCCCCTGCAGCATGTCCGCGAAGTAGCCCTGCATCCAGCGCAGGTCGGCGGCCCGGGCGGCGGTTGCCGGGCCGACCCGCCGGCCGATCAGCCCCAGCAGCAGGACGAGCACGGGTCCGGTCGCCAGCAGCACCACGGCGGTCGGAGGATCGATCACGAGCACGACCACGAGGATCACGACCGGGACGACGTTGGCGAGCAGGGCCGCCGGCCGGAACGATCGCACCCAGGCCTCGGTGGCCTCGAGACCGTCGACGAGCGTCGAGGCGACCTCGCCGCTCCGTTCGCCGGTGACGAACGCCGGGCCGAGCGCGAGCAGGTGGCCGGTCAGACGTCGGCGGACGTCCGGACGCCAGATGGACCGCCGCGCGGCCGGCGAGCGCGTCGGAGACAGGCCGAGCAGCGTCGCGCGCACGGCGACGAGCGCGGCCAGCGCGACCAGCAGGGGCGCCGGGCCGCCCGCCGGCAGCGTGCCCTGCACGACCCCGGCGATGATCGTGCTCAGGACGATGGCCACGGCGATCGCGAACGACCGCGCCGCCGATCGCCACCCCGACGGCCGCCGTCAGCAGGCGTCCGGCGTGGGGGTCCAGCGCGAGCAGCCGGGTCTCGGGCCTCGTCGCGGTCGACCGGCGGATCAGACCAGCGCCCGGCCGCGCGGCCCCCGCGACGGCCTCAGTACCCGTGCGAGTCGACCGTTGTCTTGCCTCGGAAGAAGTAGTAGACGCCGACCGTGTACGCCAGGATGAACGGGATCCCGATCACGGCGAAGATCAGGCACACGACGAGGGTGTTGTCCGCGGACGCGGCGTTGTAGATCGTCAGGTTGTAGGCCGGATCGGTGGTCGAGACGATGAGGTTCGGGAACATCCCCGCCGCGCCCGAGATGACGAGCAGGGCGATCGTCGCGGCCGACGCGAGGAACGCCGCGAACTCGCGTCCCTGGCGCACGAACCGGTAGGCCATCAGGATGGCCACCAGGGCTGCCGCCGGGAAGATGACGGGCCAGATGTCGTCGACGTAGTTGGTCGTGATCTGGTCCCGGGAGAGCAGCATCCCGACCACGACGACCGTGTTGAGCACGAAGAAGGCCGCGATCAGCCGCGGTACCGCCCGCCGGATCCGGGCCTGGAGGTCGCCCTCGGTCTTCTGGACCAGGTACAGGCTGCCGTGCATCGCGAACATCGCGACGGTCGCCGCGCCGACCAGCAGCGGGACCGGCTTGAGCAGCCCGATCAGCGTGACGGACATGTTGCCGTCCGCGTCCAGCGGCACCCCCGACAGGACGTCGCCGAAGGCCACGCCCAGGAGGAACGCCAGCCCGGTCGAGGCGAGCGCGAACACCATGTCCCAGAACGACCGCCAGCGCGGCGACGGCTCCTTGCTCCGGAACTCCATCGCGACCGTGCGCAGGATCATCACGAACAGCACGAGCATGAACGCCAGGTAGAAGCCGGAGAACAGCGAGGCGTAGACGAGCGGGAACACGCCGAACAGCACGCCGCCCGCGATCACCAGCCAGACCTCGTTGCCGTCCCAGATCGGGCCGATGCTGTTGAGCATCGTCCGCCGCTCGTCGTCGTTCTTGCCCATCGGGATCATCAGCATCCCGACGCCCATGTCGAAGCCGTCGAGGATCAGGTAGCCGGCGACGATGACGACGAACAGCGCGAACCAGATCTCGGCCAGCATCAGTCCTCTCCACTCGAGGCGGCGCGATCCCGGCGCGTGAAGACCTCGCGGAAGGTGTTGGGCAGGGTCGCCCGGTCGACCGTCTCCACGTCTTCCAGCGGCTCCGGGCCGTGCTGGATCGCCCGGTTGAGGAGGTACAGGAACAGCGCCAGCAGGATCGCGTACAGCGCGATGAACATCCCGAGCGAGACGGCGACGTCGAGGCCGCTCAGGGTGGGGGAGACGCCGTCGGCCGTCGCGAGCACGTTGTAGACGACCCACGGCTGGCGCCCGACCTCCGCGGTCCACCAGCCGGCGATGATCGCGGCCTCGACGAAGAACACGGTGATGACGAGGATCCACAGCATCCAGCGGGTCCGTGAACAGCCGCTGCTTCCACCAGTACAGCAGGCCGGCGAGCAAGCCGATCGGCACGAACAGCGACCCCAGGCCGAACATGAAGTGGTAGACCTGAAACACGAGGTTGATGGGCGGGGTCGGATCCGGGGGCGAGAACGTGGTGATGCCCTGGACCGTGGCCTGCGGGTTGAAGTAGGCGAGCACGCTGAGCAGGCACGGGATCGAGATCCCGGTCGTCGTCTGAGTCGGCTCGTCCACCCAGCCCACGAGGTACAGCGGCGCGCACGACGTGCTCTCCCACAGGCCCTCCATCGACGCCAGCTTGAGCGGCTGCTCGTTCGTGACCTCGATCGCCATGCTCGGTCCCGCGAGCCCGAAGTTCGCCGTCGCGAACAGGATGAACGCGGCCAGGGCCGACCTTCAGGTTGGGAACTTGGCCAGCTCGAGGTGCTGCTTCCTGAGGACGTAGAAGGCGCTCGACGCTGACCATCAGCGCGGCCCCGACCGTCCACGACGCGAAGAACACGTGGAGCAGCCGCGGCACGAACGACGGCGTGAACACGACCTGCCAGAAGTCGGTCATGACCGCGCGCGTCGGCGCCGGATCGGTGGCGATCGTGTAGCCCTGCGGCGTCTGCATCCAGGAGTTGGCCATGATGATCCAGAGGGCGCTGAAGTGGGCGCCGAACACGACCACGGTCGTCGCGAACAGCCACAGCCGCGGGCCGAGCCGGTTGCCGCCGAACAGCAGCAGGCCCAGGAAGCCGCCCTCGAGGGCGAACGCGAACACGCCCTCTGCGGCGAGCAGGCTGCCGAACACATTGCCGACGAACCGGGAGTAGTCGGCCCAGTTCATGCCGAACTCGAACTCCTGGACGATGCCGGTGGCCACGCCCATCGCGAAGATCAGGCCGTAGACCTTGACCCAGAAGAACGACAGCTGGCGCCACTTCGGGTCCTTGGTCCGCGCGTAGGCGACGCCGATGACGATCATCATCAGCCCCAGCCCCATCGAGAGCGGTGGGTACAGGAAGTGGAAGCTCGCCGTCAGGGCGAACTGGACCCGAGACAGGAATTCGGGATCCGTGGCGCGGCCTCCCTTCGCCAGCGCCTGGGCTCGTCACCGCCCGCGGTCGATCCTACAACGAGCCCATCGCATGGGAAATGCCGTTTCGGCACCCGGACCCGCGCAAGCCATCCGCAACCCGAACGGCGATGCGCATGACTCCGGCGCAACACGCCAGCACGGATCCTCGGAAGCACATCGGGGGCCACCCCGAACCACGAGGAGTCCGGGATGGACGACATGAAGAAGGCCGGCCGTGAGGTCGAGACCGACGCCAAGAAGGCGTCCCGCAACTGGGACGGCGAGGACCTGGCCGACAAGGTCGGCAACGCGGGCGACGAGATCCGCAAGGACCTCGGCAACGCGGGGGACGACGTGAGCAACGCGGTCGACAATGCGACCGACAAGGCCCACGACAAGAGCACGGAGATGGATCCGGCGACCCGCTGAGTCCACCCTCGACGCGAAGGAGCGCCACCCATCGCGGGTGGCGCTCCTGCATGTGCGGCGACGTTGCGGTGGACGGCTACCGGTGGCGCGCCCACAGGCGGGTGTGCAGGAAGCCGGTGAACGGCAGCGTCACGGCGTGCAGGCCGTGGACGCTGACGCCGCGGCGGGTCAGGGCGCTGATCGCCCGGCCGTGGCCGAGGTAGATCCCGATGTGCCGGCCGCGGCCCCAGATGACGAAGTCGCCCGGGTGGCCATGGTGGCGGCTGACCCGGTGGTGCCGGCGGTACGCGGCATAGAACGAGTCGGCCGACCGGCCGCCGAGCGGGGCGGCGTGCCGGTTGTGGCTCCGGCGCAGAGAGAACAGGACGAGGCCCGAGCAGTCGAACCGGCGGGGTCCGGCGGCGCCGTACACGTAGCGGTCGCCGAGCTTGCGGCGGGCGACGGCGATGAGCCGGGCTGCGCGGGTCCGCCGGTGGCGGCGGGTGCTGGTGGCGACCACGGCGGTGGTCGTCGGCGCCACGACCGCCGGCGCCGGTGCCGGCTCGATCGGCGCAGGTGTCGGCGACGGATCGACGGGCGCGGGATCGACGGGGACCGGATCGGTCGCGAACGCCGGGGTGGCTGGAAGGACGGCGGTGAGGGCGGTGATCGCGATCGCGATCGGGATGAGGGCGCGGGAGAGGCGACGTCGGTGGCCCAACGGTGCTCCTTTCTACCAACGCGTCACGCATGGGGCGGACGGCGGCGGATGGGGACCGCTCCCGGGCGCAGGGGATCAGGGGGGCATGCCGATCGAACATCCGGTCATCGGACGGATCGACGGGGTTGGCGCGAGGAGGCGCCGGATTGCCAAAGACGCGAGGACACAGGACCGCGCGAAGGAGCGGTGGCTCTTCGGTTTCGGGTCCTGTCTGCGTACGGATGGCCGCGCGCGACTGTATCGCGGATCGGTGGAGCGCGGGCAGTCCCCATTCAGGGTGGGGGGACCCGTTCCGGGGGCGTCGGGCCGGTATCGTTCGATCGATGTCCGACAGACCGCTGGTTGTCCTTCGCCCGGCGCCGCACGAGATCGGCCGGATCTTCACCCCCGAGGCGCAGGCTCGACTGTTCCGCGACTACGAGGTCGTGCTGCTCGGTCCCGACTCGACCGACGACGAGCTCGACGCGGTCCTGCCGCGGGCGTTCGCGATCGTCGGCCAGCCCGATCTCCCGGCGTCCCGCCTCGCGCGCGCGACGCGCGCTGCGCGTCGTCATGAACGTCGAGGGCAACTTCTACCCCAACGTCGACTACGAGGCGTGCTTCCGGGCCGGCATCCACGTCCTCGGCTGCGGCCCCGCGTACGCCGAGGCGGTCGCCGAGTTCGCGCTCGGCCTGGCCATCGACCTCGCGCGCGGGATCAGCCGAGAGGACCGCGCCTTCCGCGACGGCCGCGAGCGATACCTCGCGGCCGGCAACGACGACGCGATCCTGCTGCGCCGCTCGGACATCGGCCTCGTCGGCTACGGCAACCTCGGCCGCGCGCTGCACGCGCTCCTGCGCCCGTTCGACGCCACGATCCGGGCCTTCGACCCGTGGCTCCCGGCCTCGACGCTGCGCGACGCCGGCCTGGTCCCGGCGACGCTCGACGAGGTCCTGACGCACAGCCGCGTGGTGTTCGTCCTCGCGACGGTCACCGCAGAGAGCGAGCGCCTGCTGGGCGCGCGCGAGCTCGACCTGCTGCCCGCCGGAGCGAGGCTCGTCCTGGTCAGCCGCGCCGCCGTGTTCGACTACGAGGCCGTGCTCGAGCGGGTCGCCGCGGGCCGGTTCCTGGCCGCGATCGACGTCTGGCCGCAGGAGCCGATGCCGGCGGACGACCGGGCCCGGGCGCTCGAGGGCCTCGTGCTCTCGCCGCACCGCGCGGGCGGCATCCCGGAGGCGTTCCTCGAGATCGGCGAGATGGTCCTGGACGACCTCGACCAGGTCCGGCGTGGCCTGCCGCCGGTCAGGATGCAGCCGGCCGCGCGCGAGCTGGTGGGCCGGTACCGCAGCCGGCCCGTCAGCTGACCGGATCCGAAGCGGCGCCCGGGTCGTCGCCCTTGAGCGTCCTCGTGCTCGAGCCGGCGGCGATCGTGTTCGACTGCGACGGGGTCCTCGTCGACTCGGACGCGAGCGTCGTCGCGGCGTGGACGGCCTGGGCCGACGCCCGCGGCCTGGAGCCCGGGCGCGTGGTCGAGGCGTGTCACGGCCAGCCGGCGAGGGCGACGGTGGCGGCGTTCGTCGAGCCGGGCGACGTCACCGAGGCGCTCGCGGACATCGATCGACTCGAGCTCGAGCTGGCCGCCGAGGCGCGCGCGCTGCCGGGCGCACGCGAGCTCGTCGCCGCCCTGCCGGTCGGGCGCTGGGCCCTGTGCACGTCCGGCAACCGCGTCCTCGCGACGGCGCGGCTCGCCGCGTCGGGCATCGACCCGCCGCCCGTGTTCATCACCGCCGACGATGTCGCGCACGGCAAGCCCGATCCCGAGGGCTACGCGCTCGCCGTCCGCCGGCTTGGCGCCGACCCGGCGGACTCGGTCGTGATCGAAGATGCGCCCAACGGCGTCGTCGCGGCGCGGGCGGCCGGGCGTGGGCACGGTGATCGGGGTGGGGACACGTGCCCGCGACGCCGATGTCGACGCCGAGATCGTCGGATCTGCGGTCTGTCACGTGGGACGGGAAGCGCCTGCGCGTCGCCGGCGAGGCGGTTCGCGACGCCTGAGATTTCGGCGCTTCTCTGTGCGGCGAAGGGGAGTATGGTGCAGTTCTGGTGATGCGCGGAGAGGGTGAGAAGCCATCCTCTTGGGAACGGGGCGATGCGACCGCGTGACGGCGGCGCGCGAACCCACGCCACGGCCTGGGGTGGCCGGAGGTTGGGGTATTGGCAGACGCTGACGGCTGACTTCTTCGACGACCTGTCGAAGCGCGGGCAGGACCCGCTGCTCGGCAAGGTGCGGGCGACCGTGCGCTTCGACATCGTCGACGGCGGCCGGACCGACCAGTGGCTGCTGGCGATCAACGACGGCGCGCTCAGCGTGTCGCGCGGGCGACGCCGACGGCGGACTGCGTCATCACGGCCAACAAGGCCGACTTCGACCTGGTGGCCAGCGGTCGCCGCAACCCGATGGCCGCCGCCCTCCGCGGCGCCATGACCCTGGACGGCAACCCGCGCCTCCTGATCCGTGTCCAGCGCCTGTTCCCGGCGCCGGTCGGCATGCCGGAGTCGACGGGCCCACGGTCCATGGGCAAGCGGCGGAGCTGACGATGGTTGCCACCCTCGTCCGGATCCTGGATGGGAACACGTTCGTCGTGAGCGACGAGCGCGGCGACATCGAGGCGTCGAAGACCGATCCGACCGGGCTGTTCTCGTACGACATGCGCTTCCTGTCGACGTGGGTCCTGACGATCAACGACCTGCGGCTGAACGCCCTGTCCACCGACGACCTCCAGTACTTCGAGGCCCGCTTCTTCCTCGTCCCGGCGACGGGCACCGTGTACATCGACCCCAAGCTGTCGGTCATCCGCCAGCGCGCCGTCGGCCTCGGGTTCCACGAGGAGCTGACGATCCTCAGCCACAGCGCCGAGCCGGCCGACCTGACGATCCGGATCGAGGCCGCAGCCGACTTCGCCGACCTGTTCGAGGTCAAGGACGCGCTCCCGAAGCTGGGCACCTACGACACCCGTGTCGACGGCGGGTCGCTGGTCCTCGGCTACCAGCGCGAGACGTTCCGGCGCGAGACCACGATCTCGGCCTCGGAGCCCGCGACCGTCGACGAGCACGGCCTGACGTTCACCGTCAGGGTCGAGCCGCACGGCTCCTGGACCACGGACCTCAACGTCGTGACGTCGCTGGGCGGCCTCGGCCGGCGCATCACCGAGACCAAGTACGGCCGGTCGAACCGCAAGGCCAACCCCGACATGGCCCAGAGCCTCGAGGACTGGATCGGCGAGGCGCCGCACCTCGAGTGCGACTGGGAGCCGCTCAAGGCGACCTACCACCGCAGCCTCGTCGATCTCGCCGCGCTCCGCTTCTCGCCGCTGATCGCCGGCGGTCGCAGCCTCCCGGCGGCGGGCCTGCCGTGGTTCATGACGATGTTCGGCCGGGACAGCATCTTCACCAGCCTCCAGGCGCTGCCGTTCGCCCCGGAGCTCGCGGCCACCACGCTGCGGGTGCTGGGCGAGTGGCAGGGAACCCGGCTCGACGACTTCCGGGACGAGGACCCGGGCCGGATCCTGCACGAGATGCGCTACGGCGAGATGGCCGCGTTCGAGGAGCGGCCGCACTCCCCGTACTACGGCGCCGTCGACGCGACCCCGCTGTACGTGATCCTGCTCGACGAGTACGAGCGCTGGACGGGCGACAGGGCGCTGGTCAAGGACCTCGAGGACGAGGCGCGCGCGGCGATCAACTGGATCGACCAGTACGCCGACCTGATGGGCAACGGCTACATCTCGTACAAGCGGCGAAACGACCGGACCGGCCTCGAGAACCAGAGCTGGAAGGACTCCTGGAACTCGATCTCCTATGCGGACGGCCGCCTGCCGGACTTCCCCCGGGCGACCTGCGAGCTGCAGGGCTACGCCTACGACGCGAAGATCCGCGGCGCCCGGCTGGCGCGCCTCGTCTGGAAGGACGACGCCTACGCGGACCGGCTCGAGAAGGAGGCCGCCGACCTCAAGCGCCGGTTCAACCGCGACTTCTGGCTGGCCGATCGCGGCTACTACGCCCTCGCGCTCGACGCCGACGGCAGCCAGGTGGACTCGCTCGCCTCCAACAACGGGCTCCTGCTGTGGAGCGGGATCGTCGACGCCAACAAGGCGAAGTCCGTGGTGGGTCACCTGATGGGCCCGCGCATGTGGTCGGGCTGGGGGGTCCGGACCCTGGCCGAGGGCGAGGGTCGCTACAACCCCGTCGGCTACCACCTCGGCACGGTGTGGCCGTTCGACAACTCGTTCATCGCCTGGGGCCTGCGGCGGTACGGGTTCAAGGAGGAGGCCGCCCGGATCGCGTCCGGGATCCTCGACGCCGCCGAGGTCTTCGACGGCCGGCTGCCGGAGGCGTTCGGCGGCTACGACCGCGACGTGACGCGGTACCCGGTCAAGTACCCCACCGCCTGCAGCCCGCAGGCGTGGTCGACCGGCGCGCCGCTGCTGCTGCTGCGGACGATGCTCGGCCTCGAGCCGCTGGGCGACCACCTCGTCGTCGACCCGGCGCTGCCGTCGACGATCGGCCACCTGGAGCTGCTCGACATCCCGGGTCGCTGGGGCCGGCTCGACGCGTTCGGGCGCGGCCGGGTCCATGTCCACGCGGACAAGCGCCCGGCCTCGGTGCGGTCGGCGGCCGGGCGTGTGAAGCCGGCACACGACGACGAGACATCCACCGGCACCGGAAGGAGGCGACATGGCGGCTAAGGAAACGGCGGTTCGAAGACCTCGGTCGTGATCGTCGGCGGCGGGTTCGCGGGCGTCGCGTGCGCTCGCGAGCTCGCCAAGCACGACGACATCCACGTCACCCTCATCGACAAGAACGACTACCACCAGTTCCAGCCGCTGCTGTACCAGGTGGCGACGTCGATGCTGGGCGCCGCCGACATCGCCTACCCGCTGCGCAAGATCGCTGCCGAGTTCGACGACTTCGAGGCGCATCGCCGGGAGGTCGCCTCCGTCGACCCCGTCGCGAAGTCCGTCACGACCGTCAGTGGCGACAGCTTCTCGGGCGACTACCTCGTCCTCGCGGCCGGCTCCCAGCCGAACTTCTTCAAGACACCCGGGGCCGAGCACGCGTTCCCGCTCTACTCGCTGGATGACGCGCAGGCCCTGCGGACCCGGATCATCCAGGCGTTCGAGGAGGCGGACCGCGACGCCGAGCGTGCCGCGGACGGGGCGCTCGACTTCGTCATCGTCGGCGGCGGTCCGACGGGCGTCGAGGTGGCCGGCGCGCTGTCCGAGATGATCAACACGACGATGGTCCACGAGTTCCCGTCGCTGGCCCCGAAGGCCAAGGTCCACCTGGTCGATCACGGCCAGGCGCTGCTCAAGATGTTCGCCGACAAGGCCCACGCGTACTCGGCCGGGGTCCTCGAGAAGGACGGCGTGGACCTTCGGCTGGGCACGGGCGTCGCCGAGATCGGCCCGGGGCACGTGAAGCTGTCCGACGGGTCGACGATCAACACCCGGTGCGTCGTGTGGGGCGGGGGGCTGATGGCGGCGCCGGTGGCCGGTGCCGCGGGGCTGCCGCAGGGTCGCGGCGGTCGGATCGACGTGAACCCCGACTTCACGGTCGACGGCTTCCCGGGCGTGCTCGTCATCGGCGACATCGCGAACATCCCGTCGGGCGACGGCAAGACCCACCCGCAGCTGGGCTCGGTCGCGCTCCAGAGCGGCTCGTCGGCCGCCAAGACGATCGAGGCCCTGCGCCAGGGCAAGCCCACCAAGCCATTCAAGTACCACGACAAGGGGACGATGGCGATGATCGGCCGCGGGGCGGCCGTGGCCCAGGTCCATGGCCTCGAGCTCCACGGCAAGGCGGCGTTCCTGGCCTGGCTCGGCGTGCACGCGGCCCTCATGACGGGTGGCAGCAACCGCGTCGACGCGTTCAGGCGATGGGCCGTCGACTACTTCGGCAAGGAACGCGCGCCCGAGGCGCTCGACCGGAGCGGCTCGGCTCGCATGCAGTGGGAAGACGACGACGCGGTCGCAACGGCCGGGTCCGCGGGAGGTGCGGGATGAGCGGGAACGACTTCGACGTCATCATCATCGGCAGCGGCGCCGGCGGCGGGACGCTCGCCCGGCACCTGGCGCCGTCCGGCAAGAAGGTCCTGATCCTCGAACGCGGTGGCTGGCTGCCGCGCGAGATCGAGAACTGGGACGCCGACGAGGTGTTCGTCAAGAACCGGTACGTGTCCGCGGACACCTGGTACGACGACAAGGGCAAGGGGTTCCAGCCCGGGATCCACTACTACGTCGGCGGCCAGACGAAGTTCTACGGCGCCGCCCTGTACCGGCTGCGGCGCGAGGACTTCGGCGAGCTCCGCCACCACGACGGCGTGTCGCCCGCATGGCCGATCACGTACGACGAGCTGGAGCCGTACTACACCAAGGCCGAACAGCTGTACGAGGTCCATGGCGCCCGGGGCGAGGACCCGACCGATCCGTCGGCCAGCGCGCCGTATCCGTTCCCGGCGATCACGCACGAGCCGCGGATCCAGCAGCTGTCCGACGACCTCGCGCGCGCGGGCTTTCACCCGTTCCACGCGCCGTGCGGGGTGCGGCTGCTCGAGAACGACATGGTCAACAGCCCGTGCATCCGCTGCGCCACGTGCGACGGCTTCCCGTCGCTCGTCCAGGCCAAGTCCGACGCCGAGATCTTCGGCGTCCGGCCGGCGCTCAAGCACTCGAACGTGACCCTGCTGACGAACGCGCGGGCGACGAAGCTGACGACCGATGCCGCCGGCACGACGGTCACGGGCGTCGAGGTCGAGCGGGACGGCGCGACCGAGACCTACCGCGCCGACATCGTGGTGGTTTCGGCCGGGGCCGCGAACTCGGCCAAGCTCCTGCTCGCATCGGCCAACGACCGCCACCCCAACGGGCTGGCGAACGGCTCGGACCAGGTGGGCCGCAACTACATGTACCACAACAGCACCGCGGTGCTGGCGGTCTCCAAGGAGCCGAATCCGACCAAGTTCCAGAAGACGCTGGGCATCAACGACTTCTACTTCGGCTCGAAGGACTTCCAGTTCCCGATGGGCAACATCCAGATGGTCGGCAAGTCGTCGGCGCCGATGTTCCGCGGCGAGAAGCCGCTCCAGACCAAGCTCGCGCCGCAGTTCACGCTCGACGAGGTCGCCACGCACGCGGTCGACTTCTGGCTGTCCACCGAGGACCTGGGTCGACCGGAGAACCGGGTCACCCTGGCGAAGGACGGGAACATCACGCTCAGCCTACACGCCCAACAACCAGGAGCCCAAGGAACGGCTGTACAACCAGCTCAAGTCGATGCTCGGCCACCTCGGCATGCATCCGGACCACCTGATCCCGCGGACGACGTACCTCAAGAACGAGATCCCGATCGCCGGCGTGGCGCACCAGGCCGGGACCGTCCGGTTCGGGGCGGATCCCGCGACCTCCGCGCTCGATCCCGACGTGCAAGGCGCACGAGCTGGACAACCTGTACGTCGTCGACACGAGCTTCTTCCCGAGCATCGGGGCGGTGAACCCGGCCCTCACGGCGATCGCCAACGCGCTGCGGGTCGGGGACCACCTGCTCGATCGGCTCGGCGTCGCGGCGGGCGACCGTCGCGAGCGCGCGGACGCCGTCGCCGGCGCCGCCGGCTAGCCGCACGCCACCGCCGATGCCCATCGATGGCCAGTCGACCGGAGATCGCCGCCGTCTACGGAGCGGCCCTTATCCAGGGGGTGGCGCTGGTCACCTTCCCGGCCGCCAGCTCGATCCTCACCAGCCCGTCGGAGTACGCGCTGACGAGCACGGCCTACGGGTCGCTGTTCCTGCCCCAGGCGGTCGCGGCGATCTCGGCGGCGCTGGCCGGGGCGCGGCTCACGCGGAGGGTCGGCGTCAAGCGCGTGTTCCTGGCGGGCCTCGTGGGCGACCTCGCGGCCATGACGCTGCTGGTCATCAGCCAGTTCGCCATCGGGTTGGGCGTGCTGCCGTACCTGATCCTGCTCGTGGCGACGACCTGCCTCGGGATCGGGTTCGGGCTGGCGGTCCCGGCCCTCAACAACCTGGCCGCGGCGTTCTTCCCGGCGGCGGCGGACCGGGCGGTGCTGTATCTCAACGCCCTGCTCGGGCTGGGCACGGCGCTGGCGCCGGTGCTGGTCGCGGTGTTCCTCGGGCTCGGCGCCTGGTGGGGCCTGCCGCTCCTCGTGGCGGCGCTGACCGCGGGGCTCCTGGTGGTGGCCTCGGGCCTGCCGCTCACCGTCGATACCGGACCTGCGCCGACCGGGCGCACGAAACGGCCGGTGCTGCCGCCGGCGTTCCGGCTGTTCGCCGGCTTCGCGCTCCTGTACGGGATCGTCGAGACGACCAGCGGCAACTGGTCGACGCTCTACCTGACGGGCACGATCGGGACCACGGCGACGCTGGCCTCGATCGCGCTCACGACGTTCTGGGCGACCGTCACGATCGGCCGGGTCCTGTTCGCGGCGATCGAGCGGCGGTTCCCGGAGACGTCGACGTACCGGCTGCTGCCGTTCGTGGCCGCCGTGGCGCTCGCGCTGGCGGCGCTGCTGCCGCGGGGCGACGGCGTGGCGGGCGTCCTCGTGTTCGGCCTGGCCGGCCTCGGGTGCTCGGCGCTGCTGCCGCTGACGATCAGCTTCGGCCAGCGCGACCTCGCCGCGGTCGGCGCCGCCCTGTCGGGGCTGCTCATCGCCGCCTACCAGGCGGGCTACGGGATCGCGGCGTTCGGGTTCGGGCCGCTCCAGGGCGTGCTCGGGGTGGGGCTGTCGGCGATCTTCGCGTTCGCGGCGGTGGTCGCGGTGGCGATGGGGTCGCTGTCCTTCGTGATCGTTCGCGGGCGAGCGCCCGCGTGAACCCAGCCGGCGACGGCACCAGGCGCGCATGAGGAGATCGGAATGCTGAAAGGCAAGGCGGCGGTCGTCACCGGCGGCGACAGCGGGATCGGCCACGCGATCGCCGTCGAGCTCGGGCGCCAGGGCGCGGCGGTGACCGTCAACTACCACAAGAATGCCGACGCGGCCGACGCGACGGTCAAGGAGATCGAGGCCGCGGGCGGCAAGGCCCAGGCCGTCCAGGGCGACGTCTCGTCGATCGCGGACATCCAGAACCTGGTCGACAAGACCGTCGCCGCGTTCGGGCGGCTCGACATCATGGTCAACAACGCCGGCATGGAGACCCGCACCTCGACCCTCGACACCACCGAGAAGCAGTTCGACCTCGTGATCGCGATCGACCTCAAGAGCGCGTTCTTCGGGGTCCAGCTCGCCGCGAAGCAGATGATCAAGCAGGGCGGCGGCGGCCGGATCATCAACATCTCCTCGATCCACGAGGACTGGCCGATGCCCGGCAACTCGCCCTACTGCGCGGCCAAGGGCGGGATCCGGATGCTGACCCGGACCGCAGGCGTGGAGCTCGCGCCCCACGGGATCACCGTGGTCGGCGTCGCGCCCGGCGCGGTCCACACGCCGATCGACGACGTGACGCTCAAGGATCCGGTCGCGCGCGCCAAGCTCGAGAGCGCGATCCCGCTCGGCCACGTGGCCGAGCCATCCGAGATCGCCAACCTCGTGGCGTTCCTCGCCTCGGACGCGGCGTCCTACGGCACGGCGACCACCTATGTCGTGGACGGCGGGATGATGCAGGCGAGCGTCGGCCTGTAGGCGACGATCGGGCAGGACCGCCCGCGATGCAGGCCGTCTTTCCGGACGCCGCTGCCCGTCGCGCCGCCAACTGCCGGCGCGAGCAGCCCGATCGGCGCGACGCTCACGCCCGACGGCGTGAACGTCTCCGTGTACGCCAAGCGCGCGACGGCGATCGAGCTGCTGCTGTTCGACCGCGTGGACGACGACGTCCCGGCACGCGTCGTGGACCTGGATACCGATCTGCATCGGACCGGGCCCTACTGGCACGCCTTCGTGCCGGGCGTCCGGGCCGGGCAGGTCTACGGCTTCCGGGCGCACGGCCCGTGGGCGCCGGAGCGCGGCCTGCGGTTCGACGGCGACCGCATCCTGCTCGACCCGTACGGGCGAGGCGTGGCCGTGCCCGACGGCTACCGGCGAACCGCCGGCAGCCAGGGCGAGCACGGCCCGGGGGACGACGACCTGCGGGCGATGAAGAGCGTGGTCGTGGACCTCGCCTCGTACGACTGGGAGGGCGACCGGCCGCTGGACCGGCCGTTCGCCGACACCGTGATCTACGAGGCCCACGTCCGCGGGTTCACGGCCAACCCCAACAGCGGCGTGGACCCGGCGCTCCGCGGGACCTACGCCGGGTTCATCGAGAAGATCCCGTACCTCGTCGACCTCGGGATCACGGCGGTCGAGCTGCTGCCGGTCTATCAGTTCGACGCCCAGGAAGCCCCGGGCGGCCACCCGAACTACTGGGGCTACCAGCCCGTGTCCTTCTTCGCCCCGCACGGCGCCTACGCCAGCCGGCCGGGCGCGCAGGCCGCGGTGGACGAGTTCCGGGACCTCGTGAAGGCGCTCCATCGGGCGGGCCTCGAGGTCATCCTGGACGTCGTCTACAACCACACGGCCGAGAGCGGCGACGACGGGCCGACGTTCGCCTACCGGGGCCTCGCCAACGACGAGTACTACATCCTCGATCCGTCGGACCGCGCGCGCTACGCCGACTACACCGGCTGCGGCAACACGCTCAACGCCAACGAGCCCGTCGTCCGTCGGCTGATCCTCGACAGCCTCCGCGCCTGGGTCGCCGACATGCACGTCGACGGGTTCCGGTTCGACCTCGCGTCCGTGCTGTCGCGGGACGAGGACGGGGCGCCCGTTCCCCGGCCGCCGATCATCTGGGACATCGAGACGGACCCGGTCCTGGCCGGCACGAAGCTCATCGCGGAGGCGTGGGACGCCGCCGGGCTGTACCAGGTCGGCTCGTTCGCCGGCGACCGATGGACCGAGTGGAACGGGCGATTCCGGGACGACGTCCGGTCGTTCGTCAAGAGCGATCCGGGCAAGGCGTGGGCGGTCGGCCAGCGCCTGCTGGGCTCGCCCGACATCTACGAACACCTCGGGCGCGAGCCCCAGAAGACGATCAACTTCGTGACCTGCCACGACGGGTTCACGCTCAACGACGTCGTCTCGTACGACCGCAAGCACAACGAGGCGAACGGCGAGGACAACCGCGACGGCAACTCCGACAACGTGTCGTGGAACGGCGGCGTCGAGGGGCCGACCGACGACCCGGCGATCGAGGCGCTGCGCGCGCGCCAGGTCCGGAACCTGCTCGCGCTCGAGCTGCTGGCGGTCGGCGTCCCGATGCTGACGATGGGCGACGAGGTGCGCCGGACGCAGCTGGGCAACAACAACGCCTACTGCCAGGACAGCGAGCTGTCGTGGTTCGACTGGGGCCTCGTCGAGCGCGAGGCGGGGCTGCTGCGCTTCACGGGCGGGCTGATCGCCGGGCGGCGCGCGGCGCAGGCGCTGTTCGACGTGCCGTCGGACGTCACGCTGGCCGAGCTGCTGGCGGGCGCGCGGGTCGAGTGGCACGGCACGCGGCTCGGGGAGCCGGACACGAGTGACGCGTCGCGGTCCATCGCGCTCGGCATCCGGGCGGCGCACCTCGACCTGCACATCATCCTCAACGCGTACTGGGAGGCGCTCGACTTCGCGGTGCCGCCCGCGGAGGGCGGCATGGAACCCTGGCACCGGATCGTCGACACCACCCTGGCCAGCCCGGACGACCTGTCCGCGGCGGCCGACGCACCGCTCGTCGAGGGCGGCACGTACACGGCCGGACCGCGATCGGTGGTCGTGCTGGCGGCGCTCCGCACGCCGGGCGCGGCCGCGGCGGCCGGGCGGATGACGACGCACAAGGGCACGCCGCCCGAGCCGCCCAAGGACCCGGCGAGCGCCGCCGACCTCGGCGGCATCGAGCGGCAGCGGATGGCGCACGCGGGCCACCTCGAGGAGGGCCTGGACTCGGCCAGCCCGTGGTACCAGTGGGGCCCGTACGTCTCGGAGCGGGCGTGGGGCTCGGTCCGCGAGGACTACAGCGCCAGTGGCGACGCGTGGGCCTCGTTTCCGCACGACCACGCGCGCTCGCGCGCGTACCGCTGGAACGAGGACGGCATGGCCGGCATCTCGGACCTGTTCGGGCGGCTCAACCTCGGGCTCGCGTTGTGGAACGGCCGCGACCCCATCCTCAAGGAGCGGATGTTCGGGCTGACCAACAGCGAGGGCAACCACGGCGAGGACGTCAAGGAGTACTGGTGGTACCTCGACGCGCTGCCCAGCAGCGCGTGGCTCCGCTGGCGCTACCACTACCCCCAGGCGGCCTTTCCCTACGAGGACCTGATCGAGGAGAACGGCCGGCGCTCCAAGCTGCAGCCGGAGTACGAGCTGCTGGACACCGGCATCTTCGACGACGACCGCTACTGGATCGTCGAGGTCCACTACGCCAAGGCCGACCCGACCGACGTCCTGGCGCGGATCACCGTCCGCAACCGGGGGCCCGAGGCGGCCTCGATCCACGTGCTGCCCACGCTGTGGTTCCGCAACGAGTGGTCGTGGGACCCGGCAGGCCCGCACCCGACCCTCGAGGCGGCGGCCGGCGGGACGCGGATCCACGCCTCGCACCCGGGGCTGGGCGAGTACGAGCTCCACGTGGGACCGGGCCCGGACGGCACCCAGCCGGAGCTGCTGTTCTGCGAGAACGACACCAACGACGCGCGGATCTACGGGACCGCCGCGACCACGCCGTACCCCAAGGACGGCATCAACGACCACGTCGTGACCGGGGCCGACACGGTGAACCCGGCCGGGACGGGCACGAAGGCGGCGGCGTGGTACCGCCTGACGGTCGAGCCCGGCGCCACCGCCGAGATCCGGCTCCGCCTGCGGCCGAGGCCGCCGGCCGCCGTCCCGGGCGAGGCGGTTGATTCGCCCGACCTCCTTGGCGCGGCGTTCGACGCGACGATGGCGGCGCGCCTCGCAGAGGCCGACGACTTCTACGCGGACCTGCTGCGGCCCGGCGCGACCGCCCGACGAGGCGACGGTCATGCGCCAGGCGTTCGCCGGGATGCTGTGGAGCAAGCAGTTCTACGCCTACGACGTCGCCCGCTGGCTGGAGGGCGATCCCGCGAGCCCGCCGCCGCCGAGCGAGCGCCTCACCGGTCGCAACGCCGGCTGGCGCCACTTCGACGCCGCGGACATCCTCTCGATGCCCGACAAGTGGGAATACCCGTGGTTCGCGGCGTGGGACCTCGCGTTCCACACGATCACGCTCGCGCACGTGGACCCGGCGTTCGCCAAGTACCAGCTGCTCGTCATGTGCCGCGAGTGGTTCCAGCACCCCAACGGCGCCCTGCCCGCGTACGAGTGGTCGTTCGACGACGTCAACCCGCCGGTCCACGCGCTTGCCGCGCTCGCGGTCTGGAACATCGACGGCCGACGCGACACCGAGTTCCTGAAGCGGATCTTCCACAAGCTGCTGCTCAACTTCACCTGGTGGCTCAACCGCCAGGATTCCGAGGGTAACGACCTGTTCTCGGGCGGCTTCCTCGGCCTCGACAACCTGAGCGCCTTCGACCGGTCCCACCTGCCGGTGGCGGGCAAGCTCGAGCAGTCCGACGCGACCGCCTGGATGTACGCCTACTGCATGTCGATGCTCGCGATGGCCGAGTCGCTGTCCCGCCGCGATCCCGCCTACACCGACCTGGTGACGACGTTCCTCGAGCGGGCGGTGCGGATCGCGACGTCGCTCAACCAGAGCGGCCTGTGGGACGAGGCCGACGGCTTCTTCTACGACCTGCTGAAGATGCCCGACGGGTCCGCGGTGCCGTTGCGGATCCACTCGATGGTGGGGCTGCTGCCGATCCTCCCGGCGGTGACGGTGCCGCGCATGGCGACCGACCTCGGGGCCGCGCTCGGCAAGCATTTCGCGGCGTTCCTCGCGGACCTGGGCGTGACGGATGAGACGCTCCGGCGCCGGGGATCGCTGGTCGACGCACCGGGCGGCGAATCCATGATCTTCAGCCTGCTGCCACCCGTGCGGCTCGAACGCGTGCTGCGCGAGGTGTTCGCCGAAGACGACGGGTTCCTCTCGGCGCACGGGCTCAGGGCCCTGTCGCGCCGGCACCGGGATCAGCCGTTCCGGATCGAGATCGAGGGCTTCCTGGCGTCGATCGACTACGAGCCCGGCGAGTCCACCAACAACCTGTTCGGCGGCAACTCCAACTGGCGCGGCCCGGTGTGGTTCCCGGTGAACTACCTGTTCATCGAGTCGATGCTGCGCTGGGACGAGGCGCTCGGCGAGACGTTCACGGTCGAGTACCCGACGGGGTCGGGCCGGCGCCTGCGCCTGCGGGACGTCGCGGCCGACCTGTCGGCGCGGCTGGTCTCGATCTGGCTGCCCGATGTCGACGGACACCGGCCCGTGGCGGGGAACATCGCGAAGTTCCGCGACGACCCCGAATGGAGGGACCTGTTGCTGTTCCACGAGTACTTCCACGGCGACACCGGGGCGGGGATCGGCGCGTCGCACCAGACCGGCTGGACGGGCCTCGTGGCGCATCTCCTGGCCCGCGGCGGGCCGCTGGATCGGAAGGCCGGCGCCTTCGCGATGGACCGCATCGCGCGCCAGGCCGTGGCCGATCGGAGTGCCGTCGGATGACCGCCGCCGACCTCCCGATCGCGCTCGAGCCCGCCACCACGCCCGGCGCGCCGACCGTCGCCGACATCCCGACCGGTCGCTTGCTGGTGCTGTTCCTGCTGCCCGGCGCGCTGGCGGCACTGGTGTTCATCGTCGCCTCGGGACCGGTCGCGGCGCTGGGCTTCCCGCCGCTGATGGGCCTGCTGGTCGCGATCGCGTTCGTCATCATCCCGTTCGAGCTCGGGACGGTGATCCGGGCGAGCCGACACGCGGCGCCTGGCGGGAGCGCGCTCGCGTCCGTGCCGTACCGCCGGCCGATGCGGGCCCTCGACTGGGCGTGGCTGGTCCCGGTGCTCCTGGTCGTCTCGATCCTCGGCTTCGGGCTCGTCGGCGTCATCGAGCCGTCGATCCAGACGAGCCTGTTCGGCTTCCTGCCCGATTGGTACGTGCGGCCCCTGCCCGTCGACGATGTCGCGAGCTTCACCCGGACGGCATGGATCGTGACCCTCGTCCTGTTCGTCGCGCTGAACGTGTTCGCCGGTCCGATGACCGAGGAGCTGTACTTCCGTGGCTACCTGCTGCCGCGGATGGCGCGCTTCGGGCGTGCGGCGCCGCTCCTCAACGCGGCGCTGTTCTCGCTGTACCACTTCTGGTCGCCGTGGCAGTTCCTGTCGCGCGTCGCCGGGGTCACGCCCTTCGCGTACGGCGTGTGGTGGAAGCACAACGTGTACCTCGGCATGGCGGTCCACGTGCTGCTCAACGGGATCGGCACCGCGACGGTCGTCGTCCTGATCCTCGGAAGGCTCGGTTGACGATGACGACCAACGACGACACCCTCGACCGGCTCGCCGCGGACGCGCGCGCGGTCCTCGACGCGAACTGGCTGGGCGCCTCGACCCTGCCGTCGCGGACCCTCTACCCGCACCAGTGGAACTGGGACTCGGCGTTCATCGCGATGGGCCGCTCCTGGTCCGACGAGCCGAGGGCGCAGCAGGAGCTGCGGTCGCTGTTCCGGGCCCAATGGGCCGACGGCCGGGTGCCGCACATCGTGTTCAACCCGTCGGTCGGGGAGGACGCGTACTTTCCCGGGCCGGCGTTCTGGCAGTCGTCGCGGCGGTCCGCGCAGGCGCCTCGTGACGTCGAGACCTCCGGCATCACCCAGCCGCCGGTCCATGCGCGGGCGGCCCTCGAGATGCACCGGCACGCGACCGACGTCGAGGCGTCGACCGCGTTCCTGCGCTGGCTCTATCCGCGCCTGGTCGCCGAGCACGACTACCTCGACGGCCGCCGGCGCCCCGGCGGGAGCTCGCTGCCGGTGTTCATGCACCCGTGGGAGTCGGGCCTCGACAACTCGCCGGCCTGGGACCGCGACCTCGTCGACATGGTCATCCCGCCGGGTTCGATCCCGCCCTATGTCCGCCACGACCTCGACCACGCGAACGCCGAGGATCGGCCCACCAACGAGGCCTACGACCGGTTCGTGTTCCTGGCCGCCCGCTATCGCGACGCCGGGTACGACGACGACCGGCTCCTCGACCAGGTGCCGTTCCTCGTCGCCGGGCCGCTGTTCAACGCGATCCACCTGTGGTCGACGCACGCGCTGGCCGAGATCGCGGAGATCGTCGGGGCCGACCCCGTCCCGCACCGCGAGGACGCGCGGCGGATCCACGACGCGATGCTCGCGGACCTGTGGGACCCGGAAACGAGTCGCTTCGGTGCGCTCGACGTGATCGAACACGAGCTGAGCGTGGAGGACACGATCATCTCGTTCGCGCCGCTGCTCGACCCGGACCTGCCGAAGGCCCAGCTCGACTCGATCATGGCCGACCTCCGGTCTGCGCACTTCCACCCGGACCGCCCGACCGCGTTCGTGGCGCCCAGCTACGACCTGCTGGCCGCGCGACTTCGACGAGCGGCGCTACTGGCGGGGCCCGGTCTGGATCAACACCAACTGGCTGCTGTGGATGGGCCTCCGCCAGCACGGCCAGGACGCCGAGGCCGAGGCGATCCTCCTCAGCAGCCTGCGGCTCGTCGCGCGCTCCGGCTTCCACGAGTACTTCGACCCGTTCGACGGCACGGCGTTCGGCACGGACGGCTTCGGCTGGACCGCGGCGCTGACCCTCGACGTCATCGGCCGGCACCAGGGCCGGGACAGGGCGCGCCTGGCGGAGCTGCTGGGCGAGGGCTGATCACCCCGATCCGGTCCGAAGGGTCCTCCCTCGGCGGTCCGATCGGCACTTGGCTCGCGTCGGCCGTCTCGCGATCCTCGGGACATGCAGGAGCCCGTTGGGGCTCACCGAGGTGTGTGATGCGCGCGATCGTGGTGTACGAGTCCCACTGGGGCAACACGGAGGCCGTCGCCCGGGCGATCGGCGAGGGGATCGGCCCGGAGACCGCGGTCCTGACCACCGACGCCGCGACGCCGGCGGTCCTCGCGGAGGCCGACCTCGTCGTCGCGGGCGCGCCGACCATGGCGTTTCGCCTGCCAACCGAGGCGATGCTCAAGCACGTCGCCGACGACCCCAAGGCGCCCAGCCCGGGCGACGTGTCCCATCCGACGATGCGCACGTGGCTCGACGGGCTGCCCGGCGAGCCGGTCCGGCCGATGCACCGCTCCGAGGCCGCGTTCGAGACCGCGCTGCACTGGTCGCCGGGCGGCGCCAAGGGCACGATCGACACGGCGCTCAAGCGACTGGGCTACCGGCGGGCGGCGAAGCCGATGCGGTTCCTCGTCGAGGGCAGCTACGGCCCGCTGCGCGACGGCGAGCTCGAGCGCGCGCGGGCGTGGGGCGCGGCGCTGGCGGGACTGCCGGTCAGCTGACCGGCGGGCCGTCGCGGGACTCGGACGGGCCGGTGAGCCTGTAGCCCAGCCCGTACTCGGTGGTGATGACCGACTCTCCGGGAGCCGCCACGTCCAGGCGGAGCCGGAGGTTGCGGATCGTCATCCGCAGCAGGTGGACGTCGCGGTCGTACCCGGCGCCCCACACCGCGCCCAGGATCTGACGGTGTGTCGCGAGCTGGCCGGCATGCTCCACCAGGTAGGCGAGGAGCCTGAACTCCGTCGGCGTCAGGCGAACCTCGGTGCCCCGCAGGTGGGCCTGGTGCTCGTCGAGATCGACGACCAGGTCGCGATGCCGCAGCCGCCGCGGCCGCTCGGGAGCGCTCGTCGCGGCGCGTCGCAGGGCCGCCTCCACGCGGGCGGTCAGCTCGGGCAGGCTGAGCGGCTTGGTGATGTAGTCGTCGGCCCCGAGCTTCAGGCCGCGCACCTTCTCGGCCTCCGAACCGTGCGCGGTCACCATGAGGATCGGTACCCGGCTGAACTCCCGGAAGCGCTCGATGAGCTGCCAGCCATCGAGGCCGGGGACCGCGACGTCGAGGATCACGAGGTCGGGTCGCTCGTCATAGAAGCGGCGCAGCCCATCAGGGCCGGTCCGGGCGGTCACGACCCGGTAGCCGGCACGGATCATCCACAGCTCCACGAGCGCGGCGAATTCCGGCTCGTCCTCGACGATCAGGATCGACTCAGCCACCCGCCGGCGCTCCGACCGGGTCGGTTGCCAGGGGAATCGTGAAGGTCACCCGTGTCCCCGGTCGGCCATCGAGCCGGTCGCCCAGCGACAGGTGACCGCCGTGCGCCTCGACCAGGCGCCGGCAGATGAACAGGCCGAGGCCCGTCCCGGGGATCCGCGACTCCCGGACGTTCCAGGCTCGGTGGAACGGCTCGGTCACCAACGGGCGATCGTCCTCGGGGACGCCGACGCCTTCGTCGACGACCGCCACGACGAGCCACGGTCCGTCGGTCTCGGCGCTGACGACGACCGGCGAGCCGTCCGGCGCGTATTTGAGCGCGTTGCCGACGAGGTTCGTCAGGATCTGCCCGACCCGCGCGACGTCGACGTCCACGGGCGGCAGGTCGGCCGGCGCCGACTGCACGAGGCGATCTGCGCCGCCGGAGATCGCGAGGTCACCGCGCAGGCGCGCGACGAGCGCCGCGAACGTTGTCGTCGAACGGTCCAGGATCAGTGGATCGGCCTGGAGGTGGGTGACGTCCAGCACCTGGTCGACGAGCGATGCGAGACGGCGTGACGCCTCGTCGATGCGCTCGACGTACGCCCGCTGCTCGCCCGAGTCGAGGTCGAAGTGGAGCAGCGTTTCCGCGTAGCCGCGGATCAGGGCCAGCGGCGTCCGCAGCTCGTGGCTGACCGTGGCCACGAACCCTTCGCGGAGCTCCTCGAGCGCTCGGACCGCGCTCATGTCGCGCAATATCGCGGTCGCCCTGGCGGTCACGCCACCCGGCGCCGCCGCGTAGCTGCCGGCGACCCGTAGCGGATGCCCGTCGGCGCCGACGACCGACGCCTCGCGGTAGGCGATGGGGACGCCGCTCAGGCGTACCTCCGCCAGCGGGCAGGCGCGTGGCGCGTGCGCTCCGGCGACCTCGCAGCCGAGCACATCGGCACACGTCCGACCGACGGCCGCCGCCGCTGAGGTCCCCAGGAGTCGCTCGCCGGCCGGGTTCAGCCGCACCACCAGGCCGTCTGCGTCCACCTGGACGATCAGATCGGTCGCACCGTCGACGATGGCCTCCAGCTCGTGTCGCTCCTGCTCGAGCGCTTCCCGCAGGCGCGCCCCGGCGAAGGCGACCGCGAGCTCATGGCGCGCGAGCTGGGCAACCCGGAGGCCGTCCTCGTCGAGGACGCGGTCCTCGATCGGCCACACGACCAGCACGGTCTGCGGCGGCTCATCGGAGAGCACCAGGGCACGTCCGCCGGTGGTCGCGGAGCCCACGGCGGCGACGCAGTCCAGCCGGTCGCCATCGGGCGCGCCGAGCCACAGCGCTCCGGCGGCGGCTTCGGCCAACCGGACGAGCTCGGACAGCACGGCCGCGGCGAGATCGGCGAGGCGCCCGCCCGACGCGATGAGCTGGCTCAGCTGGTACTGCGCGAACAACGCGTCGGCTTCGCGCTGGGCCTCGTCGAACGAGCGGCGACGCTCGCGCTCAAGCGCGTCGACCCGTGCCAGCAGCGCCTCGCGATCGGTCACGGGGGCGTCAGCCACCGCCCACGGCGCGCAACAACAGGAGGCAGGAGACGGCGCCAGGATCGAGATGACCGATCGCCCGGTCACCGAGGCGCATCGCGAGGCCCCGACGAGCGATGAGCGGGCGCGTGGAACGCATGCCATGCGCCGCGGCCCGGAGCGCCGTTGCGTAAGCCGCCCCGGGACCACCTCCGAGGCGGAGCTCGCGCTCGAGGGCTTCGGCCGCCGGGGCCAGGGCGTCCAGGATCGTCTTGTCGCCGACCGCGCACCGTCCCCGCCGGGCCACGCCGGCGGCGGCCGCACCGAGCATCGCCGCGAGCTCGCGGGCTCCGACCGATGGGGCGTCGCCGATCGTGGCGCCGGCCTCCAGGAACGCCGTCCCGTACAGGGGCCCGGATGCCCCGCCCACTGTCGCGACCAGACGATGGCCGACGGCGCGCAGCAGCTCGCCCGGCGGCGTCTCGGCCGGCAGCTCCGCCAGCAGCCGGTCGACCGCGCGGAAGCCGATCATGAGGTTGTCGCCGTGATCTCCGTCGCCGAGCACGACGTCGAGCCGGGTGAGGTACGCGGCGTGGCGCTCGACGATCCGGCTGCAGCGCCCGAGCGCAGCCCGGACCGTCGCGGCGTCGACGATCACGTCCGACGGAACGGCGGGAACGGGCGAAGGCGCTGTCACAGTCGCGCGAGTGTAGAAGTGCGCGCCACCGTCCGGCAACGGTCCAGGGTCGGCGGTGCGCCCGCTTCGCATCCCTTTTACCCGCGTCTTGTCGAGCTCTTGCTTGGTTCTTGACGAGTCCGGGCGGAGCATCGCGGTCAACCCGACGGACGGGGACAGTGAAAGGAGGAGCGGTTGGTGGGCCTGGTCCTGGTGTCCCACAGCGCCACCCTCGTCGAGGGCCTGCGCGACATGGTCGCCCAGGTCGCCGGCGAGGAGATCCCGATCGCTACGGCTGGAGGGACGGACGACGGGCGCCTCGGGACGAGCGCGCCGCGAATCGCCGCCGCGCTCCGGTCCGCGCTCGATGCCGGAGCGAGCGAGGTGCTCGTGCTCCTCGATCTGGGCAGCGCGGCGCTCAGCCTCGAGCTCGCGACCGAGGAGCTAGACCCGGCCGACCGGGCCCGGCTCCGGATCAGCGAGGCGCCGCTTGTCGAAGGTGCGGTCCTGGCCGCGGTCCAGGCGAGCGTCGGCGCCGCCATCGATGACGTTGTCGCCGCGGCGGAGGGCGCCGCGACGATGCCCAAGCTGCCGCGGGCGTGACCGTGGCCGAGATCCAGCTCCTGGTCATCGACCCGTCCGGGCTCCATGCCCGGCCGGCGGCCCGGTTCGTCCAGGCCGCGAGCCGGTTCTCGAGCCGCATCGTGATCCGCGAGAACGGCCGAGAGGCCGACGCCAAGAGCCTCATCGCCCTCCTCGGCCTGACGATCCGCCCGTCGTCCGAGATCACACTCGCCGCCGATGGGCCCGACGCGGACGAGGCGGTCGCGGCGCTCGCAGCGGAGCTCGCCCCCTATGTCAGCCCGGCCGGCTGAACCGGCCCGACCCACGAACAACGGAGGATCCCAAATGTCGACCCCGACCATGGCGCAGAAGCTGACAGCCGAGGCCTTCGGCACCGCCATCCTCGTCTTCATCGGCGCGGGCTCCGTCCCGCTGACGGTGTTCCTGACCGCGGGCGCGGGGGGCACCGGCATCGCCGGGACGGCCGGCCTGTCGACGATCTCGTTCTCGTTCGCATTCGCGATCTTCGCCGCTGTGTACTCGATCGGTCACATCAGCGGCTGCCACATCAACCCGGCCGTGACGATCTCCCTGCTCGCGACCCGCAAGATCGACCCGCGGACCGCGGGCGGCTACATCGGCGCCCAGCTGGTCGGCGCGTTTCTGGGCGCCGCCCTGACCCTGATCATCCTGCAGGGCAACGACCCTGCCGCCCTGGGCCTCGGCGCGGTCTCTGTCAACGCCAAGGCCGGCCTGGCGATCGGCTTCGCGGCCGAGGTGATCGGGACCGCCATCCTCGTGTTCACGGTCTTCGGCGCCGCCGTCTCGGGCAAGGCGCCGTCGGGCTTCGCAGGCTTGATCATCGGGTTCATCGTCTACGGGATCATCATCCTCGTCGGCCCGATCACCGGCGCCTCGCTGAACCCGGCCCGCGAGCTCGCGCCCGCCATCCTCGGCCAGGCCATCGGCGCGGCGCCCGTCCCGGTCGATCAGCTCATCGTCGTCTACATCTTCGGCTCGACGATCGGCGGCGTGATCGGCGCCTTCCTGTACGAGTTCATCGGGCGCGAGGCCAAGGAAACGGCCCCTGCGCCGTCCTCCGTCCGCGACACCGCCGGCGCCGACGCCTAGGCGCCGACCGGCCGCTGATCCCACCGTCACCGACCACCCAAAGGAGATCCTCATGGCGACGACTGCGCCCAGCCGAGTGAAGAAGCTCATCAACGACGTCGACGACATCGTTCCCGAGAGCCTGGCGGGCCTCCAGGCGGCCCATCCTGACCTCGTCACGATCGACACGGCACAGAACCTCGTCCTGCGGGCTGGCGGCCCGAAGCCGGGCAAGGTCGGCCTCGTGTCGGGCGGCGGCTCGGGCCACGAGCCGCTCCACGGCGGGTTCGTGGGCCTTGGCATGCTCGATGCGGCCGCAGCGGGCAACGTGTTCACGTCACCCGTGCCGGATCAGATGGAGGCCGCGACCCGTGCCGTCGACGGCGGTGCAGGCGTGCTGCACATCGTCAAGAACTACACGGGTGACGTGCTGAACTTCCAGCTCGCGGCCGAGCTCGTCCAGGGCGAGATCGAGGTTGCGACGGTCGTCACCAACGACGACGTCGCCGTCAAGGACTCGCTCTACACGGCCGGCCGGCGCGGCGTCGGCGTCACCGTGCTGTTGGAGAAGATCGCCGGCGCGCACGCGGAGGCGGGCGGCTCGCTCGTCGAGGTGGCCGCGACGGCGACCAGGGTGAACGCGCAGGGCCGGTCGATGGGCCTCGCCCTGACCTCGTGCGTGGTGCCGGCCGCCGGGACCCCGACCTTCGACCTCCCGGACGATGAGGTGGAGGTCGGCATCGGCATCCATGGCGAGCCCGGCCGGCGGCGGGAGAAGCTCGCGCCGGTCGACGACATGGCGGAGTGGCTGGTGGGCCCCATCGTCTCGGATCTTGGCCTGACGAGGGGCGACAACGTCCTCGCCTTCGTCAACGGCATGGGCGGCAGCCCATTGATCGAGCTCTACGTCGCCTACAACAGCGTGGCCAAGATCCTGGGCGGCAAGGGCATCTCGATCGGTCGGTCCCTGGTCGGCAACTACATCACGAGCCTCGAGATGGCCGGCTTCTCGGTCACGCTGCTCCGGCTCGACGATGAGCTGATCCGCCTGTGGGACGCACCGGTCCACACGCCGGCGCTCCGCTGGGGCGTCTGAGCGCGGGAACCACAGGGATGGCCGCCGCGCCCAGCTCCCTCGGGCGCGGCAACCACCCCCTAGACTCGTCACCGCGCCCGAGCCGCAGCCTGATCCTCCGGCGCGGCTCGACGCCTGGCGAGTCGAGGAGCGGATCCATGATCGACGTCATCGAGGCCTGGTTGCGCCTCGCCGCCACGCGCCTGCACGAGCAGGCAGCGACCCTCACCGCGCTCGACCAGGCGATCGGCGATGGCGACCATGGCACCAACATGGACCGCGGGTTCACGAAGGTGGCGGCCACGCTCGATGGTGACCGGGCCGAGGGCGACGGCGAGTACGCGGTGGCCGGGGCCATCCTCCGAGTGACGGGCCGGACCCTCATCAGCACGGTTGGCGGCGCCTCGGGGCCGCTCTATGGCACGGCGTTCCTGCGAGCGTCGGGAGCGGTGGCCGCGGCCGACCCGGCCCAGGCCGCGGCCGGCGTGCTCGTCGTCGCGCTGGAGGCGGCGATCGGCGGCATCGAGTCGCTCGGCAAGGCCACCACCGGCGAGAAGACGATGCTCGATGCGCTCGTCCCCGCCGTGACCGCCGGCCGCGAGGCCGCCGCATTGGGCGCCGACGCCGCCGCGGTGTCCTTGGCGATGGCCGATGCCGCAGCGGCGGGCGTGGCCGCAACGATCCCGATGCTCGCGACCAAGGGGCGCGCGTCCTACCTCGGTGAGCGGTCCATCGGACACCAGGATCCGGGCGCGACGTCGTCGGCGCTCCTCCTCCGAGCGCTCGCGGACGCCGCGAGCGCCTGAGGGGACCACGATGGCGCAGGCGATCCTGATCGGGCGCGCCGGCTCGCCCGGCGTCGGCACGGGCAGGCTGCTGCGCGTTCGGACCGCCGACCCGACCACAAGCGCCTCCGATGCCGGTGCCGTGGCCACCCCAGGCGGCGAACGCGACCGCCTCACGCGTGCCCTCAGCAGCGCGGCGTCGGAGCTGGCGGCGCTCGCCGATCAGCTGTCCGAGCGGGTCGGCGAGGAGGTCGGCTCGATCTTCGAGGCGCAGGCCCTGTTCGCACGCGATCCGGGGATCGTCGATCCCGCGCTGGCGCTGGTAGACGAGGGCCTGGCAGCGGACGAGGCGATCCTGCGCGCGACAGACGTGCAGGCTGAGCGGCTTGCGTCCGTCGACGATGACTACTTCCGGGAGCGGGCCGCGGACGTGCGCGACGTGGGTCGACGCGTCGCTGCGCTCCTGCGGGGCGAGTCACCGCCCGAGCTATGGCACCGCGACGGCTATCCGGCCATCGTGCTCGCCGGCGACCTGGACCCATCGGCCGTGGCCACGCTGCGGCGGGAGCTGGTCGGCGGCATCGCGCTCGCGGGCGGCGCGCCGACCGGGCACGCCGCGATCGTCGCCCGCGCGCTCGGCATCCCGCTCGTGCTCGGTCTGGGTCGCGCAATCGACGACCTCGTCGGCGGCACGGATGGCGCCGTCGACGGCTCGACCGGTCGCCTCCTGATCTCGCCGAGCGCCGAAGAGCTCGCCGCCCTACGGGCGACGCCGCGGCCCGTCCCACCGGTCGTCCAGGCCGGCGACCGGCCGCTGGCCGTCGCCCTCGTGGCCAACGTCGGGTCGGCGCACGAGGCGGAGGCCGCGGCGCTCGCCGGAGCCGACGGCATCGGACTGGTGCGGACCGAGCTGCTGTTCCTCGGCCGCCATACGCCTCCCACGATCGCCGAACAGCGGGCGGCCTATCGCCGGATCCGTGCCGCCATGCCCGGCCGGCCCATCGTGTTCCGCACCCTCGACGTCGGCGGCGACAAGCCCGCCGCCTGGCAGCCCGGGTCCGAGGCCAATCCGGCGCTCGGCGTTCGCGGGATCCGGTTGGGCCTGCGACGGACCGCCCTGCTGGACGACCAGCTCACCTCCCTTCTCGAAGCCGCGGGCGGCGACGAGCTGCGGGTGATGCTGCCGATGGTCGCGACGCGCGAGGAGCTCGACCAGGCCCGCGAGCGGCTCGAGCTCGTGCAGGCCGATCTGGTCGCGCACGGACGGCCCGTCCCGACCCGGGTCGCCCTGGGGATCATGATCGAAGTCCCGTCCGCGGCCATCATGGCCGACGTCCTGGCCGGCTCCGCCGACTTCTTCTCGATCGGGACCAACGACCTCGTGCAGTACGCGCTCGCGGCGGATCGGACCAACCCGGAGCTCGCGGACCTGGCGACGGCCGCCCAGCCGTCGATCCTGCGGCTCATCGACCTGGTGGTTCGCGCGGCTCTTGCGAATGGCCGCCATGTCGCGGTCTGCGGCGAGGCCGCCGCCGATCCCGTCCTCATGCCGCTCCTGATCGGCTTGGGGGTCGAGGAGCTGAGCGTTGCGCCCGCATCGATCCCGAACGCGCGCGCAAGGATGACCGAGCTGGATCTGGCGCAGTGCCGTGAGCTCGCCGTCCGCGCACTAGCGGCCTCGTCCGTTGCCGAGGTCCGAGCGATCGCCGCCGAGGCCACTCCGAGGGCCGAGGGATCGACCGTGAGTACGGCGCGGCACGATCGGGTCGCCGAGGCGTCCTAGGCGCGCCGGACTCGACCCCTGAACTGGACGCGTTCGCCCGCCATCGATCCCTCGGTCAGCCGATCCCGCGGGCCTCCTCCGACGCGCCGCCGGGAGGCCGTAGTTCCACCAACACGGAACCGGTCACGTTGACGACCGTGGTCGGTCCTATCGTGGTCCGCCAGTCCGCCTGGGCCGCCGGGTTGGTGTGGCCGTGGAGCCACAGCGGCGGCCGAAGGCGATCAGCGATGACCCGGTACCCGGCGAATCCCACGTGGTACGCATCGGTCGGCGTGTCGCCGGCGTCGCGCGGCGGGGCGTGGCTGACCACGAGGACCGGCGGCCGCCGATGCAGCGCGAGTCCCGGCGCGAGCCGCGTGACCTGCAGCCAGGCATCCTTCTCATCGCGCGGCGCCGCGTCCTTGCGGAAGCTGGGCCAGGGCAACGCGACCACCGGGAGGCCATCGAGCACGCGGTCCTCGGCGCCGGCCGCGGGCGGCGGCAGGTCGTCCGGCGTCGGCCACGGCCCCTGGCGGTCGTGGTTGCCGCGCACGTAGACCAGCGGCGCCCGGAAGGCATCGCCGAGGAAGCACAGCCAGTCGGGCGACAGGTCGCCGCAGCCGATGACCAGGTCGATCGGCCCGAGCGCGTCGCGGTTGATCGACCCTTCGAGCGCGCGGTCGGGCTCGTCGGACGCCGCCAGGATGCGGATCGGGCGACCCTCGCGGCCGGCGAACGGGCGCGCGTCGGGCCAGTCGATGGACAGGCGCCGCGTCATCGTCCCGCCTCGGGATCCTTGTCGTGTCCGGACGCCGGTGCCGCGTCATCGGTGTCTCCGGGCGGCGGCCGGAGGTCCCGCTCCTGGACCGTCCGACCCAGCGTCGTGCCGCGCGACAGCTGGCCGCGGGCGGCCGCTTCGATCTGGGACGACTCCGCGAGCACGGGCGCCAACGACCCCGACGGGCGCATGATCGGCTGACCGGGCAGCACGACGCCCTTGACGTCGGCGTCGAGCTCCACTTGGCCCACCGCCTTGGCTGCGGCCACACGGTTGTGGCCGTCGGTCACCCAGTAGCCGTCGTTCGTGCGCAGGACGTCGATGGGCGGCAGCGAGCGCATCTCCTGCGTCGCGCGACGGATCCGCTGCCAGCGCGCCTCCCAGTTCTTCGAGCGAAACGGCGGCAGCGGCTGGAAGTCCAGGCCCCGCTGGGCCGGACCCCTTACCGCGGTGCCGACGATCTCGTCGATCGGGATCGACACGAGCCCGAGCTCGCGCAACGGCGCGTCCCGCGCCTCGGGATGCACGTCGAATAGGTTGGGAAGCGGCACGGACCGGCGTCGCGTCGAGTGGGGGAGGTGTCGGGCGCCCTCGACGGCGGCGTCGCGGGTGGTGGCCGCCAGGTGCTCTGCGGCGGGGACGAGCGCCTCGACGACGCCGTCCGCAGCGTCGACCACGGCTCCGGCGGCGTCGGCGGCCCGCCCGGCGAGGCGCCTGGTCACGGCGGCCATCCGCTCGGCCGCGACCTCGGCCGCGGCGAGGCGCCCGTCGTCGTGGTCACGGGCCGCCGCCTCGTGCGGCTCGGCCGGGGCCGCCGACGTCGAACGCTTGCCGGTCTGTTTCGCTCCCATGTCCAGCGCATGGTAGGTCGAGAGAGGTCGGCCGACCCTGCTCCACGGCGTCGGACAAGCAGAGGCCGTCTCGCGGGGAGCGGGTGCCGGCATGCGGATTCTCCGGGGTCTGCTCGCCCGCCTTGCCCCACCGCGTTCGATGAACGCGCGGGATCACAGAGCTCGATGCACGGTGAGCAGTACCGCCGGTTCCGCCTGCGCGCGCGGTGACACGGCGTGTCGTGAGCCAAACACAGACATCCCGCCGGCGCCTCGGTGGGCTCACGATCCTTGACCTCGGCGCTGGTAGGGCGGGTCACCGCCGTCATGGCGGCACCTCCAAGTCGGGTCAGGCGACACGACGACTCGCCGGCGCCTCCCGAAGCCATTCCAGCGATGCACGGCTCGTCGGTCCAGTGCCGGAGGCCATCAGGCCGCGGGCCGAACGCCACGTCCTCGCCCTGTCTCGGCGGACCGCTCGTCGAGGAGTCCGAATGGCCGGTCGATTGCGGGGCCGATGGCACTGCCGGACCCCGCCCCGTACGGGTTCACTGGCGATGGACGGCCGTGAGGGCACGGCCGGCACGAGGTACGCGAGATGGATGCGATCGTCGGGACGCGCCGCCTGGAGCGGCCGGGCTATGCATGGATCGCCGTCGGGCTCCAGCTGTTCACGGCGCTGATGGCCATCCCCGTGGGCCTGCAGCTGATGGCCAACGCGGAGGGTGCGCCGCTGGGCCTGCCGCAGGCGTGGATCGACGCCACGCCGTTCGGATCGTGGATGGTGCCTGGGCTTGTCCTGCTGACGATGAACGGGGCCGGCCAGCTCGTCGCTGCGGCGCTGATCGTCGGCCGCCATCCGCTGGCACCCTGGTTGACGGGTGCGCTCGGCGTCGGCCTGATGATCTGGATCGCGGTCCAGGTGGCGATGATGCCGTTCAACCCCCTGCAGCCCGTCATGTTCGCCATCGGCGCGGCCGAGGGCGTGGTCGCCCTCGCTTGGCTCCGGCGATCTGGCCACTTCCGCGGCCCGCGGCCGTCTTCGTGGATCTGATGATGCCCACCGATCCGGTCACCGCCACGCGCTACCCCGGCATCCCGGCGATCATCGACGGCTCCGAGGCAGTCGCCTCGATCGAGACGCGGCTGTCCGAGGTCGCCTGCGCCTATCCGATCACCCCGTCGACGACGATGGCCGCCATCTACCAGGCGGCCGTGGCCGACGGGCGGACCGACCTGTGGGGGACGCCCCTGCGGTTCATCGAGCCGGAGTCCGAGCACTCGTCGGCCTCCGCGGCCGAGGGCGCGGCGCTGGCCGGCGCTCGGGTCACCAACTTCACCGCCGGCCAAGGCCTGATCCTGATGAAGGAGGTCCTGTACGTCATCGCGGGCAAGCGCCTCCCGGTCGTGTTCCACATCGGCGCTCGCGCCCTGACCAGCCAGGCCCTCAACATCCACGCGGGTCACGACGACGTCATGGGTGTCGCCGACACGGGGTGGGGGATCCTGTTCGCACGCAACGCCCAGGAGGTCGCCGACCTCGCGCCGATCGCCCGGCGCGTCGCCGAGGCGACCGAGGTGCCCTTTTTCGTCGTCCAGGACGGGTTCCTGACCACGCACACGCTCGAGACGATGGTGCTGCCCGAGGACGAGCTCCTGCGCGAGTTCGTCGGCAACCCACGGGATCACCTTCGCGCGTGGTTCGACCCGCAGCGGCCGCTGATGACCGGCGTCGTCCAGAACCAGGACAGCTACATGAAGGGCCGCCTCGGCCAGCGAGCGTTCTACGACCGGCTGCCGGGCGAGCTGGACGCCGCGTTCGAGGACTGGGCGCGCCTGACCGGCCGCCGCTATGCCGCCGTGCAGCCGTATCGCTGCGAGGACGCCGCGGAGATCGTGGTCTCAATGGGGACGATGGCCGACACGGCCACCGCCGTGGTCGATCACCTGCGCGGGCTCGGCCGCCCCGTTGGCTCCATCGCCATCACGAGCTTCCGGCCGTTCCCGGCCGACGCGCTGCGACGGGCGATCGGCAACGCCCGCGTGGTCGCGGTGATCGAGCGGACCGACGAACCGGCCGCCCACGACAACCCGCTGACCCGCGAGGTCAAGGCGGCGCTCTTCGATCACGCCGCCGAAGGCGAGCTGGTCCCGCGCGTTCGCTCCGTCTCGGCGGGCCTCGGGTCGCGCGACGTGGGCCCCGGTGACCTGGCGGCGGTCTTCGACTGGCTGGCCGACCACCGCGCCCCGGCCGAACGGCGCTACGCGACCCTCGGAATCCGTCACCCGCTGGCCCTCGAGAGCCACGCGCTCGACCTGCGACCGGCCGGCGCCTTCAGCCTGCGGGGCCACTCGATCGGCGGCTTCGGGTCGGTCACGACCAACAAGCTCGTCGCCACGCTGGTCGGGGACCTGTTCGGGCTCTACGTCCAGGCGTACCCGCGCTACGGCTCGGAGAAGAAGGGCCTGCCCACGACCTACTACCTGACCTTGGCCTCGGAGCGGATCCGCCAGCACGGGGAGCTCGAGCACGTCGACTTCGTGCCGCTCCACGACGTGGCGGCGTTCCGCCAGGGCGATCCGCTCCGCGGCCTGGCCGACGGTGGCACGGTCTTCGTCCAGTCGCCGCTGACGGACCCGTCGGCGATCTGGGCGTCGATCCCGTCGGATGCGCGCCGGTCGATGCTCGACCGACGCATCCGGCTGGCCGCCCTCGACACCGCGGGCCTCGCCCGCAGGCATGCCCCGCGGGCGGACCTCGTCCAGCGCCTGCAGGGGATCGCCCTCGTCGGCGCGTTCCTGCGCCTGACGCCGTTCGCCGAGCGGGCGGGCATCGGCCGCGACGAGCTGCTCACGGCGGTCCGCCCGGGCCTCCAACGCTTCTTCGGCAAGCGCGGCAGCCGCGTGGTCGACGCCAACCTGGCGCTGATCGCCGACGCCTATGACGGGGTGGTCGACGTCACCGCGTCGATCACGGCCCTGGTCGCGGCGCCGCGCCACGAGCTGGCGACGGTCGCCGTGACGGAACGAGGGTAAGCAGATGGACACGAAGACAGAGCCGACGGTCGGCGAGCTGATGACCCACGACCCGGTGACCGTGCCGGCCGAGATGCCACTCCCGGATGCGGCAGCGATGATGGAGTTCTACCGGGTCAGCGGCCTGCCCGTCGTCGACGTGCACGGGGCCCTGATCGGCGTGATCAGCCAGACCGACATCCTGCACGCCCGCGCCACCGAGCAGCTGTGGACCGTCTGGGTCGGGCTCGCGGTCCGCCATGTCATGACGTCGCCGGCCGTCACCGTGAACGCCAACGTGTCCGTGACGGAGGCCGCCCGGCTGATGGAGGAGCACGGCATCCATCGGCTGGTCATCACCGCGGCCGACGGCGAAACCCCCATCGGCGTCCTATCGGTGAGCGACCTCGTTCGCTCGATGGCCGCGTGGAGCGAGTGATGGACGAGCTGGGCGTCCACGAGCTCGCCGCGCCGGTCCGGAAGGGGATGGGCGAGGCCAAGGAGCTGCACGAGAGCCGCCTCGAGGCGGCGTCGACGGTGCTCGACGTGCACACGTACGTCGACGACTTCAACGGCGTGGTCGATGCCTATCGGAGCGGGGTTGCCGATGTCGAGCTGCCGAGCGAGCCAGGTGTCGCACGAAGCGTGATCCCGCCCGGGACCGCCGCCACGCGCGACTTCAGCGGGCTGGCGCCGCGGATCCCGGAGTTCATGTTCGATGCCTGCGTCGGGTGCATGGCCTGCGTCAACGCCTGCCCGGATACCGCGATCCTCGGCGTGGCGCAGCCGGGGTCGGTCATCGACGGGGCGGTCGCGGCGTTCGTCGCCGGCCAGCCCGAGCCGGCCGTCGCGGGGCGCACCGTGCGGAGCCACTTCGCGCACACGACGAAGTACGCGGACGTGCCGAGCCGGCGCGGCCTCGAGCCCGCCCAGTTCGGGATCTTCGTCGACCCGGTGCACTGCAAGGGCTGCGCGGAGTGCGTCGAGGTCTGCCACGCGTTGGGCTACGACGCCCTGCGGATGATCGACAAGGTCCCCGTGGAGCCTGACGGCGACAGCACGGTCGAGCGCTACGCCCGCGACCTGCGCTTCATGCGCACCCTGGGGCCGACACCAGCCGAGTACCGCAACGACAAGGCGCTGGCCGACCTGATGCTCGGCGAGCACGCCATCGGGTACGTCGGCGGCGCCGGGTCGTGCTCCGGCTGCGGCGAGGCAACGGCGATCCGGATGCTCGTGGCGGCGACCCGCCAGGTGCACGGACCCGACTCGATGGGCATCGTGGCGGCCACCGGGTGCAACACCGTGTTCGGCAGCACCTACCCGTTCAACCCGTACCTGGTGCCGTGGACGAACTCCCTGTTCGAGAACGCGCCGGCTGTCGCTCTCGGCGTCCGGGCGCGATGGGACCAGGACGGCCACCCGGAGCGGAAGCTGTGGGTGATGGGCGGCGACGGGGCGATGTACGACATCGGCTTCCAGGCCCTGTCGCGCATGGTCGCCTCCGGCGCCGACATCAAGGTCCTCGTGCTCGACACGCAGGTCTACTCGAACACCGGTGGACAGGCGTCCACCGCGTCGTTCGGTGGGCAGGTCACCAAGCTGTCGGCGTTCGGCAAGGCGGTCCACGGCCGGCCGGAGCCGCGCAAGGAGCTCGGCCGGATCCTCGCGGCCCATGGGAACGCGTACGTGGCGCAGACGACCCCCGCCCACATCAACCACTTCTACCGGGCGGTCATGGAGGCCAACGCCTTTCCGGGACCGGCGATCGTGATCGCCTACGCGCCATGCCAGCCCGAGCACGGGATCGCCGACGACGCGTCGAGCGCCCAGGCCAAGCTGGCGGTCGAGTCGCGTGCCTTCCCCCTGTTCACCTACGACCCCCGGCGCGGCGAGCGGCTGTCCGAGCGCTGGTCCCTGCAGGGGAACCCCGCCCTCCGCGAGGACTGGGCGGCTGGCCCCGACGGGAACATCGTCGACTTCCTCGCCTTCGCCCGCACCGAGGGCCGGTTCGCTGCTCACTTCGACGCCGACGGCGCACCGAGCCCGGAGATCGCGGCCACGCAGGCCGACCGGCTCGCGAACTGGCACACGCTCCAGGAGCTCGCCGGCCTCAGCGTCCCAGGCACAAAGGCCTGAGCGGGTGGCTCGAACCCGCCAGACGTCGCGGCCGCCGGGCCTCCTGCGGCTGGCCACGATCGGGCTGACGGCCGGACTCTTTGCGGTCGCCGGCCTGGTGGTGCTCCAACGGCCGCCGGCCGACGGGGCTCTCGTCGTGCCGTCGGAGATCGACTCGCGGCCGACGCTCGCGGCCCCAGGCCCGGCGGAAACGGACGGCCGGGTCATCGGCTCGCCGGCCGCCCCGGTGGCGATCGAGGTGTGGTCGGACTACCAGTGCCCGGCATGCCGCGCCTTTGCGACGCTCCTGTTGCCGCGAATCATCTCGGATCTCGTCGACACTGGGCGGGTCAGGGTCGTCTACCACGACTACGCCTTCATCGGCCCGGAGTCGATGGGGGCCGCAGTCGGCGCGCGATGTGCCGCTCGCGACGGCCGCTTCGAGGCGTACCACGAGATCGTGTTCGCCAATCAGCACGGCGAAAACCAGGGCGCTTTCGCGACGGATCGGATCGTCGCCATCGCCGGTCTGGCCGGCCTCGACACCGCAACGTTCGAGGCCTGTCTCGCCGGACCCGAGTTGGCCCGGCAGGTCGCGGCGGAGACCGAGGTCGGGGTCGGGCTCGGGATCCAGGCAACACCGACGATCATCGTCGGGTCCCAGCAGCTCCGCGGGGTGCCCGACTGGGAGACGTTGATCGCGGCCGTGGAAGCCGAGGAAGCGAGTCAGTGAGCGCGAGCCGAACAGCCCGCCGTCGCCAACGGCGACAGGCACGGGGCGCCGCGCCCGCCGAAGCCGGTGCGCCCATCACGCACGCCGCGCCCGTCCAGCAGCCGACGGGCCGCGGCACGCTCGGGCTGCCGATGGTCCTGACGGCGCTGGCGGCCGTCGCCGTCGCCGGCTACCTGGTCTTCGAGCACCTGACCGGTGCCGCGCTAGAGTGCGGGCCGCTGGGCGGCTGCGACGCGGTGCAGGATTCCATCTACTCGGGCGTCGCCGGGATCCCGGTGGCGCTTCCGGGCCTTGGCGTGTCGGCGACTGCCATCGTCGGCGCACTTGCGTGGTGGCGGTGGCGTGAGCGCCGCGGCCTGGAGGCCGTGTTCGTTGTCACGCTCGCCAGCGTCGTGGTGCTGGGCTACTTCACGGCAATCGAGGCGTTCGTGATCGGGGCCTGGTGCAGCTGGTGCCTGACATATGCCGGGATGACCCTGGCCACGCTGGTCCTCGCGACGCTCGCCTTCCGTCGCCCGCTCCTGGCCTGACGCTCCGAGCACCGCGACATCCGGGCTAGGCCGGCTCAATGTTGCCGGTCGTGCCATCCACGCTCACCCGCATGCCCGTCCGGAGCCTCGCGGTCGCGTCGCCGCAACCGACGACCGCGGGGATGCCGTACTCGCGGGCCATGATCGACGCGTGGGCCGCGGCGCTTCCCACGTCGGTCACCACGGCCGCGGCTCGCTCGAACAGCGGCGTCCACGCAGGAGCGGTCAGCGGTGCGACGAGGATCTCGCCATGTTGGAGCGTGTCGAACTCACTGGGGCCGCGGATCACCCGGACGAGGCCGGTGGCCCGCCCTGGCGATGCGGGCGATCCGGACACGATCGCTCCCTCAGAGCGAACCGCCCCAACGAGCTTTGGAAATGTCTCCCAGACACGTCGCAAGATCGGACTCAGCCGGCCGACGAGGAGCGGTGGCACGAGCGTCGCCTGCTCGTCACGTGCCGCTCGCCGCGGTCCCACATCGATGGCCGCGCCTGACGGCGACCGGAGGGCGGTCACGACCTCGCCGCGGGTGAGGAAGAAGACCTCATCGTCCCTTTTCAGGACGCCGCGCGAGGCGAGCTCCTCGCCGATGCGGACGACAGCCCGGCGCATGACCGGCCACGCGATGGTCAGTTCCGCGACCTGCTCCTCCCGGATCGGGACCAGGCGCTGCGTCTCGGTCAACAGCCGTCGAAACTCGCGCAGGCGGCGCGGCGACGCGGCGAGCGCGCCCGCGGCGGCTTCTTCGGCCTTGAGCCTGGCCTCGAGGACGCGGTCGTGATCGGGCGCCGGCGCCAGATGAGCCGCCCGCGAGGGCGTCGGCTCGAACCACCAATCCATGGACGCGATCGCCGGGTGTGCTGTCCCCGACGGGATCTCAAAGCCCGCCACGAGCGGCAGGTGACTGCCGCCGATCGTCCTCGCGATGTGGCGCCTGTAGAAGATCGCGAGGTTCATCTCCATCTTGTAGGCCGCGCCCGACAGTGCCGCGACTGATGCGAAATACTCCCCGGCAAGGTCGGCCAGCTCGTCGACCAGCACCGGTAGTTGCGAGGGTGGCGTGGTCTCGACGCTTGCCTCGGCCGCGGCGATCGCCGCTCGGTAGCGAGGCTGGAGCTCCTCGCGCCACTCGCGCTCGAAGAGCGAGATGCCATGGCGGACGGTCGGCGGGATCATCGCGGCGACGCGCCGGGGCTCGCGAATGATGTGCCAGGCCAACGAAGGCCCGTTCCGGATCGACGCGCCGAGGCTGAGCCAGTTGATCGAGTAGAAGTACCAGCCGTTGACGACGACGTGATGCGGCCGCGGCGCACCCTGACCCGTCCACTGCTGGAGCTGCGCGTGGAGGCGATCCTCCATGCGGCTCAGGAGCCACGACTCGAAGAGCGGCGTGACCGGCTCCGAGATCCACTCCCCGAACCGCAGCTGCCGCGTGAATGCACCTGGCGCCGGCGCCACCCATGACACCTTGGGCGGCGCAGGTGGCTGGCCCGGAAACTGCTCCACGTCGGTGATGATGGCGTATCGGCATATGGGCACCACACCGATTTACGCGTGGATCGCGTCCAGCGTGATCCGTCTTGTGTGGATCCGGCAGATGACCCGGGTCTCGTGCTCTCGTTGCTCGACCGGATAGATGCACCCGTAGAAGGTGGGATGCCCGGTGTAGCGGCGGGTCAACGCGTCCAGGTGCTCCAGCGCGCCGTCCGTCACGAGCTCGACGTCGCCGCGGATCTGGATGAAGCGGCCGGTGTTCTCGGGATCGACAACGAGCAGGCTGACCTTCGTGCAGGCGAGCAGGTTGCGGCCCTTCTGGCGTTCGAGCGTGGTGTTCACCCGCGCACACAGGCCGTCGTGGTCCGTCCACACCAGGCTTGACTGTGGGTGACCATCGGCGCCCATCGTCGTGAACACGCCGCAGATCGGCCGGGTCAGGAGGTCCAGGTGCGACTCGGGGATCTGCAGCGTGTCGAGGGCGACGGCGGTGCTCATCGCGCGACTCCCGGCGCGGTGGCGTCGAGGGCAACGACGTGGGACGGGCGGATCCGGCACAGGACCGGCGTCTCGGTGGCGGCGAAGCGGGCCGGAATGACATCGCCGAAGTACCGGACGGGCCGCCCCGCGTACTTCGAGGCCAGTTCGTCGAGATGCCGGCCGGCGCCAGCTACTGTCATCTCGACGACCGTGCCGCGGACCTCGAGATAGCGCAGGGGCTGGCGAGGGTCGTAGCAGAGCAGCGTGACGCGGTGGTTGCGCCGCATGTTCCGCGCCTTGGCGAAGTCGCGCATGGTGTTGACGCGGACGCACTGGCCGTCGAAGTCGCACCAGACGACCGACGTCTGGGGGTAGCCGTCGGAGGCGACCGTCGTCAGCGCGGCGACGGGCGGACACTCGACGAGGTCCCGATGCGACGCCGGAATCGGCGCAGCCTCGCGGTCGGCAGCCGGGCCGACCGTCCGTACCACGGTCACCCTGCCGGCCCGGCGCCGACCGCGGGCGATGACAGGAAATCCCGGATCGCGTCGATGACCTCCCCAGGCCGCTCCGCGTGCGGGTTGTGGCCGGCGCGTTCGATGATCCGCAGGCGCGCGTTCGGGATCCCGGCCGCGAGCTGAGCCTGGTGCTCGGGCGGGAACAGGAAGTCGTCACGCCCCGCCAGCACGAGCGTCGGCGCGCGGATCTCGCCGAGCCGGTCCATGACGGTCCAGTCGCCTGAGCATGCGCGGGCCCGCGTAGATCAGCGCCTCGGGCCGCATCCGCACGTGTCGCTCCGCGACCATCTGCCGGATCGCCGCGAACAGGCCCGTGTGGGGGTTGTAGGCGCCGCCAAGCCGGATCAGGGCCGGGAGGAACTCGCGTGGCCGGATCCGCCCGTTGAGGAAGCGGCTCGCGAGCCTGACGGTCCTGGGGCTGAAGCCCCGGCCGGCGAGAATCCGCGGCGCGTTCTCCTGCGCCCAGCGACTGTCGCCGCCGGTGTCGAGCAGGACGAGGCGCGACACGCTGTTCGGGTACCGGAGCGCGTATTCGAGGGCGACGTTGCCGCCGAACGAATGGCCGACCACGGCCCAGCGCTCGAACCCGAGCGCCGCGCGCAGCGCATCGGCGTCGGCCGTCAGGTTGTCCCAGGTCATCGACGACAGCGCGGCGCCGCTCGAGCGCCCGTTGCACCGATGGTCGTACGAGACGAGCGTGTTCTGACCGGCCAGCGGTCGCAAGGGCAGCATCGTCCAGTGGTCAGCCCCGGGGCCGCCGTGCATCAGCACGACCGGGTCGCCGTGTCCGACCACATCGACGAACAGCGACACACCCCGGATCGTCATCGTCGTCGATCGCGCCCGGTGGCGGACGAGCGGCGTCCGAAGACGCCTCGCGATCGCCTGTGCCATCGCGCTGACCTCCTCTGACAATGCCGCGCCCGTCGTCACGCTACGCCGGGCGGAGTCGCTATCCACAACGCTGCACCAACCTCCCGGCCGCTCGCCAGTGCCAGAGCGACCGAATCGACGCCCCAACGTCGAGGAGGCACGGGCTCGTCACAAAGATCCGTGCAGACCCTGCAAGCGGTTGCGGGCGCTCCCCGACGCGTGTCCCGGCGCGCAGCCGCAGGCTCGCCCCGTGAGTGATGACAGCGCCTGTGAGCTCGCGGTCCCACTCGAGTCGAAAGGAGCCATCGATGAGCACGGTCCGGTCGCAGGTCGAACGACACCCATTGCCGACTTTCTTCGCGGCCACGCTCGGTTTCGGGTGGCTGCTGACGATCGCGGCGGCCGCGCTGTCCTCGAACCCCGTCCTCCTGCCCTTGATCGCCATCCCGGTCAGCTTCGTCCCGGCCGTCGATGGCGTGGCTCGTGCTGCGGATCGCTGGCACCGCGGACGAGCGACTGCGCATGGCGTCGGCGCCTGACGCGCGTGCGAGTCGGTTGGCGTTGGTATGCGGTCGCGCTGCTGGCACTGCCGCTTGCCTACCTTTGCGGGCTGGGCATCGCCACGGCGGCCGGGGGCGCCTTCCCCTTCCATCTCCAGGCGCTTGCGCTCCTTCCGATCTTCCTGCTCACCAACTTCGGTGAGGAGATCGGCTGGCGCGGCTATGCGCTCCCCAAGCTCGAGGATCGGATGAGCCCGGTTGGCGCCGCGCTCCTCCTGGGCGTGATCTGGGGCGCGTTTCATTGGGTCGCCCTCGCCGCCAATGCCGACGCGCCGCTCGCCTACATTGCTGTGAGCACGCTCCAGCTCGTCGCCGTCAGCGTGATCCTGACGTTCGTCTTCAACGGATCCCGTGAGTCCGTGCCGGTCGTGGCGCTGATGCATGCGATGTATGACACGGTGGCGATTGGCATGGCCCCGCTCGTCGAGACCGGCATGCCGCTGATGGCCTTCTCCCTGACCGCGATCGTCACATGGGTGATCGCTGTCGGGCTGATCGTGGCTTCCCGCGGCACGCTTGGCAGGTCGACCAGCCCGCAACTGCAGCCGCTGCCCAGCGCCTGACAGTCAGGACGCGGCTTCGAAGGCCAGCGCGAAGTCTTCCGACGGACCCGAGTGACCCGCGGATTCCTCGGTGGTGTGGGTCCGGGCGAACGCCAGGTGCGCGGCCTCGTGACGCACGACCCGGCGAAGCTCGGCCATCGAGGTCCAGTTCACGAAGATCCAGATCCGGTCCGGAACATCCGTGGTGAATCCACCCTGGAACCCGTAGCGAAGCCCGAATCGCGGCGGGCTGTCGACGGTCTCGACGAAGGCCACGAATGCCTCCGGGACCGCGAGCTCGACGCACGCCTCGCTGAGCGCCGACAGCGCCGTCTCGACGTACGCCTCGGGCGGGAACGCGGCGCGGACGCGGTCGGATTGCACGTGCACGCCGCGGGCGCGCATCTCCTCGAACTGGGGAAACAGCTCGCGGCCGATCGAGAACGTCCCGTCGGGCGCGGAAACGCTCAGCTGCGCGACGGCGACCCGGGGTTGCACCCGATCAGGGTGCCGTGTCGGCGCGCAGTCCGCCAACCGGTGCCCATCACCCGGATCCCGACGTCACCCTGACGGTGTCCTTCCGCCACGCCGACCAGTTGCCCGCGGCGTCCTTCGCGCGCACGGCGATCGTCCAGGTCCCCGTCGCCAACGTGAACACCTTCGTGCGACCCGTCACATCCTGCCGCGAGGACCATGGGTGTGACCGCTTGCGGTGCTTGACCTGGTAGCCGGTGACGCCCCGGTTGTCCGTCCCCCGCCAGCCGACCGTGACGGGCGCGGGACTCGAGCGTGGAACCGAGAGCCGGGTCATGACCGGCCGGGCGTCGTCGGGGAGGATGGTCATCGCCTCGACGATGTTGGTCAGGTAGCGCAGGTGTCGCTTGCTGCCGGTGTGGGTCCCCAGCCAGCGCGCCGAGACCACGCTGACGCTCCGGTAGCCGTGCCGCCAGTAGCGCGCCAGCAACGCCGTGTAGGCCCGAACCCCCGCGCGCCAGGTCGGGAACTTCGCGTACGTGTAGCCGTTCCCCGGCGCATACCGGGTCGCCCCGTATTGCTTGGTCCAGTGGTAGTACAGGATGTTGGCCCAGTTCTTCGTGATGACCGCATAGCCGCGCGTTCCGGACTCGCTCTCGGCATGGAACATGCCCAACGCGAAGCCCGGGTTCACCCCGGCCCGGATGAGCCTCCGGTAGATCGCCGGACCCGACGCAAGTGTCGGGGACCCGACCGCGCGGAGCCGATCGACGAACGAGGCCTCGCTCAGCGTCGGCCGGGCGAGGATCCGGTCCCCGGCATAGCCGTGCGCCGGGGGCGGCGGACACGACGACGGGTCGAGGATCGCCGCGGCTCGGCCCGATTGTCCGAGGCTGTCCGTGACCATCGTGGTCACGCTCATCGTCGTGATCGAGCAGTCGTTCGTGACCGTGGTCGTGATGGTCGGCGTCCGACGTCGAGCCCGAGGCGACCACGCTGCCGCGGACGGCGACGATCCAGGTCCATGGTGCGGTGGCGCCACTCGGGATCACGGTGACCGAGACGAGCGACCGGTTCGTCGTCGGGTCGTAGCTGACGGCCGATTGGGACAGGTCGACGAAGAGGTCGTCGGCCGCGACGATCGCCCGGGGCGCGGGCGCGGAGGGCGGCGGGATCGCGGCCACCGGCACGACATCGAGGAGCGTCACGACCAGGGCGACGGCCGCGACCACACACGACGCGATGGTCCTTGTCGAACGGCGGTCGTGGGCTCGCGCGTGTTGGTTGGGCATCCGAAGGTTCGGTGCCGACGACTTGGGCGTCGGTCGTCGCGGCGACGGTGTTCCTGGGCGACCATGCCCTCACGCGCGCGATCGGTCAAGTTCCGCCGCACGTCGCGCACCGCCGCGAGGTGCACCCGCTGCCCGCGAGCGCCTGCCACGAAAACGGGCGGCCGGGCCCTGATGGCTCCGGCCGCGACCGCGGTGACTGAGCTGCCGACGGCTAGCGGGCGGCAGCCATCTGCGCCTCTTCGGCTTCCTTCTGCGCGAGGACGGCCTCGAGGACGGCGTACTCCGCCTCCTCGATGGCCGCGTAGGCGTACTGGATCGCCAGCGCCGCGTCCGCGTCGGCGTCCTGGGAGTGTCGCTGGGCGCTCGAGGCGTCCATCTGTGCCTTCCGCTTCTTGATGTCCGACCGAACCTTGGCGACGTGCGCGGACCAGTTGCTCTGAGCGTCGTCCCACGTCGCCTGGGCGTCGCCGCTGACCGCCTGTGCCTGCGTCTGCAGCTTCTTCGCCCCAGCGTCGGCCGCCACCTGGGCCTGGTTCACGGCGATCTGGACGTTCGCCCGCGCCTCCTTCTGCGCTGCGGCGGCGTGATCCTCCGCGGTCTTCGCCCGATCCGCGAGCTTCCGGAGGCTGTCCGACAAGGCCATGACGGGTCTCCTTCCCGATTGACCGGTACCGCCCGCGGGCATGCCTTCAACGGCGCAAGGGTGCGGGCAACCCTGGCTCGGTTCGGATCTCGTCCCCGGGGATCTTGCCGGGCGAGCCGCGCATGCGCGTCACCGACGGTGGCAAACGGCCCGGCAATGGGGGCGCAGGTTCCGGCGCATCGGTCACCGCCGGAAGACGACCACTCGAGTCACGCGAATCTTACCGCGGCAATCCAGCGATCCCAACACCCAATCCTGCCGGGAGCACCGCCGACGGGGTCAGCGTGTCGGCGCCGCAGGCGACGAGCGCGAGGCAGCCAACCGCCAGGAGGAGCTTCACGTGCGCGTTGTCACGTCGCACCAGGGCGGTCACCAGTGCCAGCACCGACGCCAACGGCAGGCGAGGATGTGTCCGTCGCATTGCAGCCCTCCTGGCAGGCCGGGTCGGCGGTTGTCCCATCACGCTTGCATGTGCGTGCGCCCGAGCGCCGATCAGCCGCCCCGTCCGGCGTGTTAACGAAGGATCGCCGCAGGTTGTTGTGGCGCCTGGTCGGGGTTGGGGCGCCGGAGTGGTGCGCCGCACCGGACATCATCCTCACGACGGCGGGACCAAAGACCCGCTTTACGGCGGCGCCTCCGCACCTACGGTAGAGCCGTCGGGTGGCGCCGCGAGGGTCGCGGTTGCTCTCCCGGGGGCGGGCATTCCGATCGACGAACAGGCTCGTCCTGGCACAACTGCCAACGGCAGGGAGGGTTCCCTCGTGAAGAGACGATCTGGCCTTGGCATTGCGATCGGCGGGTTGGCTGCAGTCGCGCTCTCGGGAGCCGCGCTGGCCTTCAGTGGGCCGACCAACGCCAGCTTCGAGACGGGCACCTACGTCGACAACGGCTTCGGCTTCGAACAGCTGAACGCCGGTGACACCAGCCTGGACGGCTGGACCGTCGAGGCGGGAAGCGTCGACTGGGTCGGCACCTACTGGCCCGCCCAGGATGGATCGATGAGCATCGACATGAGTGGCCTGGATTCGGGCACGCTCAGCCAGACGTTCGCGACCACGATCGGCAGCAACTACACCGTGTCCTTCTACATGTCCGGCAATCCGGCCGGTCCTCCCGCGATAAAGACACTCGACCTCAGCGCGACAGGCGGAACGGTGAGCAGCTATTCCTTCGACGCCAGCGGCAACACGCTCTCCAACATGAACTGGACGCAGGAGACGTACGCGTTCCTTGCGACGAGCGCGAGCACCAAGCTCACCTTCACCAGCACGACCCAGTTCCAATACGGCCCGGCCATCGATAACGTCGTTGTGACCGAGATCGTGCCCACCAAGGACGACTGCAAGCACGGTGGCTGGCGGACGATGATCGACGGTGCCGGCAACCACTTCAAGAACCAGGGCGACTGCGTCAGCTACTTCGCCACCAAGGGCAAGAACCCGGGGGCGCTGCCGGCAACCGCAGCCAGCCCCAGCGCGGCCTCAGACGCTGACTCGGCCAGCTCGCCGGTCAAGCACCGGACGGTGCACCACGACAAGGCGACCGGCCAGGACGCGACCGTGCATCACGGCAACGCGACCGGCCAGCACGGGGCCAAGGGCCACGGCGCCAAGGACAAGAAATCGCACCAGGCGGATCCTGCTCACGGTTCGCCGAAGCATTCGAAATAGCCACCCCTCGCTCTCGACAAAATGGCCCCTTCGGATCGCCGAAGGGGCCAATCAACTTAAGAGCGAACGGCGAATGCCTCGCGGGCTCGAGTGTGCGCCATCGGTCCGCGAGTTAGGTGAGGCCTCAGCCCGCTGCCTTCTTGACGAGGTCGGCGATCTGCGCCTCCGTGCGTGGGGTGAGCTTGATCACCGCGAACTCGGTCGGCCACATGTCGCCATCGTCGAGGCTCGCGTCGGGCTGGAAGCCGAAGGTCGAATAGCGAACCTTGAACTTCGACTTGGGCTTGAAGAAGGCGATCACCTTGCCATCCTTGCCCTCCCTCGCGTACGAGGGCATGCCGTAGTACGTCTTCGGCCAGAGGGATGGCGCGGCGGCCGTGACGACGGCGTGGACCCGCTCCGCCATCGCCCGGTCGTCGGCCGGCATCCTGGCGATGCTGTCCTTGAGGTCCTGCAAGCCCGCGGCGCGCTCGTCGGCGGGGCTGCGCTTCGACGCGGCCTTCCGCTCTGCGGCGGCCGCCCGGGCCGCGGCCTTCTCTTCGTCGGTCCAGACGCTGTCGGCGTCGCTCGTCTGTTCGTTAGGCTTCGCTGCCTGCTTGGTGGGCATCTCGGGTCTCCTTCCGTGGGTGTCGGTTCATGCCCTGGTGTCGGTGGGGTTGTCACTCACCCTACGACGGGACCAGCCGCAGGCCTTCTCCAAAACTGCTGGATCGCATGTCAATTTCTCGCCCTGCGCGGCCGCATTGCCGCGAGCCGACCGCAGATGGCGCGACGATCGCCCCCACTGCTATAGCGGTGGCCGCACGGCGTCTCGCCGACGATCTCGCGGAAGGTTGGGCGGAAGGTCCCAGGCCCGCCCCACCTACGTCGAGCGCCGTCGGGCGTGGGAGCAGTACGCCTTCGACACGCGGGAGGGCACCAGGAGCGACCCTTACCCCCCAACGCAGGGTGTCCACAGCGTGTCGCCGCGGCCGGTCCCCGTCTCGCTCTGCTTGGTGATCTGCAGGTTGCCATTGGCATCGGGACCGATCTTGAAGATCACCGTGCCATAGCCCTGGATTCCCCCACGTGGGACGTCCGCCCAATCGGAAACGATGGTGAGATTCTTTCCGAGCTCACCGCGGCCCACGTTGTTCCAGCCGCGGCCGAGCGACGCGGGCGGCTGGTCTCGGTCCGACATGCCACTCCACCAGATCACGCTGCCGAGTTGACGCACGTAGTAGATGCCGCCGTCGTCGCCGGCCCAGAGGCCCGTCAGGTCGAGCGGCGCGCCGGGCGTGAACGTCCTTGGATCCGGCACGCATTCCTCTGCGATCGCCGGGCTCGGTTCGACGATGACCGGGGTGAGGACGGCCTCGGGTGGCGAGGGCGATGTGGTGAGGACGGCCAGCGCAGGCGCGACGCTGGGCGGTTGAGCCGACCTCCCGAACATCGCGAAGGCGACAAGAGCGAACAACGCGGCGAGCGGCAGGCCCACGATGAGCCACGAGCGCCCCGGCCGCCGGGAGCTGCGAGGGACCGGCCCCAGGGATCGGATCTCGTCGTCCTGGATCGACATGGTGCTCCTGACAGAAGGGGGAACGATCTGGGCCCGGCCCCGAGGACGCGACAGTAACTTGGTCGTCAACTGGCGAGCGCGTCGCGCTCGGCGGTCGCGGACCGCGGGGACCGTGAACGTTTCGCCCAACGACACGCGTCTTGTGTCGGAGGCAGGTGAGATGTGAAGGAAATCGCACGAGACCCGGTGTCGACCGTCCATCGCGAGAGCGCGGCGTTCGAGGACCTGATGGCGGGCCACCTCGACGAGTCCTTCAGGGTGGCTGTCGCGATCCTGGGCGACACAGACGAGGCGCGTGACGCGACCCAGGAGGCGTTCATCGCGGCATGGCGCCAGTTGCCGCGCCTGCGGGACCCGGCCAAGGCCGCGTCCTGGCTGCGTCGCATCACCGTCAACACGTCGATCTCGCGCCTGCGGAAGCGGACGCGAGACCGGACCATGGCGGGAGCGCTGCGGTTCGCCGCCGGCGATGGCGGAGGCGTCGATGACGGCTTCGTCCACCGTGAGTCCCTGCGGACCGCCCTCTGGCAGCTTAAGCCTGAGCATCGGGTGGTCCTCTTCCTACGATTCTACGAGGACCTCACCGTCGAACAGATCGCCGAGCGGATCGGCATCCGGCAGGGGACCGTCAAGTCCCGTCTGCACTACGGGCTCGAACGACTCCGCGAAGCGTATGAAGCGTGACCGGGAGCACTGTGATGTCGACTGAACTGGAGCGTGAGATCCGGGCGGCATTCGCCGACGTGGTGCCGCGTGAAGCCGATCCAACGCTGGCCACGAGCATCCGCGTGGGGCTCAACGAGCTGGCGCGACCGCGACCCCGTCAATGGCTGGTCCCTGGCCGCTTGCTGGCGCTGGCGGGCATCGTGGCCCTCCTGGCACTGCTCATCCCGCAGACCGGTCGGCTGCGGGAAGCGGGTCCGTCCACCAACCCAGGCCCGGTGGTCGGGGCTTCCGTGTCAGCGAGCCCATCCGCACGGGCGACGGCGTCCTCCACGCCCAACCCGAGCAACCAGTTGCCGGGCCACGAGGGCATGTTCGGCGACCTCGGCAGCTACCGGTTCCGGCTCGTCTCGGACACGGTCGGGTGGGTGGCGACAGACTCGGCTTTGTATCGCACCAACGATGCTGGCCATACCTGGAGCGATATCCCGCCGCCGACGGGCGTCAAGCCGGACGCCGCCGTCCTCATGCTGGACGCCGATACCGTGGTCTTTGCGTACGGCACGTCTCCGGTCACGATCGCGATCACCCATGACGCCGGCTCCTCATGGGTCGAGGCTTCGATCGATGACCCGCTCGGTGCCTACCCCGTTCTTACGTTCCGCACCCCCGCCGTCGGCAATGCCACCTTCTACGACGTCACTGATGCCACGCTCGGACGGCTCCGCATCTATCAGACGACCGACGGCGGACGGACGTGGACAGGCCCCGTCGTCTCGACCTTGCCGGACGGCGGGGGGAAGCTGAGCCCGGTCCTCGGAACTAGTGTCCTCTCATTCTCCGTGGGCAAGGCTGACAACAAGCCGTTCGACGATCGCCTCTGGTTGTCGACGGACGGGGGCGCGACGTGGCCGGCACGCTCGTTCCCAACCGACGCCACCATGCCCGCAGGCGCCCTGAAGGATGTTTTCGGGACCCCGTGGGTACAGGATGACGGCACGCTCGTCGTACCGATCAGCGACCGCGACCATGAAACCCTGTATGCCAGCGATGACAACGGCCACTCGTGGCGCCTGATGAAGGTGCTGCCGTACACCGACCACGGGTGGGATGCGCAGGTCTTGTCCTCGACCACCGCAGTCGTCGTGGCGGCCGACGGTTCGGCGATCTGGTCAACGGTCGACGGCGGCAGCACCTGGCGCGAGATCACTGGAGCGACCGTAGCCAACGTCGGGATCTCCACGAGCTTCATCTCACCGGATCACGGCTGGGCGTTGCACACCTGTGGTCCGCGCCGAAGCTGGGTCAGTCCTGCGCCGGACGCCCTGTGCGATGGCACCGGGCTGAAGTCCATGCTGCTGACCACGAGCGACGGTGGCCGCACCTGGACCCCGATCGGTCAATGATCGTCTAGCGAACAGCAGTTGCCTGTGCAATCGCGCTGGCCCTGGCCGGCACAGGTGCAGCGGTACCACCATCGAGTCCGTGCCGCCGGTTGCAACGCAACCGGCGGCCACCGCGACGGACGTTGCCGCCCTTGCGGGTGATGCGCGCCGTAGTTAGAGCCCTTGGCACGCACGATCCGGGAGATTTGGCTGGCGAGGAAGGACTCGAACCTTCAATTTCCTGATCCAGGGTCAGCCGGCACTTACCGACGTGCTCCCCGGAGCAAAGCCGCCACCAAAGCCGCGGCAGTTAGGACACCCAAGAATGTCTGGCCCTCTGGCTCGACCGGGACCAGGTGAACAAGGCGTCTAGGCGAGCCCTGCGAGGATTGCGTCTGCCTTCGTCGGCGTCGCGAACCAGCGCGGAGACCTCATCGCCGCGCGCGAGAAGGCCGCGGACGATCTCGCGGCCGACGTGGCCCGTCGCGCCGATCACGGCGATGGTCATCGCGTTTCCCTTGCGACGGTACCGAATGGTCGAGGACAGTGCAGGTAGCACCTGCGGCGCTGCGCGGACGGGAGAAGAACGCCATCCGCGCAGCCCGGTGCAAGTCTGCGGAGTTGTCAGATCACGTTGCGGTCGCGTCGATCGCTTGTTCGATCAGCTTCACGAAGCGCGCCGTGTAGTGTGTGAGGCCCCCGACGTGGCTCGCCGCCTCGAACTCGACGGTCGTCGATCCAGCGCGCTCGGCCATGAACCGCTGCAGGGCAGGGTCGATGGCGCGGTCGTGGCCCGAGACTGCGTACCACGACGGGAGCGCGTGCCAGGCGGCGGGGCCGGATGGCGTGAGGAAGAGAGCCAGGCTCGTCGGGATCTGCTCGGCTGCGATCTCGGCGCCCAGCTGGGGATTCAAGTCCTGGGCGAAGTCCTCGGGAAAGAACTGCGGGTCGACGATGGCGATGGGGTACGGGTTGAACACCAGATGATCCAGGAACGTCCCTGGCGCGTAGCCGACGCTCAGATCGGTGATCGTCTCGCCGCTGTCCGGCACGTACGCCGCCGTGTAGACCAGACCGCGGACGTCGGTTCGCCCGCTGGCGGCGTTGGTGATCACGAACCCGCCGTAGGAATGTCCCACCAGGATCTTGTCTCCCGGGATCGAATCCAGCGTCGACCGCACGATGGCCACGTCGTCCGCCACGGACTCGAGGCCGAGCGTGGGAGTAGCCGTCTGGTAGCCGTCCTTATGCAACGCGTCAACCACACCGTCCCATCCGGCAGGCGCTGCGAACGCGCCGTGCACGAAGACGATCGTCGGGTCTGACTCGGCCGCTCGGGCGCTGGTCGAGAAGACCGAGATCGAGAGCAACAAGGCGGCCGCGATGAGGGCGCCGAGCCGGAAAACGCCGGCCCTTCGAGCCACGATGCTGCTGTGGGTCAGACCGTTCATGACTCTCTCCTTCGCTGCCGATGACGTGCCATCCGGAATCAGGCGTCGCCGCTCACGGAGATGACCGGACCCCTACGGTGATTGCGGTTCAGGTGGGTCGCGCCCGTCAGGTCACGGGTTCATGTACTGGGACACGCGACGGGGGCAAGCGGGTGGAGACCGTCATCGCCTGGGTGCGCGTTGGCTGACCTCTTGGAGGACCCACTCGTTCCCATCCGGGTCGAAGAAGCGGGCGAACGAGACGTACGACCGCCGGTCCGGGTCGACGCCGGGGATCTCGTGCGCGGGCGACCGATGGTAGAAGACACCGCCCATGTCGTGAAAGACGTCGGTTACCTGGACCCCACGCTCGATCAACGCCATCCGTGCGGCCTCGATGTCGGCCACCACCAGCTGAAGCCCCTCGACCGATCCCGAAGGGGCACCCGTGACTCCCGTGCCGAAGACGATCGAAGCGCCCGAACCGGGCGGAGTGAATTGCACGACCCTGAAGTCGTCGCCAGAGGAGTAGTCGAAATCCTCCCGAAACCCCGCGGACAGATAAAAGGCCTTAGTGCCATCGACATCCGAGACGGGCAGCACGACGACCTCGAGCTTCATGTCCACAGGCCCGACTCCGGTTCGCCATTCCGCGCGACAACGCGCCCGGACACTGTGATGCGCTGCGGGCCGTATTCGCGCCCGTGAGAGTCACTGGTTGGGCCCCACCCGCCAGCGACCAGTGGGGTCCGCGGCAGCTAGTCCGAAAGGTGATCCCGCGCTGTTCGCACGAGTGCTGCAGGGAGTTCCCGGCGGGAACGGATCTCGAGCTTGTCGAACACCTTCCGCAGGTGCCACTCCACGGTGCGCCGGCTCAAGTACAGCTGTGCGCCGATCTCCGGGTTCGTGTGCCCTTCGCTGGCGAGGCGCGCGATCTGCATTTCCTGCGGGGTGAGTCGATCGCGCGTCTCGACGTTTCTCCGACGGACGGTCTCGCCGGTCGCCAGGAGCTCGCGACGGGCGCGCTCCGCGAAAGCCTCCATGCCGATCGCGACGAAGGCGTCGTATGCGGTCCGAAGCTGCTCGCGCGCGTCGACACGTCGCCCCTCGCGACGCAGGAACTCCCCATACAGCAGATGAGCACGGGCGAGCTCAGGGCGGACCTGCGTGCGGCTCAGCCGTTTGATCGCCTCGCGGTAGAGCGCCTCCGCGGCGGCGCCATCTTCCAAGAGCGCACGTGAACGTGCCAGGATCCCGAGTCCGAAGTCGGTGCCAGCGGGCAGCGTCATCTCGGCCAGCCGCTTGAGCGCTCCGCGTGCAAGGTCGCTCTCGCCGGTCCGTGTGGACGCCTCGACGAGCTCGGGCAGGGCCCACATCGCCGGATACGGATCGGTGTCGTTGGACGTCACCTGACGAGCAACGGATGCCGCCTCGGCGTAGCGGGCGAGGCCGTTGTAGAGGACCGCGGCGGCCCATTGAGCCACCCTCACGAAAAGACCAGCCCCGACCTCCTCCGCTCTCGCGAGTGTGCCGTCGATAAGAGCGGACGCTTCCGCTTCGCGGCCCTGCGAACAGCGCAGCCGAAGTCCCGCGAAGGGCGGGAGCTGGCTGCCGATCACCCCTGCAACGCTTTCACTCTCGGCGACGAGCGCTTCAGCACCAGCCAGGTCCCCGGTCCACACCCTGTCGAGCGCGACCGAGGAGATGAACACGGGTAGTTCGGCGAGGGCACCCACCTCGCGGACGATCCGTGCCTGCCGCTCGAAGATCGCGGTGCTGCCGTCGGAGTCCCAAATGACGTTGCTGGCCATCGGTGCCGTCCAACCCCAACGCACGACATCCTCAGCGGGAATCTGGCCCAGGGCCTTCGCCGCGCGCTGGAAGATGGGGATGGCGACGGCACGACCGTCGGTGTGCATCCTGGCCAAGCCTTCGAGCAGGAGATCGAGCGGACCCTCCGTGCCCGTCGCCGCGTGGAATCCCTCGGCCGACCGGCAAATCTCGAGGAATACCCCCGTGTCGCCTAGATGCCCGGCGGACATCCCCGCACCGTAGGCCGTCAGATAAGCACCCCGGGCAAGTTCGCGGTCGAAGGGCTCGAGCTGCCTCGCGGCGTCCAGGAGCAAGGGCGGCGCATCGTTCCCGTACCCGCGCACGACGGCAACGTGGCCACGGAGCAGCGCTGCTCTGGCGCGCTGGAACCCATCGAGCGGGTGGGTCTCCGCGTCCGCAAGGAGCCGCTCCACCGAGTCGAATGCTCCGGAAAGGAATGCCGCATCGGCGGCGGCCAGGCCTCGCTCCACACGACGAGAGGAGTCCGGTGTCAGCTCGACGCTGCGCTCGAGGAATGCGGCCGCAGCCGCCACCCCGCCCCGAGCCTGGGCACGACCGGCCGAACGCTCGAGCTCGATGGCGACCTCTTCGTCCGGGCCGGCCGCCGCCGCGGCGAGGTGCCATGCCCGGCGGTCTGGATCAAGGACCGGGTCCGTCGCCTCGGCAAGGGCTGCATGCGCCAGGCGACGCTCAGCGGCCGATGCTTCCCGATACACCACCGTGCGGACCAACGGATGACGGAAGCGAACCCTGGTCTTGATCTCGAGCAGGCCCGATCTGGCCGCAGCGTCGGCTGCGTCAGGGGAGATACCGACCCGCGCCGCGGCAGCAAGGACCAGGACGGGGTCACCGAGCGGCTCGGCGGCCGCCACCAGCAGCAGGCTGCGTGTGTCAGGTGGGAGCGGGGAGAGGCGTCGACGGAAGCTCTCCTCGACCTTGGCCGAGACAGAGACGCTGTCCGGCAAGCCGAAACCGCCGGCGAATGCGGCAGGCGTCCAACCTCGCGGCAATTCGAGGAGAGCGAGCGGGTTGCCCGCCGCCTCCGCGAGGATCCGCTCCCGAACCGGCTCGTCGATAGGGCCGGGGACGGCAGAGACGAGGACCGTCCGTGCCTGAGGCTCGGCGAGGGGTCCAAGCGTCAGATCCGGAAGGCCTGCGAACTCGGCGATGTCGTCGGGTTCGCGCAGGGCAAAGAGCATCACGATCGACTCCGCCGCCAGCCGCCGCGCCACGAAGCCGAGGACCTGGGCCGACGCTCGATCGAGCCACTGTCCGTCATCGACCAGGCAGATCAACGGTTGGGCTTCGGCGACGTCGCCGAGGAGTGTGAGAACGGCGAGCCCGACGAGGAACCGATCTGGTGGGGGGCCGGCGCGCATCCCAAATGCCGTCGCGAGTGCGTCGCTCTGGGGGCCCGGCAAGCGTTCGAGCCCGTCGAGGAACGGCACGCACAGCTGATGAAGCCCGGCGAAGGGCAGCTCCATCTCGGACTCGACCCCGGACGAGCGAACGACGCGACAGCCGGCCGCGTGCCCGAGGACGTAGTCGAGCAAAGCAGTCTTGCCGATGCCTGCCGCGCCCCGCACCGCGACCGCAGCGCTCGTGCCGCGTCGCGCGTCTGCGATCAGCCGATCCAGCCGGGCGCATTCGTTGCGCCTTCCGACCAGCACCTGTCCCGCGTCTGTCGTGGATCGCACGACCCCCGCCCTCCCTCGAGGCCGTGGCTTGGATCGGAATCTTACTCCCGAGGCAGATCGGATCGGTGCGTTCGGGCCATTGAAGGCACTCCTCCGAACGCCTGACCGGGGACATGACCAGTGATGTGACGGGCGCGACCGGGGTGCTGATGGGCGCGATGGTATGACCTCAAACCGCCGCGGAGTGACTGAGCGCGGCCCAACGGGGAAGGAGTCGCCTGATGTCGATCACACTGCCCGATCCCGGCCGCGCTGCCGCAGCCGACCCGGAGGCGATCCGCCCCTTCACGTTCGTCGTTTCGGACGAGGAGCTCGCCGACCTGCGGCGTCGGATCGGCGCGACCAGGTGGCCCGACCGGGAGACGGATCGATCCCAGGGCGTGCGGCTCGCGACGATCCAGGCGCTGGCCCAGCTACTGGGCCGACCGACTACGACTGGCGCAGGTTCGAGGCGCGCTTCGCGGCCCTGCCCCACTTCATCACCGAGATCGACGGCGTCGACATCCACTTCATCCACGTCCGCTCGAAGCACGACGACGCGCTCCCCCTGATCGTCACCCACGGCTGGCCCGGCTCCACGATCGAGCAGCTCAAGATCATCGAGCCGCTGACCGATCCGACGGCCCACGGCGCCGAGCGCGGCCGACGCCTTCCATCTGGTCATCCCGTCCCTGCCAGGCCACGGCTTCTCGGGCAAGCCGACCGAGACCGGCTGGGACCCGATCCGCATCGCGCGCGCTTGGGTCGTGCTGATGCAAGCGCCTCGGGTACGAGCGCTACGTGGCTCAGGGCGGTGACTGGGGCAATGCCGTCACCGAGCAGCTGGCGCTGCTCAAGCCCGAGGGACTGCTCGGCATCCACACGAACATGCCGGCGACGCTCTCGCCCGAGATCTCGCAGGGTGTTCGGTCGGGGGCCGCGGCGCCGGCGGGTCTGTCAGTCGATGAGCAGAAGGCCTACGACATCCTGGTCCACTTCTTCGCGACCGGGACCGCGTATGCCCAGGAGATGGGCCTTCGGCCGCAGACGCTGTACGGGATCGCGGACTCGCCGGTCGGTCTGGCCGCCTGGATGCTCGACCACGACGAGAAGAGCTACGAGCTGATCGATCGGGCCTTCGCGGGCAGGCCCGGGTGGACTCTCGCGAGACGACGTCCTCGACAACGTCACCCACTACTGGCTGACGAACAGCGGCGATCTCCGCATCACGCCTCTACTGGGAGAGCCATCTCGGCTTCTTCGACGTCAAGGGCGTCGACATCCCGGTCGGGGTGACCGTGTTTCCGGACGAGCTCTATCCGGCTCCGCGGAGCTGGGCGGAGCAGGCCTATCCGAAGCTCATCCACTTCAACGTCGTCGATCGGGGCGGACATTTCGCCGCCTGGGAGCAGCCGGAGCTGCTTGCGAAGGAGGTGCGCACTGCCTTCCGATCGCTGCGCTGAGCGCAGGAGCGATGGACCTGGACAGACAGGGAAGAGAGGAGTTCGCAAATGACCATGACGATCGAGGCGGGCGTTGACGTCCGCCCCTTCAAGATCGACACACCCGAGGAAGACCTCGCTGATCTACGGCGGCGCCTGAATGCCGCTCGCTATCCGACCAAGGAGCTCGTCGGCGATGCCTCGCAGGGCGTACAGCTGGCGACGCTCCAGGCGGTCGCGAAGTATTGGGCCACCGACTACGACTGGCGCAAAGTCGAGTCGAGGCTGAACGGGCTTCCGCAGTTCAAGACGAACATCGACGGCCTCGACATCCACTTCATCCACGTCAAGTCACGCCACGAGAATGCGCTGCCGCTGATCATCACCCACGGCTGGCCGGGCTCGGTGATCGAGATGCTCGACGTCATCGGCCCCCTGACCGACCCGACCGCGTATGGCGGGACCGAGGCAGACGCGTTCCACGTCGTGATCCCGTCCATGCCCGGCTTTGGGTTCTCGGACCAGCCGACCGAGCTCGGCTGGAGCGGCAACAAGATCGCCCAGGCCTGGGACGAGCTGATGACCCGCCTCGGCTACACCCGGTACGTCGCACAGGGCGGCGACCAGGGTGCGACCGTCACCGACGCGATGGCGCGCCAGGCGCCCGCGGGGCTGATCGGGATCCACCTCAACTTCCTCAGCGCGTTCCCGACCTCGGTCGGCGCAGCGCTCTTCGGTGACACGTTCGCGATGGGGCTCGTCAAGCGCGCGATCGTCGGCGTCATCGCCTCGCGAGCCGAGAAGGAGCCAGAGGCGCTCGCCGGGATCGAGCAAACCTTCCGGGCCGGGTACATCGCGGAGATGAACACCAAGCCGCAGACGATCGGCTACGGCTCGATGGATCCACTCGCGACCGCTGCCTGGATACTCGACCACGACCCCGACAGCTACGCGAAGATCTCGAAGGCGTTCCTCGACGGCCAGCCGACCGGTGGCCTCAGCCGGGACCACGTCCTCGACAACATCACCCTCTACTGGCTGACCAACACGTCGACGTCGGCGGCGCGGCTCTACTGGGAGAACTTCCAGAACATCGTGGCCGCCCTCGCGTCCGGGGCGAAGGCGCCGGATATCAAGGTGTCGACCGGGTTCACCGTGTTCCCGCAGGAGCTCTTCAAGGCCCCGAAGAGCTGGGCCGACAAGGTCTATCCGAACCTCACGTACTTCAACGAGGCACCGAAGGGCGGCCACTTCGCCGCGTGGGAGGAGCCGCAGATCTTCTCCGAAGAGCTGCGCAACTCGTTCCGGTCGGTGCGCTGACCGCGAACGTGGACCTTGGCCGGCGGCGGACGAACGGTCCGCCGCCGGCCCGTTCCGGCGCCGAAAGGAGGGCGTCATGAGTCACGTGACCGAGATCCCGGGCCGACCCACGGTCGTGCTCGTCCACGGTGCCTTCGCCGACGGTTCGAGCTGGAACGGCGTGATCGAGCGCCTCCAGGCGAAGGGCATCAGCGTGACGGCTCCGGCGAACCCGCTGCGCGGGCTTTCGGCCGACTCCGCGTATCTCGAGGGCGTTCTCGGCCAGCTCGACGGGCCTGTCGTCCTGGTCGGTCATTCGTACGGCGGGGCCGTGATCAGCAACGCCGCGAAGCGCTTCTCGAACGTCGTGGGCCTCGTCTTCGTCGCCGCCTTCGTGCCGGATGAGGGCGAGATCCTCGGTCAGGTCACGCCGACCTCGAAGGACAGCATCCTGATGCCGGCACTCGTCCCGCACGAGTACCCGACCGGCGCGGGCGCATCGGCTGTCGAGTTCGTGGTCGATCCGGCGAAGTTCCGCGACGCGTTTGCGGGCGACCTGCCGCCCCAGACGGCCGCGGTCATGGCGGCCACGCAGCGACCGGTCGCCGACGCGGCGTTCTCCGATCCCGCCACGGCGCCCGCCTGGAAGGACCGGCCGTCGTGGGCAGTCGTCGCGACCGGCGATCGGGCTGCCGGCGCCGATCTGACGCGCTCGATGGCGCAGCGCGCGGGCGCCACGATCACCGAGGTCGAGGGCTCGCACGTGGTCATGGTCTCCCAGCCCGAGGCCGTGACCGAGGTGATCGTCCAGGCGGTCGAGGCGACGTCGGCCGTCGCCGTGCGGATGAGCGTCGCGGAGGCGCCGGCGACCGCGTTCGGGCCGATCCGCCAGATCGACGCCGGCGTCCTCAACGTCGGCTACGTGGACGCAGGCCCGGCCGGACGGACCGGCCGTCGTGCTGCTGCACGGCTGGCCGTACGACATCCACAGCTACGCGGAGGTGACGCCCCTGCTGACGGCCGCTGGATACCGCGTGATCGTCCCGCATCTCCGCGGCTTCGGCACGACGCGTTTCCTCTCGGAGGAGACGTTTCGCAACGGCGAACAGGCCGCGCTCGCCCTCGACGTGATCTCCCTGATGGATGCGCTCGACGATCGAGAAGGCGATCGTCGCCGGCTTCGACTGGGGAGCCCGGTCGGCCGGCATCGTCGCCGCAATGTGGCCCGAGCGCTGCAAGGCGCTCGTCTCCGTCAGCGGCTACCTGATCGGCAGTCGCGAAGCCAACAGGAGGCCCCTGCCGCCGAGAGCGGAGCTCGCCTGGTGGTACCAGTTCTACTTCGCGACCGAACGCGGGCGGGCCGGGCTACGAGCGATACACGACACGATTTCGACCGGCTGATCTGGCAGACCGCGTCGCCGCGTTGGGACTTCGACGACGAGCACCTTCGATCGGAGCGCGGCCTCGTTCGACAACCCGGATCACGTCGACATCGTCATCCACAACTACCGTTGGCGGATCGGCAGTCGCCGACGGCGAGCCGCAGTACGACGACCTCGAAGAGCGGCTGGCGCAGGGGCCGGTGATCACCGTCCCCACGATCACGCTGGAAGGCGACGCGAATGGAGCGCCCCACCCGGAGGCCGGTTCGTATCGCGAGAAGTTCACCGGGCCGTACGCGCACCATGTCTTCACCGGTGGCGTGGGGCACAACCTGCCGCAGGAAGCGCCTCGAGCGTTCGCCGACGCTGTGATTGAAGTCGACGGATTCTGATCGGGAGCTGCCTGGTGAGGAAGGATTCGACCCGCCTGTCGAGCTTATCCAGCGTCAGCCGTCCTCTACCGCCGGTCCCTGCCGGACGGGCGATTCGAGCGGGGTTGGCGCGCACGATTTGGGGAGTTGGCTGGCGAGGAAGGACTCGAACCTTCAATTTCCTGATCCAGAGTCAGGTGCCTTACCAATTTGGCCACTCGCCAGCGTTGGGCCACTCGCATGTCCCGGGCCCGATCCTGGAAACAAGCGAGACGCGTCGCGCCACCGGATCCGGTCTGCGTGTCAAGGCCATGGTACGCGAGGCCGTTCTCCCTTCGAAGCGGCGCTCATTGGCTCAGGGCTCTGCCGGGCACTTCTGGCTGAGGGCACACAGCCATCGACCGCCTTGCCGTACATAGACCTCTGAGATCCACTCGTCGGCGTCGTAGGGCACGCCGTTCCAGGCTCCCGTACTGGCCTTGCGCGCTGTCACGATGGCGGTGTCGCGGTAGACCGCGACTCGTGGCACCCCGATCGTGCGCATGGTGTGATGCGCCAGCCGCCCTGCCGTGATGGCATTGACGATGTCGCCCTTCGAGGTTGCCCCGGCGGGGCCGACGTAGACCCAGTCGTTGGTCACGAAGCCGGCGAACCCCACGGGGTCGTTGGCGACCAGAGCGGCATCCCAGGATGCCGAGACGGCGAGGACCTCGGCTTCTGTATGCATGGCGCTCCATTCACGTGCGGTTGTCGGGCGCGATTGGGACTGTCGTTGGACCGTTGGATGGCCGACCGCTGACGGAAGGGCCAATGACGCGGGCCGTCTCTGGGGCGATCCTAGCGGTGCTGGTACCGGGGAGAACGAGGCTCTGGACGCTGGGTACTTTGCTCACGCTTGATGCGACCGCGGCACCCTTCGGCATGCGGGCGACGCCATCGGACGGTCGGGACACATGAGTGGCCCCGCGGGCGTTGCCGGGCGCATGTTCCACATCCTCGGGCGCCGTCGGCCGTCGGATGCATCCGAGATCGAAGGGTCGTCCGCGGGTCTGCAGTCGGCTGTCGATCCCGGGGGCCGCGATCGAAGCGTTCCCCGCTGGCTTGATCCCGCCCTGGCGGCCGCCCGCAGGCCGGATCGATCGCCGGCGGTCGCGCCGGGCGCCCGTGCGCCCATCGCGCGCGCCCGTGCTCCCATGGTGTTCGTCACGCCCGGCGAGGACCTCGCCGGGCTCCATCACGTTCGCTACGACGGCGTGCCGCTCCTCGATCGTCCGGACGACGTCCTGGGCCGGCTGATGCAGGAGCTGGACGGGGGAGACGAGGTCAACGTGCTCGAGTGTGCCGAGATCTGGACCCAGGTCCGCACGCCGGACAATCTGGTCGGCTGGGTCCCGAGCATGACGCTCGTCGCCGTGTCGGCCGCGCTGGTCGAGCAAGTCCCGGAGCCACCTGTCGCGATCGAGCTCGATGCCCCCGCCGTGGAGGAGGAACCGATCGCGCTGGAGGCGCTGTTCGAAGCGATCGCGGCACAACGGATGGCCCTCCGGGTGCCTCAGCCTGCGGTCGAAGCGACGCCGACGTCGCAACGCCGGCGGGTGCGAACGCCCAAGGCGGAGGCGCCGCCGACACCGACTCGCCGCCGCCAAGGAGCGAAGGCGACCCCCGCCGAGGAAACCTAAGGCCGCGCTGCGACCAGCCCGCGCTCGCGAGGGTCACCGGTCCTGGCGCGGGACGTAGCTCAGGGGGCTGCCATCGTGAAGTGGCGCCGGCAGCGCGCCTGGTAGAGGTCCGTCCCGCCCACGTTGGCCGCGACGAGGTCATCGGGGCCGGCCGCGGTCGCCGCGAGCTTGACGTGGAAGACCGCCTCCTCACCGCACACGGTGCAGATCGCGGTCAGCTTGTCGACCCGCTCCGCCAGCGCCATGAGGGAGGGGAGCGGCTCGAACGGGCGGCCGTCGAAGGTGACGTCGAGCCCCGCGACGATGACGACGATGCCACGATCGGCGAGCCGGCCGACCACCGGGACGATCGAGGGCCCGAAGAATTGCGCCTCGTCGATCGCCACCACGTCCGTGCCGTCCGGAACGGCCGCCTCGATCTCGTTTGGGCTCGACGCGGCCAGCGACGGGAAGTCGGTGCCCGCGTGCGAGGCGAGGCGGTCGGCGCCGTGCCGCGTGTCGAGCGCGTGGTTGAACACGACGACCCGGCGGCCCGCGATCGTCGCGCGCCGGACGCGCCGCAGCAGCTCCTCGGTCTTGCCCGCGAACATCGGCCCGCAGACCACCTCGACCCGACCCGGCTCGCCCATGACGCGGAGGATCGCATCTCGGCCGATCGGCGGTCGAGAGCCGCATGTCCCAGAATATCGTTGACATTGCAACTATCTAGGCGTAGCGTTCTTGGTGTCGGACAAGTGGTGTTGCCATCAACACACATCGAGGCTACGGAACGAACATGGACGCAAACGAACTCTCTCTCTTCATCCTCCAGCTCGCGGTGGGGCTCACGTTCGCCGCGCACGGCGCGCAGAAGGTCTTCGGCTGGTGGGGCGGCCCCGGGCTGAACGCCTGGACGGGCATCATCGAGCACATGGGCTTCCGGCCCGCCAAGCTGTTCGGGACCGTCTCGGCCCTGGTCGAGCTCGTCGGCGGCCTGCTGCTCGCGGTCGGCTTCCTGACCCCGCTCGTGGCCGCGATCCTCGTTGCGCAGACCACCGTGATCATCGGCAAGGTCCACCTGCCGCACGGCTTCTTCAACAGCAAGTCCGGGATCGAGTTCCCGCTCGTCCTCGGCGTCGGCGCGGCCGCCGTCGGCCTGGCCGGTCCGGGTGCCATCGGGATCGACGCGGCGCTCGGCCTCTCGGTCGACCCGACGATTCGGGCGCTCCTGCTGGTCGCCGGCATCGTCGTTGGGCTGGCGACGCTCGCCGTCCCCGGCCTCGAGTCGCGGCTCGCGTCGCGGACGCACGCGACCGCCCGGTAGCCGAGGAACCCAGGTAGACGAACCGCGCCAGCCGCCGCCACAGGCGATGGCGCGGTAGGCTCGTCTCGAGTCACCGCACCGGAGCTTCACCCATGACGGACCGCCCGATCCTGGACCACATCAACGCCCTCGCCAACGAGGAGGCGCAGCTCTGGGAGCGCGCCTCGGCGGGTGGGGGGCTCGGCACCGCCGACCAGGAGCGCCTGGACACGATCAAGGTCGAGCTCGACCGGTGCTACGACCTGCTCCACCAGCGCCAGGCGCGCCGCGACGCCGGCCTCGACCCCGAGGAGGCGCAGCTCCGCCCGGCGGAGGTCGTGGAGCGCTACCAGCAGTAACCGCTACGGGACCGCCACATCGATCGATGCACGGGCGCCGTCGGGCGCCACGATGGTGACCCGCGCCGCGAATGGTGGCTCCATGCGGATCAGGACTTCGTATTCGAAGGGAACGCCTCCGGTGGTTCGGATCGCTTGAATCGGCCGGGCAAGCGGGAACGGGCCTGGGCGTTCGGGGATCGTATCCAACGGGAACGACCGGGTGAGGACCTGGGGAATACCCAGTGGCGGGAACGGCGTCGGCCTGCGGCCACCTGAACGACGGGCAACGACGTCCATCACGAACGGCGGACTGGCGTCGATCGGGGCGTCGGAGCGGATGGTGACCACCGTGCCGCGTCCAACGAGCGTGACGACGTCGAGCAAGTCGAGCGTCGGCGGCGCGGGTGGGACCCAGCCTGGCACCGTCAGCGCCTGCTCGGTGATCCGACCAAGCGGATCCACCACGCGCAGCGTGACGGCGACGGGATCGGCCGCGACAGGGCGCGTGAACCAAACCGTCAGCGGCGTTCGACCGGTCGCCCGCTCCCCGCGCACGAGCGCGGGGCCGGGCGTCGCGCCGGCGGGCGGCTCGGCCAGGTCCTCGGCGAGCGACTCGAGCGACACCAGCGCGATGGTGTCGGCGCCGGCGTTGCCGCCGATCCGGTGGCTCCCGAGCGCGACGGTGCGGACGGGCGCGGATGTCGAGGCCCGGACGACGACGCCATCGTGCGCCGCGCCCCAGATGTCGCCGACGAGGAGCGCGAGGTCGGGCGGCCCCGGGGGCAGGACCACCAGACCGACCACGTCGCAGGCTGGCGACGGAATGCCGCGCACGGCCTCCGGCGGCACGCCGTCCACTGGCACGGCGACAGCCCGGACGAGCCACTCGTCCCACGACGGGTCGAACGAACCGCTCCACGTCGCCGTGTAGGTCAGCTCGCCGGTGCCCGGGTCGGGGAGCGTGCCGGGAGCGGGCGCGACCGCCCCCACCACCGCGAACGGCGGGCCCATCGTCTCGGCCGATCGCGCCGCAACCGCCGACCGCGTGCGGAACAGGCGGAACCATTGGACAGGAATCCGGCTCGCGCTGGCGGCCCGCATGGTGACCGTGCCGTCCGCGGCGACGGTGGTGCGCAAGGTGGGTGCTGCGGGCTGCCGGAGTCGCGGCGCCATGACCGCCTGAAGCTGCTCATGCGCGGGGGTACCGGCCGGCCACGGCGACTCGACCCCCGTCGACGTGATGGTCGTGACCGCAAACAGGTGGATGTCCGTGGACCCCTTCGGGAGCGCAATGTCTGTGTCGCGGGCGGTCCCCGGGAGCTCGCGGAGCTTCCGGAACGCGCTGCGACGTCGTGCGGGCGTCAGGCCGTCGTACGCCACCCGGAGGTCGGCCAGCCGCCAGCCCGGGAGCTGGCCATCGGGCGCGCGCGGCGCCTCCGACGCGGCCGATCGGATTGCCGACTCCGACGCCTCCCACACGACGACCGTCGCGACGTCGGAGCCGGCCGGGATCGACCACAGAACGCGAGCATGGCTCTGCCCCTGGGCGTCCGGCGTGGACCCGAGGGGGACGCCCGGCGGCAGGGGCGCCGGGAGCGGCGCGGCCGGGACTGGGCTCGCCGCGGCAGTCAGGGCCGGATGGCCCGGATCGGGCGACCACGGCATCACGCCGGGAAGCGCCAGGAGGGAGGTCCGCAGCCAGACCTGGACGCCCCAGCGCGGCGTCGACCCGAAGTCGAGCGTGGGGATCGGGAGTCGGACGCGGTACCGGCGGCCCTGGATGCCCTGCAGGTTTCCCGGAGCCACGAGCTCCTGGCCGGCCGAGTCGAGATGATCGATCGTGAGACCACTCGCGGGGCCGAGGCTTGCGCCGGTGAACGGGATCGCGACGTCTCGCCGGAAGCAGCCCGGCGGTGCCGGCAAGTCCGGGTCGATGCCCGGGGGCGGCCCGGCGTTCGGCCCGGACATCGGGAAGAAGGAGGCGGCCAGGTCGACACCCGTCGGCGTGCGGTCCGCCCAGTCGACCGACAGCTCGACCTCGAGCGTGGCCGGACAGACGGCGGCCCCGGAGTACGTGCTCGAGAGCGAGAGCGCCAGGACCCGAGGCAGCGGAGGTCCGGGTTCCAGCCCCGAGTACGTCACGTCCTCCCACGTCGACCAGACGCCGAACACGTCTTCGACTGCTACGGCGTAGCCGGCGCTTCGACCGCCGCTGCCCAGCGGGATCTCGGCGGCCCGGTCGACGAGCGATGTCCGGGCGTGGCCAGGCGTATCGGGTGGTCCATCCGGCACGGGGATAAGGGGACGGAGGTCGCCCGCGGGCCGGCGTTCGACGAGCGCCTCGGCGACCGGCGCACCGGCAGGGTCGAAGCGGGCGACCAGCGCGCCGGATGGGCGCCCGAGGGCGGCCGCGGACGGGAGCCGATCCCAGGTCACGCGCACGGACTCGCGCCACGGTTCGTCGGTCGCGTCCGGGGCCACGAGCCCTGCCCGGTCCGCGACGAGGTTCGTCGGCCGGGTCATTCGGCCATGGACGGCCGGCGAGGGCACGTACGCGCAGACCGTCGCCGGGCCGGTGCGGCGTGGCGTCTCGTCGTACTCGCCCGTGACCAGGAACTCGGCGCGCGACAGCGGACCGTCGATGCCGACGTCGTGCCCGTCCTCGAGGCGGTACGCCGTCCCGAACCCGAGGCCGAGGGCCAGGAACGGCTCGGACGCCGCCGGCAACGTCAACAGCGACAGGGCGGCCATCTTCGCACTCGCGGGCAGCGTCCCAGCGCGGGTCCCGCGTTGGGGACCGGCAACCGTCGGCGTCCACGGCGGAACGGCCGCCTGGTCGGGCGGCAGGATGCCAGGCGCGAGGATCGGCTCGACGACCGGCAGCACCGTCTTGCGGATCTCCTCCACGAGTCGCGTGGGGTCGGGCGCAGCCCAGGTCGGGGCGAGCCGTCCGGTCTCGGTCGCAACCTCCCAGCCGATCGGCGGGCTGCCGCGGTCGAGTCGCTCGAGCGCGGCCGTGACCGGATCCGTGAGGGCCGTCACGAGGCCCTGCGGCGTGGGGCGGTAGGCCGTGCCGGCCCACGGGTCGTCGGCAGGCAGGCCGACGCGCTCGAGCTCGCGCCAACCCGGATCGTCGAGGACGTCCTGAAGGAGCCGGATGCCGACTTGCGGGTTGGTGCCGTTCACGAGCAACGCCCGGGTGGCGCCCGGCGTGCGCACATCGAGGGAGACCCGGCCGCCGTTCGGCTGGCGGACCGACACCGCGCCGACCGTCTCGCGCAGCGACAGGCCGCCGCGGCTCGCGAACAGGCCCACCGCGCGCGACGGGTCGACGACGTCGCAGCTCACCTGGATGATCGCGGCCGCGCCCCTCCAAGACAGGCGGGTACCGCCGTCGACGGTGCTCTCCTGGACATCCACCTGCTTCGCCTCGTCGTGCGGGAGCCGTACCCACACGGTGAACGGCTCGATCGGCACGCCCAGGCGGTCCGCGCACGACCAGCGCAGCGCGACCTGGACCGGGGTCTTGCCGATCGCCTCCTTGCGCCGGGCGAGGAGACGCTCGTCGACCTCGGCGCCACGGAGCCGTTCGAGCTCACGCTCGAAGACCTCCGACCATGGGATGACGGCGCCCTCGGCGCGGAACCAGTACGCCGAGGCGATGCGCAGCCCGGCCATCAGTCCACAACCTCCCAGGGCGCCCGGTCGAGCAGCAGCCGTACCGCTTCCGACCGCTGCTCCGCGCTTCCAGCGAGCGCATCGCCCGCCACGACGAGGTCCAGCCTGACCTCTGATCCGCGGGCACCGGCGGCGAGCAGCACCACCGCCCGCGTCCCGCCGGGGCCGGGCACAATCCGGGTGATCCCGGCCCGGGCCGGCTCGCCCGCGGCAACGACGGCGGTCGACGTGGCCAGCGAGAGCCAGTCGCCGCGAACGGCCGCCCACCACTTGTGCCCGGGATCGGACGCATCCGGCGGCCCCGGCACCTGCTTGGGCATCGGGCGTGTGCGCCACATGGACTCGCTGCCCTCGACCACGACGGCGATGGGCTGCGGGACCGCGTCCGGCGACCAGAGCACCTGCACCCTCGGGTAGCGCGGGACCTGCGGTGCCCCGAGACCGGCGGCCGTGAACGCGTCGTCCAGTTGGTTCCCCGCGGGAACCACGGGGAGCGCCATGAGCGCCGCGGGCGTCGGGCACAGCCGGTGCTCGACATCGGCCAGGCGCGTGAGGTCGGCGAGCTCGCCGATCGTCCCGAAACGCGACGAGGTGAAGCCGATACGGTGGATTCGCCGGCCCGTCGCCGATGCCGCCGCGCCGGACGGGACGGCGACGACGTCGATCAGGTAGTCCGTCAGCGGCTCGAAGGCGTACGCGATCTCGATCACGTGGTGCTGGGTGCGGTCCCCGACGACGTTGATGCAGGGCATGGTTCCGACGAGCTCGCCCACCGCCTGTTCGAACGGTGTCAGGACGGCGAGGGCGGGCGACGAGGCCTTGACGATCCCGCCCACTCCCACGGGGATCGCCACGGCCGCACCCGCCGGTCCGCCGCCGGGCGGCTCGGGGTGGCGTCCCGACGCCGACCGGACGAGCACGCGCAGCTCCTCGCCGTACGCCGCGAACAGCGCCGCCACGTTCTGGGTCGCGAGGGCGATCCGCACGGGCTCGCGGCACAGGATCCCCGTCTCGTTCATGGACGGGGCGGAGGCGAGGATCCAGGGCCCGAGGTCTGTCGGCGCCTCGGCGGCAGCGTCGGCGTCGAACCGGAACTCCTGGGTCTGGATCGGGCCGTAGCCCTCGGGATGGTTCGGCGCCGGCTGACCGTCCTGGTCCACCGACTGGCCCTGCCATCGGATGCGTACGGTGTAGGCGGTGCCGGGGATGAGCAGGGCATGGTCGTCCGGATCCTGCGTGAGGACCGTCTCAAGCACGGAGCGCTCCTCATCGAGCACGGAGGTGTCCCAGTCGTGGCGGTACCGCTCGGCCGCGACCAGGCCCTCGGCAGCCACCAGCCAGAACGCGGATGCCGACTGCTCGTGCTTGCGGAGGCCCTCGCGATCCCAACCCAGCTCGACCTCCGCCACGTCGGTCGGCAGGTCGGTCGAGACCAGCACCGCGAGCAGGGACCGCTCCTGGGCATCGACGCGTGCCGCGATCCGGCCGGCGCGCTCGACGGGGTCGGCCCACGGACCTGCGGGATCCGTCCAGCGTGCGGGGACGGGGTTGCCGGCGCCCACGATGTCGCCACCGGTGATCCGCCGCTCGTCGACGACGTTGCCCGTGTCGTCGCGCGATCGCAGCACCAGCAGGCCCTGCTCGATGAACCGGCGCGGGATGAGCAGCAGCAACCGGAGGGACGAGAGCCCGCCGTCCGCGCGGAGCAGGAGCGAGTCCTCGAGGTCCGACGGCTTGAACCCCGTCCTGCCCCAGGAGTCGAGCACGAGCTGCTGGTCCTCGGGCTCCCCGTCGGGCGCGGGCTCTTCGTCGTCGCCGGATGGCGAGCGAAGGATCCGGCCCTCGCAGTCGAGCGGCAGCCGGCTCAGGCGACCGTCCCACCCCTCGTCCGCCCATCGCGCGGCGAGGTCCAGCAGCGACGTGCCGTCGGCGATCAGCTCCGCCACACCCTGAAGCGAACCGCCCGTCATCGGCAGCGCAGCGTGGCTGAACGTGAGTGGCTGGCCCTTCGCCCACGCGTCGATCGACACGATGGGTTCGCCCTCGGGCCTGGGGCACGCGACCACATCGCCGACGGCCACGGCGGGCTCGGTGCCCTGGAGGACGTCCGTGTAGGGGTCGCCGGAACGCCAACGCTCCGTCACCCGGAGGCGCCCACTGACCGGGGACGACCGGAACGATCCGGGATCGTCCGGCCACGGCACGCCGGCCAGCCGCCAGCCCGCCACGCTCGGTCCGATCGGCTTGCCGTCGAAGGTCCACAGGACCGCGGCGGGCTCCGCGACCGGGTCACAGACGCGACCCCAGCGGTCGCGGATCGTCGTATCGAGGCGCTCGCCGTAGGGAACGGCTCGCGGGGTCGGCGTCGGCAGCCAGTCGAGCAGGGCGAGCGCCGGACCGACCTGCGGATCGCCCGGCAGCCCGCGCGCCCACCACGTAGCGGGCGTCTTGCCGGCCGGCGGTGCCGGCTGTACGGCGCCCACGAGCTCGACGCCAGTGAGCTTGTATCGCCACCACAGGTCGCCCCGTCGCGTCCACGGGTTGGCTGGCAGCCCACTTGCGCCCGCCGCCACGCCGCCCAGGACGATGCCGCCGCCGGCGACGACGGGCGCGACGTCGAACAGCACGACCGGAATGGCGTCGAGCGGGACGCTCGGGACCGGAGCGGCCGGGACGCCGGCGACGGGCGCGAACGCGTCCTGCTCGGACGCGTCGCCGAGCTTCCCGTCCACCGCACGGTCGGTCGCCGTGCCCTCGACGAGCGCCGGCGATCGATTGACGAGGCTGACGCCCTTGACCAGGAGCGGAGCGGCAGGGGGCGGCGGTGCATTGGTGCCGAGCGTGAAGTCCAGGCAAGCACTGACGCTGAAGAAGAAGAAGTCAACCTCGCCACAGACCTCGCCGTGGATCCAGCTCTTCTCGACCTCGGCCCCGTTGACCAGCTGGCGGCCGACGAGCACGTCCAGCTCGGCACTCGCCGAGATGCCCACGATGAACAGGCGCAGCTCGCCCCGCGCATAGATCCGGCCGGCGATCAGGAACGGCTCGAACGAGACGAGCGCATCAAAGCCGGCCGCGACCTCGAAGTACAGCCCGACGGACTTGCTGCCCATCAGCACCGCGGAGATGTGGAAGCCGACGGCGATCGTCAGCCCGGTCGTCGTGACCGACAGGGATGGGATCGTCAGGCCGGCGCCATGGACCATCAGGTAGCCCATGCCGGTGAGGACGTCGAGCACCTCGACCGTGACCGGCTCGGTGTACGAGCCCAGGTCGACGAACCATTGCTCCGGGTGGTTGGTGTCGAAGAAGGCCGTGACCGGGATCCGGACCTTGAGCACCGACTGGATCTGGTAGGCAGCGACCACGCCCAGCGTGATCGTCCCTCGCCCGAAGTCGATGTCCAGGACGGCCAGGAACGTCGCGCTGCTCTGGCTCTTGAGGACAGGCGGCATCTTGAGGACGTCCGCCTTCATCACCAGCATCAGGCGCGGGCCGGGCACCTCGATGATCACGATGCCCTTGAGGTGGACGATGAACCCGCCCTCTGCCGTGCCCAGCAGGATGCCGGCCGCGAACGCGTAGGCGCCGGCCCGGTGCTCCCACCCGTCGGGGTGCATCACGTTGTTGCGCGACGGGCCCAGCTGCTGCTCGAGCCACTTGAGCGCGGCCGCCTGGACGCCGACGGGTTCCTTGCGCCCGTAGTTGACGCCGACCCCGCCAAGGAATCCGTACAGCCCGAGGCCGGAGTTGCCGAGCGGGATCGGCACCGGGAACTCGACCTCGGCCCCGACGAGCACACCGGTGACGCCGTTGATCGTCTCGACGGCGAGCACGGCGGCGACACGCACGTTCAGCGGCTGAACCGTCAGGTCGAGCGCGCCCTTGAACCCGAACTGGGTGATCTCGACGAACCCGGCACCGTGGAGGACGCCCGGTACGTCGATGCTCGCGCCGAGCTTGGTCAGCTGTGGCAGCTCGGCCTGGTCGAGCCTGAGCCGGACGCGAACGGTGTCGACGCGGATGATCCCGAGGTCGACGCCCATGCCGACCTCGACCTCGAGGTAGGTCGGGTTGTCGCGGCTGACCCGGACGCCCAGGACGCGCAGCACCTCGCCGAGCGGATCCGCGGCGACGAGCGAGCCGGCCGGCACGTCGAGCGTGTAGCCCTTCGATGGGTCGAAGACGGGCAGCGGGACGTACTCGATGGTCCCGTCCGGCTGCGGTCGCGCGTCCCAAGTTGACCGCAGGCCGAGCGACTTGTAGCGCGTGACGATGGGCTGCTCCGGACGGACCTTGATGAACCCGAGGTCGAACGTGAACGCGGTCTCCACGTCGAGCAGGACGCTCACCTGGGTCGTCGTCGGGCCGCTGCCGGTCGCCGGATCCACGATCCCGTCCGAGATCACGAGCTCGCCGCCGCGCAGGATCACATAGCGCGTCTGGAGCACGCCGCTGGCCCCGATCCCGACGGCCGCGCCCGTGAGGATGACCATGGGGACCAGCTCGCCGGCGGTCGGGGAGGGCGGCGTTGCCGCGGCGAGCAGGGGCCCGAGGGCGGCGACGGAGCCGATGATGTCCACCGCCGTCTGGTCGCCGGTGGCGCCGCGCTCGAGCTTCGCCAGGCCGTCGAGGTCAGCGTCGATCGCGCGCAGCTCGGCGCTCACGAGCCACGATGAGCGGTCTTCGGCGATTCGCAGTCGGACGAGGAACGTGCAGATCCCGTCGTTCGGGTTCGTCCGGGGCGGGGGCGTCGCGGTGGTGTTGGCCTCGATCCGCTCCTCTGCCGCCGTGTGGATATCGAACTCGCCGTACAGCTCAGCGCGGACGAACGTGCTGCGGATGAGCTCGACCCGGACGCCGATCTTGCGGAAGAAGTCCGGACGGCCAGGGTCGGTGGGCCGCGGGTCGGGGTCGAGCGGCGCCTGCGCCGGCGGGCGCGTGAGCTCGGCCGTGACCGTCTCGGTCGTGGCCGCGCCGAGGGAGGCCGTCGCGCGCGCGTGCCACCAGCTCGGGACGCCCGGGGCCGGCGCCGGATCGGGCGGGTCAGGCGACACGCCGTCCCGCGCGGCGTCGTGGCCATGCGCTGTCCCGGAGGAGACGCCGGTCGCCCCGGCGCACTCGAGGATGCGGATGAGGGCGTCCCGGCGCCGCTCGCTCAGCGCCTGGTTGCGCCCCCGTTGACCTGCGCTGTCGTCGCCTTCGTAGCTCGCCCAGCCCTGGACTGACCAGGTGGTGCCCGCCGGCAGGGCCGCGATCCGATCGCAGAACGCCTGGTCCATCAGGACGGGTGACGGGCCCCAGCCGTCTCGGTCGCTGGCCGGCTCGGCGTGCACGTTGAGCGGGTTGTCGGCGAACGCGTTGCCTTCGGTCGCCGACGGGCGGTTGAACAGCGTGTACGCGTCGATCGGCAGGACCGCGGCCGCCGCGTGCGTTCGGACCGCGGTGACGACGACCGGCGCGCCGGCCGCCACGGGGACGGTCGCTGTTGCCGCCGTGACCGGCGCGGCACCCGGCCAGGTCCAGGTGATGTCGCCGTCGCCCGGCACGAGCGCAACCGTCACGCTGGTCGCTGTCTGCCCCGTGACGACGACCCGGCTCGGGGTCGCACTGGTCATCCGCACCGCAATGGCCTGGCCGCCGGGCGCAGCGGGTCCGCCGCCCGGGCCACCGGTCCGCCGCCGAACGCTGATCGTCCTGGTCGCGGTGTGGCCGCCCCCGTCCGTCACCGTCGCCGCGATCGACACGGTCCCGGCCCCAGGTGCCGTGACGGCGGCGCGATCGGTGCTGGTGGACGCGCCGCCACCCACCCTGAGCGTGTAGGCGAGCGGGGCGATCCCGCCGTTCCCGTCCACGTACACGGTCGACGTCTCGGGCACGTCGATCGGCGTTCCGCCGTCGATGTCCGGGACCCCGATCCACTCGCCCGACGGCGTCTGGAAGCGCAGCCGGACCTTCGGGGCGGCGCCGCGGTTGACGACTTCGGCCTCGAACACACCGGTCACCCCGGCGTGGCGGCCGATCCCGATCCACAGGTCACGCACGCCCGCGCTGACGGCCAGCCCCTCGAGGCCGTTGGGCGACACGAACAGCCGCGCCTCCGGCAGCCACAGCCCCTGCCAGTCGCCCGGCATGGCTCGTGCCTCCGGCGGCACGCCGGACGGACCGGCCGTGCCCGAGAGGTCCAGGACGGCCGCACGGAAGGCGAAGCCCACGGTGTTCCCGGGACCGATCAGGGCATGCGCGGGCTCCATGCGAACGAAGTCGTAGATCTGGTCGACAGGCGCACCCGTCGAGGCCGACAGCAGCGATGCGGAGACGCCGCCGGCCGCTTCTCGCCGGACTCGGATCCGGAAGGCCGGCAGCAGGAACCGGACATCCGGGTTGGCGGGGTCTGGGCGGAGCTGGCCCTGCGCGTCCAGCAGGGCACCTCGAAGGAACGGCAGGCGGAGGATCGCGGACGGGGTCGCAACGGTCAGCCGGACCGTGCCGTCGGGATCTCCCGCGCCGTCGAGCCGGAGCGCGAGCTCGACATTGACCCGCGGGTCCGGAAACTCGAGCGGCGTGGTTGCACGATTGGCGACCGGGCCCCGCGTAAACGAACCCGTCGCCGGGTCGATGGACAGTGGATCACTGCCGCCGAACGAGTCGCGATAGACGCGCCACGTGCCCTCGCCGTCCGACTCCGTCGTGGAGGCCGGGGTGTCGACGTTCTCCAGCAGGGGGCGCAGGCCATCGGCCGATCCGGAATCCCGGAGTGTCGCGGGCAGGTCATCCCACAGGGACATGTGCGCGCACCATCGCTTCGCGGTCCCCCCGAACCGTGCCCGGTCATGGAACGCGATGGTCGGGCTGCAGCACGGGAGCGATGTCGGCGCGATGCCTGGAGGCCAACGCGCACGGTGATTATCCGATGTCGCACAACCCCGGTGATCGCGAGCTTCGAGGCCCGCCGGCGGGCGACGCGCGTCAGGCCGTGGCGGCGTCCTCGAGCAGCTCACGCGCCTCGCGCACATCGGCGGTCTCGAAGCCCTCGGTGAGCGATCCAAGGATCGGGCCGAGGAGGGCCGACGCCGCGGCCGGATTGCCGGCCTCGACCCGCAATCGGGCGAGCCGGGTCGAGGCCCGGAGCCGCGCCGTGAGGGCGCCGAGCTCGGTCGCCCGGTCGAGTGCGTTTCGATACCACGGCTCGGCCTCGGCGACATCGCCGCCGTCATCGGCCGCCAGGACTCGGACCAGGTCGCCCTTCGCGATCCATAGCTCGGGCATGAGGGTCGCATCGGAGCCTTCCCCGAGGACGTCCATTGCGCGCTCGACGGCCGAAAGCCCCTCTGCGGGTCGTCCAGCGTCGGCGCAGGCGCGGGCCTGCACGAACAGCAGGAACGGCCAGAAGATGGGCGGCGACCGGAGCTCGCCGTAGAGGCCGATCCCGTTCCGGACGTCGGCCAGGCCTTCGTCGACCCGGCCGAGGCCGACGCGTGCAGCCCCGCGCAGCACGGTGCCGGCTGCGCTCCAGATGCGGAACTCGTGCTCGCCGGCGAGGTCGAGGAGCTCGGTCGCGAGGGAGTGCGCCGCGTCCGGTTCGCGCCGCCACAGACGCAGCAGGCCCGCGTGATACCGGGCGTAGGCGGTGGTGAACGGGTGGTCGAGCGCCGCCGCGAGCGCCAACGCGGCATCCGCGCGCTCGGCGGCGCGATCCGCCCGGCCCAGCATCCACAGGGTGAAGGCGGAGGTCGTCAGGCACGCGACACGCGGGTCGTTGCCGACGCGTGCGGTCCGGCTTCCTTTCAGCGGAGTCGGGAACAGGGCGATGGCCGTGTCGAAGTGCTCGAGCCCGCGATTGAGGTCGTGGAAGCTCATAAGCGTCGTGCCCACGAGCAGATGGCCATCGATCAACATGCTCGAGTCGCCCTCCAATTCGCCGAGGGCGAGGATCTGCTGGCCGATCTCGGCCGACTTGTCGAGCTGCGCGCGGAACAGGTACAGGCTGGCGAGGCCCCTGAGCACGGAGAACTGCAGCCCGACGTCGACGCCGCGCTCGAACCGCTCGAGGGCGCTCGAGAAGGCGGCTTCCACCTCCGGCGTGAAGCCCTTCGTGGCCATGAGTGCCCGGGCAAGTGTCGTCCGGAGCGCGATCTCCTGGTTGATCCGCTCGGACGAGGTCGGGACGGCGTCGAGGACGGCGAGCATGTCCGAGGCCAGCCCGACGGTGTCGAGGTACCACCCGTGGGCGTCGTCGAGGACGAGCAGCGCCTTGGCCAGCCTGTCCAGCTGCTCGAAGTCGCCCGCGGCCACCCAGAAGGCCCACGCGATGCGCAGGTTCGCGACGTCGGCGGCCAATCGGTCGAGGGCGACCTCGCGCCCGGCCCCGCCCAGGTCCCCTCGGAGCCGGCCCGCGAGCGCCGCGTAGTGGGTCGCGTGCGCCCGGCGCGCCCGCGACGCGACGTCCGGTCGCTGGTCGAGCCGGTCGGTGGCGAAGGCCCGGATCGTCTGGAGCATCGCGACGCGCGGCTCGGCGCCTGGAACGTCCACCCTGCGGAGGAGGCTCTTCTCGACGAGCCCGGCCAGGCCATCGAGCACGTCGACCACCACGCCGTCGATCGCTCCCACGTCGTCGGCCACGGCCTCGACGGCTGAGACTTCCGCATCGGCGAACACCGACACCAGCTCGAACAGGTGTTGCTCCGCGGGCTCGAGGAGCTCGTAGCTCCAGTCCACGGTCGCCCGAAGGGTCTGCTGGCGCTCGGGGAGATCGCGGGGACCGCTGCGCAGCAGTCCGAGCCGGTCGTCGAGCCGGTCGCGGAGCACGTCTGGCGAGAACAGGGCGAGGCGGGCGGCCGCGAGCTCGATCGCGAGCGGCAAGCCATCGAGCCGGCGGCAGATCTCCGCGACGGCGGGGGCGTTGTCGTCGGTCAGCGCGAAATCCGGGTCGACGACGCGCGCGCGGTCGACGAACAGAGCCACGGCCTCGAACTCGCCGATGGCCTGCGCCGTGGCCTGACCGCGGTTGGGCGGCGGGAGCGCGAGCGGGGGAACGGCGAAGACCTGCTCAGCTCGGACGTGGAGCGCCTCTCGACTCGTGGCGAGGACCGTCAGCTCCGGGCAGGCGCTCAGCAGGCCGGCGACGATGGACGCCGCTTCGGTGACCTGCTCGAGGTTGTCGAGGACGATCAGCATCCGGCGCTCGCGGAGGTGGTCGGTGAGCTCGTCCTGGAGATCGCGCTCGATGATCTCGCCCAGCCCGACGGCGCGCGCGATCGCCACGAGGACGGCATTCGTGTCCCGGACGCTGGACAGGTCGACGAAGGACACGCCGTCCCGGAACCGACCCGCGAGGTCGCCGGCCACGCGGATGGCGAGCGTCGTCTTGCCCGTGCCGCCTGGTCCCGTGAGCGTCAGCAGGCGGACGGACCCCGTGGCCAGGCGATCGGTGATCTGCCCGATCTCGTCGGTCCTGCCGATGAGCGCGGCCACCCTCGACGGCAGGTCGGTGCCCGCACTCCGGGCGGTGACCAGCGCGGGGAACTGGGATGGCAGGTCCGGGTGGACGAGCTGGTACAGGTGCTCCGGGCGCCCGAGGTCGCGCAGGTGGTGCTCACCGAGGTCGAGGAGGCCGGCACCGTCCGGGAGTCGCTCCGTGGCGAGCGCCCCGGCAGACGCCGAGAGCAGCACCTGGCCGCCGTGACCGGCCGCCATGATTCGGGCGGCGCGGTTCACGGTGGTGCCGAAGTAGTCACCGCCCCGCTGCTCGGCCTGCCCGCAGTGGATCCCCATCCGCACCCGCAGCGGACCGGTCTCGCCCCACGGCTCGGCGATCAGGCCGCGCTGCGCCGCGAGGCTCGCCGTGACCGCGTCGAGCGCGCCGGGGAAGACCGCCATCATCCCGTCGCCGGTCGTCTTGATCACCGTGCCGCCGGATCCCTCGATGGCGTCGCGCAGGATCGCGTCGTGCCCGCGGAGGGCGACCTGCATGCCGTCCGGGTACTGCTCCCACAGGCGCGTGCTGCCCTCCAGGTCGGTGAACAGGAAGGTGAGGGTTCCGGTGGCGGGCATCTGCACGTGCTCATCATCGGGCTTCAATCGCGAGACGGCGCGGCCGTACAGTGGTGCCGATGGCTCCCACCCAGCCCGCCACCTTCCTCATCGCCGACATCTCCGGGTACACCGGGTACCTGGCGGACGTCGAGCTCGACCACGCTCAGGACATCCTCGCGGACCTCATCGGCGCCGTGGTCACCGCCCTCCGTCCCGGCTTCCGGCTTGCCAAGCTCGAGGGCGATGCGGCGTTCACGTACGCCATCGGCGAGACCATCGACGGGTCCATGCTGCTCGACACCATCGAGCGCTGCTACTTCGGCTTCCGCCGCAGGCGGCGCGACGTCCGGCAGGCCACGTCGTGCGAGTGCAACGCCTGCAGCCGGATCCCTGACCTCGACCTCAAGTTCGTCGCCCACCACGGGGAGGCCATCGTCCAGAAGGTCGCCGGCCGGCAGGAGCTGCTGGGCTCGGACGTGATAATCGTCCATCGGCTGCTCAAGAACGATGTCGTCGAACGGACCGGGATCGAGGCCTACGCCCTGCTGAGCCAGGCCAGCCTCGACGCCGCGGGCCTCGACGGCGCCGCCCTCGGCCTGCGCCCGCACGTCGAGACCTACGAGCGGATCGGCGACGTCCAGGCCTGGGTGCTCGACCTCGAGCGGCGGTGGCAGGAAGAGGAGGCCCGCGCGCGGGTCTTCGTGACGCCCGCGGAGTCGACCCTCACGGTCTCGGTGCCGACGACCGTCCCGCCCCAGGTGGCCTGGGAGTTCTTGACGACGCCCGGGCAACGGATGAGCTGGCAACCTTGGGTGACGGAGGTGAGGGTGGAGGGCGCGACGGGCGGCCGGCGCGGCGCGGGCTCGGCCAACCATTGCCGCCACGGCAAGGACGCGGCCGTCGAGGAGATCCTCGACTGGCGGCCCTACGACTACGTCACGGACCGGACGATCCTCGACACGCCGCAGGGACCCGTGAAGGTGCTGCACACGATCGAGTTCGAGCCGACGACGTCGGGCACGACGATCCACATGCGCTTCGGGGCGGCGAAGACGAAGCGCGAACGGGAGCAGATGGCCCACATCGGGCCCGCGTACGGGGCAGCGCTCGAGTCCGGCGTCCCCAGCCTGGTCGCGCAGCTCGAGGAGCGCCTGGCCGCGCGGTCCGAAGGCGGCGCATCGGAGCCCGAGCTCGCCGCGCCGCGACCGGACGGACCGCTCGCCGGCCTCGCCCCGCTAGTGTTGATCGACTAGAACACTCAGCCTTTTGGCTGCACGACCGCGAGCACGTTGCCGCTCGGGTCGATGAACCAGGCCGCCCATGAATGACCCATGTCGGCGACGCCGTCGGTGGTCACCGGGTCTGGCGCGGTGTACTCCTCGATGCGGACGCCGCGCGCCCGGAGGTCGGTGAGCGCGGCGTGGATGTCGGGCACGCGCCAGGCCATCTGGGTCTGCGTGTCGGAGGTCCCCACGGTGCTCAGTGTGACCGCGAGCTGGGTCCCGCCGCCGGATCGGAAGACGATCCGGTCGCCCTCGTCCTCGCGGGCGATCTCGAGCCCGAGCACGCCATGGTAGAAGTCGCGGGTCGCGTCGAGGTCCAGGGAGAGCAGGATCGGGAACACCGGATAGTCACTGAGCATGCCGCGTCACCCTCCGCGATCAGGCCCGTCGTGCCACCGGCGGCGCGCGGGGTTCGGGCCCACCTGTCCGTATGGTGCGCCCTAGCCCGGGCGTCGGCTGCCGAAGTCGTCGGCGATTGCCGCGAACACCTGCTTCGGCTCCCAATCCTGCCCCGTCGACCCCTCGCAGACGGCGACCGCACAATGAAACGGAGGCGCCGGGCATCCCGAGGGACACCCGGCGCCGGATCCCCGAAACCCCGCGGGGAGGTGACATTGGCCGTCAGGCCGCGGCGCGGCCTCGATCGTCGGCGGCGGCCTTCTCGGCCTCTGCCGGCACGGCGGCTTCCGCCGTTGCGGGTGCCTCGCGGAACAGCAGCACGAGGGCGGCCGCTCCGAGGCTGGTCGCGATCCCGATGGCGAACGTGGAGGCCGTCGCGATCGAGAACGCCTGGTGGATGGCCCCGACGATCGCCGGGATGAACGGCGCCACGGCGGCCTGCGCCTCCGCGGGCAGGGAGGCCAGGATCGCCGCCCCCATGTCGCCGACGCCGGTGAGGTTCTGGGCTCCGCCGCCGCCCGCGGCGAGTGCGCCGCCGACCTGCGGCGGCACCCCCGCCGACACGAGCGCGGACGGGATCTCGCGCGTCAGCGACGTCGCGAACACCGTGCCCGTGATCGCGAGACCCACCGTGCCCCCGATCTGCTGGAAGAACGACAGGTTGCTGACCGCGGAGCCGATCTGGCGAACCGGCACGCTGTTCTGGACGACCAGCGGGAACACCGCGAACGTGGGTCCGACGCCGATCCCGGTCACGAGCATCGCCAGCCACAGCAGCGGCAGCGGCGTGTCCGAGCGGAGCTGGGTCAGCATCGCCAACCCGGCCGCCGTCGTGATCAGCGCCGCGAACACCAGCCACCGGTAGCGGCCGGTCCGGGCCACGACCTGCCCCGACGCGACGGCCGAGACGATCAGCCCGCCGAGGAGCGGCAGCATCTGGTAGCCCGAGACCGTCGCAGACGAGCCGCCGACGACCTGGAACCAGCGCGGCAGGAACACCACCGCGGCGAAGAACCCGAACATGGCCAGGAACACCGAGCCCACCGAGACCGCGAACGCGCGGGTCCGGAACAGCTCGAGCGGGACGATCGGCTCGGCCGCGCGCGACTCGATCCACACGAACGCGCCCAGCACGAGCACGCCCAGCAGGATCAGGCCGCCCACGGTGAGGTCGGTCCAGTCGGCCGACTGCTTGTTGGTGAGCCCGATGAGGATCGGCACCAGCGCGCCCGTGAACAGCGCCGCACCGAGGTAGTCGATCTTCGGCTTGTCGCCGCCCAGGTGGTAGGCGGGCAGGTAGCGCCGGATCGTGAACAGGACCACGAGGCCGATCGGGATGTTGACGAAGAACACGAACGGCCAGCCGATGGTGTCGGTGATCAGGCCGCCGATGGCCGGGCCGATCAGGCTGGACATGCCGAACACGGCGCCGAACAGGCCCTGGTACCGGCCGCGCTCCGACGGCGAGAACAGGTCGGCGATCGTCGCCATCGCGAGCGGGAAGATCGCGCCCGCGCCGAGGCCCTGGATGCCGCGTGCGGCGACCAGCTGCCACATCTCCTGGCTCAGGCCGGCCAGCACCGAGCCGAGGATGAACACGCTGATGCCGAACAGGAACACCGGCCGGCGGCCGAACAGGTCGGAGATCTTGCCGTAGAGCGGGCCGCTGATCGTCGCCGTCAGCAGGTAGGCCGTGATGGCCCACGTGTAGAGGCCGTTGCCGCCGAGGTCGGTGATGATCGTCGGCAGCGCCGTGCCGACGACGGTCTGGTCGAGCGCGGACAAGAAGACCGCGACCATGACCGCGCCGAGGACGCGCATGCGGACGGGGTGGGGGAGCTGCACCGGCGCGACATCCTCCGCGCCGCCCCATGCCTGTGTCGTTGGGCTGGACACCGTTGGCACCTCTCTGCTCGTTCTCTGGATGCGTCCACCCTATCGACCGATTAGGCCAATATCGTTCCTAATGGTGGTGTAGATTTTCTGGCGATGACGACGTCGTCGCGGCTCCTCCGCCTGCTGTCGCTGCTCCAGACGCCGCGCGACTGGACGGGCACCGAGCTCGCCTCGCGGCTGGAGGTCAGCCCGCGCACGATCCGCAACGACATCGAGCGCCTGCGGGACCTCGGCTACCCGGTCCACGCGACCCGCGGCTCGATCGGCGGCTACCGGCTCGAGGCGGGCACGTCGATGCCGCCGCTCCTGCTCGACGACGACGAGGCCGTGGCGGTCGCGATCGGGCTGCGGACGGCGACCCAGGGCGCGATGGCGGGGATCGAGGAGACGTCGCTCCGCGCGCTCGCGAAGCTCGAGCAGGTGCTGCCGCCGAGGCTCCGACGCCAGGTGAGCACCCTGCAGGGGGTGACGGTGCAGGTCCGGCGCGGGCGGCCCGGCCCGATGGTGGACCCGGCGATGCTCACCGAGATCGCCCGCAACGCCCGCGATCACTTCACGCTCCGCTTCGACTACTCGGACAGGCGCCAGGAGGCGTCCCAGCGGCGGGTCGAGCCGTACCGGATCGTCAACGCCGGCCAGCGCTGGTACCTCGTCGCGTGGGACCTCGACCGGCGAGGACTGGCGGACGTTCCGCGTCGACCGCATGCGCGAGGGGATGTCGCCTGGACCGCGTTTCACGCCTCGCGAGCTGACCGATGCGGATGCCGAGGCCCTCGTCGCGCGCGGCGTCCCCGTCGAGGCGCGCCAGCACCAGGCCTGGGTCGTCGTCCAGGCGCCGGCGGCGGAGCTGGTCGAGCGGTGGGGCCCGATGCTCGGCACCGTCACCCCGATCGACGAGACCAGCTGCACGATCCACGCCGGCGCCGACACCGTGGAGCAGCTCGCGGCCTGGCTGGGCATGCTCGGCGTCGACTTCCAGGTCAGCGAGCCGCCCGAGCTCCTGGCGGCCGTGCAGGCGCTGTCGGCTCGCTACGCGGCGGCCACGGCCTGAAGCAGGTACCACCGGTGGCACATACGCCAGACGGATGCAACCCGTTCCAATGGCCAGGGCTTCCGGTGTTCACGCGATCGGGTCCAGAATGGTCGTCCATAGACGTACGAGCCATGGAGGACTGTCATGGCACAGACGATGGCGAGCATCGCCAACAAGCCGTCCTGGGTGGACCTCTCGAGCGACGACGCGGGGTCATCGCGCGAGTTCTACGGGAAGCTGTTCGGCTGGAACGTGGAGGTCAACCCCGACCCGCAGTACGGCGGCTACGCGCTGGCGCGGATCGGGGGTCAGGACGCGGCCGGCATCGGGCCCAAGATGGACCCGAACAGCCCGACGGCCTGGTCCCTGTACATCGGGACCGAGGACGTCGACGCGCTCGCGAAGAAGGTGACGAGCGCCGGCGGCACCGTGATCGCGCCCCCGTTCGACGTGGGCGAGCAGGGCAGGATGGCCGTGTTCCAGGACCCGGCCGGCGCCTTCATCTCGGCCTGGCAGGGCACCCGGATGGGTGGCTTCCAGACCAACTCCCCGAACTCGTTCGCCTGGGCCGAGCTCAACGCCCGCGGCGTCGACAAGGCCCTCCCGTTCTACACGAAGGTCTTCGGCTGGACGGTCAAGAAGAGCCCGATGGGCGACGGCCAGCCGGACTACAACGAGTTCCAGATCGACGGCAACAGCGTCGCCGGCGCGTGGGAGATGAACCCCATGGTGCCGGCCCAGGTACCGAGCTTCTGGCAGATCTACTTCGGCGTCGACGACGTCGATGCGGCACACAAGAAGGCGCTCGAGTCTGGGTGCACGCGAGACGAATGCGCCGCAGGCCTACCCCGGCGGCAAGTTCTCGATCCTGTCCGACCCGCAGGGCGCGAGCTTCGGCCTGATGAAGATGGACCCCCGCTGACACGTAACCTCGAATGGCCCGGGACGACCGGGCTGACAACGCACAGCGACGCCCGGCCCGCTCGGAGCGGCCGGGCGTTCTGCTGTCTCGGGCGACGTGATCGCCGATCGAGGCGGGTGCCGCTTCGCGGTTCGGGTCGGCGTCAAGCCGGCAGGAGGTCGATCGAGTCTCGGTGGCGTGGACGCAGGAGGGAGAAGTGGCGGCGGTCGAGCGTCGCGAGCTTCGGTTCGCCGAGTCGCTCGACGATCGCGAAGACGGCCGCATCGACGAACCCGATGTCGGCATCCGCGTATCGGTCGCAGAGCTCGCGAACGCGCGCATAGTCGGCAGGCTCGAGATCGGCGATCCGGTAGGCGCCCGACTCGATGTCCGCAAGAAGGGCGACGAACACGCCCGCCGCGAGCCGCTCATGGACCCAGTAGTCGACCTCGACCAGGACCGGAGCCGGCACGACGAGGGGTTCGTCGGCGCGCTCGATCAAAGCTCGACACGTGGCGTGATCCTGGTCCGAGCGATCGAGCGACGCATAGAGCGGACCCGTGTCGAGGATCAGCGCCACGTGCGCGGCTCGGGACGATGGTCTCCGCCTTGCGCGCCGTGTCGCTCGTTCCTGAGGCGCCGACCCCGAGGCTGCGCGGCCGCGGCGCGTGGCGCTCGATCGTCTCGTCGATCGCCTCACGGATGAGTGCTGCCATCGAGATCCCTCGGTCTGCAGCGATCCGCCGCAGGCGCGCCCTTGTCTCGACTTCCAGCGTGATCGTGGTGCGATCCATGGTGGCATGCTATCACTCATGGTGGCGTCGAGCCTTGGTTGGGCCGAGGAGGCCTGGCTGGGCGGCGCAACCTGGCGGGCCCGCGCAACCGTCGCGCACGCTATCGTCGGTCGCATGGGACTTGGCTTCGGACTCCTCAGCGCCCAGCTTCGGCCGGGCGAGACCGACTGGACGCGCGCCTACGACGAGACCATCCGGGTCGCCGTCGAGGCCGAGCGGCTCGGCTTCAGCTCGGTGTGGACCACCGAGCACCACTTCGTCGACGACGGGTACATGCCCTCGCTCCTCGTCACGAGCGCGGCGATCGCCCAGGCGACGTCCAGGATCGAGATCGGGACCGGCGTCGTCCTCGCCCCGATGCACCACCCGCTGCGCCTTGCAGAGGATGCCGCGACCGTGCAGCTGCTGAGCCATGGCCGATTGCTCCTTGGTCTCGGCCTGGGCTGGAGCGAGGTGGAGTACGCAGGGCTGGGCGCCGACGCGCGCCGGCGGGGCGCCGCGATGGAAGAGATCCTCGAGATCCTGCCGAAGGCGTGGTCAGGGGACCCGTTCGCGCACGAGGGCGACGTCTACCGGTTTGCCGACGCTCGCCGTTCGCCCCCGGCCCACGACGAAGATCCCGGTGCTCGTCGGCGGCGGGGCCGAGGTGGCCATCAGGCGAGCAGCCCGCCTCGCCGACGGCTTGTTTGCCAATGCCCAGCTCGAGAAGTTCGTGCAGCAGGTGCGCTGGGTGCTCGACGAGTGCGACAAGATCGGCCGCGACCCCGCGACCTTCCGGTTCATCCACTACTCGGTGGTGCTGCCAGGGCCATCTCGCGAGGCGGCGCTGGCGCGCTATCGCGACGCGTTGTGGGCGATGCAGTGGAAGTACTCGGACATGGAAGCCTCGGCGACACGATCCCTTCCGCCTGTCGCCCCGCCCCCGTTCACCGACTCCGACGAGGACCTGGTCCGCGGCCGGGCGACGATCGCGGGAACACCCGACGAGATCGTCGATGCCCTGCTCGACTTCCGGCGGCGGGCCGGCGCGCCAGTCGAGTTCGCCGCGAGGAGCTACTTCCCAATGCTGGAGCTCGACGCCCAGCTCGAGGTCATGACCCAACTCGCCGAGGGCGTCGCGCCGCACGTGTGAGCCAGGCTCAGCTGGTCTTCGATCTGGACCAGATCGTCGTGCCTTGTCGGGCGCTCGTCCTGCCCTGACCGCACTACGATCGGCGCCGTGCTCATCCGCCACGAGACCCTGCAGCGCATCGCGTCGGGCGAGGTCGACACCGTCTTCCGCCGCCAGGTGCGGCCCACCGTCAAGGCCGGCGGCACGCTGCGGACGATGATCGGGATGCTCGCGATCGACACCGTCGAGCGGATCGAGCCCGAGGACGTCACCGAGTCCGACGCTCGGCGGGCGGGCATGACCCGGGACGAGATCCTGGCGATGTTGGCCGCCAAGACCGAGGGCGAGTGCTACCGCGTCCGGCTCCACGTGGCGGGAGAGGATCCGCGGATCGCGCTCCGCGAGGACGCCGCGCTCGACGATGCGACCGTTTCCGCGCTCCGGGCGCGGCTGGACCGGCTGGACGCGGCGAGCGCCTGGGGTCCGTGGACGCGGCCGACGCTGCGGTTGATCGCCGAGCGGCCCTTCGTCCGCGCACCCGACCTGGCCGCCTCGATGGGACGCGACACCCCGTCGTTCAAGGAGGACGTCCGCAAGCTCAAGGCCCTGGGCCTGACGATCAGCCACAACCCCGGCTACGAGCTCTCGCCGCGCGGCCGAGCGCTGCTGGATCGGCTCTGATCCGCGCGATTGTCCAACCAGTGGTGCCGCTCAGCCGGCCGGCGACGCGCTCCTCACCCCATCGAGCCGCTCGAGGAACGGGCGAGCACCAAGCCGCCGCAGCGTCTCGCGGGCGCCCTCGATGGCGGTGACGACGTCGGGTGCCTCGAGCTCGGGTGACGGGAGCAGCACGGCCATGTCGACGACCGCCATCGCCTCATCGAAGGCGAGTCCGAGCTGGCGGTACGCGCGGAGCGCCTCCCGATACCCGGCGAGCGCAATCGGGCCGCGACCCTCGAGCGCGTCGAGACCCGCCTGGCCGACCAACTGGTCGGCGGCGAGCGCGGATCCCCGGTACCCGGACGCCTCCATCGCCGCCAGACTCGCGGCGGCACCCTGGGCCTCGCCGAGGTGCAGCGCGGCGCGGACGGCCAAGGGGTACGCGAGTGGGGCGAAGTAGCTCGTCACGGCCACGGCCTGCTCGGCGGCAGTGCGCGCGTCGTCGTAGTGGCCGCCTGTGAACGCCGCCCACGCCGAGGCCCATTTCGTGTAGGAATCCCACTGCGGGTCGGTGATCTGCCTCTCGAGCAGGATCCGGGTCGCTTCGGCAATGTCCGTTGTGCCGTCTTCTCCTCGCAGCGATCGGAGGACGGATCGGTCAAGGAAGAATTCGCTCCGCTGAGCCCACGCCGTATCGATGGCGAGCCATTCATCGAGCTCGGCGGCCGGCCACTCCCAGTCGCCGACCCGCAGCGCGCACACCGTCCCGTTGCCGATCATCAGATAGCCGTAGCTGCGGGAGGCGAGACGCCGCCCGATGTCGAGGCCCTCGCGGGCGAGCGCAAGGCCGAGTGTCGGGTCGGACCATTGCTCGAAGAAGGTCGTCAGGACGCGCGCACGCAGCTCGAGCTCGTGGAGGTCGTTCGCCAAGGCCAGCTGGTGGGCACCGCGCAGGATCGCGTGTCCCTCCCAGGCCCGGCCCAGCGTATAGAGGGTGCTGGCGCGCGTCACCATGGCTGAAGCCGTCGCCGCCAGCAGTCCCAGATTCTCGGCGACCGGCAGGCAACGGTCAGCCCAAGCGAGCGACTCGTCCATCTTTGTCAGCCCGTTGTATGACGACGCCAGCCCGGTCATGAGCTCCACGCCCGCCGGCGTCGCTTCGAGGTCGGCGAACTCGGCCCAGGCCGGGGTCAGGATGTCGAGGGCGCCCGCCGGGTCGCTCAACACAAATCGGTAGGTCCACGACAGCTGCGAGATCGCAAGCGCGATCTCCTCTCGATCACCGGCTCGACGCCGTTCGGCGACGGCCGCCTCTGCATGCTGGAGTTCACGGTCGGGGTCGATCGCGTGACGCGCGGCCACCGCGATCCCCGCGTGGAGTCGAGCGCGCTCGGCCGGATCACTGGTGATCTTGAGCGCCTCCTCGAGGAACGTCATCGCCTGCTCGTGCGACCCGAGCGCCGCGGCCCGATCGGCCGCCGCCGCGGAGCGCCAGCCTCGCCTGGGCCGCGAGGGCGTCCGCCTCGGCGGGATCCGCGGCGAGCTGCTGCGCGGCGAGATAGTGGCCCGCGAGGCCGCCCGCCAGCTCATCGGTCCCGAGCTGCTCGAAGTAGCGCGCCGCCGCGAGATGGCGGACCTTCCGATCGCGGTGCGAGAGCGTGTTGTACGCGACCTCCCGGATGAGGGCCTGGACGAAGGCGTATTGCCCCCGCTCGGGTGAGCGCGGATCGACGTCGAGCACGAACAGCTCGCGCTTCACGAGCCCGCGAAGCCTCGGCTCCAGCTCCGCCTCGGCCACGCCGGACACCGCGGACAGGCCCGCCAGGCCGAAGCTCTGGCCGAGGACGGCGGCGTCCTCGACGAGCGCCCGGTCGGCGGGATCGAGCCCGTCGAGGCGCGCCGCGATCAGGGCCGTCAGCGTCTCCGGCACCGCGACATCGTCCAGCGTGCCGACGGGCCGGTACGCGTCGCCATCGGACGACGATCCGGCCCTGCGACAGGAGCATCCGGACGGTCTCGACGGCGTACAGCGGGATGCCCTCGGCTCGCGCCACGATCGTCGACAGAACGGGTCGTCGGGATCCCCGGCACGAGTCCGGCGAGCAGCCGCTGCATCTCGGCCGGCGACAGCGGCTCCAGGTGGATCGAGGTGAACGACCGCTTCCCCGCACCCCAGTCGGCCCGCCGCTCGAGCAGCTCCGGCCGGGCAAGCGTCACGACGGTGATCGGGACGCCGCGGCTCCAGTCCATGAGGTGGTCGATGAAGTCGAGCAGGCCCGGGTCGGCGTAGTGGAGGTCCTCGAACACCATCACGACGGGCGACGTCGCGGCGAGTCGCTCGAAGAACGTCCGCCAGGCGGCGAACAGCTGGTCAGACCCCACCTGGACGTCGACGCCGAGCAGGGCGAGGAGCGCGGGCTCGATCCAGCGCCGCCTCCTCCGGATCCGGGACGTGCTCGCGCGACGGTCTGCGCGATCTGCGCTCGCGTGGTCGCCTCGTCGTCGCCCTCGACCAGGCCCGCGCGCCCGCGGACCATCTCGCCCAGGGCCCAGAACGTGATCCCGTCGCCGTAGGCCGGGCTGCGTCCGGCGTGCCACCACACGCTCTCGACCAGGCCGTCGAGGTACTTGAGGAACTCCCACGCGAGGCGGGTCTTGCCGATCCCGGCAGGCCCGATCACGCTGACCAGGCGCGGCCGATTCTCCCGGCTCGTCGCCTGGAACAGGTCCTTGAGCAGGCGCAGCTCCTCGTCCCGACCGACGAACGGCGCCTCGAGCGTGTCGCTGCGGTTGCGCCCGCCACGCTGCGCCACGACCCGGACGGCCCGCCACGCCGGCACCGGTGTCTCCTTGCCCTTGAGGGTCTGCGCGCCCGCCTCCTCGAACACGATCGAGCCCGATGCCGCCCGCTGGGTCGCCTCGCCCACGAGGACCGTGCCGGGAGCGGCGGCCGACTGGAGGCGGGAGGCCGTATTGACGAGGTCGCCCGCGACCATGCCCTGGTTCGTCGCCCCGATCGTGACCGCCGCCTCGCCGGTGAGGACGCCGGCTCGAGCCTGGATCGTCGGGCCGAGGATGCGGACCGCGTCGACGAGCTCGAGGCCGGCCCGCACGGCCCGCTCCGCGTCGTCCTCGTGCGCGACCGGTGCGCCCCAGACGGCCATCACAGCATCGCCGATGAACTTCTCGACCGTGCCGCCGTACTGACCGATCACGTCGCTGGCGAGCTCGAAGTAGCGGGTCAGCGTCTCGCGCACGTCCTCCGCGTCACGATCGGCGGCGAACGTCGTGAACCCGACGAGGTCGGCGAACAGGACGCTGACGACGCGACGCTCGGCGCCGGTGTCGCGGCCATGGAGCGTGGCTTGGTCGGTGCCGTTCCCTTGGGTCGAGCGCTGATCCCGCCGGCTCCGCCGGCCGCGCGCCCGCGACCAGCGGCGTCGCGCACTCGGAGCAGAACTTGGCGGTCGGAGGATTGACCGTGCCGCAGGTCGGACAGCCCTGGGCAAGGGGCGTCGCGCACTCGGAGCAGAACTTCGCCCCGGGCCGGTTCTCCGTGCCACAGGTCGGACAGGTCACGATCGGATGCGCCTCCGCCTCGACCCAGCGCTACGTGCGCGCCCGGATCGTGTCTGAGCATACGGGCGCGCGACGACGCCCGGTCGCGCTTCGACGCGTCCCCACGCCGGGCCTATGCGACCCTTTCTCCGATGAACACTTCGAAGGTGAACCTCACCGACGCCCTCGCCTCGTTCGATGACATCTACAGCCCCCGCATCGTCGGCCGGGTCAACGCCTACGACGTCAAGATCGCCCACGCCAAGGGCGAGCACGTCTGGCACGTCCACGACGACACGGACGAGTTCTTCCTCGTCCTCGAAGGCCAGTTCGACATCGCGATGCGCGACGCCCAGGGCGCCGAGACCACAGTCGTCCTGCGCAAGGGCGAGATCTTCGTCGTACCTCGCGGCGTCGAGCACAAGCCGTCATCGTCGGGCGCCGACATCCTGATGTTCGAGCCCAGCGGCACGGTCTCGACCGGCGACAGCCACGAGGGCGACATCCCCGCCTACGTCGACAGCACGAGCGGCCGCGACGATCGGCTGACCGCGTCCGTACCTCAAGTCGGTCACCTGAAATGGACTATCGCGTCGGCGTCAGGCCAGCCGGAGTCGTGCCATGGGTCAGGAGCGGCGCGCTGACGTCGGGGTACGATCGCCTTCGACCAGACGCCACGAGGGAGACGACGTCCTCGCGTGATCCACCTTTTTGACCGCTTCCGCTACCCAAAGCCGAGCCCCGGGCCCGACGTCGAGTTCATCGACGGCTACCGGAACATCTTCAACGCGACCAGGTGGCCCAACTGGCCGGGCTTGGCGAATGCCGGGCGCGTGCAGCTCGAACATGGGATCGACTCCGTTGTAGAAGGTGCAAGGCGACTCGACGGAGAGCGACGACCGGCCATCCTGATCGCGTCGAAGCCACATCAAGCGGGATCTGACTGGACACCCTGGCACGACGAACTCGACGCGGAGCGAGGTCACATCCGGTACTTCGGCGACAACAAGGCCGACTCTTGGCTTCGATCCCGCTACGGCCCCCGGGCAACCGCTCAGTCATTGAGCAATTCGGCCTCCACGTCGGCGAGTCGATGAGGACCGAATGCGCGCGGCGCCGCTCTGATCTTTTTCGAGAGCCTTGTTCACGAGGGACGAGTCGAAGGGCTTCTGGCGTTTCCTCGGCGTTGGATCTAGTAGAGCATGCCGAACTCGTGGCGCAGGTCGATCGACACGGGCGTCCCTTCGTCAACTACGCCTTCGACTGCCTTCTCGTCGACCTCACCGAGGAAGGTCTCGGTTTGGCGTGGGAGTGGATCGCGGCACGCGCGATCCCTACGAAGTCCCTTGAGGAATGTCTTCACTTGCGCCAGCCACGTGGCGGCGTTGGGTGGAGGGCGGGGCACCCGTCGAGGAACGAATCCGCCAGCAGATCGACTCGAGCGCGATCACTTTGTCCTGTCGGACCAACGCCCGGATGCTGGCACACCCGCCGACGACGGCACTTCGCAGGTCATCGGCCACTACAAGCGCCTCGGTGCCTATCACAGGCGTAGGCGAGCATCGCTTCGAAGGGCTCGCATCCGAGATCACAGGAAGCGTGCTGCGTGAAAGCGGTCAGTACAGGCCGGGCTGGATCACGAAACGTGCTGGCGACGGTGGGATTGACTTCGTTAGTCGACTCGATCTCGGATCGGGTCCGGGTGCACTCAAGCTGGTCGTTCTAGGTCAAGCGAAGTGCATTGCGGGCGTCGCGCCAGCAACCAGCGGGCTGGACCTTGCGCGGACGGTCGCGCGGCTTGACCGCGGCTGGGTTGGATCGTTCGTCACGACCGGCTACTTCAGTGAGCAAGCGCAGCGCGAGGTAGTCAGTGACAGGTTTCCGCTGCTGATGCTGAACGGTCGGCACGTCGGCGAGACGGTCGTGAAGGAGTCGATCCAGCGTGGCATATCTGTCCGAGACTACATCGCCGCAGTCGATGCCGAATACGACGCGAGAATATCTTCCAGGCTGCCAACCGAAATACTCGGGGACTAGAAACGGAACGTCGCGAGATCATGAATTGCGCCCTACCGGGCCGCGACTGCAGATCGGCATGTCTGCTGAGCAAATCGTGATCGGCTGTGCTTCCTGACGAGACCGTCGCTCTCGTGCGCGGCGTCGTAGCCGGATACTAGAAACCAGTCCTCAACTTCGTCCTTGCCCAAGTGTCCTTCAGCGTCAGCGTCCGGTTGAACACCAGCGTGCCAGGCCGTCGAGTCCGAGTCCGGCGTGAAGTAGCCCAACCGCTCGAACTGGACCGTCTCGCCGGAGCGGCGTCTCGCGAGCGCTGGCTCCAGCATCGCGCCGCGGACGATCGTCTCGGACGACGGGTTGAGGTCCGCGAAGAGGTCGCCGTCGGCGCCGGGGTCGGGGCGCGTGAAGAGGTGGTCGTAGAGCCGCACCTCGGCCGGGACGGCGTGGGCCGCCGAGACCCAGTGGAGCGTCGCCTTGACCTTGCGGCCGTCGGGGGAGTCCCCACCTCGTGTCAAAGGGTCGTACGTGCAGCGGAGCTCCACGCACCGCACCTGACGCGTCCTTGACGACCTCCTGGCACGTGACGAAGTACGCGTTCCGCAGCCGCACCTCGCGCCCCGGCGACAGGCGGAAGAACTTCGGGACCGGCTCCTCCATGAAGTCGTCGCGCTCGATCCACAGCTCGCGGCCGAACGCCACCTGGCGCGTGCCGGCCGACGGGTCCTCGGGGTTGTTGACGACCTCCATCGACTCCACCTGGCCCTCGGGCCAGTTGGTGATGACCACCTTCAGCGGATCCAGCACGCCGAACCGGCGCGGCGCCGTGCGGTTCAAGACAGAACGAACGGAATGCTCGAGCAGCTCGATCTCGTGGACGCTGTCGGCCTTCGAGACCCCGATCTCGGTCGCGAAGTCGCGGATGCCCTCGGCCGGGAAGCCCCGCCGGCGCAACCCCGCGATCGTCGGCATCCGCGGGTCGTCCCAGCCGCGCACGTGGCCCTCGTCGACCAGCCGCTTGAGCACCCGCTTCGAGAGCACGGTGTAGGTGAGGGTGAGCCGCGCGAACTCGATCTGGCGGGGCTTCGACGGCACCGGCAGGTGCTCGATCAGCCAGTCGTAGAGCGGCCGGTGGACCTCGAACTCGAGCGTGCACAGCGAGTGGGTCACGCCCTCGATCGCGTCCGACTGTCCGTGCGCCATGTCGTAGGTGGGGTAGATGCACCAGGCGTCGCCGGTCCGCGGGTGGCTCGCGTGCACGATCCGGTACAGCACGGGGTCGCGCAGGTTGATGTTGGGCGAGGCCATGTCGATCTTGGCCCGCAGCACCCGCGCGCCGTTCTCGAACTCGCCCGCGCGCATGCGCGCGAACAGGTCGAGGTTCTCCTCGACGGACCGGTCCCGGTGCGGCGAGTTCGTGCCCGGCGCCGTCAGCGTGCCGCGCGTCTCGCGGGTCTCGTCGGCGGTCTGGTCGTCGACGAACGCGTGCCCCGTCTTGATCAGGTGGACGGCCCACTCGTAGAGCTGCTCGAAGTAGTCGGACGCGTGGAGGACCTCACCGGCCCACTCGTAGCCGAGCCAGCGGACGTCGGCCTCGATCGCGTCGATGTACGCCTGCTCCTCCTTCTCGGGGTTGGTGTCGTCGAACCGGAGGTTGCAGCGGCCGCCGAACTCGCTCGCGATGCCGAAGTTGAGGGCGATCGACTTGGCATGGCCGATGTGGAGGTGGCCGTTGGGCTCGGGCGGGAACCGCGTGACGGGGGAGGGGATCCGGCCGGCGTCGACGTCGGCGGCCACGATGTCGCGGATGAAGTCGCGGCGCTCGGGCGGGGCGGTCGGGATCGGTCGTCACGGCGGCCGAGGCTAGCACAGGGCCCGCGCGGCGGCGGGCCAGCCGAGCATGGGATCAGCCGAACAGCACCTGCTGGCCGTAGCCGGGCGCGCCCTCGAGCTCGAGCATCCGCCGCTTGGTGTCGAGGCCGCCGGGGGCCGAGAACCCGGTGAGCGCCCCGTTCGCCGCCACCACCCGGTGGCACGGAACGATGATCGGGTACCGGTTCCGGCTGAGTGCCACGCCGACGTCCCGCGCCGCATCGGGCCGGCCGATCGCCCGAGCGATCTCGCCGTAGCTTCGGGTGGTTCCGGCGGCGATCTCGCGCGTCGCGGCGTACACGGCGCGCCGGAAGTCGTCGAGGCCGCCCTCGTCGAGCGGGACATCGCCCAGGTCGACGGCCGTGCCGGCCATCACCGCCTGCATCCCGGTGATCGCCGCCCGCACGAAGTCGGGCACGAGCACGCCGTCCTCGTACACGGGACCGGGCAGGCCGCGGGGGTCCGGCAGCAGGACCCGGGTGATGCCCGTCTCGCTCCACCTGACGGCGCAGCGCCCGAGCTCGGTGTCGAAGGTGACCAACGTCGTCATCGTGTCCATCGCAACCTACAACACGGCGAAGGGCCTGACCGTTGCACCCGCCAGCCCATCACCCGTCCCGCGAGCTGGCCGCGAGCATCGCCTTCAGCAGCGCCCGCGACGACGCCAGGTCGCTCGGCCCCCGTTCGTCCGGCCATGACTCGACCTCGGCCGCCGCCCACCGCGCCCAATCGGCCCGGACCCTCGCCCAGCGATCGAGCAGCACCCAGAACAGCAGGTTGACGTGGACTCGCTCGGGGAAGATGCCTCCGCCGTCGACGTACTCGCGGGCGATCGCCCGCCACGGCTCCTCGGCCGCCTCGGCCTCGCCGCCGAACTCCCGGATCCGGTCCAGCAGGACGGCCTTCGACGCCATGTTCCCGAACAGCACTTTGACCAGCGCCTCGGACTCGAGCTGGGTGGGGCCGGCCGGCCGCTCGAGCCACGCGACGAGCGCGTCTCGGCCCGCGGGCGTGATCGAGTAGACCGTTCGTGGCCGCCGCCCGACCATCGACTCCTCGGCGACCGCGAGCCCGGCGTCGACCAGCCGCTTCGGCTCCTGGTATCGGCTCGCCTCGGTGCGCGGCATCACGTACTGCACGCTCCGGCCGAGGAGCTTGGTCAGCTCGTAGGTCGACCACGGCCGGATCGCCAGCAGCGCAAGGATCGCGTAGGACGTCGGCGTGAGCTTGGCCATCGGACCTCTTGACGAGATGCTCAAGACTGGAGTATTACATGCTCCACAATTGAGTATACGATGCCGAGGACGACATGGTGACCGAGCCCGCGATCCGGCTGCACATCCGCGAGGCGCTGCCGACCGACCTCGAGGCGATCCGCGAGGTCGCATCGGCGGCGAACCAGGAGTTCCGTCACGCGATGGGCGAGACGTTCTTCGCCGGCTACCTGGCGAACGTGCTGGACGTCGAAGCGCGCAGCGAGGTGGGTACTGTCCTCGTTGCCGACCGCGACGGCGAGGTCGTCGGCACGATCACCCTGTACCCCGACGTCCACGACGAGGGGATGCCGGTTCGGTTCCCGCCCGGGACCGCGGGCCTGCGCGCGACGGCCGTGAGCCCGGCGGCGCGCGGGCAGGGGATCGGTGGACGGCTGGTCGACGCACTCGTCGATCGGGCGCGCGATCAAGGCGTTCAGCGAGTCGCGCTCCACACTGCGTGGTGCATGAACGCGGCGATGCGCCTCTACGAACGGAGCGGGTTCAGGCGCTCGCCCGGGTACGACTACGTCGCCAACGACTTCTTCACCGCGGGCGCCGGCGACCGCCTGGACGCGATCGCGTTCGTGCTCGAGCTCTGAGCATTCGAGCTAGCGGGCGGCCGCGGCCTCGGCGCTGGCCTGCTGGAGCGCGCTCAGGAACAGCTCGGCCGGCTGGGCACCCGAGATCCCGTACCGCCGGTCGATCACGAAGAACGGCACGCCGCCGATGCCCAGTGCGTGGGCCTCGTCGATATCGGCCTGGACCTCCGCGGCGTAGGCGCCGCTCTCGAGCGTCGTCAGTACCTCCGCGGCGGGGATGCCGACCTCGGACCCGAGCCGAGCGAGCGTCTCGGGATCGTCGAGCACCTCGCCCTCCACCAGCTGGCCGCGGAGCAGCCGCTCCTGGATCGCGTCCTCGAGCCCGTGGGCCTTGCCGAGGTAGGCGACGCGGTGGGCGTCGAGCGTGTTGATGACCTGGTAACGGTCGAAGTCGTAGGCCAGCCCCTCGGCCGCCGCGAGCGAGACGACGCGCTCGTTCAGCTGGTGGACCTGGTCGACGGTCGTGCGCAGCTTCGCCGCCAGGTACTCGTCGTGGGTCGTGCGCGCGCCGCGCGGCTGCTCGGGGTTGAGCTGGAAGGCGCGCCAGTGGACCTCGACGTCGTCCTTGCCGTCGAAGGCCTCGAGCGCCCGTTCGAACCGGCGCTTGCCGATGTAGCACCACGGGCAGACGACGTCGGACCAGATCTCGACCTTCATCGCTCGACGTCCGGCGGCAGGCAGAGATCGTCGACGCAGACCGCCGCGTCGTCCGTGGCGAGGATCACGAGCGGCTTGAGAAGTGACCGGCGCGCGGCGGCGACCCGCTCGGTTGCCGGTTCCTCGGATTGAGGCTCTGCCTGTTCGTTGACCATGCAACGAGTGTAGCCCACCGGGCGCCAGCCTTGACAACTAACTTAGCAATCGCTAAGTTGCCCGGCATGACACCCGCAACCGCCCAGCGCCTTTCCGCCGACGAGCGTCGCGACGCCGTGATCGCCGCCGCCACCGTCGAGTTCTCCCGGGGCGGCTACGCGGGGACTTCGACCCAGGCGATCGCGCGCCGGGTGGGCGTCTCGCAGCCGTACCTGTTCCAGCTGTACGCGACGAAGAAGGATCTGTTCCTCGCCACGATCCGAGCGTGCTTCGAGACGACGCGTTCGGCGTTCGCGGAGAGTGGGGGAGCGGCCCGCGATGCCGGCGCCAACCCGAAGGGCATCCTCGCCTCGATGGCCCATACCTACGTGGCCCTGCTCGCGGACCGCGACCGGCTCAGGCTGCAGCTCCAGTCCTATGCGGCCTGCGGCGACCCGGCGATCCAGGCCGTCGTCCACGAGGAGTGGACGCGCCTGTACGAGACGGTGGCGTCGATCTCGGGCGCGGACGAGGTGAGGATCCACCAGTGGTTCGCCGAGGGGATGCTGCTCAACGTGGCGGCGTCGATCGGCGACCTGGACGAGGCGATCCGGCTCAAGCTCGCCCTGTTCGCGGAGGAAACCGGGGAGACGACAACCGACGAAGAATGACCGACCCCTTTTTAGCCTGTTGAGTTAGCGATCAGTCACTAGGTAAGGAGAAAACCGACCCATGGCCCGAATGCGTCCCTCAGTGGCCTGGACGTTCGCGATCAGCGCGATCGGCCTGTTCATGGTCGCCCTCGACAACCTCGTCGTCACCACCGCGCTGCCGGTGATTCGCCAGGACCTTGGCGCCTCGCTCCAGCAGCTCGAGTGGATGGTCAACGCCTACACCCTGACGTTTGCGGTGCTCCTGCTCACCGGCGCCGCGCTCGGTGACCGCTTCGGGCGTCGCCGGGTGTTCGTCATCGGCCTCATCGTGTTCACCGGCGGCTCGCTCGCGGCGGCCCTCGCCCCGAACAGCGAGGTCCTGATCCTCGCCCGGGCCATCCAGGGCATCGGTGGCGCGATCGTCACGCCGCTCAGCCTGACGATCCTGTCGGCCGCGGTTCCCCCGGAGCGACGAGCCCTCGCGCTCGGCGCGTGGGGCGGGATCGCCGGGCTCGCGATCGCGATCGGCCCGCTCGTGGGCGGCGCCATCGCCCAGGGGCTGAGCTGGCACTGGATCTTCCTGCTCAACGTCCCGGTCGGCATCGTCGCGACCATCTTTGCCTACCTCCGGCTCGAGGAGACGTACGGACCCGAGGGCGGCCTCGATATTCCCGGCCTCGGCCTCGCCAGCGCGGGCCTGCTGGGCATCGTGTGGGGCGTGATCAACGGCAACGACCGCGGCTGGACGGATCCCGCGATCCTGGCCGCCATCGGTGTCGGCGCCCTGCTCCTGGTCGGGTTCGTGGCCTGGGAGGCTCGGGCGAAGAACCCGATGCTGCCGATGGACATGTTCCGCAGCCGGGCCTTCGCGGCCGCCAACACATCGTCGCTGCTGATGTACTTCGGGATGTTCGGCTCGATCTTCCTGCTGTCGCAGTTCTTCCAGGTCGTGCAGGGCTACAACCCGTTCGAGTCGGGGCTCCGGGTCCTCCCGTGGACCGCGATGCCGGCATTCGTCGCGCCGCTTGCCGGGTACTTCAGCGGCCGCATCGGCGCCCGTCCCATTCTGGTCGTGGGCCTCGCCCTGATGTCGCTGGGGCTCGCCTGGATCGCGGCCATCGCGACGCCGACCGCCCCGTACATCGCCTTCGTGCTCCCGTTCATCGTCAGCGGCATCGGCATGGGCATGTTCTTCGCGCCGATCGCGAACCTCGTCCTGTCCGCCGTTCGGCCGGAGGAGGAGGGCAAGGCCTCGGGTGCGAGCAACGCCATCCGCGAGGTCGGCGGCGTGTTCGGGGTCGCCGTGCTGGCATCGGTGTTCTCGGCCAACGGCTCGTATGCGAGCCCGCAGGCCTACGTCGACGGCATGGTCCCGGCCGTGTGGCTGGGGGCCGCGGTCGTCGGCGTGGCGGCGGTCGTCGCGCTCGCCATCCCGCGCTGGGTGGCGTCGGGCGAGCCCCGCAACGTCGACGGCGCAGCCGCAACGGGGAGGCTCGCCGGCAGCGAGGCCGGCTGACCCTCACCTCTTCCTGGCCGCCGGCAGGGCACGAGCCCGCCGGCGGCCTCTTCATGTCTGCCGATCACCCCTTGCCAACCGGCAGACTATACGTATACTCATGCTTACAACAATTCGCACAGGACGAAGGTTACGATGTGGCCGTGCCGAACAAGACCATCTATGTCTCCGATGGAGACCTCAAGCTCTACCAGAAGGCCCAGGAGCTGGCCGGCGGAAACCTCTCCGCGGCGATCGCCGGCGCGCTCAAGCGCTACGTCGACATCCAGGAGGGACTCCGCGAGGGCTACGACGACGTCGTCGTCCGCGTGGGCGTCGGCGGGGGGCGCAAGGTCCGGTTCACGGCCATCCTCGTCGGGGAGTGGGTCGACAGCAGCGATCGGCGAGCCGCCCACTTCCGTGTCTGGCGTGGTCGCGGCGGCAAGTTCGTCCTCCACGTCGAGCGCCAGCCCGAGTGGTGGGCCGTCGACGCCGAGGGCAAGCCGGCCGGCTGGCGCGGCACCCTGGGGATCGGCGACGTCCGCTACGGGTCCGCGCCCAAGGAGTCGACTCTCGAGGTCGTCGCGACCGTCGACGAGCTCCGCGACAAGGTTCCACCCGAGCTCTTCGACATGGTCTCGCGCTCTGCGCGCCAGCCGACCGTGGAGGAGCTCGACATCTGACCCGCGCCGCCCGGTGCTGGTCCCGGGAGGTGCGCGATGACGGCGCAGACGACGACGACCACGAGGCCGACGACGGCCTCTGCGATCACCGCAACCAGGACCGCCCCGGCCATCGAGGTTCGCGGCCTCCGCAAGTCGTTCGGCAAGCAGGTCGTGCTCGACGGCATCGACCTCGATGTCCCCGAGGGCACCGTCTTCGCGCTGCTGGGCCCGAACGGGGCCGGCAAGACCACGGTCGTCCACATCCTCTCGACGCTGATCGCCGCCGATGCTGGCGAGGTCCGGATCGGCGGGTTCGACGTCGTGCGCGAGCCGAACGCGGTCCGCGGCATGATCGGCCTCACCGGCCAGGTCTCGGCGGTCGACGGCCAGTTCACGGGCGAGGAGAACCTGCGCCTGATGGCCGACCTGTACCACCTCGGCAAGGAGGCGGGTCGTCGCAAGGTCGCGGAGCTGCTGGAGCGGTTCGACCTCGTCGCCGACGCCGCCAAGCCCGCGATGACCTACTCGGGTGGCATGCGCCGGCGTCTCGACCTGGCGATGACCCTCGTCGGCGACCCGCGGATCATCTTCCTCGACGAGCCCACGACCGGCCTCGACCCCCGCAGCAGGCGGGTGATGTGGGACATCGTCCGCGAGCTCGTCGCCGGCGGCGTCACCATCCTGCTCACGACGCAATACCTCGAGGAGGCCGACCGCCTCGCGAGCCGGATCGCGCTGCTCGACGGCGGCCGTGTCGTCGCCCAGGGCACGCCGGCCGAGCTCAAGCGGCTCGTGCCCGGCGGCAGCGTCCGGCTCGAGTTCGCCGACGAGGCGGCGCTCGACCGGGCCGCCGCAGGCGCTGGGCAACGGCACGCGCGACGACCAGGGTCTCGCGCTCGACCTGCCGAACGTCGGCGGCGTGCACTCCCTGCGCGCGCTCCTCGACCGGCTTGACGCGAACGCGATCGAGGTCGACGCGCTCGCGATCCGGTCCGCCGACCTCGACGACGTGTTCCTCTCCCTCACCGGCCGCAGCGACGGCCAGCCCGTCGAAAGGGTGCAGACCAAATGACCGCCTACGTCATCACCGACTCGTCCACCATGCTCCGGCGGAGCCTCCGCCGGATGCGCCGCTACCCATCGCTGACGTTCTTCGTCGCCGGCATGCCCGTCGTGTTCCTGCTGCTGTTCGTCTACGTGTTGGGCGGGACCCTCGGGGCGGGGCTCGGCGGTGCTGTGCCCGGCGGACTGCCGCTCGGCGCCGCGGGTGACGGCTCGATCGGGCGGGACGCCTACCTGGCCTACGTGCTCCCCGGGATCCTGATCGTCACCGTCGCCGGGGCCGCAACCGGGACCGCGATCTCGGTGGCGATGGACATGACCGCGGGGATCATCGCCCGCTTCCGGACGATGGCCGTCGCGCGGGCCTCGGTGCTCGCTGGGCACGTCGTGGGCAGCGTCATCCAGACGATGTTCGCGACGGCGATCGTGTTCGTGGTCGCCGTGCTCATCGGCTTCCGGCCGACGACGGGGCCGCTCGAATGGGCCGCGGCCGCCGGCCTGGTCGCGCTGACGGCGGTCGCCGTCGGCTGGCTGTCCGTCTCGCTCGGCATGGTCACCGACAGCGTCGAGACCGCCAGCAACCTGCCGATGATCCTCGTCCTCCTGCCGTTCCTGAGCTCGGGCTTCGTGCCCGCCGAGTCCCTGCCCGGGCCGCTCGGGTGGTTCGCCGAGCACCAGCCGTTCACGCCGATCATCGAGACCATGCGCGGCCTGCTCGTGGGGACGCCGATCGGCAACGACGGGCTGATCGCCGTCGCCTGGTGCGTCGTGATCTCGATCGGTGGCTACCTGTGGGCGATGCGTCTCTACGAGCGCGTGCCCGCCCGAGTCGCGACGGATAGACCCGCCTCGCCCCCTCGACCACGGCGTTCGCCGACGGACGGCGCACGCAACGAGAATCCGGGTCGTTCACGCACGCGGAAGGATCCCGCGAACACGAACGATCCCGATTCGGAAATGAGGCCGACACGACATGGGGCGGCTTCTGCCCCTTCGTCCGAGATCGAGCCGCATCGCGAATGCAACGACATTCACGAGGTGAGACATCTCGCGTTATCACGTCGGACCGCACCGTGAGGTCCATGGCAGGGTTTCACGGTGTCGAGCGGTACATCACTGGGCGTGTCCCCGGGGGTTATGTGATTGGCCCCTGGTAGTGTTCGACGACCGGGACCTGGCTCGATTGGTGCGCGATGCGCTGGAGCAACGGCGGATCTCGCAGCGTCAGCTCGCGCATCGATCGGGCGTCCACCATTCGACGATCAGTCGACTGTTGCACGGCAGCCGACGCCCTACGCACCAGACCGCGGCGCGCCTGACCAGGGTGCTCGGCGAGTCTCCGCTGGGCCCCCTTGGGCTTGCGGCCTTCCTTCGTCGAGATCCTGATCTCGATGAGCACGCCATCGCGCAGATCGTCGACCTGTACGCGAAGGTCCGGCGTCAACCATGATGCCAGGGTGCTCAGGGAGTTGGCTGGCGCGCCAGGATTTCGAACCTGGAACCCCCTGATCCAGAGTCGTGCCCAGTGCACGCACGAGACGCCCATTCGTGCTTACAGGGTGTCCGTGGAGTCCACTACCTAGGATGGGTTCAGGCGGCGTATTGGGTACGAAAGCTGGGTACGCCTACGGTCGCCCCGTCGCGGTCTGGCCGGCGGACCGGGATCGACCCGGCGGGCGCGGAGCGGGAGGCGAGGTCGACGTCGCACCCGGACTGCCCAGCGTGCTGATTACACGCATGGTCACCTGCGCGAGTGGCGCAGGACTGCCCCGGTCGCCGTTCGTCGCGCGCCGATGCGGCTTTAGACCAATCGTGGCCAGGCCAACACCACGAGGATGACGCGGGCTAGCGCGAGGAACGGCGGAATGGGAAGCGCGAACCCATACCAGAACACCGCCTCGACAGGCAGTAGCGCGAATTGGAGCAGAGCACCCGACCGCTCGCCGTTCCACAGCAACCAGCCGGCCCAGGCCTGCACGAGCCCGAGGACGAACGCAGCGGCCAGCAGCACCATGAAGACCGCGTGCGACTACGTTGAGGTAGAAGGGGCCGCCGTTGGGCTCGCCGATGAGCGGCAAGACTGGGAGGCGACCACGGACGACCACCCACCACATCAGCCACGGAGTCGGCAGCAGCGCCCATCCGAACGCGACGACCCACAGCAGCACGGCCGCAATACGACTCTCGATCGGCACCGACATTGGCCGGGCTCCTCAGGCGGTTGAGCGACGACAAAGGTTGGTCGGTCCTACCTTCGAGAGCTTAGATGGAGCCGGTCGCCCGTATCAGCCCGGGCTGCCCGGCGTGCGCAAACCACGTATGACGGAGCGCCCGGTCGCCCACTGACCCTGCCGATCGGTCAGGCGCGGGGCGGAGCCGGGACGCTGGTGCAATGCTGTCCCGCATGAGGACCGAGCTGGTCTCGATGGCGACGGACACCGTGCCGCTCGACGGCGCGTTCCACTGGCCCGAAGATCGACCCGCACGCGGCGGTGTGCTCCTGTTCCACGGGAACACGATGAACTTCTACACGGGCGCCCCGAGATGGCTGCCCCCCGTGCTCACGGAGCTCGGGTTCGCATGCCTGGCATTCAACCGACGCGGCCACGACATCCTGAGCATCCGCGATTCGCGCGCGCCAGAAGGCGGTGCGCTGCAGCTCACGCACGAAGGCATCGCCGACGGCGACTACGCGGCCGGCTGGATGGCGGAACGCGGCTTTTCAGCGCCGATCGTCATTGCCCATTCGGGCGGCGGCTTGCTTGGGGCAGCCCACGCCGCGCAACATCCCGAGACGCCCGCCCTCGTGCTGCTCTCCGCGTTTCGCGGCGGCACCGGCGAGCAGAGCATCGCCGCGCAGATGGCCCTGGCGGGTGAGGGCTATAAGGCGACGATGGCTAGAGCGCAGTCGCTCGTGGCGGCGGGCCGGGGCACGGAGCTCATGATGGTGCCGAACTGGTGGTACGTCATCTCGGCCGAAAGCTATCTGGACCGCTCCAACTCCACCCCGGACATCCTCGATCTCGCTTCGACGATCACGTGTCCGGTCCTGTACGTACGGGGCAGCGTGGAGCCGAAACAGGTGTATCCCGCGGAAGCCTTTGCCGAACGCGCGGGCGGCCCGTGCGACGTCACGATCGTGGAGGGCGACCACTTCTACAAGGGCATCGAGGACCAGGTGTGCGACGTCGTCACGGCGTGGCTCGAGAAGACGCTGCCTGCCCCTGGATGATCAAGTCGAGCGCCCCGGCCCGCGCCCATCGCCATACGATCCGGGACGATATGTCAACCCACCTCGAGGCCGCCTGGGACGAGCTCCACAGCGCGAAGCCCGACGGCTGGTTCGTGGGCCAGCCGATGTACCACGAGGATCGCCGTGAGTGGGAGCAGTACGCCTTCGACACGCGGGAGCGCCCGAAGGCCGGACACCGGTCGCGAGAATGGACGGCGGTCGCTAACTCGGAGCTCGAGGTCGTGCGCGAGATGGCCCGGTGCCTGCGGCTGATTGGCGAGGTGGGTCCCGGAGTAGGTCGGCTAGCTTTGCGGTACCGCCTCGTCCTCGGCGATGCGGGCGAACTTCTCGAGCTCGCCACGGAAGCTGCCCTCGTACGAGCCGCGCGAGAAGACCCAGGCAGAGATGGCTGAGATCCGGCCGACGGTCTGGAACTCCTGGGTGACCCGGGTCCCATCGCCATCTGGCTCGAATACTGCGCGCGACCGACCTCGCAGGAGCCAACTGCCGAACCGCGTAACGAAGCGTCGCGGCGGTTCGACCTCGAGAATCTCGGTGGAGCTCTTCATGGGTCCGAAGTGGACGACATAGGTGGTTCCGGCCCGATCGACCGGCCCCGAGACGTCGGTGACGCCGGTCACGCCGCCGACCCATTCACCCATGCGCCCGAGGTCCGTCCAGAGCGCGAACACGCGCTCCGGCGGCGCTGCGACGAGGGTGGAAACGGTGTAGCGGGCCACGGTCAGCGGCGATTGTGCGCCACGTGGTCAGATCCGCAAGGAGCGTAGGCGTCTCACCATGGTGGCGTGTAGCCGCAGATCTTCAGCCCGTCGTCGATCAGCGGCTGCATCGTGGACAGGTTTGGGGACTTCTTCAGCATGACGCCCCCGTCGCTCGCTGGCCCTGCCGATCGGTCAGGCGCGGTGCGGAGCCGGGGCACATGCGAGGCTAGTCAGCGCCACTTACCGAGCGCTTATCGCCCTTCGAGGACCCGCGGTCAGATGTCGAGGCCCTTGCGCCCGAGGAGTAGCGTCGGCCAACGATGCTCGCGTCTCGGTCCATCAGGCTCGCGTCCGTGTTGTTGCTCGTCGCCGGCGTCGCGAGTTGCGGCGCTCTGGATGATGGACTGCTTCAACCGGGATGGCAGCGCCTCGTGATTACCGTCTGGAACAACAGTGGCCGCCCAGCCCTCATCGTCGTAGCCGAGGACCAGGAGCCGATGGGTGCCGCGATCGGGCGGGCCAATCCCAACCCGGTGCCGGCGGGCACGGCCGATGTCACGTTCGACTTCCCACCTGGTCGAGGGTGGGCCATCTGGGTGAACCCACGACCAAATACGGGGCCACTGATCATCGCCGAGGACATTCCCGGGGACGCCTCGGGGACGGCGCCCTTCACGATCGTCATCGACGGGAACGGCGAGCCGAGTTCGAACTTCAGCGGGCCCACCCCTCCCGGCTGGTTCGGCGAATAGATTTGGTCAGAGGGGGCCTCGGTCACCCCGGTCCGCTCGCGCATCCAGGTCTCGCCCTCGGACCCGTACCGCGCGTAGGTGCGCTCGAGGTTGTATGGCACGCCGTTCGCATCTAGTCCGGGCCGCCTCTCCATGTGATCAATGATGACGCCCCGGTCGCCCGCCGGCCCTGCCGATCGGTCAGGCGCGGTGCGGAGCCGGCGAAGCGGTCTGGCGGCTCATGTCGCCGCCGGGTCCGGTACATCGATCGGCGTCGGGTCCATCAGTGGCGGCGACAACGGCCGGACGATGACCGCGCGCAGCTCCTCCGCAATCCGGATCTCGCTGCGGGCTGTCCGAATGCGCCAGTCGAGCGTACTCGCGAGTCGTTCCTCGTCGGCGTAATGCGTCGTCACCCCGGCCTTGCGTTCCATGTCCGCCATGACCCCGGCGAGCCACTCGAAATGCTCGCTGGCCCCCGTGACATCGCTTTCGGCCCGGACGCGACGGGTATACGGAGCGAGGATCACCCACCATTGGCGACAGGAAGCCCTGAGGGTGTCGTACATGAGGGCACGATCAACGTGTCCTGCCCTGACGAGCGAGGCGACGTCGTCCCAGAAGTCGAGGATCGTGCCCGCGGCACCGTCCGGAACCTGGTCCGGCATCGCCCCATCCTTCAGCGCGACGAGGATTTCGAGCCTGTTTCGCGTCAGGCGCTCGGAGTCCCAGGTATTCAAGATCCTGTTCATCTGCTCGAAGGCGTTGGCGCTCCGGGCGATGCGGAGTTGCCGAAAGATGCCGAGGAACGTGACGGCCAGCACGACTCCGCTCAACGCGGTCCAGAACCACTCCGAGCCCGGCCCGATGAACGCCATCCCATCGGTGTTGATGAACGTCACGTCTGCTCCCTCTCTCCCGCTGCCACGATGGGCGGACTATGGCGTTTGGCGGGGTCGGCCAACAAGCGGCCACCGGCTATCGCCCTACCATCGCCCGGTGACCGACCTCGAGGCCGCATGGAACGACGTCCACGACGCCAAGCCGGACGGCTGGTTCGTCGGCCCGCCACCCACGAGGAACATCGTCACGAGTGGACGATGTACGCCTTTGACACGAGGGAGCGGCCGAAGGCCGCGGGAGTGGACGGCGGTCGCCCAGTCCGAGCTGGAGGTTGTGCTCGAGATGGCTAGGTGCCTCGAGTTAATCGCTGTCGGCAAGGTCCCGACATGAAGGGCCTCGAGGCGCGCGAGGCACCTATGATCACGATTGGCCGGGGCAGGCCAGGAGGGTGCATCACGTGAGTGGGCGAGTCATCGTGGAACGGTATGCGAAGGCGCTCGCCGCCAACGACTCGGCGCTGACCCGCGAATGCCTCGACCCCGACTACGTCGGACGCTATCCGCAGTCGGGCGAGGTTATCCGCGGGATTGCGAACCGGTTGGCCATCGGCGAGAACTTTCCCGGCCAGGAAGAGAACCGCCTGAGCGGGACCGTCAGCGAGATTCGCGGGCGTGACGACGAGTTTGTGTCGGCCCCTTCGTGGCCGACTTGGTCGATTGTTCACCTCATCGGGTCGGGCGACGAGTTCACGCTGACCGGGACCGTCGAGTATCCCAATGGTGAGACCTGGCACGCGGTCATGCTCATCACGGTCCGCGGCGGCAAGATCTGGCGGGAGACGGACTATTTTGGCCCGCCGTTTGAGGTCCCCGCCTGGCGTGAGCCATTCGTCGAGCGCGAGTAGGGCAAAGGTTCCGTCGTTACCGCGAGTCCGAACCCGTCGCAAGATGGCGGAGCAGCCGATTGATCGAATCGAGCGAGGTGCCGACATGATGACGCCCCGGCAGCGGGCGGAAGGCGCCGGGGCGCAGTGCGGAGCCTACCGACGGCAGGCCTCGCCCATGTGATCTAGATGCCGATGACCTTCTGCACCATCCAGGGGCGGCCAGCGGGCTCGGCGTTGAACCCGAGCAGCTCCTCCGCCCGGTCGCCCGCTGGCCCTGCCGATCGGTCAGGCGCGACAGGTCACCAACGTCGTCACCAGTCCCCTGGCGAGGCGTCATCCTGAGTGGAGCCCTCCGGGAGGGACGTGTCGTCCCGAGTCCTGCCCAGTCGTCACGTTGGGAGGCAACGATCCGAACCCGCGCCGCTGCTCTCGCGATCCTGTGCCGGTCCCGGTGGGATGCGACGCTGGTCTACGGACATCGCACTCGACCCGCCATATCGAATCGTGAATCACTTGCACGCGCCCTGACCCTCTATAGGGTATGACCAGCATCGTCGGTCGGACACTCGGCATCGATGTCGTTGAGCAGGCAGCGGCAGGCGATCAGGCCGCCTTCGCCCGGGTCGTCGCGGCACATCACGACGACATGGTGCGGATCTCCTACCTCGTCTGCGGCGACGTCGAGGTCGCCCACGAGGCGGTCGCGGCCGCCTGGGCGATCGCCTGGCGCAAGCTGCGGACCCTCCGGGAACCGGAGCGTCTCCGACCGTGGCTTACGGCCATCGCGGCCAACGAGGCGCGCCGTTTCGCGGGCCGTCAACGTGAGCATCGGCACCACGTCGTCGAGCTTGAGATGGCCGAGTCCGAGCTCGATGCCGGCCCGGGCGCGCGAGCACGCAGCCAGGCCGGAGCGGACGTCCTCGACCTCCGCGACGCACTTCGGAAGCTGGAACCCTCGGACCGCGCCTTGCTGGCGCTGCGCTACGTCGGCGGGTTCAACTCGACCGAGCTCGGTCTCGCTACAGGGATGAGTGCCTCAGGGACGCGGGCGCGGCTGGCTCGACTGCTCGCCCGTCTTCGATCGGAGCTCCGCGATGACTGACCGACTGATCTCCGAGGAGCGAATCAGCCGAGCGCTCCTCGTTCAGGCCGATGAAGCCCTTCGCCCCTTCGACCCGACCGAGATCGCCCGTCTGGCGGCCGGCAGCGGCGCGAAGCTGTCGCACCGATGGGACTCGTTCTTGGGACGACCGAGCCTACCCGCCCGGTGGGTCGCGCTGGCGACCGTGCTGCTCCTCGCGGCCATCGCGGCAATCGCGGCGGTGGTCGGGGCATCACTGCTCCACAGGCCTGCCCCGCTGGGTAGCTTGCCGCTGTTCACCACGGAGTGGATCTGTGATGACCACGACAACGGCGCGAGCCCGCTGGCGGAGTGCCAGGTCCCGATAGGCGTTCGGGCTTCGTCTATCGACCCGCAAACTGGGCTGTCGATCACGTCATGGGACCTGCCCTTCACCTCCGACTCGATGGCCGGCCCGTCCGACCGGCCCGCCTGGTCGCCCGACCGCCGACATGTGCTCCTGTACGACTGGGACAACAAACTCGTGGCCATCGTGGATGTCCCGACCGCAACGCTCACGAAGGTCGACGGCGGTGACCCGACCGGGATCACCGGATACACCTGGGGACCAGGCAGCGACAGGATCGCGCGCGTCTCCGGCGGGGACGCGGACGGCGTCTCCATCGTTGATCTCACGCTCCATGAACTCGCCCGCTTCGAGGTGCCGGTCCTAGCCATGATCGACTCGCCTCCGGCGTGGTCGCCTGACGGATCGTCCATCGTCGTCACCGGCTGCCTTCCGTGCGATCGGTCGGACAAAGGGAGCCCGCCGGAGCCGAACCAGCGTCAGCTGTTCCTCATGCCCGTTGATGGCTCACCCGTCCGCGCGATCCCGATCACGTCCGCCACCGACGTCGGGGGCGTGCCAGCCTGGTCGCCCGACGGGAGGAGCGTGGCGCTCGGATCGGATGAGGGGATCTGGATGATCAACGTAGCCGACGGCCAGCAACGTCCCGTGGGCTCACAACCCGGTCGTGATCCTCGCTGGTCGCCTGACGGCCGGCGCCTGGTCTTCGCCTTGCCGGGCGACCGCCTCTTCAGATCCAGGTTGCCGGCGACCGAGGCCCTCACGGGCATCGTGGTGGTCGATCTCGAGGTTGGTCGAGCAACGACGCTCACGCATGATCGGGACGCCAGCCCGCAATGGTCGCCTGACGGCTCGTGGATCGCCTTCTCGCGGAACACGGGGTCCGATGACGATATGCGGCCTGTGAACGTCATGATCGTTTCGGTGGCCGGCGGTGAGCCGCGCCTCATCTCGACCCATGCGGTCGTGGGATGGTGATCGCGCGCCGCCCGTCGGGCGGGGCCATGGGGCTCGCTCGCGGTCTTCGGACCGCGGTCGTCGCCGGTTTCCTGCTCGCCGGTTGCGCCGGCGTCGAACCGCCCGCAAGCACGACGCCCTCGGTGGCATCGGCTTCGCCGCTGGCGACCGTTGCGCCGACGGCTTCGCCGATCCCATCCGCCAGCGCCTCCACCGCGCCCGCATTCGTGGCCGGCCAGGTCATCGAGTCGCCGCCGAGCGCCTTCGGGGCCAACGTCTCCGTGGCCGACTTCAACCACGACCACCACCCGGATCTCGCCGTGTGCGGGGAAACCAAGCCCGAGATCGCTCTGTTCAAGGGGAATGGCGACGGGACATTCCAGCCGCCGACGGCGATCCAGGTGGGCCACGCCTGCACGTTCATCGCCGCCGCCGACCTCAATGGCGACGGTCTCCTCGACCTTGCGGCCTCCGACCAGGATGGGAGCGCCACCGTTGTGTTCGGCCTGCCCCGCGGAAGGTTCGGCAAAACCACGACCTACCCGACCAGAGGCGATCTCGGCGAGGCCCAGGCGTGGGGCTTGGCGTCGGTCGATCTGAACGGAGACGGCGCGCCGGACCTCGCCGTGACCGTCTTCGAATGGCACGGGGACTTCCAGGCTCCCGGCCAGATCGCCATCCTCCTCAACAAAGGCGATGGGCGGTTCGCCGACCCTGTCTTCTACGGGGACCGTGCCGCGGTCGCGGTCACGGCTGGGGACTTCGACGGCGACGGCCGGTTCGATGTCGCGACCGCCGACGGTGATGCCTCTGTCCGAGTCTTCCGCGGCGACGGCGCCGGCGGGCTCGGCCAAGCCGAGGAGTATCGGATCGGTGGACACGGGGTTGCGATCCTGACCGCGGATCTCGACGGTGACGGCGATCTCGACCTCGTGACCGGGGACGACGCGGCATTCAGGGTCGGCGTGATGCTCGGCACGGGGGACGGGACGTTCGGGACGGCGACGGACTATCCCGCCGGGAACACCCACACCGTCGCCACGGGTGACCTCGATGGCGACGGTCACCTCGATCTCGCTGCCGGCGGTTACGACGAGGGATTCGTCCGGCTCCTGGTTGGCGCGGGCGACGGGACGTTCGCTGCGGTCTCCCGGATCGAGAGTGATGCGCTCGCCTTGAGCGTGGCCGTGGCCGACCTCAACGGAGACTGGAAGCCCGATGTCGTGGTCCAAGCTGGCGCCGGGTCCATGAGCATCTTCCTCGGGACTTGAGCGTCGCGCTGGTCCCGTCGTCGGCCATCGACCCGGGGCCGCGTCGGCATCGGGCGCCACGTCCGGCATTTCTCCAGTACGTACAAGGGCGCCGAGCCCTTGCAGAACGGATGGTTTGACGACGCGACATCGTCGGTGAATACCCGAACGCCGTCACTCGCCCAAGCGTGCCGCCGATAGACAGCGTTATGGCGTGTAGCCGCAGATCTTGAGCCCGTCGTCGATCACCGGCTGCATCGTGGACAGGTTCGGGTACTTCTTCAGCACCTTCTTGGTGACCTTGGGAAAGCCCTCATCGCGAGCCGCGCCGCTCAGGCCGTACTTCTTGCCACCGGCTGGCGTGAACGTGACCACCGGCCTGCCCGCGAACCACGTACAGGCGAGCGTGCCCGAGTCCGCCACGAACGGCCACGCCTTGTAGTCGGCTCGAACGACCACCCGAGCACCCGATACCTGGTGGGTGGGCGAGGGCGACGCCCCGGCGTCACCGACCGACGGCGGTGGTACGACTGTGGAAAGGATCTCAGTCGGGGGAGTCGGGCCTCCATTGCAACCGGCAATCAGCACGACGACCAAGGCGACGACAAAGCGCATCGTGGACATGATGATCGCCCCGGTCGCCCGCCGGCCCTGCCGATCGGTCAGGCGCGGTGCGGACTGGCGTCACCATGCCGCTTGACGACGCGTCATCGTGAGCGCAGGTGACTTGAGGGTAGGCGTCACGAGGTCACCGTCCGTCACGGCGAGGGAGGCCAAGATGCGCACCGGCGCTGTCATCATCGCCATGCTCGCGGCGATCCTGGCCGGATGCGGGGCAACCGCGACGCCGTCTGTCGCGTCAGGGGCCGCATCGCCGACGCCGGTGATCGCACTCGCGAGCGCAAGCCCAAGCGCTCCGCCAACGGCGGCACCGCAGCCGACGCCCAAGCCGACACGTCGTCCGACCCTCGCCCCGCCGCCACCACCGAGCGGGGTCAGATTGATCGATAGGGTGTCCGGGGACGGCTCCACCAGGACCACGACGGTGCGCTGGAAGTCGCCACTGACAAAGGGGACCTACGTCCGGGTTTTCGGCGTGACTGCCTGTTTCGCTCCGCCAAAGGGAGGCCCGTGCTTGGTCGAGCACACGCCCCTCCCGCCATCGGTCCGCGACCCCATCGCGAAGGCTCCTGCGTCGGAGCGCGAGATCAGCTGGACCTGGCCCAATTGGGAGAACATCGGCTGGGCCGTCATGGCCCATGGCCAGACGACGTACCAGTCCCTCGTGGTGGCGGCCTACAACGACGCCGGCCACTCGAAGTTCATCATCGTCGAGACGGGTGAAATGTGTCCGACGTGCACCTACTAGCAGTCGCTGCAGACCGCAGAGCGACTGACTGACCAGCGATCAAACCGGCTGACCCGAAGCCGTCGGGCGCGGCACGGAGCCGCTAGGGTGGCCCCGTGACCGACCTTGAGGCGGGTTGGAACGAGCTCCATGACGCGAAGCCGGACGGCTGGTTCGTCGGCCCGACCACGCACGAGGGGCATCGTCACGAGTGGACGATGTACGCCTTCGACACCCGGGAGCGCCCGAAGGCACGGCACCGGTCGCGGGAGTGGACGGCCGTCGCGGGGCCCGAGCTTGGGGGTAGCGGCGGCGCGCAAGGGAGAAATCCCGCAAGGCCCGCAGTCGCCTCAACAGGTGGCGACCGTCGCCGCGAGCCTGCGGGCTTTTGTCACCCACGCGTCGGCTCCCTTGGCGAGAGCCTTCACATCCTGGTGGGCTGGCGGGCGAGGACCTGTTCACGGTGTCGCGCGTTCTCGGCCACTCCTCGGTTGCGACCACGGCGAGCTTCTACGGCCACGTTCAGCCCGAGAAGCTCCGCGAAGCGGCCGCCCGGATGGACGCGGTACTAGAGGCTGCCAGAACCTGAGTTGGGTACAGAGTTGGGTACGGCCCTAAACGAAAGCCCCTCCGGACTGCCCGGAGGCGCTTATTCGTGCGTGAGGTTTGGCTGGCGCGCCAGGATTCGAACCTGGAACCCCCTGATCCAGAGTCAGGTGCTCTACCGTTGAGCCACGCGCCAGCGGCCGGGCGGCATGATACCCCAACGGGGCCAAAATCCGGGGTACGCAAGGGCCATTGTGCCGGCGCCGTCTCCCAGCGAAGGTGTCCCTGACCGGTCTATCGGCGACACCCACTCGAGGGGAACATTTGGCCTGGCGATCCTTCATCCCGATCGTCTTCATCGTGGCGCTCGTGTCAGCCTGCTCGCCTGTGCAGTCGGCGGCGACGCCCTCGCGCGCCCCGGTCGTGGCCGTGGTGACGGCGACGCCGACCGCGACGCCGACCGAGGATCCGACCGTCGCCCCGCCGACGAAGAAGCCGGCGAAGACCAAGAGGCCGAAGCCCACCCCGACGCCGGTGACGTGGTCGGAGGCCTATCGGACCCACGTCTGCTCGGCGATCGCATCGCTGGCCGACGCGAAGTCGCACCTCGACGCCGCGGCCGCGCAGCTCACCAGGCAGAACTACCCCGGGGCCAGGGCGGAGGCGTACCAGATCGTCGCATTGGCGCTCCAAGCCACGGATCAGATCCCGACGGTCAAGGCATGGCCGCAGGGGGAGGAGCTCGTGGGCCTGCTCACCGACTCGGCCAACAGCATCGGCCACGGCGCGAGCTCGCTGATCGACGGGATGGCCTCGCTCGACGTCAACGTCATGCATGCGGCCGGCGCCGAGATGGACACCGGAAACGGGCAGCTGGATCAGGCAAAGGCCGCGCTCCAGGAGCTGTCGCTGACCTACGGCCCGGCCGGCTGCTAGCGCGGGTGGCGGCGCGCGAGCCGCACTGATGCGACACGGCGCCCGGTTCCTCGCGGTCATGTGGCTGCTCGCCGTGATCGCGTTCGGCGGCTTCTTCACGGTCATCGGGCTCGCGTCGGTCGCGCTGGGCGGGCCCGAGCGCTTCGCCAGCTGGCTGGCCTTCGGCCTGGTCGTGATGGCGGTCGGCCTGATCGCGCTCGGCTTCCTGTGGCGCCGGGCTCCCTGACAACGCCGAACGAGCCGGCCCGTCAAGAACCGGATCCTGGATACCAACGCCATACGCTGTGAGGCGACCAGCCAGGTCGCGCCAACACCGAGGCGACCGTGGACCAGCGAGGGCTCGTCGAGCGCGCGAGGCAGGGCGATCATGACGCCTTCGCCGAGCTCGCCCGCGCGGCCGTCGTGCGGCTGGATCGCGCCGCCCGCCTCATCCTCCGGGACCCGGAGCTCGCACGCGACGCGGTCCAGGACGGACTCATCCGGGCCTGGAGGGACCTTCCAGGCCTACGCGAACCCGACCGTTTCGATGCCTGGCTGCATCGCCTGATCGTCAACGCCTGCCTCGACCTCTCCCGCCGTCGCAAGCGACGGGTCATCGAGGTCGAGCTCACGGAGATCACCTCACCGTTCCTGCATGACACCTCCAAGGACAGCGAGGAACGGGAGCTGGTCGACGGCGTCCTTCGCCGGCTCGATGAGCGAGAGCGCGCGATCGTCGTCCTGCACTACTACCTGGGGCTGCCACTGACCGACGTGTCGGTGGCCCTCGGGATCCCGATCGGCACGGTCAAGTCGCGCCTGCATCGCGCATTGGGCGCGATGCGCGATGCGATGGCCGACGAAGAATCGATGACCGCGATCCGGGAGGGACAGCCGGCATGACAACCGGACAGCGCCTCGAGCGCGACCTCCCGCTGATCCTCGACGAGCTCGCGGCGAGCCCCTACCCCGACTACATCGACAGCGTCCTGACGACCACGGCGCGCAGGCGCCAGCGGCCGAGGTGGACGTTCCCGGAAAGGTGGCTTCCCATGGCGACATTCACTACACGTACGGCCACGGCGCCGCGCACGCCGTTGCGGGCCGTGGCCATCCTGGCGCTGCTCCTCGTTGCACTCGCGGTGGGCGCCGCGCTGATCATCGGCTCGCGGAGCCATGTGCCGCCGCCGTTCGGCCGAGCGGCCAACGGCCATGTGGCTTATGCGGCCTCGGGCGACATCTACACGGTCGACCCCGCGACGGGCGTCTCGACTGCGATCGTCACGGGCCCCGAGACGGACATCAATCCCCGCTGGTCGCGCGACGGCACTGCCTTCGCCTTCGAGCGCAAGATCGACGGCGAGACGGGCGCGGGCTACGTGTACGTCGCCCGAGCCGATGGCTCTCACGTCGTCAAGCTGAAGACCCCGGGCGCGATCGGCGGCATCAACAGCTATGCCTTCTCGTCCGATGGCAAGGAAGTCCTCATCTCCTACGGTGGGGCGGACCTCCCGCAGCTCCTGATCGCGGACACCGACGGGAGCGCATTCCTGGCGCTCGACACGAACGGCCCCGCCGCGTCGGCCGACTGGCGGCCGCCGGATGGCTCCGAGATCCTGTTCATGGGCGTCGACCGTGGCGACTCGAACGGCTGTTGTGCGATGCAGGCGGTCGACGCCAAGACAGGTGGCATTCGGACGATTCTGGGTCTTGAGCCGCCAGGCTGGTTCCGCGGCTTCGGACATTGGTCGCCGGACGGGTCCCTGATCTCGTTTGCTGAATGGGGCGGCGAGGGCGAAGGCCTGACCGTCCAGACCCACATCGTCGCTGCCGACGGGTCCGGAGAACGCATCCTTCCCAGTCCGCCGGGCACCAAGTGGCAAGCGAACGAGAGCTGGTCGAACGACGGCACACGACTGCTCGTCATTCGCGGCTATGCGCCCGACGTAACCGGCGCGCGGGCCGCGGCCATCCCGGTCGATGGAAGCGGCACCGGCGTCGAAATCGAAATGCCCGGCGCAGTGAATGCGGACCCTCTGGCATGGGAGTGGGCGCCAGACGACTCGCTGATCCTGGGAGCGCGAGGTGAGGACGGCGCTCACACCGACCAGGTGCTGCTCGATCCCGTGGCGGGTACGTTCCGAACGTTGCCCTGGAGCAGTGTCAGCCTCCCCTCCTGGCAGCGCATCGCTCCCTGAGCATCGACGAGACGCAGAAGAGCCGGGCGATCCCGAAGGACCGCCCGGCTCCGTTGTTGATGTTCAGGCGGCGACGGCCACCTCCTTGCCGATGACCACCGACTGCGTCTCGGCCGGGAAGCCCAGCCGGCCGCGAGTGGCGGCGAGGACGATCGCGCCGAGGACCGCGAAGCCCGCGTAGACCATCACCGGATCGACGCTCGGCGCGATCAGGGGCAGGAACCCGGCCCCGGCGGCGACGCCCAGGCCCGCGTGGTACAGGCCCGCGATCGGGACGCTGCGACCGCTCGCGTTGTAGATCCAGGTCAGCGTCATCCGGACCGGGATCGGCAGGATGAACAGCGCGACGAGGTAGAACGGGATGTTCTCGGGGGCGACGCGTCCGGTGGTGACGCCGTCCGCGATGAACACGAGGGGCAGGTGGAGCGCGGCCTGCATCCAGGTCGTGACGACGCTGGCGCGGACCGGGCCCATCCGGCGCTGGAGGCGATGGAGCGCGAAGCCGGTCCAGGCGGCCTCTTCCCACCAGTTGATGAGCGCGAAGGCGATGACGGCGCCGAGGACGGCGCTGAGGGCGATGGACGGGTCCGAGGCGAGGGCGACGACCGGCGCGGCGCCGGCGAGGACGAAGGCCGCGGCGAGGGCCGCCCCGGGGAGGGCGACGAAGGCGACGACGTACCAGCGCGGGCTGACCCGGAACCGGAAGACGCGGCTGCGCAGCTCGCGGACGCCGGCGCGGCCATCGGCGAGGGCCGTGGTGACGAAGGCCGCGATGACGAGGGACATCGCGGACAGAAGGATGAACGGGGCGGCGCCCGGCAGGTCGAGGTCGATGACCCCGATGCCGGCGTTGGACAGGAAGGGGATGGCGAAGATGGCCGCGGTCGCCGTGTAGACGATCGCGAGGAACGTGCGGATCGGATGACGTCGGGCGAAGGAGCGCATGGCTGGGGTTTGGACCTCTGGTGTCTGGCTGCGGCTCGGGTGAGTCGCGATGGCCACACTGTCCGTCCGCGACCCCTCCCGAGTCGTCCATCCCGGGTCTCGATCGTCACGGGCTTCTGGTGCGCTCCGCGAGTGCGTGGCGATACCCGGGTATCGGTCGGGACCATCCCTGAGGTGGATGCCGCGCATCGTCGCGGCCGCTACCGTTCGCACGACCATGGACACCCTCGCCCGGGCGCGCGCCGCCCTGTCTGCCCGCCCGTTCGTCGTCGACACGGCCATCGCCGTGTTCCTGGCCGCGATCTCGCTCCTGGCCTACGTGGGTGCCGCCCCGTATGTCGCTCCCCTCAACGGGGTCACGCTGGCCTTCCTGCTGCTCGAGAGCCTGCCGCTGATCTTGCGCCGCCGGTACCCGCTCGCGGTCCTGGGCGTCATCGCGGGCGCGTCGATCGTCCACCTCGGGCTCCTCCCGGCCGGTCAGTCGCCGACGGCAGGGCTGGGCATCCTCGTCGCGGTCTACACGGTGGGGGAACGCCTCGATCGCCGGACGTCGCTCACTGCCACCACGGTCACGGCTGCCCTCCTCGCGATCGTTTTCGTCGGCCGGGCCGGCATCGCGGAGGTCGCCCTGACGCTCGTCCAGACCGAGCTGATCCTGATCGTCGTGTGGCTGCTCGGCGACGCGACGCGGATCCGCCGGCTGTACGCGGGCACGCTCGAGGATCGCGCGCAGCGCCTGGAGCGAGAGCGCGACGAGCAGGCCGAGCGCGCGGTGCGCGACGAGCGCGAGCGGATCGCCCGCGAGCTGCACGACGTCGTCACGCACCACGTGAGCGTGATCGTGATCCAGGCGGGCGGCGCGCTGCGGGTCATCGACAAGCGCCCGGACGAGGCCCGGACGGCGCTCGAGGCCATCGCGACCACCGGGCGCCTCGCGCTGATCGACATGCGCCGGATGCTCGGGATCCTGGGCGAGCAGGAGGCCTCGGACCCGACGCCCGGGCTCGACCGCCTCGACGAGCTCCTGGACCAGCTCCGGTCCGCCGGTCTCGACGTGGAGCTCGTGGTCGAGGGCGACCGGCGCCCGCTCGATCCGGGCCTCGCCGTCTCCGCCTACCGGATCATCCAGGAGGCGCTCACGAACTCGCTCAAGCACGCGGGCGGCGGCCACGCGCGCGTGGTCGTGCGCTACGCCATCGATGCCCTCGAGATCACGATCGCGGACGAGCGCGGCGCGGGCACGCCGGCCACCCTCGAGCCGCCGCACGAGGGCCGCGGCCTGATCGGGATGCGGGAGCGGGCGACGATGCTGCGCGGCACGCTGGTCGCGCATCCCACGGCCACCGGCTTCGTCGTCACGGCCCACCTGCCGATCGACGGCGCGGCGTCGGCGGCATGAGCATCCGCGTCCTCCTGGTCGATGACCAGGCCCTCGTCCGCACCGGCTTCCGGATGATCCTCGCCGACGAGGAAGGGATCGAGGTCGTCGGGGAGGCCGCCAACGGACGCGAGGCCGTCGACGTGGCGCCGCGGCTCAGGCCCGACGTCGTCGTCATGGACATCCGCATGCCGATCATGGACGGCGTCGAGGCGACGCGCCGGCTCACCGCGTCCGCCGAAGAGGCTCCTCGCGTGCTCGTGCTGACGACGTTCGACACGGACGAGCACGTGGTCGAGGCGCTGCGGGCCGGCGCGAGCGGGTTCCTGCTCAAGGACGTGACGCCCGCGGACTTCGTCGCGGCGATCCGCGTCGTGGCATCGGGCGAGGCGCTGATCGCCCCATCGGTGACCCGGAGGCTGCTCGAGCGGTTCGTCCAGGCGGCGCCGTCCGCAGACGCCGGCCGGGACCGGCAGGTGGGCCAGCTGACCGAGCGGGAGCGCGAGGTCCTGGAACTCGTTGCGCAGGGACTGTCGAACCGCGAAATCGCGGACCGCCTCGTGCTCGCCGAACCGACCGTCAAGACCCACGTCTCGCACCTGCTGCTCAAGCTCGACCTGCGCGACCGGGCGCAGCTCGTCGTGCTCGCCTACGAGTCCGGGATCGTCAGACCCGGCTCCCGGCCCCGCCCGGACCCGTCCAGCGACGCGGCGAGCTAGGCCCGGCGATAGCGCCAATTCAGGCAACCTCGCCCAGGGCCAACGGCAGCTGGCCGGGAGCGGGGATCTGGGCCCCGATCGGCAGCGCGGCCGGCGCGTCGGGCTCGAGGCGGACGGCCCGGCGGTCCTCGATCCCATGTCGCTCCCGGAGGCCGGCGACCCGTGCGTTGAGTGGCCCGGCGACCGACCTGTCGACGTAGGGGCCGCGGGCGTAGAGGCGGGTGTACGTTGGCATCAGCTCGGGCCAGTCGCGCGCCAGGTGATCGAGGAAGTGCTCGCGCGTGCCGGGCTTGAGGTACAGCAGGTTCGCCCACACACCCGTCGCGCCGGCGTCGCGGGCCGCCTTTACCACGTCGTCGAGCAGCTCGGGTCGGTCGGACAGGCCCGGCAGGATCGGCGCCATGCCGACGCTCGCGTTGATCCCGTGATCCACGAGGGTCCGGAGGGCCCGCAGCCGCTGCCGGGGCGGCGCCGTCCCGGGCTCGGTCAGGCGCCAGATCTCGCGATCGAGCGTCGGCACCGAGAACGTCACCGACACGTCGGCCATGCGGGCGGCCTCCGACAGGACGTCGAGGTCGCGCACGATCAACGGCCCGCGCGTGATGATCCCGAACGGCGTCGCGAACTCGCCCATCGCCTGGATCGCGCCCCGCGTCAGCCGCCAGCGGCCCTCGGCCGGCTGGTACGGGTCTGTCGCCGTGCCCACAGCGACCTGCTCGCGCGTCCACGATCGGCGCGTCAGCTCGCGTCGGAGGACCGCGACCAGGTTCGTCTTGACCCGGATCGACGACCCGTAGCGATCGTCAGAGGGCCGGTCGGCGAGGGCCTCAAAGGCGCGCACAAAGCAGAACGTGCAGCGGTGCGCGCAACCCATGTACGGATTCAGCGACCACCGGAAGGACATGCCCTTGACCCGGTTGAGGGCGGTCTTACAGGGCTCGTCGCGGTAGCTCGCGTGCATGGCAGCATAATAGAACATGCGTTCTATAACGTCGACCCCGCCATGTCTCGCATCGGGGCTACGGCGCGCCTGTGGCGAGCTCATCCAGCAGGGCGCGCGTCGCGGCGACGATCCGCTCTTGCTGCGCCTCGCGGCTGATCGTCGCCGGCGGGTCGTTGGGCTGGCCTGTGTACCAGCCCATCTGTTCGTGGTTGCCGCCCTCGATCGGATCGAACGTGACAGCGGCCGGGCCACCGAGCTTCGCGACGGCGTCCGAGCTCGTGTACGAAGGGACGCCCTGGTCCAGCGTCCCGTAGCTCGAGAGGACCTGGAGCCCGTCGCCGGACAGGTCGGCCGCGGAATATGACGCCCACAGGACGAGGCCAGCCACGACGCCGGGGTGACCGTCGATGAACTGGGCCGCCATCGAGCCGCCGAGCGAGTGGCCGCCGACGGCCCACCGCTGGATCTCCGGGTGTGCGTCGATCACCACTTGCGCGGCGTTGATGTCGAACACCGCCAGGTTGAACGGCACATCCACGATGGCGACGAGGTAACCCGCCTCGGCGATCGCATGCGCTGCCGGCGCGTACGCCTCGGGCGGGACCTTGCCACCCGGGTACAGCACGAGTCCCACCGAGGGCTCGGAGGCGGTCGGGGTGAACAGCAGGGTCCCGTCGGCTCCGATCGCGACCTCGACCGCGTCGGTGGAGGTCAGCGCGGCCGTCGCCTCGGGCAACAGCGGCTGCGGCTGCGCGTACCACAGGAACGCGGCTCCGCCGAGCACAAGGATGACCAGAACGACGGCAACCGCGACGGCGGCGATCCGCCGGCCGCGGCCCGCGAAGCGGGGTGCCCTAATGGTCGTGGCCGGCCGGCGGGTGCCGGTCAGCGCCCGCGACACCCGCGCACTCGGCGCACAGGCCGGTGATCGTCAGGTGGCCGACGTCCGCGATGAACGCGAATCGGCGCTCGATCGGCCGGACCAGCGCGCTGGTCACGTCGGCCCCGAGCTCCCAGGTCTGGAGGCACGCGCGGCACTGCAGGTGGCCGTGGTCGGCGCCTGGGAGGACGTGGAATTCCTCGCGGCCGGCCGCCGAGTGGCTGTGCCGGATGTAGCCCAGCTCCTCCAGGACGTCCAGCGTCCGGTAGACCGTCGACGGCGTCGTGTCCGGGTCGCGCTCGCGGCAGCGCTCGACCAGCTCGCTGCCGGTGATGTGGCCGTTGGTCGCCTCGAGCACGTCGAGGATCAGGCGCCGCTGCGGCGTCCAGCGCAGGCCTCGGGATCGGAGGTCGTCGCGGATCCGGCTCCACAGGGCGGCCGTGTCGGTCGCGCCCGCATCGGAAGCGGTCGCCGCGTCGGCGACGCTGTGCGCCGCGTCATGCCGGGGTGATCCGATGTCGGCCATCGCACGAAGTATATGACGCAGGTTGTTGTTGCCTGTCGTTGCAACAGGCATCGGCAGCGGCTACCATCGACACCGCCACATCCACTGGAGGGACGCATGTTCGCTGCGCTGGTCGGCCACGGCCTCGACACCGCCCCGCTGCCGCCCCAGATGCACGCGCCCGACGGGTTCCTCACGATCCCGGTCGCCGGGGCGATGTGGCTGGTCACGATCGTGGTGCTGGCGGTCTCCGTGCGCAAGACCAACGAGACGCTCGACGAGCGGGCGATCCCGCTGATGGGCGTCACGGCCGCGTTCATCTTCGCGGCCCAGATGTTCAACTTCCAGGTGGTCGGCGGGACGTCGGGCCACCTGCTCGGCGGCGTGCTGGCGGCGGTGCTGCTCGGGCCGTGGGCGGCGACCCTCGTGATGGCCTGCGTGATCGCGGTCCAGGCGCTCGTGTTCCAGGACGGCGGCCTGGTCGTGATGGGCGCCAACATCTTCAACATGGGCGTCGTCGGCACGCTCGGCGGCTACTACCTGTACCGAACGCTGGCCCGGCTCATGGGTGGCGAGGACAAGGCGCGCATCCCGGCCGCGGGGATCGCCGCGTGGGCATCCGTGGTCGCGGGATCCCTGTGCATGGCCCTCGAGCTCGGCATCAGCGGCACGACCCCGCTCTCGGTCGCGATCCCGGCGATGGTCGGGCTGCACCTGTTCATCGGCGTCGGCGAGGCGCTGATCACGATGGGCGCCCTGGCGTTCATCGCCGCCACCCGGGCCGACCTGTTCAAGCTGCGCGACGCCCGGCTCGTCGGCCAGCGACGCCTGTCCACGGCGTAGGCGGGCCGACGGCATGCAGGACGATCCGATCGAGGCGCCCGACGAGGCGGCTGCGGGCGAGGATGAGGCCGCGGGCGAGGCGACGAGCCCGAGGAAGGGCCTCCGACGCTGGTGGTGGGTCGCCGGTCTCGTGATCGCCGCGCTGGTCGTCGTGGTCCTCGCGCCACTCGCGTCGTCCGACCCTGACGGCCTCACCCGTGTCGCCCAGGACAACGGGTTCATCGGCGCGGCCCAGGACGCGGCCTATTCCGTGATCCCGAACTACACCATCCCGGGCCTCGACGGCAGCCTGTCCAAGATCGTCGCCGGCCTCATCGGGATCGCCGTGGTCTTCGCCGTGATGTGGCTGCTGGGCCGGGTGCTCGCCCGCCGTCGAACGTAGGACGGCCATGGACCTCGACCGCTACATCGCCCGCGAGAGCCCGATCCACGCGGCCGACGCCCGGCTGAAGTTCATCGCCACCGTCGCGTTCATCGTCACGGTCAGCCTGCTCCCGGTGGGCTCGTTCCTCGCCCTCGGCCTCGCGGAGCTCGTCGTGATCTGCGTCTCGATCGTCGCGCGCCTGGGTCCGCTGCGGCCCGCGAGCCGGGCGTTCCTCGCGGCGCCGTTCCTGCTGGCCGCGCTGCCGCTGGTGTTCACGAAGTCGGGCGACCCGCTGGGATCCATCGATCTCGGCCCGCTCACCCTCACGATCAGCGGCGAGGGCCTCCGCCAGTTCGCCACGATCGCGCTCAAGAGCTGGATCAGCGTGCAGGCGGCGTTGCTGCTCGCGTTCACCACGCCGTTCCACGACCTCGTCGACGGGCTGCGCCAGCTCCACCTGCCGCGGATCATGGTCGCGATCATCAGCTTCATGTACCGCTACCTCGCGGTGCTGGGCGAGGAGTCGAGCCGCATGTCGCGCGCCCGCGCCTCGCGGTCGGCGGCGGCGCCTGATGGCCGCAAGGGTGGGGGATCCATCGCCTGGCGGGCACGCGTGACCGGCTCGATGGTCGGCTCGCTGTTCCTCCGCTCGTACGAGCGCAGCGAGCGGATCTACGCGGCGATGCAGGCGCGCGGCTTCGAGGGCGAGTTCCGCCATCTCCACAGCCGGGCCCTGGTGCCGATGGAGTACGCGGTGCTCGCGCTGATCCTGCTGGGCTGCGTCGCGTTCTCGGTCGCGGTCCAGGTGTGGGGACCGGTGCTGTGACGACCGTCGATCCGCGGGACACCGCGCCGCCCGACCACGTCCACGAGCACACGCACGCCCACGGGCACGACCACGTCGACCTCGAGCACGCGCACGGCCATGAGGAGCATGGCGCCGGATCCGCGGCCACGGTGTCGATCGAGCACCTCCACTTTCGCTACCCGGACGGGTTCGAGGCGCTGAAGGGGCTCGACCTCTCGATCGGCGCGGGCGAGAAGGTGGCGCTGGTCGGCCCGAACGGCGCCGGCAAGAGCACGCTGATGCTGCACCTCAACGGCATCCACGAGCCGACCCACGGGACCGTCCGCATCGGCGACACCGTCGTCGATCGCTCGTCCGTGCGCCGGATCCGGGCCAAGGTGGGCCTGGTGTTCCAGGACCCCGACGACCAGCTGTTCAGCCCGACGGTGTTCGAGGACGTGGCGTTCGGGCCGCTGCACATGGGAATGCCCGAGGCCGAGATCCACGGCCGCGTCGAGCGGGCGCTCGAGGCAGTGGGCATGTCGGGCTTCGAGCGGCGGATGCCGCACCGCCTGAGCCTCGGCCAGCGGAAGCGCGTCGCGCTGGCGACCGTCCTGTCGATGGACCCCGAGGTGCTCGTGTTCGACGAGCCGTCGGCGGGCCTCGATCCTCGTGGGCGACGGGAGTTGATCGGTGTGCTCGAGGGGCTGACGCAGACGCTGCTGGTGTCCACGCACGACATGCGGCTGGTCGACGAGGTGTTCCCCCGGACGGTCGTCATGGACGACGGCCGGATCGTGGCGGACGGCCTCACCGGCGCGATCCTGGGCGACGACAAGTTCCTGGAGGCCCACGGGCTCGAGCGCCCGTAGCCGGCACGGACGCTGGTCAGGGATTCGTGCCCGCGGCATCGATCGCACGACGTAGTTCGCCGGATTCGCCGGTGACGGGGTCGCGCCACGAGAGATGGAGCTCGAGCGAGCCGGCTATCTCGTCCGCGAACCGGGATCGCACCAGCGAGCGTGCCGAGGCCGAGCTCGCGGCCGCCCGCGGAGCCTGCCTGCCACTCCTCGACGCGGCTCGCGCCTGTCGCCTTCCCCGAGGCGGCGTCCGGAGGCATCGGTCACCCAAGCAGCGACGCGGGTCAACGCGAGCGGCGCCGAGGCGCGGTACTCGACCGCCGGCCGGCCGTCAGCCCCAACGACCATCGGGGTCTCCCAGAGCACCACTTGGGTCGCCGCCGTTCAGCGTGATCGTCGCGGCCGCCTCGGCCGCCCCACGCGGGAGGAGGGCGATGACGTGGACCGTGGCCGGCAAGGCGACATGTGCCGCGAAGACGCGGATAGATCCCTCCCAGGCGCCGTCGGGTCCGGTCGTGACGTTGCGCCAGCCAATGATTGCGTCGCCGACACTGACCGAGAGGTGGGCCTTCGTCTGCGGCGCCGTCCGGAGGCTCACGCGGACCTCTCCGCCTGTGACGGACGCCCCATCGGCGGGCAGCCGCAGGTCGATCGCCGGCGCCACCGGCCAGGGCGAGGGACGCGGGTCGTCGTCGGCCGCGATCCGGGGTGAATCGGACGCGGCGGCGAGGTGGACGCCTGGATTGGCGTTCGTCGCCTGCGGCGGCGCGACGCTGTTGCTCACGAACCCGAAGCAGATGACGGCGGCGATCCCCGCGATGGCGAGCAGCCAGCGTCGATCCGTGCCACCGACCGGCTGCGCGCCCGAGAGCTCCTCGATGACCGCCTGCTCCTCGTAGTGCGTCCGACCCACCGTCGAGAGGTCCGTCGTCGGCATGGCTACGGCGCCAAGCGCTGCTGGGTCCAGGCTGCGCAGTGCCGGGACGCGTCGATGAACAGCGGGTCGCCGCCGTCCGGATCGATCTCGATCAGGCGATCGACGACGGAGTTGTCGTTGGTGAGGATCGCCACGACGCGCCGGCCATCGGCCGTCCAGCCGACGCACGGTGAATAGCTGTCATACGGCAGGCCGAACTGCGGAAGGGCGTCGTTGGCGAACCGCTGGATGTTCCTGCCATCCGCGTCGGCCACGTCGATTTCGGCCGGTTTGCTGAGGTCCGCGACTGCGTGCAGCCAGGCGAGCCGTTGACCGTCGGGCGACCAGGTCGCGGAGCCCACGAACGACCCCGCGTCGACCAGGTGCTCGTTGGACGCGTCGACATCGACCATCCACAGGTTTTCGCCTTTGCCCTCGCCGGTGAAGCCGCCGAGCGTTGTGAACGCGAGGTGGCGGCCATCGGGAGACCAGGTGGGGATGAAGTCACTGGCGTACCCGGGGGTGGCCGTGATGCGGTCGATGTCCGTGCCGTCCGGCCGCATGCGGTACACCCCGCGGTCGTGGTCGAAGGCACCGGCGTTGAAGGCGATCAGCGACCCGTCCGGCGACCAGGCTGGATGCCCGGCTTTGATCGCCGGGTCGCCAACCGGGACCGACCCCTGGCCGTCGGCGCCCGCGACGAAGATCCGCGACTGGTTTACGTCGGACACGGAGTACGCAATCGAACGACCGTCCGGGGACCACGCGACGGCCGGCCCGTCGTCGTAGGCGCGGCCGAAGAACGCGGCCTGGGCGACCTTGTGACGGTCCGACCCGTCTGCGTCCATGACCACGAGGTCGGACAGGTTCGAGTCCGATGGCCACGACCAGAAGGCGAGCCGGGTCCCGTCGCGGGAGAACGTCGGGTTGCTGTCCCAGGCGTCGCCGGAAGTCAAGGCATGCTGCGGCCCGCCGTCGGGGGCCATCGTCACGATGTCGCCGTCGATGCTCATCGCGAACAGGCCGGGCTTGGCCGGGCCGAATGGCGGTGGTACACGGGGCCGCGTGCCCGCCACGATGAGCGAGGCGATCGCGACCGCGAGCAGGAGGGCGGCCAGTGCGGCCACGCGGACGGCCGTCGGCACTTGGGGGAGCACCGGCAGCCACCGGTCGGGCGAAAGCCAGCCCGGCCGGCGGCGGGTCGTCACGATTGCACCGGCGATCGCCTCGACGAGGCCGGCGGGCGCTGTCTCCGTCGCGTCGGCGGCGAACCAGGTCGCGAGGAGGCGATCGACGTCGTGGGTTGCGGTCATGACACCGGTCCTTCCACGAGCCGAGAGGCACGCGCATCGGCCTCGAGGACGGCACGCATCGCGCTGGTCGCCCGATGGAGCCGGGACTTCGCCGTGCCGACCGGCACGCCCATGGCATCGGCGGTCTCCTCGATCGTGAGGTCGAGGTAGTGGCGCAAGACGAGCACCGCACGCTGGTCCGGCTTGAGCCGCCGGAAGCCGCGCTCCAGCTGGTCGCGCGTCGCGAGGTCGTTCGTCGAGTCGGCCATGGCCATCCGCATCGACCCGTTCAGGTCGATCGCGGCGATGTCGACGTGGCGGTGTCGTGCCTCGCCCCGGACCGCCTGATAGCAGGCGCGGACGACGAGCCGGCGCAGCCAGGCGTCGAACCGGCTCGGGTCCCGCAGCGAGGACAGGCCGCGCCAGGCGACGACGTACGCCTCCTGGGTCGCGTCCCGCGCCCGGTCCGGGTCGCGCAGGATCAGGCCCGCGAGGGCATACGAGCGGTCGATCGACTGCCTGACCAGCTCCGTGTACGCCTCGCGATCGCCGGCGATCGCACCTTCCACGAGGTCCCGGTCCACGGGTCCTCCCCAGGCTGACGGGCTTGGCGCCCGCGGTACAGCCTAAGGAGGCCGCAGATCGAATGAAAGGTTCCCGAATCGATCAGGCCGCGCCGGCAGCCACCTCGTCATCGTCCTCGTGCTGCCGCCGTCGGGCGCGTCGGAGCCTTGCGTCCGCGAGCGCGTCGCCGAGGATCCGGGTCAGCTGGTCCCATTCGATCAGGAACGCGTCGTGGCCCTTGGTCGAGCGCAGCTCGCGGTACGAGCGTGCGCGCCGGCCGACCGCGCCGCGGCGACCAGCGCCTGGACCTGCGCCGGCCCGTACAGGATGTCGCCCTCGATCCCCAGGCCGGTGAGGCCGACGTCGGCCGCGGCCAGGGCGGTGAACGCGGCCTCGATCCCGCCCCGCCCCCGCCCGACGTCGTGGCCGTCCATCACCCGGACGAGCGTCCGGTAGGTGTCGCGGTCGAAGCGGTCGACGAGCTTGTCGCCCTGGTGGTCGAGGTAGGAGTTGATCGAGAACCGGCCGTCCGGCTCGCGGGCACGCCCGAACCGGCCGTCGAAGTCGATCTCCGAGCGGTACGTGGTCATCGCGAGCTGGCGTGCGAGGGCGAGACCTTCGTCGCCGAGCCGATCCACCAGCTCCAGCTGGATGTGGTTCCAGGCGATGGCCATGGAACCGGTCGCCGCGGGAGCCGCGATCGGCACGACATGGTCGACGCGGTCCGGCCGCTCCAGCGCGACCTCGAGCGCGATCATCCCGCCCAGCGAGCCGCCGGTGACGACGGCCCACCGCTCGATCCCGAGCGCATCTGCCAGCGCCCACAGGGCCCTGGCTTCGTCGCGCGCCGTCACCGCGGGGAAAGCGTCGCCCCACGGCAAGCCCGTTTGCGGGTTGGTCGACGGCGGGCCGGTCGACCCGTAGTTGCCGCCGAGCAGGTTCGCGCACAGGACGCCGACGGCGTCGGTGTCGAAGGCGAGGCCGGGGCCGATGAGGGGCGTCCACCAGTCGCCGGCCGCGTCGGCCGAGCCGGTGAGCGCGTGGATGACGAGGACCTGCGGCGCGCCCGGACCCGGCCCGTCGTGGCGGTAGGCGAGCGTGAGGGGCAGGGGAGGGCCGCCGGCCTCGAGCCCGAACGGCCCGAGGTCGACGGTGGTGACGCGCCCGGTCCCGAAGTGGGGCCGGGTCGCGTCGGTTCGGGTTGGGTTTGGCGTGGCCATCGGCCGTGGCCTCAGGCCGTGACGAGCTCGCGCGGGGCCGACGGGTCGGTCGCGGCGCGGAGCGCCTGGTCGAGGTCGGCGATGAGGTCGTCGACGTGCTCGAGGCCCACCGACAGCCGGACGAGGTCCTCGGTGGTGCCGGTCGCGGCCTGCTCGTCGGCGCTGAGCTGCTGGTGGGTCGTGCTGGCCGGGTGGATGATCAGGCTCTTCGCGTCGCCGACGTTCGCCAGCAGGCTGAAGATCTTGACGCTGTCGATCAGCCGGCGCCCGGCCTCGGCGCCGCCCTTGACGCCGAACGTCACCACGCCGCCGTAGCCGCCCTTGAGGTAGCGCGCGGCGGTCTCGTGGGCGGGATGGGACTTGAGCCCCGGGTAGCTGACCCACTCGACCTCGGGACGGTCCTCGAGCCAGCGGGCGATCGCGAGCGCGTTCTGGCTGTGGCGTTCGATCCGCAGCGGCAGCGTCTCGAGGCCCTGGAGGAACAGGAAGGCGTTGAACGGGCTGAGCGCCGCGCCCACGTCGCGCAGCCACTGCACGCGGAGCTTGAGGATGAAGGCGAGGTTGCCGAAGGCCTCGGTGTAGACCACGCCGTGGTACGAAGGATCCGGGTTGGTGAACTCCGGGAACCGGCCCGACGCCGCCCAGTCGAAGTTGCCGCTGTCGACGACGATGCCGCCGATCGCCGTCCCGTGGCCGCCGATCCACTTCGTGGCCGAGTGGATGACGATGTCGGCGCCGTGCTCGATGGGCTTCGTCAGGAGCGGGGCGAAGGTGTTGTCGACGAGGACCGGCACGCCCTTGGCGTGGGCGACGTCGGCGATCGCGCGGATGTCGTGGACGTCGAGGCGCGGGTTGCCGATGGTCTCGAGGAACACGGCCTTGGTGCGCTCGTCGATCGCCGGCCCGAAGGTCTCGGGCTTCAGCCCGTCGACGAACTTCACCTCGATGCCGAGCTTGGGCAGCGTGTAGTGGAACAGGTTGTAGGTGCCGCCGTAGAGGCTGCTCGACGAGACGATGTTGTCGCCCGCGCCGGCGAGGTTGAGGATCGACAGCGTCTCGGCCGCCTGGCCGGAAGCGACCGCGAGGGCGGCGACGCCGCCCTCGAGCGCCGCGACGCGCTCCTCGAACACGCCGTTGGTCGGGTTCATGATCCGGGTGTAGATGTTCCCGAACTCCTGCAGCCCGAACAGGCGCGCCGCGTGGGCCGCGTCGTCGAACACGTAGGAGGTCGTGGCGTAGATCGGGACGGCGCGGGCGTTGGTCGCCGGGTCCGGCTTCTGGCCGGCGTGCAGGGCCTGGGTCTCGGCGTGGAGGTTCGGCAGGGCGCTGGGGTCAAAGCTCATGGCGTCTGGCTCTCCGGTCGCTGGGGGTTTACGGGACTACGGTGATCGAGGCCCCTGCGGTTTCGATCCGGGCGGCTCCCGTCGCGTTGTGCCGGAGAACAAAAGAGCCGTGAACCCTGTCGGTTCACGGCCCCGGGACCTCGGCTACGAGATCCCCGCTGTCACTCGCTGATCGTCAGCGCGGGAAGTCTCGGCGCCCATCCTCCGCACGGCGGGGCCGCCCACGCATACACATCTTCCAGGACAGGGTCGTATGTGTCATCAGGCTGCGGAGGATGCCGGACGCGCGTCGCCTGCGTCAACCGTTGCTTGCCGATGCAACCGAACCGCAACCCGCGCGTTGGTCTCAGCCACCATTCGGGCTTCAGGCCGATGCCGCGAAGTGCTCCAGGACCAGCCTCGTCTTCGTGGTCTGGCGCTCGTCGAGCGGCAGCTGCCGACCGTGCGCGGCAGCTTCCAACGCGACCTGTGCGGGCGGTGCATCCGGGAGTGACGTGCGGATCGACAGTTCGAGGAAGTCGAGCTCGTCGCCAATGCGCCACCGCTCGGCCGTGGTGGCGATCCCATCGAGGTCGACGTCTTCCCAGCGGCTCGCCGCGATGGGTCCGAGCAGCGTCAGCCCGTTCAGGTTGACCCTGATGTCGGCGCACACGCGAAGGAACGCCTGCTGCGTTGCCGAGAACAGCTCGCTGACGGTCGCCTTGTCGTCGCGAACGTCCACGAACTTCGCCGCTCCATGCTCGGCCGTCATTGAGGCCGCGAGGACCTTCCGCTGACCTACCCAGTCGCCCTCGAGCTTGGTGTCACTCTCTTTCGCCTTCGGGAGCTGCAGCCACTCATCCGTCAGCTGGGATCGCCTGCAGGGCCGAAGCTTCACGGTTGAGTCGATCTTCCCGTCGGGCGCGCGCCGGACACGAAGCACGACGCCACCGTCGAGGAGAGGCAGCCTGTTGCCGTCGGATTGAGGGTCTTCGGCGAAGTAGATCTCCCGCCGGCTGCCCTCGCCGTCGATCCCGAGCCGCTCGAGGGCTGCGGCCACGTGCTCCGGGGCGATGTTCAACTTGACTTCCACCGCGTCGATCCGCACTGGTCCCTCCCCGTGGTCCCTGCCAAGACCACCTGTGTCGAGCAGATCATCCGCCTCTCGTCGAGTGCATCGAACGTGCGGCAGCGAAGCCTCGATGCAGGTCCCGGGGAATCGAGTGGCCCGCCGTCGCCGGCGGGCCACTGGGTCGCGCGGGGTGAGGGGGCTCGTCAGCCGCCGGTGCCCGTGCTGGGTGAAGGCGATGCGTCGGGCTTTACGCCGTCGTGGCCGAAGCCAAAGCCGAAGCCGTGACCGCGACCGAAGCCGCGAAAGCCGCCGTTGCCGAGGAACCCGCGCCCGATCGACTGGAGCTCGTCGGTCGTGATCTTGCCGTCGTCCATCAGGTTCGTGAGCTTGCGGAGCGGGCTGTCGGCGGGGAGCTGGTCCAGCTCGGCCTGCGTGATCTGGCCGTCGGAGAGGAACCCCTTGATCTTCTCGGCCTGCGCCCGGAGGGCCTCCATCCGCGCCTTGGCGTCGGCGAGGCGCTGCGCGCGCTCGGCCTTGAGCCCGTCGAGGATCGCCTGCTGCTGGGCCGCGGTGATCGTGCCCTTCGCGACGAGGTCGTTGACAGCACCGACGTCAGCGCCGGGTCCTGGAACTCGCGCTTCGGGGCGTCGGACGCGCCCGGCGACGGCGATTCGGCGGCCGGCACGACGGCCGCTCCGCCGGTCGCCGGCGAAGTTCCGGTGCTCGCCAGCACCGCGCCGGCGCCCAGGACCACGAGCAGGCCGGCGACCGGGATGACGAACGTCTTGGTGAGCTTCACGTAGAGCCTCCGGATGAAGCGCCGTGACGGGCGCGCGGCTGGAATTGGCTACACGCTGGCCGGGTCCGCTGTAGGCGACCCGTGTTCCGGCTGTGAGTTTGCTGTGAGCGGCGCGGTGGCGGACGGAGCCGTCGCCGGCGAAGGTGCGGTCGTCCAGCGCGGCCGGCGCGGCGGCCGTCGATGCCCGCTCCCTCGGCAGCCGGACCACGAACGTCGTCCCGCCGCCGGGCGTCGCCTCGTGCCAGATCCGACCCTCGTGCGCCTGGACCAGGGCCGCCGCGATCGACAGCCCGAGGCCCGTACCGCCGTTGTCGCGCGAGCGGCCGGGATCGGCGCGGTAGAAGCGGTCGAACACGGTCGAGCCGACCGACTCGTCGATGCCCGGCCCATGGTCGACGACCCGCAGCTCCGCGACGTCTCCATCCATCCGCACCAGGACCTCGACCGGCGTGCCCGGCGGCGTGTGGACCCGGACATTGGCGAGCAGGTTGCCGATCACCTGGCGCAGGCGGTCCTCGTCGCCCGCCACGGTGACCTCTGGCTCGATCGAGGCGGTGATCGTCCGTGCGGGATCGAGCGCGCGCGCATCGGCCACGGCGTCGTCCGCGATCCGCGACAGGTCGACTGGGTCGTGGCGAACCGGGCGGCCCTGGTCGAGCCGCGCGAGCAGCAGCAGGTCGTCCACGAGCGCGCCCATTCGCCGGCTCTCGGTGCCGATCCGGGCCATCGCCGTCGCCAGCTCGTCGGGATCGGTCAGGCCGCCGGCGCGGTACAGGTCCGCGTAGCCCCGGACGGCGGTCAGCGGCGTCCGCAGCTCGTGCGACGCGTCGGCGACGAACCGTCGGAGCCGTTCCTCGCTCGCGGCCTTCGCGTCGAGCGCGGCCTGCTGCTCGCCGAAGCTGGTCTCGATCTGGTCGAGCATCGCGTCGAATGCCGTGCCGAGCCGCCCGACCTCGGTGCCGTCGTGGGGCACGCCGGCCCGGTGGCTCAGGTCGCCGCCCGCGATCGACTCGGCCGTTCGGGCGATCCGCTCGAGCGGCAGGAGGTCGTGGCGGACGACGAACCAGGCGACGACGAGGAGCCCGACGAGCGCGATCGAGCCGGTCAGCAGCAGGGTGCGGATCAGGGCCGCGACGGCGGCGTCGACGCCGGCCAGCGGCGCGGCGATCGCGAGCGTGATGTTGCGGCCCACCCGCTGGGTCAGGACGCGGTAGCTGAGGGAGCCGTCGACGGCCGGGCGCTCCTCGATGCGGCCGTAGGCGTCGGCCGGGATCCCCGAGGCGTAGACCGGCAGGCTGGGGACCGGGTCGGGCGCCGTCGCGAACCCCGAGGGGTAGGAACGGACGACGTTTCCCTGGCGGTCGAGGCGAAGGACGGCGAGTCGGCGGCCGGCGTCGCTGTCCGAGGCGGTGAGGTTGCCGAGACGCTGGAGCCCGCCACCCGGGCCGCTGAGGCCCAGGAGCTCGTGGTCGACGCGATCGACGAGGCTGGCGCGCGTCAGCTCGACCAGGAGGACGCCCGCGGCGAGCAGCGCGACCGACAGCATCACCGCCAGCGAGACGAGCAGCCGCGCGCGCAGGCTCATCGGGATCAGGCGCGAGCGCCGCTGCGATCGGCCGGCGCGCGGTCCCCGTCGGCGTCGGCGGTCGCCCGATCGCGACCGTCGGCCCGGAGTACGTAGCCGAACCCGCGGACCGTCCGCAGCAGCCGCGGCTCCGCGACGTCGACCTTCCGGCGCAGGTAGCTCACGTACGTCTCGACGACGTTGTCCTCGCCGTTGAAGTCGTACTGCCAGACGTGGTCGAGGATCTGCTGCTTCGACAGGACGCGTTCGGGGTTGAGCAGGAAGTAGCGGAGCAGCCGGAACTCGGTCGGCGAGAGCTCGACCTCATCGCCGCCTCGCCACACCTGGTGGCGGTCCTCGTCCATCTCGAGGTCGCGGTAGCGGAGGCGCGCGTCGGCCCCGTCGCCGCCCCGGACGCGCCGCAGGAGGGCCCCGATGCGGAGCGTCAGCTCCTCGAGCGAGAACGGCTTGGTGACGTAGTCGTCGCCGCCTCGGACGAACCCCGTCACCCGGTCGTCCTCGCTGTCCCGGGCCGAGAGGAAGATCACCGGCACGAAGTCGCGCGCAGCGCGCAGCCGGCGGCAGACCTCGAAGCCGTCGATGTCCGGGAGCATCACGTCGAGCACGACGAGATCGGGGGCCGCCGAGGCCGCCGCGGCCAGCGCGGCGTGTCCGGAGTCGGCGGTCGAGACGCGGTAACCCATGTACCGCAGCGCGGTCGCCAGCAGGTCGGTGATGGCGGGCTCGTCGTCCACGACCAGGATGTGCGCGGGTCCCGCGGCTGCGGCGTGCATGGCCGTATCTCACGCTCCATGGCTGAGAGTTTCCTGTGAGCCTGCCGTGAGATCGCCCGCCGGACTACGGCCCGAAACTCCTACCATCCGCCCATGGCCGACGTCCCCGGCTCATTCTCCGCCTACATCGTCGATCGCCCCGAGGGCGGTACCTTCTCGCGCGGCCTTCGCGACCTCGCCCAGGACGACCTGCCGCCGGGCGAGGTGACCGTCCGCGTCGAGTGGTCGAGCGTCAACTTCAAGGACGGCCTCGCGGCGCGGGAGGACGGCCGGGTGGCGCGTTCATACCCGCTGGTGCCGGGCATCGACCTCGCCGGGACCGTCGCGTCGTCGACCGACCCCGCGGTCCGCGTCGGCTCGCGGGTGCTCGCCAACGGCTACGAGATCGGCACCGCGCGACACGGCGGCTTCGGGACGTTCGCGCGGATCCCTTCGGGCTGGGTCGTCCCGATGCCCGACGGCCTCACCACCCGCGACGCGATGGCCATCGGGACCGCCGGCTTCACGGCGGCGATGAGCGTCGCGGCGCTCGAGGATCGGGGGCTGCGCCCCGGCGACGGACCCGTGCTGGTGACCGGCGCGTCGGGTGGCGTTGGATCGACCGCCGTCGCGATCCTCGCCCAACGCGGTCACGAGGTGTGGGCGGCGACCGGCAAGCCCGGCGAGCACGATCGCCTCCGGGACCTCGGCGCGGCGGAGTTCCTGACCCGGGACGAGGTGACCGTGCCGGGACGGCCGCTGGACTCGGCGCGCTGGGCGGGGGCGGTAGACACCGTCGGGACCGCGACGCTGCCCTACGTGCTGCGCACGCTGCGGATCGGCGCCGCGGTCGCCTCGTCCGGCAACGCCAGCGGCGCGGACCTCGCCACGACCGTGTTCCCGTTCATCCTCCGTGGCGTGGCGCTCCTGGGGATGGACTCGGCCAACATGCCGATCGAGCCGCGTCGCGCCCTGTGGCGCCGGCTCGCCACCGACCTGTTGCCGCGCGGGATCGCCGACGGGATCACGGAGGTCCGCCTCGACACCCTCGAGCCGGCGCTCGACGCGATCGTCAACGGCGAGGCCCGCGGCCGCTGGGTGGTGCGCGTCGCGGGGTAGGCGCGCCGGGCGCGGGAGGGTCAGGCCGGGAGCTCGCCTCGAAGCTGGGCCAAGCGCTCGCTCGATCGACTCGCGCGCCGCGGCTGCCGGATAGGGCGCCGCGGCGACCGCGTCGTCCAACGACGCCTCGCCCCGCTCGACGGTCAGCGCCAGGTCCGCGATGGCCCGGATCTCCGAGAGCGAGCGCTCGACGAACGCGCGGTCGGCATGGGCGCCGTGCCCGGGTACGACGACGGTCCGGTCGCCGACGAGCCCGAGCAGCGCCTCGGCCGTCGCCGGCCAGTCCATCGGGAACCCGTCGCCGAACCACGGCGGCGCCCCGTTCTCGACGAGGTCGCCGGCGCACAGGACGTCGGCGTCGGGGATCGTGACCACGATGTCGTTGTCGGTGTGGCCGCGGCCGAGGTAGGTGAGGTGGACCTCACGCCCGTCGAGGTCCAGGACGCCGCGATCGGTGATCGTGCGATCGGGTGGGTCGAGCACGACCTCGGCGAGGTCAGCCGCGATGTCCGGGACCTCCTCGGCCGCCGACGCGCGCTGCGCCTCGCCGGTGGTGCGGATCATCGTCACGCAGCGCTCGTGCCCCCAGATCACGGCCGGTCGGAACGCCGCGTTGCCGAAGCTGTGGTCGCTGTGGCCGTGGGTGTTGACGACGATCCCGACGCGGGGCGAGCCCAGCTCCCCGAGGTCGTCGAGGATCTCCCGGGCCTGCACCAAGGTGGATCGCGTGTCCACGATCAGCGCCGCGCCGCCGCCGAGCACCGCGGTGATGTCCTGGTCATAGAATCGGTAGCGACGCACGAAGACGCGGTCGCCGACCTCGGTCCACAGGCTCGTCACGACGGCATCGTAGCGACCCCGGTGTAGACTCGTGAGCACAACTGAAGACCGCCTCCGGGGAGCGCGCGACGCGCTGAGAGTGTGGTGCAGACCACAGACCCGCGGAACCTGATCCGGTTCGTACCGGTGTAGGAAGCAGGCCCGCATCGAGCACGCCGTCCCCGGCATCGGGGGCGGCGTTCGTGCGTATGGAGGTCAGCGTTGCGATGACGACGATCGCGTCAAGTCGAGGGACGGCGGCGCCGCCCTCCCGCGCGTGGCGGACGCGCGACATCGTGGTGACGGCGATCATCGGGGTCACGTTCGGCGTCGTGTTCTGGGTGTGGAACCTCGCCTGGGCGGCCGTCGACCCCGCCTTCGCCGTCGTGCCGGCCGCCAAGGACCTGCTCTATGCCGTGTGGCTCGTGCCTGCCGTCCTCGCGCCGTACATCGTGCGCAAGCCCGGCGCGGCCGTGTTCGCCGAGGTCGTGGCCGCGGGGCTCTCGGCGGTGCTGGGCAGCCAGTGGGGCGTAGACGCGCTGATCTCCGGAGTCGTGCAGGGGCTGGGGGCGGAGGTCGTGTTCGCGGTCACGGCATATCGGCTCTGGACGTTTCCGGTGCTCGCGGTGGCGGCCATCGGGTCGGCCGCAGCGGCCTGGCTTCACGACTGGGCGCTCTACTACTCCGACGTCTCGCTCGAGGTCCAGCTGGTCCGCGGGCTGATGATGGCGATCTCGGCCGTCGTGATCGTGGCCGGCGGGTCCGTCGTGCTGGTCCGGGCGCTCCGGCAGGCCGGCGTCCTGGAGGGCTTCCCAACTGACGCCTGAGCCGGGCACCGGCCGACCGGGCGCGATCCGCGCCGACGGGCTGGGCTTCCGGTTCGCCAGCCGCCCGGTCCAGGCGTTCGCCGACGTCTCGTTCGAGGTCGAGCCGGGCGAGTGCCTGCTGGTCGTGGGGCCGTCGGGGTCGGGCAAGAGCACGCTCGCGCTGGCCATCGCGGGTTTGGTGCCGCGCGAGTTCCCGGGTGACTTCCAGGGGCGGCTGACAGTCGATGGGCTCGACCCGGCGACGGCGTCGGGGCCGGAGGTGGCGGCGCGCGTCGGGCTCGTGTTCCAGGACCCCGAGAGCCAGCTGGTGATGGAACGCGTCGAGGACGACGTCGCGTTCGGGCTCGAGAGCCGCGGTTGGTCCCGCGAGGCGATGCTGGCCCGCGTGCCCGAGGCGCTCGACGAGGTCGGCCTCGATGGGCTGGAGCGGTCGCGGACGACGAAGCTGTCCGGCGGCCAGCAGCAGCGGCTCGCACTCGCCGGCGCGCTGGCGCCGCGGCCCGGGATCCTGGTCCTCGACGAGCCGACGGCCAACCTCGACCCGCCGGCGGCGCGTGCGTTCGCCGCACGCCTCGCGTCGCTCCGCCGGTCCCGGGCCGTGACGATCGTCATCGTGGAGCACCGGGTCGACGTCGCGTGGCCGATCGCCGATCGCGTGCTCGCCCTCGGCCCCGACGGTCACCAGATCGACGTCGGTCGCCCCGCCGACGTCCTCGCCCGATCGCGCTCCCGCCTGGTCGCCGCAGGCGCGTGGCTGCCCGACGACGATGGCGCCCCCCGCCCGACCCGCCCGCACGTCGGGCCGGCCTCCGGACCCGTCGTCGTCACCGCGAACCGCGTGTCGTTCGCCTACGACGGCCCGACCGTCGTCCACGACGTCGACTTCGCCCTCACCCCCGGCGAGCGCGTGGCGCTGGTGGGCACCAACGGGTCGGGCAAGTCGACGCTGGCCAAGCTCCTCGTCGGGCTCCTGCGGCCCCGGGAAGGGGAGGTGCTGCTCGGCGGCTCGGCGCCGGCGGACCTCGCGCCGGTCGACCTCGCCGCTCGCGCCGGCTACGTGTTCCAGGATCCCGAGCAGCAGTTCGCCCGGCTCCGCGTCGACGAGGAGGTGATGCTCGGGCTCGACGAGTCGGGGCGCCACCGAGCGGAGGCCCTCATGGACCGCATCGGCCTCCCGCTCGGCCCCTTCGGCCCGCGCAGCCCGTACACGCTGTCCGGCGGCGAGCAACGGCGGCTCTCGCTCGCGTCCGCGCTCGTGCGCAACCCGTCGGTCCTCGTGCTCGACGAGCCGACCTACGGCCAGGACCGCCGGGGGCACGAGGCGCTGCTCGAGATCCTCTCCGCGCACGTCGGCAACGGGGCGGCCGTGCTCGCCGCGACCCACGATGAGCGCTTCGTCGAGGACTTCGCGGGGCGCATCGTCCGGATCGAGGGCGGCCGCATCGTACACGTCGAGCTGGCGGAGGGCGGGCTCACGACCGCGGAGATCGTCGCGTGACGGCGGACGGGTCCGCGTGACGGCGATCATCGAGCGGCTCGAGCCCAGCGAGGCCCAGCTGGTCAGCGTCCTCGGTCGCACGAGCCCGCTGGTCAAGCTCCTGATCGCGCTCGTCTGGCTCGCGGGCCTCGCGTTCACGACGCGCCTGCTGCCGCCGGCGTTCGTCACGATCGCGGTCGTGCTCGCCGGCCGCAGCCTGGGCGGGATCCCGTGGGTCCGCCTGTTCACCGGCGTCGCCCCCCTGTGGCTCGCAGCGATGGGGATCGGCCTGTTCAACGCGCTGTTCTCAGGCGCCAACGCCGACCCATCCCTGCCCGTCGCGTTCGTGCTCGGCCCGTTCCACGTCACGTGGGCGGCCCTGGCCGCGGGCGTGGGACTCGCCGCCCGCGTCATCGCCATTGCTGCCGTCGGGGTGGTGTTCGCGCAGACCACCGATTCGACCCGGCTCGTCGACTCGCTCGTGCAACAGGGTCGGGTCCCGGAGCGCTTCGGGTACGGGGCGCTCGCCGCGTATCAGGCCGTCCCGCGGCTCGCCGACCAGGTGACGACGCTGCGCCAGGCGCGGCGGATCCGCGGCCTCCGGTGGAGCTGGCATCCGCGGCTGCTGGTGGGGCTGCTGGTGCTGGCGATCCGCCACGGGGACCGGCTGGCGCTGGCGATGGACGCGCGGGCGTTCGGGTCTGGGCCGCGGTCGCGCTACCGCGTGGTCCGCTGGACGTGGCTGGACCTCGCGGTCCCGATCGGGGCGCTGGTCGTGCTCGTAGTCGCACTCCGGCTGGGCTGACTCCGCTCGGGCCTGGCGGCCTCGCTCGCCCAGCGAGTCACTGAGCACGGCGTGCGTCATGTGAACCGCCCGGCGAGTCACGTCTCGCGTGTCCTTCCGCCGGTGCGCCAAACCGTTCGCCGGGCGAGCGAGTCGGCGCGCGATGCGTCCAGTCATCCGCCCGGCGAGCGGCGTCCGCGACACGCCACGGGACGGCAAGGCGACGTGCGATCATCGGGCCGCCTTCCGAACGACCGAGCGAGCGACGAACGAGGTGCCAGCGTGGCCGACGGCCGGACGATCGTGTTCTTCCCCGAGGGGGCGTACGGCCCGACCAACAACTGCGTGGGCATAGGAGACGTGCTGCGGCGCCGCGGCCACCGCGTCGTGTTCATCGTGGAGGAGTCGTTCGCCGGCAACCTCGCGGCCAAGGGGTTCGAGGAGCGCCTGATGCGGCTCGGCCCGCCGTCCGCGGAGCCCGAGGTCCCGGGGCAGTTCTGGATCGACTTCATCCGGGACACCGCGCCCGTGTTCCGCAAGTCGACGCTGGAGCAGATCGCCGAGTTCATCCAGCCGACCTGGCAGGCGCTGATCGACGGTGCGATCTACGTGCATCCGCGCCTCGAGCAGATCATCGGCGAGCTCGAGCCCGACGTGATCGTCGAGGACAACGTGGTCTCATTCCCGGCCGTGATGGCGAGCGGCCGGCCGTGGGCGCGGATCGTGTCGTGCAACCCGGCCGAGATCAAGGACCCGATCGTGGCCCCGTTCTCGTCGGGCTACGCCGCCGCCGACCCGAGCCGCTGGGCGATCTTCCAGGCCGAGTACAACCGGGTCCACGCTGACTCCTGGAAGGCGTTCGACGCGTTCTGCCGTGACCACGGTGCGGGCGGGCTCGGCAACTCGCCGCTCGGCCCCGACTTCATGCACGAATCGCCGTTCCTGAACCTGTACGCCTACCCCGCCGAGACCGACTATCGGCGGATGGAGCCACTCGCCCCCACCTGGCACCGGCTCGACTCGACCATCCGGGCGACGGATGGGGCGTGGTCCCTGCCCGAGAACCTGGCGTCGCGTCCCGGCGCCCTGGTCTACTTGTCGCTCGGCAGCCTGGGGTCCGCCGACGTCGGGCTCATGCAGCGCCTCGTCGACGTGCTGGGGCGCACGGAGCACCGGGTGATCGTGTCCAAGGGACCGCTGGCCGACCAGATCCGGCTCCACGACAACATGACCGGCGAGGCGTTCCTGCCCCAGCCGGCGATCCTGCCACTGGTCGACCTCGTCATCACGCACGGCGGCAACAACACCGTCGTCGAGTCGTTCCACAACGGCAAGCCGATGATCGTGCTGCCGCTGTTCTGGGACCAGGTCGACAACGCCCAGCGCGTCCACGAGACGGGCTTCGGGCGACGGCTGTCGACGTACGGTTTCGCCGACGAGGAGCTGACGGGGGCGATCGACGCGCTGCTGGCGGACACGGCGCTGCGCGAGCGGATGGCCGGGATCGCGGCCCGGATGCAGGCGGACCGGGGGACCGAGCGGGCGGCCGACCTGATCGAGCGCCTGGCGACGACGCACGCACCGGTTCTTCGCCAGCTCTGACGTTCCCGGCTCGTTCGGCCTGGCACGTGGATGTGCCAAATGCCGGCGACGCGTGCGGAGGACGGCACCTTAAGCCGCGAAGCGGCGGGCCCCCCACGCCCGGCGAGGTGCGGTTTGGCACATGTTCGTGTCGCATGTATCAGGCACCCGAGACGTCCCTCATCAGGTACCTGCCCGATGGCGCCCCGCTCCCGGAAACCTAGGTTGTGATCACCCCGAACCGACCTCGGGGGCTGAGCCGCCCAGGAGCGCGGATGAGGAACAGACCGATGACGTCACGAGAGCGCCGCACCTTCTTCGAGCGGCTGTACGCGATGCGCGAGGCGTATGCGAACCTCGACGCAATCGACCGCTCCGGAACCACCACAATCACGGAGGCCATCGCCGCCGCCGAGCTGGAGCTCGAGCGGATCTCGGCCGAAGCCGCCAACCAGGCCGCGGCAGACGCCACCGCCGCCGAGAGCGCCAACCACCCCGTCTGACACGCGTCGATGGCGACGTCAGCCCGCGGCTTCGAGCTCCGTCCAGGTACGGACCGGCATCCGCGGGTCGAAGTAGGCGAACGTGCCCTTGCCGAGGGCCTTGGCCGCGTACATCGCCGCATCGGCCCGCACCAACAGGTCCTTCGCGGCGACCGTCCCTTCCGTGCTCGGCCCGTGGCGCGTCGCGATGGCGATGCCGATCGAGCCATCGACGACGATCGATCGGCCGCCGAGCTGGATCGGACGGCGCAGCTCGCCGAGGATCCGCTGGGCGGCCGCGGACGCCTCCTCCTCCGCGACGACGTTGACCAGCAGGATCGCGAACTCGTCGCCGTGCTGGCGCCCAACGACGTCTCCCTCGCGCACGGCGCGCGCCAGGCGCTCGGCGACGCGGCACAGGATGTCGTCGCCGGCCGCGTGCCCGAACGTGTCGTTGACGCGCTTGAAGTCGTCAAGGTCCACGAACAGGAGGGCGACGCGTCCCGGCTCGCGCCCCTGCCGCGCGAGGGCGCGCTCGAGGTGATCGCGGAGCAGGACGCGGTTGGCGAGGCCGGTCAGCGGATCGTGGAGGGCGTCGTGGATGAGTCGCGACTCCAGCCGCTTGCGGTCGGTCGTGTCGACGAGCAAGCCCTGCGAGACCCGCTGGCCGCTGCGGGTGTCGTCGGCCATCGCGAACGCCTCGTCCCGGACCCACACCTCCGAGCCGTCCCGGGCCAGCATCCGGTACTCGGCCCGCAGCGGCTCGCCGGTCTGCCAATGCGCGTCGTAGGCCGCGATCGCCGCGGCCCGGTCGTCGGGATGGATGCGACTCGGCCACAGCTCGGGGTCGTCGATGAGCTCGTCAGGCCCGTAGCCGAGGATCCCGGCGATCTGCGGGCTCATGTAGGCGAGGCGGCCGCCGTCCGAGACGTCCGGATCGGCCATGTCGATGTAGACCGCGGCCGGGACGTGCTCGACGAGGACCTTGAGGCGCGTCGCCGACTCGTTCGCCTCGCGCGTCGTCCGCTCGAGGCTCGAGGCCGCCGTGCGCAGGCGCCGGAGCAGGATCGCCCCGCAGCCGAGGACGAGCGCGAGCGAGGTGACGGCGACCACCACGAGCGCCGCGGTCGAGCCGCTGACGGTGGCGCCGAGGATCGAGGCGAGGCCGAGGACCGCGAGCACGATGGCGCCGCCGAACAATCCCACGACGTGAACGCCGTCGGGCACGCCGAACCGTTGCGTGGGCCGATCCACGCCCGGACCCTATGCTCGCCTCCGCCTATCGACCACTACCGAATCGGCCCAGTACCCGGGCGCCACCGACCTATGACGCCGCGGCCTCCGCGGCACAGGCATGTGCCACCCAACAGGATGTCGTGCACGGCTTTGTGCCCGAAGCGCGCGTACTGATGCCACGCTACGTTCGGAGAGCGTCGATCAGGCACATGTTCGAGCCAAGGAGACCGGTCGGAACGGCGACCGGGAACGATTCGCGATTCGGGGGCGCCCTAGCATTCGAGCACGGCTGCCATGGCCGCGCCGACCAGGCCGAGGGCGCCAGTGGACCAGCGGGGACTCGTCGAGCAAGCGCAGCGGGGCGATCATGACGCCTTCGCGGTGCTGGCCGGCGCGTCCATCGCGCGGCTGGACTCGGCGGCCCGCCTGATCGTTCGGGACCACGACCTCGCGCGGGACGCGGTCCAGGAAACCCTCGTTCGCTGCTGGCGCGACCTGCCCACGTTGCGCGACGTGGTGGCATTCGACGCTTGGCTCCATCAGATCCTCGTTCATGCCTGCCTCGACCTGGTGCGCCGCCGCAAGCGGCGACCGGTTGAGGTCGAGCTCACGGCCCTCCACGCACCCGCGACGTCCGACTTCAGCGGCCAGCTGATCGATCGCGTCCTCCTCGAGCGGGCGCTCGGCACCCTCGACCCGGAGTGGCGGGCGATCGTCGTCCTCCATTACTTCCTCGAATACCCGATGCCCGAAGTGGCGCGGATCGCCGGGATCCCGCTCGGCACGGCCAAGTCGCGTCTCCACCGCGCCCTCAGGGTTCTGCGGGCGGCCACGACCGGAGACGTCGAGCCGTCCAACGAGCCCGTCCCCGCAGGACGGTTCGCATGACCACGATCGACCGCTTCGAGCACGAGCTGCCGGCCGCCCTGTCCGACGTGGCGGGAATCGGTCGGCCCGACTACCTCACCGACATCCTCGGGCGGACCGCCCATACCCGACAGCGACCCGCCTGGGCCTCCCTCGAAAGGTGGCTCCCCATGGACCTCGCAACCACGCGGGCGGCGACCGCCCGCATCCCATTGAGGGCGCTCGGCGTCCTCGCGCTGATCGCGATCCTGATGGCAGCAGCGATCGCGCTGTACGCCGGCTCGCAGCGCCACGTGCCGCCGCCGTTCGGGCCGGCCGTCAACGGCCTGATCCCGTACGTGGTGAATGGCGACATCTTCGTCGGTGACCCCGTCACAGGGACCACCCGCCTCGTCGTCGGCGGACCCGGGAACGACAACACGGCCAGCTTCTCGCCAGACGGCACCAAGATCAGCTTCCTCCGGGATATGCCGACGGGCGAGGACATCTACGTGGCCAGGGCGGACGGCAGCGACGTGCGCAAGATCATCTCCACGCCGCTCGGAGGTCTCGCGACGGTTGGCTGGACGCCGACCAGCGATGGGCTTCTCGTCGGCCACGACGTCAACAACGTCCAGCGCCTCGAGGTCCTCGATGCCGCGGGCACGGCCGCGCCAAGGTTGCTCGCCGAGGGTCTCTGGGCCGACTGGGCCGTCTATCGTCCGCCGACCGGCGACGAGATCATGATCCGTGGGAACGTCGACGGGGTCTGGGGCCTGTACGCCATGGGCACCGACGGCTCCAACATCCGCCTGCTCGCCGCGGCGAAGCAAGAAGGCCTCCCGGAACAGGACCTCAATTCTCCTGCCTACTCGCCCGACGGGACGCGGATCTACTACAACCGATACACGCCCGAGGCCGAGACGATCCAGGCGTGGGTCATGAACGCCGACGGATCCGGCCAGCACCGCTTCAACCCCTCGGGGCCCTCGTGCTGCTGGCGGGAGGGTGGGTTGACGCCGTCTCCGGACGGGCAGTCTGTCGCCATGTGGCGCAGGCCAGTATCCGAGGACGGCCTGATCACCACCGGGAACGGTCGGATCACCATCTACCCAGCCGACGGGTCGGGCGACGGACGCGTGATCGGGCCGGAGTTCACCAGCCCGGCCCATTGGCTATGGGCACCCGACTCGACGTCGGTCCTGGTCATTCCGAACGACGTCGCCGACGGCGGCCTGGTGCTGGTCAACCCGGACGACGGCTCCGTTGCCACGCCGCCCTGGAGCTCTACGGCCGAGCCTGACTGGCTTATTGACTGGCAGCGTCTCGCGCCCTGAGGCCGCAGGCCCGTCCTCACATCCGGAGCCCCGGCCTGCCGTCGGGGCTCCGTCGCGTCGCGCGGGACGGTCGTCGCTGGTCGCGCGGCTCGGGGAGGGGCACAATCCGGGGATCACCACCCGGATCCGCGGCAAGCGCGCTCGTCGGCGCGCCATGGAGGCCCTTGTGACCGAGACCCTCAACCCCGTCAAGTCGTACCAGCAGTTCATCGGCGGCCAGTGGATCGACGCGGCGTCGGGGGAGACGCTGGACGTCGAGAACCCGGCCACGGGCGAGGTCGTCGCGACCGTCCCGGCGTCGAGCGGCGCGGACGTCGATCGCGCAGTCGAGGCCGCTGCCACCGCGTTCGAAATCGTGGTCGCTGACGACGCCCCAGACCCGGAGCCTCGCCCTGCTCAAGATCGCGGACATCATCGACGACAACGCCGACGAGCTCGGGCGGCTCGAGTCGAGCCAGACCGGCAAGCCGACCGGCGCCGCGATCGACGAGATGACGACGTCGTCCGACCTGTTCCGCTTCTTCGCCGGTGCCTGCCGGGTCATGGAGGGCCTCGCGGTCACCGAGTACCTCGAGGGCCACACCTCGATGGTCCGCCGCGACCCGGTCGGCGTCGTGGCCTCGATCGCGCCCTGGAACTACCCGCTGTACATGGCCGCGTGGAAGCTCGGGCCGGCGCTCGCGACCGGCAACACCGTCGTCCTCAAGCCGTCTGCCCGCACGCCGCTGTCCGCGCTGCGTTTCGCCGAGCTCGTCTCGGGCGAGCTGCCCGAGGGCGTCCTCAACGTGCTGTCGGGCTCGGGCGCCGCGATCGGCGACCTCCTCGTCGGGCACCCGAAGGTCCGCATGATCTCGATCACCGGCGACACCGCGACCGGCAAGCACATCGCGGAGATCGCGGCGGGCACGGTGAAGCGGCTGCACCTCGAGCTGGGCGGCAAGGCCCCGGTGATCGTGTTCGACGACGCCGATGTCGAGCTGGCGGCGGAGATCATCAAGTCGGCCGGCTACTGGAACAGCGGCCAGGACTGCACCGCGGCCTGCCGCGTGATCGCCGGTCCGGCGGTGTACGACAAGTTCGTCAGCGCCCTCTCCGACCAGGTGAAGTCGATCAAGTGGGGCAACCCGGCCGACGCCGACGACCTCGACATGGGCTCACTGATCGCGCAGGCGCAGGCGGACAAGGTCGAGGGCATGGTCGATCGCGCGCTCGGCGCGAAGGCCGAGCTCGTCGTCGGTGGCCATCGTCCGGACCGCCCGGGCGCGTACTTCGAGCCGACGATCATCGCCAACCCCGACCAAGAGGAGCGAGATCATCCAGGACGAGGTGTTCGGGCCGGTCGTGACCGTCCAGCGCTTCTCGGACGAGGAGCAGGCGGTCCAGTGGGCGAACGACGTCAAGTTCGGCCTCGCATCGTCGGTGTTCACGGGCTCGATCGCGAAGGCGATGCGCGTCGCGCGCCGGCTCCAGTTCGGCACCGTCTGGATCAACGAGCACTTCACGCTCGCCTCGGAGACACCGCACGGCGGCGTCAAGGAGTCGGGCTACGGCAAGGACGGCTCGAAGTACGCCCTCGAGGACTACACGACCGTCAAGCACATCACGATCAACACGGGCATCTGACGGCCCGACCCTGGGGCCGCCGGCGCGTCCGATGGCCCCGGCCGGCGTGGTGACGATCGGCCTGTCGGCCATCGAGTCGGCGGTCCGGGACCTCGACCTGGCGGCGATCGCCGACGCGCGCTGGTTCGTCGCGAAGGGCTCGATACCGACCTCGGCCGACGTCGCACACGCCTTCGCACTCTCGGACGCCGCGGTGATCGCGCTCGTCGACCTGCGGGTCGGCGACCGGACGGATCGGTATGCGATCGCGTTCAGCGCGTCCGGCGGCGGGTTGCGCCCGGCCATCGAGGGCGACGGGACCTGGCGCGCGTTGGCGGCGGCGATCGCGGACGGCCGGACCCTGGCGGCGATGCAGCGCGATGGTGAGCCCGCGGTACCGACGGCGGCGCTGGTCTGCGCCCCGTCGCCCGGCCTGGCCGACCTGTGGGACGACGCCACGGCCGGACCCGTCGCCGCAGCCGATGAGCGACCGCTGGGCCGCGACCAGTCGAACACGTCGGTGGTCCTGGGCGAACGGCTGCTGCTCAAGGCCTATCGCCGGATCCAGCCCGGCCTCAACCCCGACCTCGAGCTGACCGCCTACCTGTCGGAGGAGGCGGCATTCCCCGGCGTGCCGCGCCTCGCCGGCTCGGCCGAGGTCGTGACGCGAGACGCGGGCGTCGCCACCGTTGCGATGCTCCAGGCCTTCGTGCCCGGTGGCGAGGACGCCTACGAATCGACGGCCGAGCGCCTCGCGGAACGCATCGCGGGATCGAGCGCCGCCGGACCTCGAGGCCGACACGGACATCGCCGAGGACCTCGGCATCCTCGTCGCCGGGCTCCACGCCGCGCTCGCGTCGCCGCCCGCGGATGCGCCGGACCTGGCGCCGCGCGCCGCCGGTCACGACGACCTGCGAGCCTGGCGCATCGACGCGACCCGCCAGCTGAACGCCGCGGTCGCCGCCGTCGCCAGGGTCGACCGCGAGCTCGCGGACGAGCTTCGGGCCGACGCGCCCGAGATCACCGCGCGCTTCTCGCGCTTCGAGGCCGTCGCCACGGCCCCGCTCGTCATGCGCATCCACGCCGACCTCCACCTCGGACAGGTGCTGATCGCAGGCGACGGGTATCGCGTCATCGACTTCGAGGGCGAGCCGCTGCGTCCGATCGAGGACCGGCGCCGGCTGGACTCCCCGCTGCGCGACGTGGCCTCGATGCTGCGGTCGATCGACCACGTCGCTCGGAGCGCCCGTCGCCGCGCCGAGGCACGGGCCGGCGGCCGGATCGAGCGACCGGGCCTCGACGTCGAGGCGTGGCTCGAGCGCGCCCGCGATCGTTTCCTCGCGGCGTATGCCCTTACGCTCAAGCGGACCGGCGCCCCGATCGAGGTCGACCTCGACCTCCTCGACGCGTTCGAGGTCGCCAAGGAGGCGTACGAGTTCGAATACGCCGCGAACGTGCTGCCGACATGGCTGTGGGCGCCACGCGACGGGATGCGCTGGCTGCTCGGAAGAGGAGGATCCGCGTGACCGAGGCCGTGCGGCCCGAGGGCGAGCCCCCGCCGGCGGTCGAGGCCGAGGATCGAGCCGAGACCCTTGCCGAGGACATCCTGGCCGGGCCTGACGAGCTGGCCGCCGTCCTGGACCGGCACGCGCGCGCCGTCGCCGCGCTGCCGGCCGAGGTCTTCGACCACCCGCGCTGGCGCCTGATCGGCATGGGCAGCTCGAGATTCGCCGCCCTCGACGCCGCGGCGCGTCTGCGAGCGGCCGGCCTGGACGCCGCGGCCGAGCTGGCGTCCGCCTCGTCGCCGAGCGAGGCGCGCGCCGGCACCGTGGCCGTCCTGATCTCGAACTCCGGGAGCACCCCGGAGGTGCTGGCGGCCGCCGAACGGCATCGCGCCGGTTCGTTCGTGATCGCGTTGACCGGCGATCCCTCCGCGCCGCTGGCGAGCCACGCCGACGCCGTCGTGCCGCTGGTCGCCGAACGCGCAGAGGCGGCGGGGATCGCATGCCTCTCCTATCGGTCGACGGTCGCGGCCCTGGCGATGCTCGTCGATCGCGCAGAAGGCAGGTCGCCCGGTGTCGGGCTCCCGGCCGCGGTGCCGGCGCTCGAGGCCCTGCTCGCCGGTCGCGACGCGTGGCTGTCGGCCGCGGCCGACGTGCTCGACGTGGGTCGCGAGGTCCACGTGCTCGGCGACGGGGCGCGGATCGGCCTGGTCGAGCAGGCGGCGCTGATGCTGCGGGAGGCGCCACGCGATCGCCGCGTACGCATTCGACACGGGTGACTGGCTCCACGCCGGCCTGTACACGCTGCTCCCCGGCGACCCGGTGCTCCTGTTCGGCGGCGCGGCGGCCGACGACGCGTCGATGGCGACGGCAATCTCGAGGGGCGGCCGCGTAGTGGTGGTCGGGCCGGCGGTGAAGAACGCGGCCGTCTCGATCACGCTGCCCGACGCGGTCCTGGCCGACGTCGTGGTCCGTGCCCTGGTCGAGCCCGCCGTCGCCGAGCTGCTCGCGGCCGAGCTCTGGCGGCGGACGACCGCAACGACGATCCGCGAGGACAAGCCTTCGTAGCTCGCCTGACGCGGCGTCGCGCGTCAGCCGCCGGTCGCCGCCCGGAGCTCCGGCAGGCGGTCGATGGTCTCGAGGTCGAACGGGCTCCGGAACACGAAGATGACGTGCTCGAACCCGGCCGCGCGATACGGCTCGATGCGCCACCGCGACGTCATCCGGGGAGCCGCCGGCGTCGAGGTCGTCGCGCCCGGGCCGCAGGTCGTGCGGGTCGCGCCACGTCGGCCAGGCGGCGTCCGCCTCGTCACGGCCGGCGCGCATGACGACGTTGAGGTTCGTCGTCCGCTCGATCTCCCGCTCGTCGCGTCCGGCCGCCGCACACGCCTCCCGCAGGATCGCGTCGGCGGCGGCGAGCGTGTCCGGGGAGCCGTAGGCGTTCCAGATGTCCGCGTGGCGTGCCACCAGGGGCAGCGTCTTGCGCGGCCCGGACCCGCCGATCAGGATCGGCAGCCGCGCCTGGATCGGACGCGGCTCGCACACGGCGTCGTGCATCCGGTAGAAGCGGCCGTCGTGCGTCACCCGCTCGCCGTCGAGCAGCCGCCGGATCAGCGGCACCGCCTCCCCGAGCCGGTCGAGCCGCTCGCCGAAACCGGCGCCGAAGTCGATCCCGAAGGCGTCGTGCTCGCGCTCGAACCAGCCGCCGCCGATGCCCAGGATCGCGCGGCCGCCGCTGACGTGGTCGAGGGTCGTCGCGAGCTTGGCCGTCAGGCCGGGGTTGCGGAAGGTGTTGGCCGCGACGAGCAGGCCGATCCGCGCCCGGGAGGTCACGGTCGCGACCGCGGCCAACGACGACCAGCCCTCGAGCTTGGGGTCGCGCCAGTCGCCCTCGTCGGTGAGCAGGTGGTCGTCGAGCCAGAGGTCGTCGAAGCCGGCGGCCTCGGCCCGGATGACGGCGTCGCGAAGCTCAGGCCAGCCGGTCCGCTGGATCCAGAACGCCGCGCCGAAGCGCATCGCCATCGGTCGCCTCCTCGCCCGTATCGTACGGACGTGGCCGCCCCCGCCCGCCCCGTCCCACGCCCCGCACCCGCGGTCGAGCCCGCACGTCGATCCCGCCCGCGCTCCGCGACGCCGTCCTCGCCTGGTACGACGCGAACGGCCGCCGCCTCGCCTTCCGGGCGACCCGCGACCCGTACGCGGTGCTCGTGTCGGAGCTGATGGCGCAGCAGACCCAGGCCGAGCGGGCCGCGACCGCGTGGACCGCCTGGATGACGCGCTTCCCGACGGTGGGCTCGCTGGCGGCGGCGCCCGTCGCGGACGTCGTGCGCGCCTGGGCCGGGCTCGGCTACAACCGGCGGGCCATCAACCTGCAGCGCGCGGCGCGGGTGATCGTCGACGAGCACGGAGGCCGCGTGCCCGACACGGTCGACGCCCTCGAAGCGCTCCCGGGGGTAGGCCCGTACACCGCGCGGGCCGTGGCCGCGATCGCCTTCGGGAGCCCGGTCGGTGCCGTCGACACGAACGTCAGGCGCGTGCTGGGACGCGTGGCCGCCGGCGACGCCGCCGCGATCACGGCGCGCGACCTGCAGGTCCTGGCCGATGCCGTCGTGCCGCCAGACCGGCCCGGCGACTGGACGCACGCGCTGATGGACGTCGGCGCGACGCTGTGCCGGCCCCGATCGCCGCGCTGCGCGGACTGCCCGGCCGTCGCGTGGTGCCGGTTCGCGGCGGGCGACCGACCGGCGACGGCGACCGATCGCGCCCGGGGCACGCGTGCTCGACCCGCGGAGCCCGCGTTCCCGTCGACCACCCGCTGGCTGCGCGGCCGCATCGTCGACCGGGCGCGCGACGCCCACGACGGCGACTGGGTCCCGTTCGACGACGCCATCGGGACGCACGATCGCCACGCCGTGCGCGAGGCCGTGGTCGCGCTGGCGGGCGAGGGGCTGCTCGAGATGCGCGAGACGGCGGACGGACCCGAGGCGCGCCTGCCCGCCTGACGCGGCGCGGGGCGGTACTCTCAGCGCCGTGCCGACCGAGACGGTTCCGCTGCCGGCGGACGACCCCGAGCTGCAGGTGCTCACGCTCGACGAGCTCGAGCTGCGGTGGGCCGACGCCGCCGCGCGCGGTGCGATCTCGGGCGAGGTGATGACGGGCCTCGACCACAAGGCCCAGGCGTTGGGGATCGCGGGCGAGACCCTCATGGAGCACGCCGGCACGGCGGTCGCGGCCGCGGCCCGCGCCCTGGCCGTCCGCAACGGGCGCGAGGACCGGCCGGTGCTGATCCTCGCCGGGCCCGGCAACAACGGCGGCGACGGGTTCGTGGCCGCGCGCCGGCTGGCCGCGTGGGGGATGGCCTCGATCGTCGTGTTCGTGGCGGCCGAGGAGCGGCCCCGCACGCGCGACGCCGCCACGAACTGGAAGCGCCTCGACGGCCTGGACGCCGTCACCCGGATGCACGCGCCGGTCGCCCGTGACGTCGCGATCCTGGGGCAGGGGATCGACAAGGCCGGCGTCGTCGTCGACGCGCTGCTCGGCACCGGCGTCAGCGGCCGGCTGCGCGAGCCCGTGACGGCAGCCGTCGAGGTCATCGGTCGCGCCCGCGTCGCCGGCGTCCCGGTCCTCGCCGTCGACACCCCGACCGCCCTCGACCTGACGTCGGGCGACCCGTCGGACCCGGTCGTGCGCGCCGACCTCACCGTGACCTTCCACCGCCCGAAGCTCGGGCTGCGCACGAAGATCGGCCGAGCCCTCGCCGGCCGCGTGCTCGTCGCGCCGATCGGGATCCCACAGGAGGTCGACCGTGCCTGACGTCCGCCAGCCCGGGATCCGGGACGTGCTGCTGGTCGCGGCCGTCGCCGTCGCCATCGTGCTACTGGCGGCCGGGGTCACCGCGCTCCTGCCCCGCGAGGGCCAGGGCCTCGTCTTCCACACGCCATTGCTGATCGTGGTGCTGGTGGTCGGCACGGCCTACGTCCTGTGGCGGATCCTCCGCGCGCCGCGGACCTGACGACACACGCCGCCATGACCGATGCGCCCAGCGTGGGTTCCGTCGCGTCGGGGAGTCCGGTCTCGTCGCCCCTCGACCGGCGCCGCCGGGATCTCGCGCGGCTCGCCGACGAACAGTGGGACCTGCTGATCGTCGGCGGCGGGATCGTCGGGTCGGGCGCACTCCTCGATGCCGCGTCGCGCGGCCTGCGCGTCGCGCTCGTCGAGCAGGGCGACGTCGCGTCTGGGACGTCGTCCCGGTCCAGCCGGCTGATCCACGGCGGCCTGCGCTACCTGCAGCAGCTCCATGTCGGCCTGGTTCGCGAGGCGCTGGCCGAACGGGCCCGCCTGCTGCGGCTCGCCCCGCACCTCGTCCGGCTGGAGGAGTTCCTGTTCCCCCTGTACGGCTTCCCCGTGGCCACGCGCGCGTTCTACACCGCCGGCATGACGATGTACGACGTGCTGGGCTCCGCGAAATCGGGCGGGCGGCACCGGCAGCTCTCGACGCCGGCCACCCTCGAGTACGCGCCGAATCTCCGCCGCGACGGCCTGCGCGGCGCGCTCGTCTACCACGACGCGATGGAGGACGACGCCCGCTACACGCTCGCGGTGCTGCGGACGGCCCTCGCCGTCGTCCCGGATGCCGCGCTCGCCGTGACCCGGGTCCGCGCGACGGGTCCGCTCCGCGACGGCGACCGGATCGTCGGGGCGCGGCTCGAGGACCGCGAGACGGGCGAGGCGATCGAGGCACGCGCGACCGCCGTCCTCGACGCGACGGGCGTCTGGGGCGCGTTGCCGGACCGTCCGTTCGGCGAGGGGGGCTTCAGCGTCCTGCCATCGCGCGGCAGCCACCTCGTCGTCCCCCGCGAGCGGATCCCGGCGCGCGGCGGGATGACGCTTCGGATCCCGGGCCGGGTCGCGTTCCTCGTGCCCTGGCCGCGCCACTGGCTGATCGGCACCACGGACAAGCCGTACCACGGGTCGCTCGAACGTCCGGCCGCGAGCGGCGACGACGTCGACGAGCTCCTCGGGACGGTGAACGGGGCGATGGACGTGGGGCTGACGCGCGACGACGTGGTCGGCACCTACGCGGGGCTGCGACCGCTGATCGCGCCGTCGGACGCGACGTCGACCGTGAAGGTGTCCCGCGAGCACCGGGTGAGCGTCGAGGCGGAGGGCCTGGTCCGGGTCAGCGGCGGCAAGTACACGACGTATCGCGTCATGGCCCGCGACGCGGTCGATGCGGCGCTCGGGACCGATCAGGCGAGGCGGCGCCCGAGCCAGACGGCGGAGCTGCCGATGATCGGCGCAGCGCCCCGCGCGGAGCTGGACGCGCTCGCCACGCGCCTCGCCACGGACACGGGGATCTCGATGGACGCCGCCCGCTCGCTCGTCGACCGTCACGGGACGGAGGCCCGGGCGGTGCTCGCGGTTGGCGGGGGGAGCACTGGCGCGGCCTCGGATCGTCCCCTCGTCGACGGCTTCCCATACCTCGAGGCCGAGGTGACCTGGGCCGTCGAGCACGAGCTGGCGCAGACGCTCGACGACGTCCTCGTCCGCAGGATCCGCCTCGCGCCCGAGCTTCGCGACCGGGGCGCGTCGATCGCCCCCGGCGTGGCCGCGATCATGGCGCCGCTCCTCGGCTGGGACGACGCCCGGTGCACCCGGGAGGTCGATGGCCTACCTGGACGGCGCCCATCGCGAGTTCGACGTGCCGGCATGACCGATCGCACGGTGATCCTCGCGCTGGACCAGGGCACCACGTCGTCGCGCGCGATCGCCTTCGACCGCTCGGGCACGCCGCTCGCCAGCGCCCAGCGCGAGTTCCCGCAGGGGTTCCCGTCGCCCGGCCACGTCACCCACGACCCCGAGGACATCTGGACGAGCCAGCTCGCCGTCGCGAAGGAGGTCGTCGCGCGCGGTCGGCGGTGCCGGAGAACGTCGTCGCCATCGGCATCACCAACCAGCGCGAGACGACCATCGTGTGGGAGCGGGACACCGGCCGGCCCGTCGCCCCGGCGATCGTCTGGCAGAGCCGGATCACCGCCCCGTTCTGCGAACGACTGCGCGCGGACGGCCACGAGCCGTTCGTCCGCGAGCGCACGGGCCTGCCGATCGACGCGTACTTCTCCGGCCCGAAGATCCGGCACATCCTCGAGGAGGGCGGCCTCCGGGGGCGCGCCGAGCGCGGCGAGCTCGCGTTCGGGACCGTGGACGCGTGGCTGACCTGGCGCCTGACCGACGGCCGTGTCCACGCGACCGACGTCTCCAACGCGTCCCGGACGCTGCTGTGCAACATCCACAGGCTCGACTGGGACGATGACCTGCTCCGCCTGATGGAGGTGCCACGGGCGATGCTGCCGGTCATCCGGCCGTCGTCGTCGGTCTGGTCGGAGACGCAGGCGGAGGTCTTCGGCCGCCCGATCCCGATCGCCGGCGTCGCGGGCGACCAGCAGGCGGCGATGTTCGGGCAGGCGTGCTTCGCGCCGGGCGAGGCGAAGAACACCTACGGGACCGGGGCGTTCCTCCTGGCGAACGTGGGCGACGCGCCGGTCGACAGCGGTCACGGGCTGCTGTCGACCGTGCTGTGGCGCCTGGGCGACGACGCGCCGGCCGCCTACGCGCTCGAGGGCTCCGTGTTCGTCGCGGGCGCCGCGGTCCAGTGGCTGCGCGACGGCCTGAAGGCCGTGTCCAGCGCCGAGGAGGTCGAGGCGCTGATGCGCGGGGTCGAGGACACCGGCGGCGTCTACCTCGTGCCGGCGTTCGTCGGGCTTGGGGCTCCGTACTGGGACCCGCGGGCGCGAGGCCTGCTGATCGGGCTGACGCGCGGCACCGGCCTGCCCGAGATCGCGCGGGCGACGATCGAATCGATCGCCTACCAGGTGAGCGACGTCGTCGAGGCGATGGCGGCCGATCGCGGGGCTCCGCTCACCGAGCTGCGGGTCGACGGCGGGGCGGCCCGCAACGACGACCTGCTGCAGTTCCAGGCCGACATCCTGGGCGTCCCGGTGGAGCGGCCGCGGGTGACGGAGACCACCGCCTGGGGGGCCGCCGCCCTGGCCGGCCTCGCGGTCGGGTTCTGGGCGTCGCTCGACGAGCTGGCGGCGATCCGGGCGGTCGACCGGCGGTTCGAGCCCGCCATGCCGGCGCCCCGGCGCAACGCCCTGTTGGCGGGCTGGCACCGCGCGGTCGAGCGCTCGAGGGACTGGGCGGTCGACTGAGCACGGGGCGGGGGCGCGTCCGTGCACCGGGCGTAGGCCGAACGTCCGGATCGGGCGCCGCGAAAATAGGGTCTCGCCACGATCGAAGATTGCCCGTAGACTCCTGCCTTGGTGCGGATTCGCCGCACCTGCACACACTCGTTCGCACGTTCGACACTTGGTCTCCTCCGGCACAGACACTCGAGGACCCGGGCAAGAGGCGGCGACTTTACGGAGGAGATCGGCACGTGGCCGACAAGACCCTGACCTGTTCCGACTGCGGAATGGAGTTCGCATTCACGGAGCGCGAACAGGCCTTCTACGCCGAGAAGGGATTCTCGGAGCCCCGACGGTGCCCCTCGTGCCGCGCCAGCCGCAAGGCAGCGCGCGCGGGTGGTGACGGCGGCTATGCCAGCGGCGGCAGCTCGTATTCGAGCGGCGGCGGGTATGACTCCGGGTACGGCGGTGGTGGCGGCTACTCCGCCGGTGGCTATAGCGGTGGCGGTGGCGGCGGCTACGGCAGCCGGAGCAGCAGCGGGCCTCGTGAGATGTTCACGGCGACCTGCTCGAGCTGCGGCAAGGAAGCCCGCGTCCCGTTCCGCCCGACCAATGGCAAGCCGGTTTACTGCTCGGACTGCTTCCGCACGATGCGCGGCGGCTGACCAGCACCTCGCCCGGACCGGGTCGCGGCGACGCGGCCCGGTCTTCGCATTTAAGGGCCGCGTCTAAGGGCCCCGTCGGCGGGCGTCAGTCGCGGGCGAGGAGCCCCAGGTCGAAGCGCCGCTCGGTGCCGTGGAGCAGGCGGTCGACGTTGTCTGCGTGCGCGAGCCAGACCAGGATCGTGCCCAGCGTCGCGTACACGGGGTAGGCGAACGGCACGGTCCCGTTGGCGGCCAGCCACCAGATGCCGACCAGGACCGCGCCCGCGGTGATCGCCAGCAGCGAGCCCAGCGAGACGTAGCGGGTGACGAGGATCACGCCGATGAACACGGGCGCCCCGACCAGGAGCGCCGGCGGGAAGATCACGAGCATCGTGCCCACGCTGGTGGCGACGCCGCGGCCGCCCTTGAAGCCCGCGAACATCGAGCGTGTCGAGCCGAGGATCGCGGCGATCGCACACAGGACCTCGACCGCCGCGCTGCCGGTCACGTAGCGCGCGACGAGGACCGGGACGACGCCCTTGAGCACGTCGCCGGTGACGACCAGTAGCGCTCGCTTACGCCCCATCGCCCGGAGCGCGTTTGTGCCGCCGGTCCGGCCGCTGCCGAGCGTCCGCGGGTCGGGCGCGTTGGTGAGCCGCGAGACAACGATCCCGAACGGGATGGAGCCGACGACGTACGACAGCGCGGCGAGCACGATGGCGACGACGATCTGCTCCGCGGTCACGCCTGGGCGCACCTCGTGGACGCCGGACGACGCCGGCGGTCTGTGGCCGGAATCTACACCGCGGTTCGCGGTCGCCCTTGGTGGTCCCCTCGCGGGCTCGCGGATCGGCGCCCGGTGTACGATCGATCTCGATGTCCGTGTCCTCACGATCGCGCGCGCCCCGGGCGCCTGCCCGCACGCCGGCCCGCGCGTGACCCCAGCGGAGACCCCCTGACCGATGGCCGTCGGCTCCTCCAACGACTTCGATCTCGTCGTCCTCGGCGCTGGGACCGGCGGCTACGCGGCGGCGTTCCGCGCCTCGCAGCTGGGCCTCAAGGTGGCCCTCGTCGACGAGGACAAGCTCGGCGGCACGTGCCTCCATCGTGGCTGCATCCCGACCAAGGCGCTCCTCGAGTCGGCGGCCTTCGCGGAGCGCCTCCGCCATGCCGCGGACTTCGGGCTGAACCTCCCGGGCGAGGCGGTCATCGACTACGCGCAGATGGCGAAGCGGCGCGACCAGGTCGTGACGCGCATGTGGAAGGGCGTCCAGACCCTCGTCAAGAAGTACGACGTGACGTGGATCCAGGGCCGCGGCAAGCTCGAGGGCGCGCACAAGGTCCGCGTCCAGATGGCCGGTGACGACGGCACCCCGGGCGCCAAGGGCGAGCGCGTGCTCAACGCCACCGACGTCATTCTGGCGACCGGCTCGCGCGTCAAGTCGCTGCCCGGGATCGAGCCCGACGGCAAGCGGATCGTGACCTCGGACGACGTGCTGAAGATGGACACGCTGCCCGGCAGCGTCATCGTCGTCGGCGCCGGCGCGGTTGGCGTCGAGTTCGCGTCGATGTACCACGACCTCGGCTCGACGGTGACGGTGCTCGAGTACCTGCCGGCGATCGTGCCGCTCGAGGATCGCGACGTCAGCAAGGAGCTCGAGCGGTCGTTCAGCCGACGCGGGATCAAGGTCATCACGAACGCCCGGTTCGACGCCAAGTCGGTAAAGGTCGAGGCCGACTGCGTCAAGCTCACGGTCGGGCCGGAGGGCAAGGACGCCACGGAGATCGAGGCCGAGATCCTGCTAGTGGCGGCCGGCCGGGCGACGAACGTCGAGGATGTCGGGCTCGAGACGACGTCGGCCGAGGTCGACCGGGGCATCGTCAAGGTCGACGGGCACATGCGGACGAAGGAGCCGCACCTGTACGCGATCGGCGACATCGTCGGCGGCCTCATGCTCGCGCACACGGCGGCCCACGAGGGGATCACCGCGGCCCACACGATCGCGGGCGACCCCGACGTGCATGCGATGGACTACGACGCGCAGCCGCGCGCCACCTACTGCCGGCCCGAGATCGCCTCGGTTGGGCTGACCGAGCAGCAGTGCGAGGAGCGGGGCCTGCCGATCAAGGTCGCCAGGGTGCCGTTCCAGGCGATCGCCAAGGCCATCATTGGCGGCGAGTACGAGGGGTTCGCCAAGCTCATCGGCAACAAGGAGACCGAGGACACGCTCGGCATCCACATCATTGGCCCGCATGCGACCGACCTCATCGCCGAGGCGTCGCTGGCCTTCTACCTCGACGCGACGCCGTGGGAGATCGGCCTCTCGACGCACGCCCACCCGACGTTCTCGGAGGTCCTCGGCGAGACCGCGATGGCGGTCGACGGCCGGTCGATCAACTTCTAGCCGGACGCGAGGCCGGCGGCGCCGGTCGGGCGACCGGTCCACGGAGGACGCGATGACGGTCACGGATCGCAGCGGCCACGCCGCGACGAGCCCCCTCGCCGCCTCGGTCGGGCTCACCGACGACGACCTCGTGGCGATGTATCGCACGGTCGCACTGGCACGGGCGGTCGACGAGCGCATGTGGATCCTCAACCGCGCCGGCCGGATCCCGTTCGTCATCAGCGGCCAGGGCCACGAGGGCGCGCAGGTGGGCCTGACCTGGCCGCTGCAGAAGAAGCACGACTGGATCGCGCCGTTCTACCGCTCGATCGCCACCTGCCTCGCGTTCGGGATGAGCGCGCGCGACATCATGACCGCGCAGTACGCGACGGCCAGCGACCCCTCCTCGGGCGGTCGCCAGATGCCCGGCCATTACGGCTACGCGGAACATCACCTGGTCTCGGTGTCGTCGCCGGTCGCGACCCAGATCCTGCACGCGGTCGGGATCGCGCTGGCGGCCAAGATCCGGCGCACCGGCCAGGTCGCGATCGCCACGATGGGCGAGGGGAGCTCGAACCAGGGCGACGTGCACGAGGCGCTCAACTTCGCGGCGATCCACAAGCTGCCGTTCGTGTTCATGGTCGAGAACAACGGCTACGCGATCTCCGTCCCGGCGGAGAAGGAGCTGAGCGTCAAGGACGTGGCGGTCCGCGCGTCCGGGTACGCGATGCCGGGCGTCGTCGTGGACGGCACCGACGTCCTGGCCTGCTACGCCGCGGCGAAGGAGGCGGTCGACCTGGCTCGATCCGGTGGGGGGCCGAGCCTGATCGAGGCCAAGGTCACCCGGCTGACCGCGCATTCCTCGGACGACCAGCAGACGAAGTACCGGTCGGCCGACGACCTCGAGGAAGGCAAGGCGCACGATCCGCTGCCGATCTTCCGGACGGCGCTGCGCGATGGCGGCGTGCTGACCGACGAGATCGAGGCTGGGCTCACCGCCGAGATCACCGGCATCGTCGACGACGCGACCGACTACGCGGAGGGCGAGCCCGATCCCGACCCGGCGACCGCGCTCGACTGGGTCTACGCCGAGCACTGGCCGGGCGAGACGCCCCCGCCGTGGCACGGCGCGACCGGCGGCGACGCGGCGAGCGGCGACGCGACCGGCGGCGACGCGGGCGAGGCCCACTGATGCCGGTCAAGACGTTCATCGAGGCCATCCGCGACGGCATGGCCGAGGAGATGCGGCGCGACGAGACCGTCGTGGTCCTGGGCGAGGACGTCGGCAAGAAGGGCGGCGTGTTCCTGGCGACGGACGGCCTGTGGGGCGAGTTCGGCGACGATCGCGTGATCGACACCCCGCTCACCGAGTCGATGATCGTCGGCGCCTCGATCGGCGCCGCCATCAACGGCCTGCGCCCGGTCGCCGAGATCCAGTTCGCGGACTTCATCCATCCCGCCTTCAACCAGCTGGTGTCCGAGGCGGCCCGGATGCGGTACCGCTCGAACAACGGGTTCTCGGTTCCGATGGTCGTACGGGCGCCCTACGGAGGCGGGGTGCACGGGGCCCTCTACCACTCGCAGTCGGTCGAGGCGTTCTTCACGCACGTGCCGGGGCTCAAGGTCGTGATCCCGTCGACGCCGTACGACGCCAAGGGGCTGCTCCGGACCGCGATCCGCGACGACGACCCGGTGCTGTTCTTCGAGCACAAGAAGATGTACCGGAGCGTCCGGGGCGAGGTGCCCGACGGCGACTACGCGGTGCCCCTGGGCTCGGCCGCCATCCGCCGGACCGGCAGCCAGGTGACGGTGATCGGATACGGGCTGATGACGCTGTACGCCCTCGAGGCCGCCGAGCGGGTGGCTGGGGAGGGGATCGACGTCGAGGTCGTGGACATCCGGTCGCTCCGGCCGCTCGACCGGGACACGATCCTGTCGTCCGTGCGCAAGACCGGCAAGTGCCTCGTCGCCTACGAGGACAATCGATTCGGCGGCTACGGGGCGGAGATCTGCGCGATCGTCGCCGAGGAGGCGTTCGACTACCTCGACGGCCCCGTCAGCCGGATCGCCGGCCCCGACGTCCCCGGCGTGCCGTACAACCACGCGCTCGAGGACTGGTTCATGCTCAGCCCGGCGAAGATCGCCGACGCGATCCGGAAGCTCGCCGCGTACTGATGGTCCCGGCGCCGGACCTCGTCGCCATCGAGGCCCGGCTGCAGCGGGTGCTCGACCCGTACCGCGACCGCCTCGAGCCCGCGACGATCTACAACCTGCCGACCCTGCGGCGCCCGGGCGCGAAGGCACACGACTGGTTCGCGTTCGTGAAGCCGGCCTCGAAGCACGTCAGCTTGTTCCTGCTGCCTGATCGTGACCTGGCCCGACCTGCTCGATGGCTGCTCGGACGCCCTCCTCCGACGGCACCAGGCGAAGTCGGCGTTCACCTTCGCGACGCTGGACGAGGGCGTCATCGGCGAGCTCGAGTCGCTCGTGGCACGGGCGTTCGAGCGGTACGTGGGCGCGGGCTAGACGGGCTCGCCGATCGCGACGTCGGGTTCCGCGCCCAGGAACACGCCGATCCGCGCCGCATCGTGGTCGATGGCCACCCGCTCGGCCTTCGTCAGCCGCCGCCAGGGCGCGACCTGGATCGCGAGCCGGCCCTTCTTCACCTCGTGCGTCCACGTGGCTGCCACCGCGCCGCCGACGATCACCACCTGGCTGATCCAGCCGGCGGTCCGCGACACGAGCGGCCGGCGGGCCATCGGGAGCAGCGGCTCCGCCTCCTTCTGGAGGGACAGCGTGTAGGGGTCGAAGCCCGGCAGGAGCCGGACGGCGGTCGACGGGTCGATGTTCGCGAGCTCGGCGACGTCGTCGCTCCGGACCAGCACCTTCGTGCCGTCGGCCAGGATCTCGACGACGCGGTCGCCCAGCGACGCGACCGGCTTGCGCAGCGGCGCGCCGCCCTGGACGCCCCACCAGCGTGCGAGCTCGCCTCTGGAGCTGCCCGGGAAACGCGGTCAGCTGGCGCTCGATGACGGCGCCGAGCGCGTCCTCGCTGGGCTCGGGCATCTCGCGGCCGAGCCAGGCGCGCGGGTCGACGAAGGTCACGTTGCGGCCGTCGTCGGGGCCGAAGCACAGGAGGCCGCGGCTGGCGGCGGGCTTCAGGAACGTGCCCCAGCTCGAGGTCACGCGGTCGGCGAACGCCTCGTTGCCGAGGTGCTTCGCGAGGGCCTCGCCGAGGGCCGCGCGGGTCATGGGGGTGTCCGTGAGCACGTCGCCGATCCCGTCCTGGAGGGCGAGCATCTCCTCCCTGGTGACCTCGAAGTACCGGAGCCACACCGGCCGCAGCCAGTTGATCCGCGTTCCGAGCGCCGCGACCAGCTCCGGCAGCTCGTCCGACGCAACGAGGTGGAGCGTCCCCCGCATGGCCCAGGTCTTGACCAGCGTGCGGTCACGCCACAGGGCGTTCCGTACGTCGTCGCGGGTCATGCGCTCGACGCGGGCATGGATCGCGAGCTCGGCCGAGCCGATGACCTGCGCCTGCACCGCGACGTGATCGCGGACGACGTCGAGCATCGCCTTGCGCGGCGCGCGCGTCTCGAGGTGCTGCCGCCGCAGCCGGAGCGCGGCGACCTTCGCCCAGGTGGTCTCGATCACGCCCCGAGCGTACCGGCGTGGTCGTCGACACATGTCACCTTCGCGGATTCGCCCGTCTGGCGCGGGTGGACGAAGATGGTCGAGTCCCACACGACCACGGTCACGCCACCAGGAGGCGCGTTCATGACGGATTCCACGCCGATCGCCTGGCGGGCCATCGTCTACGGCACGCCCGTCGTCGCCGTCGACGGGATGCAGCTGGGCACGGTGCGCGAGGTCCTGGGCTCCGACGCCGACGACATCTTTCACGGCTTGCGCGTCGGGCGGGATGGCGATGCGAAGCACGACGCGATGGTCGCGGCCGAGCGGATCACGACCATCAGCCACGAGAGCATCGCGACGAACGTCGCCGCGACCGAGGCGCTGCCGGCATACGACGAGGCGTCGACCTACCACCTTGCGTCGGTCGGCTGGCTCCGCAAGCACCTTGGCTGGGTCAAGGACACGGACCGGGACGAGGAGCCGGGCTGAGGCCGTCGCACGCGCCTGCGGCGTGGCTGGCCGTGATACGCGACACTAGGAACGGAGGGCAGGGCCCTCGCAACGGCGCTTCATCGGAGGACGAGACCCAGTGGCGAAGGTGACGATGCCCCAGCTCGGCGAGAGCGTGGCCGAGGGGACGATCGGGCGTTGGCTCAAACAGCCCGGCGATTCGGTGGCGAAGTACGAGCCGTTGGTCGAGGTCATCACCGACAAGGTCAACGCCGAGGTCCCGTCACCGTTCGCGGGCGTCCTCAAGGAGATCCTGGCGCAGGAGGGGGACACGGTCCCCAACAACGCCGAGATCGCCATCATCGAGACCGAGGACGAGGCCCTCTCGGGCGGCACCGAGGCCCCGGCCGCGCCCGCGCCGGCGAACGGCCCGGCCGGCTCCGACGAGCGTCCGGTATCCGAGCCCGTCGCGGCTTCGGCGGCCGTCGCGGCTGAGGCGCCCGTCGCGGCTCCGACGGCCGACGCGGCCCCGGCCCCGGCCCCCGCTCCCGCGGCGCCATCGCCGGCACCCGCCCTCCAGGCGGCCGCGATCGCCGCACCCACCCTGACCGCCGACGCCGATCCCAACGCCCGCATGACCCCCGCCGTACGACGCCTGCTCCGCGAGCACGGGCTCGAGGCGTCGCAGGTCGCCGGCACGGGCGGCGGCGGGCGGATCACGCGCGAGGACGTCATCGCCGTCGTCGAAGCCCAGCGCACCGGGACCTCGGTCGCCGCCCCGGCGACATCGGCACCCGCCGCCCCCGCGGCTCGCCCGTCCGGCGCGCCCGCCGCTGCGACCAACGCCGGCATCAAGTTCCCGGCCGGCGCGGACGAAGTCCTCGTCCCGATGACCCAGATGCGCAAGGGCATCGCGGCCCAGATGACCCGCGCCTTGGCGGTGCCCCACGCCTACGTGCAGATGGAAGTGGACGTCACCCGTCTCGTCGCGCTCCGCGAGAAGGCCAAGCGCGAGTACCAGTCGAAGGAAGGCCTGTCGCTCAGCTACGTCCCCTTTGTCGTGAAGGCCTCGGCCGAGGCCCTCAAGCGGAACCCGACGTTCAACGCCCACTGGACCGACGAGGGCCTGTTGGCCAAGCGCCGGATCAACATCGGCGTGGCGGTGGCGGTCGACGACGGCCTGATCGTGCCGGTCATCCGGGACGCGGATCAGCTCTCCGTCCACGGCCTCAACGCCGCGATCCTCGACGTCGCGAGCCGCGCCCGGGCGAACAAGCTCCGGCTCGACGACTTCGGCGGCGGCACGTTCACCGTCGACAACACCGGCTACCTCGGCACCAACCTCGTGATGCCGATCATCAACGTGCCCGAGGTCGGGCATCGTCACGATGGAGGCGATCACGAAGCGCGCGGTCGTCGTTTCGACCGACGATGGCGACGTGATCGCGATCCGGCCGGTGATGAACATGGTCCTCGGGGTCGACCACCGGGCCAACGACGGCGCCGGCGGCGCCGCGCTGCTTCGCGACATCAAGGCGTGGCTCGAGGGCGTCGGCCCGGACACCGCGATCTACTGAGCGATGCGGACGCTCGCCATGAGCGTCGCGCTCGCTGCCGGGGTCGTCGCCGGTTGCAGCCTCCTGCCATCCCGGGACGTTTCGGAGATCGCGCCCACGCTGAGCCAGAGCGTGGATGCCCAGGGTGCAACGTACACGCTGGACCCGTGGCCGCTCGACCAAAACGTCGCGTTCCTCTGCCTGCACGAGCCAGGCGCTGAGTTCACGGTCGCGCACCCGCTGCCCGCCCCGGACGCGGAGTGCGTGCCCCTTCACGCGGAAGCGATGGGCCGTCTGCTGACCGCCCGTTTCTCGATCGACAACGTGCCGGCCGTGCTCGCCGACGACTTCGCCCGATCCGATGCCCCGTGGTTCCTGGTCGTCGCCGGGTCTCGCGGCAACGCCTCGACGTCGATGACGATGAGCCTCGCGGTCTCGCCGATCCCGAGCGACGCGGGTCCGTCCTGATGCGCATCGTCGTCACGGGGGGCGCTGGCTTCATCGGGAGCCGCGTGGTCGCGCGCCTGCGCGACCGCGGCGAACAGGTCGTCGCGCTGGTCCGCGACCCGGCGAAGGCGCCGAGGCTCGACGGCCTGGGCGCGGAGCTGGTCGCCGATGACCTCTCGGACCCGGCGCGCGTGCGCGAGCACCTCGAGGCCGCAGACGCGGTCATCCACGCGGCGGGCTTGTACAGGATCGGGATCACTGCCGACGAGCGGCCGGCGATGTGGGACGCGAACGTCGGCACGACCACGCGGCTGCTCGAGGCCGCCGAGGCGGCGAAGGTGCCGCGGATCGTCTACGTGTCCACGGTCAACGTGTTCGGCAACACGGATGGCCGGATCGTGGATGAGTCGTATCGGCGAGACCTCGCCCTGGGCTTCGTCAGCACCTACGACGAGACCAAGTTCCGGGCGCACGAGGTCGCCGAGCGGCGGATCGAAGCCGGCGCACCCATCGTCATCGCGATGCCAGGCACGGTCGTCGGGCCTGGCGATCACACCGTCCTCGGCGAGCAGCTGGTCCAGGCGTACCGCGGGCGCCTGCGGTACGTCGCCGCCGCCGGCATCGGCGTCGCGCCGGCCCACGTCGACGACGTCGCGGCGGGCATCACCGCGGCCTTCGCGCGCGGCGAGGCTCGGCCGCCCGTATGTGATCGCGGGCGACTGCATCCGGTTCGACGAGGCGCTCCGGATCGCGGCCGAGGCCGGCGGGCGGACGCTGCCGAGACTCCGCGTCTCAAACGGGGTCCTGAGGGTCATGGCGCCGTTCGGGCGGCTCATCGGGCAGCCGAATGCGCGGGAGGTCGTCTCGGCCTCGGCCGGCGTTACGTATTGGGCGTCGTCGCAGCGGGCGAAGGACGAGCTGGGCTACGCGCCGCGGGACGCCGCCACGGCCATCCGCGACACGCTCGCGAACGCCTGACCTACACTCGGCCCATGGCCCGCGAGCTCCCGATGTTCGACCCGACGCCGGGTCACCACGCGCCGTCGCCGAGCGAGATCTCGATCGCGATGGGCGGCGGCACGTTCGGACCCGCCGCGGACGGCACGATTCCGCTCCGGCGCCATCCCGACTGGATCAAGGCGCGGATGCCGTCGGGCGACAACTACCACGACCTCAAGGGGCTCCTGCGCGGGCTCAACCTCAACACGGTGTGCGAGGAGGCCCGCTGCCCCAACATCGGAGACTGCTGGGACCAGCGGACCGCGACGGTCATGATCCTGGGCGACGTCTGCACGCGCGCCTGCGGGTTCTGCGCGATCAAGACCGGCAAGCCCACCTGGTTCGACGACGACGAGCCGCGACGGGTCGCCGAGGCGGTCGCGGAGATGCGCCTCGAGCATGTCGTGGTCACCTCGGTCGCCCGCGACGACCTGCCCGACGGCGGGGCCGGCGCGTTCGCGGCCACGATCCGCGAGCTCCGCCATCGAAGCCCCGGCATGGGCGTGGAAGTCCTGATCCCCGACTTCAACGGTGCCGAGCAGCCGCTGCGCACGGTGATGGAGGCCGGGCCCGACATCCTGAACCACAACCTCGAGACCGTCCGGCGCCTGCAGAAGCCGGTCCGCAAGCGTGCTCGCTGGGATCGCACGCTCGGCGTCCTCGAACGGGCCAAGGTCTACGCGAACGAATACGGGCACGCGGCCCACACCAAGAGCTCGCTGATGGTCGGCCTGGGCGAGACCCGCGAGGAGCTCACCGAGGCGTTCGAGGCATTGCGCGAGGTCGACGTCGACATCCTCACGATCGGCCAGTACCTGCGGCCGACGGAGCAGCACCTGCCATTGATCCGCTACTACCACCCCGACGAGTTCGTCGAGATGAAGACCGAGGCCCTCGCGCTCGGCTTCAAGCACGTCGAGTCCGGCCCGTTGGTCCGCTCGAGCTACCACGCCCGAGACCAGGTCCCGGGCGCCGAGCTCAAGGCCCTCCGCCGCCAGGCGACGATCGACGCCGACGGCCGCGTGGTGCCCGCCGCGGGCTAAGGGCACAGCGCCCGTCGACTGCGTTCCACCATCGGCCTCCGCTATCCTTGGCTCGATGGTCGCCAAGCTCAGCCGCAAGATCCCGCTCGCTGAGCTCCACTGCCACCTCGGCGCCGCGGTCACCCCCGCGATCATGTGGTCGATCGCCCACGCCCAGGGCATCAAGCTCCCGACCCGCGACTACTGGGAGTTCCGCGACCTGATCACGGTCCATCCGGGCCGGCCCAAGAGCTTCGACGGCTACCTGCAGCTGTTCCACTGGACCGAGCTCATCCAGTCCAGCCCGATCGCCGTCGAGCGCGCCGTCTACGAGGTCGTGGGCGGCGCCTACCGCAAGAACAACGTCACGACCATGGAGCTCCGCTTCAACCCGATGAAGCGGAACCGGGGCGGCGAGCAGGACCTCGACCACATCGTCGCGGCGGCGCTCCGGGGCATGGACCGCGCCACGCTCGAGTACCCGGTGAAGCCGGGCCTGATCTTCTGCCTCGACCGCGCCTTCCCGTTCGAGCTCAACGAGATCATCGTGGAGAAGGCGATCACCTGGCGCGACCGGGGGGTGATCGGCGTGGACATCGCCGGCCCCGAATCGGCCACCTTCCGGGTCGCCGACTACCGGCGCCTGATGCGGCGCGCCCGCCAGTACGGCCTCGGGATCACGATCCACACGGGCGAGGCCGGGCCGGTCGACGAGGTCGCGCGCGTCATCGAGCTGCTCGAGCCCGACCGCATCGGCCACGGCGTGAAGGCCGCCTACGACCCGCGGGCGATGGGCATGCTCCGCGAGCGCGGCATCGTCCTCGAGGTCTGCCCGACGTCGAACCTCAACACGGGCGTCGTGTCGGGTTGGGACGAGTTCCGCTGGATCTTCGACCAGCTGCACCGCAACGGGGTCAGATACGCGATCAGCACCGACGGCCCCGAGATGCTCAAGACCTACATCCGCGACGAGCTGGCGACGCTCGGGCGGCTGGGCATCCTCGACATCGACCAGCAGCAGCAGGCGGCCGTGACCTCGATCGCGGCCTCGTTCGTGCCGAACGTCTCGGACGTGCCCGGGCCTCGGCGCGAGCCGGCGACGCGCGGCGTCGTCGAGCGCGAAGAGGCGTAGCGGCCGCGTCCGCGGCGCGGAGCGTCGTCGGCGGCATCGGGCGCCCATCCGGCCCGGCGGTATCCTCGATCGATGGACCTCGACCTCTCGCCCGACCACGTCCTCCTGCGGGACACGATCCGCGAGTTCATGGAGACCGAGGTCGCGCCGGTCGTCGACCAGCACGAGCGGGAGCGCCGCTTCCCGATCGAGATCGTGCACCGGATCGGCGAGCTCGGCTGGCTCGGCATCAACGTGCCGGAGCGCTGGGGCGGCGCGGGCATGGACACGCTCGCCTACGCGATCGCCGTGGAGGAGATCGGCCGGGTGTGGGGGTCGCTCGGCCTCATCGTCGCAGCCCACACGAGCCTCGGCTGCGGACCCCTGATGATCGCCGGCACGGACGCCCAGCGCGATCGGTGGCTGACGCCGATGGCGTCGGGCCAGGTGATCGGCGCCTACGGGCTCACCGAGCCGTCCGCGGGTTCGGACGCCGGTGGCACCCGGACGACGGCGCGGCGCGACGGGGGTCCTGGCGGGGACTGGGTCATCGACGGCCAGAAGCGGTTCATCACCAACGCCGGCCAGGCCGGGACCTACGTCATCACGGCGAAGACGGGCGAGGCCGACGGCTCGAGCGCGATCTCGGCGTTCATCGTGCCGGCGGACGCCGCGGGGTTCAGCGTGGGACGCCTGGAGGACAAGATGGGCCTCCACGCGTCCGCGACGGGCGAGCTTCGGTTCGACGGCGTGCGCGTGCCGGACGCCAACCTCCTGGGCGAGGAGGGCGCCGGTTTCCGGGCGTTCCTCAAGGTGCTCGACGGCGGCAGGATCTCGATCGCGGCGCTGGCCCTCGGCCTGTCCCAGGCGGCGCTCGACGCGGCGGTCCCGTACTCGAAGGAACGCGAGCAGTTCGGCCGCCCGATCGGGACCTTCCAGGGGGTCGCGTTCATGATCGCCGACATGGCGACGGAGATCGAGGCGGCCCGTGCCCTCGTGTACCGGTCGGCGTGGCTCAAGGACCAGGGCCGCGACTACTCGCTCGCGTCCGCGCAGGCCAAGCTCTACGCGTCCGAGGTCTCGTCGCGGGTCACCAACGCGGCGATCCAGGTGCACGGCGGCTACGGCTACACGGAGGACTACAAGGTCGAGCGCTTCCTGCGCGACGCGAAGCTCACCGAGATCGGGGAGGGGACGAGCCAGGTCCAGCGGCTCGTGATCGCGAGGAAGATCCTGGGGCTGCGGATCGTCTGACGGGCCGTGGCGCTAGCCGTCGACCTGGGTCAGCCGCACCATGAGGCGGTACTGGCTGTGCGCGCCGACGCACGTCTGGAGCGTCATCGACGGCGTCGGCAGTGACGCCCACGCCCAGCTTGCCGATGTCGTCGGCTTGACGACCTTCCACCACCGCACGGCGTACATGCGCACCTTTCCGTTCGCGTCCGCGTAGACCGCCTTCAGGCCGCGCTGCAGGCGGCCGCTGACGTACGCGTCGTGCAGCGGGTCGAACACGCCCCACGCGTGGCCCAGGAGGTAGACGTTGTTCGTGCCTGCGCAGCCCCACCGGTAGACGTAGTTGTCGGGCTCGCGCGAGCGGCTGCAGGCGAACCACGCGACCGACCGGTTGATGCCCAGCGACGGAATCCACACGTGGTTGCGACCCGAGTACGACGGCCCGCCCGACGAGTCCCGCTTACCGGCGTGCGCGGTCCTGGCGGCGTGCACAGCCTTCGGGTGGACCTTGGGCTGCCGCGCCGCGGCGGCCTGTTTGTCGTGGTGCTTGGCCCGCGAGCCGTCGACCCGCTTCGTGTCGCCGGCCCGTGTCGTCTCCTGCTGGGGCTGAGGCGCGACCGCGACGGCAACGTCGCTCGCGCTGTGGGGGAGGGTGACCCGCGCGGCGGCGTCGTGGGCGCGGTCCTCGAGACGAGGACCGATCGAGTAGAGGGCGATCCCGACGCCCGCGTGGGCTGGCGCTGCGGCGATGGGCGCGCGGTGGACGGCGATCGCGCCCGTTCGCCCCGTGCCGACCTGGGCGACGGCCGCCACGGCGGACACCGACTCGATCGCGAGGACGAAGGCCAGGAACGTCGAGAGGGCGCGTCGGCGGCGCGGCGTGAGCTCCATGTGCCGGAGCATCGGCGGGCGTACTGGAGCGCTCGACGGCTCGGTGGTCCCGGGCGGACCGGGACGGTCTTCCCGGTACTGGTCGACTCCTGTGCGGTCCGGTGCGGATACGGCCAGTACCCGCTCGGGACCTGGACTGCGCCGGGATCAGCCCCCGGTTCCCGCGGCCTTCGCCAGCACCGACCGGACAGCCGCCTCGAACCCCGGCGTCCACGGTCCCTGGCCCGACACGACGTACGGCGACTGCTCGACCTCCTCGTACGTCTGGGGGTCGGTGACGAAGCTCTCCGCGCAAGGCCCGATCTGGTCGCGATGCCGATCGAAGGCCGCGCGGTCGCGGAAGATGTAGAGGTAGACCTTCACGGGCGTGGCCTGGTCGAGGCCGCTCGCCGTGAAGCTGATCGACGCCGGGATGAGGTCCGGGTTGTCGCACCCGGCATCGCCGGAGACCCAGTCGCGGACCTGCACGCCGGCGGCGTTGAACCGCCCCGTCAAGCCGGGGAAGTCCGTCGGCGTCGCGGGCTCGGGTGTGAGCGTGAGGGCGCCGCACCCGGCAACGGTGCCCGCGATGGCGGCGACGGCCAGGGTGGCGGCGATCGCACGCCTGGCCGCGACCAGCCGGGCACGTCCCGCGAGTGACGGTGACATCGCCCGGAGGCTAGCACCGGTCCCCTCGGGACGCCGTCGCGCTCAGCGCCGGTGCTTCGCCTCGGTGATCCGGGCCTTGACCTCCCGGACGTGGCGGTCCCACTCGTTCGCGGTCGCGGTGACGGCCGGACGATGGATCTCGTAGCGGGCGAGCCGCTGCTGGACGCCCTCGACGTGACGCTCCCACGCCATGTCGTCGGCCGCACCGGCGATCCGGCGTCCGGTCCACTTCTCGCGCTCGAAGCGCCTGGGGTAGCTCATCGCAACACCTACGGCTTCTCGAAGGCGATCCACCCGACGGTCACCGCCTTGGACGGCTTCTTCGAGAGGTGGATCTTGAACGAACCGTTTGCCGGGACGACCGAGCGCACGTAGACACCCGCGGCGTCCTCCTGGCACGTCGCCACGATGAAGGAGTTGGCCGCGCTCACGCCCGAGAGCGTGACCGTCTTGCTCGCGCCGCTGACCGAGACCCGGCCGCTGCGGCTGAACTTCGCCCGGCCCTGGACGCGCAGCGCCAGCTGGCTGTTGGACCCGGCACGCGCGTAGACGCCGATGCCCGTGGGCGGGTTCGGGATCGTCGAGGTGCCGGCGAAGCCGTACACGCCGACGCCGGTCGCGTTGACGTCGCCCACGATGCCGACGTCGCCGGTGCCGTAGGCGCCCCAGGAGCCGATGCTGAGCAGGCCCTGGGTCGGGCCGAAGGCCACGACGCCGGTGTCGCCGAGGCCGATCAGGCCGACGCCCTGGAACGACTCGCCGACCACGCCGACCGAGCCCACCGACACGTCGGCGAAGCCGTAGACGCCGGCCTCGTCCGTGACGGTGCTCGCGCTGCTCGTATCGCCGACCGCCGCGTAGATGCCGTTCCGGTGCGACGGGTCGGGGCCCGTCTCCGGGTCGCTCGGGGTCGTGTCGGTCGAGATCGCCATGATCGCTGGCCCGGTGACGCTGGTCGCCTGGAGGCCCGTGCCGCTGCCCGAGTGGACGGCTGCCAGCGAGGTCTCGCCCGCGTCCGTGTTCTCGAAGCTGGTCGGCGCGTCGCCGGTGTTCGCGGCCCCGATGAGGGCCGGGTCCCCGCTGGCCGCCGCGGCCGACAGCGGACTCGCGAGCGACTGCGCAGCGACGGCCGCCGCGCCTCCCAGGGCGGCGCCGAGCACGGCGCGTCGAGAGCGAATGGGCGCGTCGGTGGACATGACTCCTCCAGCGGTGAATGGGCCCCCTCCGTTGGGCACGCCGATCGTGCCAGAACGCCGATGCCGCCGTCACCCCCACATGCGGGGGGCTCGCCCATGGGTCGATCGGGTCGGGCGGTGTGGGACCCGGCGGGCCGAAAGGCAGGCGAGGCCCGGAAGACCTAGCTCCGGCGGCGGGCCTTCGCCTCCCGGAGGCGCGCCAGGGTGTCGTCGGGCGACGCGGCGGGCGGTGGTGTCGCGGGGGTCGAGGCGGCCGGAGGCGACGCCGCCGCAGGCGCGGTAGGTGGCGGCGCCGGAGTCGTTGGCTTCGCTGTCCGGGGCGTGACCGGTGCGGGCGGCGTCGGGACCGGCCGCGGGGCGGGGGCGACGGCAGTCGCGGCAGTGGGCGTGGGCGCAGCCGTCGGGACCACCGTTGCCGAGTCGGCGGGCGCTGCCCCCGCCTGCGTCGATGCCGTCGTCACCTGCGTCGATCCCGTCGCCGCCGAGCCGTCCGTCGCCTCGCGCAGGATCGCAGACCGGGCACCGGACGCCCCCGCGCGGTTCCGTGCGGCGAACAGGCCCTCCACGGGCTGCGTCCGCGGCGCCACCCGTCGACCGCGGACCCGGTCGGTCACCCAGCGGCGGCCGTCGGCGAGCTCGCGCCGCCCCAGCGAGACGCGCCGGAGCGCGATGTCCAACGGCCACAGCAGCAGCGCCAGCACGAGCAGCCACGGCCAGAGCTCGGTGAACTGGCTCGTCGTCTCGAGGTCGTGGACCCACGGCGCCGCGGGCGTGTCCAGCTCTCGGCCGCCGGTGGCCGCCCGGATCGCGGCCAGCAACGGCTCGTTGGCGCCGAGGAGGCGGTACTCGGCCGCGGTCGGCGCGACCAGGCCCAGCGTCCGTCCGAGCGGCGCCTTCCCGGCCTGCGTCTGCGTCACCCGGACGGCGTAGGCGCCGCTGTCGAGGTGCTCGACCGGGGCCTCGTAGACCCCGGAGGCGACCTGGTTGAGGTTGACGGTCGCGGGCTGGAGGTCCGGCCCAACCATGGCGACGCTCGTCGTGTAGAAGTCGCGACCCGACCCGTCGCTGTTCTGGCTCTCGACCCGGAGGTACGTCCGCCCGCCGCGATCCACGAACGAGGCCTCGATCCCGCCGCTCTCCTCGCCGGGGAACGTCCAGCCGACAAGCTGGCTGAAGAACTTCGAGAACCCCTGCCACGGCACCCAGTTCCGGGCCCAGTGCCCGGTCGAGTCCGACGTCCAGGCGATCGAGCGTCCGAGGCCGTACTGCCACTGGGCGAGGAGCGGGTCGTCGCGCGCCGTGACCAGGACCGTCTGCGCGGCCGGCTTCGCGGTGGTGCCGTTGTAGCCCAGCAGCTTCGGGAAGCCGTTGTCGATGCCGCGCAGCACCGGCGAGCTCGATGTCAGGATCGGGAAGAACGGCTCCTCGACGATCTGCTGGCCCGAGACCTGCTGCGTCTCCTTGAGGAAGATGTCGGGGATCGAGGCCGGGTTCGTCGCCGCGTAGAAGCGGCCGCCGCCCTGCTTCGCGAGCTTCTCGAGGAACGGGTTCGCACCGCCCCCGGCGCCGACGGTCGAGAGCGTGATCCCGTCGGCCTTCATCTGCTTGAGGATCGCGTCGTACTGGCCGCTGGTCGACCAGCCGTCGGTGAGCAGGATGATGTGGCGCCGGGTCGCGGTCGCGCCCTCGAGCGACTTCACCGCCTGGTCGAGCCCGGCGAAGATGTTCGTCTGGCCGTTGGGGTTGATGCCCGCGATCGCCGTCTGGATGTCCTGGAGGCCGCCGAGCGGCGCCGTCTGGATGACCCAATGCGCCGAGTCGTCGAACGCCACGACCCCGAGCTCGTCCTTGGCGCTCAGGGCCGAGGCCGCCCGCAGGATCGCCTCCTTGCCGATGTCGACCTTGCGCACGCCCCCGATCCCGGACCCGCCGCCGGCGCCGCCGTTGAAGCTGTTGCAGTGGCACGCGTCCATCGAGCCCGACTTGTCGATGACGACCACGAGGGCGACGTCGGGCTGCTTCTCGCGGTCGCGCACGCCCATGTCGACCGGCAGCGTCTCCTCGAGCGGCGTGTCGGTGTAGCCGCCCGCGCCGTAGCTGCGCGGTCCGCCGACCATGACAAGGCCCCGCCCGAGATCGCGCACGTAGACCTGGAGCGCCGCCATCGCCGCGTCCGTGAGCCGCAGGCGCGGGACGTCGACCAGCACGATCGAGTCGTAGTCGGCGAGCCCGGCGAGGTCCGACGGCAGGCCCTCGGGGATGACCGTGTCCACGACCTGGCGCTCGGTCTCGAGCGCGGTGACCAGCTCGGCGGCCACGGCCTCGTCGCCCTTGACGACCAGCACCCTGGGCTCGCCCTTGACGATGGTGTTCGCCTCGGCCCGGTCGTTCTGGTTGAACGTGTCGCGGGCGGCCTCGACGACCATCCGGAAGCGCAGGAAGCCCGAGTCCTTGGGCGTGAAGTTGAACGTGACCCGGGTCGTGCCCGCCTCGAGGTCCACGGGCTTGGTGCCGGCCAGCTCGCCGTTGACGAACAGCCGCACGGTGGCCGGCTGGGCGACCGACGAGGTCACGTCGCCCGACACGTCGACCGACTCGCCGAGGCGCGCGGTCGACGGGGCCTCGAGGCGCTGGACGAGGACCTCGTCGCGGCCGGCGAGGCCGGTCAGGACCGTCTCGACCTGGATCCCGCGCGCGGCGGCGAGCGCCGCCTCGGACTGACCGGAGCCGGTGGTGTCGTTGCCGTCCGAGAGGAGGACGATCCGCTTCTGGGCGTCGTCGGGGAACAGCGCGCCGGCGAGTCGCAGGGCGGCGCCGATGTCGGTCGCGTCGCGCACGGGCGTCGACGCGATGCGGTCGATCTCGGCCAGGTCCGACGGGAGCCGCTCGACCAGCGCGTCCGCGCCGAACGCGACGATCCCCGCCACGTCCTCGTCCTGCTTCTCCGCCAGCGACTGCCGGAGGTAGGCGAGGGCCTCCTCGCGGCCGGGCGTGCCGACCGAGTCGGACAGGTCGACGACGAACACGACCGCCAGCCGGTCGACCGGCAGCACGAGCTGGAGGCCCGCCAGCGCGCCGACCAGGGCGGCCAGCAGCAGCACCCGGACCGCGAGCGCCGCGCGTCGTCGGCCCTTGCCCAGCCGGCGCCTCGACGACAGGTGGAGCGCGATCACCACCGCCAGGAGCGGCGGCAGCAGCAGGAGGGCGCTGGGGGCGTCGAACGCGATGCCCATCAGGCGCTCCGCCCGGACGGCCGCGACCGGCCGAGGCGGGCCGCCACGGCCCGGCGGAGGCGCGCGAGCGTGTCGCGCTCGTAGACCAGCCACTCGATCGTCAGCAGGACGAGGGCGACGAGCACGATCGGGATCCACAGCTCGTCGCGGGCGTTCGGGCGCTCGACGGGGGTGCCGCCGGTCGACGCGCCGGTCCCGGGGCTGGTCCCGAGGGCGGTCAGCCTCGCCGGGTCGCCGGGCGCGATCACCGACTCGTCGACGTCCAGCAGGTCGACCGCGAACCGGGTCGGGGTGCCGGCCTCGGGCGGGCGGAAGGTGGGCGCGCCGGGGCTTGCCCCGTCACTCGCCGGCGGCGCGGACGTCGTCCCGCCGACGACCCCGGCGACGACCCGCCCGACGGGGCGGCCGAGGCGTCCTGGTCCGCGAGCGGGGTGACCGAGTAGACGCCCAGCAGGTCGGTCCGCGCGAACGTCACGCTCGCGGCGCCCTGCGTCGGGGCGACCAGCTCGTCGACGCTGCCGTCGGGCCGCTCCACGCGCACGCCGCGCGCGCCCTCGGGCACCGGCAGCGTGACCGGGGAGCCGGGGGCGACGGCGTCGACCGGCGTGTCCGAGCCGCCCATCAGCTCGCCCGCGAGGTTGGCCAGCAGGACCGGGAACGCGACCTGGAGCGGCAGGTCCGAGTGGCGCGGCTCGAACGCGAGGACCGCGGCCTGGCGGCCGTCGAGCGCCCCGGCGTAGAGCAGCGGCGAACCCGCCGGGCCCGGGACGACCGCCCGCGCCCAGGTCGGCAGCTCCAGCTCCTGCGCCTCGCCGACGTGGACGGTCGAGAGGTCGACGTAGCGGAGGATCGGGTCGGCCGGGTCGAGCGTGCCGATGCCGGGGTTCGTGAGCGTCCCGGTAACCGTTCCGAGGGCCGACGTCCGCGGCGGCGCGATCGCGAGCGTCGGCTTGGCCGGCAGCGTCGGCGGCAGGAAGCGGTTGAAGATGACGAGCTCGTACTCGTCGAGCCCCGTCAGCGTCGACCAGTCGTCGCCGTTGCGGAAGTACAGCTCGGTGTCGGGCAGGAAGCTCAGCGCGGTCTCGAGGTACGGGTCCGGGGCGCCGGCGAGGAGGACCTGGCGCTGCTCCTTGGGCGGGACGACGGCCCACGCCCGGTCGTCGACCCCGAGGGCGTCCGGCGCGGGGCTGCTCGCGCCATCGGCGCCCAGCAGGCGCACCTCGATCACCGAGGCCGGGTGCTGCGGGTCGTCGATGTCGTCGATCGAGACGTCGGTCCGCCGCTGCGGGTCGAGCTTGAGGGTCCGCGAGTCGCGCAGCTGGCCGTCGGCGAACAGCTGGACCTGGCGCTCGACGAGCTCGAGGCCGAGGTTGGCGACCGAGATGAACGCGCTGTGCGACAGGCCGCTCGGCGCGGTCCGGACCGCGAGCGCGACGATCGCCTGGTTGCCGGCGTCGCGGCCCACCCGCAGGACCCTGACCGGCGCCTGGACGGAGCCGGTCGGCGGCGTGGCGAGCGCGGCGTCGGTCGCGACGAGGATCTCGGCATCGCCCGAGCGCGCCGCGAGCGCGGAGGCCAGGCGGAGCGCGTCCGCGAGGTTGCCGATGTCGGCGGTCGGCTCGATGCCCGCGATGGCCTGCCGGACCCGCCCCACGTCCGACGTGCCGTTCGCGACCACCCGGGCGGTCCGGCCCGCCGCGATCACGCTGACCTTGCCGCCCGCCGGGAGGTCCTTCAGCGCGTCGACTGCGGCCGCCTTGGCCGCCTCGAGCCGGTTCGGGGTCACGTCGGTGGCCTGCATCGAGGCCGAGGTGTCGACGACCAGCACGAGGTCGCCCGCCAGCCCGGCCGGTCGCTCGACGAACGGGCGCGCCGCGAGGAGCACGAGCAGCAACACCAGCAGCAGCTGCAGGAGCAGCAGGAGGCTCCGGCGGAGCCGCTGCCACGGCGCGTTGGCCTCCACGTCGGCGACGAGGCGCTGCCACAGCAGCGTCGACGGCACGACCGCCTCGTCCCGCCGGAGCTTCAGCAGGTACATGGCGATGACGAGCGGGACGAACACCAGCCCGGCGAGCGCCAGCGGCGCGAGGAACGGCATCGCGGCCTACCCGACCACGCGCCGGCGGCGGAGCTCGGCGAACACGAGGTCGGCCAGCGGCACGTCCGTGGACAGCGGCACGTACGACGCCCGGCGCTTGGCGGCGAGGTCGGCGAGGCCCTCCTGCCAGGCCGCGAGCCGCGCCTTGTAGTCGTCGAGCGTGGCGAGGTCCACCGTGACGTCGATGCCCTCGCCCGACTCGCTGTCGACCAGACGCAGGTCGCCCTCGAGCGCGGGGTCGAGCTCGTCCGGCGACAGCACGTGCAGCACGATCAGCTCGGAGCCGGTGGCGGCCAGCTCCCGGATCACGCGATCCGCGCCCGGGTCGAGCAGGTCCGACAGCAGGACGACGACCCCGCGGCCCGACAGCATCGCAGCGGCGTGGCGCACCGACGCCACGAGGTCGCTCGGCCCGTCGGCGGGCTGGATCGACGACAGGTTGGCCAGCAGCCGGAACACGCGGCCGGAGCCCCGCAGGCCGCCCTGGCGCCGCGCGGTCCGTCCCGTGAGCGCGGTCACGACCACGCGGTCCTCGGACCCGAGCCCGATGTAGCCGAGCGCGGCCGCCGCCCGCTTCGCGAACAGCAGCTTCTCGGGTCGCCCGAAGGCCATCGACGGGCTGGCGTCGACGAGGAAGGAGATCGTGACGTCCTCCTCCTCGACGAACAGCTTGACGAACAGCTTCTCGAGGCGGGCGAGCACGTTCCAGTCGAGCTGCCGGAGGTCGTCGCCCAGCGCGTACTCGCGGTAGTCCGCGAACTCCACCGACTGGCCGCGCTTGACGCTCCGCCGGCCGCCCTTGAGGCCGCCCCGCACCGGCTGCTTCATGAGCACGCCCAGGCGCTCGAGCTGGCGCAGGAAGCCCTCGTCGAAGACGGTCGGGTCGAGCTCGTTGGGCAGGAACGCCTTCGTGCCGCCGGCGTGCGCGGTCGGCGCGGCGGGCGGTCGCGCCGGCTTGGCGGCCGCCTCGTCCGGCGTCTCGGCGGGCGGGGTGGGGGAGGCGGTCATCGCGCTGGGGGGCCGGGTCCGCTACTCGACGGCGGGCGGCGCCACCTCGTCCAGGATCGCGCGGACCGTCGACTCGGTGGTGATGCCCTCGGCCTCGCCCTCGAAGTTCAGGATCACGCGGTGGCGGAGGGCCGGCAGCGCGGCGGCGCGCACGTCGTCGATCGAGACGTTGAAGCGGCCGTCCATCAGGGCCAGGATCTTGCCGGACGTGACCAGGGCCTGGGCGCCGCGCGGCGAGCCGCCGTAGCGGACGTACTGCCGGACCAGGCTCGGCGCGCGCCGGTTCTCGGGGTGGGTCGCGGCCAGCAGCGAGACCGCGTACGCCGTGATGTGGGGCGCGATCGGGACGGCGCGGGCGAGCCGCTGCATCTCGACGATCTCGACGGCCGTGGCCGCCTTCTGCGCGGTCGGCGCGTCGGAGCCCGTGGTGCGGTCGAGGATCGCGACCAGGTCCTCCTCGGACGGGAACGGGACCATCGCCTTGAGCAGGAACCGGTCGAGCTGCGCCTCGGGGAGCGGGTAGGTGCCCTCCATCTCGAGCGGGTTCTGGGTGGCCAGGACGAAGAACGGCGGGTCGAGCGTGTACCGGTTGCGGGCGACCGTGACCTGGTGCTCCTGCATCGCCTCGAGCAGCGACGACTGGGTCTTCGGCGTCGCGCGGTTGATCTCGTCGGCGAGGACGAGGTTGGCGAAGATCGGCCCGGGCTGGAACTTGAAGACCCGCGAGCCGCCCTCCTCGACCAGGATGTTCGTGCCGGTGATGTCGGCGGGCATCAGGTCGGGCGTGAACTGGATCCGGTTGAAGGTGCAGTCGATGACGTCGCCGATCGTCCGGATGAGCATGGTCTTGCCCAGGCCGGGGACGCCCTCCAGCAGCACGTGGCTGTTGGCGAGCAGCCCGACGAGGGTGTGCCGGACGAGCTCCTGCTGGCCGACGATGACCTTGCCGATCTCGGTCTCGATGCGGTGCGCGCGCTCGGCGAACGCCTCGGGCGCGATCCGGGCGGGGCCGGTCTCGGGGGCGACGGATGCGTCCATGGGTCCTCCGGATGGCGCCGATTCGGCGGTCTGGTCGCTCACTGCTTGGGATCGAGGGAGCTGAAGTAGTCGCGCACGTAGTCCTTCACCGAGATCGGGACGTACGAGCGGTCGAGCGTGGTCAGCGCGTACTGGTAGAAGTCGCCGTAGACCTGCGAATACGGGACGTACGAGCCGTTGTTCGAGCCCTGGCCCTGCTGGCTGCCCTGCTGGGTCTGGCCGTCACCGCCGGTGCCGGCGACGTACGACGGATCGCCCGGCTTGCCGATGCGGTCGAAGGGCGCGAACACGGAGCCGATGTCGGGCCCGAGGGTGGCCGGGCGGTTGGGGTGGGTCGGGCCGCCGGCGCGCCCGCTCGACATGCCGCTGCCGAGGTACGCCGCGTTCGAGCCGCCGCCGCCGAGCGAGCCGGAGCCTGCACTCTGCCCTTGGCCTTGACCCTGACCCTGGCCTTGCCCTTGGCCCTGGCCCTTGCCCCTGGCCCTGGCCTTGGCCCTGGCCCTGGCCCTGGCCCTGGCCTTGGCCCTGCCCCTGGCCCTGGCCCTGGCCCTGCCCCTGGCCCTGGCCTTGGCCCTGCCCTTGCCCCTGGCCGGTTCCCGGTGATCCGCCGGGCTGGCCCGACCCCTGGGCCTGGCCGGTACCCGGGCTGGAACCGGGCGAACCGCTCGCCTGTCCGCCTTGGCCGTTGCCCTGCTGCCCGTTGCCCTGCTGCCCATTGCCCTGCTGGCCCGCCTGGCCGGTCTGGCCGCCCGGCTGGCCGGCGTTCGCGAGGTCGCGACGCGCGTCCTGGAGGTTCGAGGCGGCGGTCGCCAGGTCCCGGTTGACCTCGACGCGATTCTGCGCGGCGTCGAGGGCCTCACCCAGCCGCTGGAGGGCCGATTTCGCACCCGCCGTGTCGCCCTGGGTCATGCTCGCCACCGCGTCTCGGAGCGCCTGCCCCGCGGCCCCATCGGCCTGGTTCGCCTGGCCCTGGAGCTCGGCGAGATCCCGTGCCGCGGCGTTGCGCTCCTCCTGGGTCATCGAATCGAGCTTGTCGCCCAGGTCCTTCAGGTCGTCCTTGGTCTTCTCGGGGTCGCCGCCAGGGTTCGCCTGCGGATCGCCCGTGGCGACGCGCGACAGCGACCGCGCGAGCGACGCCAGCGAGGCAGCGCGCTGCTCGTTCGCGGGGTCCAGCTGGGCACGCACCTGGTCCTCGATCGAGCCGAGCTGGGACAGGTTCATGTCGAGGTCGTCCGGGTTCGACCGCAGCCGTTCCGCGAGCTGGCGCAGCTCCTCGGACAGGCGCGTCCGCGGGTCGTTGGCGTCGACACCCTTGGTCCCGAGGTCCTTCGCGACGTCGTCGATGCGCTGCGCCTGCCGCTGCGCCTCCTCGCGCACCTGGCGGTTCAACGCGATCACCGCGTCCTGCGGGTTTGGCAGCAGCACCGCCGGGATGAGGAGCACGCCGGCGACCAGCGCGACCAGCGCGGGCCGGACCGCGAGGCGCGGGCGGAACAGCCCGGGCTCGATCGTCCGGAGGCGGCCGACGGCGTCGCGGCGCTGGCGCCGCACGAAGCGGGCCTCGGCCGCACCGAGCTCGTAGCCCTCGCCGACCACGATCGTCTCGTCGTCGTCTTCGGCAGCCGGACCCGCCGTGCCCGGCATGGCCTGGGCGAACGCGAGCGCCGACGCCAGCGTGTCGCCCGACCCGCCTTCGGCATCCAGGGCGAGGGCGGTCTCGCCGATCGAGGGACGGGCGCGGACGACCAGGACCAGCAGCGCCAGGAGGCCGACGACCGGGACGGCGGCGGCGAGCTGGAGACCCCACTCGACCGGGGCGACGCGCATCGCGATCGCCAGCGCGATCTCCGCGACGGCCACGCCCGCGAGCACGTACCAGGCGCGCCGGACCGACCGCCGCAACCACAGCCGCCGGCGATGGGCGACGAGCCCGGCCCGCAGCGTCAGCAGGGCGGGATCGAGCGCGACCCCGAGCGTGGCCGGGTCGGCGGGGACGATCGCCGGGGTTGCGGCCGCCGAAGCTGCGCCCGAGCGCCGGCCCCGCGGCAGCCGCGCCATCAGGTGATCTCCTCGAACACGGGCGGCGCCGGTGGCGCCTTCGGCCGGTGGCGCCGGATCCGCCAGCGCCTCGTCGGGGCCACCATCTGCACCGACAGGATCACGAGGAGGACCGCCGCGACCAGCATCGCGGCGACGGAGCGCGGCCAGAACGTGTCCTTGTCCACGCCGAACCCCTGGTCGCCGATGTTGCCGTTGACCACGGAGTCGAAGTCGGTCACGGCCGCGACGATCTGGCAGGTGCCGCCGAACCCCGTCTCCGTGCCGCAGATGACATCGAGCTGGGCGACGAACGGGTTGAAGTACAGCAGCGCCTCGGGCGGGCGGCGCGTGAGGTTCGAGATCAGCGAGTCGTCGCGCTGCGCCGGCTGGTTGGGCAGGAACCCGTTGGCCGTCATCGACGACCAGAACACGAACAAGAACGTGGCCCCGGCCGTGACCACGATCGTGGTCACGAGGTTGATGACCGTCGCCGCCTGGGTCCGCTTCACGAATGCCGACACGAACAGCCCCATCGAGCCGAAGCAGATCGCGGTCGCGAACAGGACGACGTAGGAGCGGACCAGGTCCTCGGGGCCGACGCCACCGAAGGTGAACACGAGGGCGGTCACCGGGATCGACGCGAGCAGCAGCAGGAACACCCACGACAGGGCGGACAGCAGCTTGCCCAGGATGATCGCGAGCGACGAGATCGGGGTGGTCGTGAGCAGGTCGAGGGTCTGCTTCTCGCGTTCGAGGCTGATCGCGCCGGCGGTCGACGCCGGGGCGAGGACGAGGACGATCAGCGTGAGCAGCATGATCAGGGCGGAGAACATCGTCCGGCCGATCTCCGCCGAGGCCGACATGCTGCCGCCGAAGCCGCTCGTGAACGACCGCTCGGACAGCGTCTCGATCATCCAGGCGAAGCCCGCCACGATCACGAGGTGGATCGTGAGCACGATGAACGCCCGCCGGCCGCGCATGCGCCCGCGCAGCTCCTTGACGCCGACGGCGGCGATGCCCGTGCCCACGTCGCGCAGCGCGCCGAGGCGGCGGGTCGGCCGGGTGGCGACGGCGCTCATGCCACGGCCCCCGTCCCGACCGGATCCTGCGCGGTCACCTGGAGGAACAGCTCCTCGAGGTCGCTCGCCGCGCGGGAGAACGTCGCGACCCGCAGGTCGGCACCGACCGCGGCGGCCAGCAGCGCCGCGGCGCCTTCGTCGTCGCCGTGGAACCCGATCTCGATCGTCCCGTCCTCGAGCGTCTGGGCCGTCACGACGTTGTGCTGGTGCTCGAACCATGACTGGGCGGCCACGACGGCCGCCTCGTCGCCGAGGACGCGGACGCGGAACACCGCCCCGACCCGCAGCCGGCGCTCGATGTCGGCGACCCGGCCGTGGGCGAGGACCTGGCCGCGGTCGATGATCGCCACCGACGTGCACAGCTCCTCGAGCTCGGGAAGGATGTGGGACGAGACCAGGATCGTCTTGCCCAGGGTCCGCAGCTCGCGCAGCAGCTCGCGCAGCTCCACGCGGGCCCGCGGGTCGAGGCCCGAGGCCGGCTCGTCGAGCAACAGCACCAGCGGGTCGTGGACCAGCGCGTGGGCGAGGCACAGGCGCTGCTGCATGCCGCGCGACAGGCCCTGCACGTAGGTGTCGCGCTTGGGGCCGAGGTCCACCAGGTCCAGGAGGTCGCCGATCATCCGCCGCCGGCGGTCGGCCGGGATGCCGTAGCACCGGGCGAAGAAGTCCAGGTACTCCCAGACCTTCATGTCGTCGTACACCCCGAACGAGTCCGGCATGAACCCGAGGACGCGACGCACGTCGTTGGGGTTCCGGCGCACCGAGAAGCCGGCGATCTCCGCGTCGCCGCCGTCGGGCACCAGCAGCGTCGCCAGGATGCGCAGCGTCGTCGTCTTGCCGGCCCCGTTCGGACCCACCAGGCCGAAGATCTCGCCCTGCGCCACGTCGAGGTCGAGGCCGGCGACCGCGAGGGTGCGGTCGTAGCGCTTGACGAGCCCGCTGGCGGTGACGATGCCGCTCACTTGACCGTGCCTGCGATCTCGACCTGGAACTGGAACCCGATGCCGTCCTGGCGCTCGTTGACGAACTTGACCTGGACCTGTCCGGTGGCCGGGTCGATCCAGCGGGCGGCGTTCTCGAGCTCGTACTCCTGGCCGCCGGCCATGTGCGCGAACTGGACCCATTCGCCGGTCCGCACGTCCCGCACCTCGATCTCCGGCAGCCCGTCCTGGACCGGGTTGCAGCCGTCGGCCTGGGGATCGCAGCGCTCCTGCTCGGCGAGCGCCGGGTGGTCGCCTCCGAGCGACCCGATGTCGCCCCCGAAGCCCATCGCCAGCACGAGCCGCTCGGGCGTCAGCGTGCCCTCGAACGGCAGCGGCTGGTAGGCCATCGTCACCTCGCCGATCCCGAAGCTGATGTTCCACGGGTCCTTGGAGAAGAAGTTGGCGCTGACGTCGAGCGCGTTGCTGCGCAGCATGTCGCCGGTGAACGCCGTGCTGCCGTGGATCGTGAACGGCAGCGGGACCTCGTACAGGACGTTGGCCTCGCGGCGCACCTGCGCGCCATCGAGCTCGGCCTGCACCACCGGGTCATTGCCCCAGGCGAGCAAGGTCGGCTGGTCGCCCGGCAGGACGCCGCTGATCCCGGTGTTGGGGTCGTAGGACAGCTGGTCGATGATCGACCGCCGGATCAGCTTCCGCTGCTGCGCTTCGCTGAGCGGGCCGCCGTCCCAGTCGTACGGCCCGACGACCACGTCCGAGAGCGCCTGCCCGTTGAACCCGTTGTTGGTCAGCGTGAGGTCGACGTTGGCCGTCTGGCCCGGCCCGATGTCCTTCAGGATCGTCGCCGACGAGCCGAGGACGAGCGCCGGTGCGACCAACGCCTTGTCCGAGTTGTTGGTGATCGTGCCCTTGATGTGGCCGTCGGTGAGCTGCAGCGTCGCCGCGACCTTGGGGGCGGTCGCGCTGGCCTCGGCGCGGATCGTGCGCAGCGACCCGAACCCGACGCTCAGGTCGCGGACCCGCGACGGATCGCCCTGGAGGACGTCCAGCTCGGCCGTCCCGCCGCCGGACATGTCGCCGTTCATCGGCGTCGCGAGCAGGGCGTCGCCCGGGACGCGGAGCTGGAAGGTCGCCCGCGACGGGCTGAAGATCCCGAGGTAGGACTGGGCCGTAGCCGCGTCCGTGCCCGGGGCGCCTCGGACGATCGCCACCTCGTTGATGATCACGTCCGAGCCGCGGAGCACCGCCCCGATCCCGAATGACCCGACCGTGAACACCGCGATCAGCACAGGCACCGTGACCCACGCCCACTCGCGCCGATCGAGCCAGCGCAGCACGAGGTAGTTCACGGGGCCGACGAGGACGATGTAACCCGCGAGCAGCACGAGCAGCGCACCGATCGGCGGCAGGGCGAGGCTCGGCAGGTTGGTGACCGCGCTGACGATGGTCTGGTCGTCGACGAGCGCGACGTTGCCGCCGGATCGGGGCGGCAGGAGCCGGCGCCAGAGCGGCACGTCGATCGCGTCGCCGTCCGCGATCCACTCCGTCGCGGGGTCGAACCCGAGCAGGGTCACCGTGCCCGAGCCGAACGCGGCGTCGGCGGCGATCACGCGATCGCCGGACTTGGCGAGCGTGCGCCCGGTGCCCGGGTCGCCGGCGAGGGCGGTGAGCGGCGTAGCACCGGCGGGCGGTGCGCCGAGCAGCGGCTGCAGGACCGCGGGGTCGACGTCGATGAGCGCGCTCGGGCGGTAGGGGAGGAGGTCGTCGGGGAACGCCGACAGGACGTCCGCCGCGCCGGTCCCGCCGACGATCACGAGGCGGCCGCCACCGGCGATCCAGGTGCGCAGCGCCGCAAGCTTGGCCGGCGTCAGGGACGCGGCGTCGACGTCCTGCCAGATCAGCCGGTCGAGTGGCGCCCAGGCCTGGACGCGCTCCGGCAGGTCGCCGACGGCCAGCGGGACGATGACGGGCGCCTGCCCGTTCTGGTTCGGGAGCAGGTCCAGCTGCCCGACCAGGCGGGCCGGGTTCTCGGCCACCAGGCCCACGACCAGCTGGCTCTGGTCGTGGAGCGCGACCGCGACCTGCGACTTGGCGACGACCTGCGTGCCGCTGACGAGCTCGACCGTCATGTTGCCGCCGAACGTGGGCGGCAGCGCGTACAGCACGTATTCCTTGCGCGACCCCGTCGCGAGCTCGACCGGGGTGCCGAACCGCGTCCGCGAGTCGACGCCGCCCGAGATCCGCAGCTCGCCGGTGACTGTGGGCCCCGCGTTCTCGAGGTCGACCGCGATCGCGAACCACGAGCCGGCGCGCACGTGGCCCTGCATCAGGGCGCGCGCGTTCATCTTCAGGCCGTCGGCCGCCGACACTGAGGCGACCGGGACCAGCAGCATGGCGGCGAGCACCGCGATGGCGGCGAGCAGACCGGCGATGCGGCCCGGGGCGAGGCGGCTCGGACGGGTCAAGCGGGCTCCTGGACGGGAGGAGGCGGGGGACGGGTCGGAGCATCGACGTGCCGACGGCCTGAAAAGTTGCGACGCCTGCATCCAGTCTTCGGCCGTCGCCGCCCCCTCTGGTGGCCGTCCGACCGCGCCTATCGTACGATGCAACCGCCCCGGGCCCGACTGCGTCGTCCGAGCGCCCCGCGCCGATGAGCAGCCCGAGTCCGCGCCCAGAGGAATCCGTGCCCGACATCCGCCCGTTTCGCGCGCTCCGATTCGATCCCGAGGTCGTCGGCGACCTCGGGCCGCTCGTCGCGCCCCCGTACGACGTGATCGGTCCGGACCTCGAGCGCACGCTGCTCGCCCGCAGCCCGCACAACGCGGTCCGCCTCGACCTGCCCCACGGGGAGCCGCGCGAGGATCCCGACGAGCGGTACCGGCGGATCGCCAAGACCTTCGCCGCCTGGCGGTCGGACGGCTCGCTGCGCAAGGACTCCCGGCCCGGCGTGTACGTCTACGAGCAGACCTACCGGGTGCCCGGCACCGACCTCGAGCGCACCCAGCGCGGGTTCTTCGCCCGCCTGCACCTCGAGCCGTTCGGGCCCGACGGCGGGGTGCTGCCCCACGAGCGCACGCTGGCGGCTCCCCGCGAGGACCGCTACCGGCTGCTGCGCGCGACGGGCGTCAACACGTCGCCCGTGGTCGTGCTCTACCGCGACCCGTCCGGGACCGCAGCCGCAGACCTCACGGCGGTCGCGTCGACCAGCCCGCTCACCGAGGTCACCGACGACGACGGCGTCCACCACCGGCTGTGGCACCTCGTCGACGACGGCGCCGACGGGGCGGTCGCCCGCCTGACCGCGATGGCGAAGCGCGGCCCGGTCTACATCGCCGACGGGCACCATCGCTACGAGACGGCGCTGCGCTACCGCGACGAGCGGCGGATGACCCGCTCCTGCGAGCCGGACCCGCCGTTCGACTTCATCCTCGCGCTGCTGCTCGATGCGGACGAGCCGCTGACGGTGCTGCCGACCCACCGGGTCGTGCGGGGCCTCGGCGAGGACGGGCTGGCTCGGCTCCGGTCCGGGCTCGACGGCCTGTTCGAGGTGAGCCCGACCACGCCCGAGGACCTCGTGGAGCGGTTCGACGCGGCGGGCGGCATGGCCGGTGGCGCCGGGCGGTTCGGCCTCGTGACCCGTGACCTCGCGTGGCTCCTGACCGCGCGGCGACATGCCTTCGCGCGGCTGCTGCCGGCCGGCAGCGAGGCGGTGCGCCGGCTCGACGTCACGATCCTCGGGGCCACGCTCGAGGCCCTGGCCGGGATCGACGCCGCCGCGGTCGCGGGCGGCGAGCGGATCCGCTACACGAAGTCCGCGGCCGAGGCCGTCTCGCTGGTCGAGGCGGGCGCCGATGGCGCCGACGCCGCGTTCCTCCTCGAGCCGACGCCCGTCGCCTCGATCCTCGACGTCTCCGCCGAGGGCGACGTCATGCCCCAGAAATCGACCTACTTCTATCCCAAGGCCCTCACCGGGCTCGTGTTCAACCCGCACGAGTGGTAGGCCCAACGGCAGGACCCATGACCGATCCGACCTCCACCGACCGCCTCCTCGCCCGCACCGTGTCGTCGAACGGCCGGCCCGTCCGCAAGGACGAGATCGAGCTCGTCGATCGCGGCCTGTACATCGAGTCGTGGCTGCCCGAGCGGCGCTCGCGACGCAAGCCGATCCTGTTCGTCCACGGGGAGCTCGGCGGGTCGTGGGTCTGGGAGCGCTACCTCCATCACTTCGCCGGCCGCGGCTGGGAGGGTCACGCGCTCAACCTGCGCAACCACTTCTGGTCCGCGACCGCCGACCCCACGACGCTCGACGTCGGGACCTACACCGAGGACGTCATCGCCGCGATGGAGCGGCTGGGTCCGACGGTCGTCGTGGTCGGGCACGGGCTCGGCGGCCTGCTGGCGCTCAAGGCGCTCGAGCGCGTCCCCGCGTCCGCCTACGTGCTGATCGCGCCCGAGCCGCCGCGCGACCTGCGCGACCCCGCGCGCCCGCACGTGGTGCGCGACGTCCAGGACGCCTACGGCCGGGCGGAGCTCGGCTGGGAGACCCTGCCCGAGAAGCTCACCCGCGAGCACCGGGACCTGACGCTGGGCGACGTCCTGCGCATCCAGCACATGCTCGGCCAGAAGCCCTTCGAGTCCGGGCGTGCCCGGCGGCAGGTGCTCCAGGGAGTTCCGGTCGACCGCAGCGCGCTGCCCGACGTCCCGCGCCTCGTCATCGCGGCGGGGCTCGACTCGTACGTCCCCGAACCGGACGTGGAGCGGCTCGCGGACTGGCTCGACGCGGTCTACGAGCCGTTCGGCGCCCACTCGCACTACGGGCTCGTGCTCGGCGAGCAGAGCTACCTCCAGGTCGCCGAGACCCTGCGCATGTTCCTCGAGACGAACCGCCTCTAGGAACCCGGGGCCGGTGGCGGATCGCGGTCGATCTTGGTATCCTCCGCCACCGGCACGGTCCCCCAGGGCGCCGCGCGCCGCATTCGTCTAGAGGCCCAGGACACCGCCCTCTCAAGGCGGAGATCACCGGTTCGAATCCGGTATGCGGTACCACTCCGAACACCCCTCGCCCCCGGTCCCGCCGCCGGGGGCTTTTTCGTGGCGATCGATGGTGGCGGAATGTCCGGAAACCGGGATCCCGGATCGTCGTCAGGGCAGTCGGACAGATCGAGCCGGCAGATCGGAGGCACGATGCGCTACATCATGTTCGTGTGCGTTGACCCTGACCACACCGCCGAGGACGCGGCGGCCGCGCCCGACATCGACGACTGGCTGGTCGCGGTGGAGCCGAACCGGGTCATCGGGGAGCGGCTGCGCCCGCCGGCTGACGCGCGGACGGTGCGCGTTCGCGGTGGCGAGCGGCTCGTGACCGACGGGCCGTACACCGAGAGCAAGGAGTGGATCGCGGGCTTCGACGTGCTCGAGTGCGACACGATCGACCAGGCGCTCGACCTCGCCGCCGCCCACCCGCATGGCATACGGCGGGCGGATCGAGGTGCGCGCGTTCTGGCCGGGCGACGACGACGCGGGGGCCGAGGCGTGAAGTACGTCATGTTCGTCTGCGGCGACCCGGACCACAGCGTCGCCGACGAGGCGGCGGCGCCGCCGCTCGAGCCGTGGTTCGAGGCCGCGCGCGGCGTCTACCAGCAGGGCGTGCGGCTGCAGTCGATCGAGGACGCCACCGTCGTCCGCGTGCGCGACGGCAAGCTGCTCGTGACGGACGGCCCGTTCACCGAGAGCAAGGAGTGGATCGCCGGGTTCGCCATCCTCGACGCCCCGGACCTCGACACGGCGATCGAGCTCGCGGCGCGCAACCCGATGGCGTTCGAGGGCCGGATCGAGCTTCGTCCGATCCACTCGATGGGCGGGCCGGACGACTGATCGAGGCACGCCTGGCCGAGGTCGTCGCCGCCGAGCGCCTGCGGATCGTCGCCGGCCTCGTCCGCCGGACGAGGGACTTCGACCTCGCCGAGGACTGCTACCAGGACGCCGTCGAGCGGGCGCTTCGACGCTGGCCGCTCGATGGGGTCCCCGACAACCCGGCGGCGTGGCTGACGACGGCCGCGCATCGACGGGCGCTGGACGTGCTGCGTCGGCGGCGCCTCGAGCAGGACAAGGTGCGGGAGCTGGAGGCGATGGTCGACGTCGGTGGACCGACGGCCGGCGGACGAGGCGTTCGACGACCGGCTGGCCCTGCTGTTCATGTGCTGCCATCCGGCCCTGCCGCTCGCCGGTCGCGTGGCGCTCACGCTCAAGACGGTCACGGGCCTCTCGACGCGCGAGATCGCCCGCGCGTTCGTCGCCACCGAGGCGACGATGAGCAAGCGGCTCCTCCGCACCAAGCACAAGATCACGAACGCGGGCATCAGCTTCCGGATGCCCCCGGCCCATCGGCTCGCCGAGCGGACCACCGGCGTCCTCGCCGTGGTCTACCTGCTGTTCAACGAGGGCTACGCGGCCACGGAAGGCGCGACGCTGCGCCCGGACGTCGCGTCGGAGGCCGTCCGACTGGCGGGGTTGCTCGCGGCGCTGCTGCCCGACGACGACGAGGTGGCCGGCCTCCACGCGCTGCTGCTGCTGCAGCACTCGCGGCGGGATGCCCGGGCCGGGGACGACGGCGAGCTGCTGACGATGGAGGAGCAGGACCGCGGCCGCTGGGACCGCGCCTTGATCGATCGCGGCCTCGCCGAGCTGGATCGGGCTCGCGCGCACGCGCGCCCGGCCGGGCCGTACCGGCTCCAGGCCGAGATCGCCGCGCGACACGCCTCCGCGGCCACGGCCGCCGAGACGGACTGGGCCTCGATCGTCGTCCTGTACGACGCCCTCCTCGAGGCGCCCAACCCCGTCGTCGCCCTGAACCGGGCCGTCGCGATCGGCTTTCGTGACGGCCCCGACGCGGGCCTCGCGGCGCTCGACGAGGTCGACCTGCCCGGCTACCACCTGGTCGAGGCGACCCGAGGCGAGTTCCTCCGGCGCGCCGGCCGGCCGCGCGAGGCGGCCGCCGCCTATCGCCAGGCGCTCGATCTCGTCGGGACCGATGCGGAGCGGCGACTGCTGGAGCGGCGCCTGGTCGACGTCGGGGGCTGAG
>CAWHIA010000005.1:0-117603 GCA_963829155.1 uncultured Chloroflexia bacterium | reverse complement strand
CGGCCTTGAACTTGAGCTTCTGCTCTTCGGTCATCTTGGGGTTGTTGGCGAACTTGGCCGTCGGGCCTCCGGGCGCGGCAAGCAGGATCCCGTACACGACGATGGTGATCCCGAACAGGACAGGGATCGCCTGGAGCACGCGACGGATCACGAACTTGATCATCGGCGTTCGGCCTCGACCCGGAGCAGGCGGCTGGATGGGCGTCAGGCCGGGCGGGCCCGATCGGACGGCTGTGCGCGGACAGTACACCCACGGCGACCGTCCCCGCTGGGAGTTGACGGGGTGCCCGGATCGCCGGGCACCAGTTCAGCTACGTCGAAGCGTGAAGCCTCGACCTACTCGGTGACGAACCAGTCCTCGCCATTCCAGTCGGAACCCTGCAGGGTGCCGTTGGCGAAGTAGTTGCCGAGCCGCGGGTTGTGGAGCTCGACGTTCTTCCGGTAGTACAGGGGGATCTCCATTGTCTTGTCGACGTAGAGGTCCTGGAAGGTGCCCATGGCGTCTTTCACGCCTGGAAGTCGACGTTGTTCTTCACGTCATCGAGCGACTTGTCAATGTCCGGATCGCTGACCTGCGCATCGTTCGCGCCCGTCGGGCGGAACTGGCTGCTGTGGAAGCCGGTGTAGTTGCCGAGCGGGTCGATCGAGGAGAGTGACGCGTGTTCGGCGAGGTCGAAGTTGCTCCGCGCGAGGTCGCACGGGGTGTCGTTCGTCGACTCGTTGTAGTCGGCGAAGATGTCCGACGGCGACACCGGGTTGATGACGCTGTCGATGCCGACGTTCTTGAGCCATGCGCTCACGAGGGCCAGCGTGTCCTGGCGGACCTGCCGGGTCGTCGTGCACAGCTCGATCTTGGCCTTGAGGCCGTTCTTCTCGACGATGCCGTCCCCGTCGGAGTCGGCCCAGCCGCCGTCGGCGAGGATCTGCTTGGCCTTGTCCGGGTCGAAGCTCGTACCGGCGACGTCCTTGTAGAACCACGCAGACGGGCTGGTATTCGTGTTCGCGATCGCGGCGTTGCCGCCGAGGAGCCGCGTGTTGATCTCGTTCTTGTCGATCGCGTAGGCGATCGCCTGGCGGATCGCCGGGTCGGCTGTCGGGCAGCCCGTGCCGCGGTCCTGGACCGCCGGGTTGCGCGAGCAGCCACCCGTGTTCTTGTTCGGGCCCTCCGTCGTGAACGGGCCCGGCGACCAGTTCGGCCGCAGGTACTCGTACAGGAGGGCCTGGATCGCCGAGACCTGGTCGCCGAGATCCTGGACTTTCGGGAGGTCCGAGTCCTGGAGGTCGTAGGCCACGTCGATCTCGTTGTTCCGGTAGCCCGCGATCTCCGCGTCCGGATCGCCGTACCACTTGAACACGAGCTCATCGAGGCTGGCCGGCTTGCCGGTGCGGGGGTTCTGGTAGAACTCGTTCTTGGCCAGCCGGAGCTCCGCCTGCGGGGTCACCGACTCGTACTTGAACGGGCCCGAGACCGGCATCTTGGCGATCTCGTCCGGGCGGAAGCCCGCGCCGTTCACCATGTCGGCGACCGGGATGTCCTTCATGTAGTGGCGCGGCATGGGCGCGATGTACTGGCTCAGGTACCCCTCGAACACCTTGTCGTAGTGCATCACGATGTCGGTGTCAGTGGGGCAGTCGATCCCGGTCGTGTCCTCGAATCCGGCCAGGACAACGCCCGTGTTGTCCTTGTCCATGACCCACTCCCACGCGTACTTGAAGTCGTCGCAGGTGAGGGGCTGGCCGTCCGACCACTTCAGGCCGTCGCGGAGCTTCCAGGTCACGGTCATGGCGTCGCCGTTGTCGCCCGGAACCTTCACGCCACCGTTCTCGGTGGTGGGGATCGGCTCGGCCGCCAGCTGCGGGATGTACTTGAAGTTGTCGTCGATCGCCAGCAGGGTGTGCCAGACGGCCGAGACGACGTTGCCCTCGGTCACCTGACCGAAGTAGTACGGGTTGAACTGCGTGGCTTCCTGCCAGTCGCCGATGATCACGGAGCCGCCCTGGGCGGTCGGCTCTGCCGGCGCGTAGGCGCTCCCGAAGAGGTTGATCTCACCCGCGGCACCGGACGCCGACGGCGCTTCGGCCGACGGGGCCCCGGCGCTGGCCGCTGGGGTGGACGGGGCGGCCACGCTGGCCGGGGCTTGGGTGGCGTTGGTGCCGCCGCAGGCTGCGACCAGGATGGTCGCGCACGCGAACAGGCCCACCAATTTCCGCATCAAGGCTCCTCCAAGTTGCGTAAGGGGTCCTGGACAATGACTCCCTTGCAGACCACCGGGCCGGTCCCCGCCCATCGACGCACAAGGCCTCAGGGTCAGGGGGATTTTCGTGCGCACACGAGCGCACAGCGGCCAAACGGGGCTGCGCTGGGGCGAGGATCGCTTACCGCAGGACGGGTGTCAAATGCCCTCCCATGTCGCCGGGCCTGATGGTCCCGGCGGTTCAGGACGGCCCTGGGCCGCGCTGCGTCGCGTCGGTCGCTGGCACCTCCTTCCACGGCCGGATGAGGCCGTCGGGGTAACGGGGCGGCATGGTCCCGACCGCGGCCACGGAGGGCTCGTCGGGTCGCGCCGCCAGGTGTGCCTCGGCAACTCGCCACGCGGCCGCCGGCGCCAATCGGTATTTCCACAGGGCACCCGCGTCGAGTGAGGTCGACGATGGGGGTCGGGGCAGGACCACGAGACCCACAATCGCCGCACAGGTGAGCAGGCTTCCGACCTGCAGCCGCCACGACCAGCCACGCGGACGCGGCGTCGGCGGGACGACCCGCGCCACGTCGGCGCAGGGCACGGGAACGGCCGCGAGCTCGCGACCGGCGCGCCGCAGCGCGACGATCGTCAGCGCGAACTCCGCCATCTCCCGCTCGCAACGCTCGCAGCGTGCGAGGTGGTCGAGGGCGGCGGGCGTCTTCGGCCCGCGCTCGCGCCGATCGACGAAATCGATCAGGGCGGTGCGGTGCCGGCGACAGGCGGCGGACACGATCATGGGTTACCTGGCCCCGCGGCCTCGGACACGACCTCGCCCCACGCGCCCCCGAAGCGCCGGTCGGCGTTCAGGCGGCCGCGGAGGTCCTTCAGCGCATGGTGGATCCGGCTCTTCACGGTCCCCAGCGGGAGCCCCAGCGCATCCGCCGTCTCCTGGAGCGACCGTCCCTCGAGGTAGTACAGGATCACGACGGACTGGTGCTTCGGGGACAGTCCCGCGATCCCCTCGCGGACGATCTGGCACAGCTCGGACCACTCGGCGCTGGTGTCGGGCCGGACGCCGCCGTCGACGAGGCGCTCGGCCACGATCTCGGTCACCGGCTCGCTGCGCAGGCGGCGCCGCCCGAGGCGGCTGTAGCACAGGTTCAGGGCGACCTTGTGCAGCCACGGCAGCGGCGAGACGTCGGTCCGGAGCCGCCGGCGATGGGTGTACGCCCGCCCGAACGTATCCAGGAGCACCTCCTCCGATGCTCCTGGATCGCCCGTCAGCGCGAGCGCGGCACGGTACACCGGCACGCGGTAACGGTCGAACAGCTCGGCGAGCGCATCCACATCGTCCTCGGCCATGCGGCTGATGAGGACGGCGTCGGGAGGCGCGAGTTTTTCGGCGCGGGTCTCGCGTTCGATAGGTGCGTACTCCGTGAGCGTCAGCGCTCCCTCTTGGCCATCCATACGGCCGCGGGGCGCCGAAGGTTCATCGCACGCTGGCGATCAGTCGGGACACGGGGTCTCGGCGCCGGTCATGCCGCGCCACCGGAGGTTCGGCTGCCGCGCCGCGGTCGCCTCGTCGAGGCGGCGGACCGGCGCGCTGTGCGGCGCCGAGGTCACGAGCCCGGGATCCGACGCAGCCTCGTGGGCGATCTCGATCAGTGCGTCGGCGAAGCCGTCGAGCGTCTCGAGCGACTCGGTCTCCGTGGGCTCGATGAGCATGGCCTCCTCGACCGTGAGCGGGAAGTAGATGGTCGGCGGATGGTAGCCCTTGTCGATCAATCGCTTGGCCACGTCGAGGGTGCGCACGCCGGTGCGCTGCTTGAGGTCCGACGCGGAGGCGACGAACTCGTGCTTGCACGGGCGGTCGAACGGGATGCGATACGCCTCGCCGACGCGCGCCTTGAGGTAGTTGGCCGCCAGGACGGCATCGTCGGAGACCTCGCGCAGGCCATCGGATCCGTGCGCGCGCAAGTACGCGTACGCGCGCACGAGCACGCCGCTGCTGCCGACGAACGAGCGCATCCGTCCGATCGAGGTCGGGCGCTCGCCCTCGGCCTCGAGACGGTACCCGCCGTCGTCCGCGCGGAGGACGCGGGGCGCGGGCAGGAACGGGATGAGGTGGGCCAGGACGCCGACGGGGCCCGCGCCGGGGCCGCCGCCGCCGTGCGGCGTGCTGAACGTCTTGTGGGTGTTGAAGTGCATGACGTCGAAGCCTGCCTCGCCGGGCTTGAACCGGCCGAGGATCGCGTTGAGGTTTGCGCCGTCCATGTAGGCCAGCGCGCCCGCCTCGTGGGTCGCGTCGAGCAGGTCGCCGATCCGCCGCTCGAACAGCCCGAGGGTCGACGGGTTGGTGATCATGATCGCCGCCGTCCGCTGCCCGAGCGCCGCCCGGAACGCGTCCACGTCCACGCCGCCGTCTGCGGCCGAGGGGATCGTGATCGTCCGGAAGCCCGCCATCGTGGCGGTCGCCGGGTTGGTGCCGTGCGACGAGTCCGGGACCAGGACCTCGGTCCGCTCGTGGTCCCCACGCGACCGGTGATAGGCGCGGATCATGAGGATGCCGGTCAGCTCGCCGTGCGCGCCCGCGGCCGGCTGGAGCGTGACCGCGGCCATGCCGCTGATCTCGGCGAGGATCGCCTCGAGCTCGAACAGGAGCTGGAGGGTGCCCTGGGCAACCGCGTCGGGCGCCATCGGGTGCAGGCCCGCGAAGCCGGGCAGGCGCGCCGCCCACTCGTTGAGCTTGGGGTTGAACTTCATCGTGCACGAGCCCAGCGGGTAGAAGCCGGTGTCGACGGCGTAGTTGAGCTGGGACAGGTTCACGTAGTGGCGGACGACCTCGGGCTCGTTGAGCTCGGGGAGCGCGGGCGGGGTGGCGCGGCGGGCGGCCGCCGGGACGCGGTCGAGGGCGTCGGGCGGCGGGTGCGGGATCTTGCCGCCGCCGCGGCCGGGGTGGCTGCGTTCGAACAGGGTCGGTTGGAGGCGCTCGCCGACGACGCTCATGCGACGCCTCCGGCGACGGCCGGCGCCACGCCGGCGGGCTCGCCCAACTCCGCACGCAGCGCGTCGGCGAACCGGTCGATGTCCGCGCTCGTGGTCACCTCGGTCGCGCACACGAGCAGCCCGTCGGCCAGAGATGGCTCGTCGGGCAGCAGCGTTGCCGTGGGGATGCCGGCGAGGACGCCGCGATCGAGCAGCCGGGCGTGGACGGCCGGCGCGTCGCGAACCCGGACGACGAGCTCGTTGAGGTACGGCGCGGTGTGCAGCCGTGGGGCACCGGCGGCCGCGAGCGCGGACTCGAGCTCCGTGGCCCGTGCCGCGCCCAGCGCCGCCACGTCGCGCAGCCCGTGGGGGCCGACCGTGGCGAGGTAGATCGAGGCCGCCAGCGCGAGCAGCGCCTGGTTGGTGCAGATGTTGCTGGCCGCCTTCTCGCGCCGGATGTCCTGCTCACGCGCACGAAGCGTCATGACGAACGCCCGCCGCCCGTCGAGGTCCGTCGTCAGGCCGACCAGCCGGCCGGGGATCTGGCGCACGAGCGCGTCGGTGCAGGCGACGATCCCGAGGTACGGCCCGCCGTACTGCAGCGGGATGCCCAGCGGCTGGCCCTCGCCCGCCGCGATGTCCGCGCCGTACTCGCCCGGCGGCGCCAGCACCGCGAGCGACACGGGCTCGATGACGCTCACGAACAGCGCCCCGGATGCGTGCGCGAGGCGCCCGATGCCGGGCATGTCCTCGAGCAGGCCGAGGACCGAGGGCTGGGCCGCGACCACACCCGCGACGGGCCGGTCGGCATCGGCGAGCAGCCGCTCGAGCGCCTCCACGTCCGTCGTGCCGGCAGCCGGCCCGCCGGCGACCAGCGGGATCTCGTCGACCACGAGGCCCGCGCCTTCCGCGTAGGTCCGCAGCGTCTGGCGGTAGTGCGGGTGCACGCCACGGGAGATCAGCAGCCGGTCGCGGCGCGTGGCCCGGCAGGTCATCAGCGCCGCCTCGGCGGTGGCGGCGCCGCCGTCGTAGTGGCTCGCCGACACCACGTCGAGGCCGGTGAGCTCGGCGAGGAGCGACTGGTACTCGTAGATGCTCTGGAGCGTGCCCTGGCTGACCTCGGGCTGGTACGGCGTGTAGGCCGTGTACCACTCCCCGCGCAGCAGCAGCTGGTCGACCGCCGGCGGCGTCCAGTGGCGATACGCGCCCGCGCCAAGGAAGCTCGCGAGGTCGACGCGGTTGCGCGCTGCGAGTGCGGCCAGGCGCTGGCTCAGCTCGAGCTCGGGCTCCGCGGGGTCGATGCGCAGCGGCGTCGCGCGCAGCGCGGCGGGGATGTCATCGAACAGGTCGTCGACCGACGCCACACCGATCCGCTCGAGCATCCGGGCTCGATCGTCGGCGACGTGCGGCCCGTAGGGCATCGGTCAGCCCTCGGCGACGAGGCGCTCATAGCCCGCGGCGTCGAGGAGGTCGTCCACCTGCGACGCATCGGCCAGCCGCACCCTGACCATCCAGCCCTCGCCGAACGGCTCGCTGTTGACGAGTTCCGGCTTGTCGGCCAGCGCGTCGTTCACGCCGACCACCTCGCCCGCGACCGGCGCGAACAGGTCGCTGACGGCCTTGACGGACTCGACCACGCCGAACGTCGCGAACTGCTCGAGCGCCTTGCCGACGGCCGGCAGCTCGACGAACACGATGTCGCCCAGCTGGTCCGCCGCGTACTGGGTGATGCCCACGGTCGCCTCGTCGCCGGCGACGCGAACCCACTCGTGCTCCTTCGTATAGCGCAGGTCGTCGGGGACCATCGGGCGGGCTCCTCCGTCTCGACTCGAACGGGCGGTCAGGCTGGACGCTTGTAGAACGGCAGCGGCACGACCTCCGCGGCGACCGGCGCCCCGCGGATCTCCACGGCCAGCATCGTAGCGGGTGCGGCATCGTCGGGCGGCACGTAGGCCATGGCGATCGCCTTGTTGAGGGTCGGCGACATCGTCCCCGAGGTCACGGTCCCGATCGAGGCCGCGGGCGTCGCCGGGGCATCGCCGGCGAGGACCGGATAGCCGTGGCGAGCGATGCCACGGTCGCGCATCTCGAGCCCGATGAGGTGGCGCTGGATGCCGTCGCGCACGACCCGCTCCAGCGCCGCACGGCCGACGAAGTCACCCGGCTTGGACAGCTTCACGACCCGCCCGAGGCCGGCCTCGAACGGATTCGTCGACCGGTCCAGCTCGTTGCCGTAGAGCGGCATCCCCGCCTCGAGCCGCAGGGTGTCGCGCGCCCCGAGCCCTACCGGCACCTGGCCGTGGGGCCGCCCGGCCGCCAGCAGCGCGTCCCACAGCTCGCCGGCGCGATCGACGTCGACGAACAGCTCGAAGCCGTCCTCGCCCGTGTAGCCGGTCCGGGCGACCTGGGCCGGGATGCCCGCGACGACGCCCTCCTCGATCCCGTAGTACTTGATCGCCGACAGGTCCAGGTCCGTCAACGGCCCCAGGATGTCCAGCGAGCGCGGGCCCTGCACCGCGACGAGGCCGGTCGCGAGCGAGCGGTCGTCGAGCACGGCCCGGAAACCGTCGAGGCGCTCGGCCAGCGCGTCGGACACGACGCGGGCGTTGGAGGCGTTCGCGACGACCATGAACCGGTCATCGGCGAGGCGGTACACGATCAGGTCGTCGAGGATGCCGCCGTCAGGCGCGCAGATCATCGAGTAGTGCGCGCGGCCCACGGCGAGCGCGGGCGGGTCGCTCACGAGCGCGCCGGCGAGCGCGGCACCCGCGTCCTCGCCCTCGACGACCAGCTCCCCCATGTGCGACAGGTCGAACAGGCCGGCGGCCGACCGGACGGCGCGATGCTCCTCGATGATGCCCGCGTACTGGATCGGCATCAGCCAGCCGGCGAACTCGACGAGCTTGGCGCCGAGGGCCTCATGGCGATCGAGCAACGGGCTGGGCAGCGGCGTGGCGGCCTCGGTCATCCCATGATCCTCAGGCGGGCGCCGGGAACGAGCCGTCGACCGCCTCGGCGGCGGCGCGCGCGACGAGGGCCCGTTCGGTGTCGAACGTCAGCAGCGTGGCAGCCTCGGCGAAGGCGATCCAGCGGACCTCGGCGAACTCGTGGTCGTGGCGCGAGAGGTCGCCGCCCGTCGGGACCATGAGGAAGTAGTGGACCGTCTTGTGGATCCGCGTGCCACCCATGATGAACGTGTACTGGATGAAGTCCAGCGGGCGCACGATCCGGACCTCGAGCCCGGTCTCCTCGCACACCTCGCGGACGGCCGTCTGCTCGGTGGTCTCGTCCGGGACCGGGGTGCCCTTCGGGAGGGTCCAGGTGACGCCGTCGCGCTCCCGTCGGCGCTTGCCGACCACCAGCTCGGGTGTGCCGTCGTTGACCCGGATCACGATGCCACCTGCAGAGGTGGCGGAGGCCTGTCTCAGGCGGGCCACGCGGGCGCCACGGAGGAGCGGCGCGATCCTCCCGACCGGGTGGAGCTGGTCCACCGCATGCGCGCGGCCGGCTCGGGCCGGCCGCTCCCGTTGTCCCGTACGGGCTCGATCGTGAGCGCTCGCCACGGGGCCCGGAGGGCCGTCAGCGGGCCGACGTCCGGCCGGCGGAGCACGGTCCGGCGCCCTGGTGCGGCGATGAACGCCGGCGACGAGGCGAGGCCGAGACGCCGTTCGCGAGCCCTGGCCGTGGGATGGACAAACCGAGCCGGCCAGGCCGCGTACCGTGCGGCGATGCTGTGCTGCATCCCGGCATCCTACCGCGTCACGGGAGCGCTGCAAGTGCGGCTCGCAGCCTCTCGGCAGACTCCGGTGACAACGCGCCCCGTTCCCGGGCGATCGTCGCGTCGCGCTCGAGCAGCGCACGGTAGACCGGCAGGACCCCCGGCGCCCCTGCCTGCAGCGCCTCGAGGTGGGCGCCGATCGTGCCCAGGTCGCCGCGGATCGCCGGGCCCGTGAGCGACGCGGCGATGCCGAGGGCGCGGGCGTTGGCGACGGCCTGCTCGAGGAGCGGGACGTAGATCCGGAGGGCGCCCTCCTCGTCGAGGCCCATCAGGCCGGCGATCTCACGAATTGTATCGAGCAGCGCGACGGTCCCGCCTGCCGCGAGCACTGCCGCCGCGTGGTAGGCCGCCTTCGAGCCTGCGGGCAGCCGAACGGGGACGGCCCCGATCGCCTCCGCCATCTCGGCAAGGTGCGCCGCCAGCTCCTCGTCGCCCTCGATCGCGACGGTTGCACCGGGCAGGGCGGCCAGCGCCCGGTCGAGGTCGGCGAACGCGACCAAAGGGTGAAACGCCCCCGCCTGGGTCCCGGCGGCCATCGCCGGGCGCAGCGCCTCGGCGCCGAGGACGCCGCTCGTGTGGATCATCGCCTGGCCCGCGTACAGCCGGAGCGTCCCGGCGACCTCGACGATGGCGTCGTCAGGGACGGCGAGGATCACGAGCTCGACGTCGTCCACCAGGGCGTTGGCCTCGGCGAACCCGCGGGCGCCGGTGACGTGCGCGCGGAACCGCTCCCGACGCTCCGGATCGCGGGACGCGACGGCGCCGACCGGCCAGCCCGCGCGGTCGAGGGCGACCCCCAGCGCGATCCCGACGGGGCCGGCGCCCACGATCCCGACGACGGGGCGCTCGCCAGGGTCCGAATGGGCGTGCGGGTGGGCGTGGTCGCTGGCGTGTTCGACGTCGCCGTGGCGGTGCTGGCCGGGCGCGGGTGGGTCGAGGGCGACGCCCTCCTCGTCGAGCTCGCGCAGCGTCTCCTCGTGATTCGCGTCGCGTCGCTCGGCGGCACGCCGGAGCACGTCCTCGGTCTCGTCCCACGCCCTCATGCGGGCCGCTCCCCTGCCCGGGCGGCGTGCGTGCGGTACGATTCCACGCAACGAGTGTAGCGAGCGGTCCGAGGGCGCACCCTCATCGCCCGATCCCCCTTGGAGGATCGCCATGCCCAGGACCAACGCATTCGGCGCCCGAGCCTCGATGGGTGCGGGCCTCCCGGACTTCTACCGGCTCGACGCGGTGTCGACCTCGGGGCTGGCGTTCGGCGTCGACCTCGGGCGGTCGCCCGTCACGCTCAAGATCCTGCTCGAGAACGCGGTCCGGCACGCCGGCGGCGGCATCGTCCGCGAGGACGACGTGGCGGCGCTGGCCTCGTGGCGCCCCGGCGGCGCGGGCGAGGCCGAGATCCCGTTCATGCCGGCCCGGGTCGTGCTCCAGGACTTCACGGGCGTCCCCGCGGTCGTCGACCTCGCCGCGATGCGCGACGCGATGGCGGACCTCGGCGGCGACCCGGCGAAGGTCAACCCGCTGGTGCCCGCGGACCTCGTCATCGATCACTCGGTGCAGATCGACGCGTGGGGCGGCGCGGGCGCGTTCGCGATCAACGTGGAGCGCGAGTACGAGCGCAACGGCGAGCGCTACCAGCTGCTGCGCTGGGCGCAGACCGCGTTCCGCGACCTGCGGGTCGTGCCCCCGGGAACCGGGATCATCCACCAGGTCAACCTCGAGTACCTGGCGACGGTCGTGACGGACCGCGAGGACGCCGACGGGCGCGTCGCCTACCCCGACACGCTCGTGGGCACGGACTCGCACACGACGATGGTCAACGGGCTCGGCGTCCTCGGCTACGGCGTCGGCGGGATCGAGGCCGAGGCCGTCCTGCTCGGCCAGCCGCTGTACCAGCCGATGCCTCGCATCGTCGGCGTGCGGCTCACCGGGGAGCTGCCGACGGCGTCGACCGCGACCGACCTCGTCCTGGTCATCACGGAGATGCTGCGCTCGTTCGGCGTGGTGGGATCGTTCGTCGAGTTCGCCGGCGAGGGCCTCGCCGGCCTTGCGCTGGCCGACCGGGCGACGATCTCGAACATGAGCCCCGAGTTCGGCGCGACGGCGACGCTGTTCCCGATCGACGACGAGACGCTGTCGTACCTGCGGCTCACCGGTCGGACGCCGGTGCGCGTCGACCTGGTCGAGCGCTACGCGAAGGCCCAGGGCCTGTGGCGCGAGCCCGGCAACGGGCCCGAGTTCGACGTCGCGCTCGAGCTGGACCTCTCGACCGTCGAGCCGTCGCTCGCTGGTCCGCGGCGGCCCCAGGACCGGGTCGCGCTGGCCGACCTGGGCGAGAGCTTCCGCACCGCCTTCCCCCAGACCGAGGGCATCGCCGCCCGGCCGATCCCAGGCGCGGGCGACGCGCCGCCGTTCGGGCACGGATCGGTGGCGATCGCGGCCATCACGTCGTGCACGAACACGTCGAACCCGACGGTGATGGTCGGCGCCGGCCTGCTGGCCCGTAACGCGGTCGCGCGCGGGCTCCACGTCTCGCCCACGGTCAAGACCTCGCTCGCGCCCGGCTCGAAGGCCGTCACGGGCTACCTCGAGAAGGCCGACCTCATGCGGCCGCTGGCGGCGCTCGGCTTCTCGCTCGCCGGCTACGGCTGCACGACCTGCATCGGCAACTCGGGCCCGCTGGCCGAGCCCGTGGCGACGGCGATCGAATCGGACGAGCTGATCGTCGCCGCGGTCCTGTCGGGCAACCGCAACTTCGAGGGCCGGATCCATCCGCTGGTGCGGGCCTCGTACCTCGCCTCGCCGCCGCTGGTCGTCGCGTTCGCCCTGGCCGGCCGGGTCGACGTCGACCTCACGAAGGAGCCGCTGGGCATCGGCGACGACGGTCGACCGGTCATGCTGACCGACATCTGGCCGACCCCGGCCGAGGTGCGCGAGGTCATCGCCGGCTCGATCGACCCCGAGCTGTTCCGCGAGACCTATGCCTCGGTGTTCGAGGGCGACGAGCGCTGGACCGCCCTGCCGATCCCGTCGGGCGACCGATACGCGTGGGACCCGGGCTCGACGTACATCGCGAGGCCGCCGTTCTTCGAAGGCCTGACCGTCGAACCGGCGCCATTGACCGACATCGACGGCGCCCGCGTGCTGGCTGTCCTCGGCGATTCTGTCACGACGGACCACATCAGCCCGGCCGGGTCGATCGCCGCCTGGTCGCCCGCCGGCGAGTGGCTCCAGGCCCACGGCGTCGGGCCGCTCGAGTTCAACTCCTACGGCGCCCGCCGCGGCCACCACGAGGTGATGATGCGCGGCACCTTCGGCAATATCCGGCTGCGCAACCGGCTGGCCGAGGATCGCGAGGGTCCCTACACGCGCCACCTCCCGGACGGCGAGGAGGCGTTCATCTACGACGCGGCGGTGCGCTACCGCGCCGAGGGCGTGCCGCTGCTGGTGATCGCCGGCCGCGAGTACGGCTCCGGCTCGTCTCGCGACTGGGCGGCCAAGGGAACGGCGCTGCTGGGCATCCGGGCCGTCATCGCCGAGAGCTACGAGCGCATCCACCGCTCGAACCTCGTGGGGATGGGCGTGCTGCCGCTGCAGTTCCTGCCGGGCGAGAGCGCCGAGACGCTGGGCCTGACCGGGCTCGAGGCGTACACCATCCACGGCCTCGCCACCCTGGCCCCACGCCAGGAGGTGACGGTGATCGCGCGGACCGACGCGGGCGGCGCGGAGCAGCGTTTCCGGGCCATCGCCCGCCTCGACGGCCCGATCGAGGTGGAGTACCTGCGCCAGGGCGGGATCCTGCCGGCGGTGCTGCGGCGTCTCGCCCGCGAGTGACGGGCGACCGTTCCGACACGCCACGAAGCCCCCTGGAGAACGGCCAGGGGGCTTCGCGTGATCAGGGTCCTCTGCGGCGCGGGGAGGAGGCCGTCCCGCGAGGACATCCTTCAGTGGCTGCGACGCGAGACGCCCCGGGGCTGTGACGCCGTCCCGGACCGCGGTTCGCGTTGGTGTGGCGACAAGGTCGTCGCGGTTCGACGCGGCCGGGCGGGGCGACCGCCAGACCATCATCGATGCCTGGCGGGTGCGCTAGCGGCGGGAGGCGGCCAAGCCACGGCCCGGCGGGTGACGGACGGATGGTGGGCGATACTGGACTCGAACCAGTGACCTCACGGATGTGAACCGTGCGCTCTAACCAACTGAGCTAATCGCCCGGGCCCCGTTCGGGGAGCCGCATGATATCGCGGACCGACCGGCGATCGCGACGGATCAGAGGCGCAGGCCGGGCCAGCGCGCCTCGATCTCCTCGGGCGTCACGCCGTCCACCGCGACGAGCTTGACGCGACCGCTGGCGCCGGCGATGAGGTGCACCGCCCCCCGCGCGACGCCCAGCTCGGCGGCGATCAACCGGACGAGCGCCTGGTTCGCGGCACCCTCTGCCGGCGGCGCCGACACGCGGGCCTGCAGCACCCCGTCGACCACGCCGTCCACGCGATCGGCGATCCCGCGAGGGGTCAGGCGGACGGCGAAGCGGACGTCGCTCGGGTTCACCGGAGCCCGAGTCTACGCGCTTGCCGGGTCGTCAGTGCTGGTGGTCCGCGCCGGATCCGTGCGCGTGGTCGTGGGGCCGCTCGCCGAACAGCGCCCGACCGATCCGGACGATCGTCGCCCCCTCCTCGACGGCCGCCTCGAAGTCGTCGGTCATGCCCATCGACAGCGCGGGGCCGAGGTCCGGCTGCCGCTCGCGGAGCTCCGCCGACAGCCGCCGCAGCGCGACGAACGTCGGCCGCGCGGCGTCGGCCGATGCCACGAGCGGGCCGATGGTCATCAGGCCGTCGACGCGCAGGTTCGGCAGGGCCAGGATCGACGCGAGGTCCGCGGCGACGCCGGCCGGCGAGAAGCCGGCCTTGGACGGGTCGTCGGCGACGTTGACCTGGAGCAGGACCGGCAGCGGCCGCCCCGGCCGACGCTCGCCGGCGAGGCGATCGAGGCGCTGGGCGAGCGCGAGGCCGTCGATCGACTGGATCACCTCGAACAGGTCGACGGCGCGGCCGGCCTTGTTGGACTGGAGCGGGCCGACGAGGTGCCACGCGCCGCCGGACGTCGCAGGGATCTTGTCGGCCGCCTCCTGGACGCGGTTCTCGCCGAGCACCCCGAGCCCGGCATCGATCGCCGATTGGACGCGCTGCGCCGCGACCGTCTTCGAGACGGCGACCAGCGTGACCTCGGCGGGGTCCCGGCCGGCGCGCGCGGCGGCCGTCGCGATGCGTTCGAGGACGGCGGTGCGAGCCGCAGCGAATCGCGCGACCTCAGCCGTCACAGTGCGTCAGCCCCGCGGCTGGATCGCTGGCGAAGGCGCCCGTGAGCACGAGAGCGATTGCACGTCGGTGCGTGAGCGAACCGGGCGGAGCGGGCAACGCCCGCCCGATCGATGCCGCCGCCGGCGTCTTAGCGGCGGCGGAGGAACGAAGGGATCTCGAGGTCGTCGGCGTCGTACGACGCGGGGCGCTTCGCCGGGGCGGGCTCCCCGACCGAGCGAGCCGGCACCGTGGTCGCCGCGGCCGGCGAGTCGAAGCCGTCGGGCTCGGGCTCGGTCCGCTGGCGCTCGAGCTCCTCGAGGAAGTCGCGGGCCGGGACGGTTGCGCCCGCGGCGCCCGCGGCGGCCGGGGCCGTGCGGACCGCGCCCGCGGGGACCCGCTCGGGCTGCTGGGCCCGATCCGCCGACTGGCGGCGCCTTCCGTCGAAGCCTGTGGCGATGACGGTGATCATCACCTCTTCGCCGAGGCGCTCGTTGAAGCTCGTCCCGAAGATGATGTTCGCCTCGGGATCGGCCGCGGCGCGGATCTCCTCGGCGGCCTCGGTCACCTCCCACAAGGTGAGGTTCGAGGAGCCGGTGATGTTGAACAGGATCCCCTGAGCGCCGGAGATGTTGATCTCGAGCAGCGGGCTGGCGACCGCCTGGCGGGCGGCCTCGAGCGCGCGGTTCTCCCCCGTGGCGCGGCCGATGCCCATCAGCGCCGAGCCCGCGTCCTTCATGATCGCGCGCACGTCGGCGAAGTCGAGGTTGATCAGGCCGGGCACCGTGATGATGTCGCTGATCCCCGCCACGCCCTGGCGCAGCACGTCGTCGACGACCCGGAACGCGTCCACGATCGACGTGTTCTTCTGGACGACGTCGCGCAGGCGGTCGTTGGGGATCGTGATCAGCGTGTCGACCTTGGCCTTGAGCTCTTCCGAAGCCTTCTCCGCCACGAGCTTGCGCCGGCTGCCCTCGAAGCTGAACGGCTTGGTCACGACGCCGATGGTGAGCGCGCCCTGCTCCTTGGCCATCTCGGCGACAACGGGGGCCGCGCCGGAGCCGGTGCCGCCGCCCAGGCCGGCCGTGATGAACACCATGTCCGAGTCCGCGAGCGCGTCCGCGATCTTGTCGCGATCCTCCTCGGCCGCCCGCTGGCCGATCGACGCGTCGCCGCCAGCGCCGAGGCCCTTCGTGATCTTGTCGCCGATGCGGATCTTGTGGGGCGCGTCGGACTGGAGCAGCGCCTGGGCGTCCGTGTTGCAGGCGATGAACTCGACGCCCATCATCTCGGCGCGGATCATCCGGTTCACGGCATTGCTGCCGCCGCCGCCGACGCCGATGACGCGGATCAGGGCGAAGTTCTCGGAGTCGGAACGCAGGGCCATCAGCGCTCTCCTGATGTGTCGAGTGTGGCGACGGACGACTCGACCGCACGTCGCGTTGGGGCGCGCCGGCCCGGGACCGGCCTCGCGAACGGGGCTGCAGGGCTAGGGGCGGAGTATACCCACGGCATGTGCGTGCCTGTCCACGGGCGCCGGCACACGGGCCGTGCGGCGGCGTCCGATCGCCGGTGCCTCCGCGCACCGGGGATCGGTGCGGTTCGGTGGCGTGCGCGTCGGTCAGCCGGCGAGGAAGCTCAGCCGGACGTGGCGGGTGGCGTTGTCGGCGTTGGGATCCAGGAGCGCGATCGACTGCCAGGTCCCGAGCGCGAGCCGCCCGGCGAGGACCGGCACCGTGATCGACGGCGCGGCCAGCAGCGGCAGCACGTGGTCGGCGCCGTGACCGTGCGAGCCGTGGCGATGCGTCCAGCGGTCGTCGCGCGGCAGCAGGCGGTCGAGCGTCTGCAGTGCGTCCGTGTCCGAGCCCGCCCCGAGCTCGAGGATCGACCACGCCCGCCGTGGCGTGCGGAACGAACACGGACAAGAGACCGTCGCCGCCCGCCGACGCCTCGGCGGCGAACCGCGCACAGGCGGGCGTCAGGTCGCTGAAGCCCCGGTCGCGTCCCGTCCGGACGTCGATCTCGATCGATTGCACGGAAGGTCCCGTCGCTAGGGGAAGATCGAGCGGATCGCGTCCCGGAGACGGCCGAAGCCGCCGCCGCCCGGCGCCGACTCGTAGCGCATCGGCTCGCCCTGCGCGACCTGGATCGCGCCCCAGCGGAGGAGGCCGACCGCGGTCGAGAACGACGGGTCCTGGATCGTGTCGACGAGGCCGGCGATCCCGCTCGGGGCGCCGACCCGGACCGGCATCTGGAGCACGTCGCGGCCGAGCTCGGCGGTGCCCGCGAGCTGCGCCGCGCCGCCCGTGAGGATGATCCCGGCCGGCAGCATCCCGTGGCCGCTCCGGGTCATCTCGCCGCGCAGCAGCTCGAACGTCTCGCGCATCCGGGCCTCGATGATCTGGCACAGCTCCTCGCGGCTCACGGTCCGGCCCGCGTCGTCGCCCATCATCGAGACCGCGATCTCCTCGTCCTCGAGGTCGCGCAGGTCGCAGGTCCCGTGCCGGACCTTGAGCTCCTCGGCGACCTGGAGCGTGGTCTTGATCCCGATCGCGACGTCGTTGGTCACGTTGTTGCCGCCGACCGGCAGCACCGACGTATGGAACGGCGAGCCGTCGGCGAACAGCGCGAGGTCGATCGTCCCGGCGCCGATGTCGGCGACCGCGACGCCCAGCTCCTTCTCGGTCTCGGTCAGCACGGCCTCCGACGACGCCAGGCCGTCGGCGACCAGCTCGTCGATCTTGACCCCGGCCAGCTGCACGCACTTGGTCAGGTTCTGGACCGCGGTCGCGGACGCGGTGACGATGTGCGCCTCGACCTCGAGCCGCAGGGCGCTCATCCCGAGCGGGTCCTTGACGCCCTCCTGGCCGTCGACGGTGAACCCGCGCCGCTCGACGTGGAGCACGTCGCGGTTGTTGGGGATCGAGACGGCGCGCGCGACCTCGATCGCGCGGCTGATGTCCTCGCGGGTGACCTCGCGATGGTGCGCGGTGACCGCGACCTGGCCGGTCGAGTTGAGGCTCTCGACGTGGTTGCCGCCGACGCCGACGAAGGCGCGGTCGATCTTCCAGCCGGACAGGCGCTCGGCACGCTCGACGGCGTCCGCGATCGATCGGACCGTCTGGTCGATGTTGACCACGACGCCCTTCTTGAGCCCCGATGCCGGGACCGTCCCGTGGCCCATGATCGTGAGTCGTCCGTCGCGGCCGACCTCGCCGATCAGCGCGCAGACCTTGGACGTGCCGACGTCGATGCCGACCAGGACCGCTTCCCGTTCCACCTGCCTGTCGTTCCTCGCTAGCGTGGCGGCTCGCCGCCCGTTCCCTTGTCCCTAGATGAAGTGGCGCCGGATGAGCGCGACGTTGTTGAAGATCCGGAACCCGAAGTTGATCAGGGCCACCAGGTACAGGTCCAGGCTCAGCTTGTCGCCGATGAACACCAGCAGCACGGCGACGATCGCGTTGACCACGAACCCGCTGATGAAGATCCGATTGTCGTAGACGCCGTCGAGCTCGGCGCGGACCGCCCCGAGGACGGAGTCAAGCGCGGCCAGGATGGCCACGGCCGAGTAGCGCGAGAACTCGAAGCTGACATTGACGTTGAGGATGAGGCCCGCGACGACGCCGACGAGAAGTCCCACGAGGGGCAGGAGCACGGGCGGGCAGCCTCCGTCCGGGGGAAGGTCCTCGATACGCTACCAGACACCCGGGGCCGCGGAGACGGCGCGACGGCCGTCACGGGGCGGGCGACCTGGTGGGTTTGGGCGTCTTCGCCGGCTTCGTCCCGGCGGATGGCGAGGCGTCCTCCCGCGGCACGTAGGTGCCGCTGCGGTCGTCGGCGAGGATCACCCGCAGCACGTCGTCCTCGCGCCCCGCGAGCATGCTGCGCAGGAGGCGGACCTGGCCCGGGATCAGGTCGGTCGTGCGCAGGGTCGGCGTGTAGAACCCGAACACCGCGGACCAGCCGACAGGATCGGCCTTGAGCGAGAAGCCCTGGGCGTCGTCGAGCTGGATCTCGAGCGTCGATGCGGCCGTGCCCAGGTCGGCCGGGCGCAGCGAGCCGAGCCGTCGGGCGGCGTCGAGGATGACCGGATCGAGGGTGCCGCCCACGGCGATGGCCGCCGCGTCGGCGCGCTGGTCGTCGACCAGCGGGAGCTTCGTGGCCGCCTCGGGCGAGCTGGCGTCGATGCGCCCGAACACCATCCCGTCCTCGTCGACCAGGTAGCGGTCGGCACCGACCTGCCACGCGAGCAGCGCGACGCGCTCGGCGACCTCGACCCGGACCTCGTCCGGCAGGGCGACCGTGATCGACGCGCCGCGGATGGCCGGGAGGCTCGCCAGCCGCTTCGACAGCTCGCTCGTGTCCAGCGTGAACAGGTTCTGGCCGGCGGGGATGGCGAGCGCCGCGAGGACCGAGTCCTCGGACGTCCACGTCACGCCGCTCGACCTCGGTCCGCTTGAGGGCGAAGGCGCCCGAGCTGGTCGCGCCGTAGAGGCCCGCAAGCGCGACGACCAGCGCCAGGAGCGCGCCGGCCCGCGTCGGCGTCAGGCCCGCCGACCGGCGCCGGACCGAGCGGGCGCGGCGGACGCCGCTGCCGCGGGCGCGCGGCACGGACGGCGGCCGGGGCCGGGTGCTCGCCATCGACGACCGGCCGCCCATCAGCGCGGCAGGTCCGCGGGGGTCAGCCGGTGGCGGACCCGCCCGGCCTCGCGCTCGAGCGCGAGGTCCACGACCCGGCGGCAGACCGCGGCGAAGTCGTAGCCGGCCGCGGCCGGGAGCGTCGGGAACAGGCTGATCGGCGTGAAGCCCGGGATGGTGTTGATCTCCGAGACGACGAGCTCGGTGCCGGCCAGCAGGAAGTCCACGCGCGCGAAGCCCTCGCAGCCGGTCGCGCGGTAGGCGTCCCGGGCGAGCTTGAGGATGAGCGCCTTCTGCGCCGGTGTCACCTCCGCCCCGATCGACGTCTCGGACAGCCCGGCCGTGTACTTGGCCGCGTAGTCGTAGAACTCGTGGCCGGCGACGATCTCGCCCGGGCCGTACAGCTCGATCGCATCCGGCTCGTTGCCGATGACCGCGACCTCGAGGTCCCGCGAACCCGCGAGGTAGCGCTCGACGAGCGCGAGGTCGTCGTAGCGGAACGCGGTGTCGAGGGCTCCCGCCCGCTCCCCCGCCGCGTGGGCGAGCGTCATCCCGACCGACGACCCGAGGCGGGCGGGCTTGACCATCAGCCGCTCGTCGCCCGTGCCGGCGGCGAACGCCTCGAGCTCGGCGAGGACTCCGTCGCGGTCGCGGGTCCAGCGGGCCAGCCGCACCTCGCGCCAGTCGACCACCGGCAGGCCCAGCCCGCGGATCAGGCGCTTGAACACGGCCTTGTCCATCCCGATCGCGGACGCCGCGACCCCCGACCCGGTGTACGCGAGGCCGGCCGCCTCGCACAGCGCCTGGACGGTGCCGTCCTCGCCGAACGGGCCGTGGAGCGCGATGAACACGACGGGCCGGGGCTCGGCCGCGGCCATTCGGTCGAGGGCTGCGGCGGCCCCGACCGGGCCGTCGGCGCCGAGGGCGGCCGGGTCGTCGTACGCGGCCTGCGGCCGGCCGTCTCGGCGATGGCCGTCGGGCAGGCGCCACCAGCCGCCGTCGAGGTCGACCAGCCAGGCCTCGGCCGGATACCCCGAGCCGACGAGCGCGTCGAGGATCGCGGTCCCGGACACGATCGAGACGTCGTGCTCCGCCGAGGGTCCCCCGAGAACGACGGCGACGTGCGTCGAGGCCTGGTCGTGTCCGAGGGGCGGCACGGGCATCAGGCGCCCTCCTGCGTCGGCCAGCCGGACCAGTCGCCGGCGAACTCGACCTCGAACGCGAGGTCGATGCCGTGACGGGCGAGGACCTGGCCGCGGACATGGTCGGCGAGCCGGCGGACGTCGGCCGCCGACCCGCGCTGGTCGTTGACGATGAAGTTAGCGTGCTTCTCCGACACGACCGCGCCGCCGATGCGGTGGCCCTTGAGCCCGAGCTCGTCGATCAGGCGTCCGGCCGAGTCGCCGGGCGGGTTGCGGAACACCGAGCCCGCAGACGGCAGGCCCAGCGGCTGGTGCGCCTGGCGCCAGTGACGGATCTCGTCCAGTCGGGCGCGGATCTCGTCCGGGTCCGCCCGGTGGAGCGCCCACGTGGTCGACAGCACCACTTCGCCCGGGTCGCCGTCGGCCAGCGCCGCCGCGTCCTTGAACCGGCTGTGGCGGTAGGTGAAGCCGAGCTCCGCGACCGGGATCTCGCGCTCGGTGCCGTCGGCCAGGACGACCGTCGCCGACTCGAGCACGCCCGCCGTATCGCTGTCGTGGGCGCCCGCGTTCGCCCAGACCGAGCCCCCGGCTGTGCCCGGGATCGCGAGCCCGTACTCGAGCCCGCCGAGGCCGGCCTTCTGGCTCTCCGTCGCGGCGCGCGCCATCGGGACGCCGGCGTCCGCGTGGAAGCGCTCGCCGTCGACCTTCGTCGCCTCCGCCCGAACCTGGACGACCAGCCCGCGGATCCCGGCGTCCGCGATCACGAGGTCGCTCCCGCGGCCGAGCAGGAACAGGGGGATCGTTCGCGCGCGCGTGTAGCGCACGAGGCCGCGCAGCTCGAACAGGTTGTGGGCCACGGCGAACAGGTCGGCCGGCCCGCCGACGCGCATCGTCGTGAACCGCGCCAGCGGCTCGTCGCGCGATGTCTTGACCCCGATCCGACGCTGGATGTCGGACCCGACGGCGAGGGCGTCGAAGGTCGCGGAGCCGCTCATCCGCGCCGGCCCCGGGCGACCGCCTCGATCTCCTCCTGGCTGGGCAGCGTCTCGCGGTGTGCGCTCGCGAGCACGAGGTCCGCGACCGCGTCGGCCGCGTCCGGCCGGGCCAGGTCGCGCGCCGCGGCCGACATGGCGGCGTGCGCGGCGGGATCCGCGAGCAGGCCCGCGACCTCCACCAGCCGGTCGGCGTCGAGGTCCTCGTCCTCGACCAGCACCGCCGCACCGGCGGCGGCGTGGAGCTCCGCGTTGCGGCGCTGGTGGCCGGAGGCGTGGGGATACGGCACGATCGCCATCGGCAGGGCGAAGGCGGCGGCCTCGGCGATGGACGAGGCACCGGCGCGCCCGACGGCGAGGTCGGCCGCGGCCAGCGCCCGGGTCATCTCGTCGCCGTACAGGAAGGCGTGCGGACGATACCGGTCGCGGAGGGCCTCGGGGAGGGTCTCCCGGGCGGCCAGCGCCGGCGCGTACCCGGCATCCCCGGTCACGTGCACGACCCGCACCCGCTCGACGAGCCTCGGCAGCGCGGCGGCTACGGCGTCGTTGATGCGCCGCACGGCCTGCGAGCCCCCGAACACCAGCAGGATTCGCTCCCCGGGTCGACCGCCGAACGCCTCGCGCGCCTCGTCCGGGTCGACGCCCCTGAGCGACCGGATGGGCGTCCCCGTGACGTACGCGCGCGGGTGCCCGAGCGTCGCCGCCGTCTCCGCGTAGCTCACCGCGAGCACCGTCGCCCGCGCCGCGACGAAGCGCACGCTGCGGCCCGGGACCACGTTGCCCTCCCACAGCACGCTGGGGATCCGGAGCACCGCGGCGGCGAGCAGGGTCGGGATCGCGACGTAGCCGCCGGTCGTGAAGATGGCGGCCGGGCGGCGTGCGAGCAGCAGGACGAGGGCCTGCGGGATCGACAGGCCCAGCCGGATCGGGTCGAGCACGAGATGGACGTCGCGCGCGGCGGACCGGAGCGAGCGGAGGAACAGTCGCCGCAACGGGATCCCGGACGGTGGCACGAGCGTCGCCTCGAGGCCGCGATGGCCGCCGAGCCAGGCGAGCTCAGCCCCGTCGGGTCGTGCGCGAAGCGACCGGGCGACGGCGAGGGCCGGGTAGATGTGACCGCCCGTTCCCCCGCCCGCGATCAGCAGGCGCATCGTTCCAGGTTCCTTTCTCGACCGTCTCTCGGGACACGGACAGCAGGATGCCGATCGCGGCGAAGCTGATCACCAGCGACGAGCCGCCCGCCGACACGAACGGCAGCGGGATGCCGGTGACCGGGATCAGCCCCACCACCACCGCGATGTTGATGAACGCCTGGATGCAGATCCAGCCGGTGATCCCCGCCGCCAGCAGCGCGCCGAACGTGTCGGGCGCCCCCAGCGACGTCCGGATGCCCAGGTAGCCGAAGGCGAGGAACAGCACGATCACGAGCCCGGCGCCGAGCAGCCCGAACTCCTCGCCGATGATCGCGAAGATGAAGTCGTTCGACGCGTTGGGCAGGAACAGCCCGCCCGCGAGGCGGCTCTCGCCCAGACCCGCCCCGACGAGGCCGCCGAGCGCGAGCGCGAGGAAGCCCTGGACGCTGTGGAAGCCGAGGCCGGACGCCTGGTCCCACGGGTTGAGCCACGCGCTGATGCGGTCCATCTGGTAGCCGCGCATGAACATCAGCAGCACGGCCGGCACCGCGGCGGCGGCCAGGCCCGCCAGGTGGAAGAGGTTCGCGCCCGCGAGGAAGAACAGCGTGAACGCCGTGAACGCCAGCACCGACGACGTCCCGAGGTCGGGCTCGATCAGCACCAGCATCACCACGGGCCCGGTGATCACGAGGAACGGCACGGTCCCGGTCCAGAAGCCGCGGACCCCGCTGCCGCGCTTCGCGAACCAGTGGGCCAGGTACACGACCAGCGCGAGCTTCATGAACTCCGCCGGGTGGACCGCCGGCAGCGGCCCGATCTTGAGCCAGCGGGCCGAGCCGCCGACCACGATGTTGATCTGTGGCACGAACACGAGCATCAGGCTGACGATCCCGATGACGAACAGGGGCACCGACGCCACCCGCAGCCAGCGGTAGTCGATCCGCATCATCGCGACCATCGCGACCATCCCGAGCGCGGCCCACTGGATCTGCGGGCCGACGATCGCGAACGTGTCGTCGCGCTGGAGGAACGCCTTCATCGCGGACGAGGAATAGACCATCAGGATGCCGATCGCGGCCAGGGCGACGATCGCGACGAGGATCCCGTACTCGGGCTCGTGCCGCTCGCGCTGGAGCGTGATCTGGGTCCGTGGCGCCGTCCGCGGCACCGCGTTGCGGGGCGTCCGACGGACCGCGGTCACCGGCGTCGTGCTCATCTCGCCTCCGCCAGGCGGCCGACGGCCGCGATGAAGGCCCGCCCACGGGCCGCGTAGTCCTCGAACATGTCGAACGACGCCGCCGCCGGGCTCAGCAGGACGGTCGCGACCGTGCCCGGCGGTCGGTGGCGCAGCGCGTCGCGGGCCAGCGCGTCCGCGGTCGCCACGGCCTCGTCCATCGAACCGGCGCGGGCCGTGTGCGCGATGCCCGCGCCGGCCAGCAGCGCCTCGAGGACCGGGCCGCTCTCCCCGATCAGGACCGCTGCGGTGGCGGTCTCGGCCGCGACGGCCGCCAGCTCGCGCAGGTCGACGCCCTTGTCGCGGCCGCCGGCGATCAGGACCACGGGCGGCTCGAAGGCGCGCAGCGCGGCGATGACGGCGTCGGGCTGGGTGCCCTGCGAGTCGTTCACGAACCGCACGCCGTCGACGAGGCCGACCGGCTGGAGCCGGTGCTCGACGCCCGTGAATCCCGCAGCGGCCCGCCGGATCGCGTCGGGCGCGACGCCGAACAGGAGGCCGACGGCGACCGCGGCCAGCGCGTTGGAGACGTTGTGCCGCCCGGGAATCGCCAGCTCGTCGACCGGCATGATCCCGCCGCCCGGGCCGGTCGCGGCGACCCCGCCGCCGGCCAGCGGCAGCCGCTCGACAGCAGCAGCGACGATCCAGCCGTCGAGCACCCCCAGCCCGCCGGCCACGGGACGGTCGTCCCGGTACAGGACCGCCGGCGCGAGGCCCAGGCCCGCGTACCCGCCGACGACCGGATCCTGGAGGTTGAGCACGATCGCACCATCGGGGTCGACCAGCTCCGCCAGCCGCCGCTTGACGCGCCGGTACGCCTCGACCGACCCGTGGCGATCGAGGTGGTCGGAGGTGACGTTGGTGTAGACCGCGACCGTCGTTCCGCGCGACAACGTCGGCAGCTGCAGCTCGGACAGCTCGATGACGACGCGATGGTCCGGGGTGAGCTCGGGCAGCCGCTCGATCAGGGGCACGCCGATGTTGCCGCCCAGGACCGCCGGGTGGATGGGATCGGCGGACAGGATCGCGTGCGCCAGGGCGGACGTCGTCGTCTTGCCCTTGGTGCCGGTGACGCCGACCGTCGGCGCGGGGCACAGTCGGAGGAACAGGTCCGCCTCGGCGACGAGCGCGGGCGCGGTGGGATCGCCCGCGGCGTGCGCTGCGACGAGGGCCTGGAGCTGGCGTCGCAGACGCGGCTCGGTCGTCGGGTAGTCCGGGGTGATCGAAGGCGAGGTGGCGACCAGCGCGGCACCGGTCCAGGTCGACGCCGGGTCGACGTCCGGCCCCAGGCGCAGGGTCACGTCTCGTCCGCCGAGCTGCGCGATCCCGCGCTCGAGCTCGTCCGCCGGGCGGCCGTCGTAGATGGTCACCGTGGCCCCGGCATCGGCGAAGAAGCGCGCGAGGGCGATCCCGCTGCGTGCCAGACCGAGGACGGTGATGGGCCGACTGGCGAGCGCGCCGCCGCGGACAGCGTCGAGGGTCAGGGCGTCGAGGTCGATCGGGCGGTCGGTGCTCATCTCGGTCGCCGGCATCTCAGACGAGGGCATTGATCGAGGCCAGGAACAGCGTGACGCCGAGCAGCCCGGCAAGGATGCCCACGATCCAGAACCGGAGCGTGATCTTCTCCTCGTCCCAGCCGCCGAGCTCGAAGTGGTGGTGGAGCGGCGCCATCCGGAACACGCGTTTGCCGCCGGACAGCTTGAAGTAGCCGATCTGGATGATGTCGGACATGGTCTCGATGACGAAGATGAGCCCGATCAGTGGCAGGACCAGGATCTGGCCCGTGATGAGGGCGATCACGGCCAGCGTCGCCCCCAGCGAGAGCGATCCGGCGTCGCCCATGATGATCTGGGCCGGGTGGACGTTGAACCACAGGAAGCCCAGCAGCGCACCGATGATCAGTGCGCACAGGAGCGCGATCTGGGGCTGGGCCGGGATGTTCAGCAGCGCGATGATCAGGAAGCAGACGAAGGCGAACGCGAGGGTCCCGCCCGCCAGGCCGTCCAGGCCGTCGGTGATGTTGACGCCGTTGGACGAGGCCACGATCGCGAACGCGGCGAAGAAGATGTAGACGACCGGGTCGATCGCCACATCGCCTACGAACGGCACCCGGATGCCAGTGATCTGGTACGTGTTCTGGATCTGGTACGCGACGACCAGGGCGACGACGCTCTGCCACAACAGCTTCTGGCGGACGCGGATTCCCTCGCCGGTTCGCGCGTTGAGGTAGTCGTCGGCGGCGCCGAGCAGGCCCACGAACGCGAGCGTCGCGAGCGGGGCGATGACGCCGCCCTGGGGCGGCCAGCGCAGGACCAGGAAGATGACGATCACGACGATGATCACGAGCAGGCCGCCCATCGTCGGCGTCCCCCACTTGACCATGTGGCTCTGGGGGCCTTCCTCGCGGATCTGCTTGCCGAAACCGGCGTGGCGCAGCAGCCGCATGTAGGGCGGCATCAGGATCACGACGAGGGCGAACGCGAGCAGCAGCCCCTGGATCAGCTCCAGCGTCACGGGGCCGGCTCCGGGCCGCCGAGCGCCGAGACGAGGCCGTCGACGACCCGTTCGAGCTCCACGCCGCGCGACGCCTTGACCAGCACCGCGTCGCCGGGCCGGACGATCGTCGTCGTGGCGAGGACGGCGTCTTCGGCCGTGGCGACGGTGGTGATGGAGCCCGCCGGGAGGCCGGCGGCGAGCGCGCCGTCCACGATCCCCCGGGCGGCGCCACCGGGCTCGCCATCCACGACGACCAGGGCGTCGAGGGCCCCGCCGGCGGCCCGTCCGACCTCGAGGTGGCCCGCATCGTGCGCGTCGCCCAGCTCGCGCATCTCGCCCAGCACGGCGATCCGGCGAGCGGCCGGGACCCCGGCCAGGACGTCGAGCGCCGCGATGACCGAGCGGGGTGCGGCGTTGTAGCTGTCGTCGACGATCACGACGCCGCCGGCGCGGATCACCGTCGAGCGGTGCGCGGCGCGCGACGGCACGGCCAGCCCGGGCACCACGTCGTCGAGGCTGAGGCCCGCGGCGAGGCCGGCGGCGGCGCCGGCCAGCGCGTTGTGCACGGCGAGTCGCCCGAGGGCCGGGATCTCGACGGCCCGGTCGCCCGCCGGCGTGCGGAGCCGGAACGCCATCCCGTCGAGCCCGCGCGACTCGACCTCGTCCGCGCGCACGTCGGCGTCGTCGGCGAAGCCATACGTCATCGTCCGGGCGCTCGTGCGCCGGTGGCCATGCGGCGGACCCGCTCGTCGTCGGCGTTGAGGATCGCGAGGCCGCCGTCGGCGGCCGGGGGCAGCGCCTCGACCAGCTCGGCCTTGGCGTCCTCGATCGCGTCCAACGAGCCGATCCGCGACAGATGGACGGGCTGGACCGCGGTCACGATCCCGATCTCGGGCAGCCCGATGTGCGCGAGCTCGCGGATCTCGCCGCCGACGTACATGCCCATCTCGAGGACCGCCGCGGCGTGCTCGGGCCCAAGCCGCAGCACGGTCAGCGGCAGCCCGACCTCGTTGTTCTGGTTGCCCTCGGTGCGGAGCGTGACCAGCCGCCGCTCCAGCACACCCGCCACCGCCTCCTTGGTCGAGGTCTTGGCGATGCTGCCGGTGATGCCGATGACCAGCGGGTCGAACCGCCGGCGCCAGGCCGCCGCGATCGCGTGCAACGCCCGCAGCGGGTCCGGGACGAGGAGGACGGTGAGGTCGCCGAGGGCGTCGAGCGGCGCCTCGCCCGCGTTGGCGTCCGGCGGCCGGCCCACGATCAGCGCCGCCGCTCCGCGAGCCGCGACGTCCGCCAGGTACCGATGCCCGTCGGTGCGTTCGCCCGCCAGGGCCACGAACATCTGTCCCGGCTCGACCAGCCTCGAGTCGACCGCGCCGCCTCGGATCGGGCGTTCGCTGTGCCGCAGGAGCGTGCCGCCGGTCGCCGCGACGAGGTCCTGGGCGTGCAGCGCGGGGGCGTCGCCCGACATCACGCGGCCGAGTGTCGCACAGGCCACGGTCACGGATTGGCCGCGGCATTGGCGGGGATCGACTCGTCGTCGGGGACGAGGAACGGCGTGCTGATGGAGTCATGGGCGATCCGGCGGAACAGCTCGAACGACATCACGGGCATCTCCAGGTGGCCGAGGCGGACGACGGTGGGCGTCCCCTCCTCGATCCGCACCGCGACGACGAGGTCGGGATGGCCGGCCTTGCGTCCGATGTACCCGACGAACGAGTAGTTGAACTTGTTGACCTTCCACGCGCCCTTGTCGGCGTCCCAGATCTGCGCCGTGCCGGTCTTGCCGCCGACCTCGAAGCCCGGGATGAGGGTCCGGCTGCGGTAGAAGTCGACCTCGGTGATGACGTGCTGCATCATCGCCTGCAGGGTCTTCGACAGGCTCGCGGGCATCACCCGGCCCTCGTACACCGGGTGGGTCTCGGAATCGCCGATCGAGCGGACGACGCGCGGGCGGACGAGCGTCCCCCCGTTGACCATCGCCGAGTACGCCTGGGCGAGCTGGATCGGCGTGACGGCGACGCCCTGCCCGAAGGCGCCGTTGGCGACGTCGATCTGACGCCACGGGGTGACCGAGGGATCGCGCACGATGCCCGGCACCTCGTTGGCGACGTCGATGCCGGTGAGGGACCCGAAGCCCATGCGGCGCCAGGTGTCGTACAGGATCCGCGACGACTCGCGGGTGTTGTGACCGAGGGCGAGCGCGACCTTCGCGGCGACGACGTTGCGCGAGTAGGCCACCGCGTCGCGGAAGGTCATCCGGCCCATCGCCAGGTGGTCGGCGTCGTCGACGTGGGCGTGGCCGCCGTCAACCCACAACTTCCCGGTGTCGGTCAGGCGGGTCTTGGGCGTGACGCTCCCGTTGCCGATCGCGGCCGTCGCCGTGAGCATCTTGAACACCGACCCGGGCTCGTAGACCGTCGACACGATCGGGTCGACGAATTGCTCGGGCGTCGTCGCGGCGATCGCCTGGTAGTCGTTGGCGTCGTACGAGGGGTAGCTCGCGTAGGCGACGACCTCGCCGCTGTAGGGATCCATCACGACGGCCGAGACCCGCTTGGCGCGGTCGGCGATCCACGCCGCGAGGAGCTCCTGCTCGACGGCAACCTGGAGCGAGGCGTCGAGGGTCAGGGTCAAGTCCTGGCCCGGGTAGCCGGGATCGAGGACGGTCGACGAGTCGGGCACGGGGTTGCCCGCCGCATCCTTCTGGGCGGCAACCACGCGCGGCATGCCGGCGAGCTGGTCCTGGTAGTGCTGTTCGATGCCGTACTGGCCGGCGCCGTCACGGTTGACGAAGCCCAGCACGTGGGCGGCGAGGGTGGTGTCGGGACCGCCGCCCGGCTGCGGGTAGACGCGGACGGGCTCCGGCTCCAGCAGCAGCGCCGCGAGGGTGGGGTTGTCGCCGGTGCTCTCGGTGCGGATCTGCTCGGAGATGGCCGGGTCGAGGTCGCGCGCGAGGACCACGTACTCTCGCTCCGACTCCATGCGCGCCGTCAGCTCGGCGGCGGCGTCACCCTCGAGGCCGAGGATCGTCACCAGCCGCGAGGCGACAGCCGCGCGACGGTCCGGGGTGAGGAGCTTGGGATAGGCCGCCAGCCGGTCGCGGTCGACGCTCGTCGCGAGCACCACCGTGCCCGTCCGGTCGTAGATCGAGCCCCGCGTCGACGGGATCTCGTAGCGCGTCGACGACTGCCGCACCGCCTGCGCGGACAGCTCGTCGTGACGGCCCACCTGCCAGTACGCGAGTCGCACGCCGAGGCTGCCCGCCACCAGCACGAAGCCGATCAGGACGAGCAGCGCGCGGGCGCGGGAATCCGTCCGGCCGAGCATGACGATCCGGCGCTCCTAGCGCGCCGCGATGATTTCGGGTTCCGGGAGCGGCCCGAGGCCGGCGTCGATCGCGAACTTGCGGATCGCCGGCGCCTTGCCGAGGCGGTTGAGCTCATTGCGCAGGTCGTCGGCCTGCGCCTGGAGCCGCTGCTGGTCGATGACCAGGCGGTCCATCTCGTAGCCGGTCGCGGAGACGCGGATGTCCTGGGATAGCGAGAAGAACGCCCCCGCGAACGCGATCACGATCGCGGCCAGGAGCACGGCGAGGCGGGACGGCCCGCGCCGGGAGCGGACGGCCGATCGCAGATGGCGACGCGGCAGGGTCGGGGCCGTGGGTGCCCCGAGCGCGATCCGCGGGCGGCGCGGCAGGACGATGGTGCGCTGGCGTGCACCCTGATAGACGGCCACCTCAATCGCCGAGCGCGTAGCGGAGGCGACTGGTGCGCGTGTCCATGAACGAGAAGCGGTCGCCCAACGCGCCGGACGCGACGTCGTCGAGGCCGTCGTGGGCCTCCTCGGGCTGCGGCTCTCGCTGCAGGCGCTCGTGCAGCTCGTGCTGACGGCGTCCGTAGCTCTTGCGACGGTTCTGCTGGTGGCGCTTGCTCACGGGACTCCTCCTCCGTAAGCGGGGGGGCCGGCATCGGGCCGGGCGTCGATCGACCGGGTCGGCAGTGACCGGTCGGCGCGGGGATCGGGGTGGCTCCTCGTCAGTCGATGGCGCGGCCCGCTCAGGCGGCCAGCCGCTCGGCAGCACGCAAGCGCGCGCTCCGGGCTCGGGGGTTGGCGTCGACCTCGGCCTGGGTTGGCGTCATCGACGGGCGGGTCACGAGTCGCAGGCGGGGGGCGTGGCCGCAGATGCACACGGGCACCTCGGGCGGGCACGTGCAGCCCCGCCGCTCGGCGGCGAAGAAACGCTTGACGATGCGGTCCTCGAGCGAGTGGTAGGACAGCACCACGAGGCGGCCGCCCGGCCGCAGCAGGTCGACGGCGGAGGCGAGCCCCTCGGGAAGCGCGTCGAGCTCCTCGTTGACCGCGATCCGAAGCGCCTGGAACACTCGGGTGGCTGGGTGGATGCGCCGTCGCTGGCGCGGATTGCCGGGCGCGACCGTCTCGACGAGCTGGGCGAGGTCCTCCGCGGTCTCGATCGGCGCCGTCTCCCGGGCCGCCACGATCGCCTTGGCGATCTTCCACGCGGACGGCTCCTCGCCGTAGCGCCGGAACAGGGCGGCGAGCTGGTCGGCGTCGAGGGTCGCGAGCAGCTCCGACGCCGGCACGCCGCGCGTCGTGTCGAAGCGCATGTCGAGCGGGCCGCCGGTGCGGAAGCCGAAGCCCCGCTCGCGGTCCGCAAGCTGAAAGCTCGACAGCCCGAGGTCGAACAGCGCCCCGTCGACGGCCTCGAAGCCCGCCGCGGGCGCGACCGACGCCAGCTCGCGGAAGTTCGCCTGGCGCAGGACGAGCCGGTCGCCGTACCCGGCCAGCCGCCGGGCGACCCGGTCGATCGCCGCCTGGTCGGCGTCGAGCCCGAGGACGCGGCCGTCGGGTTTGGCGGCCTCCAGGATCCGCTCGGTGTGCCCACCGCCGCCGACCGTCGCGTCGATCTGGAGGCTGCCGGGCGCCGGTGCGAGCGTCCCAAGGACCTCGTCCGGCATGACCGGCAGGTGCCCTAGCTCCATCTCTCCTCCACGAGTCGGTTGCGGATCCCGAGCGGACCCTGGAAGCGCATGTGGTGCGACGTCAGATCCCCAGCCCGGCGATCGCGCGGGCGAACGCGTCGGGGTCGTCGAGGCTCCGGCTGTAGTCGGTCCAGCGGGCCGGCGCCCAGATCTCCGCGTGGTCGCGGGATCCCAGCACCAGCGCCTCGGCCTCGAGGCCGGCGAACTCGCGCAGGCCCTGCGGAACGAGGACGCGCCCCTGCCCGTCGAGCTCGGTCTCCATCGCTCCGCTGAACAGCTGGCGCTGCAACAGCCGGGCGTTGGGATCGGTCATCGGCAGGCTCCCGACACGAGCCGCGAGCTCACTCCAGGCGGTCATCGGGAAGATCGCCAGGCAGCTGTCGAGCCACCGGGCGACCACGGCGCCATCCGCGAGCTGCCCGCGGAATCGCGCCGGGACGGCGATGCGCCCCTTGCCATCGACCGCGTGACGGTACTCACCGGTGAACACCGCTCCCGTTCTCTCCCTGACATCGGATGGCGGCGGATGGACCGATCAACCCGGGGACGGTTCGTCGCCTGCTGGGCCCTGCCCTCCAGGCGGCTGGTTCCCCACTTTCCACCACTTTGCGCCACTTCGGGGCATCATAGCGCGGTCCGGAGGCCCGTCAATGGGGAAATCGCACAGCGGTCAGGGCGTGGGGGATCAGCGGTGTTCGCCGGCGGCCCTCTCCAGCACGCGGCGGTCGCGGTCCGGCGCCCCGCGGCCGTCGCGCCTGATCCCCCGCGACGCTCCCCCGCCCAGCGCCCCGCCGCTCGCCCGCCCCGCCCCGCGGCTCTCCCCGCGAGCGGTACGACGCCTATCACCCGAAGCTGCTCGCCCCGCGATCGAACGGCCGGCCGCGGCTCTCCACGCGTGCGAGATAGCGGAATCAGACGCGAATCTCCCTCCGAACGCTCTCCTGGAGAGCAGCCGCGCGCGCCTCACCCGTCGCCCGTACCCGGCGCACCTCACCCGGGTCGGGAACCCGCGGGCGACGGGCGCGCCGGCGGCGGCCTTTTCGCTCGGTCGGTCAGCGCCTGGGCGGCGGCATCCGGACCTGGTCGCCGGCGCGGAGGCGGGCGCCGTTCGCGTATCGCGGATTCCAGTCGTACATCACGCTCATCGGGATCCCGAAGTAGTGCGCGATGCTGAACAGGTTGTCGCCCGACCGCACCGTGTAGATCCAGCATTTGGGCTGGCTGGGGCACGGATCGAGCAGCTTGTACCGGTCGCTCTGCGGCTTCTTCGTCGGCTTGGGCGTCGGCCGCGGCGTCACCTCGGGCGTTGGCGTGACCGCCGGGGCGGTCGTCGGGGGCGGCGATGACGACGGCGGTGCGCTCGGCGACGGCGACGAGCTGGGCGACGGCGAGGACGATCGCCGACGGCGTCGCGACAGCCGATGGGCTCGGGGGTGCGGAGCTCGCCTCGACCGCGGCCGGGTCGGTCGCGGGCTCGACGCTCGGGGGTTCGGTCGGCTCGTCGGATGGCAACGGCGCGAGGGCGATCGCGGTCGAGCCCGGCGCGCCGGCGATGACGGGCAGGTCGATGCCGCCGCGCTGCACGACGAAGCCGAACGAGATCCCCGCGGAGAGCACCAGGATCAGGATCGCGGCGACCGTCGCCTTCGGCACCGCACCCGACCGGCTGGCGGCCTTCGGGTCCTCGAGCGCAGCGGTGCCCTTGAGGTACCGCGGGCAGTCCGCATGCGCGGAACGCAGGCAGACGAGCTCCTGCTGGCGCGCGGACTGCGGGCGCGGATCGCCGATCGCCGCGCAGCGGTTGCCGTCGTCGGGCTTGAGGAGCGGCGCGACGAGGTCGCCCTCGAGCTCGAACCGGAAGAACGGGCAGACCGCGGGATCGGGCGAGCGTGCGGCATCGTCGAGGATCGACAGCGGAGGCCGAGGGGCTGGCGGCGGGGCTGCGACCTGGGCAGACCCGGCCTCGGGCGGGGCGGACCCGGCCTCGGGCCCAGCCTCGGCGTCGCCATCGGCGGGCGTCGTCGGCCAGTCGCTCAGGGTCAACCCTCCCGGTGCGTTGAAGCCGCGTACCCCCCGACCGCGGGGAGTCTAGTACCTCCAGCACATTGCCGCGGCGGAATCCATGGTGGTAGGCTGCGCCTCCCGTTCAGGGCGAACATCAAACAGATAGCGACTATCGTTGCGCCCACGCACCGTCACTGGAGGCAACGCCCGGAGGCCATGGCGCTCCCCCTGCCGGCTCCCATGAGCACGCAGAGCCCCGAGACCGATCCGTCGCGGCTCGCTCCGCACCGGATCAAGCGCTGCACCTACCGGCGGTTGATCTCGCTGGATCGCGCCCGCGAGCGCATCTACGAGGTCGAATGCCTCTACCCGGACCGCAAGGTGCCGATCCCCCTGGGCGACCTCGATTCCGCGATGCCGATCTGCAACGCCTGCGCCGCGGCCCACATCTTCCGCCCGGACGAGGACTGACCGCGGCCGACGACGCCGGCGCATCTCGCGCACGCATTCGAGGGATGTGCCAGCGAGAGCGGCCTGTAAGCCGAGTTCTGTGCCGCGGCGAACCGCGACGACGGTCATCCATCTCGACCGCCGGTCACCCGACGGCTCATGCAGCCGACCCGAGGGCTGGGCAGCGCGCCTCTCCCCCCGGCGAACCGGGGTTGCGCCCTCCTATTTGGCCTTGCTCCGGGTAGAGTTTGCCGCGTTTCACTCCGGCCCCGAAGGGCCGGCATCGTCACTGTGGCACTGGTCCTCGCCTCTCGGCGGACGGGCGTTACCCGCTACCCTGCGCTGTGGAGCTCGGACTTTCCTCACGCCCGCCGGTTGCCCGGCGAACGCGCGACCGTCCAGCCGCCTCGCTGGCCCGCGGATTGTAGGCCACGGCTAGTCGCCGGTCGTCCGCCTCGCCCGGGCCACGCGCGCCGGCCCGCCCGCCGCGACCCGGTCGAGCGCCTCGTTGGCCAGGCGGTCCGCGGTCGAGTTCTGGGCACGCGGCACGTGGGTCGCCGACCAGCGCTGGAACCCCGCCAGCGTCGCCTTCGCCTCGGCCCACAGCGGCTGCAGCTTCGCGTCCTTCACGCGCCACCGTCCGTGGAGCTGCTCCACGATCAGCTTCGAGTCGAGGAACATGTCGACCTTCTGGGCGCCCAGCCGCTGGGCGAGCTCGAGCGCCCGGAGCACGCCCGTCCACTCGGCGACGTTGTTGGTCTGGACGCCCAGGGCCTCCGAGATCGTCGCGTCCGGGGCCGCGGTCGGATCCAGGGCGTCGGCGCGGGAGCCGTCGATCAGCGCCGCGCCGAGCGACGCGGGCCCCGGGTTGCCGCGGGCCGCACCGTCCGTGCGGATCACGAGGTGCGGGTAGACCGGGAGCGACGGCTCGCTCAGGCGCGTCGCTCCACGATCTTCGACGACACCTCGAGGATCGCCTGCGTGACGTGGATCCCCTGCGGGCACGCGTCCGTGCAGTTGAAGATCGTCCGGCAGCGCCACACCCCGTCCTTGTCGGCCAGGATCTCGAGCCGCTCCTCCGCGGCGTCGTCGCGGCTGTCGAAGATGAACCGGTGGGCGTTGACGATCGCGGCCGGCCCGACGTACGAGGGCTGCGCCCAGAACGAGGGGCACGAGGACGTGCACGCGGCGCACAGGATGCACTTCGTGGTGTCGTCGAAGCGCTCCCGGTCGGCCTGCGACTGGCGCCGCTCGCGGGTGGGCACGGTGCCGTCGTCCTGCAGGTACGGCTGGACGCTCCGGAACTTCGCGAAGAACCCCTCCATGTCGACGACGAGGTCCTTGATCAGCGGCAGGCCGGGCAGCGGCGCCACCGTGATCTTCTTGCCGCCCAGCTGGTCGACGCGGATCTTGCAGGCCAGGCGGTTGCGGCCGTTGATCAGCATCGCGTCCGAGCCGCACACGCCGTGCCCGCACGAGCGGCGGAAGGTCAGCGTCCCGTCCTGCTCGTCCTTGACCTTGTGCAGCAGGTCGAGCACGCGGTCCATCGGCTCGGCCCGCACGCGATACGACTCCTGGTGCGGCTTCGTGTCTTGCTCGGGGTCGTAGCGCAGGATGCGCAGCTCGGTCAGCATCGGCTCAGTAGACCCTGGGCTTGGGCTGGAACGTGGTGATCGTGACCGGCTTGTAGGTCAGCCGGATGGCCCCGTCGCGCTTCGTCGCCAGCGAGTGGGCGAGGAAGTTGACGTCGTCGCGCTCGGGGTAGTCCTCGCGGCTGTGCGCGCCGCGGCTCTCGGTCCGCGCCAGCGCCGCGAGCACGGTGGTCTCGGCGCAGTCGAGCAGGTAGCCCACCTCGCGGGCCTCGAGCAGGTCGGTGTTGAACGTCGAGCCCTTGTCGTGGACCACGACGCGCGAAAACCGGTCCTGGAGCGCCTCGACGGCGTGCTTGGCGCGCCGCAGGCTCGCCTCGTCGCGGTAGACGCCGACGTCCTCCATCATCATCGAGGCCAGGTCGCGGCGGATGCCCTGCGCCCGCTCCCCCGACTTGTGGCCGACGAGCGCCGCGAGGTCGGCCCGCGCGGGCTCGGTCGCGTCGTCGCTGACGTCGGGCATGCCGGTCCCCTTGACGTCCTCGGCCATCCGGCGCCCGGCGCGACGGCCGAACACCAGCAGGTCGACGAGCGAGTTCGTCCCCAGGCGGTTCGCGCCGTGGACGGACACGCAGGCGGCCTCGCCCGCCGCGTACAGCCCGGGCACCAGCGTGCCCTCCGCGTCGCGGGTGACCCGCGCGTTGAGGTCGGTCGGGATGCCGCCCATCGCGTAGTGCGCCGTCGGCTGGATCGGCACCGGCTCGGTCAGCGGCTCGACGCCCTGGTAGATCCGCGCGAAGTCGGTGATGTCGGGCAGCTTCTCCTCGATCACCTTCCGGCCGAGGTGCCGCACGTCGAGGAAGACGTAGTCCTTGCCGTCGACGCCCCGCCCGGCCCGGACCTCCTGGACGATCGCCCGGCTGACCATGTCCCGTGGGCGCGAGCTCCATCAGCGTCGGCGCGTAGTCCTCCATGAACCGCCGGCCCTCGCCGTTGAGGAGGTAGCCGCCCTCGCCGCGCGCGGCCTCCGACAGCAGCACGCCCAGCCCCACGATCCCGGTCGGATGGAACTGGTAGAACTCCATGTCCTCCATCGGCACGCCGTGGCGGTACGCGAGCGCCACGCCGTCGCCCGCCAGGCTCCACGCGTTCGACGTCACCCGGAACATCCGCCCGAAGCCGCCCGTGGCGAGCAGGACGGCCTTCGCCCGGAGCACGACCAGCTCCCCGTCGGCGATCTTGTAGGCCACGACGCCCGCGGCCCGTCCCCCGTCGCCGAGGTCGCCGCCCTCGGTCACCAGGTCGACCACGTGGTACTCGTCGTAGAACTGCACGCCGTGCTTGATGCACTGCTGGTACAGCGTCTGCAGGATCATGTGCCCGGTGCGGTCGGCGGCGAAGCACGACCGCTTCACCGGGCCCTCGCCGTAGTTGCGGGTGTGGCCGCCGAATCGCCGCTGGTCGATCCGCCCGTCGGGCGTCCGGTTGAACGGCAGGCCCATGTGCTCGAGCTCGATCACCGTCTCGATCGCCTCGCGCGCCAGCACCTCGGCCGCGTCCTGGTCCACGAGGTAGTCGCCACCCTTGATGGTGTCGAACATGTGCCACTCCCAGTGGTCCTCCTCCTGGTTGCCCAGGGCGGCGCACACCCCGCCCTGCGCGGCGCCGGTGTGGGAGCGGGTCGGGTAGAGCTTGGTCACGACGGCGGAGTCGACGCCCGCCTTGGCGAGCTCCAGCGCGGCCCACAGGCCGGCCCCGCCCGCGCCGATCACCAGCGCGTCGTGCGACCGGATCATCGACCGGTCACGGCACGGGCCCCTTCAGCGGCAGCGTGACCAGCACGATCGTGCCCAGCGCGAACAGGACGATGGCGCCGAGGTAGAGGCCCATCGTGATCGCGGTCCGGACGCCGCCGCGAGGTGTAGTCGCCGACCACCGTCCGCAGGCCCATGAACCCGTGGAAGATCACGAACGCGAGCATCAGCCAGTCGATGGTCCGCCAGGCGATGTTGTCCCAGCGGATGCCGATCCACTGCCGCGTTCTGCGACGCCGGGTCCGACAGGAAGTGCGTGATCAGGTAGTGCGCCAATGCCAGGACGAACAGGCCGAGGCCGGTCAGGCGCATGCCGTACCAGATGGCCAGCTCCCAGCCGCCGCCCTGGGGCCTCGCCGATCCGGACCGGGTCACGCGTGCCATCGTCAGCCCTTGAACGTGAACGGCGGCGCGAAGCCGAAGGCCGGCGCCATGATCTGGATCGCGACGGGGATGCCCACGATCACGAACAGCACCCAGCACGCGTACCACAGCTGGGTGTGGTAGCGGGTCATCGCGGGCCAGAAGTCCATGATGATGATCCGCAGGCCGTTCAGCGAGTGGTACAGCAGCGCCGCGCCGAGGAGCACCTCGAGCACCCGCCCGCCCGGGCTCGCGTAGACCTGCAGCACCTCGTCGTACAGCGTCGGGTTCGCGCCTGCGAGCCAGATGTCGAACACGTGGAGCAGGATGAACACCCAGATCGCGACGCCCGAGATGCGGTGGAACGCCCACGCGAGCATCCCCTCGCTGCCCCGGTAGCTGCAGCATCGGACCCTCAGCCTCCCGTCGCCGGCGCCGGTGCCGTCAGGACGCCGCGGCGGCGGGCGCGCCGAGCCGCTCGATGATCGCGTCGGCGTAGGCGGCCGTGCCCGTCGACCCGCCGAGGTCGTAGGTCGTGTGGCGGCCCTCGGCGACCACGTCGCGCAACGCCGTCTCGACCCGCTCCGCGGCCGCCTGCTCGCCGAGGTGGCGCAGCATCAGGACGCCCGACAGGATGAGCGCGGTCGGGTTCGCCCGGTCCTGGCCGGCGTACTTGGGCGCGGAGCCGTGGACCGGCTCGAACACCGACGCCTCGGTCCCGATGTTGGCGCCGGGCGCGACACCCAGGCCGCCGACGAGGCCCGCGCACAGGTCGCTCACGATGTCGCCGTACAGGTTGGGCAGCACGAGCACGTCGTACAGGTCCGGCTTCTGGACCAGCTGCATGCACATGTTGTCGACGATGCGGTCCTCGAACTCGATCCGGCCCTCGTAGTCGGCCGCGACCGTCCGGCAGGACTCGAGGAACAGCCCGTCGCTGAGCTTCATGATGTTGGCCTTGTGGACGGCCGTGACCTTGTGCCGGCCGTTCGCGACGGCGTACTCGAACGCGAACCGGGCGATCCGCTCCGACGCGGCCCTCGTGATGATCTTGATGCTCTCGGCGGCGTCGGGGCCGACCATGTGCTCGATGCCCGCGTACAGGTCCTCGGTGTTCTCGCGCACGATCACGAGGTCGACGTCCTCGTAGCGCGTCTCGACGCCCTTGAGGGACCGCGCCGGGCGGAGGTTCGCGTACAGGCCGAGCACCTGGCGGAGCGTGACGTTGACGCTGCGGAAGCCGCCGCCGACGGGCGTCGTGATCGGGCCCTTGAGCGCGACCCGGTTGCGGCGCACCGACTCGAGCACGTGCTCCGGGAGCGGGGTGCCGTACTCGGCCATGACGGCCTCGCCCGCGTCCTGGACCTCCCACTCGAAGGCGACGCCCGACGCATCGAGGACGCGCCGGGTGGCCTCCGCCAGCTCCGGCCCGATGCCGTCGCCGGGGATCAGGGTGACGCGGTAGGGCATGCCGGCATTCTACCGGCGAGGAAGGGTGCGACGGGCGGTCGGGCGGGCGCCCTCGATCGGGACGCCCGCCCGTCGCACGCCCTCGTCAGGGCGCCTGTCGCTGGACGTCGATGGAGGTGAATTGCCCGCGCCCGACCCGCGTTCCCGGCGAACCGTCCACGGGCAGCAACCAGGTCGTCTGGCTCATGCTCGTCGGGCTGTCCGGGTAGGCCGCGAGGACGGACGTTCCGTCCGGCGTGAAGGCGAGCCCCACGCCCGCCTCGTCGCTCCCGTTATCGGGCAAGGTGATCGTCGGACCGAGCGGCACGGCCGGGCCGTGTCCGTCGATCGGCGCGACCACGACCTGGTAGGCGTTCTGCATCGAGGTCACGCGATGGAGGAGGGGGTACGCGAGGAGGCGACCGTCCGGCGAGAAGGTGCCGCCTCGCGCGGACGTCGCCGGCGGGATCGGCAGCGCGCGCTCGGTTCCCGTGTTCAGGTCGAGCAACCAGATGCGCGCGCCTTCGTCTCCCCAGCGGGTGACGGTCATCGTCGTGCCATCCGGCGACATCGCTGCGCCACTGTCGCAGTCGCAGACCGGGATCTGCGTGTTGACCTGGCGGAGCCCGGTCCCGTCCGGCCGGACGGCGAAGACCGCGTGCCGCACGCCGTAGTCGCCCCGGAAGACGATCTCCCGGCCGTCCGGCGGACGCCACGCGATGCCACCGCATCGGACGGACGAGCCGACGTCGAGCGTGGTCGACGTGCCGGTCGCGACATCGAGGACGTTGAGCAGCCCGTAGCCGCTCGGCAGTTGCGACCTGTAGACGATCCGGCTTCCATCCGGTGACCAGTCGGACCAGCAGTTGCCGTTGACCGGTCCGGTCAGCTCCCTGACGTCCGAGCCGTCGATCCCGGCGACCAGGATGGACAGGGGCGGGTCCGCGTCGTCGACGTGGCCGGCCGGGATGCGCGCAAACGTGAGCCGGGTGCCATCCCGGGAGAACGTTCCCCCGAAGTCATACGTCGGGCCGACGATCAGCGGCGACCGCTGACCGGTAGCGATGTCGTAGCGGTAGATGTCGCCGTCCTCCGCATAGGCGACGGCGCCGTTGGCGGCCGGCCCGAACGGGGGCGCGGGTCGAGTCCGTTGCCCGGCGGTCAGGAGCGCGACGCCGACGACGGCGATCAGCGCGAGGACGATGAGGAGCAGCCAGCCCAACCTGGGCTGGGGTGCGAGCGAGCCGCGGTCTGCACGGGGAACCACCTTTCGAGGCTCGACCACCACGGCCGCTGGCGGGTGACCGCGGTCTGCGCCACGACCTCGCCCAGGTGATCGGGCAGGTGGAAGGCGGACTCGGCGTCCAGCCACTCGGCGATCGTGGCCTCGAAGCGATCCACGGACGTCATGCCGGACGGCCCTCCATCGCATCGAGGTCGGCGCGCGAGTCGGCGTCGAGCGCCGCCCGCAGCTGGCGCAGCCCGCGATGGACGCGGGACTTCGCCGTGCCGAGTGGAATACCGAGCGCGGCCGCAGCCTCTGGCAACGACAGGTCGAGGTAATAGCGAAGGACGATCAGGGCCCGCTCTTCGGGCCCCAGGAGCACGAACCCGCGGGCGAGCTCGTCGCGATTCACGACCGTCGGTTCCGGACCGGCGACCGTAGCCTGGTGCATGTCGATGAACTCGATGTCGACCCTGTGCCGCCGCGTCCGCCGCGCCTCATCGATGCAGGCACGGACGAGCAGCCGGCGAAGCCACTGGTCGAATCGATCGGGGTCCCGGAGCGTGGGCAGATCACGCCAGGCTCGGACGAGCGCGTCCTGGACGGCGTCCTTGGCCTGCTCGGGGTCCCGCAGGATGAGCCAGGCGGCCGTGTCCAGGCGTGGGATCGCGGCGGCTGCCAGCGCGGTGAAGGCGTCATGATCGCCCTTCCGCGCCCGCACCACGAGCTCTCGCTGCATCACGGCCCTCGGCGTCGGCGCAGCCACTCGGCTGCACTCGCCCGCATTATGGCGAGGCGAGGGGTCCGATTCGTTCCCGAATTGTCGTTGGTGCAGCATCTCACGCGGGCGAACCGGTGACGGGAACGCGACCCGAGTGGACGCCGGCTCAGCTCATCGCCTTATCCCGGCGAACCGTCGGCGTCGTAGAGAAGCACGTTCGACGCGATGGTCAACAGCACTCGGCCGTCCAACAACCGGGTCGCACTGTCAACCTCGTACCACCGGGTGTCGTTACTGACGGTCATCCGGAATCCCGTCAGGCGGCTGTCCGGATACGTCGGTAGCCCGGCGGTTGTCCATGTCCCGCTGGTGGGGTCGTACAGCTCCCCGGGGCCGATGTCGTTGACCAGGACCCTGCCGTCGGTCAGCAGGACGGCGTTGCGGAACCGCCTCACGGGACTCGCGGTCGTCGTCAACGAGCCCGTCGCGGGGTCAAGCAGGTAGGCGGATTTGGCCCGTTCATCGAACACGCTACCGCACAGGACGAGGACTCGATCGTCCCGGAGCCGCACCGCCGCCCGGCTGAGATAGTCTGCCCCGGACGCGAGCGCCACCAATGTCCAGCCGCGGCTGGCCGGGTCGTATTCCTCGACCGGCACCACCCGACTCCCGGACGGGCGGCCGACGACGAGGACGCGGCCGCTCGACACTACCGTCGCCAGGGCGCCGCGCAACTGCATGCTGCGCGTCCGGGCCCAGGTCCCGGTAGCCGGGTCGTAGACCTCCGCGCGCCTGACCGTCTTCCAATTGGCGCCGATACCACCCACCACGAGGACCGTCCCATCCGGGAGCAGGGTGGCCAGGTGGCCAGTTCGGGCGACGGTCAGTCGCCCCGTCGCACGCCACGTCCCCGTCAGCGGGTCATAGAGCTCGGCGCGATCCTGTGGGAACGGGGCGAGGCCGGGTTTCTGATCGGCGCGGCCGCCGGCGACGAGGACCTGGCCGCTCGGCAGGAGCGTCGCGGTGTGACCGCTCAGGTGGGCGGTCACCATCCTCCCGGTCTCGGTCCATTGCCCGGAGGTCGGGTCGTACAGCTCGGCACTTCTCGCCGCCGGATCATGTCGCAGGCCGGAGCCATGACCACCGGCGACGAGCACTCTCCCGTCGGCGAGGAGCGTGGTGGTCCCGGGACTGTCCCGGAAGTCGTGCATGCTCCCGGTGACGGCCCACGAAGGCGCCGCCACGACGCTCGGGGATGCCGGTGCAGTGGAAGGAGCCGCCGTCGCGACCGGTGAACCGGTCGGCGAAGCGGTGGGCGTCGCGGTCACGGATACGGCCGTCGGCCCGATGCGTGTGTCGGGTGGGACGGTGTCGGCGCATCCGGCGAACACGGCCGATGCGGTGACTAGCGTCACCGCGAGCGTAATTCGGTTCATGTCGTCCTCTCGATCTCCTCGAATGGCCGTGAACGCGGTTCGATGCGGGGTTGTGCCACCGATGGCCCGATGGGCACGGCCGGCCGGGGCGCCGGCCCGACGTGGCGCCGCATGGGCGCTCGGAGTCAGACGGGATCGGCGCCCCGGATCCGGACCAAGCCCATCGCGCCGGAGGCGCGGCTCGAGACGCTCGCGAGTCAGGGCGCGAGGCGTTGGTACGTCGGAAGCGCAAGCTCGCCGCGGATGAGCACGGTGCTCGGCGATCCATCGATCGGCACGAGGCGCGCCGCCTGCTCGGCGTCGTAGTTGGCGAGCACCGCCTTGCCGTCCGGCGTGAACAGGACGTTGTTGATGTTCTCGCCGTCCTGCTGGAATGGGACGCGGGGCCCGATCGGGAGGCCGACGTCTGTGCCGTCGGCGGGCGCCACCACGAGCTGTTCGGTGGTGTCCCGGTAGAACCGCACGTAGAGGACGGTCTGGCCGTCCGGGGAGAACAACGGCGCGGTTTGGGCGGTCGCGTCGGGTGGCTGGGGGAGGACCCGGTCCTGCCCGGTCCGCAGGTCCAGGATGTGGGACCGGAAGTAGCCGTCCGGACCGTCGTCGCCGCGATAGCCGATCCGGGTGCCGTCCGGCGAGACGCCGCTGTCCTTGAAGTCGTTGCTGTCGAACGGCGGTCGGGTCGTCAATTCGCGCATCCCGCCGCCGTCAGCCCGGATGGCGAAGAGCCCCGGCGGCTGGTCGGCCGGCAGCTCGCCCTCGCTCTGGACGACGATCTCGCGCCCGTCCGGAGGCAGCCAGGCGGGCAGATGGACGTGCCGACCGACGTCGAGGCTTCGCATGCCGCTGCCGTCGGCGTTGACGATGTCGATCATGTGGCCGCGGCCATCGGCGGCGAGGGAGGCGACCGCGAGCCGGGTGCCGTCCGGGGACCAGTCCAGGGCATCCAGGCCCGGCAACCCGGGAGTGAGTGCCCGGATGCCCGTTCCGTCCGCGTTGGCGACCATGAGGATCAGGCCGCAGTCGGGCTTTCCGCAGTCGGCCGGCGCCCCGCGGAGGAACGAAACCTTCGTTCCGTCGCGCGAGAACCCGGGGCCGAAGTCGAAAGTGTCGCCCGTGATCAGGGGTGTCGACGCGGCAGACGTCGGATCGACCAAGAAGATGTCGCCATCGGCGCTCGAAAGCAGGACGCCGTTGCGCGCGGGCCCGAACGGAGGCGGCACGCGCTGCTGGCGAGACCCGACGGCCACGAGCGCAAGCCCGACGAGTACCAGGATGACGAGGGCGACCAGGATGGCCCGGCCGAGCCGGGGCGGCGCGAGCGTGCCCGCGCGAGAGGTCAGGTCCACGGGGAGCCACCTTTCGAGGATCGACCATGCCGGCCGCTGTCGCCGGGCGCTCGTCTCTCGCAGGACCACATCGAGGTGTGCCGGCACGCGGTGCGCGGAGTACTCGTGCAGCCAGTCGGAGACGTCGCGGGCGTCGTCGTTGGGGTTCATGCCGGGTGCCCTTCACGGATCTCGGACCCGGGGCGAGCGTCGGCGTCGAGCGCCGCTCGCATCTCCCGGAGCCCGCGATAGAGACGGGACTTGACCGTGCCCAACGGGATGCCGAGCGTCGAGGCGACGTCCGGCAACGGCAGGTCGAGGAAGTGATGCAGCACGATGACCGCCCGCTCCTCGGGATCGAGGCGGTCGAAACCGCGCTCGAGCTCGTCGCGATCCACGATCGCCGACGCGGCGTCGGCGGTGGCGGGCTCGGTCGTCAGGTCCTCGATGTGGACATCGAGGCGATGACGCTTGGCCCGGCGGATCTCGTCGGTGCAGGCGTGGATGAGGAGTCTGTACAGCCAGGCGTCGAAGCGATCCGGGTCGCGTAGCGCGGGCAGATCGCGCCAGGCGCGGACGAGGGCGTTCTGGACGGCGTCCATCGCCAGGTCCGTGTCCCGGAGCATGAGCCAGGCGGCGGCGTCGAGGCGGGAGATCGCGGCGCCTGCCAGCACGGCGAAGGCGTCATGATCGCCCTCTCGCGCTCGCTCCACGAGCTCTCGGCTCATCTCGCCCCTCGGCGTGACGCGGCTCGTCTGGCCGCGTTCAGGAGTATGGCGAGCGGCGAGCCCCCTCTGGCTTCAACTTCGGCGCCCGATGCGGCCGGTATGATCGAAGCCCGCCCCGGACACCCGTCCACGAGGTCTGCCGTCGCGTGAAGATCCACGAAGCCGACGCGAAGTCGCTGCTCGTCGCCCAGGGGCTGCCCGTCCCCGCGTGGGACGTGGCCCGCACGCCCACCCAGGCACGCGCGGCTGCGGTCCGCTTCCTCGACGACCGCTCGAACGCGACCCGCAAGGTCGTCATCAAGGCGCAGGTGCTGGTCGGCGGCCGCGGCAAGGCCGGCGGGGTCCGGCTCGCGGGGACGGCCGACGAGGCGGAGGACGTCGCGGCGCAGATCCTCGCGCTCGAGATCAAGGGCCTGCCGGTGCGGCGCGTCCTGGTGGCGCCGGCGGCCGAGATCGTGAAGGAGTACTACCTCTCGGTCGTGCTCGACCGGGCGACGAGCCGCCTCATGTTCATCGGCTCCGCGGAGGGCGGCGTCGAGATCGAGCAGGTCGCGGTCGACAACCCGGACGCGATCGTCTACGAGCACGCCGACCCGCTCCTCGGCCTCCCGGACTACGCCGCGAGGGAGCTGGCGTTCAAGGTGGGGTTCGGGGCCCACTGGAAGGCCGGGGCCGCCGTCGCCAAGGGCCTGCTGCAGACGATGCTGGCGTTCGACGCAGACCTCGTCGAGATCAACCCACTGGCCGTGATCCGCGAGCACAACGCCGACGGGACGCCGGTCGAGCGGCTGGTCTGCCTCGACGCGAAGATCACGCTCGACGACTCCGCCCTCGCCCGGCACCCCCAGCTCGAGGCGCTGCGCGACCTCGACGCCGAGGACCCCACGGACGTCGAGGCGCGGCGGTACGACCTGACGTTCATCAAGCTCGCCGGGGACATCGGCTGCATGGTCAACGGCGCCGGCCTGGCGATGACCACGATGGACCTCGTCAAACGCGCCGGCGGCGCCCCGGCCAACTTCCTCGACATCGGCGGCGGGGCGAAGGCCGACCGCGTGGCCGCGGCGATGCGGCTGATCCTCGACGACCAGAACGTCAAGGCGATCCTCGTCAACATCTTCGGTGGCATCACCCGCGGCGACGAGGTCGCGCGCGGCCTGATCGAGGCCCGGGCCCAGCAGGAGCGCGAGGTGCCGATGGTGGTCCGGATCGTGGGCACCAACGCGGCCGAGGCCGCCGAGCTGCTGGAGGCGGCCAGCTTCGTGACCGCCGCCAGCCTCGACGAGGCCGCTGCCAAGGCGGTTGCGGCGGCCAAGGGCTCGGCGGCGTGAGCATCCTCATCGGCCGCGACACCCGTCTCGTCGTCCAGGGCATCACGGGGCGCGAGGGCGACTTCCACAGCCGGGCGATGGTCGAGTACGGGACGCCGCTCGTCGCCGGCGTCACGCCCGGGAAGGGCGGCCAGTCGGCCATCGACGGCAGGATCCCCGTGTTCAATACCGTGGGCGAGGCGGTCCGCGAGACCGGCGCCAACACGTCGTGCATCTTCGTGCCGGCGGCGGGCGCCCCCGACGCGGTCCTCGAGTCGGTCGCGGCGGGCATCTCGACGATCTTCTGCATCACCGAGGGCATCCCCGCGCTCGACATGATCCCCGTGGTGGAGGAGGTCAGGCTCGCCGGCGCGCGCCTGATCGGCCCGAACTGCCCGGGCGCCACCTCGCCGGGGCTGGCCAAGGTCGGCATCATCCCGGGCTCCATCCACCGCGAGGGACGGGTTGGCGTCGTCTCCCGGTCCGGCACGCTCACCTACGAGGCGGTCCAGGCGATGACCGACGCCGGCATCGGCCAGTCGACGTGCGTGGGCATCGGGGGCGACCCGGTGATCGGGACGCCGTTCGTGGACATCGTGCACCTGTTCGCCGACGACCCCGACACCGACGCGCTGGTGCTGATCGGCGAGATCGGCGGGTCGGCGGAGGAGGAGGCGGCCGCCTGGGCGGCGGAGCACCTGCGCGACGTCCCCAAGGTCGCGTTCATCGCGGGCCGGACTGCGCCGGAGGGCAAGCGGATGGGCCACGCCGGTGCGATCGTGTCCGGCGGCCGCGGGACGGCCGCGTCGAAGGTCGAGGCGCTCCAGGCCGCGGGGTTCCGGGTCGCCGACTCCCCCACCGAGCTGCCGGCACTGCTGCGCGCCGCGGGCTACCGTGACTGAGGTGGCCGTGGTGGACGGCGATCGATGAATGAAGCCGACATCCGCTACCTGTTCGAGTACGACAGGTGGGCGACGCGGCGGGTCCTGTCCGTGATCGATGGCCTCCCGGAGGCCGTGTGGGGCGACACCGGCGTGATCGGTGAGCGCGGCCTGGGCGCGATCCTCGTCCACCAGCTGGGGGCGCACCAGCGGTGGCGCCACGGCCTGTCAGGGAGCGACCTGTCGCCGGTGCCCGAGCGCGAGCCGCTCCCGTCGCCCGCGGGACTCGCGGCGGCCTGGGCGAGCGAGTGGGACGCGCTCGAGGCGTGGCTCCCGACGCTCAGCGACGCGTGGCTCGCCGAGCTCGGCGACGGCGTCCCGTACTGGCAGATGCTCGCCCACGTCGTGAACCACGGCACCCAGCACCGCTCGGAGGCGGCGGCGATCCTCACGGATGCGGGGCGGTCGCCCGGCGACCTCGACATGATCTTCTTCGCCGAGGAGCTCGCGGCGCCGTCCGCCTGAGGCGTGGCGACGGGCAGGCCGCGCCGTAGACTGGTCCGATGGGCAGCCTCATGGATCTCGTGGCGGGTGACGCGCGGGAGATCGTCCTCGCCCTCTCGATCGACGACGTGGCCGCGTTCGACGACCCCGACCGGTTCGTCGCGCACCTCCCGCTCGGCGGCGGCCTCGACCCGACCTGGCTCGACCTGTTCTCCGAGGCGGTCCGGTCTGTGACCGACGAGGCGGACCCGGTCGACTTCCTCGATGCGCGGTCCGAGTTCGACTTCGGCGAGGCGAACGTCGAGCGGATCGTGGAGAAGGTCGACGGCGGCTGGGTGTCGGCCGTGGCCAGGGTGTCCGACGAGCAGCTGAGCGCGCTGGCGGGCCGCTGGATCGGGCTGCTGGAGGAGGAGCTCGGGCTCCTGCCACGCGAGGAGAAGCCCTGGATCAGGGACCTGACGGGGCAGATCGTCCACTTCGCGCGCCGCTCGGACCGTGCGGCCGACGTCGTGTTCGCCTGGGCCTTCTGACGTCGATGGCCACGTTCGACGAGCGGGCCCGGGAGTGGGATACGGACGACCGGCGACGGGTCGCCGAGGGAGTCGCCAGCGCGATCCGGTCCGCCGTCGTGCTCACGCCCGCCACGCGGACGGTCGAGGTCGGGGCGGGAACCGGGCTGCTGGGGCTGGCCCTCGGGGACGACATCGGCGAGCTCGTCCTCGCCGAGCAGTCGACGGGAATGCTGGAGGTGGCGCGCGAGAAGCTGGTGGTCCTCGAGCGGCCTGGCACTTCGGCCGTCCCCTTCGACCTCGTGAGCGATCCGCCGCTGACCCCGCCGTTCGACCTCGCGATCTCGCAGCTCGTGCTCCACCACATTGAGGACACGGCAGCCGCCCTGCGGGCCCTCGGGGCGCTGTTGCGGCCCGGCGGCCGGCTCGCGCTGTCGGACCTCGACACCGAGGACGGGAGCTTCCACGACCCGGATGCCGAGGGCATCCATCACCTCGGGTTCGATCGCGACCGCCTGCGGGGGCTCGCGGAGGCAGCCGGCTTCGCCGACGTCGGGTTCACGGCGGCGCACGTCTACGAGAACGAGCGCGGTTCGTTCCCGATGTTCCTGCTGACGGCGACGCGCACCTGACGCCGGCCTGCCCGCTTCAGGCGGGTGGGTAGCCGAGGCTGGCCCACGCCGGCCCGCCCGGCGCCTCGATCAACTCTACGAGCACCCCGTGACACGAGCGCGGGTGCAGGAACGCCACCGGCCCCTCGGCCCCCTTCCGCGGCGCGCTGTCGATGAGCTCCACGCCGTCGAGCTCGAGCCGGATCAGCGTCTCGGCCAGGTTGTCGACCTCGAAGCACACGTGGTGGAAGCCCTCGCCCTTGCTGGCCAGGAACCGGGCCACGCCGGTGGCGTCGTCGGTGGGCATCACGAGCTCGATCTTGGATTCCCCCACCGGCAGGAAGGCGATCGTGACCGCGTCGGTCTCGATCGGCAGGACGAGCTCGACGGGCAGGCCGAGCATGTCGCGCCAGAATCCCAGCGCGCCTTCGAGATCGGCGACGACCACGGCGACGTGGTGCACGCGACCGAGCTGGCGGATGGTTGCAGGAACGCGCGAGACCCTGGGCTGGGCCGGCATCGGTGGCTCCTCCTCGTGGCGTTCGGACGCGGATCAGACGGTGATCAGCTCGCGGTGGACGCCCCACGAGGCCCGAAGGCGGTCGGAGATCTCGCCCACGGTGGCGTAGGCGGCCACGGCCTCGATGATCGCGGGCAGCAGGTTGACCTCGCCGCGCGCCTCGTCCCCGAGGCGGCGCATGGCGGCCTCCCAGGCCGCGGGGTCTCGCTCGGCCCGCACCCGGCGCACGCCTTCGACCTGGCGCCGCTCCCCTTCCGGGTCGATCCGCTGGATCGACGGCCGGACCCCCTCGTCGTCGTCCTGGAAGCGGTTGACCCCGACCACGACCCGGTCTCCCCGCTCGATCTCGCGCTGCACCCGGTAGGCCGACTCCTGGATCTGGCGCTGCTGGAACCCCGCCTCGATCGCGGCTAGCGTGCCGCCTATGGCGTCGATCTCCTCGAGGTAGGCGTTCGCGGCGGCCTCGAGCTCGTCCGTGAGCGACTCGACGAACCAGCTCCCAGCGAGCGGATCCGGCGTCTCGGTCACGCCGGCCTCGTGGGCGATGATCTGCTGGGTACGGAGTGCGAGGCGGGCCGCCTCGGCGGTCGGCAGCGCGAGGGCCTCGTCCCGGGAGTTCGTGTGGAGGCTCTGGGTCCCGCCGAGCACCGCCGCGAGCGCCTGGAGCGTGGTCCGGACGACGTTGTTGTCGATGGACTGGGCCGTCAGCGAGGACCCGGCCGTCTGCGTGTGGAAGCGGCACATCATCGAACGGACGTTCGATGCGCCGAAGCGATCACGCATGATCCGGGCCCACATCCGCCGCGCGGCCCGGAACTTGGCGACCTCCTCGAACAGCTCCGACCAGGCCGCGAAGAAGAACGATAGCCGGGGGGCAAAGTCGTCGACCGCGAGGCCGCGTACGACGGCCGCCTCGACGTAGGCGATGCCGTCGGCGAGCGTGAACGCGAGCTCCTGCGCCGCCGTGGCCCCAGCCTCCCGCATGTGGTAGCCGGAGATGCTGATCGTGTTCCACTTGGGGAGCTCGCGGGCGGCGAACTCGAACACGTCGGTCACCAGCCGCATCGACGCCCTGGGCGGGTAGATCCAGGTCCCCCGGGCGATGTACTCCTTGAGGATGTCGTTCTGGGTCGTGCCGGAGATCGCGGCGCGATCGGCGCCCTGTCGCTCGGCCGCCGCGACGTACAGGGCCAGCAGGATCGGCGCCGTGGCGTTGATGGTCATCGAGGTGCTGACCTCGCCCAGCGGGATGCCCGCGAACAGGGCCTCCATGTCGGCCAGCGAGGAGATCGGAACCCCAACCCGGCCGACCTCCCCCTCCGCCTCCGGCGCGTCGCTGTCGTAGCCCATCTGGGTCGGCAGGTCGAAGGCGACCGACAGGCCGGTCTGACCCTGGCCGAGGAGGTAGCGGAAGCGCTCGTTGGTCTCGGCGGCGGTCGCGAACCCCGCGTACTGGCGCATGGTCCAGAACCGGGAGCGGTACATGGTCGCCTGGACGCCCCGGGTGAACGGGAACTCGCCTGGGAGGCCGAGGTCCCGGGCCGGGTCCAGCCCCGCGACGTCGTCAGGGGTGTAGACGTCGGCGACCGGGATCTCCGAGGTCGTGGCGAAGGCCTCCCGGCGCTCCGGGGAGCCGGCCACGGCCTTGGCGCGCGTGCCGGCGCGCCAGCGCTCGACGTCGTCGCTCACCGGACCTCCTGACTGATGACGACAAGCAGGTCGCCGATCTCGATCTTGACGCCCTCCGCAACCCCCACCCGCGCGATGGTGCCATCCCTCGGGGCGCGGAGCTCGTTCTGCATCTTCATGGCTTCGACGACGAGCAGCTGCTGGCCGGCCGAGACCCGGTCGCCGTCGGCGACCGACACGGCCACGACCTTGCCCGGGATGACCGCCCGGACCTCTAGTCGCCCGCCCGCGTCGCCGGCCGCCCGGCCGCCTGTCGCCCGCTCCCGGAGCGCGGCCCGTCGCTCGGGCTCGACCTCCACCTCGAACCGGAACCCGTCGACGAGGACCTCGCGGATCGCCGAGCCCGCCGTCGTCCGCCGCGAGCGTTCCAGGACGACGCGCGTCCTGCTGCCCCCGTCCTCGAGCAGGTGGCGTCCGCCGCCCAGGTCCCGCAGGTTGGCGTCCACGGGCGCCCCGTCGACGAGGGCCTGTCTTTGCGCAAGGACAGCCACCCGACGCGTGGGGTCGTCGGCAAGGTTGGACGCCGTGGCGAGCCGAACGCGGACCTCGGGTCCGGCCGGCCGCAGAGTCGGCGCGGTCGACGCGTGGCGGGACGCGGCCGGCGGAAGAGTCTTGGGTCTCGACGGCGGCGCGGGTTTCAAACCGGCGCCGTCCGTGTCGTCGCCCGGCTCGACGGGCCGCGAGGTCAGCCGGGCCATCGGTCAACCATCCGGGCTCGTCCGTCGCGGCGCCAGCCGTCGCCCGGCATCGGCGTCGCGGCGGGCGCGTCATCCGATGCATCGCGGGCGTCGACGGGCGCGGCGTCTCCGATCGCGACAACACCGGAGGCATAGCCGCCCGAGGCGGCGAGCCCGGCGGCGAGCATCGCCCTCGCAACCGCCGTGCGGCGCGCGGCCTCGCCATCCCAGTGCTGGTCCACAAAGCCCGTCGACACGTCGGCGAACCGGAACGCCTCGCTGCTCGCGACGAACCGGTGGAACGGCAGGGTGGTCTGGACGCCGCCGATCTCGGTCTCGTCGAGAGCGCGCCGCAGGCGATCGATCGCCGCATCGCGGTCGGGACCGTGGACGAGCAGCTTCGCGATGAGGTTGTCGTATTCCGGCGGAACGCGGTCGCCGGACTCGATCGCGGTGTCGACGCGCACGCCCGGACCCGAGGGCATCACCCACCGCCCGACGCGACCCGGCGTCGGCGCGAACGCCCGCGACGGATCCTCGGCGGTGATGCGCACCTCGATCGCGTGGCCCCGCGGGTCCGACGCGCGTTCGCCGGCCGCGACGATGTCGTCGCCCAGCGGCAGCCCGGCCGCGATGAGGAACTGCTCGCGCACGATGTCGACGCCCGCGACCAGCTCGGTCACGCCGTGCTCCACCTGGAGCCGCGTGTTGACCTCGAGGAACCAGAAACGCCCGTCAGGATCCAGGAGGAACTCGCAGGTCGCCGCGTTGCGAAGGCCGGCGGCTGCGCCGAGACGCATGGCCATCGCGTGCAGCTCGTGTCGCTGCGTCGCGCTCAGCCCGGGCGCGGGCGCCTCCTCGACGAGCTTCTGGTGTCGCCGCTGCAGGGAGCAGTCCCGTTCGCCCAGCGCGACGACCGTGCCGTGCGCGTCGGCGAGCAGCTGCACCTCGACGTGCCGGGCGGGCGTGATCTCCCGCTCGAGGTAGACCGATCCGTCGCCGAACGCCGCAGCCGCCTCGCGAGATCCGGACGCAAGCGCCAGCGGCAGCTCGGCCGCGCGCTCGACGCGGCGCATCCCGCGGCCTCCCCCGCCTGCGGCCGCCTTGACCAGCAGCGGGTAGCCGATGCCCTCGGCCGTGGCCGCGATCGCCGCGACCTGGTCCGGGCGATCGACCGGCGCCGGGTCGAGCGTGCCCGGCACGGCCGGCACCGCCACCCGCGCCGCGAGTCGTCGGGCGTTGAGCTTGTCGCCGAGCGCCTCGATGGTCGCCGGTGCGGGTCCGATGTAGACGAGGCCCGCGTCCTCGACGGCGCGCGCGAACGCCGTGCGTTCCGCGAGGAACCCGTAGCCCGGATGGACGGCATCGGCGCCGGACGCGACGGCGGCGGCCACGACGGCGTCGATGCGCAGGTAACTCTCGATGGGCGGCGCCGGTCCGAGGCGGACCGCGGTGTCGGCCAGGCGCACGTGGGCGGCGTTCGCGTCCGCATCGCTGTAGACGGCGACCGCCTCCATGCCCAGGTCGCGACAGGCGCGGATGATGCGAACCGCGATCTCGCCCCGGTTGGCGATGAGGACGCGACGAAACGGCGGCTCGGTCCGGGTCATCGGGACGCGTGCATCGTCACGTCTTTGCACAAAGACGCCGACGGCCCGCGCCCATCAGAGCGGGATGTTGCCATGCTTCTTGCGCGGGTTCGTGTCCTGCTTGTCGGCGAGCACCTCGAGTGCGCGGATGAGCCGCGGCCGCGTCTCGCGCGGGAGGATGACCTCGTCGATGTACCCGCGCCCGGCGGCGACGTATGGATTCGAGAACTCCGCCTCGTAGGCCTCGACGAGACGCGATCGCTCCGCGTCGGGATCGTCGGCGCCGGCGATCGAATCCTTGAAGATGATGTTGACCGCGCCCTCCGCGCCCATCACCGCGATCTCCGCGCTGGGCCAGGCGAAGTTGAAGTCGCCGCGGATGTGCTTGCTGCTCATGACGTCGTACGCGCCGCCGTAGGCCTTGCGCGTGATGACCGTCACCTTGGGCACCGTCGCCTCGCAGTACGCGTAGAGCAGCTTCGCGCCGTGGCGGATGATCCCGCCGTGCTCCTGCGCGACGCCGGGCAGGAAACCGGGTACGTCGACGAACGTGACCAGCGGCACGTTGAAGGCATCGCACGTCCGGACGAATCGCGCGGCCTTCACGGACGCATCGATGTCGAGCGCGCCGGCCAGGTGCGCCGGCTGCTGCGCCACGACGCCGACCGCGCGCCCGCCGAGCCGGGCGAAGCCGACGAGGATGTTGGGGGCCCACGCCGGCTGGATCTCGAGGAAGTCCGCGTCGTCCACGACATGCCGCAGGACGTCGTGCATGTCATACGGCTTCGCGGGCTCGTCGGGGACGATCGCGTCGAGCTCGCCGTCCATGCGGTCGCGCGGGTCGCGCGTCTCGACGAGCGGCGCGTCGGCGAGGTTGTTCTGTGGCAGGTGGGCGAGGAGCCGGCGGACGGACGCCATCGCCTCCGCCTCGTCGACGGCCGCGAGATGCGCGACGCCGCTGCGCCCCGTATGGACGGCTGCGCCGCCCAGCGCGTCCGCGTCGACGACCTCGTGCGTCACGGCCCGGACGACATTGGGCCCGGTCACGAACATGTAGCTCGTGCCCTCGACCATCACGGTGAAGTCGGTGATGGCCGGCGAGTAGACCGCTCCGCCGGCACACGGACCGAGGATGACCGAGATCTGCGGCACGACACCGGAGGCGAGGACGTTGCGCAGGAAGATCTCGGCATAGCCGCCCAGCGAGGCGACGCCCTCCTGGATCCGCGCGCCGCCCGAGTCGTTGAGCCCGACGATCGGCGCTCCGACCTTCATCGCGAGATCCATGATCTTGCAGATCTTCTCGGCGTACGCCTCCGACAGCGAGCCGCCGAACACCGTGAAGTCCTGGCTGTAGACGAACACGAGGCGGCCGTCGATCGTGCCGTGGCCGGTGACCACGCCGTCGCCGAGCACGCGCTGCCCGTCGGGGCCGAACCCCGCCGCCCGGTGGGTCACGAAGGCGTCCAGCTCGACGAATGACTCCGCGTCGAGCAACAGCTCGAGTCGCTCACGCGCCGTCAGCTTGCCCGCTGCGTGCTGACGCTCGATCCGGACCGGTCCCCCACCCTCGAGCGACTCCGCGCGCAGCTGCTCGAGCCTGGCGATCCGTTCCGCGTTGGTCGACACGTCCGAGGGTCCCTCCGCTCGCGAGACGCGGCGTCCTTGCGCAAAGACGCCGGGGTCGCCCGTCATCATAGGTCCGGCGGTGTAGGCGACCACGATCGTCGCTGCACGGACGCAAGGACGGGGCCGCCGGCCATGTTGCCGGGGCGTCAACGGCCCGTTAGCGGTCGCCGCAGGCGCCCGCGATTCGCGCCCTCGGAGGCTCGGATATCCACAGAACGGTGCACAACTCGGTCATAGTGTGGACAACCTCGTCAGGCGCGGGCTTGGGCCGCGCGGTAGCATTCAGCCACTTTCGCCGACCTGACGGCTCCGTCGCGCCCCAGGATCCACCGAGGTGATGCCCTTGACGCACGTGATCGCGATCGCCAACCAGAAGGGTGGCGTCGGCAAGACGACGACCGCCATCAACCTCGCGGGGGCGCTCGCAGAGGACGGCTTTCGCGTCCTGCTCATCGACATCGACCCACAGGCCAACCTGACCGCAGGTGTGGGGATCAATCTCAACACCATCCAGTGGTCCGTCGCCGATGTCCTCGCCGACGGCCGCGCGACCATGGAGCAGGTGATCCTGCCGACCGAGACGGCGGGCATCGACGTGGTGCCGGCGCACATCGACCTCGCGAGCACCGAGGGCGAGCTGTTCACGGCGCTCGGTCGCGAGTCGATCCTGCGCGAGGCGATGCGCGAGGCGATCCAGCCGTACGACTACGTGCTGATCGACTGCCCGCCCAACCTCGGGCTGCTGACCGTCAACGGCCTCGTCGCCGCCGACAGCGTGATCATCCCGGTCCAGACGCAGTTCTACGCCATGAAGGGCCTGAACAACCTGGTCAAGGTCATCAACGCGATCCGGCTCAAGCTCAACAAGGACCTCAAGATCCTGGGCCTGCTGCCGACCTTCTACGACGCCCGGACCAACCTCGCGCGCGACATGCTCGACGAGCTGCGCGTTGTCGGCGACCATCACGTCTTCAGCTCCATCGTCCGCAACACCGTGAAGCTCGGCGAGGCCCCGCTGGCGGGCCGCCCGATCACGAGCTACGCCGGGGCATCCGAGGCCGCGAGAACCTATCGCGAGCTAGCCCGGGAGGTGATCGATCTTGGCCAGGCCTGACTTCCGCGCCGCAGCCGCTCGACGACTGTCGGAGGACCGCGAGCTTCCGCCGGCCATCGTCAGCCTGCTGTCCCCGGAGACCACCCATCCGTCGACGGGCGTCAAGATGGTGCCCGTCGATCGCATCGAGCCCAACCCGGAGCAGCCGCGCCTCGCGTTCGACGAGGCGACCCTGATCGAGCTCGCCGCGTCCATCCGCGAGCACGGGGTGCTCCAGCCGATCCTGCTCCGCCCCATCGACGGTGGCCGGTTCCAGCTCATCGCCGGCGAGCGCCGCTGGCGGGCATCGAAGATCGCCGAGCAGCACGCGATCCCCGCGTTGGTCGAGGACATCGACGACGACACCGCGCTCGAGATCTCGATCATCGAGAACCTCCAGCGCGAGGACATCTCGCCTCTCGACGAGGCGGCGATGTACGACCGCATGATTCGCGAGCACGGGTACAGCATCCGCAAGCTCGCCGAGAAGCTTGGCAAGGACAAGGGCTACCTCGAGAACCGGCTCCGGCTCGCGGACGCCCCGCCCGAGGTGCGCGAGCTCGTGTCTTTGCGCAAGGACACCCTGTCGCACGCCTACGAGCTGATGAAGGTCCAGGACCCGAAGAAGCGCCGCCGGCTGGCCGACCAGGTCGCCCGCAACGAGCTGTCGCTGGTCAAGCTCCGCGAGAAGATCGAGGGCCGGCCCGCGCGGACCGCCGTCGACGCCGAGGAGGCGGGTCCGGAGCCGGAGGTCGAGGCGGCCGAGCCGGCCGAGGACACCGGCGGCTGGGACGGCCGGGACCGAGTCGGGATCCCCATCGCCGACGACAGCCTGGTCGCGGCCAAGCAGCAGCTCAACGACGCCGTCGAGGAGCTCCTCGGCGTCATCCGCAACCAGGACGTCCTCGACGCGATCGGCCAGACCGATCGCGCCAACCTCGCCAAGTACCTGACGATCGCGAAGCTCCGGCTCGAGAACGCGATCGCGGTGGTCCGGACGGGCGACACGGACCGCTAGGTCGTCGTCCGCTCGCAGACACGAAGAAGCCGGCGCCCGGGGCGCCGGCTTCCTGATTCGCGGGGATCGGCCGGGATCAGTGGCCCTTGGCCGCCTGTCGCGCGGCCTTCGCGGCCTCGCGCGCCGCGGCACGCTCGGCCTTGGCGGCGTCCCGCTCGGCCTTCGCGGTGTCCTTCGCGGCCTGCTTCTCCGGGTCGTTGCCCTTGCCCGGCTTCGCGGCGGCGCACGCCTCGGGCGTGACCGTCGTCCAGTCGATCGTGGCCAGGGTCGCGTCCTTCATGTGGGCGACGCAGGAGACGAAGGCGCCGTGGTTGCGGAAGCCGTCGGGGGTCGGCATCTGTGCCGCGGCCGACACGAGCGCGCCGTGGTTGTCCTCCGACGTGGAGTCCGTCTCGGCCTTGTCGGTGTCCGCGTCCTCGGACGGGTCCTCCGTGTCGGGCGCCTCGGTCTCCGGCGCTTCGGTCTCGGGGGCCTCGCTCTCGTCCTCGTCGGTGTCCGAGGTGGGCGTCTCCGCGTTGGGGGCGCGGTCGGAGGCGGGCTGGCCATGAGGCGCGGCCGCGAACACGACGCCCGCGGACATCGCGAGCACGACGACGGCGACGCCGAGGCCGCGGAAGCGGCGGGTCAGGTCGGACAATGGAGGAACCTCTGGGCGGGTGTTGCCTGTCACGAACGATAACGACCGGCATCGCCGGGGTGTTAGGGGTACATCCGTCCTAGGGCGGCCGGACCACGGGGGGCGCACGCACGCACCACGCCGTCGATCCTGCGCCCTGGGCGAACGGCCCGCAGCCCTCCCTACGCGGGCGGCGTCGCCGCCGAGGCGGCGCTGAGCGCCCCCAGCCACGCGACGGCGAGCAGGCCGGCGCCGACCGCCTGGATCTCCCAGGCCAGCTCCCGCCAGCCCGGTCCCCCGCCCCGATAGATCGCCACGAGCCCAACGATCGCGCCCGCCAGCGGCACGGAGGCGGTCAGGAGCACGGCCAGCGCCCAGCCCGTCGGGGCCCCGACGACCGCCGCGGTGGCCAGCGCCAGCAACGCGACCACCCCCTGGAGCCCGAGCACCAGCCACCCCGACCGCCGCGGACCGAGGGCGAGGGCGACCGATTCGATGCCCGCGGCGTCGTCGCGCTCCATGTCGACGATCGCATTCGCGATCGCCAGGGCCGTCCCGGCGTTCGCCGCCGCGGGCACGAGCACCAGGAACACGCCGGGCAGGCTGCCGGCGGCCCCGTACCACCCGAACACGGGCAGCAGGGGGATCCCGACGGCGAACGGGAGCCACGAGAGCGTGGTGCCCTTCGCCCGTAGGTCGTACCAGCCGCCGATCGCGAGCACGACCGCGGCGAGGGCCAGCAGCGCCAGCCCGCCCGGCGCCGCGAGCAACAGCCCGAGCAGGGCGGCCCCCACGACGATCGCGCGCGCCGCGTCCGCCGTCACGAGGCCGGCGGGGATCGGCTTGCCGGGCTTGCCGATGTGGTCGACCGGGGCGTCCACGACGTCGTTGAGGCCGCCGATCGCGAACTGGAGGAACGTCATCGACGCCCCGAGGCGCACGGCCGTGGCGGTGTCCCCGCCCGCGACGAGCGCGACCAGCCCGACCACGACGCCATCGAGGACCGACGGGAACGGGTGGACCAGGCGCAGCGCGCCCTCGAGCCTCGATCCGAGCGGGCGGCGCGGTGCAGGCGGCTCGACCTCGGGCGGCTCGTCGAACGCGGTCAGCGGGTCCACGGCCGTCGGCCCGGGGCGGTGCAGCAGGGAGGGCGCCTGGACGATGCCGTGGGGGCCGGCGGCGCCTCGATCGTCAGACGTAGACGAGCTCGTTGAAGTTCGACACCAGGTACTCGATCAGCCGCTGACGCGCGTCCGCCACCTGCGAGCGGATCCCCGGGACGAGGGCCCACAGCGCGACGGTGGGCACGACCAGGTGTCCCTCGGCGTCGTGGCCGATCGAGGCGGGCGGGCCGCCGCCAGAAGCGAACACCCGTTCGAATTCCGGTTCGCTCAGCCTCGCCGATCGCCGGAAGTCGTCGACCACCTTGACGATCCCGCGACGGATCACGACGTCCCGCATGAGCTCGGACACCCACGTGTCGATCTGGGTGTCCTCCTGGCCCTCGAGCCGGGAGCGGTACTCGTTCGCGTCGGTGGACAGGCCGGTGGCGCCCACGGGTCCTCCCTGCAGTTCAAACGTCGCCAGCAGGATGCCACACCCGGCAGTCAGCTCGCGTCCGGTCGCGCCGCCAGCTCGGTCCCCGCGGCGTCACCGGCGCCGAGCGCCGGGCGAGCCCCCTCGGGCCAGTCGTTGAACAGCTCGGTCAGCCAGCGACCGAAGCGGCCGGGCGGCGGCGGATCGGGGAAGTCCGAGACAAGCCGCAGGAGCGCGTCGCGCGTGGTCGCCGTGAGGGCGTCGACCGCTTCGCGCGTCGCGCGACCCTCGGCCGGGATCGGGGCACCCACGCGAACCCGCACGCGCCGCCCGACGCCGAGCCAGCTGGTGCCGTTGATCGCGATCGGGACGACGGGGACGCCGGCCCGCAGGGCGAAGAACGCACAGCCGTCGGCCAGCGGCAGCAGCTCGCGTTCGCCGCGGTGGATCCGCCCCTCCCCCATGATCGCGATCGCCCAGCCGTCGTCGAGGACCCGCTGGACCCGGCGCGTGGTCTCGATCAGGTCGGACTTCTCGGGGCGGTACGGGATCGAGAAGCCGGTCCACACGATGAGCCGGTTGCGACCGCCCTCGCGCATGTCCGCCTCCTTGGGGCCGAACATCGCGAGCTTCGGCCTGGCAGGCAGCACCGCGAGGAGCACCAGCGGGTCGGCCCAGCTGAGGTGGTTGGTCACGTAGATCGCGGGTCCGGGCGGGAGGCGCTCGCGGCCTTCGAACCGCACGCGGGCCACGCCGCGCACGAGGACGGCCGAGACCAGGCGCGCGAAACGGACCCGGAACGGCCGGTAGACGGGGACGGCCGTGAGCGGCGGAGCCACGGCGGCAGTCTAGGGACTCGAGGGCCGGGGATTCGGGCGTGGGCGCGGGCGCGCCGGTCGGCCGCCCGCGCATCCCGGACGATCAGCTGCCCAGTCGGTCCGGGTCGAGGTCGGCCAGCGTGTCGACGACGGCGTCGGCGAGCTCCGCGGTGCCGGCCGGCGGCGGGACGCTCGCGTTCGGGATCAGCACGACGTACATCCCGGCCGCCTTGCCGGCCTTCACGCCGTTGACGGAGTCCTCCACGACAAGACACCGACCGGGATCGACGCCCAGCCGCGAGGCTGCCACGAGGTACACGTCCGGCGCGGGCTTGCCGTGCGGCACCTCGTCCGAGGACACGATCGCGCCGAGGACGTCCCGGAGCCCCAGCGCGTCGACGGCCGCCGCGATGACGTCGGGGTGCGCGGACGAGGCGATGGCGACGGGCAGCCATTGCGCGATCCGCCGGACGGCCGCGGTGGCGCCCGGGATCACCGGCGGCGGCTCGGTGCGGTAGCGCTCGACGACGCCGGACACGATGGCGTCCTGAATCTCGTCCGGGTCCATATCCGGCAGGTCGAGGCGCTCCTGCATCGTGAGCGCCCAGCCCCGGGAGTTGGCGCCCATCACGGCGTGGTGGTCGTCGACCGTCCACGGCCGGCCGTGCGCACGCGCGAACGCGATCCGGACGTCGTTCCACCATGGCTCGCTGTCGACGAGCACGCCGTCGAGGTCGAACAGGACGGCCTGGAACGAGCCCGGGGCGGTCACCCGGCGGCGGGCCCGGTCCGGTCGATCGAGCGGAACACCGCGATCGCGAACGCCGTGATCGCTCTCGCCTCGTCGCCGCTCCCACGCAGGACCAGGTTCTCGATCTGGAACGAGGCCACCTGGAGGCCGCCCGCCGCCGAATCGACCGAGAGCTCGCCGACCTGGACCCGCGGCCAGCGCGTGACCTTGGCGCTCGCGCGCGGTCCCTCGCCCGTCACGTTGACGCGGACGCTGCAGGTCACGAGCCCAGCCGGCGTCGGGGTCAGGAACAGCCAGCGGATCGCCGGGTCATCGCCCCACGCCAGCCAGCCCTCGGGATCCGGTTCGGCACCGAGGGCCACGAGGGCCGGTGTGACAACGGCCAGCACCCGCGGGTCGACTGCAGCGTTGTCGCGGGGCGCGGCGATGTAGTCGCTGAGACGCATGGATCCTCCGTGATCGGGACTCCCCTCCGAAGGCTACCGCCCCCGTCGCCCCCCACGACGCGACAAATGGCCCTCGCGCGCGCCGCGGCCTCGGGCGATCATGTCGCCGAGGCCTGCGCGGGGCGGCCTGGAGGTATGTGCGTGCGAGTCAATCGAGGACTCCTCGGGTGGGGCGTCTTCTTCATCGTGGCCGGGTCGATCCCCCTGCTGGTCCAGGCCGGCGTCCTCGACCCTGCGAGGGTCCGGCAGGTCTGGCAGCTGTGGCCGCTGATCCTGATCGGCATCGGCCTCGGGCTGATCCTGCAGCGGACGCGGGCGGCGATCGTCGGCGGCCTCGTCGTCGCCGCGACGTTTGGCATCCTCGTCGGCGGCTGGTTCGCCGTCGGGTTCGTGCCCGGGGCCGGGTTCGGGGCGTGCGGGATCGGCGGCAACGATGCCGGGCAGGCGTTCCCGACCCAGACCGGGACCCTGCAGGCGTCCGCCACCGTCAAGCTGGACCTCAGCTGCGGCGACGCGGCGATCACCTCCGCGACCGGCACCGCCTGGACGGTCGCCGGCACGTCCGATGACGGCACGCCGCCGACGATCACCTCCGACGGCGACCTGCAGGTCCAGTCGCCGCACCACTCGGGCATCGACTTCGGCCACAAGTCGCGTTGGCAGGTGACGCTGCCGACGGATGGTTCGGTCCAGCTCGACCTGTCGGCCAACGCGGGCTCCATCGACGCGGCGCTCGGCGCGATGCAGGTCCCGAACCTGTCCGCGTCAGTGAACGCCGGCAGCGCGACGATCGACATGGCCGAGGTGACCGGCCTGCAGACGCTCGACATCAGCGCCAATGCGGGCTCGCTCTCGCTGACGCTGCCGACCCCGACGACGCAGGTCAACGGGAGCATCTCAGCGAACGCCGGGTCGGTCGAGGTGTGCGTGCCGGACACGGCCGGCCTCCGGATCACATCGTCGACCAGCCTCGGCTCGGACAACTTCGCCGACCGCGGGCTGACCAAGGTCGGCGACACGTGGGTGCGGCCGGAGCTGGTCGCGAGCGCGCAGCAGATCTCGCTCAACGTCAGCGCCAACCTCGGCAGCGTGACCCTGAACCCGGAGGACGGCTGTGGCTGACCGCCTCTACCGCTCCCAGACCGACCGCGTCATCGCCGGGGTCGCCGGCGGCCTCGCCGCATGGCTCCGAATCGACCCGTCCATCGTTCGCGTTGGGTGGGTCGTGCTGGGCGTGCTCACGGGCGGCATCTTCCTGCTCGTCTACATCGTGATGATGATCGTCGTGCCGCTCGCGCCGGACGGGTGGGTGCCCAGCCCCGGCCCGCCGCCGGGCGGGTCGTGGGGTCCGCCGCCGAACGCCGGCCAGTGGGGTCCGCCGCCGAACGCCGGCCAGTGGGGTCCGCCGCCGACCGGCCAGTCGACAGGCGCGCAGCCGGGCTCGGCGCCGACTGGGCAGTGGACGCCGCCGCCGGGTGGGCCCGGACCCTCGTGGAAGGGGCCGGACACGACCAACGCCGGGATCGTCGGCGGGTTCGTGCTCGTGGGCATCGGCGTCTGGTTCCTCATCGACCAGTACGTGCACATCGACTGGCAGCTCGTGTGGCCGGTGGTCGTGATCCTGATCGGCGTGGGGCTGATCGTCGCGGCGATGCGCCGGAGCCGGCCCTCGGGCTGATCGTGCGTCGCGGCACTGACCGCGGACCTGCCCGGCCGCTGGGCGACTAGCCTAGGGCACGGCGTCGTCAAGGCTGAGGTTCGCAAACGGGCGGTCGGAGTCACGGGACGGTCACGGTCCGGAACTAGACTGTGGGTCACACGGAGGTTCCCATGCAGTTCCTGTTCCCCAAGCCGTCCATGCCCCGACCCGACCAGGTCCTTCCCGGCCGATCCGAGGCCATCGTCCCGTCCCGTCCGCACTTCGTGAACGGCCGCTCCATCACCCCGCCCTACCCCGACGGGTTCGAGGTCGCCGACTTCGGCATGGGCTGCTTCTGGGGCGCCGAGAAGGACTTCTGGTCCGTGCCGGGCGTCTGGGTGACGGCCGTCGGCTACCAGGGCGGCACGACGCCCAACCCGACCTACCAGGAGTCGTGCACCGGCAAGACCGGTCACGCCGAGGTCGTGCGGGTGGTGTACGACCCGAAGGTCGTCTCGTACGAGCAGCTCCTGCGGACGTTCTGGGAGGATCACGATCCGACGCAGGGCTACCGCCAGGGCAACGACGTCGGCACCGAGTACCGGTCGGCGATCTTCACCCACTCGCCCGCCCAGCTGGCCACGGCGACGGCGTCCCGCGACATGTTCGCCGCGGAGCTGAAGAAGGCCGGCTTCGGGGACGTCACGACCGAGATTCGCGAGGCCCCGGCGTTCTACTTCGCCGAGGACTACCACCAGCAGTATCTCGCGAAGAACCCGAACGGCTACTGCCCGAACCATCGGACCGGCGTGGCGCTTCCCGATCTCGAGGTGACGCCGCTCCAGTACGTCAAGTAGCCGCGGACCACGCCGTCCGCGATCCCCGAAGAGACCCGCCCACCCCGGCGGGTCTCTTGGTGTCCGACGACCGACGGCGAGACCGGCGACCAGCGGGAGGTCCGTAGACTGGGGAGATGACGATCCTTCGGATGGACAACGTCGCCATCATCGTCGACGACCTCGACGCTGCGACGGCGTTCTTTGTCGAGCTTGGTCTGGAGCTGGAAGGCAAGGCGACGGTTGAGGGACCCTTGGTGGACCGCATCGTCGGGCTCGACGGTGTCCGAAGCGACATCGCCACCCTGCGGACCCCGGACGGCCACAGCCGGCTCGAGCTGACGAAGTTCCAGACGCCGCCGGCGACCAGCGCTGGGCCGAACGCACCCGTGAACACGCTGGGCATGGGTCGCGTCATGTTCGCCGTTGACGACATCGAGGACATCCTTGCCCGTCTGCACCCCCACGGCGCCGAGCTCATCGGCGAGGTGGTGCAGTACGAGGACCAGTACCTGCTCTGCTACCTCCGTGGTCCCGAGGGCATCATCGTGGCACTGGCCCAACCGCTCGGCTGACCTTCAGGAACATCGGGCAAATACGCGGGTCCCTGCCGGCGTCATGACCTGCGATGAAGGCACGCATCGGCCTCGCGGTTCGCACCGAGCATCCCTCGCCCCCGATCACGGTGGGCCGTCCCGAGCTGTCGGTCGCGACCCTGGACGACCTGGTGATCGAAGGCCCGATGGAGGAGCGCGGGGCCATTGGCGGTCCATCGCGCTGGACGCTCCTGGTCGTCGGCCTGATCGCCGCGATCGCCGGGTTCGGCTACGTGGGTCGCGAACCCGATCCGGCACCGAAGTCAGTCGCGGACGCGCCCGCCACGCCAATGCCGAGCATGCCGGTCGCCACCGCGGACGACGGACACCTGCGCCTCCAGGTGCCCGTCGAGGGCAGCGTCATCGGCGGGGGCACCATGGTCGTCCGCGGCGTCGCCGACCGGCCGCTCGGCCGGATCCACATTGCGGCCGTCGCCGGGACCACGGAGGTCGGGACGGCAGATGTGATCGTGACGGCGGCCGGGCCCTTTGCGGCTTCCGTGTCGATGATCGAGCCCGCGTGGAAGGTTGCCGTTGACCTGCGCATCACTGCGGCCGACGAACATGGATCGACGGCGTCCCTGATGACGCGGGCGGTCGTCGTCGACCCACACCCGAGCATCGCCCTGACCCGTGTCGCCGCGCGACGCGCCGGCGAGCGCCTCGTCCTGACGATCGACGGCGTCGCCGGCACGCGGCTGCGGGCCATCGAGCTGCGTCTCCTGGCCGCGGATGGCACCGAGCTCGCCATGGCCACGCCGACGCTCGGGACGGATGAGGGCTGGGGTGGCGTCCTGCTCGCGTCGAGGCCGTTCCGCGCCCGGCTCAAGGCAACGGCCATGGCGCCCGGAACGCCCCTGTATCTTGTGGTCTCCTGGCGGGACCCGATCTCCGGCGACCTGGAGACCGCCACACAGCCCATGAGCGTCCCCGTGGTTTCGAGCCTCCCCGACCCGATGAGGCTGGCGCGATCGTGAGCGAGATCGACGTGCGAATGGCTCCCAGGCGGGATCCCGTCGCGCCCGACGCCTCGGGTTCCAAGGAGTCGAACCTTCCGCTGACGGCCATCCCGGCCGACAGGTGGCTCGCAATCGTCCGGCGCGCTCAGCGGGGCGATCCCGTGGCGTTCGACGACCTGATCCGCCCTCGCATGGAGCGGCTGCTCCGGCTCGCGATCTCGATCACCGGGAGCGAGGCCGACGGCCGCGACGTCGTCCAGGACGCATGTGTCCGCGCCTGGCGTGAGCTGCCGAGGCTCCGCGACCCGGAGCGGTTCGATGCCTGGCTGTCGAGGATCATCGTGAACGCCTGCCGCAGCAGCCTCCGGACGCGACGCCGCACCGGCGTCCGCGAGATCAGCCTCGACGGTCCCGCGGTCGGCGAGCCCCGCGGTCGGGAACCCGCCGTGGGCGATCGCGTTTCTGGGGCCGACACGATCCGGCGCGCCTTCGCCCGACTCGATCCCGACAAGCGGACGATCCTCGTCCTCCATCACGCGGACGGCCGGTCGGTCGCCGAGATCGCCGACCTGCTCGCCATCCCGCGCGGGACGGCCATGTGGCGGCTCCACAACGCCCGGCGCGCGCTCGAGCGCGCCCTTGAGGTCGAAGAGCGATGACGACGATGTTGCCCCTCTCCGACGACGACCTTCGCGATGCTCTGCGCCGCGAGCCGTCGTCGGGACTCGCCTGGCTGGTCGCCGATGCCGTCGCCGACGAGATCGTAAAGACGCAACAGCAGCGGACGGTGCCCTCGATCGGGGCGTGGCTGCGGCCCACTGACCGCGCGCTTGGCTCCTTGGGGCGACGGGCCCTGCTCGCGGCGGCGGTCGTCGGCCTGGTCGCGGCGACGGGAGTCGCGGCCGTCCTCGTGGGCTCCCTGCTGCGCCACCCGACGCCGTTGCGGAACGGCTCGATCGCGGTCGCCCCGCCTGAGGGGGGCGTTGTCGTCATCGGCGGCGAACGACCGATGGCTGGCGGCGAGCGAGGGGAGCCGGGCACCTCGCTGGCCTGGTCGCCGGACGGCGGCCGGCTCGCGTTCTGGTCGGGCGCCGCGGCCGATCCCGCGTCCGGCCTGCAGGGGTACGCCTGGCAGCTCGCGATCCTGGACGCGCGGAGCGGCTCGATCGAGCGCCCGATCACCGAAGGCCTGCCCAGGGCGTTGGAGCCGAATGGCCCGATCCAGTGGTCCGCGGACGGACGGCGGCTCCTCGTCGGCGTGCTCGCGGATGGCTCGCCCGGTGTCCTCATCGCAGACCCGGCGACGGGCCGCTTCACGCGGCTGGGCGCCACCGACACCGACACGATCGTCGCGTCCTGGTCGCCTGACGGGCGGCGGCTCGCGTCCGTGGCCGAGCGACGGTTCGCGAACGACTGGCATCTCGACATCGCGTCCGCGGACGGCGCCGACGCGCGCTCTGTCCCGCTCGAGCTCCCGTCGGGCTTCCGGCTGTCGGGCGCGGGCGCCGAGGGCGGGCTGGCCATGCAGATGGGGTTCCCCCTCGCCTGGTCTCCCGACGGGCGCCGGCTCCTCGTGACGGCGTCGAGCGACCGGGGGACGACGATGGCCTTCGACGTGGACATCGCAGACGGCTCCACCACCGCCGTAACCCCGGCGAGCGTCAATCCCGTGCTCACGCGCTGGTCACCGGATGGTGCCTCCATCGCGTTCATCGCATTCGATCCCGCCTCCGCGAACGACCTGTACGTCATCGACGCCGACGGGTCGGGCCTGCGCCGACTCGCGGACGACGTCTGCGGGCTCGTCGAGTGGGCGCCGGACGGCAGCGAGCTCATGTTCGACACCGGGCTCTGCAGGGGAGCGGAGACGATCGCGGTTCGAGCCGTCAGGCCCGACGGCTCGGGCGTCCGCACCGTCTGGTCCGAACCGCGGCCGACCGGACTCCCGCCGCTGCTCGCCACCTCGGCAAGCGTGGGCGCGAACGAGGGCGTGTCGGCGAGCTGGCAGGGCCTGCGACCGTGAGCCGGTTCACCACGCGTCGGTCGACGAGCCGGTACTCGATGGAATGGCCGCGCTTTCCGGTCGCCTCGATGATCCCGACCTTGCGGAGGCAGTAGGCGAGCTGTCGTGCCACGGCCGCGGACCGCGGCGACTGCGCCGCGAGGTCGCCGGTGGTGAACCGGTCCGGCAGGTCGGCGGGCAGCAGGACCCTGAGGTCCGCCGCGTCGGCGAGCGTGACCCGATCGATCACCTCGACCAGCCGGCGCTCGACGACGGTCCAGCCTCGGCGGCGCCAGCACCGGGCGGGATCGTGGCGTCGGAGCTCCTCCTCCTCGGTCAGCAGGACCTCGATCGCGAACCGGGGGTGGGCCAGGAGCTCGGGGAAGCTCACCAGCTCGGGGACCAGGTCGATCAGCGCGCCGTGCTTGGGCGAGCGACGGCGGGACAGCAGCGTGCCGACGTCGTCGACCTGCAGGATCCAGCGGTCGACGGCGATCGGATGGACGACGCGCACGCCGTACCCGGCGCCGAGCAGCGCGGCGAGCTTGGCCCGCATCCCGGAGAACCCGCGCGTCTGGACCTCGATCAGCAGGTCGCCCCGCACGAGGTCGATGACGTAGCCACCGACGGGGACCTCGATGCGATCGCCGTCCTCCGCGTACCACCGCTTCACGCCGGCGTGCAGCGGCTTCTCCCGCAGCATCCCGATCCCCGTCGTCGTCGCCCGCACGCCCAGATCCTGGGCGCGTCCGGGTCGGCGGCCGGTCGGCGCTCACGTGGGCCACGCGAGTCCCCCAGCCGGGAACGGCCGCCGGAGCTCGCGTCCGGCGGCCGTGTCGCGTGGCATCGCCTCGGTCGGCAGGGATCAGCCCCCGACCAGCAGCTCGGCGAGGCGATCCCAGAGCTCGAGACCGCCCTCGATCATGCCGCTCTCGAGGGCGCCTTCGAGCGCCTCGACGGAGCCCAGCTCCGCGACCGACGTGACCTTCGTCCGGCCGCCGACGTCCTCGAACGTGTGCGTCTCGGGACCGCCCATCGGGCCGACGCCTTCGACGTCGAACATGAACGTCCACCGGAAGCGTCGCGGCGGATCGATCTCCAGGTACTCGCCGTAGAAGGCGACGTCCTCGCGAACGGGATCCTGGCTGACGTAGCGCCAGTGGCCACCCGGTCGGACGTCCATCTCCTCGACGATCGTCGTGGTGCCCCGCTTGCCCCACCATCGCGGGACGATCTCGGGATCCATGAACGCCTGCCACACGCGGTCACGCGGCGCGTCGAAGGTCCGCTCGAAGACGAGGTTGCCCCCGTCCGAGTAGACGGCGGTCGTGTCGGTGCTACCCCGGTCGATTCGGGTCGCGGTCATCGTCGTCCCCTTTCTGCTGCTCCAGGCCGTCCTGCAACTCCCTGAGGTAGTCGCCCAGTCGGTCGAAGCTCTCTTCCCAATGCCGTCGGTACTGCTCGACCCACCCGGCCACCTCGCGCAGCGGCTCCGGCGAGAGCCGGCAGGGTCGCCACTGCGCCTGTCGCCCCTGCTCGATGAGGCCGGCCCGCTGGAGCACGCGCAGGTGCTTCGAGATTCCGGGCAGGCTCATGTCGAAGGGCGCCGCCAGCTCCGTGACCGTCGCCTCGCCCTGCGCCAGCCGGGCGAGCATCGCCCGGCGGGTCGGATCGGCGAGTGCGGCGAACGTCGTGCTGAGGGTGTCGGGTTCCACTGTCATTTCGCCTTCTGGTTAATTAACCTGTTGGCATAATAACGAGCGGCGCGCGCCTGTCAAGCCTGAAGTTCGTCGAGAGCGACGGGATGGGCGGCGGTCATCGCGCAGCCGATCACGCGGTGTGAGAGCATCCGGCCAGTGCCCGCGTGTACCCGGGGTCATTGCGACAAGGAGGCGTCCAGGTGCCGACCTACATGGACATGCACGACATCCCCGGCGTGAAGGCGAGCGACGTCGCCGGCGCCCACGAAGCCGACGTCCGGGTCCAGGGCCAGTACGGCGTGAACTACAAGCAGTACTGGGTCGACGAGGAGAATGGCAAGGTCTTCTGTCTCGTCGATGCTCCCGATCGCGAGACGGCGACCCGGGTGCACCGCGAAGCGCACGGCCTCGAGGCCCACACGCTGTACGAGGTGGAAGAGGGCGGGTAGCCCGCCGGGGCCAACCCGCGTTTGCTCGGGCGTGCCGCGGTCAGACGGGCTGCACGCGGATCAGCCGGTCGCGTGACGGCTGGGCCACCGCGACGTCGGAGTTTCCAGACCTGAAATGATGCGTCCCCGGACCGACGAGCGATCCGGGGACGTTTGTGGTGCCTGGGACGACCCTCAGCCGGCGGCTGCGGGCGGATCTGTGGGCGGCGCGGCCGGAGCGGCCGGAGCCGGGGCAGGGGCGGGGCGGCGGCCGGAGCGGGCGCAGCCGGGGCGGCGGGCGCCGGAGCCGCGGCAGCGGGAGCGGCAGCGGCCCTCTGGGCCTGGAGCAACGCGGCGTTCGCCGCCTGCATCTGCTCCACGGCCGCACGCTGCGCTGGGGTCATCAGCTCCAGCTCATGCTCGACGAACTGCTGCTGGACGCCCGGGTAGGACAGGTACAGGAAGATCGCGCCCGCGAGCAGCCACGGAATGGACTCGGCCTCCATCGACGAGCCGAACAGCAGCGCCATGAACCCGAAGATGAGGGTGAACAGGCTGATGAAGATCCCGAACTGCGCGGCGTAGGCGCGCACGTTCCAGAACCCCATCGCGACCCAGACCCAGATGGCCGCGAGGATCAGCGCCCAGAACGCCTGGCCCCACTGTGCCTCGGGGAACGCCACGGTCTTGCCGACGAACGTGAAGTTGACGATGCCCAGAAAGACGAGCATCCGCCAGATCTCTGCCAGCGCCGCCAGTCCCGCCAGGACGGCCAGCACGGTGACCCCGATCGGTCGGTGGTACTGGCCTTGAGCTTGTGCCATCAGTTGCGATCCTCCTCAAATTCCCGTGAGTACTCCAACCATACGGCCTCGCGCGCGATCAGAGCGACCGATTTGACAGGCTCGAGACGACCGATCACATGCGCTCGACGACGTAGAGGCGATTCCCGTCCGGGTCGCGGAGCGTGAACATCGGCGGGACGCCGGGGAAGCGCAGGATGTCCGCGTCGACGTCCACACCCGCAGCCTTCAGCGCCTCGTGGTCGGCCTCCGGCATCGCCCGTCTCGAACCGGATGCCGGTGTCGATGCCGGGATGCGACTCGCCGAGGGGCGGGATCGCGAGCGTCGCGCCGCCACCGGGCGGGGCGACCTCGATCCAGCGCTGTCCGGGGCCGAACGGCGCATCGACCGTCTTCTCGAACCCCAGGACCTCCGTGTAGAACCGGACCGATCGCTCCTGGTCGGCCACCGGAATGGCGACGGTCCTGATCTGGCTGATCGAGGTCGTGCGCTGCTTCATGTCCGTTCTCCATCCGTACCTACGCCCGCTGGGCAACGTGGATGCCTATCGTGCCACCGACTCCCTTGAGCTCGACCGGTCCGACACGGACGAACCTGATCGGGACATCTCCCGCCGCGTCGACGACCTCCTGGCTGGCGAGCACCTCGCCGGGCCGCGCGTACTCGGCGATCCTCGACGCCACGTTTACGGTCTGCCCGTAGTAGTCGCCGTCCTGGAAGATCACCGGTCCGGCGTGCAGGCCGACGTGGGCGGGCGGCAGTCCAGCGTTCATCACGCCGTCGATCATCTCGAGGGCGGCGAGAACGGCCGGCCCGGGGTCGCGGAAGTGAAACATGACGCCGTCGCCGAGCCATTTGACCGCGCGGCCGCCGTGCTGGATGGCCGTTCGCTCCACGAGCCGCTTCAACCGGTCAGCCAGGGCCGCAGCAGCCTCGTCCCCCTGCTCCGCGGTAAACCGGGTGTACCCGGTGAGGTCCAGGAAGCACATCGCCGGGGGCCGGTCGATCCGGGTATTGACTCCGGCGCTCGCGAGGGCGTGCTCGAAGCCATCGATGATGTTGGTCGTCCAGGCGTGCGCCTGCTGGGCGTGGTAGACGGCGAGGAGGGCTTGGTCCGCGGCGCCGGACATCCGCTGCGTGGCCGTGGCGGCCGCGACGGAGATCTCGGCGCCCGGTCGATCGCTCATCGGCCAGATGACGTATGCCCTGAAGTCGTCGGCCTCCGCCAGGACGAAACGTCGCACGCTCTCCCCCATCGTCCGCAATGAGCGCTCGACGACCTCGGCCGGGTACCCGCTCGCGAGCTGGGCCTCGATCAACGGAACGATTGTGAGCTCGATCTCACGGACTCGGTCGGTTGAACGGGGCACGGCGGATCCAACCGCCTCGCGAATCGCGAGCAGCAGCTCGATGCGGATTCCGGTTCGAGCCGCGAGGTCGTCGAACGTCTCGGGACTCAGCGCGGATAGGCCGACGAAGGTCGGGTCGTCCATGAAATCGAGGGACAGCCGCCCGCCGCGGATCTCCGCGGCGACGGCCTGGAGCGGCACTCCACCCGCCCCGAGGCCCGCGAGCAGCGAAGCCTTGCGGATGTCACCGGACGTGAACACGCCGTCATCACGAGGAATGATCATTCGGAGTTCGACCATCCGGTCGAGCTCGGAGGGCCCGATCCCGGCGCGCGCTGCGGCCTCGGCGCGCGGATACGTGTCTACCTGGACGCTCACCTCCGGGCGAGGGCGTCGACGAGCGCGGCCAGCTCCGCCGGGCGTGTCAGCATCGGCGAATGCCCGCCGTCGAGCTCGGTCGCGGTCACCCCCAAGTCGCTCGATCGCGGCTCGCCGTCCCCAGTCCGGGTTGGTCGCACGGTCGTCTCGACACACCACGTAGTCGCTCGCGACGGCCGGCCACTCGGTGAGCGGCGTGATCTCCGCCATGACCCCGTAGAACTGCGGCCGGATCTGCGGCAGTGCCCAGGCGGCCACGTCGTCGCTTGCATCGTGCATGAACGTCTCGCGAGCCGTGTTTGGGCCGACCGACCACAGCCCGTCCCCGAGGTCGATCCATTCACTGGAGGCGGCCGGTGCCGTCGGATCGATGGGCTCGGCGGCCCGCTGGTCCATCGCGCTCTGACCAGGCTTGGCCAGGAACGACGCGAGGAAGATCATCCGCCGAACCTCGCGCCGTGCCGCCACGATCGGCGCGACGAGGCCCGCCATGGAGTGCGCGATGAGCACCGGGGCCTCGGCCCAGTCCGACCCTTCGATGACCACGTCCGCGTAGTCGGACGCCGCTCGTCCACGCTCGCTGATGGGGAGGTCGACGGCGGTGACCAGGTGGCCGAGGCGCTCGAGCTCAGGCGTGACGAGCTGCCAGCACCAGGATCCGAAATACGAGCCATGGATCAGGACGAGGTTCATGCCGTCTTCCCCAGGAGCCGCCCGTGCCCCGAGAGTCTAGGCGCGTCACCGACCGGTCGCGACCGTCAGGCGATGACGCGACCGATGCGCGCGGCCGTCCATGAGGCATCGATCGGGATCTCCTCCACGGGCCGGAGCCCGTGACTCGCCAGCAGCGTCGCCAGATAGGCCTGATTGAAGTCGGCCGAGCCCACCGTCGGCGAGCAGATCCAGACGGCCGGCGGCATCGTGATGACCGTCCCGTAGCGACGGAGGAGCCACTGCACGGAGGCCGCGTTCGACACGAACGTCACGGCGACGGTGGCGGCCGCGAACTCGCCCGTCATCCTGACGCCCGTTGGCAGGGGTCCGAGCAGCCGCAGCCATTCGATGGGTGAGAACCAGAGCGACACGCCGGGGCGGATCCCCAGCCTGTCCGCGACGGTCGGCTCGCGCATCGCGATCTCCTCCTCGGCGGGCTTGGCGGTCTCGCCCGCGCTGCGATCCTATCCCGCCCCGTCGTCGGCGGGAACCCGGCTGGGCGGCGGCCCTGCGGCCGACTGCTCGCGCCCGATCGCCGCACCCCGCGACGGGCCGGCGAGTAGGCTTCGGCCTTGGAGGTGCTCCCAGTGACGACGCGAGAGGCTCTCGACGCGGCCATGCAGCGCGACACCGTCGACGACGCGATGAAGGTCCTCATCGAGCGCGAGGTCTGGATCGCCGACGCGGACACGATGTCGAAAGCGGTCCACCAGGTCTACTGCGGCCTGATGGCCGACCACGACGGCCCCAACGACAAGGACCGGGATCAGGCACGCCAGCTGATCGCCGCCATCGGGCAGTCGATCGGGACCGGCGCCCGCGCGACGAGCGGCTGACGAGAGGTCAGGACCCGGACGGCCGTTGATCCCCGACGCCGCCGGTTGCAACACCGCGTTGACGTTCGCACCCCCGACGGGTCGCTCCTGCAGCGTTCTCCCGGTCAGGATCGTGCGGACGGACAAAGACGGTAGCGAAAAGGGGAAACACCGATGCGTCGCATCACCGGGTCCCTTCTGCCCGCCCTCGCCGCGGCGACCCTGATCCTCGGCGCTTGCACCTCGTCGGGCGCGACGTCCGCCCCATCCGCAGCGGCCCCATCGACGGCCGCCTCCGCGGCGGCGCCGTCAGGCGCAGCCGGTGACGTCTGCGCGGACGCGGACGCGGTCAAGGCGTCGCTGGATAGCCTCGCGAGCACGGACCTGAAGGCCGTGGGGAAGGACGGGCTGAGCGCGGCGGTCGACGCCGTCAAGGTTGCGGTCGAGACCCTGGTCGTCTCGGCAGGCGCAAGCGTGTCTACGCAGGCAACTGCGCTCAAGGCTGCGCTCGACAACCTCGGAACCGTCGTCAGCGGGCTTACGAGTGACGCGTCGGTCGCCGAAAAGGCAGCCGATATCCAGACTTCGGTCGCCGCCGTCAAGACGGCCGCGTCCGATCTCCGGGCTGCGCTGCCCGGCTGCTCGTGATCCGGGCCGATCTGAGGACGGCGAACAGCTGATCCACGGGCCGTGTTGCTTGCTGACCCCGCGTCGATCCTGGCGCTGCGGCACTACAGCGGGTTGCCCTGCGCGTCGCACGGCGGCTGGACGACCCGGCCGGCGACCGCCAGCTCCTGGTCGATGATCCGCAGTGCCCGCTCCATCGCCACCGGCTGCAGCCCGCCGAACCCCTCGTGGAACGGGTTGTTGAGGAGCTGGAGCAGGACGAGCATCGCCAGGATCACCGACACGACGGAGCCCATCAGCATCCCCTGGACGATCGCCCGCTCCCCGCTGTCGGCGAAGAACAGCATGTACGCGAAGATCACGATCGAGATGAAGCCGATCACCACCCACAGCGGCGCCGGGATGACCCCGACGGCCCCGTGGATCCGCGCCTGGCGCGCCTCCTCGCGGGCGGCCCGCTGCTCGAGCCAGTTGGCGTAGGCGGCCTGCTCTTTGGGCGTCTGCGGGTCGATCGTCTGGATCGTCTGGAACAGCGTCCCGGCCCATGGGTTGAGGTCGTCGCCGAGCGTGCCGGCCGTCATCCGCTGCCACTGGACACCCGCGACGGACCGCGCGTAGCACACGAGCTGCCCGGAGAGCCGGTCGGCGACATCCGGCGAGAACAGCTGCGCCGTCTCGGCCTGCTCCGCGACGACGGTGGCCTCGCTCTCGGCGCCGGCTCGCGCGGCGTCGTACGTCGTGAACGAGAGGAAGACGACGAATCCGAGCAGGACCGAGAACCCGGTCGCCAGCACGCCGAACACGCCGGCGGCCCGGTCGCCGTCGTTGAAGTAGCCGCCGTCCGGGGCCGTGCGCCGGACGAACAGCATCGCGGCGACGGCGAACGCCGTCCCGCCCGCGACGATCGCGATCGCCAGCAGCACGTTCACGGGCTGAAGAACCCGGCGCCGAGGTCGCGCAGGACGGTGTCGATCGGCTGGCCGCTCACGGGCAGCGCCCCGCTCCACGGCCCGGCGAGCGCGAACAGCAGCGCCATGCTCAGGCCGACCACCACGGCCAGGCCGAGGACCAGGAGCGAGGTCCGCGCCCCGCTGCGGTAGGTCAGCGCCCCGCCGTTCACGATCAGGACGACGCCGCTGGCCAGGATCGTCAGGACGTACAGGGCGGGGATCTCGCGCGAGGCGGCGGCCAGGCGCGCACGGCGGGCGACCGTCACCGCGTCCAGCGAGGCCAGCAGCTCGTTGGCCGTGGGCGAGCCGACCTCGGGCCGCGCGGCCTCGGCACGCACGACGCGCTCGAGGTTCGCCAGGGCGGCGCTGGTGGCCGGATCGCTGTCCTCCGCGATGTCGACGTCATGCCACTCGTTCGACCTCGTCGCCCCGAGGTAGCTGACGAGCGCGGCCTGCACCGGCGCGGTGTCCACGCCCGGGCTCGTCGCCGCCCACGCGAGGCGCGACGCCTGGGCGGCCTCGTTGCTGACGAGATCCTGCGCCGACCGGAGATAGCCGGCCTCGCTGGCGAGCGTCAGCGCCATGAGGACCGCGAACGTGGCCCCCATCGCGGGCATCAGCGGGGCGGCGATCCCCGGGATGTGGTCGCGCTCGGAGAGCGGCACCAGGACGCGGACCAGCCACCGGCTGAGGAACGCCACGCCGACGGCGAACAGGAGCCAGCCGACGACCAGCGCGACGTCGGACAGCGAGGTCAGCCAGCTCACCGGCGGAGTGTACGTGGCGGCCGACGGCGTTCGACGGCCGTGGCGCCGGCCGGGCGACGCTCCCCCCGGGCGTCGCGCCGGCCGGCCCGGAGGTCAGCGGAGCAGGACCCCTCGTAGGTGTTGATGTTGCCGATGGGCGCGTTCGGGACGGTGGTCCCGCGACCGCTCCCGTGCAGACAGCTGTAGGCACCGGTTCCGCCGTTGACGGCCCACGTGAACGTCTCGAGGCCAGCGCTCCCAACATCAATGGCGTCGGCACGCACCGAAAGGTTCCAACGCCGTTTCGAGGGCGCCTACCGTTGCCCACCCGCACCGGGGGCCCACCCAGAATTGGCGCATGGGACTGGCGGTCATCCTGGGCGGCCTGGTGGTGTTGAGCCTGTTCGTCCTGGGCGCGACCCTGCTCGGCAGCCGTCGATCGGTCAAGGACCGGCCCGTCTCGTTCGGGCCCGTCGTGCCGCTCATCGCCTTCGGGGTGGTCCTGGTCGGCGTTGTCCTCGTGGTCATCCCGCGGGTGCCGACGCTCGTGATCGTGGGTTCGATGGCCTACACCGGCGTCGCTGTCGCGGCGATGTGGCGGATGGCGCAGCTCGACCGCGGCAGCCGGTGGATGGAGCCGTCCCAGCGGCGGTTTCGCCTCGGCATCTCGATCGTCGCCCTGGCGTGGCTCGGGATCGTGCTCGGCCTGCTCCTGTGGATCGCGGCCTACATCGCGGGCGGGCCGTTCGGTCCCTAGCGATCGTCGTGCCGGTGTACGCAACCGCTTCTGCGTGGTGGACGTCGCGCGGCCGGCGCCCGCGTAGCCGGATCACCCGTTCGGGGTACCCGGGCGGGGCCTGCCGCGCGCGACCGCGGGTTCCTATGCTCGGCGACGCCGCGCGACGGGACCGTTCCCCGTCGCGCGTTTCTCGCTCCGGTGGGTGCGGCCGGGTCCGGGTCGAGGAGTGGCCCGGTCCCAGCCTCCCAGGCGCGGCGTCAGGCGACCTCTCGCAGGCGCCCGGTCTCGACCTCGTACACCAGCCCGTGGACCGGCACGTCCTTGATCCACGGATGGGCCCGGATCCGGGCGACCTGCTCGCGCAGGTTCGCGTCGAGGTCGGGGAAAGCGTGGAAGGCGAGGTCGACGTCGCTGCCGGTCCGCTCGACCAGGGTGCGATGCACGTCGGCGTCCTGGAACGTGAGCATCCCGCAGCCCGTGTGCTCGATGACGATGACCTCCTCGGTGCCAAGGAGCTGCTGGCTGATCACCAGCGAGCGGATCGCGTCGTCGGTCGCGAGACCGCCGGCGTTGCGGATGATGTGGGCGTCCCCGCTGCGCAGCCCGAGGACGTCCTCCACCGTTAGCCTCGCGTCCATGCAGGCGAGGACGGCGAGCTTCCGTCCGGGCGGGAGTGGGAGCCCCGATCGATCGAACTGGGCCGCGTAGCGGTCGTTCTCGGCGAGCGCGCGCGCGTACTCGGGGGTCTTGGTCTCGATGGCCATCTAGGGGTTCTCCGTCGGTGCGTTGCCTGTGGGTCGACGGCGGCGCCGCGGGCTCGAACCCGATCCAGCCTCTACGCGCTTCGTCAGCCTCGCCGCGAGGAGACCGGCGCGTACAGCGAGTCCGAGACCCGCCCCGGACACGCGCACCGGCACACGAAGACGTCGTTCATCTGCCCATGATCCGGGATGAGAACCGTCGTGTCGAGGACCGGCTGGGTTGCGGTCGCCAGGAGCAGCACCCGTGGACGAGGAGAGCCCCGGTCACAGGACCGGGGCTCTCGGGACCGAACGGCTGCGGGCGTCGGCCTAGGTCTTGACCGTGATCGTCTTCACCAGGGTGTCGTTCTTGAAGATCTTGACGTCGTGCGTACCGGAGTTGTCCTGGAACGTGTGCTTGAACTTGTCGTAGTCGCTGAAGCCCTGCTCGGCCCGCAGCTTGACGTTGCCGTCGACCTTGATCTTCCAGATCAGCTTCTTGCCGAGCGTGGTGTTCGCCGGCTGGGCGTTGCTGGTCAGGAAGACCTTGACCTGGCGACCGTCCTTCTTGAACGAGTACGACCCGGTGACATTCGCCGTGGTCGTGCCCGAGGCGGCGTTCTTGGTGAACCGGTACTCGGTGCCGCCGTACGTGATCGAGTCGATCACGCCGTCGCCCTTGACGCCGGACCCGAGCGAGAACCCGCCGGCGAGGAACCGAGCGTTGGGCATCGCTGCCTCCCACTGGGCGAGGGTTCCAAACCACTCCGAGCCGTTGCCGCTGTTGTTCGCGCCCGAGGGATCGACCGCCTTTGCGTCAGCCGATGAGCCCGGAGTGAGCCACCAGTTGGCCCCGTAGACGTTCGGCTCGCCGACGAGGATATTGAAGTCGTTGCCGTTCGTGTTCTGCCCGTCGAAGTCGAACACGATCTGGATCGACGGTCGGTTGTCGGTCCCGAACCAGACCATTGAAGCCGACGCCGGCATGGCGCCGCCGGTCTGCCAGTATTCGGCCGCCTTGGCCTCGCTGCTCGTGTCGTCCGTCTGGACGTGGAGCCCGTCGACCAGGAACGTGACGTGGCCCTCCGATCTCGTGTCAGATATGGGCGGCGGAAGCAAGTCCGCCTGGCGAATCGTCACGACCGTGGCCGCGCTCGCGAGCTGAACAGCGCCGACACCCCAGAGGAGTGCGACCGACAGGGCGAGCAGTGTGCGAATGGTCTTTGACATGGGCAACCGAGCCTCCTTCCGCGCGCGAACCCACAGCACAAGGAGCAAGGGATCCACGCAGCGCGAGCGGTCCGGGATCGGCCGTCAATCCGCCCCGGCCGTCCCAATTAGCGTGGACCAGCTGTCAACCGCGTGCATGACCATTCGTCACAGCGAGGCGACGCTCAAGCGAACCGCGCCTGCGCGATGATGTCGGCGTATGCGATTGCGGACGGCGCTCATCGGGTGCGGCAAGGTCGGGGCGACGCACGCCGACGCGCTCGCCTCCCTCCCCGCCTCGGACCTCGTCGCCGTGTGCGATCGGACGCAGGCGGGCGCCGACGCGTTCGCGGCCCGCTACGGCGTCGCGGCGTTCACCGACGTCGCGACGATGGTGCGCGAGGCCGGCGTCCAGGTGGTCTCGGTGTGCACGCCGCACCCCGTGCATGCGGACGCGATCGAGGCCTCGGCCGCGAACGGTGCCCACGTCATCGTCGAGAAGCCGCTGGCGGCCACGCTCGCCGACTGCGACCGGGCGATCGCCGCGTGCGAGGCGGCCGGCGTCCAGCTCGGCGTCATCAGCCAGCGCCGGTTCTACCCGCCGATCGTGCGCATGAAGGCCGCGATCGACGAGGGGCGCATCGGCCGGCCCGCCCTCGCGACCGTCGACATCCTCGGCTGGCGGGACGCCGCCTACTACGCGTCGAACCCCTGGCGGGGGACGTGGGCCGGCGAGGGCGGCGGCGTGCTCGTCAACCAGGCGCCGCACCAGCTGGACCTCCTCCAGTGGCTCATGGGACCCGTCGAGGAGCTGTTCGGCTACTGGGACAACCTCGCCCACCCGGGAATCGAGGTCGACGACACGGCCGTCGCGGTCGTCCGCTTCCGCGGCGGTGGGCTCGCGACGATCCTGCTGAGCAACGCCCAGAACCCGGGACTGCACGGCCGGGTCCACGTCCACGGCTCGAACGGGGCGTCGATCGGGACGCAGACCGACTACGGGTCGATGTTCATCTCCGGCGTCACGCCGACCGTCGAGCCGCCGGTCAACGACGTGTGGACCATCGACGGCGAGGCCGGCAGCCTCGCCCGCTGGCAGGACGAGGACCGGGCGTTCGCGGCCGAGCACGACGTGATGACCTGGTTCCACGAGCGCCAGATCGCCGACTTCCTCGACGCGGTCATCGAGGGCCGGCCGCCCGCCGTCGGCGGTCGGGAGGGCCGCAAGGTGGTCGAGCTGTTCACCGCGATCTACCGGTCGCAGCGGGACCATCGCCCCGTCTCGTTCCCGCTCCTCCCGGAGACGGACCGCGACGACCTCGATGGGCGGCTCGCGCCGTGAAGGCCCTCCTGCTCACGGCACCCGGCGTCCTCGCATACACGGACGTCCCGGAGCCCGAGATTGGCGACGACGACCTTCTCGTCCGCGTCGAGGCGGTGGGCATCTGCGGCAGCGACGTCCACGGGATGGACGGGAGCTCGGGTCGGCGCGTGCCGCCGCTGGTCATGGGCCACGAGGCGGCCGGCATCGTCGAGGCCGTGGGCCGCTCGGTTGCTGGCTGGGAAGTTGGCGTCCGGGTCACGTTCGACAGCACGGTCTACTGCGGGCGGTGCGCCTACTGCACGGCCGGCCTGACCAACCTGTGCGACGACCGCCGCGTGCTGGGCGTCGCGCAGGGCGAGTGGCGCCGCGACGGGGCGTTCGCCGAGCGGATCGCGGTCCCGGCGCGGATCGCCCACCGGCTCCCGCGCGGGCTATCGATGGTCGAGGCCGCGCTCACGGAGCCGCTGACGGTGGCGCTGCACGCGGTCTCGCGGGCGCCGGTCGCGGCCGCCGGCTCGGTCCTCGTGATCGGCGCCGGTCTCATCGGGCTCCTGACCATCGCCGCCCTCCGCGAGGCGGGCATCGAGCGGATCGTCGTCGTCGACCTCAGCCCCGGCCGGCTGGCGCGTGCGACGGACATGGGCGCGACCGACGTCGTCCAGGCGCGTGGCGACGACGTCGGCGATCGTCTCCTGGCGCTGACCGAGGGGCGCGGACCGGACGTCGCGTTCGAGGCAGTCGGCATCCCCGGCACCGTCGCGATGGCCATCGCGTCCGTTCGCAAGGGCGGCACGATCGTGCTCGTCGGCAACGTGACCCCGGCAGCCGAGCTGCCGCTGCAGTGGGTCGTGTCCCGGCAGCTGACGCTGGCGGGATCGGCGGCCTCGTGCGGCGAGTACCCGCGGGCGCTCGAGCTCATCGCGAGCCGCCGCGTCGACGTCGGGCGCCTGGTCAGCGAGGTCGCTCCGCTCGCGGACGGGGCCGCCTGGTTCGCCCGGCTCCGCGAGCCCGGCACGGAGCTCCTGAAGGTCGTGCTCCAGCCCTGACGAGCCGGCGGCCGGGCTGACCGGCGGGCGCCCTACGGCCGCACGTACCGCCGTTCGTTGTGCGCCGCGTGATGCCCGTGGGCGTCGCGAGCGACGACCCTGATCGTCCGCCAGCCCGCGTGCTTGAACCGCAGATTCCCGGTCCGGCCGGTGAACCGGAGGTGGTCGTTGACGTACCACGTGTACGTGACCGCGCCGACGAACCCCTTGCCGCTGGCGCTGACCGACACGTTCGTGTGCGCGTGGGGCGCGGACGGGACGCTCGACACAACCCGGACGTCGATGACCTTGGGATCGATCCCGGCCCCTGCGAAGTTCGGCCCGCCGTCCTCCGGGTGCCCGGCGTCGTTGTAGAAGACGGTGATCGTGCCCGGCACCGACGCCGTGAACGAGAACGAGAGCGCGTGGTTGGAGGCTGACGCAAACGGCTTGCAGTCGCATGGGCCATACGCGTCCCAGTGCGTGCCCCCGGCGGGCAGGACGTAGCCGCCGAACGGGTGCGCGATCGAGGTCACCGTGTCGCCCTGGTGGGCGCCGTTGGGCAGGCTCACCCAGACGCCCGGCAGGTTGCTGTCGTCGATGCCGCCCGCAGCGGCGGCGTTCGAGCCGTGGATCAACGTGTACGGGGTGTTGGCGTACCCGCCGTCAGCGTCGCTGTACGAGAACGCGAACTGCCACAGCCCCGCCGCGCTGTAGGGCAGCGTGAACGTCCAGGGGCTGCAGTACCCGTCGCTGCCCTTGCCGCGCAGGAGGAGGGAGCCGAAGGTCTTGTCGTAATCGTTGTGGAGGATGCTCGCCTCGTCGCCCCAGCGGAGCTCCCACGAGCAGATCGTCGTCGCTGGGAACGCGTAGCCGTCTGGAAAGGCGGGCGTGAAGGCCGGCGTGAACGTCATCGACGCGCCGCCCACAGCAGGCGTGGTACGCGTGACGGTGACGGCGGTCGGGCCCGGGTCGGCTGCCGCCGCCGCGCCGGCCAACGGCAGGGTCGCCGCAAGCACCGCCGCCGTTGCGAGCCAGGAGGCGGCGAGGCGGCGCGCGCTGATCACCTGTGAATCGTCCCCTCGACGGTGCCGCCGCTCGTGCGAGCACGGCAGTCGCCGGACGATGGAATCAGACCTCCGCCATGTCAAGTCCCACGAACGAGATCGCGGTGCGCGGCGGCAAGCGCCGCGTACGGCGGCGATGCGTCAGGAGGCCTCGGCGGCGGCAGGAGCGGAGACCACCGGCTCCACGGCCGGCTTCGCAGCCACCGGCTTGCCGAGCTCGATCCCCATCGTCCCCAGCCAGCGCCGGATGTTGCGGTAGATGGCTGGCGCGCCGAGCGGGACCGGCTCGTCGAGCTCCCATTCCTTCGGATGCAGGATGAACGGCCGTGTCTGGAACCCGCCCAGGCCCCCGTGGGAGCCGATCAGCTCCTCGAACGCGGCGACCTCGCCCATCTCCGGGTCGAACTGGCTGAGCAGCAGCAGGTCGGGCGCATGGGTCATCGCGTCCTCGCGCTTGAGGCTCATGATCGTGTGCTCGCCGAAGATCGTCGTCGGGTCCTCGCCCTCGACACGGTCCTCGTCGAGGTACCGGACGCCTCGCGGCCCGAACGCCACGGCGCCGTGCTCCGACGACCGGACCATCAGGATGGCGACCCCCGGGTGGACTGCGAGCGTCGACACCAGCTCCGGGTGCAGCTCCTCGAGCTCCTCGACCGTCAGGCGGTGGTCGTGGCCGGTGAACCACACGAGCCCGAGGTTCCCGGACCCGACGACGGCGATGGTCGACTCGTCGGCGGGCGGCGGGATCTCCTCGTGGTCGAGGTCGACGACACCGTCGACCGTGGAGCCCGCGAGCGCGGCCCGGGCGACGGTCGGCCCGACGCCCTTGCTGCGGGTGATCTCCGAGAGGAACGAGTTCACGAACGTCGATCCTTCGCCCTGCGTCTTCGCCTGGATCAGCGTGGCGCGCCCGCTCATCAGGTCGCGGACGACCTCGCCGAGACTCTTGCCGTAGCGCTGCTTGAACGTCGCGCCGAGACTCTGGCCGTGGTCCGAGAGGACGATGAACTTGTACGGCCGCGGCGCGTTCTCTGCGGCCTTGGCCAGCGTCCCGATCGCCTTGTCGACCCCGTCGAGGGCCGCGAACGACTCGATCCGCTCGGGACCGCAGTGGTGGGCGAGCTCGTCATAGTCGGTGAAGTCCGCGTAGATGACGTTCGCGCCGCGGTACATCTCCTCGATGATCAGCGACACGTTCACGTCGCGCAGCAGCACGTTGCTGGCCGCCCGCATGCCGGCGTACTTGAAGCCCCTGTGCATCTGCGGCTGGATCCCCGCGCGGCGGGTGCGGCGAGCCTGGATCCGCTCAGTGATGAACTCGCCCATGAACAGGGTGAATGAGCGCAGGTAGCCGTTGGGGCTGAAGAAGAAGCTGAGGAACGCCTTGCTGTCGCCGATCCCCTGCGACTGGTCCTTGATCGCGGCCGTCGTGACGTAGGCGCGTGTCGCGTCGCCAGTCATCAGGTTGCAGATGCTGACGCCGTCGTTCGACAGCAGGCCCTTGCCATCCGAGACCCGCCGGACGATCTCGGCCGCGTCCTCGGGATTGCTCGACACCATGAGGTGCTGGCGGTCCCGCTCGTACCAGCGGAAGGCCGGGATGCCGTCGTTGTTGCCGTGCAGGATCCCCGCCTGGCTCGCGGATGTCATCGACGGCAGGATCGCCTCCCACCGCGAGAGTCTGTGGCTTCCATCGCGGATCCAGCTGCCCATGATGTTGACCGAGCCGGCCCGGACTCGCCCGGCGAGGATCGGGTGCGCGAGGCCGTCGATCTGGACGATGACCAGGCCCGGATTGTCGTTCGGCGGGGCCGCCCGCTTCGCCATCATCGTGGACACCAGCAGGCCGAAGTAGGAACCGCCGCTGTCGATGGCGAAGATCGACGTCAGCACGGTGTTCACGGCCGCGTAGATGAACGACCCGACCAGGGCGGTCAGGAACCCGTTGACCTCGACGCCCGGGGCCAGCGGGACGACGACGAGGAACGTGAGGACCTGGAGGAGCAGCACCAGGATCCCCGTGAGCACCAACGAGATGGGCGCGACGAGGGCCAGGATCACCGGCCTGATCAGCGAGTTGAACAGCGTCATCAGGATGACGGCGATCGCCGCGTCGACGAGCCGCCCGATCGTGATCCCGGGCAGGATGCCCGCCGTGATGATCAACGAGACGACGGCGACGATGAACGTGATGACGAGGCGCTTCAGTAGCGCGACACGTCCACCCCGCCACTTCCACAGGATGTCGACCTGGGTCTTGTAGAAGAAGATGAGTCTGCTCATGGTCGCGACACTATGGACCAGCCCGGTCGTCGTCATCCCCTGAATCGCGCGAGACAGCGTCTGACGGAAGGACGCTCGGTTAGCATCCCGGGATGACCGAGCCCGGAACACCTACATCCCATGAAAGCACGCGGCCTGCACGGCGGGTGACGCCGCTCCACCGGGCGATGAACCGGTTCACGAGCGACCCGTCGTCGGCCCGCAACGCCATCGTCCTGATCGTCATCGCCGACATCGCGGCCGTCCTCCTCGGCGCCCTCGTCATCTGGACCGTCGACCGCCGGGAGTACGAGCAGTTCACCACGGCCGTGTGGTACATCCTCCAGACGGTCACCACCGTCGGCTACGGCGACGTGACCCCCACCGAGCCGATCGGTCGGTTCATCGGTGGAGCCGTGATGCTGCTCGCCATCGCGTCGCTCAGCATCCTTACCGCGTCCATCACGTCCGCGTTCATCGATGCCCGCCAGGCCGCTCGGCGCGAGGAGCGTGACGACCTCGACCGGGCGCGCTGGGCCAGGCTTGACGGGCGGCTCGACGACCTCGTTGAGCGCCTCGACCGGCTCGAGGGCGCGAATCGCTCGGACGGTTGACCGCCCGGACCACGGACCGCGCCCCTCCGCACGGCAGAAAAAGAGCCCCGGCCCTTTTGGACCGAGGCTCTGTTGGGCGGAGAATCTTGGATCAGAAGCGGACGACGGTCTGCTGCACCATGGCGCCGTTCTTGAAGACCTTGACCACGTGCCGGCCCGAGCCGGCGGTGAAGTGCTGGCGGACCACATCGTGGTCGCCGAAGCCCTGCTTGGTGTGGTACGTGACCCGGCCGTCGACCTTGATCATCCAGTCGACCTTGGCGCCGAGCGTCACCTGGGGGGCCGGCTTCGCGCTGCTGAAGAGGTCGACACGGACGCCGTGCGGGCGGGATGAATGACATCCCGAATCCTCGCCGTCGGAGGACCCGAGTCCCAGTGCGCTCCCCTGCAGAACGGACCGGGATCGACTGCAGCAATGCTGCAATTGGGTCGTGGCGTCAGCAGATGATGTCGCGGGGGTCGGGTACCAGCGCCGCATCGACGATCGTGAAGGCGCTCGCGCCAAAGGCGTTCCGCGCGCGCATGAGGATCGTGCCGTAGGTCGGGCCGCATTCGGACCCCGACAGGCGTATTTCGACGGAGCGGGCCCGGCCAGGGGCCTTCTCGAGAAGGTCGAGCTGTGAGGCGTCGACGGGCGTGCCCGGGACAAAGCACGGCATGCCGGCGTTCTTCTTCGACTCGCGTGGGCATTCCCAGGTGTTGTAGATGAGAAAGTTGTCCGCGTAGCTCGACGGTGCCGACCACCTGAGGCGGTAGATCTCCGCGGATTCCCCATACGGCATTGCCTCGACTCCCCCGAGGTCCCTCCATCGGGGGTCCGTCGGCTTCGGCGGTGGGACGGCATAGGTGACGCGGCGGGGCCTGTCTGGCGACCGGGCAACTTGCACGCCCTCGCCGTACACGTCGAACGAGAACGTCACCTTGCCCGGCGGCACGCCCAGCGCGAGGAGGTCGGCCCGGCACTGCCAATCTCCCGATTCAGCGGGCCGAGTGGCCTTGCACATGACCTTCTTGGCGGCGCCGGCCCACGTGCCGGAGAAGACGACCTTCGTGAACGTGGTCACCCCGTCTCCGGAGCCCGTCGGCCTTGCCGACAGGAGGGTCGCGTAAGACGTGAGCCTCGCGTCTGCCATGGGCATGATCCAGATCCCGCCCAGGACGATGGCCGGCGGTGTCGGGGAGCTGCTTTCCGTTTCGGCGGGCGTCGGTCCAGCCGAGGACGGCGATGGTGGTGCAGACGTCGTCGCGGCCGCCCCCGCTGAGGCGACGGCCGGCGAAGGTGACGGGGAGGTCGGGACTGCAACCCATGCCGCGACGACGACCAGGACTGCGAGCACTCCGAGCATCGCGATGGCCAGGACCTTCATCGTGGCCTCCTTCGATCAGGGCGGTGGGCAGGGCAAGCGTTCGCTCGGCGTACGCAGCCGGTTGACGCGTCGACGGCTTGGCCTGTTGCGACGACGGCACGCCGCCGGCAGTCGCGATGGGCGCGCGGCTCAAAAGGGGGGTGCCGATCGCCTGCACGCGGTGCGGGGCCAGGTGTCGACGGCGAGTTCCGATACCACGCGCCCGTTGCCATCTCCAAACTCGTTCCGAGACGGGAGATGGTGGAGAAGAACCGTCACGAGCGCGCCTGGTTCCGAACCAGCGCCAAGACTGCGTGGCACGCGGTCAGCCGTCGCAACGACGTGCTCCTCGAGGCCGCGTGCGGCTACGCCCGCGACTGAACTCGGACGCAACAGGTCCGCGGCCCTAGACCGCCTGGAGAAACCTGCCAGCGGTGCATCGAGCGGCTGAGGAAGTGACAGACCTCGAGGCTCTCTGGGCGGCGGGGGGTACGGCCCCCAGAACAGGAGCCCCTCCGGTCCGCCAGGCGGGGCTGTTTCGTGCCTGGGAAGCTGGCTCCGGCGGTAGGATTCGAACCTACGACCAAGTGATTAACAGTCTGCCCTGAACCCCGCACACGACCCCGATTCGTTCGTACAGCGGGTTCGATTGGGTCCACGTGCTACCCCTGCGCGTCGTCCTCTTGGGGGTACAGATTGGGGGTAAGGCAACGCCCCGGTCGCCCGCCGGCCCTGCCGATCGGTCAGGCGCGGTGCGGAGTCGGGGCTAGTCGCCGAGCCGCAAGGTGATGCCGTCCACCAGCTCGGTCGCGAGGAGACCGACCAGCGGGAAGATGGCGAAGAGTGCCGCGCCGAGATATGGCGAGTGCAGTCCCAGCCGAGGGGCGAGCAAGGAGAGGATCAGCCACAGCAGGAGCGTGATGCCGAATATCGCAACGAACCGGGCTGTCGACCTCGGCCGGCGCACCGGGATCCCGCGTCTCGTCATCACCGTCGTCGCGACCATGGCACCGATGAGACCCCCCGCGAACACCGCGCCGATGGTTACCAGCAGCACGAACCTAGGGCTCGAGGTCTGGTCGCCCGCCTGGATGATGGCCAGCGCAAGCACGCCAGCGGTAGACGCTGAGAGCAACACGATGCGTTGCAGCCAGAGCCACCTCCGGAGGGTCGTCGTCTCGTCGTGCTCGGTCATCGGACGATGATGCCTCCGGACCCCCGTCGTGGTCTGGCCGGCGGACCGAGATCGAGCCGGCGGGCGCGGAGCCGGAGGGCGCGGCGAGCGATACGGTGCCTGTGGCGGTTGGCGTTCGGAAGTGCACTTCTGTAATGACGGGGCGACTTCGGGCCCACAGACTCTGGAGCGATCATCGTCGGCGTGGTCGCCGACGGGCTGGACTCCGAGCGACCCGCGAGCGGACGACTCGGACCGTCGTCTGCGTCCGCCGTCGCTCCGTCGACATCGCCGAGGGGTGAGCCGAGGAGACTGACATGCAAGTGTCACCGCTGTCACGGATCGCAGGACCGCTCGCAGTCCTCACGGGCGCCTTGGTCGTAGCGACCCGGCTCCCGACCATCCTCTACATCTTCATTGGCGACGGTGATCTCACAGCGTTCGCGCTCGGGCCGGTGCATGCGATCACCAGCCTCGCCTCGATCGTGGCCTTCGCGTTGCTCGTGCTCTCCCTCGTGGCGATCTACGAACGCGAGGCACTGGAGGCGGGCTGGTTCGGCCTGATCGGCTTCGCAGCTGCGCTCCTGGGCACGATCTTCATGACCGGGGACTGGTGGTACGAGGCATTCGCCGTACCTCGGATCGCAGAGGTCAGACCCGATGTCGTCCCCACCTTCGTGGGGGGACGCCTGCTCATCGGTGGCCTCGCCAGCTTCGTGCTGCTCGGCATCGGCTGGGTCCTGTTCGGTGCCGCGAGTCTGCGAGCTGGCGTGTTCCCGACCGCCATCGCCGCCGCGATCCTCGTCGGGGGCCTCCTGTCGGGGGTTCCGATCGGCGTTGTGTACCTCACCGGCGGCGTCATCCTGGGGCTCGCCGTTGCCTGGGTGGGCGTATGGATGATGCGGGCAACCGACCGCGTAACGCATGCTGTGGAGGCAGGGTCGGCGGCATAGGGCGTTGAGCGAAACAGCGCCGCCAGCGGGTCCCGGCGGCGAGGCCGATACGCCCGACATGGGGGAGAGAGATACATGCGACCGTGGTCCCGCCAACATCGGCCCCCTAAAAGCGGTGCCCGCCCGGGTGCATCATCCACCCATGAACCGGTACCGGACGTGGATCTGGGTGACGCTGATCGCCATCGCCGCCTTCGTCATCGAGTACGTGGCCGTCGCCAGCCTTGTGAGGTGGTGGTTCACCCAAGGCGCCTAGGTTGATGCCAATGCCGACCGACACCGACGAGCTGTTCAGGGACCGCACCGTGAGGTCGTGGATTGCGGTGCAGGTCATGGCGGTCCTTGCCTGGCTGGCCACCATCGGGGTACTGAGCCTCAACGGCTTCAGCCCATGGGTCTTCGTCCCGGTCATGGTGCTGGTCGCATTTGGAGTCGCGTACTTGCTCGACCCAAGGCGGTCGTGGTGGGGCACCGGGCCAATGGCGGTGATGTCCGATCCGGCGGCCCTCCGCCGATACCGGCGCACGATGATCCTGTCCGTGGTCGGTGGAGTCGGCGTGCTGTTCGTCGTCGTGACCCTGGTCGTCGCCACGGGGATGGTCGTCCCCATGAACACGTAGCGCCCGTCGGCATCGGGATCACCGCTGACCGAGCCAAGCTCGGCGGGCAGCACGCTCGGCCACCGCCTGCTTGGCGTCGCGCTCAGCGATGTGGTCGGCGATCTCCTGCTCGTGCTTCGTCATCTGGGCTAGGACCTGGCGCGGCCACAGGCCCGCGTAGGCGGCGTTGCCCAACGACTCGCGGACGGTCGCGGGTCTCGTGTTCAGGCTGACCGACCCGTCGGGGTGGCTCGTGAGTCGCTTCATCGAACATGCCCGGCCGGACGCCTCGTGTGCGGTGGTCATTGGGCGACGGCTCTGCCGATGCGATGGACGAGCTGATCCGCAAGGCATCCGGAAACTGATGGGGGTATGAACGGGGGTATAGCGCCAAAACGAAGCCCCTCCGGGTCAGCCTGGAGGGGCTGTTTCGTGCCTGGGAAGCTGGCTCCGGCGGTAGGATTCGAACCTACGACCAAGTGATTAACAGTCACCCGCTCTACCACTGAGCTACGCCGGAGCGAAGGACCCACGGGGCCCACGAGGACCCGGGTCGGGGCGCCGTCGCGGCGCCGCGGGAGAGGATAGCAGGGCTCCGGCCGCGTATCCTCCGGCCATGACCCTGATCTCCCCCGAGGCCCTGCAGGACCGCTTCGGCGACCCGAACCTGCGAATCGCCGACGTCCGCTGGTGGCTGAACGACCGGGCGAAGGGCCGGCGCGACTACGCCGAAGGGCACCTGCCGGGTGCGGTGTTCGTCGACCTCGACGCCGACCTCGCGGCACCGCCGGGACCGGGCCGGCATCCGCTCCCCTCCCCCGCCGCCTTCGGCGGGCGGATGGCCGAGCTCGGGTTCGACGACGCCAGCACCATCGTCGCCTACGACGACGCGGGCGGGACGATCGCGGCCCGGCTGTGGTGGATGCTCGACGACCTCGGTCATGCCGACGTCCACCTGCTCGACGGGGGCATCCAGGCGTGGAAAGCGATCGGGGGCGAGCTGACGGCGGACGTGCCGTCGCCGCGGCCGGGTCACCTCACGCTGCACGACGCCTGGTCGCGGACGATCGAGCGGGACGCGCTCGAGGCACAGCTGGGCAGCGTCGCCGTCATCGATGCGCGCGCGCCCGAACGCTATCGCGGCGAGGTCGAACCGGTCGACGGCATCCCTGGACATATCCCGACGGCGGTCAACCGGCCCAGCGGCGGCAACCTCGGCCCGGACGGCCGGTTCCTCGCGCCCGACGCGCTGCGGGCCCGGTTCGCCCCGCTCGGCGACGACATCGTCTCGTACTGCGGCAGCGGCGTGACCGCGTGCCACAACGCGCTGGCGATCCGCATCGCCGGGCTCCCGGATCCCATCGTCTACGCAGGCTCGTACAGCGACTGGACCCGCGGCGGGCGACCGGTTGCGACGGGCGCAGAGCCGGGGTCGCCGATCCGGGACTAGCTCGCTACGAGCCCGGGGCGGCCGTCGATCGCCGCCTCGCGCGCACGACGGCGGCCTGCAGGAAGGCCGCGGCCAATGCCGCCGCGAGCCCGATCGCGAGGTCGCCCAGCAGCGCGACCTGGAACCCGAACAGGGTGACCTCGGGGCCGATCGACAGGCCCAGCTTGTGGCCGATCAGGTAGAACGCCACGAAAGCGGCGATCACTGGGGATGACGTAGGCCGCGAGCCCACGCGGACCACCGGCCTGCGCCGCCACTCGCACCCCGACAATGCCGAGCCCGATCGAGCACAGGGTGAACAGCGTGACCAGGGCCCAGGCCTGCATCGGCATGCCCCGATCCTACCGGCCACGGCCGATCGGGGAGCGCCGCGCGGCCGTCGCCTGGCGAAGGTGATCGGGCGACCCTTGCCTAGAGGGGGCGGATGCGCGCCGAGGCGGCTCCCCGATTGCCGGCCGCGTCGAACGCCCGCACGACGTACCTGACGCCCGCCCTCGCGCGGAACCGCACGTGGAGAGAGCCGGTCGCAGCGACTGGGGCGTCGCGACCCACGCGGTAGACCCGATAGCGCACGACACCGACGTTGTCGCCCGCGGTGGCCCAGGCGAGCGTGATCCGCCGGCTGTGGCGGTGCGTCACGTGGACGTGCCTCGGCCGACCGGGTGCGCTCGTGTCTGCCTTGGTGGTCACGGTCAGCCCCGCGGCCTCGCTCGCGTTGCCGGCCCCGTCGAGGGCGGCGACCGTGTAGTCGTAGCTCGTGAGCGGCCGGCGATCCTTGTCCGTCCAGCTCTCGGCCGCGCCGCTCACAGTGGCGACGGTGTTTCCGTTGCGCGTGATCCGGTAGCCGGTCACGCCGGTGTCGTCGGACGCTGCGCCCCACGCGAGGCTGACGGTCGTCGTCGTGGGCGTGCCCGTGAGCGGCTCGGGCGCGGTCGGTGCGCCGGCGTCGGGCGGCGGGGTCGGCGTGGGGTCGGGTGTCCTGGTCGGCGCGGGTGTGGGCGTCGGCGCGGGTGTGGGCGTCGGCGCGGGCGTCGCCGTCGGGCCCGGCGTGGGCGTGGGGGTCGGCGTCGGGGTCGGCCCGCCCGCGGGGACATCGACGGTCTTGGTCGCGGCGGCCCCGACGTTCCCGGAGGTGTCGACCGCGGCGACGGCGTAGTCGAAGCTCGAGCCCGCGGTGACGGAGTGGTCGGACCAGGCGCGGGCCGTGGCCGGCAGCGTCGCGACCGTCGAGCCGTCGCGGGTCACCTGGTAGGAGGCGACCGCGACGTTGTCGGTCGCAAGAATCCATCCGAGGCTCACGCTCGGCTCGCTGTCCACGGTCGCGACCAGCGACCCCGGCGCACCCGGCGCGATGCCCTCGGTGACCCGGACGATCACACCGCCGCTGCCGATGGACTGGGTCGTGAACGAGATCCCGGAGACGGGATCGGTGATCGACCGGCCGACGACGAGCGGAGCGTCCTTGAGGTCGCTGGTCGACGGCGTGGTGTCGAGGAGCTCTGTGGCCTGGGGCGAACCGGTCGGGCTGGCCGTGCCCCAGCCGAGTCGGATCGTCGCGCCGCTGACGGCCGGCGAGCCCGCCGCGAAGTTGTCGAATGAGCCGTACGGCGTGCGGACATCGAGGTCGAAGAAGCTCCCGTTGCCGCGCGGAATCCGCACCAGCTTGACCGGGCCCGTCCCGAGGTAGGGCGAGATCGTGTACGTGTTGCCGGGCGTGCCGGCGACCTTCTGGGACGCGTCGAGCCACCCGAGCTCGCCCAGCTGCGAGCCGTGGTTGTGGCGGAGGGCGTTGTTGCCCATCGTCGAGAACGGGTCGGCGTAGGTCTGTGTCGTGCAGCTCGCGTCGGCGGCGATCGTCACCCGCGTGCCGCCCACGACGCAGTTGCGCGCGTTCGCGTGGCCGAGCCCGAAGTTGTGGCCGACCTCGTGGGTCATGACCTGGACGCTGAGCGTGCCGTTGATGTACGTGTAGCTCCCCGGCACGTAGCCGACCCCGGCGAACCCGCACTCGCTCGTCTGCGGCCAGATGAACATCACGTTCGTGAAGGCGCTCAGGTTGGCCCCGGCCGCCGTCGCCGCGTTCCAGCCGAGCGTGTGCCATGTCCGCCAGTCGCAGCCGGTCGTCGCCGCGTCGATCGTGTACCAGCCATAGACCGTCGCCCCGATGGTCATCCGGCCCTTGGACTCCTCTTCGTAGAAGGTCTTCAGGCTCGGGGCGACGCCGGTCACGGCGCTCGCGACGGTCGCCTTCGTCCACGGCTGGGTGGCGAGGTTGGTGAAGTTGATGAGGACGACGGCGAACGTCTTGGCGACGGGCGACGCATCCGCCTGCACCGATTCGGGCGTCCGGCCGGCGGTCGACCGGTCGAGCACGCGCAGCTCGGGGCCCGGGGCCGACGACGTCAGCTCGAGGACGCCCCCACGGCGCGTCCCGGTGAGCGCGACCTTGGCGCCGATCAGCCGACGCGGTCCGTGTGCCGGAAAGTCGACCGGAACGGTGCCGTGCTCCGTCCGCAGGTCGAAGCGCAGCTCGTCGGAGTCGTGGCTCTGCGGGGCGTCGACGTAGTACGCCTCGAGCGTCCCGGTCAGGGTCTCGCTGCCGTTTGCGGCTGCGCCTGCGGCATCGACCGGCGCGGCGAACACAGCGACCACCAGCACCGCGAAGATGGCGTGCAGGGTCGGTCGGCGCATCGGGCTCCAGGGATCCTCCGGACGGCACCCGCCGTCGTCCCGGAGATCGTCCCCGGGCGCCGCCGAACCTCACATGGCCCGGCCGTCCACGCCCGCGCGGAGCAATGGTCCCGTTCGGTGCGCCCGCGCACCACCGACGTCAGAGCAGGACGACCCGTAGCATCATCGGTCGCATGACCCAGCAGTTCGCCCGTGTGCCCGCCGATGCCGGCGATGTCGTCCGCCAGGTGCGCGGCTTCGGAGGCGTGCCATGGTCGCGGCTCTTCCGCTACCTGCGGCCGCAGCTCCCGATCTTCTCGGTCGCGATCGTCGGCCTGCTGATGAGCTCGGTCATCGGGCTCCTGTTCCCGCTGATCATCGCGGGAATCACCGGCGAGGTGGTCGGCGGCGGCGACTCCGCCGACCTCGACCGGCTCATCGCGCTCCTGATCGGGCTGTTCTGCATCCAGGCCGTGGGCAGCTTCATCCAGACCTGGCTGCTCGGCGTCGTCGGGGAGCGGGTCGTCGCCCAGCTCCGCGGTGAGCTGTATGGCCGGCTCGTGACGCTATCGCTCGACTTTCACGGTCAGCATCGCGTCGGCGAGCTCGTGTCCCGCCTCTCGAGCGACGTCACCCTCGTGCGGACCCTGCTCACGCAAACCGTCACGAGCCTGCTCTCGTCGGTCATCGGGCTGGTCGGGTCGGTGATCATCCTGTTCACCCTCAGCCCGTCGCTCCTGCTCGTGGTGCTCCTGCTCGCGCCGGCGCTCATCGCGGTCGCCATCGTGTTCGGGCGGCCGCTGCAGCGGGTCAGCACGCAGGTCCAGGACACCATCGCGAGCAGCACGACCACGGCCGAGGAGGTCCTGTCCGGGATCCGCGTGGTCAAGAGCTACGTCCGCGAGGACTGGGAGCTCGAGCGCTACGACGTCGACCTGCAGGGGGTCGTGACCGCGGGATCGCGGCTGGCCCTGTGGCGGGCGGGATTCGGGGCGCTGATGGGCTTCCTCGGGTTCGGCGCCATCGCGGCCCTGCTGTGGTACACCGGCCACCAGGTCATCGAGGGGTCGCTCGGGATCGGCACCCTGACCGGGTTCCTGCTCTACGGCGTGGCCATCGGCGCGAGCCTCGGCTCGATCGCGGGGCTCTACGGCCAGTTCCGCGAGGGGACGGGCGCGGTGACCCGGGTGTTCGAGATCATCGACACCCGCCCGACCGTGGTCGATGCGCCCGATGCCGTCGCGATCGGCCCGACCGATGGCCGCATCACGCTCACCGGCGTGACCTTCGCCTACGAGTCGGGCACGCCGGTCCTGCGATCCATCGACCTCGACGTCGGGGCAGGAGAGAGCCTGGCCCTCGTGGGGCCGTCCGGATCGGGCAAGACCACGCTCGTCGGCCTGATCCCACGGCTGTGGGATGTGTCGGCCGGGAGCATCGCCATCGATGGCCAGGACATCCGGAACCTCACGACGGCGAGCCTGCGCGAGCAGATCGGCCTCGTGGCCCAGGAAGCGACGCTGTTCGGCGGCACGATCCGCGACAACATCCGGTACGGCCGCCTCGATGCGACCCAGGACGAGATCGAGGACGCCGCTCGCGACGCCAACGCCCATGCGTTCATCGCGGCGCTGTCGGACGGGTACGACACCATGGTCGGCGACCGCGGGATGCGCCTCTCGGGCGGCCAGCGTCAGCGTGTGGCCATCGCCCGGGCGATCCTCAAGGACCCGCCGATCCTGCTGCTCGACGAGGCGACAAGCTCGCTCGACAACGAGTCGGAGCGGCTCGTCCAGGAGGCCCTCGATCGACTCAAGGTTGGCCGGACGACGATCATCGTCGCCCACCGACTCTCGACGATCCGCGCCGCCGACCGCATCGCCGTGCTCGACGACGGCTGGCTCGTGGAGCTCGGGACGCAGGACGAGCTGCTGGCGCAGGACGGCCTGTATGCCCGCCTGCACCGGCTCCAGTTCACGAGGCCCGATGAGGTCGACGGGGTCGCGCCGAACGCGCTGGAGGTCGTCTCAGGCTGACCCGTGAGCGCGCCCCCGTCGTCGGCGATCAGCCCTTGGGCAGCTCCGAGGCCGCGTCGGCGATCGCGTCGCCCGCGTCGCTGACCGCGTCGCTCGCGGCGTCGACCGCGTCGCTCGCGGCGGCCTTCGCGTCGTCGATCGCCGCGCCGGCGTCGCCGTTCGACGATGCTGCGCCCTGGATCTGGTTGGCGCGCTCCTGGAGCATCCCCTGCAGCTCGTTGAAGCGCTGCTCGAGGCGGTTGCCCAGCGCGTCGAAGTCGCGATTGTCGATGTCGCCGCGGAGCTGCGCGTACTCCTCGCGCAGGTCGCGCCCGGTCGAGACCGAGTAGGCGACCGCGCCGACCGCGCCGAGCACCAGGCCGGTGAGCAGCCCGACGATGAACTTCATGGTGAACCTCCCGTGGGGTCGGCCCGTCCGACGCCGACCCAGCTCGTGCCGTGGAGTGGCGATGGTACCCCTCGGACCATCGGCCACGACGACTCGAGGTCGTCCTGCAGCATGCGGTCAGGCCGAGGTCGCCTCGGCGCGGGCGCGGCTCTCGGGGTGGTAGGGGCGTCGGCGCTGTCGCAGGTCATCCACCAGGCGCTCGTAGTGCGCCTCGAACGCGGCGCGTCGCTCGGGTGGGACCTCTTCACGCCAGCGCCCGGCGTGGGCGGCCTCCGGGCTGACCTGGCGCTCGAAGAAGTCGCGGGTCGCATCGTTGTCGTCGAGGCCCATGAACGACAGGAGCCGGGCGTACTCGTGTTCGCGGTCGCGGATGACGAGGTCTTCCATCTGGACGACGAGCACTCGCTCCGGCGGCAACGCGTCGCCGGCGGCAAACCCCCGCTCGAGGTGAACCGCCCACCAGTCGAGACCCTGCTCGGCGTCATTCGCGCCCCAGTCGAATCGCACCACGGAGCAGGCCACGTCCCGACCGTCGCGGACCACGTGCACCAGCCTCATGTCGGGGAACATCCGGTTCAGCTGCCGAGCCGCGGCCGCGTTCTGTGGGGTCATCTCGACCCAACCCTGTGCACCCGCGACCTCGGCGACGGGGTCGAGCAGCCGATGGGCGAAGTCGGCCGCGGCACGCCACGGGTCAGCTCGCAAGCCCTGTCGCAGCGCCGGCAGCTCGGCCTCGATCGCGCCGCGATCCATCAGCAGGTGCAGCCCCTTCTGGGGACCGCGATCGAACCAGGTCTCCAGGAGCTGCTCCTCGAAGGCCTCGACCGTGGTCCGGCCCGCCGCCAGGTCGCGGAGACCACCCCTGACCGAGATGAACTTGACCTCGATCGGGATCATCTCGTAGTCCGGGTGCGCGCCGAGCAGCTTCGCCGCGATCGTCGTCCCGCTGCGACCCGTGCCTCCCACGAACACTGGCGGAAGCGTCGTGGTGCGCCCGCCCTTCCCCGTGCGGATGAACCGGCGGTACCAGGGGCGCCGCCTCGCGGCTCGCCTCACTCGAGGTAGTCCTTCAGCTTGCGGCTTCGGGACGGGTGCCGGAGCTTGCGCAGCGCCTTGGCCTCGATCTGGCGAATGCGCTCGCGGGTGACGTTGAACTCCTTGCCCACCTCCTCGAGGGTCCGGGCCCGCCCGTCCTCGAGGCCGAAGCGGAGCTGGAGCACGCGGCGCTCGCGGCCGGTGAGCGAGTCCAACACCGCCTCCACCTGCTCCTTCAGCAGCTGGTGCGACGCGGCCTCGGCCGGGGCGAGGGCCCCACGGTCCTCGATGAAGTCGCCGAGGTGGGAGTCCTCCTCCTCGCCGATCGGCGTCTCGAGCGACACCGGCTCCTGCGAGACCTTGATGATCTCGCGGACCTTCTCGGGCGTGACGACGACCTCCTGGCCGCGGGACATCGCCTCGGCGATCTCCTCGACGGTCGGCTCGCGACCCAGCTCCTGGAGCAGCTGGCGCGAGACGCGGATCAGCCGGTTGATCGTCTCCACCATGTGGACCGGGATGCGGATCGTGCGCGCCTGGTCGGCGATGGCACGGGTGATCGCCTGCCGGATCCACCACGTGGCGTACGTCGAGAACTTGAAGCCCTTCTCGAAGTCGAACTTCTCGACCGCGCGGATCAGGCCGATGTTCCCCTCCTGGATCAGGTCGAGGAACGACATGCCGCGGCCGATGTACTTCTTCGCGATCGATACGACCAGCCGCAGGTTGGCCGACGTCAGCTGCTCGCGCGCGTCGCGGCCGATGCGGACGACCTCGCCGCGCCGGTCGCGCATCTTCGTCTGGGGCGGCACCTCGGGGTCGAAGCCCATCCGGCGCAGCAGGTCCGAGTCGTTGCCCGCGACGATCCAGCGCTCGAGGGCCCCGAACGCGACCTCGTCCCGCGTCCAGTCGTAGATGGCCCGCAGGCCGACGTTGTCGCGCGAGTCCAGGTCGCCGTTGTGCACCGACAGGTACGACCAGTCGAGCAGCGCCTGGAACGACTCGGCGTCGAGCTTCGCGTTGTAGCCGGCGACCAGCCCCTTCGCGGCCTTGAGCAGCGCGGTCGTCCCGTCGGACTGGGCGTCCTTGCCGGCCTTGACCAGGTGGAAGTCGGGCGAGGCGACCAACAGCTCGGCGGCGTCGGGCGCGGCCATCGCGTCGGCGACCATCTTGTGGGTCTCGGGCCCGAACGGCAGGCGGTGCTGGGGCTTGGTTGTCCGGGTCTTGTGCTCCGTGTCATGGAGCGTCCACTCGTGGAGCGAGAGGACCGCCTTCCACGGCTCGATGATGATCTGCTCGCCGAGCTCGATCGCCTTGGCGAGGACGACCTCCTCCTCGGCCGTGAGGAGCGCGACCTTGCCGATCTCCTTGAGGTACATCCGGACCGGGTCGTCGATCCCGATCATGTCTGCCGACAGCGCCTCGAGCTCCTCGGCCGTCGGCTCTTCGACTTCCTTGGGGTCAAGCTTGGCCGGCGCGTCCATGCCGGCCGGGACCACGTTTGTGTCGGCGGCCTCGACCGCCTCCTCGGTCACGACCTCGACGCTGAGCTCCGCCGTGCTGGGCTCGGCGTCCTCGTCCGCGGACAAGTCGATGTCGTCGTCGTCGAGGTCCTCGTCGTCGACGTCCTCCGAGACGGGGGCGGCGACGCCGTCGGCCCGTCGCGGGCGCATCGAGGCGAGCTTCGCCTCTTCGAGCTCGCGCCGGGTCCGGCGTGGCCGAGATGCGAGCACCGCTTCGACGAGCTGCTTGTCGAGGGGGTCTGCCATGTCCGCGGGTCCTCCGTCGATTCGGATGCGGGGTCGGTTTGGGTCGAGGTCAGCCCGCCGCCACCGGCGCGCGGGCGAGGAGTCGGGTCTGGTCACGGCGCCGGTCGAGCGATCGGCGCTGTTCGTTGAGGAGACGACGCTCGAGCGACAGGCGATCGATCGTTTCCCGATCGGCGTCTCGCTCGGCCTCGGCGATCGCGTCGCGGTTGAAGGCGCTGCGCTCCTGCCATTCGGCGTCGTCGAGCTCGAGCGTCAGCCGCTCGATCTCATACGCGAGCGCGTGGTCGCCGAGCTCGCGGGGGTTCGGCCCGGGACGGGAGACCAGGGCCTGCCCGAGCGCCCGGCTCTCCTCGTCGAGGCCGTCGAGAATCCCCGACAGCGAGTACGGCGGCCGCACGCCGTGGTCGTCGCGGGCTCGGGCGATGACGACGGCGCGGTACAGCTCCCGGGCGACCTGCGACGGCAGGCGGTCCGGGCCGAGGCCGTCGAGGACCGCGTCGTGCGACTCCGGCACCAGCAGCACCAGGCGAAGCAGCTCCTGCTCGGTCCGCGAGACGGCGCGCAGGATGTCGTTGACCGGCAGCGCGTCGGCGGCGCGGGTGACGGCCTCGGCGGTGAACCGGTCCCGGCCGTCGCGGCCGTCGGGCTCCCGCACCGGACGCCGGTGCATCGCCTCGAGCAGCGTCCGTTCCTCCACTCCCGAGACCTGCTGGACCTGGCTGAGATAGGCGTCGCGCATCACCGGATCGGCCAGCCCGCGGAGGACATTGAGCACCGCGTCGATGAAGCGCGACTTGCCGCCGGGCGTGCGCAGGTCGTTGGCGCGAGCGTGGACGTCGATCAGGTGGTCGATGATCGGCTTCGCCGTCCGGACCTCCTCGCGCCAGCGATCGGGCTCGTCGCGCAGGATCTCGTCGGGATCGCGGCCGTCGGGCAGCTGGACGACGCGCACGTCGTCCAGTGCGACCCCCGAGTCGTCCCGCGACAGCTGGCGGATCAGCTCCTCGAGCGCCGTGGCGCCGAAGGTCCCGGCCTTCTGGCCCGCGGCGTCGACGTCGTACGCGAGGGCGATCCGCTTCCCGTAGCGGGTGATCAGCGCGACCTGCCCGGGCGTCAGCGCGGTGCCGAGCGAGGCGACCACGTTGTCGAACCCGGCCTGGTGGGCCATCAGCGCATCGGTGTAGCCCTCGACGATGACGGCCTGGCCGCTCTTGCGGATCGCCGACTTCGCCCGGTCGATCAGGTACAGCGTCCGGCTCTTGTCGAACAACGGCGTCGCCGGGGAGTTGAGGTACTTCGGCCCGTGGTCCCGGCCGTCCTCGCCGACGCCCTCCTTGCCCAGGACGCGCCCGCCGAGCCCGACGGGATGCCCGTTCGCATCGCGGATCGGGAAGATGACGCGTTCGCGGAAGCGGTCGTAGACGCCGCCGCCGCGCTGGCGCGGACTGGCCAGGCCGACCTCGAGGAGCTCGCCCGCGGACACGTGGCGCTTCGAGGCGAGCTGGCGGACGAGCTGGTCCCAGCCCGCGGGCGCCCAGCCCAGCTGCTGCTGCTCGATGGTGGCGTCGGTGAACCCGCGCCCGCGGAGGTAGGCGAGGGCCGGCTCGCCCGGCTTCGAGTGCATCAGGACCGCGTGGTAGAAGGCGATCGCCCCCTCCATGACCTCGCGAAGGCGGGCGTTGTGGGCGTCCTCACGCTTCGTCCGCTCGTCGATCTCGACGCCGGCGCGCCCGGCGAGGACCTTCAGCGCCTCCGGAAAACCGATCCCGTCGCGCTCCATCACGAACGTGAAGATGTCGCCGTGCTTGCCGCAGCCGAAGCAGTGCCAGGTGTCACGGCCCGGCGTGACGACGAAGCTCGCCGTCTTCTCGCCGTGGAACGGGCACAGGCCCTTGAGGGTCGTGCCGGCCTTGCGGAGCTGAACGGTTTCGCCCACCACGTCCGCGACGGGGAGCCGGCCCTTGATCTCGGCCACGGTACCGACGGCCAACGCTGCTCCTGTCCCACAGGCTCCGCCGGGCGCCACGCGGCGGACATACGTGCGGGCCTGTCAAGTCTTGACAGGCCGCCTATTTGCGACTGTACGCCCGGTCGGGGGGCTTGACAAGCCGACCTTGTCAAGCCCCCCACGGGTGTCCGTCGGGTAGCGGCGCCTCCTTCATCGGTCGAGACCGAAACATCGATGACGCTCGATCCGTTGACGGCGCGACCGCGCGGCGCCTACGCTCAGATCAAGGGCGCTGTGCCGCATGCGCGAGGCGGCCCGAGGGATGGAGGGCTCGCAATGATTCGCAGGATCACCGGGATCGTCCTTGGCGTGATCGCCTTCTTCATCGTCTATTGGCTCACCGGCGGGACGGCGACACCGTCCAACCCCAACTGGGCGCTGGCGATCCTCGTCGGCCTCGTCGTCGCGCTCATCTGGCCGTGGATCATGGGCCTGATCATCGTCAGGCGCGCTCGGCAGCGCCGCCAGAACGAGATCGACGAGGAAGTCGCGAAGCAGCTCGCGCAGCAGCAGAACACCCCGCCGCGCACCTGAGCTCCGGGTCAGGCGCGCCGGACGCCTGAGGGAGGCGGACCGCGCGCTGTTCACCGGCGCTCCCGAGGGCCGGCTCGTTTCGACTACCCTCGAACGCGATGATCGTGCGTCCCGAGCAGCCGGACGAGGAGTCCCGCACTCGTACCCACCTCGCGAACGAGCGCACCTTCCTCGCCTGGTTCCGGACCGGCATCACACTGATCGCCCTGGGACTGGCTGCGGCCCAGTTCCTGACGCTCGAATCGAGCGGCGGCTTTCCGATCGTGCACGTCCTGGCGACGCTCCTCGTGCTCACCGGCATCGCCCTGGCGCTGACCGGCGCCGCCCGCTATCTCGTCGGCCGCGAGAGGATCGAAGCCATGGACTTCCAGCCCGCCTACCGCTCGATCCTCGCGACGACGGTCGCCGCGGTCATCGTGGGGCTGATCGCGATCGCCTTCGTCTGGCTCGTCCGACCGATGCCCTGAGGCGCCGGTCGCGTTGCCGTCCGAGCCCGAGCTGCCGGTCCTGTCGCCCGACGCGCTGAACCGCGCGACCCTCGCGCGCCAGCACCTCCTCGCGCGGGGCCCGCTCGACGTCGTCGAGGCCGCCGCGGCCGTCGGCGGGCTCCAGGCGCAGGAGCCGGCGTCGCCGTACCTCGCCCTGTGGACGCGGCTCGAGGGCTTCGACGCCGCCGAGATGACGCGCGCCTTCGAGGACCGCCGGCTCGTCAAGGCGGGGCTGATGCGTGCGACGCTCCACGTGGTGCCGGCCGAGGACTACCTGCGCCTGCGGCCCGCGGTCGAGCCCGCGTTCTCGGCGAGCTCGCGCCTCATGCGCGGCCTCCGTCCCGACCCCGAGCGGCTGGCCAGGCTGAGGGCCGAGATCGAGGCGCTCGCGGCCACCCCGCGACCGAACAATGAGCTGCGCGACCGGCTGGCGGAGGTCGAGGGCGTCGACGATGCCGAGGCCCGCGACGCGCTGTGGTGGTGGGTCCGCCGGACGACGCCGCTGATCCAGGCGCCGAGCGGCGGGCCATGGTCGTTCGGGAGGCGGCCGCTGATGGTCGCCCCCGAGGCCTGGCTCGGCGCGACATTCGGGACCGAGGCGGACGGCCTCATCCTCCTGGTCCGGCGGTATCTCGCCGCGCTCGGCCCCGCGACTGTCGCCGATGTTGCGTCGTGGTCGCGGCTCGCCGTCGTGCGGCTGCGCCCGGCCATCGGGGCGCTCGAAGCCGCCGGCGACCTGTGGCACGGGCGTGACGAGCGCGGCCGCGAGCTCCTCGACCTCGTGAACGCGCCGCGGCCGAGCGCCGATGTCGACGCGCCGCCTCGCCTGCTGCCGATGTGGGACGGGCTCGTGCTGGGCCACGCCGACCGGACGCGGGTGATCAGCGACGAGGACCGGGCGAGGGTCGTCGCGGCCAACGGCGACACCTACCCCACCTTCCTCGTCGACGGACGGGTCGCCGGCCTGTGGTGGACGCGGGCGACCGCCGGCGGGCCCGAGATCGAGCTCGAGCCATTCCGCCCGCTCGCGCCCGGCGCGCGCACCGCGCTCGAGGCCGAGGGCGCCTCGCTCGCCGCCTTCCTCGCCGACCGGGAGCCCAGCGCATACGCCCGATATCGCGCGGCGCGCGACCGGAAGCCGGCCCGCTGACTGCGGGCCGGCGAGCCCGACCGGGACCTCTGACGGGCGCCACCGGTACGACCTTCGGGTGGCGCGTGCACGCACCACAACCGAGCATCACGGGTGACCTGCACGCAGGCCCTGCAACGCGGACGTTCGGACTCCGGGCGGCCCGCGGGTTCGACACCATGGTTTAGGAGAGCGCGGGACACGTGAACACGAGCACGATCCCCGAGCCGATCGGTTGGGAGGACTCCCTGACCGGCTTGGAGGGACCCGACTTCTGGCAGCGGGTCCTCGTCGCCGAGGTCGCTCGCGCGGTCCGATACAAGCGCGCGCTCACCGTCGTCGTGGCCGAGGTCGAGGGCGTCGAGACGATGGCCGAGACGTGGGGCTGGAACGTCGGCCGACACGCGATCCGCGAAGCCGCGCAGTGCCTCCGCCGCACCTCCCGCACGTCGGACTACTGCACGCGCATCGGCCTCGCCCGGTTCGGGATCATCCTCACCGAGACCGACGAGATCGCCGCGATCAACTTCGTCGAGCGGGTCCGCGACGCCGGCCCGCGAACGATGCCCCGCGCCGGTGACGGCCTCGAGTTCAACTTCGGCTGGGCGAGCCCGCGGTCGGGCGAGTCGGCCGATGCCCTGGTGCGCCGCGCCGAGAAGCGGCTGCTCGCGGAGTCGCGCTCCTAGTCTCGCGCCCGGGCTCGCTCGGCATGCGGGCCCCGCCGCTATCCTCGACGCCCACCGTCCGCGTCTGAGGAGGCCACCTTGGTCGATGGCTCGCCCGACGGAGCCATGCCCGAGCTGAGCGTCATCGTTCCCTGCTGGAACGCCGCCGGCTCGATCGAGCGCGCCCTCGGGTCGGTGCTCGCCGACCACGAGACCTCCCTCGAGTGCGTCGTGGTGGACGACGGCTCGACCGACGGGTCCCCGGCGATCCTCGAGCGCCTGGCCGCCGCCGATCCGCGGGTGGTCGTCATCCGCGCGCCCGAGAACGCGGGCGCCTCGGCGGCGCGCAACCTGGCCCTCGAGCGGTCCCGCGGGACGTGGCTGACGTTCCTCGACGCCGACGACGTCCTCACCGAGGGCGGCGTCGCCGCCCTGATGCGCCCGACACGGACGACCGACGCGCTCGCCGTGATCGGCCAGCGGATCTGGGACGACGGCACGAAGACCTGGGTCAGCAGCTTCTACGACATCCCCGACATCCGGGAGCCCGGCCGGAAGTCCATCGCGTCGGCGCCCGGGCTCGTGTACTACGCCTCGGCGACGGGCAAGGCGTTCCATCGCTCGCTGGTGGGCGACCTGCGGTTCGAGGGCCGCGTGCTGGGGGACCAGCCGTGGACGCTGCGGGCCCTGCTGCGGGCCGGCGACCGGATCGAGGTGATCGCCGACGACGTCTACGTCTGGCTCCGCCAGGCGACGGAGCTGTCGGACCCGCGTTCCATTACGGCGACCACGCGCTCGACGGCCCGGGGCAGCGTCGGCGCGGTGCTGGTCGCGATCACGGCCCACGAGCAGGTCAGTGCCGAAGCCCGGCGGACGATCGCGGACACGGCCGCGCAACGCCTGGTCTCCCGCGTCTACCTCGAGCGGCTGCTCCGGTCGGACCTCGGCATGTACCTGAAGCGCGCGCTCGACCGCCGCGACCCCGACGTCGCGGAGCTGCTCGTCGCGTTCGCGGACTTCCTCGAGTCGGTGCCGCGCGACCTGCTCGCCGAGGTGAGCCCGGTGGTGGTCAAAGCCCTGTACAAGCCCCTGCTCGACGCCTGGCCGTGGCTGCCACCGTCGGCCCGGAACGCCTTCTGGGGCATCCTGCGGCCCGTCGGCGCCGTCGATCCGGGCGTGTACCGCCAGCTCGGGGGCGGCCGGATGGGCCAGGCGGCGATGCGGCTCGTCCGGGTGGTCGACACCGCCCCGACCCGGTCGCTGGCGTCGGCGGCGGCGGGCCGGGCCGCCACGGCACGAGCGCGGTCGGCGGCCTCGGAGCCGCCGGCGCAGGTCAGCTAGGTATCGTCCTAGCCTGACGCCGTCTCGAGCCGCGGTCCCTCGCGCAGGCCGTCCTCGCTGCCCATCCAGGCGAGCAGGTCGTCGGCGATGCGGCGGCTGGCGTCCCCGGGCTCGAAGTGAAGCTTCAGGAACGCCTCGCGGTCGGCGTCGCGCATGACCTCGCCCCGCGGCCGGTCGAGCACCGCGAGCATGTCCGCGCCGGTTCGGACGGGGACCGCGACGCCCGCGTCGACATAGCCGAGGAGGTCCGCGCCGGCGAGGCCGGTCGCGAGCAGGTTCGGCGTGCCGGTGGCGACCGCCTCGGTCAGCAGCGTCGAGTGGATCCCGAGGTGGGCGTCGGCGGCGGCGAGCAGCCGGTAGAGGTCGATCGTCTGGACGACCGTGACCGGCGGCGGAGCGAAGCCGCCGGCCGCCGCGAGGCCCTCGATGATCGCGCGGTACGGGCCCTCGTCCTTCTCGGAGGGGTGGAGCTTGACCACGACGTGCACCCGCTCCAGCGGGGCCTGGAACAGCTGCGCCAGCGCGATCGGGTAGTGAAACCGACGCTGCTGGTGGCCCCAGGTCCCCGACAGCACGATCATCCGGTCGCCCGGCGCGACGCCGAGCTCGCGCCGGAAGCTGTCGTCGGGGCTCCCGGCCGTTCCCGCGCTGGTCCGGACGAGGTCAAGCCTGGGCGAGCCGCCGACGACGACCTCCTCGGGCCGGTACACGCTGGTGCGGGTCAGCACGTCCCGCTCCCAGGGCCCGAACACATAGGTCCGGCCGGGGAGCCGCAGCTCCGGCGGCCGGGTGCCGTGGACATAGCCGGTATGCAGCGGGGAGATGACGCCGTGCTGGACGGCCGCGACCGGCACGCCCTCCGCGGCGGCGGCGGCCAGCCAGTCCTGCCGGTGGTACTCGTCGGCAAGCAGGATCCCATCGGCGTGCGTCCGGCGCAGGAGCGCGCGGATCCGGTCGACGTCCACGATCCGGCGACCGAGCGTGCCCGCCACGCGGTCGGCGACGATGCGAGCGAGGCTCGGGCCGAGGTCGACGCCTGAGACCCTGAGCGCCGCGGCCCCGGCGAGGATCAGGTCGGCGCGGGCGCGTGCCTCGTCGCGCGGCCTGACCGCGCCCGTCGTCTTGACCCCGAGGGTGCCGATGACGTCGAGCGGGAGGCTGCGGGAACGGTCGCGCGACTCGAGCTGTTTCCATTTGGGGTCGAGATCGGCCATGGTCGCGCGGAGGTCGACCTCGAACGGGTCGAGGCGGCCACCCCGCAGACGGTCGAGCACCGGGCCGAGGTACGGGTTGATGAACCGAGGTCCGGCCGAGGTGTCGATGCGCTGGAGCGCGTGCGCCTGCACGACGAGCAGCCGTCCGGCCGGCTCGGCGGCGATCGCGTTGAGGCGTTTCGCGACGAGCCGCCGTCGTCGCTCCGGCTCGGGCGGCCGGAACCGCCAGCGGAGCCGGCCGACGAACGACGTCGGGCGGCGGGGCGGGGCGCTCGCAGGTGCGGGGGCGGTCGTGGTGGCCGCGGGCGTCTCGATGACGGGGGCCGGGGCCGACGCCTCGCCGCCGATGGTCAGCCCGTCGCGCTCGCCCACGAGCCTCGCCGCCGCGACCAGCGGCGCGTCGGTGCCGGCGTCGCACGTGATCTCGCGGACGCCGGGGTTCGCGCGGAGCAGGTCGTCGAGGACGTTGATCCAGAGCAGCTGGTCGACCAGCCACAGCCAGTGCCCGAGGCGTGCGCCGTACCAGAACGACACGCCCTCGAGCGTCATTGCCGGGACCACGCCAGATGCCTCGACCCAGGCGTCGAGCAGCGTCGACGCGTCCGCGTTGAGGTAGCGCCGCGTCATCACGCCCTCGGCCAGCTCCCGGAGTCCGACGACGTTGGGGTGGCGCTGGTCCGGATGCGGGATCCACGTGGTGTCGAGGACCACGACCAGCTCGTCGTCGGCCGGCGCCGGCACGGGCGGCGCGGGCACGAAGCGGAGCCGGGCGACCATGGTCCGGCAGGATATCGGGGTTCAGGACCCCGGTGTGGCCATCCCGGCCGGCGCCACGTTCGGGACGGGGGCCGGACCGAGCTCCCGGTACATCCCGAACAGGGTCGACAGCTGCGCGCCCCAGTTGTAGCGCTCGCGGGCGACGTCGAGGACGTGGGTCCGCAGCGCCTCCCGATCGGAGGCCGGCCGATCGAGGATGCGGCGGATCGCCGCGGCGATCGAGGCCGGCGACGTCGGGTCGCACAGCTCCCCGATCCCCGACTCGCGCACGATCGCGGCCATGCCCGGCAGGTCCGACGCGACGACGGGGACACCCGCGGCGATCGCCTCGAACAGCTTCTGGGGCGTCGTGTACTCGTGGTTGACCGTCGTCGGCTGGATCGCCATCGCCATGACGTCGGCGCTCGCCGTCCAGTCGATGAGCTCGGCCGGCGGCACCGCGGGCAGCACGATGACCCGCCCGCGATAGGGCGGCGCCTCCGATTGCGCCGAGAGCTTCAGCGCCCAGTCGCCGAAGCCGAGCAGCACCAGCACGGCGTCCGGGACCTCGAGGATCGCCTCCATCGTCTGCTCGATGCCGCGCTCGGACATCAGCTGGCCCTGGTACAGGACGATCGCCTTGCCGGCCGGGAGGCCCGTCGCCTGCCGGATCAGGTCGGGCCGTGGCTCCGGCGGCGTCCAGACCTCCGGGCAGTTCATGACGACGGGAGGGCGCGGGATCTGCAGCTGCGTGGCCAATAGGTCGGCGTACGGCTCGTTGACGGTCAGGACCCGGTCGGCGGCGTGGGCCCACCGTCGCTCCAGCGCGGCCAGGATGGGCCGCATCGGCCAGCCGGTCCGGGAGAACTCGCGCGACGACATGTACACGTCGCGGCTGTCGTAGATGGTCCGGCCGCCGTGCCGGCGGCGCATCCGCTCGAGCGCAGGCAGCGAGCCCGCCCACATGCCGTGCCACAAGTCCGCGGGCTCCGCATAGTCGCCGAGCGAGGTGGCCCACGCGAGCGGGCGCAACGGGAAGATCAGCGCCACGCGGCGCCACTGCCTGCCGGTCCGGATCACCGGCCTGGCGACTCGACGGGCGAGACGGAACGGGTAGCGGACGACGCGCTCCGGGAGCGAGCGCTGTGCCGGCGCCGGAGCCACGGCGGTCGGCGCGGCCGTGGCGGCGGCCGTCGCGGCGCCGGCCGTCGCGGCGACGACGGGCAGCGGGCTCGCGGCGAGGGCCGGGTCGAGCGCCATGGCCGGGTCGGGCGCTGCGGCTGGGTCGGCGGCGTTTCCGGGTCGAGCGTCGTGGCCGCGACCGACCTGGCGCGTGGCTTCTCCCCGCCACCCGGCTCGTGCTGCCGCGCGGCGTGGACCCGGGCGGCCTCGGCCATCTCACGCCGGATCTGGCGCCTCGCGGGGCCACGCAGCCCGGGCACGATCAGCCGCCAGCTGAACGGCGCGCGGACCAGACGATAGCCGTCGAGCTCCTCGACCGGCGGCTGGCCCTCGTGCCAGCGCGAGTACATGACGACGTCGTAGCCCGCGTCGAGGGCGGACCGCGCCATCCGGAACGTGCGGGCGTCGTACTCCCCCGTCGAGAACGAGAGGTAGGCGATCCGCGGCCGCCGACCGGCCGTCTCCCGCGGTGTCAGGGCCGGGTCGTGCGCGCCGCGCACGCCGCCATCGGCTGGCTGTGGGTCATCTCGGCGCCACAATGCCAGAGAGTCATGAACGACGCGCCGGAGCCCTTCGCCGGTTCAGGCCCCGTTCGACCAGCCGGCCCCGAGGCGGAGCACCTGGCGCTCGCGCGTCTGGCGGTCGTGGGAGCTGTTGACGGTGTCCACGACCAGGCGCCCGTCGCCGTAGACGCGCTCCCAGTCGATGGCCCGGTGGCCGACGAGCACGACGATCGCGTCGGCCCAGCCCAGGAGGTCATCCAGGTCCCGGTTCTCGCGCTCCACGCCCGTGACGTCCTTGAACGCCGCCACGTGGGGGTCGTGGTAGGCGACCTCCGCGCCCCGCGCCGCGGTCAGCGCGATCACGTCCGCCGCCGGCGAGTTGCGGGCGTCCCGCACGTTCGGCTTGAACGCGACGCCGAGGATGCCCACCTTCGCCCCGCTCAGGGCCCGCCCGCGGTCGTTGAGCGCCTCGGCGATCAGGTCCACGACGTGGCGCGGCATGGCGACGTTGATGTCGCCGGCGAGCTCGATGAAGCGGTCGGTGAAGTCGAACTCGCGGGCGCGCCACGACAGGTAATACGGGTCGAGCGGGATGCAGTGGCCGCCGACGCCCGGGCCGGGCGTGAAGCGCATGAAGCCGAACGGCTTGGTCGCCGCGGCGTCGATGACCTCCCACACATCGAGGCCCATCCGCTCGCACAGCAGCGCCAGCTGGTTCACGAACGCGATGTTGACGTTGCGGAACGTGTTCTCCAGCAGCTTGGCCATCTCGGCCGCGTCTGGCGACGAGAGCTGGATCACGCGATCGTTGATGCCCGCGAGCAGCGTGGCGGCCCGGGCCGTCGCCGCCGGCGTCGACCCACCGACCAGGCGCGGCACCGTCCGCGCTGCACTCGCCGGGTCGCCGGGGTTGACCCGCTCGGGCGCGAAGGCGAGGTCGAAGTCCCGGCCCGCGACCAGGCCCGACGCCTCCAGCACCGTCCGGAACGGCCCCGTGGTCGTCCCCGGGAAGGTCGTCGACTGGAGGATGATCAGCTGGCCTGCGCGCAGCTGGTCGCGGATGAACGCGGCTGCCGCGAGCACGGCCCCGAGGTCCGGGTCCTTGGTCGTCGTGATCGGCGTCGGGACGCACACGAACACGGCGTCCATCTCCGCGAGGGCCGCCTCGGGCTGGGCGAACACGCACAGGTTCCCGCTCTCCAGCGCGGCCTCGAGGCGTTCGTCCGTGACGTCGTCGATGGGCGACCGCCGGGCGTTGAGCTGGGCGACGCGGTCGGCGGAGATGTCGATGCCGTGGACGAGATGCCCGGCCTCGGCGAACGCGATCGCCAGCGGCAGGCCGACGTAGCCGAGACCGACCACGGCCACGCGGGTGTCGGGACTCATGGCGTGAGGATAGCCCGCGGCGCCGCCACGCGGCCGGGCGCAGCCGGACTACGCGAGGGCCGCCGCGAGGGCCTCCACGACGCGGCGGCGCTCGGCGTCACCGAGGCTCGACGTCGAGGGCAGGCAGAACGCCCGCTCGAAGATGTCGTCCGCGCAGGCCCCGCCGATGCGCTCGGCGCCGCGCCACAGGCGCGTCTGGTGGAGCGGTCGCCAGATCGGCCGGGCGTCGATGCCGGCGCGGTCGAGCGACGCGAGGACGTCGTCGCGGGCCGGCCCGGCGCCCGCCGAGGCCAGGGCGGTCGTGTACAGCCAGAACGACGGGTCGGCCCAGGACGCCCGGGGGGCCGGCACGAGGCCCGGGAGGCGGCCGATCGCCTCGTCATAGAACGCGGCGTTCGCGCGCCGGCCCGCGAGGAGCGCGTCGATCTGCTCCAGCTGGGCGAGGCCCAGGGCGGCGCTGACGTTCGACAGGCGGTAGTTGAAGCCGACCTCGTCGTGGTCGTAGGCGAGCCCGGGCAGCCGCGCCTGGGTCGAGAGGTGGCGGGCGCGCCTGGCGAGCGCCTCGTCGTCGGTCACCAGCATCCCGCCGCTGCCGGTGGTGATGAGCTTGTTGCCGTTGAAGCTGAAGCAGCCGATCCGCCCGATCGCGCCAACCTGGCGACCGGCGTAGCGGCCCTCGCGGTAGGTCGCGCCAAGCGCCTCGGACGCGTCCTCGATCACCGGCACGCCGTGGCGTCCGGCGGCGTCGATCACCGGCTCGAGGTCGGCAGGATGGCCAAGCAGGTGCACGACCTCGATCGCCGCTGGCTGCCGGATCCCGGCCCGCGCCCGCCGGTCCAGCTCCGCCGCGACGAGCGCCGGATCGAGGTTGTAGGTTTCGCCCTCCGAGTCGACGAAGACGGGCGTCGCGCCCGCGTACCGCACCGGGTTGGCCGAAGCGACGAAGGTGAGGCTCGGGACGATGACCTCGTCGCCGGCGCCGACGTCGAGCACGAGCATCGCGAGGTGGATCGCCGCCGTCCCGGACGCGCAGGCGACGGCGTAGCGCGTCCCGACGAAGGCCGCGAACGCCTCCTCGAACCGGGTGACGAACGGCCCGATTGACGACACGAAGTTCGAGCTGAGGCACTCATCGAGGTAGCGCCGCGCGTTGCCCCCGATCGTCGGCTCGGCGAGCGCGATCCGCGGCTCAGAGCTGGACACGGGTCGCGTCCGTGACGGGGTCGGGCTGGCTCCGCAGCCACTCGATCGTTGCCGCCAGGCCGTCCTCGAGCGTCGTGGTCGCCGACCAGCCCAGCAGCTCGCGGGCGAGCGACGGGTCGGACTGGAGCGCGAGCACCTCGCTGGCGTCCGGCCGCAGCCGCGCCTCGTCGACGACCGGGGTCGCGTCGCTGCCGGTGAGGCGCCGCGCGAGCTCGAACACCTCGCCGATGCTCTCGGTCCGCCCGGTGCCGAGCTGGATCGTCCGGCCGTCGATGTCGACGGCCTCCGCGGCCCGGACGAAGCCGTCGACCGTGTCGGCGACGAACGTGAGGTCGCGCCGCGTGTCCAGCCGCCCGAGCCGGATCTCCCGCTGCCCGGCCAACAGCTGGCGGAGCATCGTCGGCACGACCGCCCGCTCGGACTGGCGCGGGCCGTAGGTGTTGAACGGGCGCAGGACCACGACGGGCAGGCCGTAGCTGCGGTGGAACGCGATCGCCAGCTGGTCCGCGGCCACCTTGGTCGCCGCGTACGGCGACTGGGCGTTGAGCGGGTGCGTCTCGCGGATGGGCAGGGTCTCGGGGGTGCCGTAGACCTCGGAGGTCGACGTGTGGATCAGGCGTCGGACGCCGGCCCGGCCGGCCGCCTCGAGCACGTGGAGCGTGCCGCCGACGTTGGTGTCGACGAACGAGGCCGGCGCGACGTACGAGTACGGGATCGCGATCAACGCCGCCAGGTGGAACACGACCTCGACCCCCTCGGTCGCCCGCTCGACGACCCGAGGGTCCCGGATGTCGCCGAACGTGAGCTCGACCCGGTCCCGGACGTCCGCCGGCGTCTCGTCCAGCCAGCCCGCGGAGCCGCGCGACGTGTACAGGCAGAACGCGCGGACGTCGGCGCCCTCGCGGACCAGGCGCTCGACGAGGTGGCTGCCGATGAAGCCGTCGGCCCCGGTGACCAGGACCGGGACGCCCGCGAGGGACACGCTACGAGCCCTCCCGTGCGCGGCGCAGCTGCTCGCGCTGACCGACGTCGAGCCAGTCGTCGTCGACCTCGAACGCCCCGACGGTCTCGTCGCGGTCGATGACCCTCGCCAGCACGTCGAGCATCGACACCTGTTCGCCTCGCGCCACCAGGCCGACCACCCACGGCTCGAGCACGTACATGCCGGCGTTGACCTCGCGCGACAGCGTCGGCTTCTCCTCGATCGCCACGACCCGGTCGCCGTCGCGGACGATGCAGCCGAACGGGACCGTGTGCAGGTAGCGACGTGTGCCGATGGTGGCGGCGAACCCGCCCTCGGCGTGCGTGCGCAGCATCGCGTCGACGTCGACTGACGTCACCAGGTCGCCGTTCACGACGAGCAGCGGCGCGGTCGGCGGCACCGGCAGCAGGCCCAGCGCGCCGGCCGTGCCCAGTGGCTCGTCCTCGCGCAGGTAGTCGATCGTCGCGCCGAAGGCCTCGCCGTCGCCGAAGTGCGCCTCGATCATCTCGGCCAGGTAGCCGACCGAGATCGAGATGTGCTCGATCCCGAACCCGACCAGGTGCAGCACGATCCGCTCGAGGATCGGCCGGCCGGCGACTCGCAGCATCGGCTTCGGGACGTCCTCGGTCAGCGGCCGCAGCCGCGTCCCGAGGCCGCCGGCCATGATCAGCGCGCGGTTGGCGCGCGGCTCGTGGCGCAGGAACCCCTGCAGCTGGTGGAGCGCGACGGGGCGGCCGTCGGCGTCGACGACGGGGATGGCCGCGATCCGGCGGCCGCGCATGAGGTCCAGCGCGTCGACCCTCGACTGCCCGGAATCGACGGCGACGAAGCGCTCGTTCGCGACCGGCGCAAGCGGGTCGTCCAGGTCCCGGCCGGCGAGGATGGCGCGGCGCAGGTCGCCGTCCGTGGCGATGGCCACGAGGCGGCCGGCGTCGTCGACGACGAGCACGATCCCGCCCGCACCCCGGTCGACGGCCTCGAGCCCGTCGCGGATCGTCGCGTCGTTCCGGACGATGCAGCGGGCGAGCTCGTCCGTCACGAGGCGGATCTGGGGCGGGCCGGGACGCCGAGCACGGTCGCGTCGTCCGGCACGTCCGCCACGACGACCGCGCCCATCGCGACGGTGGCGCGCGACCCGATGGCGATGTGGTCCCGGACCGCCGCCCCCAGCCCGATCGTCGTGTCGTCCCCGATCGCGGTCCCGCCGCCGACGACCACGCCCGGCGCGAGGTGGCTGAACGCGCCGACTCGCACGTCGTGCTCGACGATCACGCCGGAGTTCACGATCGCGTGCGACCCGACGACCGCGCCGGCGTTCACGACCGAGCCCGCCAGCACGACCGCCCCGGGCTCGACGCGGGCGCTGGGCGAGACCCAGGCGGCGGGGTGGATGACGACGGCCCAGCGGGCGTCGGGGCCCATGGCCGCGACGACCCGGCGCCTCGACTCGGGCGGCGCGCCGAACCCGACCACGAGCCACGGGCCGTCGCCGGGACCGGCGGCGTCGAGCCGCGCCCGCAACGCGGCGTCATCCGTCTTGTCGACCAGCTCGACGACCCGCCATGCCGACGGGTCGGCGCCGGCGGCCTCGGCGACGACGCGCGCGTGCTCGCCGACGCCCAGGATGACCAGCGGGCGGGCCGTCACGCCGGCACGCGGATCGCGGGCTTGCGCGGGGGCCGGGGCGGTCGCCATGCGGCGATGATATGCGCGACGCGTGCCCCGGCACGGCCGTCCGGGACCTCGCGCGCCGCTTCCGCGAGGCCCTCCCGGAAGCCCGGTGTCAGCGCGCGGCGGAGCGCGTCGGCGACCGCGTTCGGGTCGGCCGGGACGTCGATGACGTTGGGCCCGCGGTCGCGGCCGGCCTGCCGGTCGCCGACGTTCACGACCGGCAGCCCCACGGCCGGCGCCTCGATCAGCCCGCTTGAGCTGTTGCCGATCATCGCGTCCGCGACGCGCATCAGGCCCCAGTAGCGGCGCTCGCCGAGCGCTGGCACGGTCAGGCGACGAGGACCGTCGGCGGCGGCCAGCATCGTCGCGGCGACCTGGTCCGCGCCCGGGTCCACGTTCGGCACGAAGATGACGTACGTCGCGGGGACGGCGTCCATCGCCGCCGCGACCGCGCGCGCGGCGCCCGGCGGGTCGGCGTCAAGCGTCGCTGGGTGGACCGTCACGATGACCACCGGCGGCTCGAGCGCGAGGCCGAGGTCAGCCGCCAGCGATGCGCGGTCCGGCAGGTCCGAGCGGAACGCGTTGTCGAGGCCGGGGGCCCCGACGACGTGGACCGACGCCGGGTCCTCGCCCATCGCGACGACCCGACGTCCGTTGGCCTCGCTGCTCACGAGGTGGAGGTGGGCGAGCTTCGTGATCGCGTGGCGCAGCTGGTCGTCGAACGCGCCCAGCGTCTGCTCGCCGCCGTGGAGGTGCGCGATCGGGACCCGCTCGAGCGTCGCGGCGAGGGCGGCCGCGGCCGTCTCGTACCGATCGCCCACCAGCAGCAGGGCGTCGGGGCGGGTCGCCCGCAGGTGATCGCCGACCGCCCGCAACGCCGTCGACGCCTCGGTCGTGGCCGGCTCGTCGCCCGCGATCCACGCCAGCTCCGATGGCTCGAAGCCGTCCTCGCGGATCCCGTCGATCGTCATCCCGTGAGCGGCCGAGCGGTGCGTGCCACCCGCGACGACGTCGAGCCGAACGTCCGTCTCGTCACGGATCGCGAGACACGTCGAGCGCAGGATCCCCCAGTCCTGGCGCCCGGTCGTGAGGACCGCGAGCGACCGGACCGGACCGCCGTCGGTCACGCGAGCCCTTCGAGGTCGGCGGGCTTGATCATCGACCCCGCGGCCACCCTGCGGCCGGTCCGGCGGCCGACCAGCGTCCCGGCGAGGGCCGGCGCGAGCCCGGTTCCGGGTCGCAGGATGTCGACGTCGTCGTCGCCCACGACGTGTCCCGCCGGCAGCGAGCGCCGCCAGTGGAGGCTGCGCCGCGCGACGCGGGCGACGTCGCGCTCCGCGGCGACCGGGACCTTGTCGCCCGAGCCCATCGCGGCCTCGATCGCGCGCACCGAGCGGACCAGCGCCTCGAACTCGTCGGGCTCGAGCGACGCGGCGTGGTCGGGCCCGGGCAGCCGCCGATCGAGCGTCAGGTGCTTCTCGATCAGCGTGGCGCCGGCGGCGACGGCGGCGATGGTGACCTCGATCCCCGGCGTGTGGTCGGACCAGCCGGTAGGCACGCCGAACGCGCGTCGCAGCGTCTCGATGGCGCGCAGGTTGGCGTCGGCGGGATCCGCGGGATAGCTCGAGACGCAGTGGAACAGCGCGAGCGGCGGGTCGCCGTTGGCGCGCACCGTATCGACAGCCGCGGCGACCTCGACCATGTCCGCCATCCCCGTCGACAGCAACAGCGGACGGCCGCGGGCGGCGAGGCGGGCGATGAACGGGAGGTTGGTCAGCTCGCCCGATCCGATCTTGAAGGCGGGCACGCCGAGGCCGTCGAGCAGGTCGGCCGCGCCGTCGTCGAACGGCGTCGACAGGAACTCGATCCCCCGCTCGTGGGCCCGGCGCTGGAGCCCGGCCCAGGCTTCGGCGGGCAGGGCGAGCCGGGCCAGCATCTCGCGCTGGTCCGCGCCGGACTCGCCGGCGCGTCGCTGGTACGCGGCCGTCGGGGCGCCGGGCGAGGCGAGGGCGGCCGGATCGAAGGTCTGGAACTTGACGGCGTCCGCGCCGGCCGCCGCCGCGGCGTCGATCAGCCGCGCCGCCATCACCGGGTCGCCGTTGTGGTTGACCCCGGCCTCCGCGATCACGAACACCGGGCCGTCGCCGATCCGCCGCTCGCCGATCGGGACCGGCCGGACGGGACGAGCCGCGAGCACCGCCTCGGCGGCGAGCAGGTCGTGCTCCTCGTCGACGTCGATCGCGCGCTCGGCCGGGATCGACATGCCGATGGTGCGGCCCGGCTCCACGAACCGGCGCGACCGCGCGAGCTCGGCGGCGTCGACGACGTAGAACGCCCCGGCGAGCAGCCGATCGTCGCTCGCCGTCGCCTTGATCAGGGCGCGCAGCACCCCCTCGGCGTCCGTCGCGAGATGCCACGAGGCCGGGTGCGTGGCGGTGACGCTCGTGACCGGGGCGCCGCCCGCCTCCCAATGCCGCTCGACCGCCGCGACGATGTCGGCGGGCTCGACGAGAGGCGACGTCGGCTGGAGGAGCACGAGCGTCCGGTACTTCGCCTCCCCGGCGGCGACCTCGCCCAGCGCGTGGAGCACCACGACGATGGACGTTGCATCGTCCGTCGCGAGGGCCGCGGGCCGGTCGATCACGTCCGCACCCCAGGCCGCGGCCGCCTCGGCGATCGCGGGGTCGTCGGTCGAGCAGGCGACGCGATGCGGCCCGCCGGGGAGCGCGGCGGCCGCGGCCCGCGCGGTCCGGACGGCCCGGCCGACGAGCGGGACGCCACCGATCGCGCGCAGGTTCTTGCCGGGCACCCGCCGGCTGCCGCCGCGTGCGGGGACGAGGAACAGGATGGGGCCGTTCACGACCGGGCGAGCATATCGAACCCCGATGGGCCCGATCGCCCGGCGCGATATCCTGCGGACCATGCCGTCCCTGCACAGCCGGCTCGGAACCTGGGAGCTCGAGAACGTCCACGCGTGGTCGGACCGCGCGCTGGAGATCCGGGCCCCGGCCGTCCGGCTCGTCGGGCCGGAGACGCGCGTCGCGACGATCGGCAGCTGCTTCGCGGCCGAGCTGGCCTCGATGATGGACGTCGTCGGCATCAACGGGGCGATGCACCCGGGCGGCCTGTTCTACTCCACGACCACGATCCGCCAGGAGCTCGAGCGCATCGCCGGCGGCTGGCCCGAGCGGGCCGCGGAGCCGGCCTGGGCGGTCAACGACGGCCTCGTCGACCCGTTCCGCGACTACGACACGATCTACCCGGACCAGGCCGCGCTCGACGCCGCGCGCTCGACCGCCGACGCCGCGGCCGGCGAGGTCTTCAACGGGGCCAACGTCGTCGTCGTCACCCTCGGGCTGATCGAGACCTGGCGCAGCCCGGTGACGCCGAGCACGTACCGCCAGATCCCCCACCCCGCCGCGTTCGAGTCGCTCCGGCCGTCGTTCCACCGGCTGACGGTGACCGAGATGCTCGAGGACCTCGAGCGCATCCGGACCGTGATCCGCGACCGGCTCGGGGCGGCGATGGTCGTCACCGTGTCGCCGGTCCCGCTCCACACGACCTTCACGCCGCTCGACGTGCGCGTCGCCAACGCGGAGTCGAAGGGCCGGATCCGGGCGGCGGTGTCGGAGTTCGTCGACCGCCACCCCGACGTCCACTACTTCCACTCGTACGAGATGGTGGTGACCGCGGAGCGCCAGAGCGACTACTTCCGCGACGACGGCCGGCACGTCCACCGGCACGCGGTGAAGTTCATCGTCGCGGAGTTCCTGCGCCTGTACGCCGACCCGTCCCTGCAGCTGCACGACGTCGACAGCTCGTGGCTGACGCCGATCGACAAGACGGCGCCGATCCCGACGAAGGAGCCCAAGGAGCCGTCGCCCAAGGCCGCCGCGGCGGGGAAGGTCGCGAAGGCGCCGGCCCCGGTCTGGCGGCGGGTCGCGCGCAAGACGAAGCGGGCCGTGGGCTCGGCGCTGGGTCGCGCGTAGGCGCTTCGGACTCGTCGATCGGTCGCGCTCGACCGTCCACACGCGCCTGACTCGTCGCGCCTCGCGCGTCGTCAGTGGCGGGCGATCCACTCCGCGAGGCTCCGCCCGGACGGCGGCTTGCCGGTGCGAGCGGTCTTGTCGTCGAGCCGGCCGAGCGCCCACTGCGCGTAGCGGACGCCGATCCAGCGGAACGGCTCGATCTCCCAGTTCGGCGACCGGTGGTTGACCAGCGGCAGCTCGGTGAGCGGGCTCCGCTCCCCGGTGATGAGGTCGGTCAGCGTGCGCCCGGCGAGGTTCGTCGTGGACACGCCGTGACCGACGTACCCGCGAGCCGTCGCGATCCCGGTCGACGGGTCGAACGCCAGCGTCGGGTGCCAGTCGCGGGGCATGCCCAGCGGACCGCCCCACGCATGGGTGAACCCGATGCCGGCGAGCGACGGGAACCACTCGCGCACGAACGCCCGCAGCCGGTCGTGGGTCGGGCCGTGGAGGTCGTACTCGCGCCGGATCGGCGATCCGAACCGGTATGGCGCGCCGCGGCCGCCGAACAGGATCCGGCCGTCCTCGGTGCGTGACAGGTAGTCGACCGAGAGCCGGGTCGAGGCCAGCGTCTCGCGGTTGGCCCAGCCGATCTCGGCCCACTGGGCGTCCGAGAGTGGCTCGGTGAGCACGATCAGCGACCACAGCGGGACCAGCTGGCGGTGGAGCCCCGGCAGCTCGGTCAGGTACGCCTCGCCGGCGAGGACGACGACCGGCGCCCGGATCTCGCCACGCTCGGTGACCAGCGTCACGCGCCCATTCGCATCCTTCGGCCAGACGTCGTCGACCGCGGTCCCCTCGACGATCCGCGTCCCGTCGCGCTCGACCGCGCGCGCCAGGCCGCGCACGAGCCGGCCCGGGTGCACGACGGCGGCATCGTCGGACACCAGCGCCTCCACTGCCCCGGCGATCCGGACGCGCCCGGCGAGCTCCGCGGCGTCGACCAGCCGGTAGCGATCCCCGAACCCGAACCGCCGGTACTCCTCGAGCGACGCCTCGAGCGCCGGCACGCCCTGCGGCCCCCGCGACACGATGATCTCGCCGCCCTTGTGGAAGCCCGCGTCGATGCCCGCCTCGGCGGTCGCCCGGCCCACCTCGTCGACCGCGTCGTAGGTCGCCTGCTGCGTGCGCCGGGCCGCGTCCTCGCCGTGGAGCTTCGCCAGCCGGCCCATCGAGATGTTGAGGTCGGGCGCGCACCAGGCGCCGTTCCGTCCCGAGGCCCCGAACCCGGCGATCTCGCGCTCCACGATCACGATCCGCAGCGACGGGTCGCGCCGGTGGAGGTAGTAGGCGGTCCACAGGCCCGTGAGGCCCGCCCCGAGGATCGCGACGTCGGCGTCGATGGACCCGTCGAGCGCCGGGCGCGGCGTCAGGTCGTCGCCGGACGTCTCGAGCCA
>CAWHIA010000004.1:0-118947 GCA_963829155.1 uncultured Chloroflexia bacterium | reverse complement strand
GCCGCGCGAACACGTCGCGCTCGGTCAGGACGCCGACGAGGCGGTCCTCGGCGTCCGTGACGAACACCGAATCGCCCGTCCCGGTCTGCTGGATCGCGATCAGGCAATCCGCGATCGACGAGCCCGGCGGCACGATCACCGGCTGCCGCCGGCCGACCACCGACAGGGGCTCCGAGACGAGGCTGGGGACGCGCGCGGCGACGGCGCGCTCGGTGAGTTCGGTCACCGGGCCAGTGTACGCGTACGGGCCCGAACGGGCGGTCGCCGGGATCGGGCGCGAGCCTCGTGTCACGCTCGGCCTCCGATACCCTCGCGAACGTGGATGGGACCCGCGCGACCGGCATCGCCCTCGTCGTCATCAGCGCCATCGCGTTCGGCTCCGGCGGCCTGTTCGCGAAGCCCGTCTACGCGACCGGCGTCGACTGGCTGACGCTCATGGCCTGGCGGTTCGCCATCGGCGGCGGGCTGGCGTGGGTCGTGCTGGCGTTCAACCCGTCGGCGCGGCGGGCGCTGCGCGGCTGCCGCGGCGGACGCTGCTGGGGGCGATCGGCCTGGGCGTGTTCTACGTCACCAACACGGCCACCTACTACGCGGGGCTCCAGACGGTGCCGCTGGGCCTCGCCGCGCTGATCGTCTACCTCTACCCGCCGATCGTGGCGGTGCTCGCGCTCCGGCTCGGCCGTCCGCTCGAGGGGCGACGGGCGTGGGGCGCGCTCGGGATCGCGGTCCTCGGCGTGGTGCTGGCCCTCGGGGGCATCCCGGCCGGCGCCGACATCCCGGTCCAGGGCCTGCTGCTGACCCTCGCCTCCCCCGTCTTCTACTCGATCTGGATCATCCTGGCCGCGCGGGTGTCGGGGGAGCGAAGCGACCGGGTCGGGACCGAGGCCGACGACGGCGCGGCCGTGTCCGCGATCGGCGCGATCATGCTCACCTCGACGGCGGTCGTGTACTGGATCGTGGCGCTGGGCATCGGCCACCCGGTGCTGCCCGCGACGATCCCGTCGGAGGCGTGGCCGGGCATCGTCGGCGTGGCGATCGTCGCCGGGTTCATCCCGGTCCAGGCGTTCTACGCGGGCGCGCAGCGGATCGGGGCGGCGCAGGCCTCGCTGGTGTCGACGGTCGAGCCGCTGTGGACGATCGCCGCCGCGGGCGTCATCTACGGAGAGCGGCTCGAGCCGGTCCAGCTCCTCGGCGGCGCGCTCATCCTCGGCGGCGTCCTGCTGTCGCAGACGGGCCGGCCGAAGGGCGCCGAGGCCTCGACCGGCGATGCCGCGGACTCGACGCCGGTGCTGCCGCAGCCGGTCGTACGGCTGTCCGAGGACTAGGTCGGGGTCGACGAGCCGCCGGCGACCGCCGCGCGCGCCTGGGCCAGGCCGGCTCGCGCGCTGGCGACGAGGAAGGACGAGTCCGACCCGATCCCGATGAAGCTGAAGCCCTGGGCGACGGCCGCCGCGGCGCCCGAGGCGTCGCGCAGCAGGATCCCCGCCGCCTTGCCGTGCGCCCTGGCGTTGGCCACCACTCGGTCCAGGGCGGCCACGAACGACGGCTCGTCGAACCGGCCAGGCATCCCCATCGAGTGCGACAGGTCGGCGGGGCCGACGAACAGGACGTCGACGCCGTCGATCGCCGCCGTCTCGGCGGATGCCTCCACGGCGGCCGGCGACTCGACCTGGAACACCCCGAGGACGCGGTCGTTGACGGTCGTCGCGAGCGCCCCGTGGGCGATCTCCGCGTAGCCGCCGCCGCGCGTCCCGAGCGCCACGCCCCGGATGCCGTCGGGCGGATAGCGCATCCAGGTGAGGGTCTCGGCGATCTCGGCGACGGTCTCGAGGCGCGGGATCATCAGCCCGTCGGCGCCGGCGTCCAGCGTCCGGCCGACGCGCAGGCGCTCGGCCGAAGCGACGCGCACGACGGCGGCCGTCGGCGTGCCCTGGACCGCCAGCAGCTGCCCGTGGAGGTCGGCCTCCGAGCCCATCCCGTGCTCGAGGTCGATGAGCGCCCAGTCGAAGCCCGCGCGGGCGATCAGCTCCGCGGCGACGAGCGAGCCGAGGTTGACGAACGCGCCGATGGTCGGCTCGCCGGCCAGGACGCGCCGGCGGAGGTCGCCGCGCGGCGGCAGGGGCTGGGGATTGAGGTCGGCCATGGCGCGATCATGCCCGAACCCCTGGTCAGCCGCTGCGGCCCCGCGCGTCGACGGGCCAGTGCTCGACGCGGCCGTCCGCCTGCACCGCGACGAAGCTGGACACGAGGTCGACGACGGGGCAGATGTGGTTCGGGACGACCGCGACGACCGACCCCAGCCGGGGCGGCGACCCGCCGCCCGCCAGCGACACGACCCCGTGGTAGTCGTACAGGCGCTCGATCAGCGCGCCTGGCCAGTCGGGGATCGCGCCGTACCCGTCGACGAACGCGGGCAGGTCCTTGGTCAGCGCCTTGGCGCCCGCGTCGAGGACCGCGCGCCCGGGACCGGCCGAGACGACGGTCGCGGCGACGACCGAGGCGATCCCGTCGCCGTCGATCGCCCCCAGCGCCACCTGCTGGCGATCGCCCAGCACGTAGGTCCCGGCGCGGATCTCCGTCACGCGGCCCTCGGCGGCCAGGGTCCGCGTCGGCGTCGAGCCGGCGCTCACGGTGCGCACCTCGAACCCCGCCCCGTCCAGGGCCGCGGCCGCGGCCTCGAGCGACGCAACCTCGTCGAGCCCGGCCGCACCGGCGGCCGCGGGCCGGTAGCTGTGCCCGCCGTGCGTGAACACGCCCTCCACCGCGAGCCCGGCGCGCGCGGCCGCCGACGCGACCTCGACCGCCTCACCCGGGCGACGCCACGCCGGTCCGGTGACCGCCGGAGTCGACCTCGATCAGCACGCGGAGCGGCTTGCGGGTCCCGTCGACCGCGGCCGCCAGGCGCTCGGCGGCGGCGGCGGAATCGACCCCCACCGCCAGGTCGGCCGACTCGTGGACGGCGCGCAGCCGCCCTGCCTTCGGGCCCTCTGCCCACAGCGGATACGCGAGGAACAGGTCGCGCAGCCCGGCCGACGCGAGCACCTCCGCCTCGCCCAGCGTGCCGACGGTCAGCCCGGCGGCGCCGGCGTCGAGCTGCATCCTCGAGATGCGCACGCTCTTGTGGGTCTTGACGTGCGGCCGAAGCGCGATCCCGCGCGCATCCAGGTCGCGCTGCAGCCGCTCGATGTTGGCCGCGACCCGGTCCACGAACACCACGAGGCCGGGCGTGTCGAGGCCGCTCGGCAGCGGCGGCAGCGGGATCGCTCGATCGGGCACGGGACAGAGGATACGCAGCCCGTCGGGGCGGTCCGCGGAGGGCCCGGGTCCTGCCGCCCGCCCGATCGTGGCCGGAACGCACCGGGTACCCCCCCTTAAGGCGTAGGGGTACCGGTACCAAAGGGCCATACCCGCGTGCGGGGTGCGCGGGCGTACGTTCCTGCTCCGCCGAGCGAGGTGCCCATCTCGCCGACCGCCCCGAGGAAACCTGATGAAGTCGACGATCAAGCGGTTCGGGTACCACGCCACCATGCTCCTCGGCACGTTCGCAGCCTTCGCGTTCGTGGTCGACGGCGCGAAGCGCTGGTAACCGTCACACCCGAACCACCACGACACCGAGCCGCCGGGGCCCAACCCGGCGGCTTTCGGATTCTCAGGGGCGCTTCGCGGGCCACGCCCGGGGACTAGATTGGGGTCCGTCGCGGCGGTGCAGCGGAGGGCCCCATGGAGATCCCCGACCTCGGATCCGGCATCCTGGACGTCGTCGCGCGCAGCGCGGTCGTCTACCTCGTCCTGCTGGGGCTGTTGCGCTTCGGCGGCAAGCGCCACGTCGGCCAGCTGTCGATCGCCGACCTGGTGCTCGTGCTGCTGATCGCCAACGGCGTGCAGAACGCGATGGTCGGCGAGAACACGACGCTGATCGGCGGCCTCGCGGCCGCCCTGACGCTCGTCGTGATCGACCGGGTCATCGACCGGGCCTCGGAGCGGTCGGATCGCGTCCGCGTGGCGCTCGAGGGCGAGCCGCGGATCCTGATCCGGGACGGCGTGATGCTGGAGAAGGCGATCCGGGAGGAGGGCGTCACCAGGGGTGACCTGATGAGCGCGGTCCGCCAGCACGGCATCGCGGACGTCGAGGACATCGACCTGGCCGTGCTCGAGACCAACGGGTCGATCAGCGTGATCGCGAAGAGTGCCGCGTCGGCCGCCGCTTCCGCGTCCGCGGGCGCCGCCACCGAGGGACCGAAGGCGACCGGGGCCTGATCTCGCGTCGCCGGACGCCGGCGACCGGTCCCGGTCAGTCCGGGTTCGCGTACTTGCCGCGCGGGGCCGCCGCGGCGACCTCGGCATCCACCTGGGCCTCCATCTCGTCGCCCAGCTCGACCGTGCGCCGGTACGCCGCGAACACGGCCTCCGACAGCACCGTCCGCAGGCGGCCCGATTCCAGCTCGTGGATCGCCGCGGCGCTCGTCCCGGCGGGCGAGGTGACCATGTTCCGCAGCACCGCCGGGTGGTCGCCCGACTGCTTCGCGAAGCGCGTGCTGCCCTCGAGGGTCTCGATCACGAGATCGTGGGCGACGTGGCGCGGGAAGCCGAGGTGGACGGCGGCGTCGATCATCGCCTCCATCACCAGGAACACGTACGCGGGGCCGGTGCCGGAGACGGCGGTCGCCATCGCGACCCACTTCTCGTCCTCGACCTCGAGCTCCGCGCCGAGCGCGCCGAGCAGCGCCCGGGCCTGGTCGCGCTGGTCGGCGGTCGTCGCCGGGGTCGCGTACCAGACCGTCATGCCGTTGCCGATGCGGGCCGGCGTGTTGGGCATCGCGCGGACGACCTGGTCGTGACCCAGCGTCGCCACGAGGGCGTTGGTGGTAGGGCCCGCGAGGACCGACAGCACGAGCTGGCCGCGGCGCAGCCCCGGCCCGATCTCCTTGCCCACGCGCGCGAGCATCTGCGGCTTGACGGCGAGGATCACCACGTCGGCGGCGGCGACCGCCTCGACGTTCGACGCCACGGTCCCGATGCCGTGTGCCGCCGCGAGCGCCTCGCGCCGCTCGGCTCGCGGGTGGCTGGCCACGAGCTGGGACGGCGTCACGAGGTTGCCGCGGAGCAGGCCGACGATCATCGCCTCGGCCATGACGCCGGAGCCGACGGTCGCGATCGTGCGGTTTTCGAGGGGGGACATCGCGCCGGAGGATAGCACCGGGTCCCTTCCGCTCCGATCGCGCGACCGCCCGATTCGGGGATGCGGCGCTCAGCCCGCCTCGGCCGCGATGAGCACGAAGAAGCGCCCGGTCGTCGTGCGCTCGAGCGCGCGGAACCCCGCCCGGCGGAGCGACGCCTCCATGACGCCGGGCGCGTGCCACGTCCACGGGATCGTTTCGGGCGGGCCGCCGGCCGGGTCGGGCAGCAGCTCGATCGAGGCCAGCCGGCCACCGGGCCGAAGACGGGCCAGCAGGGACGTGGTGGCGGTGTCGAGGCCGGCGCCGCGGACGCGGCCCAGCAGGAACGTGGCGAGGACGGCGTCCGCCCCGGGCTCGCCCGGTCGGGGCGGCACGACCCACGGGTCCGCGACGTGGAGGTGTGCGCGCAGGCGATGGGCGAGCAGCCGGTCGCGCGCGCGATCGAGCGCGGCGCCATCGGGGTCGGTCGCGTGGAGCTCGCCCTTGTCGGCGATCAGCGGCGAGAAGAACCCGATGCCCGCGGCCGGCTCCTCGATCCGCCCCGCCAGCGGCTGGCCGTCGAGCCAGCGGGTGACGACGTCGAGCTCGGCCTCCCAGGCGGTGTCGTGCAGGGCGCCGCGCGCGAACGCGCCGCGACGCATGAACCAGTCGTCCGGGAAGGTCGTCGGTGCCGGCGCGGGGAGCGAGGTGGCTCGGCGCGGGGTTGTGGGGCGGGGCGGGGCGGGTGCCGCGAGATGCTCGGCCGGCGCCGCCGACGCAGCGGCCGTCGATCCGGCGGCGACCGCCGGGGTGGTCGAAGAACCAGCCGCCGGCTTACTCGATGGACCGGCGGCTGCGCGCGCCTCGATCGCGGATCGCAGCCGGACGCGGAGGAATGGGTTCGAGCCCGCCTTGCCGAGGCAGGTCGAGCACAGCTGCGCCCAGCCCTCGAGGTCGTCCGGGCCGCGTGTCGTCCACGGCGTGCCGCACCACAGGCAGTCGAAGGTGGCGCGGAACGGGGACGAGGGCGAGGACGACGTCATCGCGTCAGCCGATGCGGGCCCACGTGTCCGGGGGCGACATGCCGTCGAAGGCGGCCGGGTCGATCAGCTCGGCCAGCACCTCGATGCCGTCCACGACGCGCGGCCCGGGGCGCGAGAACAGCCCGGACCCATCGACGGCGAACACGCGGTCGTCCCGGACCGCCCGCAGCTCCGACCAGCCCGCGGGCTTCGGCGTCCGCGCCCACTCGGCGATCGTGTCGGCGAGCCCGAACCCGCAGGGCATGAGCACGAGGATCTCGGGGTCGACCTCGGCGAGGGCCGCCCACGTCGTCTCGATCGATCTGCCGCCCTCGTCGCCGAGCAGCTCCCAGCCGCCGGCCAGGCGCACCTGCTCGGGGACCCAGTGGCCGACGGCGAACGGCGGGTCCAGCCACTCGATCGCGGCGACTCGCGGCGCGGCGAACCCGTGGTCGCGCCGCCCGACGACGATCTCTTCGACGGCCTGCAGTCGCTCTCGCAGGCCCTCGACGACGTCGACGGCGGCGTCCTCGGCCTCGGTCATCGCCCCGACGGTCTGGATCGAGTTGAGGATCCCCTCCACCGAGACGGGCTCGAGGCTGATCACGGTGATGTCGCCGTCGAGCCGGCGGACCACCTCGTTGACCTCGCGATAGCCGACCGCGCAGACGCGGCACAGCTCCTGGGTGATGATCAGGTCGGGCTCCGCCGCGGCGAGGGCGTCGTCGTCGAGGGCGTACAGCGCCACGTGATTGTGCATCGACGCCTCGACCGTGGCGTTGATCTCGGCGGAGGTCGCGTTCGACAGGTCGTGGGTCCGGCGGCTGACGACCGGGATGTGACGGACGTCGGGCGGGTAGTCGCAGTCCTCGCTGACGCCGACCAGCTCGTCGCCGAGCCCCAGCGCGAACACGATCTCGGTCGCCGACGGGATCAAGGACACGATGCGCACGGGCCAAGTGTAGGGGCGGTCGCTTCCTGGTCCGTGGTCGGCCGCTGGCCGTCATTGGCGCTACGCAGCGGCGGTCGCCGGTCGCTGCACGGGCCCAGGACGACGGGTGGTCAGGCGGGCTTGAGGCCGTCGACCTCCGCGCGGGCCGCGGCCTTGTCGGTGAACCACACCGCGTTGATCTGCGTGTACTGCGCCCACTCCGGCGGGAGGCTCTCCTCCGGGTAGATCGCGTTCACCGGGCATTCCGGCTCGCACGCGCCGCAGTCGATGCACTCGTTGGGGTCGATCGAGAGCATGCGATCGGTCCCGGCGTCGAAGTGGATGCAGTCGACCGGACAGACGGAGACGCACGACTCGTCCAGGACGTCGATGCAGGGCTCGGCAATCACGTACGCCATGTTCCGAAGGCTCTCCCGAAGAGTGCGTGGCCGCGGGCCTCGAGCGACCGGCTTGCGCCGCAAGAGGGTACCACCGCGGAACGGGTTTCCGGCATGCCGGCGAGCATGGATGACGGCCCGGTACCGGCCCGGTGGCGGGTCGGGTGCGACGGCCGCGGCCGGGACGCAGGGGCCTCGGCCGGCGAGCTCAGCCGGCGGGGGCGCCGATCGAGGGCAGCGGCGGCGGAGTGCCCAGCGGCACGCCGTCCGGTCCGATCAGGCGGACGGGCGCGACCATGCCCTTCTGCCAGTGCCCGGGGATGTGGCAGCCCACGAACCAGCCGCCCGCCGCGTCGGCCGCGTCGGCGGGGACGGTCCAGGTGACGTCGACCCGCTGCCCCGACCCGACGACGACCCGGACCCCGTCGAAGCCCTCGGGCGGCGCCACGAACGGCGTCGGACCGGGCGGATGCCCGACGGTGGCCTCCTCGCCGGCCTCCCAGGCGAGCTGTGCGTCGAGGGTCCCGAACACGGCCTCGTGCTCCTCGAGTCCGAAGTTGACCACGTGCAGCAGGACCGTCTCGCCGGGCGCGAGGTCGACGACCGACGGGACGAAGGCGTAGTCGCGCGTGACCACGTTGACCTCGCGAGGCGCCGAGCTCGTGCCGGGCGTGATCGGCGGCGTGCCGGCGGGCGCTCCCGTGTCGCAGGCGGCGGCCAGCACCGCGACGGCGACCAGTGCGGCGGCGGCGCGGCGTGAACCGCGCTGGGCACCGGCGAAGCGCTTGCCTGAGAGACGCATCGCGCCATGATGCGCGAGGTCCGCGCCGAGGGCCGCGAGCGGGCGGCGGAACGGGCGCGCGGCGCGCGCGACCGCGGCCGACACCACAGGGCGCACAGCGCTTGACACCGCGCCTCGCGTCCCTCTAGCGTGCGCGCCACTTCGGGCGGCCGGCTGGGGGCATTGGGGATGGCGCCGGCGCCTCGACCCGCCGCGATGGCGGCGGACTTGGAGACTCCCACCGCGCGTGACGACGCACCCCGCCGGACCGACCACCGCCGAGCCGACCGACGGCGCGGGCACCGGGGAGCCGCACGCCCACGACCATGACGAGGCGCCCGATCCCGCCACGGGCAGCGCGGCGCCGGGCGAGCCCGCGGCCGTCCGGCTCGAGGGGATCGAGAAGCACTACGGCGACGTCGTCGCGGTCGCCGGGATCGACCTCGAGATCGCCGACGGCGAGTTCTTCTCGATGCTCGGGCCGTCGGGTTCCGGCAAGACGACGACGCTGCGCATGATCGCGGGGTTCGAGCTGCCGACGGGCGGCCGGGTCTGGCTCCACGGTCGCGACGTCACCCGGCTCGCGCCGTTCGAGCGCGACGTCAACACCGTGTTCCAGGATTACGCGCTGTTCCCGCACATGACCGTCGGGGAGAACGTCGCCTACGGCCTCGTCGTCCGGAAGGTCCCCAAGGCCGAGCGGGAGCGCCGGGTCGGCGACGCGCTCGCGATGGTCCGCCTGGGCGGCTACGAGCGGCGCAAGCCCGGCCAGCTGTCCGGCGGCCAGCGGCAGCGCGTGGCGCTGGCTCGGGCGCTCGTGAACCGGCCGCGCGTCCTGCTCCTCGACGAGCCCCTCGGCGCGCTCGACCTCAAGCTGCGCGAGGAGATGCAGATCGAGCTGCACCAGATCCAGCACGAGGTCGGGATCACGTTCATCTACGTGACCCACGACCAGCAGGAAGCGCTCACGATGAGCCACCGGATCGCGGTGTTCAGCGCCGGCCGGATCGAGCAGGTCGGCGCCCCCGCCGAGGTCTACGAGCGACCGGCGACCACGTTCGTGGCGGGGTTCGTCGGGACGTCGAACCTCCTCGAGGGCGACGCGGCCGGCGCGATCCTCGGCCGGGCCGGGACGTTCACCGTCAGGCCCGAGAAGATCCGGCTCGAGATCGCGGACGACGCCCCGGCCGACGCCGCCGTCGCGGACGACGAGTACGCGGCGAACGGGCGCATCCGGAGCGTCGTCTACCTCGGCCCCGACACCCGGTACTACGTGGTCCTCGACGCGGGCGGCGAGCTCGTCGTCACGCAGCAGAACCTGGCGACGACCTCGACCGAGGTCCTCGCCCAGCAGGGGCGCGCGGTGCGCCTGACCTGGAAGCGGCAGCACACCCAGGAGATCGCCGAGGCATAGCCGGCGACCCGGATCCGGAGGAGGAGATCACCCATGCGCAGACCCATCCTGACCCTCGCGGCGGCGGCGGCCCTCGTGGCGGCCGCCTGCGGCGGCGGGACGGCGACCCCGGCGGCCACGCCGGCCGCCAGCGCCCCGAACGTGGCGCCCAGCACCCCTGCGAGCGCACCGCCCGCGGCGAGCGGGTCGGCCGAGGCGCCGAGCCAGGCGGCCGCGAGCTTCAGCACTGGCGAGTACGGGACGATCACGCCGCTCAAGCCCGCGGTCGACCTGAGCACCGTTGGCGGGGCCGGCGAGGGCGCCCTGAACCTGATCATCTGGGGCGGCTACGCCGAGGACGGCTCGAACGTCCCGGAGTACGACTGGGTCAAGCCGTTCGAGGCCGAGACCGGGTGCCAGGTCAAGACCAAGATCGGCAACACGTCCGACGAGATGGTCACGCTGGTCCACAGCGGCGGCTACGACGGCGTGAGTGCGTCGGGTGACGCGACGCTCCGGCTGATCCCCAACGGTGACGTCGCGGCCATCGACCCCGCCACGATCCCCGGCTTCGGCGATGTCGCGCCGTTCCTGCAGAACGCCCCGCACTACGTCGTCGACGGCAAGCACTACGGCACGCCGCACGCCTGGGGCGGCAACACCCTGCTCTCCCGCACCGACATGGTGAGCCCCGCGCCGACCAGCTGGGACGTCGTGTTCGACCCGACGGCCGCGCAGCCGTACGCCGGCAAGATCACCGCCTACGACAGCCCGATCTACATCGCGGACGCCGCGCTGTACCTCAAGACGCACAAGCCCGAGCTGGGCATCACCGACCCGTACGAGCTGACCCAGCCGCAGTTCGACGCGGCCGTCGAGCTCCTGAAGCAGCAGCGCCCATGGGTAGGCAAGTACTGGTCCGCGTTCGCGGACGAGATCGACAACTTCACGAACGGCACGACCGTGGTCGGCACGACCTGGCCGTACCAGTACAACACGCTCGCGGCCTCGGGGGTCCCGGTCGCCCAGGTCGTGCCCAGCGAGGGGATGACCGGCTGGGCCGACACGTGGATGCTCACGACGAAGGCCGAGCACCCGAACTGCATGCTCAAGTGGATGGCGTGGATGCTGACCCCCGAGGTGCAGACGATGGTCGCCGAGTACTTCGGCGAGGCGCCCGCCAACCCCAAGGCCTGCAAGTACCTGGACCCGGGGTACGGCTCGTACAAGCTGGCCGACTTCTGCACCGCGTACGGCGTCAACGACCCGAGCTTCTACAACTCCATCGCGTTCTGGAAGACCCCGCTGCCGGACTGCGGCACGGGCGGCGCCGACCCGTGCATCGACTACTCCGTCTGGACCCAGAAGTGGACGGAGATCAAGGGCTGAGCCGGATCCCGTCGCGTCGAGGGGTGGCCGGCCACCGGTCCCCCGATCGCCCGGCGTCGCCATGACGCCGGGCGCCCTTCCCGCGCCGCCGAACAGCCTGCGGCGGCGCTTCTACGGGTTCATCTACCGCCACCGGTCGCTCCAGCTGCTGCTGCTCCTGACGCCGCCGATGGGCTGGTTCGGCCTCGTCTACCTCGGCTCGCTGGTCGTGCTGTTCGTGTCGGCGTTCTGGTACCTGGACCCGCTGACGTCCGCGGTGACGCACGAGTTCACGCTGAAGAACTTCCAGCAGCTGCTCACCGACCCCGTCTACCGGACGATCACGTTCCGGACCATCGGGATGGCGGCGCTGGTGACCGTCATCGACGCGATCCTCGCCTTCCCCATCGCGTACTACATGGCCCGCACCGCGGGCCCGCGCACGCGCGCCGTGATGTTCATGCTCGTGCTGCTGCCGCTGTGGTCGAGCTATCTCGTCCGGGTGTACGCGTGGCGCGTGATCCTCGCCCGTGGCGGTCCGCTCGAATGGGCGTTCGAGCAGATCGGGATCCCGGGCGTCGTCCTGTACCCGAGCGACATCGCCATCCCGATCGTGTTCAGCTACATCTGGCTGCCGTTCATGATCCTGCCGATCTACGCCGGGCTCGAGCGGATCCCGTCGTCGTTCCTGGAGGCGTCCGGCGACCTCGGCGCGAGGCCCGGCACGACCTTCCGCCGGGTGGTCCTGCCGCTCGCCTTTCCGGCCGTCGTCGCGGGCTCGATCTTCACGTTCTCGCTCACGCTCGGCGACTACATCACCCCGCAGCTGGTCTCGAACAGCCAGTTCATCGGCAACGTGATCTACGAGACGCCAGGGGGTCGCCGGCAACATCCCGTTCGCGGCCGCGTACGCGACGATCCCGGTGCTCGTGATGGCGCTGTACCTGCTGGTGGCGCGCCGGTTCGGCGCGTTCGACGCCCTGTGACCGGGCCAGAACGATGAGCCGGAAGCTGGTCGGCCTGGCGACGATCGGCGTCCTGGTCTTCCTGTACGTCCCGATCGTGATCATCTTCCTGTACGCGTTCAACGCCGATCGCGCGCAGACCTGGCCGATCACCAACTGGACCACGCACTGGTTCGGCGACGCGTTCAACAACGAGGCGATCCGCGAGGCCCTGCTGCTGTCGCTCGAGGTCGCGCTGGCGGCGACGGCCCTCGCCCTGCTGCTGGGCTCGCTGGCGGCGCTCGCCGTCCACCGGTTCCGGTTCTTCGGCCGCGAGACCGTGTCGTTCCTGCTGGTGCTGCCGCTCGCGCTGCCCGGCATCGTGACCGGCATGGCGCTGAACGCCACGTTCAACACGGGCGGCATCCCGTTCAGCTTCATCACGATCGTCGTCGGCCACGCGACGTTCTGCGTCGTCGTCGTCTACAACAACGTCATCGCGCGCCTCCGTCGCTCGTCGCCGTCGATCGAGGAGGCGTCGATGGACCTCGGCGCCGACACCTGGCAGACGTTCCGCTACGTCACGCTGCCGGTCGTGCGGACGGCGCTCCTCGCCGGCGGCCTGCTCGCGTTCGCCCTGTCGTTCGACGAGGTGATCGTGACGACCTTCACCGCGGGCACCGAGCAGACGCTGCCCATCTGGATCCTCGCCAACCTGCGCCTGCCCAACCAGCGTCCGCTGGTCAACGTGGTCGCGGTGGTCCTGATCATGCTGTCGGCCGTCCCGGTCTACCTGTCGCAGCGGCTCAGCAGCGACGGCGGCGGGCCCGGCCGGCGCGTCTGACCGGCGCGCGATCCCGCACGCCTACCAGCGACGGGCGTGCCCGCAAGACCCGGGCCGTCGCGGGCGCTCGTCCGTCAGTGCCATCGCTTGGCGCCCTCGACGATCATCACGAGCCCGACCGCCGCCGCGCTCGCGAGCCCCGCCAGGGCCGCGCGGACACGCAGAGCCATGTCATCCTCCCGCCCGGACCAGCCGGGTGTCGAGCCACCCTCGATCCCTCCGGGGAGTGCCCGATCGCAGGAGCGGTGACGCCATGATCGCGGTCGCCACTTACCCGCCACTTATCCGTGCACCGAGGCGTGACCGGCCGGCCGACAGCGCCCCGGCGTAGCATCGCGGCATGGCCGATCCCACGACCTCCGCCGACGCCCGCGCCGCGCTCATGGCCGAGCGCGCGCAGGTGCTGGCCGAGCTGGCCGGGATCGAGGTCGAGGGCCCGGGGCAGATGACCTACGGGTCGCAGGCCGCCGCGGCCACGCACGTGTTCGAGCAGCAGCGCGACCTCGCGCTTGCGCGATCGGAACGAGCAGCACCTCGCGGCCGTCGACGCGGCCCTTGCCCGCCTCGACGCGGGCACCTACGGCCTGTGCGAGTCGTGCGGCAAGCCGATCGCGCCCGAGCGGCTCGAGGCGCTGCCGTCGGCCGCCCTGTGCATCGACTGCCAGCGGTCGGCCCGCCGCCGGTGAGCGACGCCGGCCCGGAGGTGGCGCCCCAGGACGAACCGGCCGGCGAACCGGTCGACGAACCCGTCGACGACGGTCCGGCGCCCGACCTCGTCACCATCGACGAGATCCGCGCTGCGGCCGCAACGCTCGAGGGCATCGCGCTCAGGACCCCCCTCGTCCCGTTCGGCCCCGCCGATCGGAACCAGTGGCTCAAGGCCGAGTCACTCCAGCCGATCGGCGCCTTCAAGATCCGCGGCGCGTACACAGCCGCGGCGGCCCTCTCGCCGGACGAACGCGCCCGCGGCCTGATCACCTACTCGTCGGGGAACCACGCGCAGGGCGTCGCGCGGGCGGCCCGCCTGCTCGGCGTCCCGGCCGCGATCGTCATGCCGTCCGACGCCCCGGCGATCAAGCGGGCGCGCGTCGAGGCCGACGGGGCCCAGGTCGTCGTGGTCGGCCCCGCGTCCGACGAGCGCCGGCGGGTGGCCGAGGAGATCGCCCGGTCCCGCGGGCTCGCGATCATCCCGCCCTACGACGACGCGCGGATCATCGCCGGCCAGGGCACGGTCGGGCTGGAGATCGCCGAGGACCTGCCGTCGGTCGCCGCCGTCCTCGTCCCGATCGGCGGCGGCGGCCTGGCCAGCGGGGTCGCCGTCGCGATCCGGGCGCTGGCGCCCGGACGCCCGGATCATCGGCGTCGAGCCCGAGCTCGCCGCGGACGCCCTCGAGTCGCTGGCCGCCGGCCGCATCGTGACCTGGCCGGCGGAGCGCGTGAGCCGGACGATCGCGGACGGGACGCGCACCCAGTCGATCGGTCGCCTGAACTTCGCCCACCTCCGCGTCCTGCTCGACGACGTCGTGACGGTGACCGAGCTCGAGATCGCGGCGGCGGTCCGGCTGGCGGCCGAGGAGGTTCGGCTTGTGGTCGAGCCATCGGGCGCGCTGACCATCGCGGCGATGCGGTTCCACGCCGCCGAGGCGGGGCTGCGCGGGCTCGACGGCCCGGTCGTCGCCATCGTCTCCGGCGGCAACGTCGACCCCGACGCCTACCTCGAGTACCTCCAGGCGCCGATCCCGCCCGAGGCCTAGCCGGGCGTCAGCCCGGCGGCGATCCGGACTCCGGGCTCGCCGCACCACCGGCGCCGGTCGCACCGCCGGCGGCGCCCGATGCCTCGGCCGCGCGCCTGGCCGCGAGACGGACCTCGCGCTCGCGGATCGCCGCGCGCTCCGCCTCGAGCCGCCGATCCTCGCCGACGCTCCGGCGCTCCTCGGCACGCATCCACAGCCAGGTCATCCCGATCAGGATCGTGATGAACACGATGTCCCCGCCGACCCACATGATCCCGCCGGCGGCCTGCTGGTCCTCGAGCGGCGTGGGGCCCCACGTTCGGCTCGTCGTCGCGTAGTGCGCGTACAGGGGCGCCGAGGCCATGTAGATCGCGAGGGCGAGGAACGTGTTCTGGGGCATCGCAAGGCCCGTGTACAGGATCCGGGCCGACGGCTTGAGCTTCCACGGCGACGGGTCGGGCCCGATGACCGGCCACCAGAACAGCAGCGCCGCGACGAGGAACAGGGCGTGTTCGAGGCGGTGCGCCCACGGGTTCTCGAGGGCGAGGTCGAACAGCGGCGAGAAGTGGCTGGCCCACATGACCGCCGCGAACACGATCCACGACACCACCGGGAACGACAGCCGGCGGACGACCTTGGAGTGGAGCACCGGCAGGATCCAGCGGCGGCGCACCTCGGGCGTCGAGGCCTGGAGGAGCAGCGTGATCGGGCCGGCGAGCAGCAGGAGGGGCGGTCCGATCAGCGTCAGGAGCAGGTGCTGGACCATATGCATCGAGAACAGCGTGGTGTCGTAGGCGGCGAGCCCGGAGTCCACGGCGTACAAGACCGCGAACACGCCGACCACCCAGTAGGCCGTGCGACGGCGGGCGATGGGGTGGAGCGGGTGCGCCCGGTTCGCCCGTTGGACCCCCACGCCCCACAGCAGTAAGCGCGAGCATCGCCGGCAGCCAGGCCAGGGGGTCGAACGACCAGCCGAACAGCAGGCTCGCGGCGTCGGGCGGCACCGGGACGGTCGGGCCATGTGCCAGGACGGTCGCCGGGAGGGCGAGCATCGCGACGACCGTCAACGCGGCGGCGGCAAGCGCCGACCGGCGGCGGACGGCGTTGCCGGGCGAGCGCGCAGGGGGCCGGGCGACGGGGCTCACGGGCTCCATTCTCACCCCTCGGGACGATGTGGTCCCGCGGGCGGGACCACGCACCCGGCCGCGCTCGTCCCCGCACGCGGGACAGGGCCGCGATGGCCCGCGGCGCAGCGCCCGTCGGGTATGATCTGGGCGTCCCGGGCCGCTGCACGGGAGCGTTCGTCCGCGGACGGCGAGACGTCACTGCTGCCCCGACCGCAACGCGCGGGCGGGTCGACATTTCGAGGAACCCGATGTCGATGCCCCCCCGGTCGCGGACCGGGTCCGGCCCGCTCATCGCCGGCCTGCTGATCGTCCTGGCGATCGTGATCGCGCTCGTCGCGTTCGCCGCCACGGGCATCACGCCGCAGCGGCTGTGGGACGGATTCTTCCCGATCGGGAACCAGACCCCGGTGACCGACCGCTCGCTGAGCACGAAGGCGCTGTACGACTTCGTCTTCTACATCGCCGCCGCGATCTTCCTGCTGGTCGAGGGCGTGATCATCTACTCGGCGTTCCGCTTCCGGCGCAAGCCCGGCGACGACGAGCTCCCGCCGCAGACCCACGGCAACAACCTGGTCGAGATCGTGTGGACGCTGATCCCGACGGTCATCGTGGCCGTCCTGTTCGTGCTGTCATGGCAGACGCTCAACGTCGTCGACGCGAAGGTCACCACCTCGGTCCACGTGACAGCGGTCGCGGCTCGCTTCCAGTGGTCGTTCGCGTACCTCGACGGCGACGGCAAGACACTGTTCACGCAGTCCCTGCCCGTGCGGAACGCCGGACGACCCCGAGTCCGAGGGCGGCGGCCTGTTCCTCCCGGTGGGCGAGCCGATCCAGATCGACCTGCGGTCCGAGGACGTCATCCACGCCTTCTACGTGCCGAAGTTCCTGTTCAAGCGCGACGTCGTGCCCGGGAAGCTGAACACGTTCGACTTCACGGTCGACGAGCCGGGCACGTTCCGCGGCCAGTGCGCGGAGCTGTGCGGCACCTTCCACGGCTCCATGGTGTTCGACGTCCATGCCGTCGCCCGCCCGACCTTCGACGCCTGGGTCGCGGAACAGATCGACAAGGCCCGGGCGACCCCGGCGCCGCCGCCGTCCGGCGGTCCGTCCGGCGCGCCGGCAGGGACGGTCGTCCCGTTGAGCGCGCAGAACATCGCGTTCTCGACCACCACGCTCCAGGCGCCGGCGGGCCAGCCGTTCACGATCGACTTCAAGAACGATGACGACAGCGTCCCGCACAACGTGGAGATCAAGGACGCGAGCGGCGCGCCCAAGTTCCAGGGCGACACGATCACCGGCGTGGCGGAGACCCAGTACGCGGTCGACGCCCTGCCGGCCGGCGACTACACGTTCCTGTGCACCGTCCATCCGAACATGACCGGCACCCTCACGGTCCAGTAGGAGCACCACTGGATGGCGACCACCACCCTCCCGCGCACCAGTCCCGCGTATCGAAGCCGCCTGTACGAGTGGCTGACGACCACCGACCACAAGAAGATCGGGATCCTGTACCTGGTCAACTCGCTGATCTTCTTCTTCGCGGGCGGGATCCTCGCGATGGTCGTCCGCCTCGAGCTGGCGCAGCCCGGGCTGCAGGTCGTCAGCGAGGAGTTCTACAACCAGGCGTTCACGATGCACGCCTCGTTCATGCTGTTCCTGTTCATCATCCCGATCCTGGCGGGCTTCGGGAACTACGCGGTGCCGCTCCAGATCGGCGCGCCGGACATGGCGTTCCCCCGGATCAACGCGCTGTCGTTCTGGCTGTTGCCGCTGGGCGGGCTGCTGATGGCGTCGGGCTTCCTCGCCTCGGGCGGCTCGGCCGCGTCCGGCTGGACGGAGTACCCGCCGCTGTCCGGGCCAAAGTACAACGGCACCGGCACCGACCTGTGGATCATGGGCCTGGTGCTCATCGGCACGGCCTCCATCCTGGGCGCCATCAACTTCCTGGTCACGATCTTCAAGATGCGCGCGCCCGGGATGACGCTGTTCCGGATGCCGATCCTCGTCTGGACCGTCCTCGTCACCAGCGTGCTGGTGGTCATGGCGACGCCGGTCCTGACGAGCGCCCTGATCATGCTGTTCATCGACCGCAACTACGGCGGGACGTTCTTCGAGCCGTCGATCGGCGGCAACGCGGTGCTGTACCAGAACATCTTCTGGTTCTACTCGCACCCGGCCGTGTACATCATGGTGCTGCCGGCGATGGGCATCGTGTCCGAGGTCCTGCCGGTCTTCTCGCGCAAGCCGTTGTTCGGCTACAAGGCGTTCGTGTTCGCCACCGTCGGCATCGGCGCCCTGGGCTTCTCGGTCTGGGCCCACCACATGTTCACCACCGGCCAGGTGTTCCTGCCGTTCTTCAGCCTGATGACGTTCCTGATCGCGGTGCCGACCGGGGTCAAGATGTTCAACTGGATCGCGACGCTGTGGCGGGGCAAGCTGACGTTCTCGACGCCGCTGCTGTTCGCCTTCGGGTTCCTGATGATGTTCCTCATCGGCGGCCTGAACGGCGCCTTCTCGGCGGCGGTGCCGGTGGACTTCGCGCTCCACGACACCTACTGGGTCGTCGCCCACCTGCACTACGTCCTGTTCGGCGGGTCGGTGTTCGGGGTGTTCGCCGGGATCTACTACTGGTTCCCGAAGATGACCGGCCGGATGCTCAACGAGACGCTGGGCAAGATCCAGTTCGTGCTGATGTTCATCGGCTTCAACCTGACGTTCTTCCCCATGCACCAGCTGGGCCTGCTGGGCATGCCCCGGCGGATCGCGGACTACGCGGCCAACGCCGGCTGGAGCGAGCTCAACCTCGTGGCCACGATCGGCGGCTTCATCATCGCGGCGAGCATGATCCCGTTCCTGTGGAACGTCCTCGTGTCGCTCCGCAGCGGCAAGCCGGCCGGCGACGACCCGTGGGAGGGCAACACCCTCGAGTGGGCCGCCACCTCCCCGCCGCCGCCGTACAACTTCGACCACCTGCCCGAGATCCGCTCGGAGCGCCCGGTGTTCGACGCCCGGCACGGCCGGACGGCGGCGCACTGAGGGCCGGACGATGACGACCGCGACCCCCGACACCGAGGTCCTCGCCCAGCACGAGGTCCTGCCCAGCCACGCGGAGGGCGGGATCAGCAACCCGGTCCTCGGGATGCTGCTGTTCATCACCTCCGAGATCATGTTCTTCGCGGGCCTGTTCGCCGCCTACTTCGCCCTGCGGGCCGGCTACACCGAGTTCATAGTCGGCGTCGGTACCGTCCATGTCTGGCCGCCGACAGACTTCCAGCACCTGCTCAAGCCGCTGCCCCTGATCCTCACCAAGGAGAACGGGCAGACGGCCCTGAACCTGATCGTGCCCGCGACGATCATCCTGATCGCGTCCTCGTTCACGTGCCAGTTCGGCGTGTGGGCGATCCGGCGCGGCGACCGCCGGACGTTCACGCGCAACTTCGCGGTCACCCTCGGCCTGGGCATCACCTTCCTCCTGATGCAGGCCTACGACTACTCGGTGCTGTTCAGCGAGGGCCTGTCGATGGGCTCGACGCCATTCGGGACGACGTACTTCACGCTCACCGGCTTCCACGGGGCGCACGTCTTCGGCGGGGCCGTGATGCTGGCGGTGGTCGTGTACCGCGGGATGGCCGGCCAGTTCTCTGCGAAGCACCACGACATGGTCGAGGCGACGTCGCTGTACTGGCACTTCGTCGACGTCGTCTGGATCCTGCTGTTCTCGATCCTCTACCTGCTGTAGTGAGGACGACCACGCCATGACCCCCCGTCGCGGACTGTTCGTCGGCCTCATCTTCGTGGTGATCGCCATCGTCTATTGGGGGGTCCAGCGCTACGCAGGCTGGCCCGAGGACTGGTCCGGGATCACGATGCTCCTCTGCCTGGGCGTGGCGATGTCGATCATGACCTTCGTGCTCCTCGCCGGCCTCCGGCGAGGCGGCTGACGACTCCCGTCCGGCGATGATCGAGAACATCTGGAGCGACTTCGTCATCTGGACGACCCAGTACGTCGTCCCGGACTGGGGGACGCTGGTCGGCCTGATCCCGATCCTGCTGCTCGTGCTCGCGTTCCTGTACGTGACGTGGACGATCTACCGGTTCGCCACGGCCGGGCCCACGCGGCGCGGCAAGCAGCGGCTGACCCCGGTCCCCCCGCCCGGCACCCACCTTCCCGGCGGCTCGTTCGCCCCGTTGCTCGGCGCGTTCGGCATGCTGATGCTCGTCATCGGCCTGGTTTTCGGCGGCGGCTGGCTGTGGATCGGGCTGATCGTGCTGGGGATCACGCTGCTCTACTGGGGCCGCGAGTTCCTGCGCGAGTACGACCGCCTGCCGTCCTCCTCGACCGCCATGGTCGCGACCGGCGGCACCGCCCTGGCGCCCGGCTCGGTGCCGCCACCCGGCGCGCTGCCGACGCCCCAGGGCACGCCGCCGCCCGGCGTGCACATCCCGGCGCCGTCCTTCCGCCCGCTGCTGATCGCGATGTCGATGACGCTCCTGGTCGCCGGGCTGATCCTCGGCGGCTGGGCGCTGATCCTCGGGGCGGTCGCGCTCTCGTTCACGCTGCTCGGCTGGCTGTTCGACGCCGTCCGCGAGTACCGGGCGGCCGTCGCCGCCGACCGCAGCGGCCACCTCGACGCCGGGCCGTCGCCCTCATGGCCGCTGGCGACGTTCGCGGTCCTCGCGTGGATCCTGGCCGGCGGCCTGCTGCTGAGCTCCGGGCTGCTGCCGAACGCCAACCCGCCCGGGCCGGCCCTCTGGCCAGCGCCGTCGCCGCCGGTGGCGTCGGGGGCCTCGAGCCCTCGGGCCCGCCGCCCAGCCTGCCCGACGCCGACGTCATCGAGACCGCCCAGAACACGGCGTTCGTCGTGACCTCGCTCCAGGGGCCGGCGGCCAAGCCGTTCACCATCGCGTTCGACAACAAGGACCAGGGCCAGTCGCACAACATCGCGATCAACGGCCCGTCGGGTCAGCTGTTCATGGGCGAGATCATCGAAGGCCCCAAGGTCATCGTCTACAACGTGCCCGCGATCCCCGCCGGCACCTATCCCTTCGTCTGCTCGGTTCACGCGAACATGACGGGGACGATCACCCTCCAGTAGGCGTCCCACGGACCGACACGTTCGCCTGTCCCTCGTCCTGGCCCTCGCGGCGCTCGTCGCGGCGTGCGGTGGCGGCGCCGAGGCGCGGACGGGACAGCCGGCGCCCGCGATCACCGGGACGGCGCTCGACGGCTCCTCGATCGACCTCGCCGCGTATCGCGGCCACCCGGTCATCGTGAACTTCTGGGCCTCGTGGTGCGTGCCGTGCCGCGAGGAGTTCCCGCTGTTCAAGGAGCGCCTCGAGCAGCTCGGCGCCTCCGACGGGCTGGTCGTGCTCGGCGTCCTGTACAAGGACCAGGCCGAGCCCGCGAAGCAGTTCCTCGACGAGTTCGGCGCGACGTGGCCCACGGTCACCGACCCCGGCGACGCCATCGCCAAGGCGTACCGCGTGGTCGCGCCGCCGCAGACCTACTTCATCGACGCCGAGGGGGTCCTGCAGGGCCTCCAGATCGGCGAGGTGCTGCCCGCGGACTTCGACACGCAGTACGCGAAGATCAAGCCGTGACGGGCGCGGCCGCGCCGGCCGATTCGTCGGCGCCGGCCGGGTCACCGACGGCGGGCCTCGGGACATCCGCCGGGGCCGCGGACCCCGCGATCGTCGTCGACGGGCTGCGCAAGGCCTACTCCGGCCGCGAGATCCTGGGCGGGATCACCTTCGACGTGCGGCGCGGCGAGCTGTTCGCGCTGCTGGGGCCGAACGGCGCGGGCAAGACGACGACCGTCGAGATCATCGAGGGCTACCGGGTGCCCGACGGCGGCAGCACGCGCGTGCTCGGCCTGGACCCGGCCCGCGACGGCCGGCGCCTCCGTCCGCGCATCGGCCTGATGCTCCAGGACGGCGGGATCGACAACCGGACGACCGCGCGCGAGGTCCTCCATCTCTACGCGCGGTTCTACCGCGACCCCGAGGACCCCGACCGGCTGCTCGAGGCGGTCGACCTCGGGCAGGCGGCGGGGACCCGCTACCGGCGCCTGTCCGGCGGCGAGAAGCAGCGCCTCGCGCTCGCCCTGGCGCTGCTCGGCCGACCGGAGCTGCTGGTCCTCGACGAGCCGACCGCGGGCATGGACCCGGCGGCGAAGCAGGCGACCCGCGAGCGCATCGGCCGACCTGCGCGCGGCAGGCACCACGATCCTGCTGACGACGCACGAGCTGGGCGACGTCGAGCGGCTTGCCGACCGGGTCGCCGTCCTCGACCGCGGACGGCTGGTTGCGCTCGGCACGCCGGCCGAGCTCACGGGCGGCGGCGCGGCGCGCCTGCACCTGCGCCTGTCGCGCCCGCTCGCGGACGGCGAGGCGTCCGACCTCGCCGCGGTCGTCGCGGGCGTCACCGGCGGGCGGCCGGTCGTCGAGGCCAGCGGTGGCGAGACGGCCGGGGCCTACGACGTCGCGGACCTTGGACAGGCGCCGGGCCCGCGACTCGTCGCGGCGCTGGCGACCTGGTGCGAGTCCCGGGACCTCCTCCTGATGGAGCTGCGGACCGGGGCGGCGAGCCTCGAGGAGCGATACCTCGAGCTGGTCCGCGGCGGCCCGGGCTCGGCCGGCAACGACGAGGACGAGCGATGACGAGTCGCTCCGCCGACGAATCGCGCGTGCTCGGCGCCGGGACCCCGTCGCCGCCGGCATCTTGGCCGGCGATGTCCGTCGCCCTCGCCGCGCACGAGGTGCGCCTCGGGCCTGCGTCGGGGCGAGGCCCTCCTGATCACGTACGTCATCCCGGTCGGCGTCCTGCTCGTGTTCTCGGCCTTCGGGCCGATCGGGGCGGCCACCGGCGAGGACCCGGTCAACGACCTCCTGCCCGGCGCGATCAGCCTCGCTGTGATCGGCGCCGCGTTCGTCGCGCTGGCCATCTCGACCGCCTTCGAGCGCCAGTACGGTGTCATCAAGCGGCTCGGCGGTAGCCCCGCGGGGACGTCGGTGGTGGTCGCCGCCAAGTCGGCGTCGGTCGTGCTCGTCGAGCTCGTGCAGCTCGTGCTGCTGGTCGGGATCGCGACGCTCGTCCTCGGCTGGTCGGCGGGCTCGACGGCCTCGGCACCCGTGACCCTGGCCGCGCTCGTCCTCGGGACCGTCGCGTTCGCCGGCCTCGGGCTCCTCCTCGCCGGGACGCTCCGCGCGGAGGCGACGCTGGCCCTCGCGAATCTCCTGTTCCTCGTGTTCCTCGTGCTGGGCGGCATCGTGGTGCCGCTGGACCGCCTGCCGGACGCCGTGGAAGGGGTCGCGGGCGTGTTGCCGCCCGCGGCGTTGACGGAGGCCCTCGCGATCGGGCTCGGGCACGCCCACGGCGACGCGGGACCGGTGCTCGCGCTGCTGGCGGGCTGGGCCGCGGTCCTCGTGGTGCTCGCGGCCTGGCGGTTCCGCTGGGACTGAGCCGCGCCGCGCCGGGGCAACCGGGCACGCGGCCTTCGCGCATGATGGCCCGATGACGGACGCCTACGCCGACCTGGCCGCCCAGCTCGCCGAGGTCGGCCGGGCCGCGGTCGGGCGCGGGCTCGTGGTCGCCTCGGGCGGCAACCTGTCGGCACGCTGTCCCGACCGCGACGCGTTCCTGGTCACGGGCGCCGGGACGTGGCTCGACCGCCTCACCGGCGACGACTTCGCGCTGGTCGGCCTCGACGGCGACGCCCTCGACGGGCCGGAACCGTCCAGCGAGTGGCGGCTGCACCGGGCGACCTACCGCGTCCGCCCCGACGTCCGGGCGGTCGTCCACCTCCACCCGCAGACCGCGGTCGTCCTCGACGCGCTCGGCTACCGGGTGCGCGTGCTCACCCTCGACCACGCGACGTACCTCCGGCGGATCGAACGCATCCCCTACTACCCGAACGGCTCGGACGAGCTCGCCGACGCGTCGGCCGAGGCGTCGCGCGCGTGCGACGTCATCGTCCTCGCCAACCACGGCTGCTCGACCCTCGGCGACACGGTCGAGATGGCCTGGCGCCGGGCGCTCAACCTCGAGGAGGCGGCCCTGAACACGTTCCGCTGCCTCCAGCTCGGGGACACCGGGACGACGTTCCCCGCCGACCAGCTGGGCACCGTCCGCCACCGCTGATCCGCGCCCGCGGCCGCCTCGGACGCCGGAGCGGCGGTACTTCCGGCGCCCGGGCGTCTGGACCAACGACCGGCAGCCACCCCGACGATGGTCGCCCTACCGTTGCGTCCCAGCCCCACAACGGCACGGACAACATCGCTTCTTGAAGCTCCTCACGCGCATTCGAAGCGCCTTTCGCAGCGTCTCCGAGGACTCGCGCAGCCATCGGCTCATCGCGTGGCTGCGGCCGGCCGTGCTCGTGGTCGCCTCCGTGCTGGTGCTCGGCGCCGCGTTCGTCACCGCCGACGACGCCGCCCATCGCGTGACCGAGGCCGCCGGGATCGAGGCCGCGCGGAGCGCCGAGACCACGGTCCGGGCGAGCGTCGACCCCCTGCTGGCGGAGGCGACGATGGGCGATCCCGACGGCTCGTCGGGCCGCGACATCGACGCGCTCCTCGAGCGGCTCGTGCAGCCGGGCGGGATCGCGCGGATCAAGCTGTGGTCGCCGGGCGGCACGATCCTGTTCTCGGACCTGCCACCCTGCGCGGCCGCGCCTTCGACGTCGACGACGACCTCATGGAGGCCCTCGACGGCGAGACCGCCAGCCAGCTCCACCTCGGCGGCTCGAACGCCGAGGAGAACGAGTTCGACGGCGACCTGCCCAACGACTACCTCGAGATCTACCTGCCGGTCCGCGCGTCGAACGGGACGGTGATCGGGGCCTACGAGATCTACGAGGACGCGACCTCGATCGTCGAGCTCATCGAGGCGACGCGCCGGGACGTGTTCATCGTGGCGGGGCTGGCCGCGACCGTGCTGCTCCTGATGCTGTGGGGCGCGTTCAACGCCGACGTCGCGGACGCTCGCGAGCCAGAACGGCCGGCTGGTGGAGCTGGCCGCCGACCTGCGCGGCCGCGAGGCCAGGTTCCGATCCCTGCTCCAGAACTCGTCGGACGCCCAGGCCATCCTCGACGCCGACGGCCGCATCCGCTTCGAGAGCGTCGCCCTGGAACGGGTCCTCGGCTACCCCGCGTCCGACTGGGAGGGCCGGCAGTTCGCCTCGCTGGTCCACGACGACGATCGCGGCACGGTGGAGCAGGCGCTCGCGGACCTCGCCTCGGGCCAGGGCACCGAGCGTCGCTTCGAGTGCCGCATCAAGCACGCCGACGGCACGTGGCGGACGATGGAGGCGATCGGCCGCAACCTGCTCGACGACCCCGCCGTCGGGGGCATCGTCATCAACCACCGCGACATCACCGAGCGCAAGGTGCTCGAGGCCCAGCTGACGCGCCAGGCCTTCCACGACGCGCTCACCGGCCTCCCGAACCGCGCCCTGTTCACCGATCGCGTGTCTCGCACGCCCTGCAGCGGCGAGGCAGGCAGCATCGGGGCGTGGTCGTCCTGTTCGTGGACCTCGACGACTTCAAGGCGATCAACGACAGCCTCGGGCACGCCGCGGGCGACCGGGTGCTCCAGGAGGTCGGCGAGCGGCTGCGCACGACGGTCCGGCCGGGCGACACGGTGGCCCGGCTCGGCGGCGACGAGTTCGCGTTCCTGCTCGAGGACGTCGCGGACCCACGGGACGCCGACGAGGTCGCCGAGCGCGTCGCCGCGGCCCTCGTCACGCCGCTCGCGGTCGGCGGCGTCGAGGTGGCGCTCCGGGCGAGCGTCGGCATCGCGCTGGCCCAGGACGGCGACGCGGCCGCCGACCTGCTGCGCGACGCCGACACCGCGATGTACACGGCCAAGGCGCGCGGCGGCGGCGCGTACGAGCGGTTCGTGCCGGCCATGCGCGAGGCCGCGATCTCCCGCTTCGAGCTCGGGGCGGACCTGCGGCGCGCGATCGAGCGCCGCGAGTTCGTCCTCCACTACCAGCCGGTCGTCGACCTGACCCACGGCCGGATCCTCGGCTTCGAGGCCCTCGTCCGCTGGCAGCACCCGACGCGCGGGCTGTTGTCACCCGCGGCGTTCGTGCCGACGGCCGAGGCGACGGGCCTGATCGTCGCGATCGGGCGCTGGGTGCTCGAGGAGGCCTGCACGCAGGCGCACCGCTGGCAGCTCGACACGCTGACCGACCCGAAGCTCTCGATGAGCGCCAACCTGTCGCCCCGCGAGCTCCGCGAGCCCGGGCTGGTCGAGAACGTCGCCGCGATCCTCCGGCGCACCGGCGTCGACCCGTCCACGATCGTGCTCGAGATCACCGAGACGAGCATGGTCGAGGACGCGGACGGCGCGATCGCCACGCTGCAGGCCCTCAAGGCGCTCGGCGTGCGGCTGGCGATCGACGACTTCGGCACCGGCTACTCGTCGCTCAGCTACCTCCGACGCCTGCCGGTGGATGTCCTCAAGCTCGACCGGTCGTTCGTGGTGCCGGCCGGTCGCGGGGACCGCGAGTCGGCCCTCGTCGACGCCGTGTTCCGCCTCGGGCGGTCGCTGGGCCTCGTGACCATCGCCGAGGGCATCGAGGACGCCGAGCAGCGCGACCGACTGGTCAGCCTCGGCTGCCGGGTGGGCCAGGGGTACCTGTTCGCGCGACCGATGGCGGAGCCCGCGGCCTCCGAGTTCCTGGTCGCCAACCAGGCGGCGAGCGCCGATGCCGAGGCCGGCGACGGCCGGGATCGAGGCGCGGCTGCCTGAGCGTGGGCCGGGCGGAGGACCCGGATCGAGGGAAAAGAAGAACCCCGGGGTGGTCGGGTCCCGGGGTTCAGGTGGATGCGAAGTTGGTTGCGGGGAGGGGATTCGAACCCCTGACCTTCGGGTTATGAGCCCGACGAGCTGCCGCTGCTCCACCCCGCGGAGGCTTTAGACTCTATCAGAATTCGCCGAATCCGTCAAAAACGCGGACGGCGCGGGGAGCGGGGGGCTAGATCCGGGCGAGCAGCTCGGTCTTCTTGGCCTCGTACTCCTCGGGAGTGATGGCGCCCGAATCGCGCAGCGTGGCGAGCGAGGCGAGGGTCTTGGTGACCTCGTCGGCCGACGGCCCAGCGGGCGCAGGGGCGGGGGCAGGTGCGGGTGCCGGGGCGGGCGCGGGCGTCCCGTCGCCGCGGCCGCGACCGCCGCCGCCTGGGCCTGGGCCGTCCCGCGTGGCGTGTTGAGGTCGATCATCCGCTCCGTCTTGGACTCCATCATGGCCTTCTTGAAGCCGATGGGGTCGGTGAGCGCGCGCAGGTTGTTGATGCCGGCCTCGGACGCCGTCATGACGATCAGGTCGCCGAAGCCCAGGATGCGCCCGAGCCACGGCACGTTGATCTGGGCGTCGGTGATGTTCTCGAGCGAGCTGTCGCCGGACTGCTTGTTGATCACGCCGTGGACGTGGAGCACGCGGTGGCTGGTGAGGATGTACTCCTGGCTCTGCCACTGGATCACGGAGTAGATGAAGCCGATCAGCGCGAACGCCAGCGCGACGACCGTGACGATCGTGACGATGTTGTTGATCAGGCCGATGGCGCCGGCGATGATCCCGGTCCCGTCGGACTTGAACACGAACTGCGACAGGATGAACCCGATGACGGTCACCACGACCGCGATGGCGACCCACTTGCCGGCGATGTAGAACGGGAAGATCCAGTGCTGGTGCTCCCGCCGGACGACGGTCTCGTCGTCCGTCAACAGCCCATCGGCATAGGACATGCGTGCTCTCTCCCTCGCCTTGTCGACCCGGCGCCGGCGATCTCCACGACCGGCGATGCGCCGTTGACCCGGCGTCAGCCCGATGCTTGCACGCAGGTGGGTCCCGCGCAAGGCCGTGCCGGCACGCGCTGGCGCACCGTCCGCGACCAGGTCAGCCGGAGGCGTCGCCAGGAACCGCGACGGCCTGCTGGCCCGGCGCGGGCCGGGCGACACGGGGCTGCATCGCATCCCACAGGCGTCGGCGGCCGATCAGCAGCCCGATCGCGAGCGACGACAGCGCCGCGATGCCCGTCGCGTAGAACGGGTAGGTGAGGTTGACGCCGGCCAGCGCCCCGGCCGCGACGGAGGCGACGATCGTGCCGATGGTCCCCGCGGCGCCGAAGATGCCCTGCGCCGTCGAGCTGCGCCCGGCCGGCGAGGCCCGCGCCACCAGCAGGAACAGCGCCGGCGACGCCAGCGCGAACGCTGTGCCCTCGACGATGCCCAGCGCGGCCATGAACCACACCTCAGGCACGACCGGGTACAGGAGGCCGCAGATGCCGACCCCGGCCATCCCCACGACGAGCGCGAAGAAGCCGCCCTCGCGATCGATGAACTTGCCGAACCACGGGGACAGCACGAGGATCGGGGCGGCGAACGTGAAGAAGGTCACCCCGATGAGGCCGACGCTCGCCCCGAGGTGGGTGAGGTACAGGCTCCAGACCACCTCGTAGGCGCCGCTGGCGAAGAAGCTGCCGACGTTGAGCGCGACGGCGGCGATCAGCAGGCGGTTCAACAGCCGCGACGGCCGGGGCGCGGCGTCCTCCGTCTCGTCGCTCGTGTCCGCGGTCGCGGTTCGAGCAACGCGCGCCCGGTTGGGCACGCGCGTCGCCACGAGTAGCGCCGAGAGCACGATCATCAGCCCGGCGACCCAGAACACGACGGTCGGCTGGCCCGTGAGCCCGGCGGCGATGCCGCCGATCGCGGGGCCGATCATCAGCCCGCCCATCTGGGCGGCGCCGTAGAGGCCGAACAGCTCGCCGTGGCGCTCGGGCGGGTTGGCGTCGACGAGGTAGCCGCGGGCCGCCGGGTCGTAGATCGACGTCGACAGACCGGCAAGCGCGCGGAAGACGATGAACGCCGCCGGCCCGACAACGAACAGCGGCGCCACGGCGAACACGGCGGCGAGCACGAGCCCGAGGACCATCATCGCCTTGCGCGGGCCGCGGTCGGCGATCCACCCGAACAGCGGCTCGCCAAGCAGCCTTGCGGCGGGCCACGCCGCGACCACGATGCCCAGCGTCGGGAGGTCGACGCCGTGCTGCGTGAAGTAGATGGGGAGGATCGGCAGGAGCGCGCCGAAGCCGACCCAGATGGTCCCTTCGGCGACGAACATCGGGAGCATCGGGCCCCAGGCGTCGAGCCAGCGGCGGGCGCGTCGGGTCACGGGTCGTCCTGTGGCGATGGACGGTCATCGTATCGGACGGGATCGGCGCTCCCGATCACCCGGTCCGTGGTCCGGAACCGCTGTCCTATGATCGGTGCCGATGACGCTGCTCCTGCTGTTCGCGCTCGTGGCCGGGCTGCTCGCCCTGCTCCCTGTCTGGCGCCTCCGGGTCGCCGGGTGGCCCTCGCGCTGGCTGCTGGCCGCCTGGGTCGTCGTACACGATCGGGATCTTCGTCGTCCTGCGGCTGCCGGTGCTGCGGCTGGTCGTCCCGATCGTCGTGCTCGCGTTCCTCGCGCCGTTCGTCGCCGGGCCGGAGCGGCTGACCCGGGTGCTCGTCGGGCGCCGGACGACGCCCGGGGTGGTGATCGACGTCACGCCGCGCGCCGCACCCGGGATCGACGAGCCCGCTCGGCACGTCGAGGGCGAGGTCATCGACGACGATCCGGAAGGCCCGGCGTGACCGAGACCGGCCTGACCGGGTCCGCCGTCCTCCCGGGCCCGATCGCCCTCCACGGTGGCGGCGAGTACGTCGCCGGCGACGAGGCGGCGATGGATGCGCTGCTTGCCGCGGCCCGGGTACCGGCCGGCGACCTCGATCCGGTCGTCGCCATCGTCCCGACCGCGGCCGCGCGCCAGCGGCCGGACGTCGCCGTGGAGCACGGGGAGCGGGCGTTCCGTTCCGCCGCGGCACGGGCGGGGATCGGCGTCCGCCTCGTGACCGCGCGCATCCTCACCCGCGACGACGCCGACGACCCCGAGCACGTCGAGACGCTCGAGGTCGCGCACCTCATCCACTTCCCCGGCGGCGATCCCGACCTGATCCCGGCGGTGCTCCGCGATACGCCCGCGTGGGCGGCCATCCGCGGGGCGCTGAGCCGGGGCGCCTGCCTCGCCGGGGCGAGCGCGGGGGCGATGGCGCTGGGCGAGCGCCTGTGGACGTCCCGCGGCGGCGTCGCCGGGCTGGGCCTCCTGCCGGGCACCGCCGTGATCCCCCACTTCGCGCCCGGTCGGGTCGCCGAGTGGCGCCGCGCCGTGGAGGACGGCACGCCGCTGCGCTGGATCGGACTCGACGAGCAGACGCTGGTCATCGGGCGGCCGGGCGGGAGCTGGACCGTCGCCGGTCGCGGCCGCGCCCACGTGATCCCGCCGGGCTCCCTCGAGCCCACGATCGAGGCGCCGCCCGGCTCGTCGATCCCGGGCTGACCGCGGCTCGCGGCCGACCCCCGGCCCGGGCGTTGGTGCGGGCGGCGCGTTCCGGCCCGACCCGGTCGGCTATCGTCGCGGCGTGCCGTTCCCCACCTACGACCGCTCGCCGTGGATCCTCGAGCCCGACGTCTCGTTCCTCAACCACGGCTCGTTCGGCGCCTGCCCGGCGCCCGTCCTCGAGGCGCAGCGCGTCTGGCGGGACCGGATGGAGGGGCAGCCGGTCCGATTCCTCGACCGGGAGCTCGAGCGCCACCTCGACGAGGTGCGGCTCGAGGTCGCCCGGTTCCTCAGCGGCGACCCCGAGGGGATCGTGTTCGTGCCCAACGCGACGGCGGGCGTCGCGACCGTCCTGGCCTCGCTCCGGTTCGCGCCCGGCGACGAGCTCCTGGCCGGCGACCACGAGTACAACGCGACGCTCAACGCCATGCGCGCGGCCGCCGAGCGCGACGGGGCGACGCTCACGATCGTGCGCGTCCCGTTCCCGATCGAGGAGCCGTCGCAGGCCGTCGAGGCGTATCTCGAGGCCGTGACGCCGCGCACGCGGTTCGCGCTGGTCAGCCACGTGACGTCGCCCACGGCCCTCGTGCTGCCGATCGAGGCGATCGTCCGCGAGCTGGATCGCCGCGGTGTGGACACGCTCGTCGACGCGGCGCATGCGCCGGGCATGGTGGAGGTCGACCTCGGACGGCTCGCCGCGGCGTACTGGACGGCGAACGCGCACAAGTGGCTGTGCGCGCCCAAGGGCGTCGCGCTGCTCCACGTCCGCGCCGACATCCGGCCGAGGATCCGGCCGCTCGTGGTCTCGCACGGGCGCAACTCGTCGCGCACGGACCGGACGCGCTACCGGCTCGAGTTCGACTGGACCGGTACCAACGACCCAACAGGGATCCTCGCCCTGCCCGCGGCGCTGCGCTACGTGGGCGGGCTCGATGATGACGGCTGGCCCGGATACATGGCGACCAACCGCTCGATGGCGCGCCGCGGCCGGGACCTGCTGTGCGCGGCGCTCGGCGTGCCGCCGCCCGCCCCGGACTCGATGATCGGCTCGATGGCCTCCGTGCCGCTGCCGGGGCTCGCTCCGTCTCGCGCCGCGGCCGAACGGCTCCAGGCCGCGCTCTACGACGAGGAGCGGATCGAGGTCCCGATCAGCATCTTCCCCGTGCCGGCCGCCCTGGCCGGCGGTGCGCCCGAGCAGGCGCTGGTCCGCATCTCGGCGCAGCGCTACAACCGGACCGAGGAGTACGCGCGCCTGGCCGAGTCGCTCGCGCGCCGGCTCCGGGGGCCGACCTCGCCGCGGGCGCTGCTCGGACGCCTGCGCAAGGGCTGAGGCCGTCGTTCGGCGTCAGCCCACGGACGCCCGGATTCGCACGTCGTCGCCCACGACGTCTGCGGCGACGAGCCGGAACGGGCGCAGGTCGCCGATCGTGGTCACGCCCGCGATGTCGAGCAGCGGCCGCCCGGCGCCGAGGACGGCGGTCCGCACGTAGCCCACCACGTCGTCGACGAGGCCGGCCCCCAGGAACGCCGCAGCGATGGTCGGCCCGCCCTCGACGAGCACCGAGCGGATGCCGCGCGCCGCAAGCTCATCGAGCACGGCGTGGAGGTCGAGCCGGCCGCGGTCGTCGATCGGGACCCGGGCGATGGCGACCCGGGCCGGCAGGGCGGGCTCCGGCGCGTCGGGACCGATGACCACGAGCGTCGGCGCCGCGTCGTCGACGACACGGGACGTTGGCCCGACGATGGACGCGCGGGCGTCGAGCACGACCCGCAGCGGCGGCCGTCCGGCCACGCCGTGGCGCAGGCCGAGGTGCGGGTCGTCGGTCCCTGCCGCGCCGCTGCCGACCAGCACGGCGTCGTGGACGGCCCGCAGGCGGTGGGCGTCCGTCCGGGCCGCTCTCGACGAGATCCAGCGCGACGAGCCGTCGGGCGCCGCGACCCGGCCGTCGAGCGTCGAGCCGAACACCCAGGTCACCCGCGGCCGGCCGGTCGCGGGGGTATCGGTCATCCCGCCCTCAACCGCGGCCGTCGAGGGGGACCCGTGCGCCGTTCACCGCGGCCGCCGCCGGCGACGCGAGGAACGCGAGGGTGTCCGCGATCTCCTCGGGCGTGGTCCAGGTGGCGTTCTTCGGGTCCGGCGCCTTCTCGCGCTGGTGGAACGCATCGATCTTGCGGACGACCACGACGTTCGCCGTGACCCCGCTGCCGGCGACCTCCCGGGCCAGCGACCGGAGCAGCAGCTCCTCCGCGGACTTGGCGATCGCGTAGCCCGCCCCTTTCGGACCGGGATTGGCGGCGAACGGCGAGGAGACCGTCAGCAGCCTCCCGAACCCGCGCTCGACCATGCCCGGCACGACCGCCTGGACCAGGTGGAAGGTCGTCCACAGGTGCTGGTCGAGCATCGACCTGATCTCATCGGCGTCGAGGTCGACCACCGGCGTCCCGCCCGCCCATCCGCCGATGAGGTGGAGGAGGACGTCGAGCCGCCCGAAGCGGTGTTCGACGGCACGCACCACGGCGGCTACGGCCTCGCGGTCGCGGAGGTCGCCGACGACCGGCAGCCAGGCGTCGTCCGTCACGCCGGCCTCGGCGGCGACGGCGGCCAGGCGGGCCCGGTTGGTGCCGGCCAGGGCGAGCCGCGCGCCGTCGGCGGCGAACCGCTTGACCGCTACTCGGCCGAGCGGGCCGGTCGCCCCGGTGATCAGGACGACCGGCGGATCAGCGGGCATCGGCCGTGGCCTTGCCGTTCGTCCGGGCGGCCGCGGGCCGGACGGCGCGCCGGGGCTCGCGCTCGAGCGGCGGCTCCTGCTGCTCGAGGGCCGCGTCGTCGATCAGGTGGCCCGACTTGCGAGCCTTGGTCGTCAGGTAGCGCCGGTTGTAGCGGTTGGCGGGCATCACCAGCGGGATCCGGTCGACGACATCGACCCCGAGCTCGCGCAGCCCCTCGATCTTCTTCGGGTTGTTGGTCATCAGCCGGACGGAGTGCACGCCCAGCGAGTCGAGCATGTGGGCGGCGACCGAGTAGTCGCGCTCGTCGTCGCGGAAGCCCAGCGCGATGTTGGCCTCGACGGTGTCCAGCCCGTGGTCCTGGAGCTCGTAGGCGCGGATCTTGTTCGTCAGGCCGATGCCGCGGCCCTCCTGGCGGAGGTAGAGCAGGATCCCGAACGGCATCTTCGCGAGCTGGCGCAGCGACGCCTCGAGCTGGTCGCGGCAGTCGCAGCGCAGCGAGCCCAGCGCGTCGCCCGTGAGGCACTCGGAATGGATGCGGACCGGGACGGCCTGGCCGTCGAGCGCCTCGAAGCCGTGCACGAAGGCGGCGTGCTCCTTGCCGTCGACCGGGTTCCAGAAGCCGACGGCGTGGAAATGGCCGAAGCGAGTCGGCAGCTCGGCGGTGGCCGCGATCCGCACGCACACGTGCTCGCGGCCGTAGCCGGTGCAGGAATGGGTGGCGTCGCGGTCGAGGAGGGCGTCGAATTTGGGCAGGGCCATGGGTCACCAGTCGCGTTGTGTCTCGGGTCGGGTGGAGCGGACGGTCCCGTGATCGGGGTACGGCCCGCGGGTGGAAGGCGGATGCGGCCTCAGGTGCGGGATTGGTCGTCGGCGGAGGCCCGTCGGCCGCGGCGTGGGTAGACGATCAGGATCCGGCCGGGCTCGTCGCCGATGTTCTCGACGTCGTGCGGGATCGCCGGATCCCAGGCGAGGTAGTCGCCCGGGCCGAGCTCCACGACGTGATCGCCCTGGGTCATCCGCCAGCGCCCGCTGAGGATCACGTGATGCTCGTCGCCGTGATGGGCGTGGACCCCGGTCGCGAGGCCGGGCGGGTGCGGTCACCTCCATGATGCAGACGTCGCGCGACGTGCCGGCGTCGACCTCGGTCATCAGGGCGCCGCCGGGTCCGGCCGTGCGCGGGCGATCGGCCGCGCGGACGATGCGCGGCGGCGACGTGGAGTCGAGCAGCAGCCACGCGGCGGGCACGTCGATCGCCCCGGCGATGGCGGCCAGCGCCTCGAGCGACGGCAGCGCCTTCTCGTTCTCGATCTGCGACAGGTAGCCGACGTTGAGGCCGCTGCGCTCGCCGACCTGGGCCAGCGTCAGGCCGCGGACCTGGCGCCAGCGGCGCACCTCCCGGCCGACCTGCGTGACCGGCGCCGGCGTCCTCGGCCGGACCTGCTGTTTCTCCACAGCCAACTGTCTTGACTCCTTGGCAAACACCTGCGAGACTTCGCTCATTGGCAATCTTGCTTTGCCACCAGTAAAACGTCAAGGGACGCGGACCGCGTCCCGCGGAGGCTCACCATGACCAGGATCGCGATCATCGGAACGGGCAACGTCGGGAGCGCGGTCGGCGCCGGCGCGGTCCAGGCTGGATACGACGTCGTGTTCGCCGCGCAGGATGCCGGGAAGGCCGAGACCGTCGCCGAGGCGGCCGGTGCCTCCGCCGTCGCGACGCCGCGAGAGGCGGTCGCCGGCGCGGACATCGTCGTGCTCGCGGTGCCCTACAGCGCGGTCGAGGACGTCGCGCGCGAGATCGCACCCGTCGCCGGAGGCAAGATCGTCATCGATCCGACCAATCCGCTCAAGGCCGACGGCTCCGGGCTCGCCACCGACCCCGGCACCTCGGGCGCCGAGACAATCGCCGCCCTGCTGCCGGACGCCAAGGTGGTGAAGGCCTTCAACACGCTGTTCGCGACCAACACGGCCGACCCGGCGGCCCACGGGACGCAGCTGGACAGCCTGTTCGCGACGGACGACGAGGCGGCCAAGGACGCGGTGTGCGGCCTCAGCGGCTCGATCGGCTTCCGGCCGGTGCACGTCGGCCCGCTGGCCGCGGCGCGGGAGCTCGAGGCCATGGCCTGGCTGAACATCCGGATGCAGATGCTGACGGGCGGCAGCTGGAACACCGCGTTCGTCATGGTCGACCCGCCGGAGGCGGCGCTCACCTACGGCCGCTGAGCGGCGCACCGACCCTGACCCGGCCCGACGCCTGGTCCATGCGCCGTGCGCATCAATCGGCGTCGGCTGGGTCGTCGCGATGCGCTGGGCGCATGGCGAATGCATCGCTGCAGCCCCTCCGACCGCGAATCCGGGCTGACCCGATGCGCCGCACGCATGACGACGACCTCAGCGACCGGGAACGATGCGTCGCACGCATCGACGGCTCGGGGGCTACCGTTCCTGCGATGACCGAGACACCGAGATGACTGACGACACGGCAACCCCTGACCCGTCCGGGCCGCTGCCGGCCCTGTACCTGGGCCACGGCGCGCCGCCGCTGCTCGACGACCCGCTGTGGATGGGACAGCTGGCGGGCTGGGCCGCGCGGCCTGCCCCGCCCGTCGTCGATCCTCATCGTCAGCGCCCACTGGCAGACCGCGCCGATGGCCATCGGCGCCACCACCACGGTCCCGCTGGTCTACGACTTCTACGGCTTCCCGCAGCGCTACTACGAGTACGAGTACCGCTCGCCGGGTGCGCCCGAGCTGGCGGCCAGCGTCAAGTCCCTGATGCCCGCCAACGAGCCCATCCTCGATCGGCCGACCCGTGGGCTCGACCACGGCGCCTGGGTGCCGCTGCTGGCGATGTACCCCGAGGCGGACGTCCCGGTCCTCCAGCTCTCGATGCCCGACCTCGACCCGCGCCACCTGTTCGAGGTCGGCCGGCGGCTCGCGCCCCTGCGCGACGAGGGCGTGCTGATCGTCGGCTCCGGGTTCATGACCCACGGCCTGCCGTTCATCGGCGAGTACTTCGCCGGCAAGCCGGGCGCGCCCCAGTGGTCGATCGAGTTCGACCGCTGGGCGGCAGAGGCGCTGGCGCGCGGCGACCTCGACACGCTGTTCGCGTTCCGCGAGAAGGCGCCCGGGATGCCGTTCGCGCACCCGACCGTGGAGCACTTCGCGCCGCTGTTCGTGACCCTGGGCGCCTCGGTCAAGCCGGACGAGGCGCCGACGACCGCCATCGACGGCTTCTTCATCGGCCTCTCGAAGCGCTCGATCGAGGCCCGCTAGGGCTGTTCGGTCCGGCATGATGGTGGCCAGCCGACCACCCAGCGGAGACCGACCATGTGCTGCCTGTTCGCGACCCTCGGCCTGTTCGGTCCGCGCGCCGCGATCATCGTCTGGTGGTTGCTGCAGCCGGCTCGCTGGAGCGCGTCCTTCGACACCCTGATCTGGCCGGTCGTCGGGTTCTTCCTGCTGCCGTGGATGACGCTGATGTTCGTGGCGGTCGCGCCCGGCGGCATCGACGGCCTCGACTACCTGTGGCTGGTGGCCGGCCTGGCCCTGGACGTGGTGGCGTGGTCGAGCGGGGCGTATGGCGGCCGCGGCCGCATGAGCGGGGCCGCGGCAGCCTGATGCCCCGGGGCTAGACCCCGAGCCGCTCCGAGGCGATCCGCGTCCCCTCGACCCGTGCCGCGATCTTCGCGAACGCCGTGTCGCGCGACGTGGACACGTCGTCGCCGAACGGCGAGAAGCCGCAGTCGTCGGTCGTGCCGAGGTGGTCGGGATCGATGAACCGGGCCGCCTCGAGCACGCGGCCGGCGACCTCCTCCGGCGTCTCGACGCGCTCGACGAGGGGGTCGATGACGCCGACGAAGATCCGGCGGTCGCCGGTCGCCTCCTCGCCGAGGATCCCGAGCACGCGCTCCCGGTCGGCCTCGCTGGCGAGCTGGACGAAGAACCGGTCGACGTCGAGCCGGAACAGGCCGGGCAGCAGCGCTGCGTAGTCGATGTCGGCGCTGTGCGTCGAGTCGTGGTCGCCGCCGGGACATGTGTGCACGCCCACCTTGGCCCGCTCCTCGTCGGTCAGCCGCGCGAGGACCAGGTTGTTGAGGTCGACGAACGCCGTGAGCAGGCCGCCCGAGGGATCCAGCTTGAGCGACAGGCGCGCCTCGGTGAAGTCGATCTGCGCGGTGGCGCCCCGGGCCACGATGCCGCGGAGCTCGTCCGCCGCCTGGTCGACGAGGTCCTCGACGAAGGTGTCGCGCGAGTACCCATCGAGCCCGTCGCCCGGGTACAGCAGGCTCAGCGCCGACGCCGAGATGACCGCCTGCTTGAGCGGCGTGGTCGTCGCGCCGCGGGCCCCGTCGAGGTAGGACCACGCCGGTGTGGCGTAGCGGAACGGGCCGCTCGTGAGCAGCGGCAGCTGCCGGGTGTGGCCGTCCTCGAACGGGATCGTGACGCCGCCCGGCGCGATGTTGGCGAGCCCGGCGACCGGGTACGTCGCGAAGCTCGGCTTGCGTTGCTCGCCGTCGGTGATCACGGGCGAGCCCGTGGCCTCGAAGCGGCGCAGCGTGTCGCGGACGGCTTCGTCGAACAGGTCGTCGAGCGCGGCGGACGAGATGCGGCCCTCGGCGGCCGCCTGCATGCCGGCCTGGAGCGCCGGCGACCGGGGGATGCTGCCGATGGGTTCGGTGGGAAGTGTCATCCGGGGAGGGTACCGGCGGCCGGTCGCAGCCAGTAAGCCCCATTCCGCGCCGCGAACCCTAGAATGCGTCGGACCCACGCCCCGCACGGATCATCGTGACCACATGACCCAGGCCCCCGTCACGGCCGCCCGGCCGCCCGCACGCACGCTGTCGATCGGCGGTACCGCCTACCCGCTGATCCTGCCGAGCATCCGCGACCCGCGGCTCCACGTCGCCGCGGTGATCATCACGATCCACGTCCTCGGCCAGGTGGGGCTGCACTTCCGGGTCAGCGTGCCCCAGATCCTGGCGGCGATCCTGACCACGGCCGTCATCGAGATCGCGCTCACGTTCCGGTCGAGCAAGGCCTTCGTGTGGCCGGCGTCGGCGATGCTGACCGGCAGCGGCGTCGCCCTGATCCTGCGCGTGGTCGGCACCCCGCCCGACGATCCCTGGAACACGTACGCGTGGTACGTGTTCGCCGGCGTCGCCGCGTTCGCGCTGCTGACGAAGTACGTCATCAAGTACCGCGGCACGCACGTGTTCAACCCGTCGAACATCGGCCTCGTCGTCGCGTTCATCGTGCTCGGCAGCACGCGGATCGAGCCGCTCGACTTCTGGTGGGCGCCGCTGACGAACCCGCTGATGATCCTGGCCTACGTCGTGATCATCGGGGGCGGCCTGCTGATCACCCGGCGGCTGCACCTGCTCGCGCTCGCGGCGACGTTCTGGGTCACGCTGGCGATCGGCGTCGGGCTGTTGGCGGCGTCGGGCCACTCGATGATCGCGAACTGGTCGTTCGCGCCGGTCAGCGGCTTCGACTTCTGGCGGGTCATCGTCACCTCGCCCGAGGTCATGATCTTCCTGTTCTTCATGATCACCGACCCCAAGACCACGCCCGGCGGCCGCGTCGGTCGCGTGATCTTCGGCGTCCTCGTCGCCGTGATGAGCACGCTGCTGATGGCGCCCCAGACCGACGAGTTCGGCACCAAGGTCGGGCTCCTCGCGGGCCTCGTGGTCGTGTGCGCAGCGCGCCCGATCCTCGACCGGCTGCTGCCGGAGCCCAGGTCGACCTCCGACGAGATCGGGATGTTCGCCCGACGGGTCGCGCTCGGTGGCAACGCCGGGCTGGTGCGGGGCATCGCGGGCGTGGGCCTGACGCTCGGCCTCGTGTTGGTGCTGGGCGTCGGGATCGTCGCCGCCGGAGCGCCGGCCCGCGGGACCGTAACCCCCAACGTCGCGGAGGTGCTCGACCGCGTGCCGCACCAGGTCGATCCGTCGACCTTCCCGGCCATCACGGTCGGCCAGGACGTCACCGACTGGAACCACGCGATCGCCGGCCCGGGTGCCCAGGAGGTCGTGATGGCGATGGCCGAGAACCTCGAGCTCGAGAACCAGGCACTGCTCCGGCGGGATCCCTCGATCCTCCCCGCCGTCGACCACGGCGACCGGCTGGACGAGATGCAGGCCCGCCTCCAGGACGCGGTCGCGATGCGCACGACCACGGTCAACCACTACCGGTTCGACTCGATCGCGATGCGGCTGATCACGCCCTTCGGCAAGCAGGACGGCCTCAGCCTCGGGCTGGACGGGACCGGCACGATGACCGAGGAGACGTACGACGCCAACGGGACCCGCCTGTCGAGTCGCGAGGCGCCGTTCGCGCGCACGTTCGTGGTCCGCCGGGCCACCGGCGACCGCTGGCTCAACGTGGCGGTGCTCCCGGCGGCAGACGGGAGCTGACCCGACTCGCCGGCTCGACGACGCGGTCCCGTCCGGTACGATGCCCTTCGGTGCGACGGCGCCAGCCCGGTGACGAGGGGACACGACATGCGAGCGATGCGCACCAGCGGACGGCCTGTCGACGGCAAGGCGGCGTGCCGGTGACCGCAGCGGCGAGCCAGAGCGTGCCCGAGGCGGCGGCGGCCGACAAGCGGCTCCCGATCCTGTTGGCGATGGCGATGTTCGTCCTCGTCGTCGACACGTCGATCATGAACGTCTCGATCTCGGCAGTGGTCGCGGACCTGGGCACGAGCGTCAGCAGCATCCAGTCCGCGATCGCGCTCGAGGCGCTCGTCTCCGCCGCCTTCATCCTGATCGGCAGCAAGGTCGGCGACCTCATCGGCCGCAAGCGCGCGTACATCCTCGGGCTCCTGGCGTACGCGGTCGGGGCGCTGGCGATGGCGCTGGGTCAGAGCATCACGGCCATCATCATCTTCTGGGCGATCATCGGCGGGCTCGGCGCGTCGCTCCTCCTGCCGGCCATGCAGTCGCTCATCCACGGCAACTTCGAGGGCGCGGCGCAGAAGGCAACCTACGCGCTGGTCGGCGCGGCGGCGGCCATCGCGGCAGCCATCGGGCCCCTCATCGGCGGCTTCATCACCACGTTCCTGTCCTACCGCGTCGCGTTCGGGCTGGAAGTCGTGGTCATCGCCGATCGTGCTGGTGGGCAGCCGGCTCGTCCGCGAGGTGCCGTACACGGGATCGCGAGAGGTCGACGTCGTCGGCGCCGTGCTGTCCGTCCTGGGCATGGGCGGCCTCGTCCTGGGCATCCTCGCCTGGCAGGAGGGAGGCGAGGCCGTCGGCCTGCTGTTCGCCGTCGGCGGGGTCTCGCTCGCCCTGTTCGCCTGGTGGCTCGTGCGACGCAAGCGCCAGGGCAAGCCGACGCTGATCGATCCGGACCTGTTCACGTCCAAGCTGTTCCGGTTCGGGATCTCCGGCCAGATGCTCCAGAACATCGCGCTCGGCGGCGCGATGATCACGATCCCGATCTACCTGCAGATGGTCCTCGAGTACAACGCGCTGCAGGCGGGCATCTCCCTGGCGCCGCTCTCGTTGAGCATGTTCGCGGCGGCGATCCTGGCCGGAAAGCGGTCGGGCAATCGGCGCCCGAGCAGCATCATCAGGGCCGGCTTCGCGCTCCTGGCCGTCGGCATGATCATCCTGGTCCCGATCGTGCCCCGGGCCGACGCCGGCTGGTACCTCGCCCTTCCGCTGGCGATCGCCGGGGTCGGGCTGGGTCTGCTCGTGTCCCAGCTGAACAACTACACCCTGTCCCCGATCGACGAGGAGCGAGTCAGCGAGGCCGCGGGCGTGAACTCGGCCGCTGGCTCGTTCGGGCTGTCGTTCGGGCTGGCGTTCGCGGGCGCGATCATGCTCGCGTCCCTGTCGTTCGCGTTCACCACCCTCGCCGATTCGAGCACGGTCCTGACCCCGGCGGAGCAGCAACAGGTCGCGGCGGGCCTCAACCAGGACGCGGAGTTCATGACCAACACCGACCTCGAGGAGCTGATCGTCAACCAGCCGCCCGACGTCGAGGCCGAGATCATCCGGATCAACACCGAGGCGCGGCCGATCGCGCTCCAGATCGCCCTGCTGATCCCGATCATCGCGAGCCTGCTCGGCCTCGTGACGTCGTTCCGCATGGGCCGGCTACCGGATCCCGTGTCCTCCGGCGCGGCCGAGGGCATCGCGCTGGCCTGACCTCGACTCGGCTGCAGTGCCGCGTGGTGAGCCCGCTGGGATTCGAACCCAGGACCAAGGGATTAAAAGTCCCCTGCTCTACCGCTGAGCTACGGGCCCGGCGCACACGATAGCGGTCGCGCGGGGCCCCTCGCGTGTTCGAGGGCGATGGAGTCGGGCCTCAGGGCGCGACCGCATCGCCGTCCGCGAACGTGTCCACGACGAGCCATGCTCCGCCGATCGCCCCGTTGGCGCCGGTCGTCCACGTCGCCTGGCGGCCGTCGATGACGGCCACGGCGCTGTCGCCGATCGCGGTCGCGGAACCGCCGGCGATGCGGATCCCGGTCCCGACGTCGAGGCCGACGCCCACCGCGCCTCCGCCCGCCGCACGGGCCAGCTGGAACAGCTGCGGCCAGCGCTGGTCCGGCAGGAGCCGGGGCGTCACGGCCAGCCCGTGGACGAGCCCGAGGCCGTCGGACAGGGTCACGTGGAGCGCGTCCGCGATCGCGGCCGCCTCGACGTCGGCGGCCGGGGCCTCGGCGACCAACACCGTCCCTGCGGCCGCGGCGGCGGCGTCATCGGCCAGGAGCGCGACCCCGTGCGCGGCCCAGCGGTCGCGTGCGGCTGCCCACGAGGGCGACGCCTGGAGCTGCGCCAGCACGAGCGAGCTGTCGCGCCCCGTCACGACGATCCCGGTCGCGTCGTTGATGGCCGCGATGGCGGTGGCGGTCTTCGTCCGCGAGTCGAGCGCGAACCAGCTCACCGAGGCGACCGACGGTGCGAGCGCCGCGGCGATCGCCTTGGCGTCGGTCTGCGCGTCGCCGCTCATGGCGTAGCCCGCGGCGAGCACGACGATGCGTGCCGAGCTGCCACCGGCGGCCGCGGTGAACGCGTCGCCGACGAGGCCCGCCGGATCGCCGACGATTCCGCCCGCGAGGAACAGCGGACCGGCGCCGGTCGGCGTCGCGAATGCCGGGTAGGCACGGCCGGCAAGGCTCGGCTTCGCGATCGGCGTGCCGGCCTGGCTCGGCGTCATCGTGTCGAACGAGAAGCCGGAGCCGGGCGGCAGCAGGTGCATCGCGACGTCGCCCGTCCGGAGCGTGTGGTTGGGGCCGCCGTACGAGGCGGTCGCGCCGTACGCGTCGGGATCCACGACGTAGCCGAGGGTGTCGCCCGTCACGTCGCGCAGGTGCACGTAGTCGGTGACCACGGCGCCGGTCGCGGCGTCCATGCCGAGGACCGGCTTCCCCGTGGAGACGGAGACGTTGAGGGAGCGGCCGGTTCGGCCGTACTCGAACACGTGCTGGTCGGTGATGACGCTCGGGAAGCCGAAGGGCAGGCCGCCCTGGCAGTCAGTCGGGCCGGTGTCGAAGCAGACCTGGACCGCGCCCTGCCGCAGCGACTCGGCCGGTCCGTTGGCGCCGTAGTAGCCGTTGATCATGTCCCGCGACTGGACGGCGTCGCCGGCGCTGTTGCCGCCGACGACCGCGCCCGACTGGAACGCCGCGGTCATCGCCGCCTCGAGGGGCGTGTCGTGGACCGTGTTCATCGCGACCGTCTGGTCGCCACCGAGCACGAACATGCCGTCGAGGTCGGCGGTGAAGTACGGGGCAGGGTCGAACGCGACGGCGTCCGAGCGGACGAGCACCGGGACGAGCTGCACGAAGCAGGTCTGGGCCGGTTCGCGGACGACGTTGCACGCCGCCTCGACCTGGCTCCGGCGGCCATCGGCGAAGGTCAGGTTCTTCTTGCGCTCGCTCTTCGTCGTGCCGTCGGCGCTGAGCGAGTAGGTGATCGGCAGGACGAGGATGTGGACCTGGTTGTCGGTGCTGCGCTCCGACGCCTCGTTCGCGAACAGCTGGAGCGTGTCCGGCTGGTAGTCCGATCCGATCGGCACGAGCGTGAGGGTCGGGTCGGCGGCCACCGGCCCCGCCGAGGCGCCGACGAGCGCGAGGGTCAGGAGTCCGAGGGCAAGGGTCCGGGACGCGCGGGGGCTCGGTCGCATGGGGTCTCCATGGGGCGGCGGCGATGCCGGGGTGGGTTGCTGTTCATGGTATGGAACGCGTGCAACCGGCGTTAGCCGCTCGTTACGGCAGCAGCGAGTCGTTCACGAGCTGGTCAACGGTCACCGCGTTCGGCACGAGCCCGAGCGTGGTCATGAACTCGAGCGACTTCTGCCAGCCGGCGGTGTCGATCGCCCCGTACGGCGCGTTGGTGCGCGGGTTCGTCCAGGTGGCGACGGTGGCGTCGAGGATCTGGCGCTGCAGCTCGGGGTCCTTGGCCAGGTCGGGGACCACGGCAAAGGTCGCGTCGAGGCCCTTCTGCGGGTCGGCGGCGATCTCGTCCATCGCCCGGAGCGTCGCCTTGCGTGAACGCCGCCAGGGCGTCGTGCTTGTCGGTGAGCGTCCTGGTCCCCGTCACGAGGCCCGGCCCCGGCAGCGGCACGATGTCGTCGACCGTCAGCACGACCGGCTCGATGCCCGCCTTGCGCAGCTGGATGGGCTCGTTGTTGGCGAAGCCGGTGGCGGCGTCGACGGCGCCCTGCTGCAGCGCGGTCGCCTGGCCGTAGTCCGGGTACTCGACGATCGTGACGTCGTCCGTGGTCAGGTTCGCCGACCCGAGGAGGGCCTGGAGCATGATCCACGACGAGCCGTACTTGCCGGGCGTCCCGATCTTCTTGCCCTTGAGGTCCGCCGCGGTCTTGATGCCCGAGTCGGCCTTGGCCAGGACGATCGACGGGAACTGTCCGTAGATGGTGGCGACGTAGACGATCGGGATCCCCTGGCTGACGGCCGGGATGACCGAGGTGCCGTCGCTGTTGCCGATGTCGAAGGCGCCCTGGCCGAGGAGCGTGACGAGGTCGGCGTCACGGCCGTTCTGGAGGTCCACCGTGAGGCCGGCGTCTCGGTAGTACCCCGCCTGGTCGGCCAGGTAGAACTGCGCGAACTGGACGCTCGGGATGTAGCCCAGGCCGACGGTGAGCGGTGTCACCGCCTGTGATCCGTCGGGCGACTGCGACGGGGCGATCGATGCGGGCCCGATCTTCGTGGTCGGGACCGGCGATGGCGATGGCCCGCCGGCGCCGCACGCGGCGACGACCAGGGCAAGCGCCGCGGCGGCGGCCGACGAGCGGATGGGGGCGAGTGACGGGTGCACGGGCGGTTGGACCTCCAGGGCTGTGGGGCGACGGCTCATCGGTCGCCGACCAGGCGGCGTTCGACGAGGACCATGACGAGATACAGGGCGACCCCGATCAGCGCGAGGGTCGCGAGGGTGGCGAACATGAGCGGGATGTCGAACAGGCTGCCGCGGGCGATGTTGATCAGGACGCCGAGGCCGGACTCCCCGCCCGCCCACTCGGCGACGATCGCGCCGATCACCGCCAGGGTGGCGCCGACCCGCATGCCGCCGAGGATGGACGGCAGCGCGGCCGGGATCTCGACCCGGGTCGCGATCTGGCGGCTCGTCGCCCGGAAGCTGCGCGCCATCTCGAGCAGGCCGGGGTCGACGGTCCGGATCCCGACCATCGTCGCGATGGCCACGGGGAAGAACACGATCAGGACGATGATCACGAGCTTGCTCAGCAGCCCCGTGCCGAACCACAGCACGAGCAGCGGGGCCAGCGCGAGGACCGGGGTGGACTGCGCGGCGACGAGGTAGGGGCTGGCCAGCCGCTCGACGAGGCGCGAGCGTGCCAGCAGGAGCCCGGCCACCAACGCGAGCGAGGCGCCGATGGCGAACCCGAGCAGGATCTCGACCAGCGTCGTCGCCGTGTGCCGCTCCATCGTCCCGTCGGACCAGGCGCGGACGAACGCCACGGCCACCGTGTACGGCCCGGGCAGGATGAATGACGGGTAGCCGGTGACGAACACGATGGCCTGCCAGGCGAGGACGAACACCACGAGGCTGGCGACGACCGGGGCGGCCAGCCCGAGCCAGCCCCGGGACGGGCGTGGCTCGGCCCGCGTCGGCGCGGCGGCGGCGCGGGGGCTCGGCACGACGTCGCTCACGGCTCGCCGTCCGCCGCCAGGTGCGCCCGGACCCGGGCCGCGATCCCGGCCGCCGCGGCTGAGTCGATCTCGTCGAGGCGGCGTCGCCGCGGCAGGTCCACGGCGATGTCCGCCACCACGCGGCCCGGTCGCGGCGACAGCACGATCACCCGGTCGGCGAGGAAGACCGCCTCGGGGATGCTGTGGGTCACAAGCACGATCGTCGTCCCGAGCCGGCCCCACAGCGCCTGGAGCTCCCCGTTGAGCCGCTCGCGGGTCAGGGCGTCGAGCGCGCTGAACGGCTCGTCGAGCAGCAGGACCGCGGGCTCCAGCGCCAGGGCGCGCGCGATCGACACCCGCTGGCGCATGCCACCCGACAGGGTCTTGGGCTTCGCCAGGGCGACCTCGGTCGCGGCGACCAGGCCGAGCAGCTCGGTCGCTCGGGCGGCCTGCTCGGCGCGCGGACGGCCGGCCAGCTCGAGCGGGAACGCCACGTTGTCCGCCGCCGACCGCCACGCGAGCAGCCTCGGCTCCTGGAACACGAGCCCGATCCTCGCGTCAGGGCCGGTCACGCGCTCGCCGTCGACGGTGACGGAGCCCCGGTCGGGCGCGATCAGCCCGGACAGGACCCGCAGCAGCGTGCTCTTGCCGCAGCCGTTGGGGCCGATCAGGGCGACGACCTCCCCGGGCGCGACGTCGAGCGAGACGCCGTCGAGCGCCTGCACGGTCCGCTCGCTTCGGAAGGTCAGGGCGACATCGTCGGCGTGGATGGCGGCCCCGGACGACGACGCGCGGACGGCCGTCACGGGCTCGCTCGCTGCCACCATCGCCACCTCCGTCGCTCGGCTGAGCGTGCAACGGGGCAGGAGGTGCGCGGACAGGGTCCCGGGCGGGACCCGCCGGCCCATGGCCTTCTTCCATCCGGACTGTACCGTCGGCTCCGGTCGGCTCGGCTGACGCCGCGCCTCGGATCTGCAGTCCCGCGGACATCGTCCGCGTCGCCGCTCGTGGGCTCGTCCCGCTTCCGCGGGACCCTACCACCGGTCGGGAATCGCACCCTGCCCCGAAGGCTCAGGCCGCGATCCTACCACCGCGGGTCGCGATGCCACGTCCCGCGCGTGGAGCGCTCAGCGAGCGAGGGCGTGGACCGTCGGGGCGAGCGCCGGCCATAGGTCGCGGTAGACGGCGTACAGCTCGTCGTACCGGGCGCGCACCGCGGGGTCGGGCTCGATGCGGGCGGCGATCGACGTCATCGACGCCACGCCCGACTCCGGGTCGGCGACGGCCCCCACGCCCGCGGCGGCGAGGATCGCGGCGCCGACGACCGCCGACTCCCCCACCGACGGGATCTCGACCGGCACGCCGAGGACGTCGGCCTTGATGCGCGCCCAGGCGTCCCCCGGCGTCCGGCGGCCGGCTGGGCGCAGGACGCGGATCGGTGCGCCGGCGGCGGCCAGCGGCTCGGCGACCGAGCGCATCGCAAACGCCGCGCCCTCCAGGACGGCGCGGGCGAGCTCGGCGCGTCCGTGGCCGAGCGTCAGCCCGACGAACGCGCCGCGTGCCGCCTCGTCGAACAGCGGCGCCCGCTCCCCCGCGAGGTAGGGCAGGAACACCAGCCCGCCCGCCCCCGCCGGCACCGCGGCGGCCTCCGCCAGCAGCGTCCCGGCGTCGATCGCGCCGCGGAGCACGTCCTCGCGCAGCCAGTCGACCGACGCGCCGAGGGCGGCCATCGCGCCGCCCACGACCCATCGCCCGGGCACCGGCGCCGGCGCGACGAACAGCCCGTCCGCCTCGATTGCGCGGTCGGCGTAGATACCCAGCCCGCCAGACGCGCCGCCCGTGTCCACGGCGTCTCCCGGCGCACGGAGGCCGGCGCCGAGCATGCTCGCGGTCCCGTCGTTGACGCCCACGATCACCGGGATCCCGGCCCCCAGGCCCAGCGCCTCGGCGGCGGCCGGCCGCAGCTCGCCCAGCCGCGACCCGAACGCCCGGGCCGCGGGCACGACCGACGGCCGCACGCCGGCGGCCAGCAGCGTCGCCTCGTCCAACGCCGTCTCGTGCCCCTGGAGCGAGGTCGCCGCCTCGCCGGACAGCCACAGGCCGAGCGCGTCCCACGCCGCGAGCAGCCACGCGGCCCGCTGGACGGACGCCGGCTCCTCGCGCGCCAGCCACGCCATCGTCGGCAGCAGCCCGAACCCGCCCGAGCCGCCGGCCGTCGGTCGCCGGTCCTGCCACGTGATCGCGGGCCGGACGGGATCGCCCAATGCGTCGACCACGGCCAGCGTCGGCCCCTGCCCCACCCCGCAGATCGCCAGCACATCGAGCCCGGAGGCCTCGATCGATCGCACCGCCGCCGCGACCGCCGCCCACCAGTCGGCGGGCGACTGCTCCGCGCGCCCGTCGGTGCCGGCGTCCATCGGGTAACCCGCCCGCCCGAGGCCCAGCAGCCGCCCGTCGAGCCCGATCGCCGCCGCCTTGGCCTCGGTCGTCCCGAGGTCGATGCCGATGAGCGCCGGGACGCGGGACGAGCCCTCAGGCACGCGCCTGGTCGGCCGCCGCCGCCACCTCCTCGGGGAGCCAGAACCAGCGCAGCGTCTCGAAGTCCGGCCCCACCTCGCCGTCGTGGAGCGACGGCTCCTCCGGCACCTCGACCGGCCGGGTGAGCAGCTCGCGCGCCTCCTCGAGGTACCTCGCCAGGCGCGACTCGGGCTCGTGGTGGCGGTGCGACGGCCAGGCCATCCGCCCGTCGTCGTAGCGGACGTCGCGCAGGCTCGCGGGCGGCTCCGGGCGGCCCGCGCGGTGGTGCCACAGGCCGGTCGCGGGCTCGAAGGCGTAGTCGGGCAGGAACCGCCACCCGTCGCTCGCCACGAGGTCGACAGCGTCGAGCAGGAACTCGAACACGGCCTCGCTGATGAAGTAGTTGAAGTTGACCCGGATCCAGCCGGGCTTGATCCCCTCGCAGCCGCGCGCGATCTCGCGCTCGAACTCGTGGGAGGTCTCGATGTCGATGCCCAGCAGGCGGTGCCCGTAGGGACCGGCACACGAGCAGCCGCCGCGCGACTGGATCCCGAACAGGTCGTTGAGCAGGGCGACGACGAAGTTGTGGTGGAGGTAGCGGCCGTCGTGGCGGACGACGAACGACACGATGGACAGCCGCTTCGCGTCCGGGCTGCCGAGGATCTCGATCGACGGATTGGCCGACCAGCGGGCCATCGCGCGGCGGATGAAGTCGTGCTCGCGCTCGCGGATGGCCTCAACCCCCACGGCGTCCTTGAGCTGGAACACCAGACCGGCGCGGATCGACTCGACGATCGCGGGCGTGCCGCCTTCCTCGCGGTGCTCGATCTCGGCGAGATAGACGTGCTCGAACGGGTTGACGTACTGCACCGTGCCGCCGCCGGGCATGCTCGGTACCCGGTTCGTGAACAGCTCCCGTCGGGCGACGAGCACGCCCGGCGTCCCGGGGCCGCCGATGAACTTGTGGGGGCTGATGAACACTGCGTCCTTGTAGGCGAGCGGATCGTTGGGCGGGTCCATCTCGATCAGCACGTACGGCGCCGCGGCCGCGAAGTCGAAGAACGACAGCGCCCCGTGCTGGTGGAGGAGGCGCGAGATGGCGTAGGTGTTCGAGGTGATGCCGGTCACGTTCGAGGCGGCCGAGAACGACCCGATCTTCAGCGGCCGGTCGGCGTAACGGTCGAGCTCGACCGCGAGCTGTTCGAGGTCGATGTACCCGTCCCGGTCCTCGCGGATCGTCACCAGGTCGGCGATCGACTCGCGCCACGGCAGCTCGTTGCTGTGGTGCTCGAACGGCCCCACGAACACCACGGGACGCTGGTCGAGCGGGATCCTGGATCGGAGGTCCCAGCGGTCGTCGAGGTCGGCCGGGATTCGGATGTTGAGCACGTCCACGAGCCGGTTGATCGCGGCGGTCGAACCGGACCCACAGAAGACCACGGCGTGCCTGGAGGGTTCGCCGCCCACGCCCTCGAGGACGAGCCGCCTCGCCTCCTCGCGGAAGCGCGTCGTCTGGAGGCCCGTGCCCGAGGACTCCGTGTGGGTGTTGGCGTAGAGCGGGAGCACCGAATCGCGGATGAAGTCCTCGATGAACGAGAGGCTCCGCCCCGAGGCCGTGTAGTCGGCGTAGGTCACCCGCCGGACGCCGTACGGGCCCGCGACCGCCTCGTCGTCGCCGATCACCGACGCCCGCACGAGGTCGACGAGCGCGTTCGGGCCGGGCCGGGTCTCGTCCTGACCCGTCGGCGTGGCCGTGCCGCTGGCGTCCATGTGGCCAGAGTCTAGGCGATGCGATCCGGCCTGCCGGGCCGCGACCCGTCGCGACCGATGCAGCGGAAGACCGCTACCGGACGGAGACCCGCCCGAAGTCGGCGAACCGGTAGCGGTCGAGGTCGACGCGGCCGGTGATCCCGGCCACCGTCCCGTCGGACGTGTACTGCCAGAAGGTCCAGCCGCTGCCGCCCCAGTTGGCGGCCGGGACGGTCGGGTTCGCGGCCGTGGTCCAGTGCGCGATCCACAGCGTGCGGTAGCCGGCCGCGGCGAAGGTCTGGGTGTCGCCCATGTTGTTCTTCCAGAACGCGGGCGACGTGTAGATCATCGCCCGCTCGCCGGTCCGGGCGTAGACCCGGTCGAGGAACGTCCTGACCCACGTCTGGAGCTTGGCGACACTCATGCCTCCGGTGATCTCGAGGTCGAGCACGGGCAGCAGGTCCCCGCTCGACCACTGCGCCGTGTCGACGAAGTGGTCGGCCTCGATGGTGGCGTCGTTGAGGCCGGTATCGGGCTTCGCGAAGTGGTAGGCACCGACCTTGAGGCCGTTCGCGTTCGCCTGGGCGCGGTTCGTCGCGTACGTCGGGTCGACGTACTTGACCCCCTGGGACGCTTTCATGAACGCGAACCGCTTGCCGGCGGCGGCGACGTCCGGCCAGCTGATCACGCCCTGCCAGTGGCTGACGTCGATGCCCTCGATGAAGCCGGACGTCTCGGGAGGTAGCGGGACCTCGATCGCGATCGCCCGCCACAGGCCGCGCGCCGCGTACAGGGCCTTGACGCCGAACATCGAGGACACGCTGCGATCGCCGATCCGGGTGATCCGATACCAGCTGTTGCCCGAGATCCGGCCGCCGCAGTCGGCGGTCCACTTGCCGCCCGTCACGGTGCCCGACGCGATCGCCCGCGTGCCGGCCGGCAGCTTGGCCTTCAGCGTCGCCGTCGTCCGGCTGTCGGTCCGGAGGCGGACGCCGCCGCAGGTGGCCTCGAGCGACCGGTAGACGACGCTGAACAGGCTCTTCGCCCCGTACACGGCCTTCTGGCCGTAGAGCTTCTGCGCGGACGTGCCGTTGACGCTGACGACGCGATACCAGGTCCGGCCCGTGTCCGACGTGCCCCCGCACTGCGTGTGCCAGCGCGAGCCGCGGACGACCCTGGTCGCGACGACCCGCGCATCCTGCGGCAGGCGTCCCTCGCGGTGGGCGGTGGAGGCCGGCTTGCTGCGCAGCTCGACGCCGTCGCAGCGCGCGTCGAGGCTGGTGCCGGCGAGCGCGGGCGAGGGCGCGAGGGCGGCCAGCATCGCGGCCGCGAGCGCCGCACTGATGGCCAGCGCGAGCGGCAGCATGAGCGCGAGGCGATGGGTGCGCAGGACGGTGCCGACGGACGCCGGATGCGTGGCCACCGAACCGGGTGACGGGCACGCGTCCTTCGGGCGGGCGATGGCTGCAAACACGTTGCACCTCCCAGGGGGACGTGTTCTAGGGTCCCCCGGGCGTCAAGGAGAAGGCCATCCCACGATCGGCCCAGCGCGACGCCAGCCCTTTGAGCCATGCCGGTCGCGTGGAAGGCCGGACCATCGTCCGGGGTCCCGGCGCGGGTGCGGCGGACGAGCGTGGCGTCAGGGGCCAGGCTCGTAGGCCTCGGGGTTCACGGGCGTCGGGAGGCGCCGCCCGGAGACGCCCGCGAGAAGGTTCGCGGCGGCCATCGCGGCCATCCGGCCGCGGGTCGCCGGCGACGCCGACGCGATGTGCGGGACGACGAGGCAGTTGTCCATCGCGACCAGCGGGTGGTCGGCCGGGAGCGGCTCCGGGTCGGTGACATCGAGCGCGGCCCCGAGGATCGTCCCCATCCGGAGGGCGTCCACGAGGGCGTTGGTGTCGACGACGGGTCCGCGCGCCGTGTTGACCAGGATGGCAGTCGGCCGCATCGCCCCCAGCGCCGCCGCGTCGATCAGGTGGCGCGTCTCGGCGTTGAGGCTCACGTGCAGCGAGACGAAGTCGGCGGCCGCCAGCAGCTCCGCCAGCGGCACCCACGTCGCGCCGGTCTGGAGCTCGACGTCCGCCGTCGCCCGCGAGCGGGCGCTGTACAGCACGCGCATGCCGAAGCCCGCGGCCCGGCGCGCGACCGCCTGCCCGATGCGCCCGAAGCCGACGATCCCGAGCGTCGCGCCGTGCACATCGGGTCCGAGCAGCGTCATCGGGCCCCATGTCCGCCACTGGCCGTCGCGCACGTAGCGGTCGCCTTCCACCACGCGCCGGGCGGCGGCCATCAGCAGCGCCCAGGCCAGGTCCGCGGTCGTCTCGGTCAGGGCCCCGGGCGTATTGCCGACGGGGATGCCGCGCCGCGTACAGGCGGCCACGTCGATGTTGTCGTAGCCGACCGCGAAGTTCGACACGACCCGCAGGCCCGGACCCGCTGCGTCGAGGAGCTCGTCGTCCACGCGATCCGTGAGCAACGTCAGGACCCCGTCGACGCCGGCAACCCGACGGAGCAGCACGTCCCGGGGTGGCGGGAGCTCGTCCTCCCAGAGGTCGACGTCGCAGGTGTCGCGGATCGCCCGCAGGCCCTCATCGGGGATGACCCGAGCGACGAACACCCGCGGACGCGTCCCGGATCCCTCCATTGGGCGATGCTACCCGAGCCAGCGCACGGCAGGCCCGGCCCGAGACGGCGCTCGCCGGGCTCGCCGTACAATCGGGGCGTGTCCCGGTTCTACTCGATCGACGACGCCAACGCCCTCGTCCCCGAGCTCGAGGTCGTCGTGGCCAGGCTCGCCTCCCAGCGCGACGAGCTGATCGGCCTGCGCGACGAGTACCGCCGGCGCGAGCAATCCGTCGCCGAGCCGGTCGCCGGCGGCTCTGGGACCCCGCCGGCCGCTGGGCGCTCGGACCAGGACGACCCCCTGGACGATCGCGACGACGACCCGGAGCTCCGCCGCGTGCGGCTGCGGATGCGCGGCATCGTCGACCAGATGCAGGCCGACGTGGCCTGGCTCGACGACCGCTCGATCCACCTGCGCGACATCCCCACCGGCCTGCTGGACTTCCCGGCCCTGGTCAGCGGGCGACAGGTGTGGCTGTGCTGGCGGCTGGGCGAGTCCGACGTCGCCTTCTGGCACGGCCAGGACGAGGGGTTCTCGGCGCGACGGCCACTGGCCAACCTGCCGGACACGCCCGCCCGGGCCTGACCGCGGCCCACGATGTCCCTCCCGCCGCCCGCTCCTCGCCAGGGCGTCGTCCGCCAGGGCGATCGCGACAAGGCGTGGCGTCCTCTCCCGCTGGAGCGACGGCGCGCCGCCTTTGAGCAGGGGCTCGCCGCCTACGCGAAGGGCGACTTCTTCGCCGCCCACGAGGCGCTCGAGCCCGCCTGGATGGGCACCGACGACCTCGCCGAGCGTGCGCTGCACCAGGGCCTGATCAAGGTCGCGGCGGCGTACGTGCATGCCGTCCGACACAACCCCCGCGGTGTCGCCAAGAACCTCACCGGCGCCCGTGGCCACCTCGCCGCCGCCGTCGCGGTCGGACCCACCTGGGGCGTCGACGTGGCCGACCTCGTCGCCGCCGTCGACGCGCGGCTCGCCGACGCGGACCTCGCCATCGTCCCGCCCGTCATCCGGAGGATCCAGATCGCATGAACCGTCCCCAGGCCATCCCCGCCGTCGACCCGCTGTACGCCGAAATCCGGCGCCGCGACCCGGTCCAACCCGCCGTCCTCCTCGACGTCCGGGAGCGCGACGAGTTCGCGACGGTCCGCGTCGACGGCTCACTATTCATCCCGATGTCGCAGCTCGCGGCCCGCATCGCCGAGGTCCCGCGCGACCGGCCGATCCTCGTGCTGTGCGCCTCCGGGAGCCGCTCGGGTTCGATCACGGGCGAGCTGCTGGCGGCGGGCTGGACGGACGTCGGCAACGTGGCGGGCGGCATCACGACGTGGGAGCGGATGGGCTTGCCGGTCCGGCGCGGCCCGGTCGAGCCTGGCGAGGGCGAGCTGCCCGGCTAGTCCTCGCTGTCGCGCCTGGCCGCCCGGCGCCGGCGGTAGTTCCCGACCAGCTCGCGGACCCGTTCCTTGTGGGCGAACCCCCAGCCCACGATGATCAGCAGGATGAAGTTGACCGCGCCCACGGTCGCGGCGTTCAGGTAGCCGATCTGCTGGCCGATCTCGCCGTCGAGCTTGAGGCCCGGCACGGTCGCGCCCAGCAGGCCCAGCTGGAAGAACGGTGCCTGCGGGGCGAGGTTCGTGCGGGCCGCGCCGCCGGTCAGGCCGTCCGAGACGTGGCCGCCCACGATGAACCCGTGCGAGCCCGCGGCCATCCCCGCCGAGCCCTGGACGCCCTGTCCGAGGTCGGTCTGCGACAGCGTCTGCCACAGGGGGATCACGCCGCTGGTGTCGGGGATCGCCCACAGCGTGGAGGCCAGCAGGTTCGGGCCGTCGGAGCCGCCCTGGATGTAGATCGTCCCGTTGGACGTGAAGCCCGACAGGTTCGTGCGCGGGCCGGGCAGGTTCGTCTGGGCGCTGTACTTCCACGGCGAGTTCATCTGGTTCGGGTTCGCCGGCACCGTGCCGGGGCCGCCGAGCGTGCCGACCTGGACCGTCGCGACCGGACCGCTGGCGTTGCTCCCGCCGACGAGGTAGATGTAGTCGCCGACGTGGAAGGCGGCGCCATCCACGTTCGGCTCCACCAGCGGGTTCTGGGCCACCCACGCCTGGAGCGTGGCGGGTGCGGTGTTGGTCAGCTGCGTCTTCCACACGTTCGTCGACGGGGCGGTCCCGTCCGTGCCGCCCATGACGACGATCCCGTCCGAGACCGCGGCCGCGGAGAGGCCGGCCAGCGGCACGGGCAGCTTGGCGACGTCCACCGTCGCCCATTTGCCGAGCGAGCCGTCGTTCGCGACGGTGATGCTGTACGTGGTGTCCGTCGGCTTCCCGTCCGGGCCGTAGCCGCCGATCACGTACATCGTCGTCCCGATCACGGCCGCGGCGGCGGCGGAGCGCGCCTCGGGGAGGGGCGGCGCGGCCTTCCAGCCGTCGAGGTTGCCGTCACCGACCGCCTTGGCGAAGTAGACGTCCGGGACCGCCGCCTTGCCGTCGGTGCCACCGGCGTACAGGTACGTCTGGCCGACCACGGCCGCGACGCCGTCGGCGCGACCGGCCGGCAGCTGGATCTCGGGCGGCGACGGCTGCCACGGCAGCGAGGCGCCGACCGGCACCGGGCACGGCAGGTGGACGTTCGACGGCGGGCAGAAGTTGATCGGCGACCAGAGGAGGAGGCCGAGGTCGACCGTCTGCTGGACCGTGAAGTAGTACGCGCGATCGGGCAGGTACCCGAGCAGCATGATCATGAGCACGAACCAGAAGATCGCCTTGACGCTCGCCCAGCTCCATCCATCTGCGTCGAACAGCCCGAAGAACACGCGCTTTCGCGGCGCGGGCTGCGGGCGCGTAGCGGGCAACGTCGTCTGGGCCATCCCGTCAGCTCCCCACGGTCAGCGTGCCGGTCATGTTCGGGTGCACGGTGCACATGAACGGGTAGCTGCCGGCCGCGAGGGCGGGAACGTCGTAGGTCTGGGTCGCGACGCCCGGGAACGTCGCGCCGCTGAACACGGCGGCCCCGCTCGCATCCTTGATCTGGATGTTGTGGGGGACGCTGGCGTCCTGGTTGTCGAACTTGATCTGGAACGGCGCGTCGGCGGGGGCGGTGAGCGCGGTGACCGTGAAGGCGATGTCCTTGGCGCTCTCGTCGATGACCGTGCCGGTCGGGGCCGAGCCGGAGGCGACTGGGCTGCCGGAGGCGGCTGGGCTGCCGGAGGCCGCGGGGGACCCGGAGGCCGCGGGCGAACCCGACGGTGCGGGCGACGCCGAGGGGGCCTCGGACGCGGGCGCCGAGCCGGACGGCGCCGGCGAGCCGGAGGCGGCCGGGGAACCGGGCGCGCCGGCCGACGCCGGCGTCAGGAACGCATTCTTCCAGCAGGCCGGGAACGGCGTGGAGCCTGGCGCGGGCGTCCAGCTCGGGTCGACCCAGCCCTCGAACGTCTCCTCCTGGCCGGTGCTCGGGTTGACCACGGGCTCGAACAGCCCGGGATCCAGCACGCGGTACACATGGCCCTGCTCGGCGCGGATGAAGGCGATGACGTCCTCGACCTGCTTGTAGTTCAGCGGTCCGGGCGGCGTGCCCGTGTTCGCCCATACCGGCATCAGGCTGTTCGGGTCGCCGCAGGCGAAGCGGCCGCCGACCTGGAGCATGCTGTGGATGTAGTCCGGGTTGAGGTGCGCGAACAGCTTTTCCTGGCTGTTCAGCGTGGGCCCGATGCCGCCCTCGCCGTTCGGGCCGTGGCAGCGCGCGCAGTTCGCCTGGTAGATGTTGTAGCCGCGCTCGATCGAGGTCACCTGCTCCGCTTCGAGGGCCGCCTCGAGCCGCGACTTGGAGATGCCGCCCGGCAGGCCAAGCTCGTAGAAGTAGTAGCCGATCACGAACAGCGACACGATGATCACCGCGATCAGGCCGACCCAGCGAGCGCTCGCCGACTGGCGGACGATCCTGGCTGCCCGCTCGGGGGTCAGGTCGTTCCGGTGGGCGGACGGCGGGGCCGTGAACCGATCGCTCGGCGCGGGCATCGACGACGGCCGCGTCGCCGGCAGGCGTTCCTCCGGCGAGCCCTCGGGCAGGCGTTCCTGCGGCGGCCCGCCGGGCGGCTGCTCGGTCATCGGTCCCCTCTGGGCGGAGGCTGGCGGATCACGGGCACGCTCAGATGCAGCCGGTCGGGGAGAGCGGCGGGATGATCCCCGGCTGGCCGACCGCGATCGGCAGCGGGCCGAGCGTGATCTTGCCGGTGTTGATCGTCAGGGCGCCGTCACTGTCGACGACGGTGGCGAAGCGGTCCATGCTCCGCGGCGCCGGCCCGTACTGCGGCCCGAGCGCCTTGATCCCCAGGCGGTCGTAGCGCGAGCCGTGGCAGGGGCATTCGAACCAGAAGTTCTTGAGACACGGGTTCGGCTTGCAGCCGAGATGCGGGCAGCGCTGGTACAGGGCGCGCACGTTGACCGAGGTCCCGTCGCCCGTGGAGTCCGCGCCCTCGATGAATCGCTGCTGCGAGGTGTCGACGAGGATGACGAACGCGCGCGCCTCGGAGTAGTAGGCCGGGAAGCCCTGGTTGATCGGCAGGCTGGCGTTGCCCGTCACGACCTCGTCGAAGGTCCCGATCTTGACCTCGCCCCCGAACTTGCCCTGGAGGTTCGGCCACAGGAACCCGACGGTCCCCGCCGTGACCTCGAGCAGCCACAGGCCCACGCCGGCGGCCAGCGAGCCGCGGATGAGCTCGCGCCGGGAGATGCCCTGCACCTGCTCGTGGCGCAGCGACTTCAGGGCCTCGGTGGTGAGGGCCTGGGATTTGTGGGCGGGTTCGACCTGGTAGTTGCTCATGGTTACCTGTGGATCAGAGGGCGAAGTGGAAGCCGGGGACGCCGATCGGGAAGAAGGTGAGGTACGGGATCACGAACGAGTAGCCCGGGCCGCGGAAGAAGATACCGACAAACGTCACAAAGAGCCCGAGGCCGGCGAACAGCGAGAACAGCACCACCGCGGTCTTCCGCTGCGACGGCCGGGTCGCGAGGATGTCGCCTCGGTCCACGTACGGGATGAGGGCGGCGCCGACGAGCACGAACGTCGGGACGAGGACGCCGGCGACGGTCGGGTGGAAGTACGCGAGCAGCTCCTGGAGGCCGAGGAAGTACCACGGCGCCTTGGCCACGGCCGGCGTGATGTTGCCGTTCGCGAGGTCTTCGAGCGGCGCGTTCACGAACAGGCCCATCAACAGCAGGAAGATGCTCATCAGGCCGGCGGCCAGGAACTCGATCGTCAGCAGGTGCGGCCAGGTCATGACCGTGTCGTCGGGCTCCTTCTGGACCCTGACGACCGCGTCCTGCTTGACCAGCGCGAGCAGCCGGTACGGGCGCGCCGACATCGGCACGCGCTGCTTGTCGATCTCGGTTCGCCGCGCCGGGTCGACCGGCAGGACGACCCGCGTCTCCTCGGGCTTCTTGGTGTCGGTCACGTCATCACCCCCTCGGGGCCGATAGGAGCGTCAGATGCAAGGCGGAGCGGAGCACCGCAGCGAGCGCACTCCGAAGTGCGTGCGCAGGAGCGGAGGCGACGACGACGCAGATGGCGCTCATAGCGGCCCCGAGATTCCGCCGTCTTTGCGGATGCGCCAGAAGTGGACAGCAAGGAAGATGGCCGCGATGAGTGGGAACACCATGATGTGGAGCACGTAGAAGCGCAGCAGCGTGTTCTGGCCGACCTCGATGCCGCCGAGCAGCAGGAGCTTGGACGGGGTGTTGAACAGCGGCGCGTAGCCGGCCATGTTGGTCCCGATCGTGATCGCCCAGTAGGCGATCTGGTCCCACGGCAGCAGGTAGCCGGTGAAGCTGAGCATGATCGTCAGGAACAGCAGGATGACGCCGACGACCCAGTTGAACTCCCGCGGCGGCTTGTAGGCCCCGTGGTAGAAGACCCGCATCATGTGCAGGAACACGAAGAACACCATCAGGTGGGCGGCCCACCGGTGGATGTTGCGGGTCAGCAGGCCGAACACGACGCGGCTCTGGATGTCGAGGATGTTCGTGTATGCCTGCGTGTCCGCGGGCACGTAGAAGAACATCAGGTAGACGCCCGTCACGGTCAGCACGAGGAACAGGAAGAACGACAGGCCGCCGAGGCAGAACGTGTAGGCGAACCGGACCGCGTGCTGGCGCACCCGCACCGGGTGCAGGTGCAGGAACACGCTGTTCATCACGTTGTACGCGCGCGACCGCTCGTCGTCCGGGTACGCGTTGCGGAAGATCGACCGCCAGACGGGGCTCCGCCTGATGGTCTGGTCAACCCGCTCGAGGAAACTCACCGGGCGCCTCCTGCCACGCCGGTGGTCCCGGCCAGCTGCGCGTCACGGTACGACTCCTTGTAGAGCCGGCCGTCACTCGAGATCTCCTGGAGCTCGAACCGTTCCATCGTGATGGCGTCGAACGGGCAGCGCTTGACGCACAGGGCGCACCGAATGCAGCGCTCCTCGTCGAGGATCATCGCGCCGCCCTGCGACCACCCGTAGGCCTCCTCGACCTCGGGCAGCAGCCCCTCCGTCTTGAGCTGGTTGATGTCGACCATGTGGATGACGCCCTCCGGGCAGACGTCGGCGCAGGCGCCGCACAGCACGCACCGGAAGGGGTCGAACCAGATGTTGTAGTTGCACATCAGGCAGCGCGTGGACTCGGCCACCGCGGCCGTCGCGTCGTAGCCCAGCTCCACCGGGGTGGTGAAGTTCACCGACGGGTCGGTCGAGGGCATCCGGTCGGGCAGCGGGGCCATCGGGATGTGCTGCCGCGGCAGGACGTCGTAGAACTCCGGCATGTCGTGGCGCCAGGAGCTTGTGATCTTGACGTTCGGCACGACGGTCACGTCGGTCCGCGCCGCGAGATAGCGGTCGATGGCGTAGGCGCACTTCTTGCCGTGCCCGGCCGACTCGATCAGCGTCGTGGGCCCGGTCACGAAGTCGCCGCAGGCGAACACGCCGCGCACGTTGGTCGCGTAGGTCGCGGGATCCACCTTGAGCCGGCCGCGGTTGACCTCGAAGCTGGCCTCGACCGGCAGGAACGAGAGGTCGGCCGCCTGCGACACGGCCGGGATCACCGTGTCGGCCGGGACGATGAACTCGGAGCCCTCGATCGGCACCGGCGACCGGCGGCCGGACGCATCGGGCTCGCCCAGCTTGTTGCGGATGAACTTGACCCCGGTGAGATGCCCGTCCTCGCCGGTCAGCTCGATCGGGCTGACGAGGAACTCCATCCGGACGCCCTCGCGCTCGGTCTCGCCCAGCTCCTCCTCGTCGACCACCAGCTCGGAGCGCGTCCGGCGGTACGCGATGGTCACGTTCTCGGCGCCGTAGCGGAGGCTCGTGCGCGAGCAGTCCATGGCCGTGTAGCCGCCGCCGATGACGACGACGTTGCGGCCGACCGTCAGCTCCTGGCCGAGGTTGGCCTTCTTCATGTAGTCGACGCCGTACTGGACCCCGTCGAGGTCCGCGCCCGGGACGTCGAGGTAGACCGGGTTCATCGCCCCGGCCGTGATCGCGATCCCGTCGTAGTCCCGCTGCAGCTCGTCGAAGGTGATGTCGATGCCGATGGTGGTGTCGAACACGAACTTCACGCCCAGCCGCTCGACCAGGCGGACGTCCATCTCGATCGCCTCGCGCGGCAGCCGGAACGCGGGGACGCCGACCAGCATCGTGCCGCCGCCGAAGGGCAGGCTGTCGAAGACGGTGCACTGGTAGCCCTTGACCGCGAGCTCGCGCGCGACGGCGAGGCCGGCCGGGCCGGCGCCCACCACCGCGACGCGCTCGGCTCGTGGCGTGATCTGGGGCATGACGTCGGGAATGCCCGAGGCCTCGTGCCACTCCACGAGGAACCGCTTCATGGCGCGGATGGCCAGCGGGCGGTCGATGTCGCCGCGACGGCACGCCCGCTCGCACGGCGCCGAGCACACGTACGAGCACATCGCCGCGACCGGGTTCGGTTCGCGGGAAAGGATGTACCCCTCCTCGAACCGCCCTTCGGCGGCGAGGTTGAGGTAGCCCCGGCAGTTCGTGCCGACGGGGCAGGCCTCCTGGCACTCGATGTTGCACTGCAGCCAGGAAGCGTCGACCGGCTGGACGAGGAATTCCTGGGCGGGGTCGATGGCCACGAAGTGGACGTGCCTTTCCTGCGTGAACGGGGCAGGGCGTCGGGAACCACGACGCAGCGGGGCGCCGTGCTCCGGAATCTATCAAGCCGGGACGGGCCGTGCACAGCACGAGCGGCCCCCGGACGCCGGGCGCGAGCGTGGATCGTGTTGACGCACGCACGAGGCGCAGCTACGCTTCCCGGGACGCGACGGCCACGGCATGTCCAACGTCCCTGGCCGCCAAGGAGGTTCGTGAGCCCGTCCGAGATCGCCTTCCTGGCCCTCGGCATCGTCCTCGGCGCCGCGATCGGCGCGGCCATCGTGGAGGCGGTCCGATCCCGTCCCGCACCCCGGCGGGAGGTTCGCGTCACGATCGCCCCGAACTCCGTGAACCCGCGCCGCAGCTCGACCCTGGCCGCCGTCGCGGCGGTCGGCGCGGTCGGCCGGATGCCCGGGTCACCCGAGGACGAAGCGTGGTTCGACGGTGCGGCCGGCACGTTCCTCGCGGGACCTGTCGGGGCCCGCAGGCCGGCCGGGATGGCCCTCCTCGATCGAACACGCGTGCTATCGGGCCGGCCGTCCGTCCCGTCCACCGCGGTCGCCGTCCCGATCGATCGCCCGGGCCCGGGTGCCGCGGCACCGGGACGCCCGTCCGGAGGCGACGCCGGCGCCCCGCCCGCCGATCGTGCCGCGGGCGGCGCGGGTCCCGCGGCCGCCGCAGCCCGCCCCGCGTCCCGACCTTCGGCCCGGCGCCTGGCCGGACCAGGGCGCACCCTCGGCCTCGCTGGCCTCCGCCGCTGCCGCCATCGCCGTCCTCGAGCCCGCGATCGCCGCTCCCGAGCCTGATCGGGCCGAGCGCGGCCGAGCCCGACACCCGCACGCTCGTCGGCCCGCTCGACGAGCCGTTCGTCCTTCCGCCGCGTCCCGGCCCGGCGGCCACGAAGCTCGACATCGGCGCACCGGTCCCCGACGCGGCGGTCAAGCCCCGGGCGCCCGCCGACCTGGCGCCGATCGTGATCGCGCCCGCCTCGATCGCGTTCGCCATCGTCGCCGAGGGATCGCTGTCTGACGGCGAACCGGGCGCCGGCGGAGGCGGGCCGGAAGGGCCCGGGGCCGCGGCCGCGGACGCCCGGCCGGACGCCGACCCGTGCGGGACGACCCGTGTCCGGATGGAGGAGCGCTGCTCGGTCGCGTCGACCGCGGCCGACCAGGCCAAGCTTGCGGCCGACGCCCTGCGCGAGGCCCAGCGCGCGTACGACACGCTGCGCGAGCGCGTCGAGCGGGCGCAGGCCGACGCCGACCCGCGTGGGCTCGCGGCCGCCAAGGACGCCCTGCACAAGGAGTTCCGGGCGGCATCCCGGCGGGCGCGCGGCGCCGAGGACACCGAGGCGGCCGCCCGCGAGTGGCTGACCCAGATCAACGAGCTCAACGTGCGCGTGCGCGACGCCCAGCGCCTGGCCGAGGCCGGCGCGGCCGAGCTCCGCGGCGCCCTGCCCAGGCTCGAGCGGATGGGCGTCGAGGCGGACGCCGCCCGGATCAGCGCCGAGAACGCCGAGGCCGCCTGCCGCGAGGCCCGCGAGCAGCTCGCCGCGTGCGAGGAGGACCAGGTCAAGTCCAGGCTCGCGGCAGCCACCGGGGCCGTGTACACCCCCGAGTCAGAGGCGCTCGACGACGCGCCGCTGGCTGCCGACACCGGCGAGCTGGCCGGCGATTCGTTCGATCGCCAGGTGCCGGCGACCCAGGCGGCCATCGCGGGCATGTCGGTGATCGTGAAGGTCCTGCGCGGCGACCGCGCGGCCCGCGATCGGCTGGTCGCCTCGATCGCGGCCGGGGAGCCCGACGGGGAGCGCCTGTGGCAGTCGCGCATCGCGCAGCTGGTCAGCGCCGTGACGGCCCGGGCGATCGAGGACGGCTACCTCGACATGCCCGACCACGACACCTTCTGGTCGCTGTTCACGGCCACCGAGTCCCGCGAGATCGTCGCCGCGCTGTCGGCCCTCGGCTATCGCTACGACGGCGTCGGCGGGTTCGCCGACGAGCGGGTCCCCGCCCAGCGCGACCTGTCGCTCGCGGTGGGCTACGCGGGCCTCGACCGGATGCGGATCCGCAACTGGCCGCGCGAGCGGGAGCTCGCCGAGCTGTACGAGCAGGCCACGCGTGGCGTCCGACGAGTGGCTGGTCGAGCACGCCGGCGACCTGACGCTGGGCGAGATGGTGGACGCGCTCGGGCCGCGTGCCGGCGACCTCGCGGAGGTCTGGAACAACTGGGGCCGCGTGCGCCCGGCCCTCCTCGAGCCCGACTGAGCGACGTCCGGCCCGGCGACCGCCGGGTCGGGTGATCAGCCGCCGGCCGGAGGCTCCGGATCCGGGGACGCGGCGTCGGCCTCCGGGTCGGCCTCGATGACGATCACCCGCAGCGCCTCGGCGGCCTCGACACCGATCGCCGCCCCCTCCTCCTTCGCCCACCCGCGGATCCGCGGCTCGAGCTCCTCGGGGTGGCGCAGCTGGCTCGGGTGCGCGCGGAGCGCCTCGAGCTTCCGGTCGATCGTGCCGCTGACATCGATCCACGCCGTCGGGCGACCCGACCAGAACAGGTACAGGCGGCGGACGATGTGCGGCTCCAGGCCGTCGCGCGCGAGCCACGGGAACGCCATCCCGTTGCGCGCCGCCGGGTAGACGGCGTCGACGGCGGCGAAGCCGGCGGCCCGGTGGTCGGTGTGGTTCACGCCCTCGTCGTCGTAGAACAGCGTCTCCGGGTCCACCGCCAGCACGGCATCGGGCCGGAACGTCCGGATCTCGCGCACGAGCAGCTCGCGCAGCGCGAGGTCGTTGGCGAGCGCGCCGTCGGGCTGGTGGAGGAACGAGATCCCGGCATACCCGACGACGTCCGCGGCCGCCCGCTGCTCGGCCTCGCGTGTCGCCGCCAGCTCGAGCGGGTCGGTGCGCCAGTCGTCGGCACCGGCGTCGCCGCTGGTGCAGCACACCAGCCAGCCCTCGGAGCCGTCGGCGATCCAGCGGGCGGCCGTCGCGGCCGGTCCGAAGTCGGCGTCGTCGGGGTGGGCGACGATCACCATGAACCGCGCCGGACGCCAGGCGTGGGGCGTCTTGGCGGGGGGTTCGGGCGGGGTCTCAGCCACGGCGCCGGGAGGCCTCGGGATGGCCGCCGGGACGGTCGTCGAGTCGCCTCCGCGACACCCAAAAGCGAAGGAACGTTGTGTTAGAGTCGCGCCTGAGGCTTCGCTCGTCTCCCCCCACGGGCGAAGCCTCTCTGTGTGCCCGCGACAGGGTCCGGGACACGCTCAGACCGCCGGCTCGGCGCGTGCGGATTCGAGGGCCGCGAGGACCTGCGCGGCGTGCCCGTCGGCCTTCACCTTCGGCCACGCCTTGGCGATCCGGCCGTCGGGCCCGACGAGGTAGCTGGAGCGGACGATGCCCCAGTACGTGCGGCCGTAGTTCTGCTTCTCCTGCCACGCGCCGTACGCGTCGGCGACCGCATGGTCCTCGTCCGACAGGAGCGTGAACGGGAGCCCGAACTTGGCTCGGAAGGCGGCGTGGCTGCCGGAGCCGTCGGGGCTGATCCCCCACACCTCGGCGTCGAGGCCCGCGAGGTCGCCGTTGAGGTCGCGGAACTGACAGGCCTCGGTCGTGCAGCCCGGGGTGTCGTCCTGCGGGTAGAAGTAGACGACGGTCCAGTGGCCGGCCCGGTCGCCGAGGCGATGGACCGTGCCGTGCTCATCGGGAAGCGCGACCTCCGGGGCCAGGTCGCCGGCCTGCGGCGTGCTCATGGGGTCGAGGATAGCCCTCCGGCGGCCGGGACGGCCTCGAGGCTCACATCGCCGATTCGACGATGAGCAGCCGGCCGCGCCGGATGGCCACGGCCGCGTCGGGCCCGGTGCGCACGTTGGACAGGCCGCGGGCCGGGCCGGCGGTGAGCGGCTCGTCCACCAGGGGGTATCGAAGGGCATGCGTCGTCACGCCCTCGACGTCGCCGCCGAAGGGCAGCAGCGACACCGTCGCGCCGACGACGCCCGGCAGCTCCCGCCGCACGGCCCGGTCATCCGCGCCCGGACCGCCGGCCTCGAGAAGCGTCACCCGGACCCGCTCGTCGAGCAGGGCCGTCGGGACGCCGCCCAGGGCGTCGAGCGCCAGCAGCCACACGTTGGCGAGCTCGTGATCGAGCCTCGGGCCGCCCAGCGCACCCAGGACGGTGATCCGCGTCGCGCCGAGGCGCACGGCCTCGAGGACGGCGAGCTCGGTGTCCGACTCGTCCTTGTCCGACGACGTCCGGATGACCGGCACGCCCGCAGCGGCGGCCGCCTCCACGCGAGCGGCCTCGGCCGAGTCCATGTCGCCGACGACCACCGTCGGGGCGAGGTCCAGGGCGTCGGCCGCGGCGAGGCCCCCGTCCGCGGCCACGACGGCGTCGACCCCGTCCGCCCAGCCCGGCCATGCCCGGTCCAGCGCGTCGCGCGCCGGGACGGCGCCCGCCGCGACCACGACGACGTGGCGTCCGTCGGTTCATCGGCGAGCTCCCGGCGGGGCGTCTCGAGCGATCACGATCGCGATCCTACCCGGCCGCGCCGGGGTCGAGGACGGCAGGCTGTAGACTCCCGCCGTGCCCGAGCCTCCCTATCCCGCGCCGATCCAGCGAGTCGTCGACGCCGCCGCCCGGAAGGGCGTGACCCTGGACGTGCGGGTGTTCTCGGAGTCGACCCACACCGCGCAGGACGCGGCCGGGGCGGTCGACGCGGAGCTCGGCCAGATCGTCAAGTCGCTGGTCTTCGTGGCGCCCGCCGACGCCGGCGCGCTGGAGCCGATCCTGTGCCTGGTCTCGGGTCCCAACCGCGTGGACCTGGCGCGGCTGGCGGCCGTGACCGGCGAGCCCGAGGTGCGGCGCGCGAACGCGAACGAGGCGAGGGAGCTGACGGGCTTCACCATCGGCGGCATCCCGCCGTTCGGCTTCGGGCGGTCGATCCGTGTCGTCATGGATCCCGACCTCGGCCGCTTCCCGATCGTCTGGGCCGCGGCCGGCACCCCCACGGCCGTGTTCCCGGTCGCGCCGGGCACGCTGCGGATGCTGTCCAACGCGCACGTGGCGCCGATCTGCGAGGACCGCGACCCGCGTCCCGCGCCCGAGGACACGGAGCGCGCCGAGCCGAGCGCGGCGCCGCAGAACGCCGGCGCCTGACGGCGTCGTGCCCGCCGAGCCGCGCCACGCCGTCATCTCGTTCCCCGGCGGCCTGCGAGCCAGCCTCCGCTGGGCGGGCAGCGGCCAGGCCGCGTCCATCTTCGCGCTGACCGAGGCGGGCGGGCCGCTGACGGACCTCGGCGAGCTCGCCGGGCCGGATCCGGATGCGCGGTGCCGAGCGGAGATCCGGGTGGAGACACCGGTCGGCCCGTGGACCGTCCGGCTCGCCTCGACGATCAGCGACGAGCCTGAGGGGATGCTGTGGGACAGCGAGGGGCTGCTGGTCGTGAAGTACGGCTTCCACGCGTACGGGTTCGAGGCGCGCGCCGGGACGCTGCGCTGGAGCCACCGGTCCGCCACGCCGATCCTCGCGGTGCTCGGCTCGTCGCGCCTCGCCCACGTCATCGTCCAGGCCGAGATCGAGACGTTCGCGCTCGAGGCCGACGGCGAGGTCGCCTGGCGGGTGGCGCACTCCGACGTGGTCACGGACGTCGAGCTGGTCGGCGGGCGCCTGGTGCTGACGAGCTTCGACGGCCAGGTCCGGGCGCTCGACCCGCGGACGGGACGCGGCTCCGCCTGAGGGTTCCGACCCGCCCAGGGTAGCGCGGCACGGCGGGCTCGGCCGCCAAGACGTCGGCACGCGACGATGGTGGATCGATGGTGGACAACGTGGACCCGTTCGGGCGGTCATGGGTGGATAAGTCCATTGACCCGGGTGCTCCGCGACCGATAGCGTGGAAAGCAGCCCGAAGGGGCCGAGCGATGCTAACGGCGGCGATCACATCAACGCCCACGCGTCGAGTAGGTTCCTTCGGGCTATTGATTCCCCGCTGATCCCAGTCGGATGACGCGCGGCCGCCCGCCGCGACCGGGCCCGCCGCCCCGGCGGCTATCATCCCCGCCGTGATCCCCGTCCTCCTGGTCCTGGTTGGCCTCGCGCTGCTCGGGATCGGCTGGATCCTCCTGCGATCGCTCGGCGGCGGCGCCCGCGTGGGCCGCATCCTCGCCGCGACCCCGGTCGTGCCCGTGGCCCGCGCGCTCGCGCTCGCCGAGGCGGGCACCACGCGGTACGTGGCGGTCTCGGGACGGATCGACGCCGAGGAGGAGTTCGAGGACGAGCACCACCGCCCCCTCGTGTTCCGCCGGACCCGGCTCGAGACGGGCGCCGGCAAGCGATGGACGGCGATCGAGGACGGCCGCGAGGCGGTGCCGTTCGAGGTCGTGGACGGGCTCGACCGGATCGCGATCGACGTCGACGCGATCGACGAGGGCCTGGTCGTCGTCATCCGCGAGTCCGAGGGGACCGCGGCGGAGATCCCGGACCGCATGCCCGAGGGCACGCCGCCGGAGACGCCCGTCAGGCTGCGCGTCGAGCAGCTGAGCAGCGTGGACCACGCGATCGCCTGCGGGGTGCCCGTCCGCGACGCCGAGCGCGGCGTCGTCCTGCACGCCGGCCTCGGCCGCCCGCTCATCGTGACCACGCTGGAGCCGGACGAGGCGATGCGCCTGCTCGCGGTCGGCCGCGCGGACACGACCCGGGTGGTCGCGGCACTGCTCGGCATCGGTGTCGTCGCCACCGTCGTCGGCATCGGCTGGTGGGTGGTTGATGCGATCGTCTGAGCGCGTGCGCGGCGCGCTCGACTTGCTCGCTGCGTTGGTCGTGGCGGCCGCCGTCCTGGCGGGCCTGCCCGGAGCCGCCCTCGCCGCGGTCCCCTCTGCGACTCCGGGCATCGGCGATCCCCGCAGCTCTGGCCAGGGACCGGGACTGGTGGGGGACCCGCTGACGGCGGTCCTGGTGGTCGCGGCCATCGCGGTGGTGACGGTGGGCATCACCCTGGCGTACGTCCGGCTGACGGCGCGGCGCGAGGACGCGGGCCGCCCCTGACAGGCCAAACGCCGGCTGCAAGCACGGACGCGGCCACGAGGGCGCCCGTCCGCCCGGGTGGCGGGGTCGCGACGCCCACCGAGGCACCGGCATGTCCCCCTCGAACGAGGTAGGACCGGGTCCTGTTGGGAGGCAGGACCTGAGCGATGGGAGGATCGGCCTATTGGCAACTCTTGGTAAGTGGTGGAAAGTCAGGGCACCAGGCCACCGCCACGGGAACCGCTCCGACCACTGCGATGCTTGCCAAATCCCACATTCCAGCAACCGACGCCCGGGTCCCGCGCCCCGGCGACGCGACGCTTTCGGTGACGAAGGCGGCGCACGTGCTGGGCGTGCACCCGAACACGATCCGGGCGTGGAGCGAGGCCGGCCGGCTGCGCTACTACCGCATCAACGACCGGGGCGACCGTCGCTACCGCCTGGTCGACCTCCAGCGGTTCCTCACGGCGGCCGCCTCCGACACGCCCGCCGCGGTGGCCGACGCGTCGACGTCCACGCGCATGCCGCGACGGGCCACCGAGCCGATGGACCGAACGCTCACCGACTCCGCCGCCGGCGTCGACCTGCTGGCGGACCTGGCCGAGATCGCCTCGTTCCCCAGCGGCATGGACTCGGCGCTCGACGAGGCCTGCCACCGCGTGCGCGTCGCCACCGGCGCGGCGCTGGTCGGGATCTGGGAGCTCCGGCCCGGCGGTCTCGTGTCGCGCGCGACGGACGTCGAGGGCCCGGGGATCACGGCGGGCCGCAACGTCCCGCCGGGCCGCAGCCTGTTCTCGCAGGCGCTCGAGTCCGGCGAGCCGATCCACGCCCGCCCCGGCGGCGACGGGCCCGCCCCCGTACTGGGCATGGGCACCGACGAGCTGGTCGTGCGGATCCCGGGCGGCGAGCACCCGTGGGGCGTCCTGGTCATCGCGGGCGCGGTCGAGCTCGGCCGTGACGACGGCCACCGGCTCGCCCGGGCCATCGCCCGCACGCTCGGGGTGCTCATCCAGGGCGCCAACGCGACCGAGCAGTCCAGCGCCCGCCTGCGCCGCGCCGAGGCGCTGCGCCGGGTCGCGACCGACCTCGCCTCGCGGCTCGACGTGGGCGACGTCGTCCGCGACCTCAGCGACCACGCCCGCGTCCTGTTCGGCGCCGACCGCGTCGCGGTGGTCCTCCACGACGCCGAGGGCCGCGTCTCGTCGCCGGGTGGCACGGGCTTCTCCGACGGCTTCCTCGACGCCGCGCGAGCCCTCGAGATCGACCGCCTCGGCCAGCGCGAGCTGCCGTCGCGCCGGCCGGTGATCCTCGTCGGGCCCGACACGCCCCGGTCGGGCAGCCCGCTCCGCGCCGCGGCGGTGCAGGAGGGCATCGACACGCTGCTGTGCGCGCCCCTCGTCGACGGGCACGAGATCCACGGGATGCTCTACCTCGCCCACGACCGCCCGCACCGCTGGCGCCAGGTCGACCTCGACAGCGCCGAGGCCCTCGCCGGCGACGCGGCCATCGCCGTGCGCTCCGCCCGGACGTTCGGCCGGATGGCCACCTGGGCGGCCCAGCTGCAGTCGATCCAGCGCCTCGGGTCGCGGCTGTCGGGGCTCACCGAGGTGCGCGAGATCGGTCACGCCATCGCCACCGAGCTGCGGCAGCTCATCGACTACCACAACGTCCGCGTCTACCGCGTGCACGGCAAGGACCTGGTGCCGGTGGCGATGATGGGCGACGGGGCGGTGTACTCGGACGAGACCGTCGAGAACCTGCGTGTCGAGATCGGCGAGGGCGTGACCGGCTGGGTCGCCAAGTACCGCGTCCCGCAGCTCGTCGACGACACGGCCAACGACCCGCGCGCGATCACGATCCCGGGCTCCGAGCCCGACATCGACGAGTCGATGCTCCTGGCGCCGATGGTCCATGAGGGCGTGTGCCTGGGCGTGCTGGTGCTGTCGAAGCTCGGACTGCGCCAGTTCACCGAGGACGACCTGCGGCTGCTGGTGATCTACGCGTCGTTCGCGGCTCAGGCGATGACCAACGCCGATGCCACCGCGATGATGCGCGAGCAGTCGAACCGGCTCGAGCGCCAGCTGGCGGCCCAGCGGGAGCTGCTGCGCACGACCGAGTCGATCCTGACCACGCTCGACCAGCGTGCGGTGCTGGAGCAGATCACCGACCGGATGGGGGCGCTCATCCAGTCCGACAACATCGCGATCGAGGTCGTCGACCGCGCCGCGGGGCTGCTGGTGCCGCTGACCGCGCGCGGCGTGCACGCGGACGACTACCTCCAGTCGTGGGAGCCGGGCGAGACCGGCATCGCGACGTGGGTCGTCGAGCACAACGAGCCCGTCCTGATCGTGGACGAGCTGACCGACGAGCGGGTCAACCACTTCCGGGCCACCGGGCGCGATCGAGGGCAGCCTGATCGTGGTGCCGCTGCTCGGGCCCGACGGCGCGGTCGGCGTCATGACGCTCGAACGGCTCGGCGACGCGACCGGCTTCGACGAGCAGGAGTTCGAGCTCGTCCAGCTGTTCGCCGCGCAGGTCTCGATCGCCCTGCGCAACGCCGAGATCTTCCAGCAGGCCGACCTCCGCGCGCGTACCGACGACCTGACCGGCCTCCTGAACCACCGCTCGTTCAAGGACTGGCTGGCACGCAGCGTTTCGGCCGGCGACCCGTTCGGCCTCGTCATGGTCGACCTCGACGAGTTCAAGACCGTCAACGACCGGCTGGGACACCAGGCTGGCGACCGGCTGCTGCGGGAGATCGCCACGGCGATGCGCGGCGCGGCCCGCGACACGGACGCGGTGTTCCGCTACGGCGGCGACGAGTTCGTGCTCGGGCTGCCGCACAGCGACGCGAACGGGCTGCTGGCCGTCGCCGAGCGCATCTGCTCGGCCGTCGCCCGGGTCGGGGGCGATGGGTCGACCTGGAGCGCCGGGGGCGTCGTGGTCTCGGCCTCGATCGGGACGGCGTCGTACCCGGGCGACGGGGCGACCGCCGAGGACGTGCTGCTGGCCGCGGATCGCGCCTGCTTCGTCGCCAAGCGGCGGGGCCGGGGCCGGGTCGCGACCGCCTCCGAGGGCCTCGCGCTGGCCAGCGAGTTCACCCTGTCCGAGCCGACGCCGGTCGACCCGCCGAGCGCGTCGGCGGCCTGACTCCCCGGCGGTGCTGCCCGGCGCGACGCCGTCGCGCCTAGGGCGCCATCACCGCCGCCGCGGGTCTTGCGTCACAATCGGGCCGCGGGGAGGCTGCCTGTGAACCGGTCCGTACGTCGCGCTCGCACCAGGCCGGCGCTCGCTGCCGTGCTCGGCGCCGCCCTGGCCATCGCCATCGCGGCCTGTCTGCCCGGCTCGATCCGCCCGACGCCCGCGCCCACCCCGACCCCGCCCGCCGGCCCGACGACGCCGCCACCGCCGACGCCGACCCCCGGGCCACCCACGCCCACCCCGGGGCCGACGTTCAAGCTGTACAAGGTCTCGCGCGGCGACACGCTGACCCGGATCGCGCGCCGGTTCCATACCTCGACCCGCAGCCTGTCCTACTGGAACCGCGAGGCGTACCCGTCGCTCGACCCGGAGAGCGCGCACTACCGGCCCGACCGGCTCGATCTGGGCTGGATCCTCCGGGTGCTGCCGGGCAAGGAGTACGTCGCGCCACCGGACGACGGCGAGACCGGGATCCAGGTCACGCCCACGCCCGATGACACGGACCTCGAGGACCCGCCGAGCACCGCCAGCGCGGCCCCGTAGCGCGCGCCCGCGGCCATCGCCTCGGCCCTCGTCCTCGCCTCGTCCTCGCCCGCGCCATCGCCATCGGGCCCTCGCCTCGCCATCGCCAAGGCGTGCCCGGCCTCGGTATCCTCGCGCCATGTCGCCCGCCGCCGGATCGGCTCCCCGGATCGTCGTCACGCTGCAGGTCCCGGCCGCCCAGTCGGAGCCGGACATCGCGGCCCGCAAGAACGCGCTGTACCTGGCGGTGCTGAACCGGCACGGGGCAGACACCGTGCCACTGGACGCGACGGCCTCCGGGGCCGAGCGCGAGGCGGCGTTCGCGTCGATGGACGGCCTGCTGCTCAGCGGCGGCGCGGACGTCGACCCGGCCCGCTACGGGCAGGCGGTGGACGGGGCCCACGGCATGGAGCGCGAGCGCGACGTGCTCGAGGCGGCGGCGTGGGAGGCGGCCGAGGCCCGGGGCCTGCCGGTGTTTGGGATCTGCCGCGGGTTCCAGGCGATGAACGTGTTCGCGGGTGGCCGGCTGCGGCAGCACGTCAACGGCCATGCGGGACCCGGGTGGGGACACGGCGATGCGCTCACCCACCCGCTGCGGACCGCCCCCGGGACGCGGCTCACCCGCATCCTCTACCCGGCGAACGTCGGCGGCGGCGTCCTGACCGTCAACAGCTACCACCACCAGGGCGTCGGCCGCACGGACCTCGCGTCCCGGTTCGTCCCGGCGGCGTTCTCGCCCGGGCCGGACGGCGAGCTGGTGGAGGCGTTCGAGTCCGCCAACGGCCCATTCCGGATGGCGGTCCAATGCCACCCCGAGCGCACCGAGTCCACGCCCAAGGCGTTCGACCGGCTGTTCGCGTTCTTCGTCGACGCGTGCCGGGGGCCGGCCGCGGACCGCTGATCGCAGCCGCGGGGCGCCAGCGAGGACCCTACATCCGCCCGGCTTCGATGATCCGGTTGAGGAACTGCCGCGTCCGGGGCTCCTGGGGCTCTGAGAAGATCCGGGACGGCGGCCCCTGCTCGAGGATCCGGCCCGCGTCGAGGAAGCAGACGCGGTTGGCGATGTCGCGGGCGAACGCCATCTCGTGGGTCGCGATGACCATCGTCATGCCCCCAGCGGCCAGCTCCCGGATCACGTTGAGCACCTCGGCGACCAGCTCGGGGTCGAGGGCGGACGTGACCTCGTCGAGCAGCAGGATGTCCGGCGACATCGCCAGGGCGCGCACGATCGCGACTCGCTGCTGCTGGCCGCCCGAGAGGCGCTCCGGGTAGTCGGCCGCCTTGTCGGCGAGGCCGAACCGCGTCAGGAGCTCGGTCGCCGCGCGCTCGGCGTCAGCACGTGGCAGCCGGAGGACCTTGCGCGGCGCGAGCGTGACGTTGTCGATGACCCGCATGTGCGGGAACAGGTTGTAGGCCTGGTACACGATCCCGATCCGGCGGCGGATGCGGTTGACCTCCACGCCCTTGGCGGTGATCTCGTCGCCCTCGATCCGGATCCGGCCGGCGTCGATCGGCTCGATCAGGTTGACGCAGCGCAGGAGCGTGGACTTGCCGCTGCCCGACGCGCCGATGAGCGCGACGACTTCGTGCTCGGCGACTTCGAGGTCGATACCCCGCAGGACGTCGAGCTCCCCGAACGACTTGTGCAGGCCCTCGATCGAGAGCGCAATGCGGCCCGCGGTCGCGGCGGCCCTTTCGTCGATGACAGCCTCGACGCTCATCGGCGGACGCCTGCCATGCGTCGTGACTGTTCGCGCCGCAGCAGGTAATCGGTGAACCGCGCCAGCGGGATCGTGACGACGAGGAAGATGAGCGCCGTCGCGACGTAGGGCGTGAAGTTGAATGTCGCCGCCTGGAGGATCTGGGTCTCGCGGAACACCTCCACGACACCGATCGACGACACGAGCACGGTGTCCTTCTGGAGGCCGATGAAGTCGTTGAGCAGCGGCGGAATCACGCGCCGCACCGCCTGCGGGAGGACGACGAACCGAAGGCCCTGCCAGCGCGACAGGCCCAGCGAGCGGGCTGCGGCGTCCTGGCTCGGGTGGATCGAGTCAATGCCCGCCCGATACACCTCCGAGACGTAGGCCGAGTACACGAACGTCAGCGCGATCATGGCCCAGAAGAACTCGTCGCTGGGCATCCCCGGGATCCGCAGCGCGGGAATGCCCAAGCCGAGTACGAAGATGATCAGCAGGCCGGGGATCGCCCGGAACACGTCGACGTACACCGTAGCCAGCAGCCGGATCGGGAAGAACGCCGGGCCGGGCAGGCCGCGTGCAACGGCCAGTCCCAGGCCGAAGATCAGGATCAGCACCTCGGCGAGCAGGAACAACCGGACGTTGACCCAGAACTTGTTCACCAGCTTGGGCAGCGATTCCCAGAAGATCGGCCCGTTGAGGAACGCCTCCTGGAACCGCGACCAGCCGGGCGCATTGGTTACGACGTAGGCGATCAGTCCGAACACGATCACGGTGGAGATCACCGCGATCAGGAACGCCCGGGCGCCGTCTCCGCCCAACTCGAACCGCGGCCCTCTCGGGCGACGCGGCGGGAATGCCGCGCCCGCCTGCTGGGCCGCGTCGGGGCCCACGGATCAGGGCTGGAAGACGGGGACGTTCACGAGGTCGGGCAGCCACTGCTTCGCGAGGGCGTCCAGTGTCCCCGCCGAGGCCAGGCGGCCGATCGCCGCATTGACGCACGGGGTGAGCGGGCTGTCCTTGTCCAGAACGACGCCGAAATGCTCACCCTCGGCCGAGCCGGCGAACTGCCCGACGATGTTCCCGTCGCCGAGCTGCACCCCCGCCACGTACGAGGCGGTCGGCAGATCGACCACGATGCCGTCGATCTGGCCGTTCCTCAAGGCTTCGACCGCCGCGTCGTTCGTGTCATAGATCTTTGGCTCCTTCGCAGGCGCCACGACGTCGGTGATGGTCTTCAGGCTCGTCGTCCCGACCTGAGCGCCGAGCACCATGTCCTTGAGGTCCGCGATGGACTTGGCCTTGGCGAACTTGCTCTTCGCGGGAACGACTAGCGACTGCGTCAGGTCGTAGTAGCCGTCGCTGATGTCGACGGCCTGCGCTCGTTCCGGGCTGTATGAAACCTGGCTGAGGTACATGTCGAAGTCCTTGGGGGCGGGCTGGATCGCGTTGTTGAACTGGACGGCGATCCACGTGACCTGATCCTTGGTGAAGCCCATCTTCTCGGCGATCGCGTACGCCATGGCGCTCTCGAATCCCTTGCCGTTCGTCGGGTCGCCGAGCTCCCACGGGTCGGGGTTCGTGTCGGACGGTTCGAAGTACGGCCCGAAGGCCGGGTTGTCGGTGCCGATCGTCAGCCCGCCGACGCTCTTGAGCCGGAGACGAGTCACGTCGCACGCATCGGGTGTGGCCGTGGCCGCAGCGGCCTCGGACGGCGCCGCAGACGGCGCAGACGAGGCCTCGACGCTGGCGGCTGGCGAGACGGCGGCCGATGGAGCCGTCGTCGGGCCACCGCTGGATGTGCAGGCCGCGGCGATAGCGGCGACGAAGGCGAGGCCCGCGAGGCCCCTCAGAGTGCGCATCGGTGGTGTGTCTCCTCAGCAGTGTGCCCGGCGCAGTGTAGCGGCCCACGCCAGCCCGTCAGCGGGGGCGCAGCTCCAGCCGGTTCCCGTCGCGCAGGCCGAGCGACGCGACCGCCGAGCCCTGGTTCACACCCACGCACGCACGACCGTACGAATCCTCGTACAGCAGCGGGTCGCCCGCCTCGAGGTCGCCGAACGTGCGCGCCCATCGGATGTCCACGGTCCGGGCGCCGTCGACCGTCATCGCGAAGGTGCGGCCGACAGGCTCGCCCAGGGCATCGCGGACGTCGGCGGCGAGCGCGGACAGCTTCACGTTGCCGAACGTGTCCTCGTACACGACCTCGGTCTCGATCGCGCCGTCGGCGACCCGCGCGACCGGCAGCGGCGACCCGACGAGCGGGCCGTCGATCGCCGGCCCCAGCGACTCGAACGACGCGCCGCGGGCGAGGTGCGCGGCGGCCGGCGCGAACACGTCGCGGCCGTGGAACGTGCTGGTGACCACCGGCAGCCGGTAGGCCGGGTTCTGGAGCTCGCGCGACTCGACGACGCCGCCGAGGCGCTCGGCCGCCGGGATCAGCAGCCCGTTGTCGGGACCGATCAGGACGTCGCCCCGGCCGGTCAGGATCGCCAGCGGCCGCCTCGCCGTCCCGACACCCGGGTCGACGACGGCGACGTGGAACCCGACCGGCAGGTACGGCAGCGCACACCACAGGGCGAGCGCGCCGTCGCGGATCGAGTACTTGCGGACCTCGTGCGTGAGGTCGATGACCTCGGCATCCGGGCAGATCCCGAGGACGACCGCCCGGCAGATCGACGCGGACACGTCGCGGACGCCGAAGTCGGTCAGCAGCGAGACGATGGGCCGGGTCATGGCCGGGGATGGTAGCGGTCGCCGCGGACCTGGAACGGGTCATGGAAACGCCGAAGCGACGCCGGGAGGAGGCACGGCGTCGCTTCGGCGGAAAGGATTCGGACGCGGCGGGAGGAGGGAGGGACCGTCGCGCCCGTCGAGTGTTCGGTGGCGGGCACTGCATGTCGGTGCAGTGCGCTGACTATGGGGTTCGATCGTCCCCGCGCTCGATGACCCGTGAGTCCTGTCGGACCGGTACTTGCGGCGCAACCGGCGCGCATCGGTAGACTCCGGCCGTGCGCGTGCGGGCGATCGAGCTGCGGATCCTGGCCATGTTCCTCGTGGTCCTGTGGTTCGTCGTGTTCGGCCTGGTCCTGATCGGCTACCGCCCTGGCGGACCCATCGACCTCGCCGTCGGCCTGGCCGCCATCGGGCCGATCCTGATCGCGCTCGTCGCGGTGCGCTGGCCGCCGGTCGCGCGGGGCGACCGGGCCTTCGCGGCCACCGCGTGGCTGGGGTTCGGGGCAGTGCTGCTGCTGATCCCCTCGATCGCGGGCATCGTCACGCAGCTGGTCGGCCGCGGGCCGCAGACGCTCCTTCCGTCGTTCGAGGCGGCCTATCCGTGGGTGATCGCGCTGCTCGCGACCGCGATGTTCGCGGGGCTCGGGGTCGCCCGCCGCCGGCTCGGGGGCGGCGCGCTCCGCCGGCGTCGGCTGCTCGCGGGCACCGTGATCGCGCTCGCCATGGTCCTGGCGGCGGGCTCCGTGTTCAGCGCCGTCGCCCTCGTCAACGAGCTGGCGCTGGGCGATCGGCCGGCCATCGCCTCGCGCTTCGGGCCCACCGATCCCGATCTTGAGCCACCCGCCTGCAACGGGGAGCTCAACGCCGGTTCGACCGCAATCCTCGACCTTCGCTTCGACGGCTCCATCGACGACCGCCGGACCGGCCAGGTCGTCATCGGCGGCATCCGCGACGGCACCGACGTGCGCTGGAACGGGTTCGCGGCAACGCGCCTGCTGGTCGGGCAGGTCGGCGCCGTGCGGGTCGGCGAGGACGCGTGGGAACGCCAGCCGGGCAGCGGTTGGCGCGCGGTGCCCATCGCGGCGCTCGCGGGTCGCGACCTCGACGTCCAGCTCGTCAACGTCGCGCTGACGCCGCCGAACCGGTCGGTCGCGGAGGACCGCGGGCTTGCCTACATCGAAGGGGCGCGGGCTCGCCACTGCCGGATCACCCTCGATGGCGACACGCTCCGCCGCGCGCTGCCCGAGGTCGACCTGCTGATCGGCGAGACAGACATCTCCCGCTGGCACGTCGACCTCGACTACTGGGTGTTCGCCGACGGGCAGCTGGGCCAGGTCGACGGACGAGCAACCGGTCCCGCCGGGAACCTCATGCCCGACGCCCTGCTGGCGACGATCCGCTTCCGGCTGACCGCGATCGACCGGGGGTTTCCGGTCGCCGTCTTCCCGCCGCTCCAGTGACCGGCGATCGGACGTGGCGCGCATGACCGACTGGGACGCCGGCGACGACTCGGTGCTCGACGCGGACGGCGGCGATCGCGCGGAAGGCAAGCGCGACCGCCTCGCCCGGCTGCTGGCGGTGCTCGGCGTCCTCCAGGCGAGCGGCGAGGCCGGGATCCGGCCGGCCGAGATCGCCCGTCGCACTGGCATGTCGAAGCGGACCGTCTACCGCGACCTGCGCGCCCTCGAGAGTGAGCTGAAGTTCCCGGTCTGGAGCGAGGGCGGCCGCTGGGGCGTCCAGCCGGGAGCGTTCCTGCCGCCGCTGCGGCTGACGCTCCCCGAGGCGATGGCGGTGTTCCTGTCGGCGCGGCTGGTGACGCGCTACGCCGACAAGTACGAGCCGCACCTCGCCTCGGCGTTCCAGAAGCTGGAAGAGGGACTGCCGGACGCCCTGCGTGAGCACGTCGAGCGCACCCTCGACGACCTCGCCGCGCGACGCGTGGACGAGGCCTTCAACCGCCACGTGGAGGACCTCACGCGGGCCTGGGCGGAGCGGCGGGTCGTGCGCTTCCGGTACGCGCCGGCGCGCTACGACGGGACCGAGCGCGAGCCCCGCTGGGCCGAGGTGCGCCCGTACCTGCTCGAGCCGTCGCTGGCGACCCACGCCCTCTACCTGATCGGCCACGACGAGACGCGCGACGCCCTGCGGACGTTCAAGGTCGAGCGGATCATCGACCTCTCGCTCACGCCGCGCACGTTCGACGCCCCGGAGGCCGGCGCGCTCGGTGCCACGCTGCGGCGGGCCTGGGACATCATCGCGGACCAGCCGGAGACGGAGGTCGTGCTGCGCTTCGATCCCTCGGTCAGCGCACGGGTGCGCGAGGCGACCTGGCATCCGAGCCAGGAGGTCAGCGAAGCCGCGGACGGGTCGCTCGAGTGGCGGGCCCGGGTCGCGGGCACGATCGAGATCCGGCTGTGGATCCTGTCGTGGGGCGACCAGGTCGAGGTCCTCGCCCCCCAGGACCTTCGCGAGGACGTCGCGGGGACCCTGACGCGGGCAATCGCAAGGTACTCGTAACGGGGTAGGCCCTCCGGGCTATTCCCCTGTCGGCCTCACGCGCTCACCATGTGGCGGCCTCGGGTAGGCTGGTCAGCCCCGACACGCGACCCCGTGTTTCCGTCACCCCATGGAGGCCCGCGTCATCGAGCGAAGCGTCGTCCGCGTCCCGTCCCCGCGTCGCTCCCTGCGGCGTCACGTGGCGTTCGTGGTCGCGTCCGCCGTGCTCGCGACGAGCGTCCTCGCAATCTGGGCGGCTCCCGTCGGCGCGACGGCCACATCGTCCTCGATGGCCGACCGGATGCTCGAGTCGCTCAACCACGACCGCGAGAGCCGGGGCCTGGTGAAGCTCCGCGAGTGGGGCTCGCTGACCTCGATCGCCGAGGGGCGCGCCTCGAACATGGCGTCGAGCAACGCGCTCTCGCACGATGCCGCCGGCGGCGACCTTGGCGCCGAGTACACCCAGCGCGGGATCCAGTGGTACTCGTTCGGCGAGATCATCGGCGTGTCGAACGCCGACTGGGGCAATGCGGCCGCCGATCACATCTACTCGATGTGGAAGGCCAGCGCACCGCACGCGGCGATCATGTTCAGCCGCGGCTACAACTACATCGGCATCGGCTACGCCTACCGGGCGAGCAACGGCACCACCTGGGCGTCGGTCGTGTTCGCCGACTCGAAGGACCACACGGCACCCAAGGCCGAGAAGCATGGCAAGGGCGTGAGCGGCCGGACGGTCACGTTCCACTGGACCGGCCACGATCCGACGCTCCAGACCCACCTGGCGGGCCTCGCAAGCTTCGACGTCCAGGTGCGCGTCGACCACGGCGACTGGCGCACGGCCCTGAACAACACGACCCGCAACACGCTAACCCTCAGGGACCGGTCGCGCGGACACTGGTACGGCTTCCGGGTCCGGGCCGCGGACCAGCGCGGTAACCTCTCCGAGTGGACGACCGAGGGCCGCGTCTGGGTCCCGTAGGGGACGAGACCGCCCCGGCGGCCGACAGGCGGGGACGCCGCCTCCCGTTCGCCGCCGTCAACCTCATCAGCGACCCGATCCACGGGTACGTCGAGCTGACGAAGCGCCTTGCCCCGGACGAATCGCGCGCCGCGGACCTCCACCCCGAGGACGTCGCCGAGGACGACCTGCTCGACACGGCGTGGGTCCAGCGGCTGCGACGGATCAGCCAGCTCCAGAGCGCGCGCTGGGTCTTCCCCACGGCGGAGCATTCGCGGTTCACCCACGGCCTGGGCGTGATGCACGAGGCGGGGCTCTGGGCGCGTTCGCTGTACCCCAGCCTGCGGCCCGCGCTGGCGACCATCGCGCCCGGCGAGCCGGTCCCGTCCGAGGGGCTGGTCGTCGAGACGATGCGGATCGCGGGCCTCCTCCACGACGTCGGCCACGGCCCGTTCGCCCACTTCTTCGACGAGCAGTTCCTGACCGCCTTCCCAGCCCCGGTCGACCCGCGCCGGGCCGGCGCCAAGAGCCTCACCCACGAGGACCTCTCGCAGCTGGTGATCGAGCGCGAGCTGGGGCCGCTGATCGCCGGGCTGCGCCGGGCGCCCGGCTCGGTGCCGGAGCGCGACCGGTTCGAGGGCGGCGAGGCGATCGACCCCCGCTGGGTCTCGTTCCTGGTGTCCAAGCCGCCGCTCGTCGACGGGTCGATGCCCGCGTGGGTGCGCGTCCTCCAGCCGTTGCTGTCGGGCGTGTTCACGGTCGACAACCTCGACTACGTCCGGCGCGACGCGTACCTGACGGGCGTGTCGATGGGGCCTGTCGACGCCGAGCGGCTTCGGCGCTATGCGTTCGTGTCCGAGCGCGGGCTGACGCTGTATGAGTCGGGGGTGGGCGCGCTCGAGATGTTCCTGACCGCCCGGCTGTTCATGTACCAGCACGTCTACCTGCACCGGACGGTCCGGGCGATCGATCTCGATCTCGGCGAGGTGTTTGCCCCGTCGATCCTGGCGGTGTTCGGCGACGGGTCGCCGGCCGATCGGCTCGGGTCGTTCGCCGACCTGGATGAGTACTCGCTGCTGCACCAGGCCGCGCTGTGGGCGCGGGGCGAACGAGTGTCGGCGTCGCCGTCGCCGGGCGACGGGACGGTGACCCGGGACATCGCGGACGGCTGGCGCGCGATCCTGCTCCGACGGCCGCGCTGGCGCGCGGAGCGCGAGGTCCGCCTCGAGTCGACGACCCGCGACTGGCCGGCCGACCGGCGCGCCGAGCTCGGCCCCGAAGAGCCGGGCACGGTCGTCCTCGACCTGACCGGCATCGACGCCCGACCCGGCGCCGATCGCCCCGCCGCCCTGGCGATCGAGCGTCGCGACGGCGAGCCCGGGCCCGAGCTGGCGGACGCGCTGTCGCGCCTGCCCGCGTGGTTGCTGATCGGACGGCGGTACCGCCGAGTGGCCTGACGGGCGGGTCGCCCACGCCGGCCGGGAGGCCGCCGACAAGGGGTCGGTTGAAGGCACCCTGTCATCTCGTGACAAGGGCGCTTGACACTGCCCGACAGGCCTCCTTACAGTTGCCCCGTCAACCGCATCGACGTCGGGGCCACATCCGCCCCGGCGCCGATCGACACGCCGGCAGAGGAGCCCCGCGGCCGAGATGCTCGCCAACTACCTGATCGGCCTGCGCGAGGGCCTCGAGGCGTCGCTCGTGGTCGGCATCCTCATCGCCTACCTCGTGAAGACCGAGCGTCGCGACCTCCTCCGGCCGTTGTGGGCGGGCGTCGCGGCGGCCGCTGTCGTCTCGGTCGGGTTCGGCGCGTTGCTCACGTTCGGCCCGAGCGGCCTCAGCTTCGAGGCGCAGGAGGCGATCGGCGGCACGCTGTCGATCCTGGCGGTCGCCCTGGTGACCTGGATGATCTTCTGGATGGCGCGCACGGCGCGGTTCATGCGGGCGGAGCTCCAGTCGAAGCTCGACGGGGCGATCGCCGCCGGTGCAGGCGCGGTGTTCGTCGTCGCGATGCTCGCCGTCGGCCGCGAGGGCCTCGAGACCGCGCTGTTCCTGTGGGCGAACGCGCAGACGACCCAGACGACGATCGGGCCCCTCATCGGCGCCCTGCTCGGCCTCGGGACCTCGTTCGTGATCGCCTGGGCGTTCTTCCGCGGAGCGCTGAAGCTGAACCTGCGCGTGTTCTTCGCCTGGACCGGGCTGATCCTGATCGTGATCGCGGCCGGCGTGCTCGCCTACGGCGTCCACGACCTCCAGGAGGCGGGGATCCTGCCGGGCATCAACAACCTCGCCTTCGACGTCTCCGCGACGATTCCGCCGTCGAGCGTCATCGGGACCGTCCTCAAGGGCGTGTTCAACATCTCGCCCGCGATGACGGTGCTCGAGGTCGTCGTCTGGTTCGCCTACCTCGTGCCGGTGACGATCCTGTTCGTCCGCCAGGCCTGGGGATCCGCGCCGCCGCCCGCCAAGGTCGCCCCCGACGAGCGCGGCGACAACGCCGGGTCGGTGTCCACGCCCGCCCTGACCACCGCCCGGGCCGTCACCGCCCGGCGCCCGACCCGCCCACTGGAGGATCGATGACCCGCCTGCACGCCCTGCCCGTCGCGCCCGCCGTCGCCGTCCTGGCGCTGGTCGTCGTCCCGCTCACGGCGGGCTGCGTCTCGAACGCCCCGGCCAGCGGCGGCGCCGGGACGATCGGCGTGGAGTCCTCCGCCACCGAGTGCCGGCTGACCGCGGGCACGGCGCCGACCGGGACGATCACGTTCCAGGTGAAGAACACGGGCGACGAGGTCACCGAGTTCTACCTGCTCGGCGCCGACGGCGTCGCGGATCGTCGGCGAGGTCGAGAACATCGGCCCGGGGGTCACCCGCGACCTCGTCGTGCAGGCCGCCGCGGGCGCCTACCTCGCGACCTGCAAGCCGGGCATGGTCGGCGACGGGATCCGGTCCCCGTTCACCGTGACCGGTGCCGGCGGCTCCGCGTCGCCCTCGAACGCCTCGTCGCGGCAGCTGGCCGACGCCGAGACGGCCTACGTCGCCTACGTGCGCGAGCACGCCGCGGACCTCATCGCCGGCACCCGCTCGTTCGCCGCTGCGTACGCGGCCGGCGACGACGACGCGGCCCGCGACCAGTACGCCGCCACGCGCGTCCATTGGGAGAGCATCGAGCCCGTCGCCGAGTCGTTCGGCGACCTCGACCCGCTGCTCGACGCCCGCGAGGCCGACCTCGCCGAGGGCGACGCGTGGAGCGGTTGGCACCTCATCGAGAAGGACCTGTGGCCGCCGGCGCCAGAGGCCAACGGCGGGACGGCGTACGTGCCGCTGACCGCGACCCAGCGAGCGGCCGCCACGAAGGACCTCGTCGCGTACACGCAGCAGCTCGCCGACAAGGTCAACTCGCCGGAATTCACGTTCGCCGCCTTCCAGATCGCCAACGGCGCCAAGGAGCTCCTCGACGAGGTCGCGACGGGCAAGGTCACCGGCGAGGAGGAGACCTGGTCGCACACCGACCTGTGGGACTTCCAGGCCAACGTCGACGGGGCGAATCAGGCGTTCGAGGTGCTGGAGGCCGTTGCCTCGGCGCGAGACCCCGAGCTGGTCGAGACGCTGGAGACGCGGTTCGACGAGCTGAATGCGCTGTTGGCAACGCACGGGTCGCTCGACGCGGGCTTCAAGCCGTACGACCAGCTGAGCAGCGCGGAGGTCCAGGCGCTGGCCGCGGCGGTCGACGCCGTGGGCGAGCCGCTGTCGAGGCTCACGACGACGGTCACGGGCGCCGGCTGAGCGGCGGCGTGCCCGAGGACCCCCTGACCGACCCCCAGCCGGGCTCCTCCGGCGCCCAGCCAGCGTCCTCGGCTCGCCGCGACGTCTCGCGCCGGGCGTTCCTCGGCGTGGCGGCGGGCGGCGCGGCGGCGATCGGGCTCGGCGGGCTCTCGGCGGTCGGCGCGATCGACGTGGGGCAGCTGCTGCCTGGCGCGCCGTCGACCGCGGCCCCGGAGGCGGCCGCCGCGGGCAGCCGGACGTACCCGTTCGCCGGCGCGCACCAGGCCGGGATCGTGACGCCTGCGCAGGACCGCATGTACACCGCGGCGTTCGACCTGACGACGACGTCGCGCGCCGAGCTGGTCGACCTGCTCCGCCGGTGGACGACGATGTCGGCGCGGCTCACGGCCGGGCTGGCCGCCGGACCGCTCGGGGCCACCGGGGGTCCCGCAGACGCGCCGCCCGACGACACCGGCGAGGCGCTCGACCTGCCGCCGGCCGGCCTCACGATCACGATCGGGTTCGGGCGATCGCTGTTCGTCGGGCCGGAGGGAGCCGCTGGCGATCGCTTCGGCCTCGCCGAGCTGCTGCCACCCGGCCTCGTCCGGCTCCCCCACTTCCCGGGCGACCAGCTCGACCCGGCCCGCAGCGATGGCGACCTGGTCGTCCAGGCCTGCGCCGACGACCCGCAGGTCGCGATGCACGCGGTCCGCAACCTCACCCGGACCGCCTTCGGCACCGCGCGGGTCCGGTGGTCGCAGCTCGGCTTCGGCCGGACCTCGTCCACGTCGACCGCCCAGGCCACGCCGCGCAACCTGCTGGGGTTCAAGGACGGCACCGCGAACATCAAGGCCGAGGAGACGGCCGACGTCGAGCGCCACGTCTGGGTCCAGCCGGGCGATCCCGGCCCCGGCTGGCTGGCCGGCGGGACCTACGTCGTCGTGCGCCGGATCCGGATGGTGATCGAGACCTGGGACCGCTCGTCGTTGCGCGAGCAGGAGGCGATCATCGGCCGCGCCAAGGGCGACGGCGCCCCGCTGTCGGGCGGGACCGAGTTCACCCAGCCCGACCTCGCCGCGAGCGGCGCCGACGGGCAGCCACTGGTCGCCGCCGACTCGCACGTCCGGCTCGCCCATCCGTCGCTCCACGGCGGCGCCCGGATGCTGCGCCGGGGCTACACCTTCACGGACGGCAACGACCCGCTGGGACGGCTCGACGCCGGCCTGTTCTTCGTGGCCTTCGTACGCGACCCGCGGACAGGCTTCATCCCGGTCCAGGACGCGCTGGCGCGGAACGACGCGCTGAGCGAGTACCTCCAGCACACGGGCTCGGGCCTGTTCGCGGTGCCGGCCGGCGTGCCCGCGATCGGCGCCGACGGGACGCTGGTCGACGACGCCTTACATCGGTTCCGCGCTGTTCGGCTGAGCCGGCTTCGACGTCGGCCTGGCGATCGGCCGGTCGACGGTCAGCCCGTCAGCCGTCGCTCGGGTGGTTCGCGTCCGGCGTGTGGTTGCCGGGGCGCGGCGGGAAGACGCGCAACGGGTTGACCCGCGCGAGCTCGTGTCGCGGCAGCTTCATCCGCCTCGCCGTGTCCTTGTTGAGGGTGTAGGTGCGCGTCTCGGCGGGCGAGAACAGCCCGTAGTGGAGGTGGCAGCCGGTCGCATGGCCCGTCGCCCCCTCGAAGCCGAGCAGCTGGCCGGCATGGACCGAGTCGCCGCGCTGGACCTTCACCTGCCCGAAGTGCGCGTAGATGCTGCGATAGCCGTTGCCGTCGTCGACGACCACCACCATCGGCAGCTCCCACCACAGATGGCCGGTGTCGAGGCGTGCGAAATACCGGTCGAGACGGCCGACCCAGCCCAGCAGCGTGTCGAAGCGGCGACCCGCCGCGATCACAGTCCCGTCGTGGGCGGCCAGGACCCGATCGCCACAGAACGTCGCGATGTCGATGCCGTCGTGGAACCGCTCGCCGTCGAGGATGAACGTGCCCCACGGTGTCGGGCCGAAGGGGAGCGTGATCCGCGGGTGGGCGATCGGCCATCGGTAGCCTGTCAGGCCCGCGACCGGCGGGGGGCCGGGCGGGGCAATCGCGATCTGCTCGACCGGGAACGCGAGATACGGCCTCCGCGGATCGGTGAACGGGGCCGGGAGCGCAGCGACGGTTGGGGCAGCCGGCGCGACCTCTTCGCGGGCGGTCGCCGGCGTCGGCTCCAGGCCGATGGCGGTCGCGGGCCCGACGCGGTCGGTCACGAGATCGAGGACATCGCCTCGAGGCGTGGTCGCGGGCATGGCGAGGACGATGCCCGCGGCGGCGACGGTGCCGAGCAGGGACGCCCTGGCGATCCCGAGTCGGCGGCGACGACGCGACGTCGGGAAATGCTGACGAGGCACCGGCGGAGTTTGCCGTAGCCGGACGGGTCGCCGCAACTTTTCCGAACGCCGCGCGGTTCGCCGGAGCTCGCCGGCACCGATCCGGCCGATCGACTGGGTATGATGTCGCCCGCCGCGCGCCCGTAGCTCAGTGGACCAGAGCATCGGTCTTCGGAACCGAGTGTCGGGGGTTCGAATCCCTCCGGGCGCGCCAGAACAGCAAACACGACGCGGTCGGCCCAAACCGCACCCTCGAGACGCGCCGTCCATGGCGGGATTGACGCTCGCCCGTCCAAGTCAGCGACGGTCACCGATGAGCCCCGTGCGATGCGCCATCGATGAGGCGCCCGAGGTCGCCGGGGCGACGACCCTCGGCAACCGCCCCGCGGCCTGATCCACGAGCGCACACGGCGCGGCCACCCGCGCGGTAGGGGTGGCTGCGCGCTCGTGCGCCCGGACAAGCATGACCGCGGCGCCCGTGGCGACCGCCATCGTGCCGACGGCGATCGCGAGCGTCGACCCCAGTGCCGTCGCCGTCGGATGGCTGCCGCGATCGGACGCCATCGCCAGAAAGACGCTTCCCAACGTCGCCACGCCGACGACCTGACCGAGCTGGATCAGGGTCGTCATCAGCCCGCTCGCGTCGGGCGCGTCGTGGGCGGCGACCGTTGAGAGGGCGACCGTCAGGATCGGGCTGATCGCGAGACCCATTCCGAGGCCGGCGACGAGGAGGGCGATCGACAGGGCGGAGCCCCCCGAGCCCCCGTCCGACATCGAGAGAGCCGTGCCTGCGAAGCCCATGCCGGCCACCGCGAAACCGATGGGGATCGCCGAGTGGTGCCATCGGGCCGGCAGCCGCCGCCAGCCGAGGCTCGTCACGGCAAATCCGAGTGCCAGCGGCGCAAAGGTGAGACCGGCGACGAGCGGGGACTCGGCGAGGCCGACCTGGAGATGCTGGGCGAAGGAGAAGAGGAAGCCGGCATACGCGGCCATCCCGAGCGCGAGCGATGCGAGTGCCGGCAGCATGCCCGGTGCGCGCAGGATGCGGCCCGGGATGAGCGGCGCCCCGCCGCGCCGCGCGACCACTTGCTCGACGAGGACGAATGCCGCTAGGGCGACGACTGACCCTCCGATCGACGCGAACGCCCACACCGGCCACCCTTCCTCGCGGCCGAGGACGAGCGGGATGACGAGGAGCAGGACGGCCGCGGCGAGCGTGAGGATCCCGGCCGGGTCGAGCCTGCTCATTCGCCGGCCGGCGTCTCGTGGCAGCAGCGCAGCCGAGGCGATGAGCAGCACCGCCCCGATCGGGACGTTCACGAGGAACACCGGCCGCCATCCAGTGCCGCCGATGTTCGCCGTCACGAGGAGACCGCCGAGCACCTGGCCGGCGAGCACGCCGACGGCGATCACGGCTGCCCACAGGCTAAGCGCGCGCGCACGCGCCGGCCCCTCGAAGCTGCGCTGGATCAGGCTGAAGACCTGCGGCACCATGAGCGCCGCCCCCGCTCCCTGGATCCCGCGGAACAGGATCAACAGCTCGCCACTCGGCGCCATGCCGCACAGCAGGGAGGCCGCGGTGAACATGGCGAGACCGGTGACGAACGTCCGCCGGAACCCGAGCACCGGGCCGAGGCGGGCGCCGGTGATCAGGAGGACGGCGTAGGCGATCGTGTAGCCGGCGACGATGAGCTGGAGGGCTGCGCCGCTGGCGTGGAGGTCGAGCCGGATCGTCGGCGTCGCGACGTTGACGATCGAGACGTCCAGGATGGCCATCAACTGACCAGTAAGCAGCACCGCCAGGACCCACGGGGGACGGCTCGGCGAGGGCGTGAGTGGCATGGTGGGCGCGGCGGAGAGTTCGCGATGAGCGGTCATCACTCGACTCGGTAGGTGGCGATCCGAACGTGCTGCACGTGCGTGCTCCCTGTAGGGGCCCGCCGGTGTGTCGCGGGATCGAGGCCACCGTACGGGGGGTCCCTGGTGCCCGGAATGACCCCCGAGGTGAGACCTCCATTGCCTTCGGGTAAGGTTCGGGCCTAGGAGGGCCCACTCGGTGGAGCGAACCGGATCCGAGGCGAGGCCGATGCCAGAGCTCACGCGCCGGGAGCGTGATGTGTTGGCGGCACTGTGCCGCCCGCTGGCGACGGAGCGCCCCGTCGCGATGCCGGCGTCGACCCGCGAGATCGCCGCGGAGCTCGTGGTGACCGAGGCGGCCGTCAAGCAGCATCTCCTCAACCTCTATGACAAGTTCGACGTCCCGGAGGGCACGGAGAGCCGGCGCATCGCGCTTGCGCGCGAGGCGGTGCTGCGCGGCTTCGCGTCAGGGGTCGGCGCGGCGCGGCCGAGCACGGGGAGTTCACTCGAAACTGGGCGGGCTGCCGCCGCGCGACGTGCCTGGGGCGAGGCCTTCGCCGCTCTGTCGGAAGCCGCCCGCGAAGCCACCCTCGACGTCGACGACCTCGAGCTGCTCGGCGACGCCGCCATCTGGACGGGGCAGTTCGACGCGTCGACGACTGCCCGCGAGCAGGCATACGCGGCCTACCTCGCGCTCGGTGATCGGCGGGCGGCGGCGCGGGTCGCGCTGGGTCTCGGGTGGAACGCCGCGGTCACGCTCCGCTTCTCGGTCGTCGCCGGATGGATGGCATCTGCCGGTCGGCTGCTGGCGTCCGACGACGGCAAGGGCGCCGCGCCTGTATGGCCCGAGCACGGCCTGATGCTCTCGCTGATGGCGCTGGGCGAGCTCGGGGCCGGGAAGCTCGACGCCGGCCTCGAGCACGCCCGCGCGGCCTTCGATGTCGGTCGCCGGACCGGTGACCGCGACATCCAGGCACTCGGCCTCGTGTTCGAGGGCTTCGGCTTGGTCCACCAGGGGAGGCTCGAAGACGGTCGCGCCCTGCTGGACGAGGCGATGGCGAACGCGACGGCCGGCCAGCTCGGGACCCTTGCCCAGGGGATGGTCTACTGTCGGATGCTCAGTGCCTGCCTTGACCTGTTCGACTACAGGCGGGCGATCGAGTGGACCGAGACGATCGACCGGCGCGCGCCCGACCTCGGGACGGTCGGCTTTCCGGGCGACTGCCGGACCCACCGAGCCGCGGTCTGCGTCGTTCGCGGTGACTGGCAGCGTGGTGCCGAGGAGGCAGCGGCGGCCGCCACCGAATCGCGCGCCTACGACCTCGGCCACACCGCCCAGGCCCTCACGGCGCTAGGCGAAATCCGCCTGCGGCAGGGCGACCTCGTCGCCGCGCGCGAGGCGTTCGCCCGGGCCGGCGAATTCGGCTTGCCGCCGGGACCGGGTCCGGCGCTGCTTCTCCTCGCGGGCGGCGACGTCGCCGCGGCGCGAGTCGCGATCGCGGGCTCCCTCGGTCCCGCCGGCGGAGACCCGCTGATCCGCGCCCGCTACCTGCCCGCGGCCGTCGAGATCGGCGTCGCGGCCGGCGACTTCGCCGGAGCGGAGACGCTGCGCGACGAGCTCGCCTCGATCGCCGCGGCGTTCGCCGGACCCGCGCTCGCCGCCGCAGCGCTAGATGCCGCAGGCGTCGTCGCCATGGCCCGCGGCGACGCCGCGGCGGCTATCGCCAGCCTCCGAGATGCTGTACTCCAGTGGCGGTCCGCCGGCGCCCCATACGAGACGGCCAGGAGTCAGCTGCGGGTCGCGAGGGCGGGCGCCGTCCTCGGCGATCCTGTCGGCGCTGCCCGGGAGGCGCAGGCCGCGCTAGCGGCCTTCGACCGGCTTGGCGCGCGGCTCGAGGTGGAGGCGGCGACGCAACTCTTGGTAGAGATGGCGGCGACGGCGTCCTGACGCGGAGCATCCATTTCCGATGCGGTGAAGGTTCCTCGTCATCTCGGCGGGAGCCGCCCTCCTCGTGGCCGCGTGTGCTACCGGCTCGGCCGATCCGAGCTCAACGCCAACGTCATCCCCAGCGCCCACCGCCTCGTCCGGAGCCCTGTCAACCGCAACGCCGACCACGGCGACGGCCGTCATGAGTGCGCGGGGGCGCTCGCCCAGTTGTTGTTCCTGCGCGCTCGACGCCCTCCGGGCGCGCCAAGACAACGCGACTGCCGTCTTGCGACCAAGCCTTGGCCGGCCGGTCGCAACCTGGTGCGTTCAGGGCGCGACCACCGCCGCCGTGTAGATGTCGAGCTTGCGGAGGGCACCGTCCGGATTGTCGGTCGTGCTGTTGGAGTTGTCCGACCACGCGGGATGTGCGACCCCGCCAAGGAAGGCCAGGCCTGAGTAGTCGCCGTAATCGATGCCATTCCCGGATGCGTGCGAGTTCGACGTGCCGGCGCTGATCCGGATGTTGGGTCCGAAGCTCACGCCGTCCGCGCTGAACGCGCCCCACACCTGCGCGTCGTCGTTGCCCACGCCGTCCGTGTCCCCCTCGCCGCCTGACCCGAGGTCGTTCCGAGCGTCGTACCAGGTCACGGCGATCTTGCCGCTCGTGGGATCGAGGGCGAGCTTCGGCAGGAACTGGCTGTTCGCGGTTGTGTCGTCGTTCACCCGCGTCGGATCGCTCCAGCTCGCGCCGCCATCGTCGGAGTGGCGAACCATGACGTCCGTGTCGTTGCTCTCGTTCTTCTGCTCGTCCGTGTACACGAGATACGCGCGGCCGGCGTGGGCACCCGCCGTCCGATCCCAGGCGAGTCCGGGCTCCGCATCCACCGACCGATCCGGTTGCGCCGGGATGAAGTCGAAGCCGCCGACATGCGTCGTCGTCACGAAGACTCGATCGCCAAAGCCCCTCGGGCCGAGTCCGTCGGGATCCACATTGACGAACAGCTTGCCGCTGCCCTGACCACTTTCGGTCAGGGTGCACACGTTCATGACCTGGCCCGCCGGCCCGATCGCAACGTCGCCGTAGGTGCAGTTGTTCGTGCCCGGGATCAGCTCGGCGGGCATGAATGATCCGACGTGTCCGAGGCCCGTGACCGGGGCGCCGGCAGCGACCATCGGCCCACCCCCGTTGACGACGACCCAGACCGTCCCCGCGCCTGTCACGATCGTCTCCTGGTCCACAAACCGGAAGACACCCTGGCGCTCGCCCGTTCCCGTCGTCTTGGCCGGCTTGGCGATGTTGGCGATCAGGTGGAAGCTCAGGCCGCCGTCGGAGCTGAGGGCGATCGGAACGTTGATCTCGACGTTGTACAGGTACGAGAGAAAGAGGTTCCCGTACGCGTCGAATGCCAAGCTCGGGTCGCAGCACGAATCCCCGAGGGGGTCCGCAGGGTTGTGCTCGGTGTCCGCGATGATCTCGCGAGTCCACGTTGCACCGCCATCAAACGTGACCGCCTTGAACAGGCCCGTCTGCCCCTCGGCGATGTTCGTCACGATCACGATGTTGTTTCGGTTCGTCGGGTTGACGGCGATGGCCTCCTCCGACTCGTTGCCGACCCGTTGGCTCACGTTGACGTTCGTCGGGACCGTTGCCGCCGTCACGTGGGTCGCCGGCAGGACAACCAACGCGAGGATCGATACGAGGATGGCGAGACGGCGCATTGGGATGTCCCTTCTGACTCTGAGACCCTCGGCCTGCACAATCTAGCGGCGTGTGGGCGGGCCAGCAATGGACATGCCCCGCTGCGACGCGCGCAACGATGGCTCCTGATCCACCTCGTTTGACGGAATCGAGCCGAGAGCCGATGGTAGGTGGCGCAGTCGCCTATTGCGCCGGGCTCTCCTTTGCCGGTCCGAAGCGCGCGACGGATCGGATTTTTCCTGTGGCCCGCACCTCCTTCTCCTCGCCTGCGTCGAGCATCGTCGTGTGCAGCGACGGTTACTTCGACGTCTATCCGCCGGTCGCTCGATCGAACGGGGACAAGCCCGCCTATCGAGGCGAGCTCGGCGAGCTCGGCGCGGGGATCCGTGGCATCGATGCCCGCCTCGCGCTCCGACCGGACTCGGCGGCGCTCGCAGGCGCGGTCGAAGCCTGGTCTGCCGTCTACGGCAGCGCCGCGGTTCGCGGCGAGCTCGGCCACGGACGGGACGGCAATGCGACCTAAGGCCAGGCACATCGACGCGGGCATCACCGGTCGCGCGATCGGTGATCACGGACGTGCGCGACGATACCGGCGACACGAGCTCGCGCTGCCCGACGGCGGCAGGCTCAGGCTCGGCGTCGACGGCACCATCGAGCGCATCGATGCGGACGGATCGGCCCAGCGTTCCTGGCCGGTGGCCGACCCCGAATGGCCCGACCAGGCGATCCGGTTCGGGTTGCGCCCCCAGGCACCCACGGTCACGCCTCACGGCCAACGCTTCCCGGACCCGAGGCTGCCGGGAGCGTAGGAGCCCCCGGCATCGGCGCGACGAAACCGCGAGCCCAGCCGCCCACGTAGTTCGGGCAGCGGGCCACGACAGGGCTCGCATCTCGCCTCGGAGCTACTGCAATGTCCGCGTCTCGCGTTCTCGCCCTTCTCGCCACGGCCGTCCTCGTTGTCGCGGGGTGCACCTCGGCCGCTGCCGGCCCCACCGCCATCGGAGCTGGCGCCTCGAGCGCTGCCGGCGCGATTCTCGGTGCCGCCAGCTCACCCACCTTCGGGATGGTCCTCACCGGGCCGAACGGGATGACGCTCTATACCCACGCCGGTGACAGCGCGACCGCGTCGACGTGCACCGGCAGCTGCGCCACGGCCTGGCCGCCGCTGACGGCGACGGGTCAGCCGACGGCCGGGGCCGGCGTCACCGGGCAGCTCGGCACCCTGACCCGTCCGGACGGCACGACCCAGGTCACCTATGGCGGCAAGCCGCTCTACGCCTGGCAGGGCGACACGAAGGCCGGCGACGTGACCGGCGACGGCGTTGATGGCTTCGCTGTCGCGACCGTCGGTGGGGCCGGTTCGGTCCCCCGTGCCTCCGCGGCTGCGCCTGCGCCGAGCTCGCCGGGCACCTATGGATACTGACCTGGATGAAGCGCGGGCAGCGGGGCGAGGGTGTCGGCCAGCCACGTGAACCTGCGCCCCGGCGCCTGATACCCACCGCGCGCCCGATGCCCTCCGGGCGCGCCAAGACCAAGAGCGGTCATGGCGTGGGCCGCGACGTTGATGCCGGGCCCGGGCACCTCGCCAGGTTCGCGACAACCTGCCCTCGGCGCGGAAGCGTATCCTGCGGTCGTGGCGGGACCGAGGGCTGGGGCCATCCGGGTGCTGCCCACCGGCACGTTGACCTTCCTGTTCTCCGACATCGAAGGGTCGACGCGCCTGGTGCAGGCCCTGGGCGCCCGGTACCGTGCGGTTCTGGAGCGGCACCAGGCGCTGCTCCGGGCGGTATTCAGCGAGGCCGGGGGCGTCGAAGTCGCGACCGAGGGCGACTCGTTCTTCGTCGTCTTCCGGAGTGCGCTCGCCGCCGTGGGGGCGGCCGCAGCCGCCCAGCGGGCCCTTGCCGCGGAACCGTGGCCGGCCGACGCGGGAGGCGTTCGCGTGCGGATGGGTCTGCACACGGGTGAGGCGATGCTCGGCGGCGACAACTATGTTGGGCTCGACGTCCATCGCGCAGCTCGAATCGGTACTGCCGCTCACGGCGGCCAGGTACTCATCTCGGACATCACCCGAGGACTCGTGGCAGGGTCGCTGCCGGCGGATCTCAGCCTGCGCGACCTCGGGTTGCACCGGCTCAAGGACCTCGACCAGCCGGAGGAGCTGTTCCAGCTGGCGGTCTCGGGGTTGACGCAGGATTTTCTTGCCCCGCGCACGCTCGAGGCCCCAACCAACCTGCCGGCCCAGGCGACTGACTTCATCGGTCGCAAGCGGGAGGTGCAGGACATTGCCGACCTCCTCCGGCACTCGCGCCTGCTGACCCTCACCGGGCCGGGCGGGACCGGCAAGACCCGGCTCGCCCTGCAGGTCGCCTCGCAGGTGCGCTGGGAGTTCAGCGGCGGCGCCTTCTTCGCCGACCTGTCCCTGCTCACCGATCCCGCCCTCATCCCGACCACGATCGCCTCCGCGCTGGGCGTCCGCGAACAGCCTGACCAACCGCTCCTGGCCTCCCTGAAGGCCCACCTGCGAGATCGGCGCCTGCTCCTGGTGCTCGACAACTACGAACAGCTCCAAACGGGTGCCGCGCTCGTGGCCGAGCTGATCGAGGCAGCGCCCGACCTCGTCGTGCTGGTGACCAGCCGCGAGGTGCTGCACCTGCGCGGCGAGCAGGAGTTCCCCGTCCCGCCCCTGGGCCTTCCCGATTCCGCGAGCCTCTCGGATCTCGGTGCCGTGGCCCAGTACGACGCCGTGGCGCTGTTCATCCGACGCGCACAGGCCGCGCGCCCCGACTTCGAGATCGACAACCTCAGCGCGCCGGCGGTCGCCGGCATCTGCGCGAGGCTCGATGGCCTGCCCCTGGCCATCGAGTTGGCCGCTGCTCGGGTCAAGTTGCTCGATCCGGAGGCGATCCTCCGCCGTTTGGAGGGAAGCCTGTCGCTCCTGACGAGCACCGCGCGCGATCTCACCGAGCGACAGCGGACGCTTCGCGGCGCCATCGACTGGAGCTATGACCTGCTGGATCCAACCGAGCGCATTCTCTTTCGGCGACTCGGCGTCTTTGTGGGCGGCTGCAGCATCGACCGCGCGCAGGAGATCTGCGACGGGGACGGCCGACTTGGCATCGACATGCTCGACGGGCTCACGTCGCTCATGGACAAGAGCCTGCTGCGGCGTCTGAGCCCCGTCGACGGCGAGCCGCGCGTGGGCATGCTCGAGACGGTCCGCGAGTACGCGCTGGAGCGGTTGACCGAGAGCCCGGAATGGGACATCGTGCGCCACCGTTTCGAGGACCTGTTCGCGGCGCTGGCGCTGCAGTCTGCCGGCGAGATCATGGGGCCCGATCAGAAGGAATGGGCCGGTCGGCTCGAGAGCGAACGGGACAACCTGCGCGCGGCCCTCCAACGCCTCGCCGACGACGGCCTGACCGAGCGCGCGCTCGACATGGGCGCCGCCCTCTGGCGGTTCTGGCAGATGCGCGGCAACCTGGCGGAGGGGCGCGCGACGCTCGAGGAGCTCCTGGCGCGCCCGGATGCCGGCGTACCGACCCTGGGCCGGGCCAGGGCGCTGTCGGCCCTGGGCGGCCTCGCGTACTGGCAGTCCGACATGCCGGCGGCGGAACGCGCCTACGTCGAGGGGCTGGAGATCGAGCGTTCGCAGGACGACCCCGTCGGGCTGGCCGAGGCGCTCTACAACCTCGGCTTCGTGCGGGCCATCTCCGGGAAGCACGCCGAGGCCCGGGCGCTGTACGAGGAAGCACTTGAGATCGCCAGCCGGATTGGCGACCAGCCGTCCATCCTTCGCTACCAGGAGGCGCTCGCCTTCCTCATGTTCCACATGGGCGAATTCGCAGCGGCGCGGCAGCTGCAGGAGCAGAACGTGGCGGCCTTCAAGGCCGCGCAGCGAACGTTTCGCGCGGCGGTCGGATCGGGCTTCCTCTCCTACCTTGAGACACAGGACGGTCGATACGGGATCGCTCGCGCCATGCAGCGGGAGGCGTTCGGCGTCTTCCGCGAGGCAGAGGACAGGCACTGGATGGTGCGCGAGCTGATGGTGGCCGCGGCGTCGGCCGCGTCTGTCGGCGACCTGACCCTGGCCGCGCAGCTGAGTGGCGCCTACGACGTCCTGCGCGAGCCCTTGGGCGAAATGGCCACGCCCATCAAGACCCTCAACCTGCCGGATCCGATGGCCCAGGCCCGTGACGGATTGGGCGAAGAGGCCTTTGCCAACGCCTACGCCGGCGGCCGGGCGATGACCCTTGACGAGGTCGCTTCGCTCCTGGGATAGGGGTCCCTCCGCGCGCCCGCGGCGAACGCCGCCGGGTGGGTGCTCAGGCCGTCCAGCGGGCCAGCCACTCGAGCACGGTCCCATGCCAGAGCACCGAGTTCTCCGGCTTGAGGACCCAGTGGTTTTCGTCGGGAAAGTGGAGCAGGCGGGACGGCACCCCCCGACGCTGGAGGGCGGTGAACACGGCCAGGCCTTCGACCTCGCTGACTCGATAGTCCAGGGCGCTGTGGATCACGAGGGTCGGCACGTGCCAGGCGGCGACATGATCGATGGGATTGTGCTTCGCGTATCCCGCCGGGTTCTCCCACGGTGTTCCCCCGTGCTCCCATTCGGCGAACCACAGTTCCTCGGTGGCGAAGTAGGCGAACCGCTCGTCGAGGTTGCCATCGTGGCTGACGAAGCAGCGCCACGGGTCGCTCCAGACCCCGGCCATCAGGTTCACCATGTAGCCGCCGTAGCTCGCACCAAGGGCGGCAGCGCGAGACAGATCGAGGAACGGGTACCGCTCGGCTGCTTCAGCAAGCCCCTTCTGGAGGTCCTCGAGCGGCTTTCCGCCCCAGTCCCCGCGGATCGAATCCGTGAACGCTTGGCCGTACCCGGTGGAGCCGTGGAAGTCGATCATCACGACCGCGTACCCGGCACCGGCATAGACCTGTGGGTTCCAGCGGTAGTGCCAGTCGTTGCCGATGCTCGACTGGGGCCCGCCGTGGACGATGAAGGCGATGGGGTATTTCCGCGTGGGATCGAGGCCGGCAGGCTTCACCAGATATCCATGCACGGTTTCGTCGTTCCAGCCGGCGAAGGTGAACTGTTCCGCCTCGCCGATGGCGAGGCCGCGCATCCGTGTCGCATTCAGCCGGGTGACGCGTCGGGGCTGACCGTCAACGAGCGAGTACAGGTCGGCTGGGGCCACGAGCGACTCGTGGCTGTAGAAGACGGCGTCGCCAACCGCCATCGTCTGGCCCACGTGGCCCTGGGCGACGAGCGGCGTGATCGCACCCGTTGGAATGTCGATCGCGAACAGCGCTCGCTGCCCATTGTCCTGTGCGATCACATGCAACGTCCGCCCGTCGGCCGACCACTCGATGGCCTCGGCGCTGAGGGCCCAGTCATCGGTGAGTCGGCGTGCCATGCCGTCCGGCCAGCCACGGAGGATGACCGTCTGCTTGTCGGCCTCGTATCCCGCTCGATCCATCGCGAGCCAGGCCAGCAACGTGCCGTCCGGACTGAAGGCGGGGTCCGTGTCGGTCGCCGGATTCTCTGGCGTGAGATTGCGCGGCGGCGAGCTCGCATCGACTGGCGTCAGGAACAGGTCGAGGTCGGTGCTCCAGGCCTCCTCGGGGCCGGCGTCGCGGGCCGTGAACACGATGCCGGAGCCGTCGGGGGTGAACGAGTACTGCTCCCGGCCACCGAACGGGTGACTCGGGGCGTCCGCGTCCATGGCGGCCATGGCGTCGACGGCAGGCCCTCCGTCCACGGATTGCACGAACAGGTGGCTACGGCGACCCGTCTTCCATTGGTCCCAATGACGGATGAAGAGCCGATCGTGGATGTGACCGGTGGCCAGCCTCTTAGCTTCGGCCTGCAGCTGATCTGCGGTTGACGCGAGACTGTCCGGGCCGCCGGGATACACCATTGCCGAGAAGGCCACCTGCGTGCCGTCCCGCGAGAGGACGAAAGACTCGATATCGATCGGCGATCGCGTGACCGGCCTCGGGACGCCGCCCTCGAGGGAGAGGCGCACGACCTGTCGCTGGCCGGAGCGGCGACCTGCGAGGTAGTAGATGCTGCGCCCGTCCGGCGCGAAGAGGGGGCTCGAGTTTCGGCTGCCGGACCTCGTCACGCGGCGTACGGCGTCACCGCGGGCGTCAACCGACCAGAGGTGGGTGTCGAGGCGATTCCTGCCCCGGGCGGCAGTCGCGATCTGGAGGATCACGCGGCCGCCATCGGGCGACACGGCAAACCCCTCGAGCCGCCGCAGCCCGACCTGGTCACGGATGGTGTAGGCGCGTCGTTGCCGGCCCGTGCCTGCCTCGCCGCCCGCTCGTCGCTGCGCCATCGGAACCCCTCTCGTGCGAACCGCCATCGTCGCGCCGGCGTCAATCGCGCGTGCCGGCGTCGTGGCTATTGCGCGTCCGATGCCGACCGGGCGCGCCACACCACCCTGGCGCCTGCGCGCTGCTGCCGCGTCACGAGTGGTGCCCGCCGACCCCCGAAGCGGAGGCCGGTGCGGCGTCTCCCCGCGGCATCGGCGAGGCGAAACCGCGAGCCCAGCCGCCCGCGTACTTCGGGCAGCGGGCCACGAAGGGCTCGCATCTCACCTCGGAGCTACTCCAATGTCCGCGTCTCGCGTTCTCGCCCTTCTCGCCACCGCCGTCCTCGTTGTCGCGGGGTGCACCTCCGCGGCGCCGGCCCCACCGCCATCGGAGGCTGGCGCCTCGAGCGCTGCCGGCGTCGTCCTCGATGCCGCCAGCTCACCCACCTTCGGGATGGTCCTCACCGGGCCGAACGGGATGACGCTCTATACCCACGCCGGTGACAGCGCGACGTCGTCCACGTGCACCGGCAGCTGCGCCACGGCCTGGCCGCCGCTGCAGACGACGGGTCAGCCGACGGCCGGGGCCGGCGTCACCGGGCAGCTCGGCACCCTGATCCGTCCGGACGGCACGACCCAGGTCACCTATGGCGGCAAGCCGCTCTACGGCTGGCAGGGCGACACGAAGGCCGGTGACGTGACCGGCGACGGCGTTGATGGCTTCGCTGTCGCGACCGTCGGTGGGGCCGGTTCGGTCGCCCCATGCCTCCGCGGCTGCGCCTGCGCCGAGCTCGCCGGGCACCTATGGATACTGACCTGGACGGTGCGCGGGCAGCGGGGCGAGGGTGTCGGCCAGCCACGGCGCGACCGACCTCTCCGGGCTCTAGTTTCCCGGGTTGTCGCCGCCCGGGCGGCCGTCGCCACCGAACGCCGCGATCGCAAGCGACGCCACAGCTTCGGTCGTCCGAGCCGCATCTCCGTTGCCGAGGCTGATCGTGGTGAACCCGATCCCGATCACGGGCCCGATGCGGGCCAGGGCGCGGACCGCGACCGTCGCCGTCTCGAGTGAGAGCCCGCCAGGCTCTGGCAGGGTGACGGCAATGTTGCTCGAGGCGTCGAGTGCGTCGACGTCGAAGGCCACGTAGAAGCCGTCGACCCGCTCTCGGACCACTGACGACCACGCCTCGTACGCGGCCATCCCGGCCGGTGTGGCGAGCATCCCGGAGCCGAAGTGCGCGACTCCGGAGCTCGTGAGCATGAAGGCTTCTTCGGCCTCCAGCGCCTGACCTCCCAGGAGGGCACAGTCCTCGTCGGCGGCAACGCCCCCGCCCGAGGCGGCGACCAGACCGCCGTCCCCGCGGCCACGGGCGAGGGCCAACGGCATCCCCCAGACATTGCCCGACGGCGTCGTGCCCGTGGTATGCGAGTCGCCGTGGGCATCGAACCAGACGAGGCCGATGCGGGCACCGGCACGCGCGTCGCGAAGCGCCGCCAGGACCACGGGGTGGATCGTGCACTCACCACCCAGGACCAGCAGTCGGGCGCCCGGCGCTACAGCAATAAGGTCGGCGACGCGCGCACGGATCCGCGGGAGCACGGCGATGATCTCGCCGCGGTTCTTGGCCCTTCGGTCGGTGTCCACGCGGTAAGCGGGCTCGATCGGCACGTCGCCGGCGTCGCGAACATCCACGCCGGCCATCGCCTCGTCTGACGCGAGACGCTCAAGGAGACCGTGCTGGCGGAGCCCATCGGGCGTCTTCGTCATCCCGATGATGGCCGCCTCGAGCTCGGGGATCCAGCCACCGAGCGCAAGCGGGACCCCGAGCACCAGGACCAGCGACGCGGGCCGGGCCGTCACGCCGTCCACGCGCGGGAGTGCATGCGCGCCAAGTCCCGGTCAGGTCGTCGGTGCATTTGCGAGGATCGTCGTCTCGATCGCCGGTCGGAACCTGATGGCGTTCGGAATGCGCATCGCCGTCAGCCGATCGAGGTCGGCCTGCAGCGCGGGCGTGAGGTTGAACGCCTTCGGGATGAAGGCCTGCGCGGCGGCGTAGTCGCCGTCTCCCTGCAGGCGAAGGTATCGCCCTGCGAGCGCATCGATCGCCTCGCGCATCCGCCGGACATCGACCTCGTACGTCCCCGCGGCGTCATCACGCGAGAGTGCGCCGGCACCCAGGAGGACGTCGAGATTGGCCAGGTTGGCACGCGCATAGCCCGACGCGGACCCCTTGCGGATCTGGCGGATCAGCTCGGCCGCGTAGGTCACATAGCAGCTCTCGAGGCTGGTATCCGAGAGCTCGCCCAGGTCGATGAGGCGCGCGAGCATGTGAAGCCCAACGACATCCGCCTTGCCTTCCTCGACGGCGGCATGCTGATCGAGGAGCGCGTCGCGAACCGGTAGCCGCCGATCGATCGTCCGCTTGACGCCGAGTCCGTGGGCGATCTCGTGGCACATCACGAATGCGAAGTAGGCCTCGAACTCGACGAGTCCTCGCTGTTCGGGCGCGATCACGCCAGCGGCGACCGCCGTGGTCGCCAGGTCGAACCCCACGCGCATCGCGTTGCGCAACTGGAGCCGCCGCGTTCCCTTCTCGAGCTGGAGGTCCTCGTCGTTCGGGAGCGTGATGGCATCCGGGGTCATGGCGGAGGCTTCGCCCGCATAGGCAAGGGCGTCGTAGACGCCGATACCCCCGTCGACGCTCGGGACCTCCAGCTTGTAGGCGTCGGGAACGGGTAGCCCGGCCTGCAGCTGGGGCAGCAACGATGTCACGCGGTCGAAGCGGGCGCTGCGGTCCCGGTCCTTGAGGAGGAGGATGCCCTCGTGGGCGGCCTTTCGTCCGAACAGTGCGTCCTCGTATTCCTCGACCGGGCCGATGATCAGGTCGATCACGGCGTCCTTCGTGTCGAGCCAGGCGAGCTCGCTCGCCCGGTAGTCGTCGGTGAGGAGGGCGTCCGCGCGAAGCTCGAGGTACGTGCGGAGCGCGGGGTCGTCGGCCATCCCGGCCGCCTCGCGGAGCAACGTGGATGCCTTCTCGACGTGAGGTGCGAACGCCTCGCGAAAGGCGACGGCAGCGAGCCTGCCCTCGCCGTCCCGGCGAACGACGGAATGCGGGCTGCGGAGTGCGGCGGCTCGCTCGGGGGACTCGGCGCAAGCGGCCTCGAATTCGATCACGTCCATGTCAGACGGATAGAAGGAGGCACCGGTCGGCTTCGGCCCGGCGCCTGGAACCAGCGGCGCATTTCCCTGGCGGCGATCCCAGGGTCCGTAGTTGAAGTCCACGAGCGACCGAAGGTCGGGATCGGTGATCTCGGACAGCACGGCGTTCCGGTCCCCGGACGCCTCCTGCCAGAAGATGGCGTCCATCTCCATGCACGCAGCGAAAAGCAAGGGGAGCGTGGCTCGCTCCCGTGCGGTCAGCCTGGCCAGCAGCTCCGAGGTCAACGTGATCTCGACGGGGCGTGTCGGCAGCGCAGGAGTGGGGTCGGTCAACGCGATCCCTCCCGCCTCAGGCCGCGTCCAGGTGCTCGAGCACCGGCTGCATCGCGTCCAGTGCGGCCGGCGTCGGAGGCCAGAGCAAGACCTCCACCTGCGTGAACCCGGTTGCCTCGAAGGCGGACAGTCGTTCGGCGATCTCGGCCGGCGAGCCGCGGATTGGCACGCCGAAGCCCTTCTCCTCGGAGCCGGTGATGGGCGTTGGCTCGACGACGATCCCAGCCGAGCGGCCGATCGTCGCGGGATCGCGGCCCACCCCGACGCATGCCGCGACGAGGGCCTCGAGGAGCGGGGCCGACTCTTCGACGTCGCTCTGCTCTTCGGCGTACCAGCTCCAGATGTCGGCATGTCGGGCTGCGACCCGCAGCATCCTCGGCCCCTTGGCGCCGATCATCATCGGGATCCGGCCGGGCCGTGGCCCGACGGGTCGTTGCTCCAGGTCATGAGCGGCGTGGTACGCGCCTTCGAAGTCGGCTCTGCCGGCCCGCAGCAGCTGCACGATGATCTCCGCCGCCTCCTCGAAACGGCGCACGACGTGGTCCTCGGGCAGCCCGAACGCGTGGGCCTGGCGCCCTGCATGACCCGCGCCAAGACCGAACACGAATCGGCCGCCGCTGATCTCGTCCAGAGTCTCGACCGCCTTGGCGGTGATGCCGGGGTTGCGGTGGAGGGCGGACAGGATCCAGGTGCCGATCTTGATCCTCGACGTGGCGGCCGCGAGGGCACCTGCCATCGCGACGCACTCCCAGAACCCCTGCGGCGGTCCCTGGGCGGGCCGCCACAGCAGCTCATCGGCCACCCAGACCGTGTCGAAACCGATCTCCTCGGCGCGGAGGGCAAGGTCCCGGATCTCGACCCAACGCGGCGAGGGACCCTCGACGAAGACGTCCCCCGTCGGGAGCACCAAGCCGATCTCGAACGTTCTCATTGGACCTCCGGGTCGGGGAGCTGCGTCCTGCTGGCCGGCGACCCTCCGGCCCGCCGTTCCCTCGACGGCCAGGGTTACCCCCGTATGTGGATCATGCGCGCCGCGCGATCATGCGTTGCCGCCCGTGCGTACGACGCCCGGTGAGCCAGGCCTGCGTGCGTCGTGGCTCGGGTGCGGCCTCGAGGCGCTGCTCGCCGCGCACGGGTTCACCGAGGCCGGCCGCGTGGCGTCGCAGGACGGCTATGGCGTGCTTCGGGTGATGCCGACCGAAGGACGCCGTCAAGGATGATCTCCAGGCCGACGGTGAAGCGCTCGTCGACCGTCCGTTCGGCCAGCGTCGACAGCGCCTTCGCCAGCGTCGGGCTGGCCGCCGCAACGGGTGCCGGCGTGGTCGTCGGCCGGCCGACCTCCTGGACGATGAAACCGAGGACATAGGCCACCAACGTCACGTGGGCGTCCACCGCGGCCCGGGGCGAGAGACCCATCGACTCGAGCAGCTCGATCGACCGGGTGACCAGCCGAGCCTGTGCGGCCGACCTGTGGGCTCGTTCCAGCATGAGCATGACGACCCGCGGATGCGCGATCAGGGTGCGGCGATAGCTCCCGAAGGCGGCGACCAGCTCGGCACGGGCGTCCGGGCTCGGCTCAGGCAGCACGACCTCGTCGAGCACCAGGTCGAGCACCGCGTCCACCAGGTCGTCCTTGCTCGCGACGTGCGCGTACAGCGATGCCGCCTCGACGTCGAGGGCGGTCGCGAGACGACGCATCGTCAGGCCGTCGCGGCCCTCGACGTCGAGGATCCGGAGGGCCTCCGCCGTCACGGCCGCGCGATCCAGCCCGCGGTGCCAGTCGCGGGTCCTGGTGCTCCGGCTCGTCGTCATTTCACCTCTTGACACTGCTTGGCTGCTGGCTATCATCCTAACACCGTTAGGTTACTCGAGCAAGCTGAGGAGCTTTCGATGCCGCATCCGAACATCGACCTCGTCCAGCGGGTCTACGGCGCGTACATGGCGGGCGACGTAGAGGTCGTTGCGTCGTCGTTCATGCCGGACGTCCGGTGGCACAACTCCGGCTTCGACGCGACCGCCGGAGACCTTGACGGCGTCCCTGCGGTGCTCGACTACCTGATGGGCACCAATCACGTCGAGGACTACTCACTCTCCGTCATCGACATGCTGGCAAGCGACGAGCGCGTCGCGGTGATCGCCCGGACGTCAGGCCGGATCGGGACGCAGGAGATCGCCAACGACTTCGTCCAGGTGATCCGCATCGTCGACGGTCGCATCGCGCGAGGTGTGGAACTACAACTGGGACCAGCGCGCGCTCGCCGAGGTCATGCCCGCGGCGGCCTGAGCAGCGTCAGATCCCCTGCCCGACGACGGAAGCGTCGCGCGGCCGCACCGGAATCGCGTGTCACGTGCGACACCGATGTAAATCTTCGGCCGGTCTGCGCTGCACAATGCGGGGCCTCGACTCCGCGCCGCGGGGTCGAGATGCGTGCCCGGCGCCGTCTACGGACACCCGAGGGATCGATGGACCTGCGGAAGATGAAGAAGGCGAGGGAGCGCGAGACGCGCAAGGCCGCCGCCGAGCAGGCCGAGATCGTCGAGGCGATGTACAAGGCCGCCCTGACCCGCGGGGAGATCGCGGCCGAGCGCGAGCGGGTCGCCGCCGAGCGGGATGCCGCGCTCGCTGCCAGGGAGGAGGCGATCGCCGAACGCGACCGGATCGCGACCTCGCGGGACCGGGCAGCGGCGGAGCGCGACTCGATCGCGAACTCCCGCGACCGGGCCGCCGTGGAACGCGATGCGCCGCGATCAGGCCCTCGACCGGACAGCGCTGTCGAAGAGGTGGCCGATCCCGAGCTCGAGCGCGCACGCCTCGAGGCCGAGCTGCAGCGCGCCCACCTGGACGCCCTGACCGGCGCCCTGCGCCGCGAGGTGGGCCGGCTCGCGCTGCGCAACGAGATCGAGCGCGCGCGCCGCGCCGACGGCAAGTTCGTCGTCGCGTTCATCGACGTGGACGGGCTGAAGGGCGTCAACGACCGTGACGGCCATGCCGCGGGCGATCGCGTGCTGCGGATGCTCGCCGCGATCATGCGCGCCAACCTCCGACCGTACGACCCGATCGTCAGGTTCGGCGGGGACGAGTTCGTGTGCGGGATCGCGTCGATCGATCCTGGCGAGGTCCAGCACAGGATCGGCGTCATGGACCAGTCCCTGCGCAACGCCACGGGCGTCGGGATCACTGCCGGGCTGGCGCAGCTCACCTCCAACGAGACCATCGACGAGCTGACCGAGCGGGCCGACGCGGCCCTGATCGAGGCGAAGCACAGCCGCGAGCCGTAGCCCGTCGCGGGTGGTCGACGAGCCGCCGGACGGGGCTTCTCATCCTGGGCAGGGCGGCCGCATCCGGCGGTGCAGCGCTAGACGCGCGCCGTGCCCTCGCGGTCGAACGCCATCGCGCGCTGGAGCGCCGCGTCGCGGAGCTCCGCCGGGACCTCCCGCGCTCCGCCGATCGAGGCCGCGTTGATCCCCGCCTGGGCCGCCTCCTCGATGACGCCGCCGACCAGGATCGCCAGGTCGGGCGATCGATGGAACACGAGCACGCCGTGGTTCGCCAGCAGGACGGCCGGCACCCCGGGCCGGACCGCCGCGCGGATGTTGGCCACAGCCTCGTCCGATCCCCTGGGGCCGTAGGCCGCGACCGGGACGCCCCACGGCAGGCCGAACATCGCCATCGCCTCGACCCAGCAGCCGATCGGGCGCCCGGCGACGGCAAAGGCTGTGGCGTACGGCGAATGCGTGTGCACGACGCAGCCGACATCGGGTTGGTCGGCGTACATGGCCGTGTGCATCGCGACCACCGCCCGCTGGATCGGGGGCAGCTCGCCCTCGAGCAATGTGCCGTCGAGCGCGACACGGACGATCGCCTCCGCCGGGTGGTCCCGCAGCGACGGCGCGGCCGTGAAGTACATCTCGTCGGCGCCCGGGACGCGCAGGCTCACGTTGCCGTGGCCGTTGGTCGAGATCGCTCCACTGGCGACCACGCGCCGGGCGGTCTCGACAACCTGGGCGACGAGGTCCTTGTCCATGCTCTTCGCTCCACGTCGTCGGGCCGGGCTCCGCCGCCCACGGGTCGGCGAAGTATGCGCGCCTGCTCGATCAGCGGTGCGGGACCCGCAGGCGCTCCCGGACCCGCCGGCCGCCCGGGCTCAGGGCCAGCCTTCGCGCCCGTGACCGAAGGCGCCGGGCCGCCGCCGACACATCGGTCGCATCGCCCACCGGGTCCCGACCCACGACCGCTCCGGTGAACGGCGTCAAGGCGATCTGCCGCTCGAAGGCGGCGGCGGCGCCCTCGTGCGCGAACAGGTGATCGAGCCCGCATCGTTCGAGGAACCCGCGGAACGTCGCGAGGCGCTCACGGTGGCCGGCGTGCAGCGCGGCGAAGTCCGCCTCCTGGTAGAGGTCGGCGGGATCGAGCGGATGGCGCACGTCGCGCAGCAGGCGATGCGGGATGTCGAAGTAGCGGGCGAGCTCGAGCGTGCGCGAGTCGTGGGCAAGCACGGTTGCGGGCGTGCCGGCGACGAGCGCAGCGATCGCGCCATGGATGCGGGACCCGAACACGTAGTCCACGTGACGGAGGTCGTCGAACCAGGACCACGGGTCGATGTAGAACCGCGTCCGGCGCTCCTGGAACAACGGGTGATCCGGGTGGCGCGGCAGGGGGGAGTCCGGCGTGCCGCCCGCGAGCGGGATCCCGTCGATGAGCAGGCTGAGCGTGTCGAGATCCTGCGCGACATAGGTCAGGTGCGGATAACGAGCCAGCGCGGTGAGGGCGATGGGCCCCATCGCGCGCCGATAGGGCGAGATGGTGATCGCGACCCTCGACTGGGCGTCGAGCGTGGGGACCCTGCGCTCCACCCGAAGCGCGTCGCCCCACATGAACATCGACGGGCAGCCGATGACGTCGACATCGCGAAAGCCCAGCCCCTGGAGGTACCCGAGCGTGGCCTCGCCGCGCGCGCCGACCGAGGGCGACCGGTCGAGCACCGCCCCCATGAACGCCTTGACGGTGCGCTCGATCGGCCTGATCGCGCCGAAGTCGTAGTCGACCGTTCCCTGCGCGCCCACGCCGAGGACCACAACCGGGATGCGCAGGCGACGCACCAGCTGGGTCGTGCGCTCGAGGGCGTCCACGTAGGTCTTCCGGAAGGCGTTCGCGAGCGGGATCACGTACACGTCGAACTGCTCGTTAATCAGGTCGGCGTCTCGCGGGCCCATGGCAAGTCGGTCCGCAATGATCTCGACGCCCGGTGCGCTGAGCACCTTCCAGGCCGCGTCGAGGAACACGAGGTTGCCCGCGTTCGACGCGATGAGGTTGCGTTCGATGGTCGTCGCTGCCGAATGCACCTCGAACGGAGCCTTCGGCGTGCGAAACAGGATCCGGGTCATCGTGTCGGTTCTACCGTCGGCGGCATAGTTCACTAAAACAGTCGAGATAGTGATGATATACGAGGCGTCGGAGCGGACGCGCCTGCCCCTGGCCGACAAATTGATATAAGAACTTGTAATACTGTGCGACGCACACTATAGTGCCGGACATGGACTTCGACGAGATCGTGACCGGCGGCCAGCAGGAGCTGCGGCGCGGCACGGTGGTGCTCGCCTGCCTGCTGCTGCTCCGGGAGCCGGGCTACGGCTACGCGCTGCTGGACCAGCTCCGGGACCTCGGGTTCGTCGTCGACGCGAACACCCTCTACCCGCTGCTGAGGCGCCTCGAGACGCAGGGAATGCTGGCCAGCGAGTGGAACACGACCGAAGCGCGGCCGCGGAAGTTCTACCGGATCAGCGCCGACGGCGAGCGCCTCGCCGCGGAGCTCCTCGCCGACTGGAAGCGGATCGACGCCTCGGTCCGCCGCCTCAGCACCGGAGGTGTCGCATGACCACCCTCACCGATCGCTATGTCTGGGGCGTCCTGCGCGCCGTCCCGGAGCCCCAGCGGGCCGAGCTCGAGCCGGAGATCCGGGCGATGGTCGACGACGCCGTCGAGGCCCGCGCCGCCCAGGCCGGGCCGAACCGCGAAGCCGCCGACGCGGTGGAGCGTGCGGCCCTCATCGAGCTCGGCGACCCCGAGCTGCTGGCCGCCCGCTACACGGGCCGGTCGATGGTCCTCATCGGTCCGCGCCTGTTCCTGACCTGGCGACGCCTGCTGGTGATCCTGCTGCCGATCGTCGTCCCGTTCTCCGCGCTGGGCGTCATGGTCGCTCAGTCGCTCGGCGGCCAGACCGACGTGCGAGCCCTCGTCGGCAGCGGCGTGTCGGTCGCGTACAACGTCGCCATCCAGCTCGTGTTCTGGTTCACCCTCGTGTTCGCCCTGGTCGACCGGGCCGGCGACAAGTCGCTGGACATCGAATGGACGCCCGACCAGCTGCCAGCGCTGCCGACGACCGGCCGCCTGAGCGCCGTCGAGCTCGCGCTGTCCGTGGCCGCGCTGGTGTTCGCGGGCGTGTTCATCGTGTGGCAGCAGGTCGCCCAGCCGATCGTGATCGGCGGCGTCGCCTACCCGGTCTTCGATCCTGCCCTATGGTCGTTCTGGCTGCCATGGTTCCTGGCCGTCATCGCGATCGAGGTGGTGTTCACGGCCCTCCTGTACCGGGCGGGTCGCTGGACGTGGCCATTCGCGGTCGTCAACGCCCTCCTGGCGGCCGCGTTTGCGGTGCCCGCGTTCTGGCTCCTCCAGTCGGACCGCCTTTGGAACCCGGCCGCCGTCACCGCCCTGCAGGGCGCCGGCTACGGCGGCGCCATCGCGCCAATGACCGTGATCATCGCGATCTCGATCCTCGTGATCTCCGCCTGGGACGGTGTCGACGGGTTCCGTAAGGCCTACCTTGCAGAACGCCGCCAGGGTGCACCGGCCGTCTGACCCCCGGGCGGCGTGACGCCGGCGCCCGCCAGGGATCAAAGTCAGACGGGGCCCCGATCGGGACCCCGTCCGTTGCTGCGCTAAGGGCGTCAGGACGCGGAGGGTCGCGTCCCGAGCGTGACGTCGAGGGTGATCGTCTGGCCGTCGCGGAGGACGGTCAGGTGCGCCGTCTGGCCGGGGGCCAGCTGGCTCATCACGAGGTCGAGCGGGTGCTGGGCGTCCAGCGTCTGGCCGTTGACCGCGGTGATGATGTCACCCGCCTTGAGGCCGGCGGCCTCGGCCGGGCCGCCGGGGACGATCGCGGGCTGCGCGGCGGCCTGTCCGAACGGGTCCTGGCCCTGCGAGAAGGGATCCTGGGCGCCGTTGCCCTGGCCGCCGTTGCCCTGGGCGCCGTTGCCAGCGAGCGCGTCGGCGCTCGGGATCCACGCGCCGTTGTCGACGGGGAGGCCGGCCGCCTGCTTGATGGTGGGATCGATGGTTTCGAAGCGCACGCCGAGCCACGGGCGGCTCAGCGCCTGCCCGGCCGACGCCTGGGCCAGCAGCGGGCGGGCGATGTTGATGGGGATGGCGAAGCCGATGCCCTGGCTGTTGCCGGCGACCGCGGTGTTGATGCCGACGACGTTGCCGCTCGCGTCGAGCAGCGGGCCGCCGCTGTTGCCCGGGTTGATCGCGGTGTCGGTCTGGATCAGGTTGTCGAGGTGGCCGCCCTCGACGTCGATGCTCCGGCCGAGCGCCGAGATGATGCCGCTCGTGACCGAGTCCGAGAACTGGCCGAGCGGGCTGCCGATGGCGATCGCCTGCTGGCCGACCTGGATGGACGACGAGTCGCCGATCGGGGCCGTCGGGAGGCCGGTCTGGTCCACCTTGACGATGGCGAGGTCGGTGAGCGTGTCGATGCCGTAGATCGAGGCGTCGAACGTGCGGCCGTCCTTGAGCGTGACCGTCAGCCTCGACGGGTTGCCCTCGACGACGTGGTGGTTGGTGAGGATCAGGCCGTTCGCGTCGAAGATCACGCCGCTGCCCATCGCCGTGCCCTGGCCGGTCTGGCCGGTCGTCGGATCGGTGGCGGTGACGCCCTCGGCGGTGATGGTGACGACGGCCGGGCTGACGGCCTTGACGACGTCGACGAGCGAGCCGCCCTGGCCGGTGGCCGGCTGCGAGGTGGGGGCCTGCTGGCCCGACGGAGCCTGGGCCGACGGCGCGGCCTGGCCGGTGCCGTTGCCGGTGCTCGCGGCGGGCGCCTGGGTGGGCGTCGTCACCGCGGCGGTGTTCGCCTTCGCGCCGCCGTCGGACGCGTTGATCGCGAGGTAGGTGCCACCGGACGCGAGCACGGCCGTGCCGATGACCGCCGTCAGCAGGAGGGCGGGACCGACGCCGCGCGAGGTGCGGGCGGGGGTCGACGCCGCGACCGGTGCCGCGGGCGGGGTGCCCCAGCCGGTGGCGGCGGGACGGGCCGCGGGCGGCGACCAGGACTCGGGTGGCGCGAACGTCGGCGTGGTGCTCGTCGGGGCCGCGAACGTGGGGGTCGCGCCGGGCGGCGCGAACGTGGGGGCGGGTGCCCACGCGGGTGTCGCGACCGGCTGGGTCGCGTCGTCGGCGGGCGCCGCAGGCGACGCCGGCGGCAGGAAGCCGGGCATCGGGGGAGGCTGCTTCGGTTCGGTCATGGTTCCTTCCGCCCGGGCGGTGGTCTCTGGGCAGGCGTTTCGCTGCGCTCCCGGGTCTCCTATGGAACAGGCTGCCGATCCCGAATGAGGGTTCCCTGAGACGAAGGTAAAGGTTCCTTGACCTTGGCCCGTGCCCGGCGGCAGGCGAAGGCGGACTGCAACCAGGTGTCGGGCACCTACACGACGACGTCGTCGGGCGGGCTGACGATCGTCCCCGGCCCGTCGACGCTCGCCATGTGCCCGGAAGGGTCGATGGACACGCTCTACGTGGCCGGTCTCGCGGCGACCCAGAGCTACACGATCGCCAACAACCAGCTGACGACCAAGCAGTCCGACGAAGCCACGATGACCTTCAGCTGATCCCACGGCACGGGCGGCGGCCACGGGGCGGCCGCCGCCCGTCGCTACCCGACCGCAACGTCGCCGGTCGCTGCGGCTCCGGTACACTCCGTGCCGTCCAACCCCATTTGCGCGAATTGGTGATGCCCATGAAGGTCGGCGTCGCCAGGGAGACGGCCGCCGGTGAGCGCCGTGTCGCCCTGGTGCCCGAGGTGCTCGGCAAGCTGACGGCGGCCGGGCTCGAGGTCCTCGTCGAGGCCGGCGCCGGGGCCGGCTCCGCCATCCCCGACCAGGCGTTCGCGGACGCCGGTGCGACGGTCGTCTCGACCGAAGACCTGTACGCGACGGCGGACGTCGTGCTCAAGGTTCAGAAGCCGAGCGCGACCGAGGTCGGCCGGCTTCACAAGGGCCAGGCCATCGTCGCCTTCCTGCAGCCGCTGATCGATCCGGTCGGTGCGAAGGCCCTCGCCGACGCGGGCGTGACGGCGATCAGCCTCGACGCGATCCCGCGCACGCTCAGCCGCGCGCAGACGATGGACGCGCTGTCGTCGCAGGCGAACGTCGGCGGCTACAAGGCGGTCCTGATCGCGGCCAACGCCTACCCCCGCTACTTCCCGCTGCTGACGACCGCCGCCGGCACGGCCAAGCCCGCCAACGTCCTGATCCTGGGCATCGGCGTCGCCGGCCTCCAGGCGATCGGCACCGCGAAGCGCCTGGGCGCCGTGGTCCACGCCTACGACGTTCGGCCCGAGACGCGCGAGCAGGCGGAGAGCCTGGGCGCGAAGTTCGTCAAGCTCAAGACCCAGATCGACGCCACCGGCGCGGGCGGCTACGCCCGCGAGCTGACCGCCGAGGAGCGCGCCTCGCAGCAGGCCGAGCTCAACGAGGCGATCGGCGGCATGGACGTCGTGATCACGACGGCCCAGGTGCCCGGCCGCAAGCCGCCGGTGCTCGTCACCGCCGCGGCGGTCGAGAAGATGAAGCCGGGCTCGATCATCGTCGACATGGCCGCGTCAGCCCTGGGCGGCAACTGCGAGCTGTCGAAGGTCGGCGAGACGGTCGAGACGCCCAACGGCGTCACCATCATCGCCCCCGACAACCTGCCGGCCTCGATGCCGGCCGGTGCGTCCGCGTTCTACGCCCGGAACATCTCGGCGCTGCTGCTCGGGATGGTCAAGGACGGGGCGCTCAACCTCGACTTCGAGGACGAGGTCACGAAGTCCACGGTGATCACGCGCGACGGTGCCGTGATCAGCGAGCCCGTGAACAAGCTGCTCAACCCCGGAGGCGCGGCGTGAGCCAGGAGCTCCTTACCTCGCTGGCCATCTTCACCCTGGCGATCCTCGTCGGGTTCGAGGTCATCAGCAAGGTCCCCGCGACCCTGCACACCCCGCTCATGTCGGGGGCGAACTCGATCCACGGCATCGTCCTCGTGGGCGCGATGATCATCGCCTCCGAGGCCGACAACCCCGTCAGCTACGTCCTCGCGTTCGTCGCGATGGTGTTCGGAGCCATGAACGTCGTCGGCGGCTACGTCGTCACCGACCGCATGCTCCAGATGTTCCGCAAGAAGCCGACGGCCGCCAAGGCCGGGACCGAGGGCGCGTCGGACGCCCCCGGGGCCTAGCCGAGGAGCCGGTCGATGTCCCAGGAGTGGATCTACACCTTCGTCTACCTCGCCTGGCTGGTGGGGGCCTCGTGCTTCGTGCTGGGCCTCCACCGCATGAACTCGCCGGCCACCGGGCGCAGCGGCAACCAGCTCAGTGCCGCAGGCATGGTCATCGCCGTCACCGCGACCCTGGTCTGGCTCCTGACCCGTGAGGGTGGCCTGTCAGGAACCGCGCTCGCGATCATCGTGGTCGGCTTCCTGATCGGCGGTGCGGCGGGCCTGTACACGGCCCGGACCGTGAAGATGACCGCGATGCCGCAGCTGGTGTCGCTGTTCAACGCGGTCGGCGGCGGCGCGGCGGCCCTCGTCGCGATCGACGACTTCATCCGCCTGTCCAACGGCGCCGCGGTCGACACGACCATCTTCGTCGTCCTGGGCGCGTTGATCGGCTCGATCACCTTCACCGGCTCGCTGATCGCGGGCGGCAAGCTCCAGGGCCTGATCCCGGGCAAGCCGATCTTCCTGCCCGGCGGGCGGTTCATCACCGTGGCCCTCGCGATCGTCGCGGTGCTCGGCACCGTGGCACTGATCGCGGGCGCGGCCGGCGCGATCACGCTCACCAGCGAGGTCACGCTCGTCGTCCTCGGCCTCGTCGTCCTGTCCGGGCTGATCTTCGGGATCACGATGGTGCTGCCGATCGGCGGCGCCGACATGCCCGTCGTCATCAGCCTCCTGAACTCGTTCACGGGCACGGCCGCGGCGATGGCCGGGTTCGTGCTCGGCAATCCCGTGCTGATCATCTCGGGCGCCCTCGTCGGGGCCTCGGGCGCGATCCTCACCAAGCTGATGGCCGACGCGATGAACCGCTCGGTGATGAACATCATGGTCGGCGGGTTCGGTGGCGGGGACGACGCGGCCGGCGCGGCCGCGGGCGCGGGCGGGACGGTGCGCGAGATCGGCGCCGACGACGTCGCCATCCAGCTCGCCTACGCCCAGCACGTGATCATCGTCCCGGGCTACGGCCTCGCGGTGGCCCAGGCGCAGCACGCCGTGCGCGAGCTGGCCGAGCTGCTCGAGGAGCGCGGCGTCGACGTGAAGTACGCGATCCACCCGGTCGCCGGCCGGATGCCCGGCCACATGAACGTGCTGCTCGCCGAGGCGAACGTCCCGTACCCCCAGCTCAAGGAGATGGACGACATCAACCCGGAGTTCGACCGGGCGGACGTCGCGCTCGTCATCGGCGCCAACGACGTCACCAATCCGGCGGCGCGTCGTCCGGGCTCGCCGGTCTCGGGGATGCCGATCCTCGACGTCGACCACGCGAAGTCGATCGTCGTGATCAAGCGCTCGATGGGCAAGGGCTACGCCGGCATCGACAACGAGCTGTACTCCGATCCGAAGACCGGAATGCTGTTCGCCGACGCGAAGGACGGCCTCGCGGCGCTCACGGCGGCCGTCAAGGCGCTCTAGCGGCGGCCCTCGGCCCGGCGCGACGCCGTACGCTGCCGGCATGGCCACGCAACCCACCTGGCCCCGGCCCGCCAAGATCGCATTCATCGGGTCCCATGGGATCCGCAAGACATCGGCGCTGCTCGCGTTCGCGGCCGAGGCGCAGCGGGCCGGGCGGTCCGTCGAGCTCGGCCGCGAGGTGGTCCGCGACAACCCGCTGGGGATCAACGAGGGCGCGACGGGCGAGGCGCAGCTGTGGGTGCTGGTGACCCAGATCCGCCAGGAGCTCGAGCTCGCGCGCCGGGCCGACATCCTCGCGACGGACCGCGGCGTGATGGACAACTTCGCGTACTACCTGCGGTCGTGTGGCGGCACGGACGAGTACGCCGCGGAGCCGCTGGTGCGGCGCTGGTCGGCGACCTACGACCTCGTCGTGCGGCTCCTGCCCGACGTCGCGCTCCAGGCGGACGGCGTGCGCTCCACCAACGACGCGTTCCGCGACGAAGTCGAGGCGATCCTCGACGACGTGCTGCCAGGGCTCGTTCCGGCCGACCGGCTGGTCACGGTCCGGGCGTCCGAGATCACGAGCCGGTTCGACTGGTTCGGGGTGCTGCAGCGGCTGGCGACGGCCGTCGGGGCCACGGTCGTCGCACCCGACCTCTGGCGATGACGACCCGCTGACCCCGCGCTCCTCTGCCCGGCAGGCGCCGCGCTACCAGGCCTCGGCCGGGGCCTCCCGCTCCGCGGCCACCAGCGCGAGCGTCGTCACGACGCCGCCGTCGGGGTCGATCGTGACCGTGAGCCCGGCCTTCCCGTCCTGCCCTTCCACGTCGAACGTCGCGGTCGTCCGGCCGTCGCCGGCCGTCGGCAGCCCGAGCCGCATCGGCCCGAACCGCGCGGCTGCGGCGCGGAACGACCGCTCGACGGTTGGGACGTCCACGTCGGGGCGGGCGACCACGTCCGCGGGCCAGGCCGGGACCGTCGAGCCGGCGATCGCCAGGATGCGTCCGGCGAGCTCGGTCAGCGCCGGCGAGGGGTCGGGCACGGCCGTCAGCTCGAGCCGCTGGATCCGCGCCTCGCGCTCCGGCGAGGCGAGGAGCTCGAGACGCACCCAGCCTGTGTCGCCGCGCAGCCACCAGTCGAAGTGGGCCGGCGACAGCGAGACCTCCGGCCGGGTAACGTCCCGACGGAACGGGCCCAGGTCGGCCGCGATCCGCTGGGCGGCGGCGCGTCGCGCGTCCCGCGGCTCGTCGAGGTCCATGTTCATCGCGAACGCCCTGTCGGCGACCACGTCGTCCCAGCGCTCGAGCAGGCCCTCCGCGAGCGCCCGCAACGCCTCGACTGGCGCGGCCGGCCGAAGCCGCCGGCGCGGGACGGCGTCGGCCAGGACGAGGGCCCGCAGCTGCTCGGCGACCACGGGGCGGACCGGTGCGTAGCGGAGGTTGCCGAGGCCGATGACGCCGAGGCCGGTCGCGGGGTGCCAGGCCATGTGGGACCCGAAGCCCGGGTAGCCGCCGGCGTGCGACACGATCGTTCCCAGCTCGGTGTCGGCGTGGACGAAGAGGCCGAAGCCATAGCCCATGACGTCGACGACGGGGGCGGTGTGGGCCGGGCCGGCGGGCAGCGAAGGCACGACGAGGCGATGCGCCTGCTGCATCTCCCGCCGAGAGGCGCGCCGGAGCGGGTGGCCGCCCTCCGGATCGTCGCGGGCGGGAAAGGCGTCGAGGAACCCGGCCACCCAACGGGCGAGGTCGCGGATGGACGAGAACACGCCGCCCATCGACGCCAGGGCGCCGTACGGGTCGCTCCCCTCGCGGATCAACGCCCCGTCGCGCCGCACGTAGCCGTGGGCGAGGCGCGCCTCCGGGACGTCCGCCGCGTGGTAGGCCGTGGACGTTATGCCGAGCGGCCCGAGGATCCGGTCGCGCACGAGGTCGCCGTACTCCTGCCCGCCGGCGGCCGTGACGACGCGCCCCAGGATCCCGTAGCCGAGGTTCGAGTACTCGAACGTGGTCCCGGGCGGCCAGGCGAACGGTGGGCCTTCAGAGAGGAACCGCTCGAACTCGTCGAGCACGAGGCCCTGCTGCCGGTCGCCCCACGGATCGTCGGTCGCGAGGCCGGCCGACATGGTCAGGAGGTGCCGAATGGTGATCGCCGGCGAGTCCGTCGTCGGCGGCGTCCAGCCGGCCAGCGCGGGCACATGCGCGCCCACCGGATCGTCGAGCCCCAAGCGGCCCTCGTCGCGCAGCAGCAGGACGGCCGTCGCCGTGAACGACTTCGTCATCGAGGCGATCCGGTAGACCGAGTCGGCGTCGGGCCGGCGGTCCTCGCCGTCGCGGATGGTGCCGGCGCCGCCCGCGTGCGAGAGCGCGCCGTCGCGCACCACGCCCCACGCGACCCCGGGGATCTTCGCGTCGATGGCGAGGCGCCCGAACCGTTCGTCGACGGCCGGCAGCAGGTCGTCGAACGCGCTCATCCGGCCTCGACGAAGACGCGGAACGTCAGGACCTCACGGAAGCCCATCGACTCGTACAGCGGGCGACCCATGTCGCTCGACTGGAGGATGGCGACGGTCGCGCCGTCCCGGCGGCCGTCCACGATCGCGTGCCGGGTCATCGCCCCACCGTAGCCGCGGCCGCGAACGCCCTCGATCGTCGCCACGTTGTACACGCCGACCGTCGCCCCGTTCGTGAACCCGAGCGACGCGGACACCGGACGGCCGTCGACGTACCCCGCATACGCGGCCGCGCCCGGGACGTCCAGCTCTCCCGCGGGGACCAACCGGCGGGCGAGGTCGATCGGCATCCCGAAGCCGGCCGCGACGACCTCGACGTGGGCGGCCAGGCCGTCCAGGTCACGGGCCCGGCGGATCTCGAGCCCGGCCGGCGGTTCGGACGCCAGGGCGTCCGGGATCGGGTGGAGGACCATCTCTGGGTAGGCCTCGTCAGGCTCCTCGCGCAGGCCGAGGGCCTCGACGGTGGGGACGAGGGCGTCGTCGCCTGTCCGGAGGCGGACCTGGAACGGGACGCCGCGCTCGCGCACGTGGGCAACCGCTCGCGCGAGGGCATCGAGGCCGACGCCGTCGCCGACCGCGTCGACCCGATTGAGCGCCGCGATCGGCAGGCCGCTCACGAACCACCCGAACCCGTCGACACGACCGGCCGCGCCGTCCGGCATGACGGCGACGGCGCGCGCCCACAGCTCCATCTCGTTGTCGAGGGCGAGCCGGGCGAGGTCGATGTCGCCCGTCCGCTGCGGCGCTCCCATGCGGCAGCAGTCTGGGGGTTGGCGAGGGCGGCGTCACACCGCGCGCGTCATGGCATGCGCGCCCACCGTCGGCTTGTCGCGCTCGGCGACCCGCGGCCGGTTTGAACCAACCGGTCAGCCGCCCAGGCCGACGAGGCTGGCGACGACATGGAGACGGCCCTGACGGTCGACCCGCAACACGACCTGGCAACCCGGATCGGTCACGATCAACGCGCCGCTCGCATCGAAGCCGACCCCGGCGGGATCCTCAAGCTGTGCGTCCGGCGCCCGGCCGCCGTCGAACCCGGCGCAGCCCTCGACCCCGGATCCAACCAGTCGCCGGATGATGCCGTCAGGGCCGATCGCCCGGACACCGAAGCACTCGCCCTGCGCAGCCACGACCGTTCCGTCCAGCCCGATGGCCAGCCCGCCCACGTTCTGCAGCGACGCCGCCACGGCGGGCCCACGGTCGCCCCCACAACCGAGCTTGCCGTTGCCGGCGAACGTCGAGATGGTCCCCGACGGGCTCACCCGTCTGATGCGGGCGTTGTTCTCGTCGGCGATCAGGAAGCCGCCACCCGCCGGAAACGCGATGTCCATCGGGCGATTGAGCTTCGCCTCCGTCCCGGGTCCACCGTCGCCACCGAACCCCCGCTGACCGGTCCCGGCGACCGTGGTGATCGTGCCCCGTGCATCGACACGGCGAATCGCGTCATGGTCGCGGTCCGCGACGTACAGGTTGCCGGCGCGATCGACGCGAATGCCCCACGGCGCGTCGAGCACCGCGGCGGTCGCCGGGCCTCCATCGCCGACGCCCTTGAGGCCTGGAACCGAGGCCTCCTTCGACCAGCTGAACTTGGGCCCGCTGCCGGCGACCGTCGTGACGATGCCCAGCGCATCGATCCTGCGGATGACGTCGTTGAGATGGTCGACCGCCAGGAGACTGCCGTCGCCGGCCCAAGCCAGGCCGACGATGCCGCCGAAGTGCGCATCGATGGCCGGCCCACCGTCGCCGCTGTAGCCATTGTCGAACCCGCCGTCCCCGGCACCGGCGAACACCGTGACAGCCCCTGCCGACGACACTCGGTAGATCCGCCCGTTGCGCAAATCGGACCCGAGCAGCGAGCCGTCGGGTGCAATGACGAAGTCCCCAATGGAGGGGACGTCAAAGGTCCCCCACGTGCCCGCAGCGCGCACTGCGGACGGAACCAGCGTCGCAAGCACGAGAATCACGGTGGCCGCGGCGGTCCTGCGCCGGACGCGTGTCGTCATCGCACGACTCCCAGGAATGACGGCGCCGGTCTTCGGCGCCTTGTCTCCTCAGACGCCGTGGACGAGCCAAATTGTTGCAAGCTGTTTCGACGCGAGCGTCAGGTCCGTCCGCTGTCAGCCGCCCAGGGCGTTCGGCGAGCCGACGATGGGGATGCCTCAGCGCGCTCGTCGCTCGCGGAGGCCCGGCCAGAAGTGCGCCCGGCCCAGACGATCGACCCAGCCGAGGTAGGCATGATGGTCGGGCGGTGGCTCAATCGGCGCCGTCGAGGTCACCGCTGCGGCGCGATTCTCGAGCGCCTCCTCGCGGCGGGCAGCAAGGATCGCGAGGCGCTCGCTCGGGTCGTCGAAATGCTCCGGCGGACGGGTGGTCAGGATGAGGAAGGCGCGGCTCAATGATCGTCCCCCTGCGGTGACGCGACCGTGGGCCGGCACGCGTCGGGCGATGCTGCAGGGGACGGACTGCCCGGTCAGCGACCTGTGTGTGCCGGCTGAGGAACCTGCGTCACAGGCGACGCGAACACGTCGGCCGCCAGGCGGTCCGCGTTGAGGATCTCGATCCCGCCGGACCCGGTGGCGACGAGGCCCTCCTTGCGCAGCTCGCCGAGCGCGCGGACCACGACCTCACGCACGCTGCCGATCGCGTCCGCCATCGCCTGCTGGCTGACCTCGGGCGATGAGCCGCGTGCCGCCGCGCTGCTCGTCCGAGGCGAGGTCGAGCAGGTGCCGCGCGACGCGCTGCCGGACGGTCGCGAACGAGGCGCCGGGGAGCTCGACGACGAACTGGTAGACGCGGTCGCTGAGCTCGGCCATCAGGGCGTCGGCCATGGCGCGCTCCCGGTCCGACATCGCCCGGACCCGGTCCGCGCGGAGCACGAGCAGCTCCGTGTCGACGAGGGCCTGGATCCCGCCCGGCATCACGTAGCTGGGCCGGAACAGCGACACGGCGCCCACGATCGATCCCGGGCGGCAGTAGCGGACGGTGAGCGTTCGCCCGTCGGGAGACGAGACGAAGACCCGCACCAGGCCGTTGATCACGAGCTCGACGTGGGGACCCGGCTCACCCTCCCGGCGGACCATCGATCCGGCCGGCACACGCAGGCGCATCGCGTCGTCGATGAGCGGCGCGAGGAGCGGCTCCGGGACCTTTGCCAGGTGCGACAAGCCGATGGCCGCCCGAACCACCGGATCGCGCAGGTCTGCCCCCATGCACGGCCTACCCTATCAGCCCCGCTCGCGCTCCCAGGATCCGTGCGGACCTGACGCCCGGCGCGGTGCCGGGCGTCATCCGGGTGGCGGGCTCGACGGACCTATGGCTGAGGATCGCCGAACCGGATCGAGTCGAGGATGTTGCGCAGCTCGACCTGTCGGCCGCGTGGAGAGGCGAGTCCGGGTCAAGGCCCTGGGACACCTCGTACGTCGACGGCCCCGGGAAGTCCGTCGTCCGGACGACGACCAGGTGCCCATCGACATCCACGATCCTGAATTGGGCGGGACGCAGGAGGCCGTCCCGCATCGACCATCGGGTAGGTATCGATGAGGGTCCCGAGTTCGGTCTTCCACACGAAGGCCTCGCCATCGGGGCACTGCTTGAACCTTTTCGTCGAGGTGAGCTCGACCAGGAGCCCCTCGGCGCCGTCGATCGAGATCGGCACGGGGGTCGTCGCCTTGAACCCTGGCCACGTCGCCATCGCTGCCGCGAGCTCCGCCGGCGAATTGACACTCGTCGGCTCGAACATCGGCCACTCGGATCACACGGGCTTCGCGAGACCTCTCCGACGGTCATGAACATGGCGCCCCAGCCCGATCCACCCGCGGCCGAGCTGTCTGCGAAGACGCCCTCGAAGTCCTCGAGGACGTTGCCGGGGAACCATTCCCACCAGCCCTCGGGCACGTCAAAGCTGATCGTGGTGGCGCCAGTGGGTCTGCGACGACAGCCTGTACGTCCCGGGCTCGATGCAGGTCTCGGTGGTCCGGACCGGGCAGGGCGCCATTGGCGCATCGAGGAGGCCGAGGACGGATCGGCGTCGGGCGCTCGGCGTCGGCGTGGGCGCGACGGTCGGAGTGGGTGCGGCGCGGCGATGATCCCCCTGTTGATTTCCCCTATTTCCGAGGATGATCCCGCCGGCGAGGACCGAGACGACGATCGCCGCCGCCGCGAGTCCCCAGCGGGCCTCGGCAGAGTTGGACAACATGGTGAGCAATCTCCTCGGACCCGCGTCGGAGCGAACTTGGCGGATCCCTGGAAGCTCGGCATCGATCGCGTCGCGGACGTGATCGGGCGACGGCGTGGCGCCATCGAAGTCGTCGAGGTACGCTCGAGCCGCCGATGAAGTCGTCGGTTCCGTTCATGCCGTGCCTACGGTTCTCTCAAGGCGGCGTCGGCCTCGACGGCCGCGCGCAGGTGTTTCAGGGCGAATGCAGCCGGACCTGGCCTGCCCTACGGCGTCCCCATGGCCTCGGCAGCCTCGGCGCGAACAGGCCGATGTAGTGGATCAGCACGACGACTG
>CAWHIA010000003.1:0-60004 GCA_963829155.1 uncultured Chloroflexia bacterium | reverse complement strand
CGCGGCCTTCGCCGACAGCCGCGCGTCGGCCGGACCGGCCTCCGCGAAGGTACGGATGACGGGCTCCTGGAGCTCGTCCATCGCCTCGTGGAGCTGCTGATGGTGCGCCTCGTCGAGGTGCTCATGCGCATGGAGATGCGGCGCGTACACGTCGGTCTCCAGCCGCTCGAAGCCCACGACCGCCAGCCGGACCAGGCGCTCCTCGAGCGTCCCGCCCTCGTTCGCCGCGGCATCCATCGCCTCGTGGATCGACACGATCCGCGCCAGGGCGACCGTGGTGTACAGGTCGGCCTTGTCCGTGAAGTGGTAGTACAGCGCCGCCTTGGTGACGCCCGCCGCCCGCGCGACATCGGCCATCGAGACGTCGCTGAACCCCTTCTTCCCGAACAGCTCGGTCGCCGCGGCGATGATCCGCTCGCGCCCACGACCTCGGCCGGGCGAGCGCACTGCCACGACGACCTTCGGCTGAGGCCGCGCCACGCGGACCTGGGGCCGCTCGACGCGGACCTGGGGCTTGAGGGTTGACACCGAGCGGGACCTGCCTACACTACTTACCGACCGGTCAGTAAGTAGCGCGACCCGGCGGCTGCGCCCAAGGTTACTGACCGACCGGTAAGTTCGTCAAGACACCCCGGAGACAGAGAACTCATGGACCCCATTATCAGCGTCCAGCACCTGACCAAGCGCTACAAGAAGAGCACGACGCCCGCCGTCGACGACATCAGCTTCGATGTCGGGCAGGGCGAGCTGTTCGCCTTCCTCGGCCCAAACGGGGCCGGCAAGACGACCACGATCTCGATCCTTACGACGACCCTGGCCAAGACCAGCGGCACGGTCGTGATCAACGGCCACGACCTGGATCGCGACGCCAAGGCGGTCCGCGCCAGCATCGGGATCATCTTCCAGAACCCGACGGTCGACCTCCACCTCTCCGCCGAGGAGAACATCCGCCTGCACGTCGCCCTGTACGGGATCTACGGTTACCGCCCGTTCTACCGGCTGATGCCGGCGGAGTACCGCCAGCGCGTAGAGCACCTGGCCCACGTGGTCGGGCTCGAAGGCGAGCTGTTCAAGCCGCTGCGGAGCTACTCGGGCGGCATGAAGCGCAAGCTCGAGATCATTCGGAGCCTGATGCACCGGCCCGGGATCCTGTTCCTCGACGAGCCGACGTCCGGCCTCGACCCGGTCAGCCGCAACGGGCTGTGGCGCTACCTGCGCGACGTCCGCAACGAGGACGGCACCACCGTGTTCCTGACCACCCACTACCTCGAGGAGGCCGAGGAGGCGGATCGCGTGTGCGTCGTCGACCACGGCCGGATCGCGATGATCGGCTCACCCGACCACATGAAGCGCGAGCTGCTCGAGCGCTCGATCGTGCTCGATGCGGCCGATCGCGACGGCCTGCTCGCCGAGCTCCATGGCCTGGGCCTGACGCCCGAGATCGACCCGACCGGGCTCGTCCGGGTGGCCTACGACGGCGACACGGCGCAATCCCTGATCAGCCGGATCCGCACGCCCCTGAGCGTGCTCCGGGTCCACGAACCGAGCCTCGAAGAGGCCTACGTCGAGCTCGTCGCGAGCTCCAAGGAGGCGGCATGAGCACCAACGTCGTCGCCGCGCCGCCGATGGCGGCCGCCGGACGCATCCGATCCGGCCTGCTGCGCGAGGTCAACGCGACGTTCGCGATCGCCTGGCGCGAGATCCTGAGCGCGATCCGGAACCCCGTCTCGATCGCGGTCACCATCATCATCCCGGTCATCTTCATGGGGATCCTGGGCGGCAGCATCAGCCAGAACCTGGGGACCGGCCTCCAGTACGCCTACCTCCCGTTCATGCTCATCGGCATGATCGCGAACACCCTCTACCAGGGGACGATCACCGGGGTCACGAACCTCGTCGAGGAACGCGAGAACGACTTCACGGCGGAGCTGTTCGTCGCTCCCGTCTCCCGCTACACCGTGCTGATGGGCAAGATGCTCGGGGCGGCCGTCGCCTCGATGGTCGCGCTGGTCGGCGTTCTCGCGATGATCTTCGTGATGCAGATCCCGATGGATCCCGGCGACCTGGTGCGCGTGCTCATGCTCGCGCCGATCCTCGCCGTCGCCGGCGGCGCGCTGGGCGTCCTGTTCATCGGCTTCGTCCAGGATCCGAAGGTCGCGGGCCTGGGCGTCGTCCTGCTGGTGTTCCCGCAGATGTTCCTGTCGGGCGCGCTGATCCCGTCGAGCAACTCGACCGGCCTGCTCGGGATCCTGTCGAAGCTGATGCCGATGACGTACAGCATCGACCTCGCGCGGAACATCTTCTACGCGGGCAAGCCCGAGTACGCGTTCACCGTCCTGCACCCATTCTGGCTCGACCTTGGTGTCACCGTCGCCGTGTGCGTCGTGTTCATCGTGGTCGGGACCGTGATGTTCGTCCGCCGCGACCGCAATCGCTGATCGCCGAAACCGGACCCCCGGCACGGACGAGGGCGACAATGGCCGCATGGCCGAGTCGCCCTCGATCCGATCCCGCCTCGCCCGCCGCTTCGACCCCGTCGAGCTGCGGGCGATCAAGAAGCTGTGGGTGCGCCACTCGATCGCCGAGGACGCACGCGACATCGACGGCCTCGTGGCGACGCTCTCGCCCGACTGCCGCTACGAGCTGGTCCCGACCGGCCAGGCCTGGGACGGCCACGACGGCGCCCGGGCGTTCTACACGGAGCTGTTCGCGGCCTTCCCGGACAACCGGTTCGCGCTGACCGACATCGTCGTCGGGCCGCAGGGCGTGTTCGAGGCGGCGCAGCTCACCGGGACCAACGTCGGTCCATGGGCGGGCGTGCCGGCGTCGGGGTTGCCCGTCAGCCTGCAGGTCCTCATCCTGTTCCCCTGGGATCCCGGGACGGAGCGGTTCGCGGGCGAGCGGATCTGGTTCGATCGGGGGGCCGCGCCGCCGTAACGGGCCCGTATCGAGCGGACGGCAGGATGGCGCCATGAACCCGAACCTCCGACTCCGTCTCTCTTTCGTCGCGGTGGCGCTCGTCGTCGTCGCGTGTGGCCAGTCCGCCCTGTCGCCGTCAGCCTCGCCCGCGCCGGCTGAAGGGCCCGCCGCCTCGCACGGCACCCCACTCGCCGCCGCGGCGTCGCCGAGCCCACGCCCGTCCGTCCGGCCGCCGAGCGCCGACCACCCGCTGCCGGTGGTCGTCGACACGGACCTCGCGGGCGACGACCTGTTCGCGCTGCTCGTCCTGCTCCGCGACCCCGCGGTCGACGTGCGTGGCGTCACCATCGCGGCCACCGGCGAGGTGCACTGCGTGCCGGGCATCCGCAACTCGCGGCGGGTGCTCGCCGCGCTCGGCCGGCCCGAGGTCCCGGTGGCCTGCGGTCGCGAGAACCCGGGCCCCAACGGCCGCTGGTTCCCGCCCGAGTGGCGGGCCGGCGCGGACGCGTTCTACGGCGTCGAGCTGCCGGCGGTGGACGGCGAGACCGCGCGCGCCGAGACCGCGCCCGAGCTGCTGGTGCGCCTTGCGGCCGCGAGCAACGTGCCGCTGACCCTGGTCACCCTGGGGCCCTTGTCGAACGTCGCTGACGCGGCGTCGCTCGACCCCGCGTTCCCCTCGCACCTCGCCGGCATCCATGCGATGGCCGGCACGATCGACGCCCCCGGCAACATCGCCTACGGCGACACGTCGCCCGCCGACGGCGTCGAGTGGAACGTCGGCGCGGACCCCGACGCGATGGCGGCGGTCCTCGCGCTCGACGTGCCGATGACCCTCGTCGGCCTCGACGCGACCAACGACGTGCCGGTCCCGTCCGACATCGTCGACCAGCTGTCCGCCGACCACGGCGCGGCCGGCGCCGACATCGCCTACGAGATGTACGTCCGCACGCCGTTCCTCGCCGACGGCGGCAACTCCTACTGGGACCCGCTGGCCGCGGTCACGCTCACCGACCCGTCCGTCGCGGGCTGGGAGGACATGACAGTCGCGATGGAGCCGACCGGGCCCGGCGCCGGGCGCCTGTCGCGCGATCCCGGCGGCCGGCCCGTCCGGGTGGCGATGTCCGCCGACCGCGACGCGTTCATGGCCCGGTTCCTGGCCGCGCTCAGGACGGGCGCCCCGCGTTCGAACCCGTTCGCGATCGCCGGGTCGATGGAGGTCCGCTGGGACGGCACCTCCTGCACCATCGTCGACCAGCCGCAAGCGGCCGGCCTGGTCGAGGTCACGCTCGTCAACACGACCCAGGGCGACGTCGCGCTGCTCATGGGCGGGGCGGTCGGCGCCGAAGACGTGGGCCGACGTCGTGACGTTCGTCCAGCACGCCGATCTCGCGGACCCCAACCTCAAGGCTCCCGACTGGATCGTCCAGGTGCCGGTGGACCTGAGCGCGTCCGCCGGGACGCGATCCACCGCCTTCGCCCCGATCCCCGCCGGCCGGGTCGGCGTCCTGTGCGCCACCGGCACGTACCCGGACCTCACCTTCTACGATGGGGGCTCGTTCACCGTCGGCGGCTGACGTTCACCAGGCCACGAGCTTCCAGATCTCAGGCTCGAGCTCCCCGGGCCGGCCGCCGATGTCCGCGAACAGCGCCACCGCCCGCTTGAGGTGGACCATCGCCTCCTCCGGACGTCCCGCCGCGTGGAGCTGGTCAGCGAGGTTGTTCTCGACGGCGGCCTCCAGGTGCAGCTCGCCGGTCCTTCGGCAGGCGACGAGCGCCCCCTCCAGGAGCTGGATCGCGGCGTCCCGGTCGCCGGCGGCGGCCTCGACGAGGGCCAGCGCGTTCCGCGCGGCGATCGACGCGCCGGGGTCCGGGTCGTCGGCGGCCATGTCGAGGCTCCGCGTCAACGCGTTCCGCGCCGCGTCGAGGTCGCCGCGCTCACGCGCGACCAGGCCCAGCAGACGCAGCGCCGCGCCGATCGCCCGCGGGTCGTCGTCGGCCGTCCCAACCTCGAGGGCCCGCGCGGCGAGCGAACCGGCGAGCGCGAGATCGCCGGAGCGGACCGCGACCACGCTCCGCTCCACGAGGATCGCCCCGAGCAGGCGCGGGTCGGCGGTGGCTGACGCGGGTCGCCTGTCCAGCTGGTCGAGCGCGCCGTCGAGATGGCTGGCCGCGGTCGCCGTGTCGCCGCGCCGGGCGTGGACCCGGCCGAGACGCAGCTCGATGGCGGGGAGGCCGGCGTCGGGCGTGACCGCCGCCGCGGCCTCGAGCGCCGCGACGGCGCCGGCGTAGTCGCCGAGGATGGTGCGAAGCTCACCAATCTCCGTCTCGAGGCCCGCCACGTCGGGGTGCCCGAGGGCCAGCGCCGTCCCGAGATGGTCGAGTGCCTCGCGGTTCGCATAGACGGCCCGCGCCCGGGCGCCCGCCTGGCGGAAGGCCTCGGCCGCCTCGGCATCGCGGCCGGCGGCGCGCTCGTGACCGGCGATCAGGGCGAGCCGACCGGGGTCCTCCCGCCCATCGGAGGCCGCGCGCAGCACCTCGGCGACGCGCCGGTGCAGGAGGCGCCTCCGGGCCAGGCTCGTCGCCTCGTAGGCGGCGTCCCGCAGGCGTGCGTGTCCGAAGTCGAACGCGGGCCCGCGCTCGCCGCCACCGACCTCGCGCACGAGGCCGCGCCGGACGAGCTCCTCGAGGGCCGTGATCGTCTCGTCCTCGGACCGGCCGCTGGCTGATCGGACCGTGGCGAGGTCGAACGAGCGCCCGATCACGGCCCCCGCGGCCAGCAGCTGGCCGGCGGTCTCGGACACCGCGCCAAGGCGCTCCCGGAGCAGGGCGCGGACGCCGCGCGGCGGGCCGTCGGCCGCGGCCGCCGGACCCACGGCGAGTGCCTCGACGACGTACAGCGGGAGCCCCTCGGATTCTTCGACCAGCGCCGGAACCGCGTACGCCGGCATTCCCGGGATCTCCGCGGCTGCCGCCAGGCGGGCCACATCGTCGGGCCCCAGCCGGCCCAGCGAGGCGAGCGTCACGTCCGGCAGGCGGTCGACGGCGGCCGCGAACGCCTCGCCACGATCGTCGAGGTCCTCGGGTCGCCACGTCAGCACGACCAGGACCGGCCGGTCCCCGAGGCGCCGGACGAGGAACAGGATGGCCTCGCGCGACGCGTCGTCCGCCCACTGCAGGTCCTCGACGACGATCAGGCCGGGGCGGTCGCCTGCGACCAGGGCCACGAGCACGGTCGCGATGGCGTCCAGGAGCCTCGCCCTGGCGGCGGGCTGGTCGTCGAGCGCGGCGTCGCGGGACGCGGCCGGGAGGTCGCGGACGACCTCCGGCGGCAAGGCGATGAGCCGCTCGATCTCGCGCAGCGTCGGGGACGGCAGGCCGGCCAGCGCCGCCGTGGCGTCCGCGAGGGTCAATCCGGCGCGGAGCAGCTCGACGATCGGGGCGTAGGCGATGGTGCCCTCGGCCGCGAAGGCTCGTGCGGCGAGCACGCCGCCGCCCGATGCGGACACCGACTCGGCCAGCACCTCCGCGAGCCGCGACTTGCCGATACCCGCCTCGCCCACGAGCACGGCCACCCGGCCGCGTGCGGTCGCCGCGTCGTGGGCGGCGACGAGCGCGGCCAGCTCCGTGTCGCGCCCGACCATGGGCAGCCGCGCCGGTCGCTCGGGCAGGGCAGCGGCGACGACGGCGGCCGGTCCCCCACGGTCGCTGGACGTTGCCGGCGAGATCGACAGGCTTGGCTCGGCGCCGGATGTCGATCCGTGGGCGTCCCGGATCGCCTCGTACAGGTCCGTCGTCTCCGCGAGCGGCGCGACGCCCAGCTCGCGCTCGAGGACGGCGACCCCGGCACGGTACTGGCGGATGGCGCCGCTCCGGTCGCCGGCCCGCGCGAGCAGCGCCATCAGCTGACGCCGAGCGGGTTCGTCCAGCGGATCGAGGTCGAGCCGGCGCGAGGCAGCCGCGAGCGCGCCGGACAGGTCTCCCGCGGCCTCGGCGGTCGTCGCCAGCCGCTCGAGCACGTCACCGACCAGTCGCTCGACGGCGACCGCGCGCGTCGCCCGCCAGTCGTCGAAGTCCGGGCTGTCGCGGAGCGAGAACCCGGCCAGGAACGGACCGCGCGCGAGCGACGCCGCCCGGCGCAGGCCCGCGTGGTCGCCCGATGCGGCGGCGGCCTCGAGCTCCGACAGGTCGACGTGGACCCGGTCGCCGTCGAGCGCCACGGCGGACCGGCCGGCGACGACCCAGCGCCCACCGAGCGCGGAGCGCAGGACCGACAACGTGCGCCGGAGCGCGCTCCGCGCGGATTCGTCGTCCGACTCGGGCCACAGCATCGCGGCCAGCTCGTCCCGCGCGTACGGCCGGCCCTCGACGGCCAGCAGGACCAGGATCGCGATGGCCTTGCGGGTGTCGACGACGAGCGGCTCGCCATCGACGCGGATGTCGACGGGTCCGAGGACGCGGACCTCGAGCCCACGCTCAGGGTCGGCTGGAACGGACGTCGAGCCCATGATGCGTAACGGTACCGCGTTGGCTCGAGATCCCGTAACGTTTGCCGAACGCCATCCTCCCATCATCCGGTGCGATGACCCCGTCCCGCCGCCTGGTCGCCCCCGCCGACGGCACCCCGCTCGGCTTCGTGGCGCCTGCGAACCGGGACAGGCCTTGACCGGGGTGACGACGCGCCCGGACGCAGATCCGCATGACGGGCTGGCGCGCTGTCGTCGTCTGGCTGGTGGCCGCGTCGGCCATCGTCGCGATCGCCGTCGGCCAGGTGGCGAACCCGGCCGATCTGATCGTCGCCCTGATCATCGGCGAGGTCGTGGTGTCGTTCGGCGTTGTCGGTGCCGTGGTGGTCACCCACCTGCCGGACAACCGGGTGGGCTGGCTGCTGTGGGGCAGCGGCGCCGTGCTCGCGTGGGCGACGGCCGGAACCGCCTACGCCACGAACAGCGTCGTCTCCTGCGGCGGCTGCCTGCCCGCGACCGTGCCCATCGCCGTGCTCACGAACATGGCCTTCGGCCCGGTCGTCGGGGTCGTCGGCATCTTCATTCCCCTCCTGTTTCCCAACGGCCGACTCCCATCGCCGAGATGGCGCCCGGTGGCGTGGTTCGGCATCGTGGCGACCGTCGCGTTCACGATCTCGATCGCCGTCACGCCTGGGCCGATGTCGGGTGGAGTCGAGAATCCGATCGGCATCGACGCTCCGGGCGCCCAGAACGGCGCCATCCAGATCGTGTCGCTGGCCGGCCTGTGCGCGGCGATCGTCCTCGCGCTCGCATCGGTGGTCTGGCGGTTCCGGCATTCGGGCGCCGTCGAGCGCCAACAGCTCCGCTGGTTCGAGTACGCAGGCGTGCTGATGCTGGCCGGCCTCGTCGTCGGACTCGCTGGGCCGTTCGATGCGGCGTGGGTCGTGATGTTCGCGGGACTCGGGCTGATGCCGCTGGCGACGGGCATCGCCATCCTCCGCTATCGCCTGTACGACCTGGACCGGCTGGTCTCGCGGACCATCGCCTACGCGGTCGTGACGGGCGGGCTGGTCCTCGTCTATCTCGCCATCAACCTCGCCCTCACGACCGCGTTCAGCTCGATCGCGAGTGGCAACGCCGCGGTGGTCGCGGCCTCGACGCTGGTCGTCGCCGTGCTGTTCACGCCCCTGCGCCGTCGCGTCCAGCACGTCGTGGATCGCCGGTTCGATCGTGCCCGCTATGACAGCGCCCGCACGAGCGCGGCCTTCTCCGACCGTCTTCGGGACGAGATCGACCTGCCAGCCCTGGTGACCGACCTCCAGGCGACGGCGAGCGGGGCGATCTCGGCATCGCGTGTCGGCGTCTGGCTGCGGGAAGGCGAGCGATGAGCACGCACGGCGCACGGCGCCTGGCCGCCCTCCTCGCCGGTGTCTCGTTGGCCGCGCTCTTGGCGACCGTTGCCCTCCTGATCCCCAACGCCGAGGGCCGTTCGCTCACGGAGTACGGGGTGAACGGCGTTTTCGGGCTCGTGCTGGGCGCCAGCTATCCAATCGTCGGTTGGCTGATTGCGTCGCGCCGACCCGGGAACCCGATCGGCTGGATCATGCTCGCGGTGGGCCTGTCCCAGTCTGCCGAGGCCTTCGCGACGAACTACGCGGTCTATGGACTCGAGACCGTCCACACCGCGATCCCGTTCCTCGACCTCGCCGCCTGGATCGAGGTCTGGGCGTGGGCGCCCGGCTTCCTGCTGCTGGGCATCGTCGTCCTCCTGTTTCCCGATGGCGAGCTGCCGTCGCCCCGCTGGCGTCCGATCCCCTGGATCGCGGGCCTGTCGTTGGTCCTGATGATCCTGCCCGAGGCCGTGGTGGCGTGGGGTGCCCGAGCTCAGGTCCTCATCGAAGGCTGGGGCCCGGCCGCCCACGACGCGCCGATCGTGATCGCCGACATGCTGCAGACGGCCGGCGCGCTGCTGAGCGCGCTCGTGGCGCTGGCAGCCCTCGCCTCCGTCATCGTCCGATTCCGACGGTCGACGGGAATCGAACACGAGCAGCTCAAGTGGTTCGCCTATGCCAGCGTGTCGGAGGTGGCCATCCTGGCGCTGGCTCTCACGAAGTTCGTGCCCTCCCCCGTCGACATGATCCTTGCGGCGCTCGTCGCGCCCCTCGTCCCGATCGCGGTCGGGATCGCGATCCTCCGCTACCGGCTGTACGAGATCGACCGCCTTGTCAGTCGAACGGTCGGATGGGCGATCCTGACGGGCCTGCTGGTGGCCGTGTTCCTGGGCGCCGCCATCCTCCTGCAGGCGGTGCTCGCCCAATTCACCAACGACAACACGATCGCGATCGCCGCATCCACGCTGGTCGCGTTCGCGCTCGCCCAGCCGCTTCGTCGCCGTGTCCAGCGCGCCGTCGATCGGCGGTTCGACCGGGCGCGCTACGACGGGCAGCAGACCCTGGACGCGTTCGCGGAGCACGTCCGGTCCAGCGTTGATCTCGGCACCCTGAGCGCGATGCTTGCGACGACCGCGGGCGAGGCCGTCCGTCCTGCCGGGTCCGTCGTCTGGCTCAGCAGGCGGCCCGCCCGATGAGGTGGCCCCTCGTCGCAGCCGCGGGATCCATCGTCGTCAGCCTCGTGGGGGTCGCGCTGGTCGCCGTGAACGGCGGCTCGTTGTTCGGCGACTTCAACCTCGACCTGTTCCTTGTCGGCACGATCTACGCGGCCGTAGGCGGCTTCATCCTCCTTCGCGTGTCCGGAAACTGGCTCGGACGCCTGCTGCTCGTCGCCGGCTGGCTCTGGGCGGTCGACCTGCTGCTCAAGCAGTACGCGATCTACGGCATCGTCACCGCGCCGGGGAGTGTCCCTGCAGCCGGGATGGCCGGCTGGATCGCCGCGTGGATCTGGATCCCCGGTACGGCCTTGCTGTTGTCGGGGATCCCGCTGCTGTTCCCGGAGGGTCACCTCCCCTCGCGCCGCTGGCGTCCCGTTGCGGGCGCCATCGTGGTCGGGGTGGTCGTCTCGGTCGTGGGCTATGCCGCGGTCGTCTGGCCGGTCCGTGAGACCGCATTCGCACTAGGATCGTACGATCCGGGGACCGTCCCTGGGATCGCCGGCACCCTGGCATCGGTCGGGAATGCCTTCGGGTTCCTGGTCGCGCCGCTCGCCGCCATCGCCGCGCTCGTGTCCCACTTCCGGCAGGCGAGAGGCATCGTCCGGCTGCAGATGCGCTGGTTCATCGCGGCGATCGCCATCCTGTGGTGCGGAGTGGTGCTGGATCAGGTCGCCTCGGAGGTGTGGCCGGAGGCGCTGGGCATGCTCGGCGCACCCGGCATCGCCCTCGTTCCGGTCACGCTCGCCCTCGCCGTCCTCCGATACCGCCTGTACGAGATCGACCGGGTGATCAGCCGCACCCTCGGGTGGGCGATCGTCACGTCGCTCCTGGCGGGAATCCTCGTCGGTGGGATCGTCGTCCTGCAGGCGGTGCTGGCGCCGTTCACGAATGAGAACACGATCGCGGTGGCAGCCTCGACCCTCGTCGCCGCCACACTGTTCCAGCCGCTCCGCCGGCGTGTGCAGCGGGCGGTGGACCGGCGGTTCGACCGTGCTCGCTACGACGGTCAGGGCACCTTGGACGCGTTCGCCCACCGACTCCGCTCCGAGACGGACATGACCGCGGTCCTCGGCGACCTCTCGTCGACGACTGGAGCATCCGTCGCACCGGTGTCGCTGGGCGTCTGGATCAAGTCCGCGGAGAGCGGGCGATGAGGCGATCCCGGATCGCCTGGACGATCGCGACCATCGACGTGCTCGTCTTCGTCGTCACGAGCCTGTACCCGTCCGACGGTGGCCTTGCCGCGGCGATCCTCTATCTCCTGGGCCTTGCCTCCTTCGCAGCCGTCGGGGCGGTCCTGATCACGCGAGTCCCGGAGAATCCGATCGGCATCCTGCTCCTCGGCGCCGGCACGGTGCTGGTGATCGCCCTCGTGATCGGGACGTACTCGAACGTCGGGACGGCCCAGATCCCTCCGTGGCCAGGGTCCGAGATCGCGAGGATCGTCGGCGACATCGTCTTCGTCTACCCGTTCGTGATCGCCTTCATCGGCGTACCGCTCCTGTTCCCGGACGGCAGGCTGCCATCGCCACGGTTCCGATGGGTCGTGGGCATCACGATCACGGGCATGACCGCGTGGACGGTCTCGGGCTTCCTGTTCGACGCCTCGGGCCAGCCGCGAAACGCCGTCGGCGACGTCCTCGCACCGGCGGCACCAGCCCTCCAGCAGCTCTTCTTCATCTCGGTCCTCGTGGGGTTCGGCGGAGCCGTGATCGCCGTGTCGCGACGGTATCGACGAGGTGGCCGCGTCCAGCGCGAGCAGGTCAAGTGGCTGGTCGCCGACGTCGCGCTCGCGGCGATCCTGCTGCCGCCGGCCATCCTGCTCACCGACGTCAACCCGGAGCTGGCCAGCACGCTGAGTGGCCTGGCCATCATCGCGATGTTCGCCCTGCCGGTCGTGATCGGGATCGCGATCCTGCGCTACCGGCTGTACGAGATCGACCGGATCGTCAGCCGCACGCTCGGCTGGGCGATCGTGACGGCGCTCCTGGCCGGGGTGCTGGTCGGTGGGATCGTCGTCCTGCAGGCGGTGCTGGAGCCGTTCACGAACGAGAACACGATCGCGGTGGCCGCGTCCACCCTCGTTGCCTTCGCCCTGTTCCAGCCCATTCGCAGGCGCGTGCAGCGTGCCGTGGACCACCGGTTCGACCGGGCCCGATACGACGGGCAGCTCACGGCGGACGCCTTTGCCGAGCACCTCCGCTCGGACGTGGACCTGGGCTCTCTGCGTTCCTCGCTGGCGGCGACCGCCGACCGGGCCGTTCGGCCGACCGGTGCCGCCGTGTGGCTCAGTCCTCGACGGACGCGATGATCCGCCGGGTGTACGACCCCTTCGTCGGTGGTCAGGATGGGCGACGGCGGATCTCGTAACGATCGCCGGACGCAGCGGACCGAGAATGTGGGGGTGGTCGCGATCGAGGAACGCACCAAAGGGACAGCGCCGCAGCCCACCGCGCGCGGACGCATGGCGGCGGGCCTCATGCGGGTCGTAGCCATCGCCGGCGCGACGCAGCTCGTGGCGTCACGCGCCGTCCAGCCCACGTCGGCCCACGTGTGGCTTCGGACGGGCACGCCCGCGACGCGGGCCGGGAGCGTCGGGTGAGCGCCGCACCGGGATCCCTCGGCGCGGCGGGCCGCCGGATCCGCGTGGCCGGCTGGGTCGCGCTGCTCCTGCTCGCGGCTTCGCTCGCGATGATCGCCTTCTCCCCTCTTCGTTTCCCTGCTGTCGCTCGTCCTCCCGGGCACGGAGCTGTTGCCCTTCCGGCCGCCCCTGGGCAGCTTCCTCGCGTTCGTCTGCGTGTTCGCGACCTTCCCCAGCGTGGGCGCGGTCGTCGCCATCCGGCGGCCGGGCAACCCGATCGGCTGGCTGCTGCTCGTCATCGGCATCTGCCTGACCCTCAGCGTCGCAAGCACCGAATACGTCGGCCGGGCCCTGTATACGGGGCTCGCGCTGCCGGCCGTGGCGCTCGTCGACTGGGCGGGCACGTGGACATTCCTGCTCGCCGCCGGCCTGCTGTTCGTGTGGATCCCCCTGCTGTTCCCGACGGGGGGTCTCCTCGGACCGCGATGGCGCTGGTTCGCGCGAGCGGCCGCTGTGGCGATGGCCGTCGGGGTCACGGCGACGGCCGTGATCCCGGGTCCGCTCCCGGGCGACAACGGGGTCGTCCCCAATCCCCTCGGCGCGCCGACCGCCTTCACGGACCTCATCGCCATCCTGGTGGCCCTCGCCTTCCCGGCCATCGCGATCTGCGGGCTGGTAGCGATCGCGTCCCTTGGGCTTCGCTATCGGCGTGCTGAGTCCATCGAGCGCGCGCAGATCAAATGGCTGTTGCTCGCCACCAGCGTGCTGATCGCGACGCTGGTGGTCGCATCAATCACGCAGATCGAGGTGGCGTTCTATGCGGCCCTCGTCGCGGCGGCGGCCGTGCCTGCGGCGACAGGGATCGCGATCCTCCGCTACCGGCTGTGGGACATCGACCGCCTGATCAGCCGCACGATCGCATACACGATCGTGACAGGGGTGCTGGCCCTGACATTCGTCGTCACGATCCTCGGACTCCAGGCGGCGCTCGCCTCATTCACGCGGGACCAGACGATCGTCGTCGCGGCCTCGACGCTCGTGGCCGCAGCCCTGTTCCAGCCACTTCGCGGTCGCGTCCAACGAGCCGTGGACCTGCGGTTCGACCGGGCCCGAGTCGACGGTGAGCGGACGAGCGCGGCGTTCGCGGACCGGATCCGGGACAAGGTCGAGATCCATGCCGTCGCCACCGAGCTGGCGGCGACCGTCGACCGTTCGATCCGGCCGGCGTCGCAGGGACTGTGGCTCCGCGGGGCCGAGGAATGACGCGCGGTCGGCGACGCCTCATCCAGGCGGTCGCACTGGCAGGATGGGCGGCCGCCGTGGTCGGGGGCGTCGCCGCCCTCGCGATTCGCGCCGTCGATCCTGCCCCGATCGTGGACAACACCTTCGGCATGAGTCCACCCGGCCTGATCGCGTTCGTCGTGTTCGGGATCAGCTGGGCGACGGTGGGCGCGATCCTGATGATCCGCGTGCCCGACAACGTTGTCGGGGCCGTCATGACCGTCATCGGCGCCGGCTACGCGCTGTCGATCCTGGCGGCCGCCGTGACGTTCTCGGCGAGCGCCGCGGGCAACGCGAGCCTCGCGCAAGCCGCGGCATGGTGGACGGTGCTGCTGTCATCGACCGGCGCGCTCACGCTGTATCTCGCGTTCATCTTTCCGACCGGGCGTGGACACACGCCCGCCTGGGACAGGGTCGGTCGCGCGTTCCTCGCGATGCTCGTCGTCGTGTTCATCTGGCTTCTGGTTCAGCCCGGACCGTTGCACCTGTTTCCGACGATCGACAACCCGATCACCGGCGGACCCGACCTGCGCCCGTTGCTCGGTCCGATGCCGTTCCGCACCATCGTGGCTTCGTCGGTCCTCGTCGCGCCGGTCGTCGTCGCGGCGGTCGTCAGCCGGTACCGGGCAGCCGATGCGATCCAGCGGCTTCAGCTCAAATGGGCGTTCGCGGCGCTGTCCATCTCGCTCAGCGCACTCCTGGCAACCAGCGTGATCGGGACCCGTGGCGCGACATCCGGGCTGCCGCTTGCCGTGTACGCGGCAACGAGCTCGTTGGTGCCCGTTGCGATCGGGATCGCCATCCTGAAGCGGCACCTCTACGAGATCGACCGGCTGATCTCGCGCACCCTCTCATGGGCCGTCATCACCGCCGTGCTGCTGGCCGTCTTCGCGGCGGGCGTGCTGGTGCTCCAGGCCGGGCTCGCTGGATTCACCCGGAACGCGACGCTTGCGGTCGCGGGCTCGACGATCGCCACGTTCGCGCTCTTCCAGCCGCTCCGGAAGCGCGTCCAGCGGCTCGTCGACCGGCGGTTCGACCGGGCGCGGTTCGATGCCGAGGGCACGTCGGCCGCGTTCGCCGAGCGGATGCGGGTCGAGGTGGAGATCAACGCACTCGCGATTGACCTGCTGGACACCATCGACGAGGCGGTGAAGCCCGCGAGCCGCAGCCTGTGGCTGCGTGGTGGCGCGGGATGACGCACGTGGCCGGGCGTACATCGCCGGCAAGTGCCCGCCTCGTGTGGGCGATCGCGGCCGTGGGCATCGTCGTGATCGGCGTCCTGGTCGCGTCGTATGCGCAGGAGACGGCGGGCGCGACCCCGTCGCAGGCCATCGCCGCGGTGTCCCTGGTGGGAAGCCTCCTCGCCTTCATCGTGAGCGGCGCGCTGATCGTGTCGCGCCAGCCGCGGAAACATCGTCGGCTGGCTCCTGATGATCCCGGGGCTCGCGCTGCCGGCCAGCACGCTGGCCACGAACTGGCTCGGGTCGATGCCGCCGCCGACGCAGGTGACGCCGCCGATATGGGCGGTGCTGTGGGCCCTCAGCTGGTCATGGATCCTGCTGATCTTCCCGATCTTCCACCTGCTGCTGACGTTCCCGGACGGCCGGCTCCTGTCGCCGCGGTGGCGATGGGCGGTCGTCCTCGAGGTGACCATGATCGCGGCCTTCCTCGGCTTCGCCGCCTTCAAGCAAAGCCTCTCCGTGCTCGTCAACGACGTGCCGGCGTGGACCGTCCCGAACCCGATCGGCTTCCTCCGCAACGACCTGTTCGACGCCGTGCTCGGCAGCATCTGGGGGCTCGGGCTGCTCGTCATGACGATCCTGAGTGCGACGGCGGTCGTGCTGCGCTTCCGCCGCGGCTCGACGGTGGAGCGCCAGCAGCTGAAGTGGCCGGTGCTGGCGGTCGTCCTGTTCGGCGCCGTCTATGGCGGCGCGCTGCTGTACCCCGGCCTGGTCGGCAACGGGTCGATCCTGTTCGGTGCCTCGCTGGCCGGGATCCCGATCTCGGTCGCGATCGCCGTGCTCCGCTACCGCCTGTATGCGATCGACCACATCATCAGCCGGACCGTCTCGTGGGCGGTGATCACGGCCTTGCTGGTCGCGGTGTTCGTCAGTGGGGTGCTCGGGCTCCAGGCCCTGCTCACGGGGGTGGTCACGCAGGCGCCCACGCTCGCGGTCGCCGCGTCGACGCTCGCGGCGTGTGCGCTCTTCCAGCCGATCCGCGGCCGCGTGCAGCGGGCCGTCGACCGCCGCTTCGATCGTGCGCGCTTCGATGCCGAGCGCACGGCGACGAGCTTCTCGGATCGGCTGCGCGGCGAGATCGCGATCGACTCGATCGCGGATGACCTGCAGACGACGATCGACCGCTCCGTGCGGCCGTCGACCCAGGGCCTCTGGCTGCGGGTCGCGCGGGACCGCCCGGTGGCATCGGGCTCGTAACGGTCACCGGACGACGGTCCACGACGATGCCGCCATGACCGCCCTCAGCCGATTCCCACGGGCTCTCCGGTCAGGCGCGACTCGCGTGGCTGCTGGCGGTGGCCAGCATCGCCAGCCTTGCGGTGGGCGTGGCCGTCAACCACTCCCCGTGCCCGACTTGGGTCCGGCTGTCCTCGTCCTCATGACGCTGGTCTCCGTCCTCGGTGTCGGGGCGCTGCTCGTCACGCGCGTGCCGGGCAACGCCATCGGCTGGTGGCTCATCCTGGCGGGCGAGCTCGTCTCCGTGGAGTCCTCGCGCAGGCCGCCACGCAGTTCGGCGTCCTGGCCGAGCCCGGCCGTGGACCGCGATCGGCTTGACGGCGCTCGTGCCCCAGCTGCTGGAGCCCATCGCGATCGTGGTCGTGCTCATCGTCGTCCCGCTCCACTTTCCCGACGGGCGGCTGCTCTCGCCTCGCTGGCGCTGGGTCCAGTGGATGACGGTCGTCGCGATCACCGCCGGCGCGATGACCACCCTGTTCGGGCCTGGCAACGACGGCCCCTACGGGGTCGGGCTGCTCGCCAACCCCCTCGCGGCACCGGCTCTCCAACCGCTGCTCGACGTGCTCGGCACCGTGGCCGCCGTCACGGTTGTGGCGGCGCTCGTCGGCGCGGCCCTGAGCGTGATCGTCCGGTACCGACGCTCGGGGGGTGTCGAGCGTCAGCAGCTGAAGTGGCTGCTGGCCGTCGCGTCCGTCGCGGTGGTCGCGTTCACCGCGGCGTCGGTCGTCAACGACGAGGCGGTCTCGAACGTCCTGTACCTGATCGGGTTCGCGGCCGTCCCAGCGCTGCCGGTGGCGATCGGTATCGCGATCCTGCGGTACCACCTGTACGACATCGACCACATCATCAGCCGCACCGTGTCATGGGCGCTGATCACGGCCGTGCTGGTCGCCATATTCGTCGGTGGCGTGCTCGGGCTCCAGGCGGCGCTGGCAGGGGTCGTCACGCAGGCCCCGACGCTGGCCGTCGCCGCGTCGACCCTCGCGGCCTTCGCGCTCTTCCAGCCCATCCGCGGGCGCGTGCAGCGCGCCGTCGACCGCCGGTTCGATCGGGCCCGGTACGACAGCCAGCGAACGGTCGACGCGTTCGCCGATCGCCTGCGATCCAACGTGGATCTCGAGTCGCTGGGCGCGTCGCTCTCGGCGACCGCCGCGGACGCCGTGCGGCCGACGGGCGCCTGGGTCTGGCTGCGCCATCGGGCGACGCCCGTAACGATCGCGGAACGACACGCGGACACGATCAGGCCGTTCAGGCCGCACACAGAGGGAGCCCGATGAGCTGGTCGATGACGAGCACCCGCGACGCCAAGGTTGAAGCGGCCGACGTCTATCGCTATTACGCGGATCCGACGACCTGGGGCGACTGGGGACACAACACGAAATGGGGTCGCCCGACGGGCCCGGTCGAGCCGGGCGCGACCGTCGAGGTCCGGGTGGCCAACTATCCGCACACGTACCACGTCAGGATCCGGGACGTGCAGGACGGCCGCCGGATCGTGTGCGAGGTCAAGCCGGTCGGGGTCACGATCGTCTCGACCTACGATGTGACACCGATCGAGGGCGGGTCGCGGCTCCACCACACCATCGAGGTCAGCGGCCGACTCGAACGCCCGTACCGCTTGCTCGAGGGGCAGTACACGCGGATGCTGGAGGAGGAGACTCGCCGCCTGGCGGAGCTCGTCGGCCACGAACGCGGTGCAGACGCGCCGTGACGATGCCCGCCCAGCTCGCCGTTTCGTAACGATGTGCGAACGACCGTCTGGGAGCCTGTGTCCATGACCGAGATCACCCGTCCGATCCGCCGCCTGTTCGGCCGAACCGAGCCGCTCGCCGCCGCCGATCCGGCGCCGGCGCCCGCCGTGCCGGCGGAGCTGCCCGGGGTCGCCGTCGAGATCCCGGAGACGGACCCGCTGTTCGCGTTCCTGCAGGCCGCGCCCGGGCCGGTGGACCTGTCGCGGCTCGAGCTCGCGTCGACGGCGCTGGACGAGCTTCGCGCCGCCGGCGTGGCCCTCGTCGTCCCGCTGGTCACGCAGGGGGAGCTCATCGGGACGCTCAACCTCGGGCCCCGCCTGTCGGAGCAGGACTACTCGTCCGACGACCGCCGGCTCCTCGGAACGCTGGCCGCCCAGGCCGCGCCGGCGATCCGCGTCGCCCAGCTGGTCCAGGAACAGGCCGCGGAGGCCGCCGAACGCGAGCGCTACGAACAGGAGCTCAAGGTCGCGCAGCTGATCCAGCAGCAGTTCCTGCCGCGCGAGCTGCCGAAGCTTCGCGAATGGCAGATCGCCGCCTACTACGGGCCCGCCCGCGTCGTCGGTGGCGACTTCTACGACTTCATCGACCTCGGCGAGGGACGGATCGGCGTCGTCGTCGGCGACGTCACCGACAAGGGCGTCCCCGCCGCACTCGTGATGGCGCGGACCCACTCGATCATGCGCGCCGAGGCGCCGCGGCTGGTCGAGCCCGGCCTCGTGCTCGCGCGAGCCAACGAGCTGCTGGCGCCCGAGATGCCGGCACGGATGTTCGTCACCTGCCTGTACGGCGTCCTCGAGCCCGCGACCGGCCGGTTCGTGTTCGCGAACGCGGGCCACAACCTGCCGTACGTGCGCACGGCGGATGGCGTCATCGAGCTGCGGGCCACCGGGCTCCCGCTCGGACTGATGCCCGGGATCGTGTACGAGGAGACCGAGGGCTTCGTGGGCCAGGGCGACGCCATGCTCCTGTACTCCGACGGCATGGTCGAGCAGCACGGTCCGGAACGCGAGATGTACGGCTTCCCGCGCCTGCGGAGCGCCATGGAGGGCGACGACGCCGGGAGCCAGCTGCTGGACCGCCTGCTCGAGGAGCTGAGCGCGTTCACCGGCCCCGGCTTCGAGCAGGAGGACGACATCACCCTGGTGACCCTCCGGCGGGCGAACGGCGTGGCCGCCCGCGACTGGAGCGAGGACCGGGCCGAGGTCGAGCTGACCCGCGACGTCGAGGTGGACGATGCCGGCGAGGAGCCGCTGGTGGCGTTCACGATCGAGGGCGCCATCGGCAACGAGCGGGCCGCCATGCAGCGCGTGGCCGACGCCGTGGCACCGCTGGGCCTCGAGCCCGCGCGCCTGGAGCGCCTCAAGACCGCGGTCGCCGAGACCGTGATGAACGCGATCGAGTACGGGTCGCAGGGCGACCCCGCCGTCCCGGTGGACGTGCGGGTCGACGCCGACGCCGAGGCGATCCACGTCCGGGTCACGGATCGCGCCCTGTCCGGCCCCGTCCCCGATGCCGAGATGCCCGACCTCGACGCCAAGCTCGAGGGCCGCCAGAAGCCCCGCGGCTGGGGCCTGTTCCTGATCCGCCACATGGTGGACGGCATGGACGTGCACGTCGCCGATGGCCTGCAGACCGTGACGCTCACCCTCGCCCGCGACGGGCGCTGACCCAGGAGGTCGCCATGAGCAAGGAACGACTGAGCGTCGAGGTCGACGCCACGACCGCAGGCGAGGTGCGCCTCGCGATGCGGGGCGACGTCGACATCGCCGCCGACGAGACCCTGGCCAACGCCTACGCGGCGGCCGTCGAGGCCGGCGCCCAGCGCGTGATCCTCGACTTCACGAACGTGGACTACATCAACTCGACGGGGATCGCGCTGATCGTGCGGCTCCTGGCGGAAGCCCGCCGGGACCATCGCGAGGTCATCGCGGAAGGCCTGTCCGACCACTATCGCGAGATCTTCCGGATCACGCGCCTGTCCGACTACCTGACGATCGCCGACGCCCCGTCCGCGACGTCCGTCCCCGAGGAGGCCGCCTGATGACCGACACCACCGTGGACGTGACCCGCGACGGCACCGCGGCGATCCTGCGGATCCACGGCGAGATCACCGGGGGCAGCGAGCCGCCGGTGATGGCCGCCTACACGGAGGCCGACGGGGCGAAGTCGATCGTGCTCGACTTCAGCGACCTCGACTACATGAACAGCGGTGGGATCGGCCTGCTCGTCACCCTGCTCGTCCGCACCCAGCGCGCCGGCCAGCGCCTGCTCGCCGTCGGCCTGTCGGAGCACTACCGCCAGATCCTCGCCCTGACCCGCCTCGACGAGGCCATCGCCATCCACGACGACCAATCGGCCGCGCTCGCCGCCGCGCAGTCGGCCTGACACGCCAGATCGGAGCGTCCATCGTGACCACGACCGAACCCCGCGCGCCCCGCGACCAGGAGTCGTGGGCGCAGCCGGTTGACCGCCTGTCGACGACCGCGAAGACCACCGGCCAGGACACCGTCACCGGCAAGCGCGTCTCCGGCCCCGTCCAGGGGTTCGGCCAGATGTGGCAGAAGACGTTCACGGTGCGGGTCCCTGCCGACGAGCATTCGCCGGAGGCGGTGGTCGCCCACTGGAAGGCTGGCTTCTCGACCTTCTGGCCCAAGGGCGCGACGTTCTATGCGCCGCTGGCCGGGATCACCCCGGGCGAGGTCGCGTTGCTCGAGGTGCCGCCGGTGCCGGGCTCGCCGGTGAAGATGTCCACCGGCGTCCTCGTCATCTACGCGGACACCGAGTCGTTCACGTTCATGACCCCCGAGGGCCACGCGCTGTCTTCGTGGATCACGTTCTCGTCGTATCGCGACGACGAGGACACCGTCCTCCAGGTCCAGGCGCTGGAACGCACGAGCGACCCGCTCATCGAGCTCTCGTACATGCTCGGCGCGAACCGGGCAAACGACCGGTTCTGGGAGCGGACGCTGGAGAACCTCGCCCGGTCGCTCGGAGCGAGCTCGCCCGCGGTCAGCTCGCAGACGGTGTGCGTCGACAGGCGCCGCCAGTGGCGATATGCCGGCAACGTGCGCCACAGCGCGGCCATCAACATGGCCGTCGGCACGGTGACGGCACCCGTCCGGTGGGCGCGACGGCGGCGAGCGCCCGGCTGAGCCGGTCCGCTACCGTCCGCCCATGACCGGTCGAGCCGCCGCGACGAGGTCGCTCGACGCGATCGTCGTCGGCGGCGGGCCCAACGGCCTCGCCGCGGCGATCGAGCTCGCCCGCGCCGGACGATCGGTGCGCGTGTACGAGGCCGCCGACACCGTCGGCGGCGGGGTTCGGTCGGCCGAGCTCACGCTGCCCGGGTTCGTCCACGACGTCTGCTCGACCGCCCATCCGCTGGGGATCGCGTCGCCGTTCTTCCGGTCCGTGGACCTCGCGCGTCACGGCGTCGAGTGGGTGCACCCCGAGGTCCCCGTGGCGCACGCGCTGACGCCCGCTCGAACGGTCGTCCTCGAGCGGGATCTCTCGGACCGGGGCGCGGCGCTGCAGCCGGCCCTCGGCCCGGACGCCGCCGCCTGGGCACGGCTGTTCGGGCCGCTGGCGAGCGAGTGGGAGCGGCTGGTCCCGGAGCTCCTGCGGCCGGTGGTCCGCCCGCCGCGCCACCCGATCCTGATGGCCCGCTTCGGGCTGCCGGCGCTGCTCCCCGCGACGGCCCTCGCGAGGCTCGCCTTCCGCGGGCCCGGAGGCGCGGGCCCTGTTCGCCGGCATCTCCGCCCACGCCATGCTCGGTCTCGGACGCCCGGTCTCGGCGTCGTTCGGGCTGGTGCTCGGGCTCCTCGCGCACGCCGTCGGCTGGCCGCTGGCCCGCGGCGGGAGCGGGCGCATCGCGGCGGCCCTCGAGGCGGAGGCCCGGGGGCTGGGCGTCGAGCTCGAGACCGGCCGGCGGATCGGCTCGCTCGACGAGCTGCCTCCGGCCCGGGCGGTCCTGCTCGACCTGACGCCGCGGCAGGTGCTCGAGGTGGCGGGCGACCGCCTGCCCACCGGGTACCGTCACCGGCTGGAGGGGTACCGATACGGCCCGGGCGTCCACAAGCTCGACTGGGCGCTCGACGGTCCGATCCCGTGGCGCGACCCGCAGACCGCGCGGGCCGGCACGGTCCACCTGGGCGGCACGATGCGCGAGGTCGCCTCGGCCGAGGACGCCGTCCACCGCGGCCGGGTCGCGGAGCGCCCGTTCGTGCTGCTCGTCCAGCCGACCATCGCCGATCCGTCGCGCGCGCCCGCGGGCAAGCACGTCGCCTGGGCCTACTGCCACGTCCCCAACGGCTGGACCGGCGACGCGACCGAGGCGATCGAGGCGCAGGTCGAGCGGTACGCGCCGGGCTTCCGGCGACCTCGATCCTCGCCCGATCCGTGCACGGCGCGGGCGCGATGGAGGCGTACGACGCCAACTACGTCGGCGGCGACATCAACGGCGGCGTCCAGGACGTGCGCCAGCTCCTGTTCCGCCCCGTCGTCCGCTGGAACCCGTACACCACGCCCGATCCGGGCCTGTTCCTGTGCTCCTCGTCCACGCCGCCGGGCGGCGGCGTCCACGGCATGAGCGGCGTCCTGGCCGCACGCGAGGCCGAGCGATGGCTGGCGCGACGGTAGGTCGGCCGCGGCCCCGGGGACGCTCGTCGGGTCCGCGCCGTTGCGTCGGGTCTCCTCGTCGCCATCCTGCTCGTCGGGAGCCTGTTCATCGTCGCGCCGGCCGGGATCGTCCTGCTCGTCGCGTACTCGAGCACCGGCCTCGTCCTCGCCGCCCGTCGCCCGCGCCAGCCCATCGCCTGGCTTCTCGTGCTGATCGGCGTCGGACTGGCCCTGGGCAACGTGATCGTCAGCGGTTCCATGCCGGCGATCGTCGCCGGGACGACGACGTCGTTCGAATCGTTCACCGTCTGGGCAAACGGGACCGGCTGGGGATTCGCGTTCGTCTGCCTGGAAGCCCTGGCGTTCGTGTTTCCGAGTGGCTCGCTGCCGAACAACCGGACGCGGCCGGTCGCGATCGCCTGGTTGGCCATGTCGATCGCGTGCGTGGTGCTGATCGCCGTCGCACCGGTCGTCAGCATCACCCCGTCGGGGAGCGCATTCGGCATCGTCGTCCCGAACCCGTACGCGATCATGCCCGAATTCGCGGCCTGGTCCGTGATCCCGGACCCGGGCTCGCTGTTCACGTTCCTGTTCGTCCTCGTCGCGACGAGCCTCCTTGCCCTGTTCGTCCGATTCCGTCGGTCGAGCGGCCTTGAACGCCTGCAATACCGCTGGCTCGTGTGGTCGATCGGCGTCGTCACGCTCGGCACGGTCGCTGTGGGCGACCGCCACCGTCGCCTTGCGGGTGGACGAGGCGCGGCTGTTCGTCATCCCGCTCGTCATTGCCTATCCGTGCGTGCCGATCGCGGTGGTCATCGCCGTGCTCCGCTATCGCCTGTACGAGATCGACCGGCTCGTGAGCCGGACGCTCGGCTGGGGCCTGGCGACGACGACCGTCCTGGCCCTGTTCGTCGTCGCCGTGCTCGCGCTGCAGGCGGCCCTCTCGGGCCTCATCCAGGGCCAGGCGCTCGCGGTGGCGGCCTCGACGCTGCTCGCCTTTGCCGTGTTCCAGCCGGTGCGGGCGCGCGTCCAGGCGTTCGTCGACCGGCGCTTCGACCGGCCGCGGCTCGAGGCGGAGCGGAGCCTCGCCGCGTATGGCGAGCGGCTCCAGCACGAGGTCGACCTCCGCACGGTCACCCGGGACGTGGAGGAGACCGCCGTCTCGGCACTCCGCCCGTCGACCATCGCCCTGTGGATCCGGCCGTCGCGGCCGGCCAGGTCGTAACGTTCCCGGGACGCCGGGGTTCGAGGATCGAGGAAGTCAAACTCGCTCGGAGGATCCGTCATGCGCCAGGTGGCCCGCCTGCTCCATGCGTTCACGACGTCCCTGCTCGTCGTGTGCGTCGTCGTCCAGGTCTTCCTCGCCGGGCTCGGCGTGTTCGACGATCCGGCGACCTTCCTGACCCACGCCGGGTTCGGGTACCTGATCGGCTTCCTGACCCTCATCGTGCTGATCACGGCGGCGCTCGCCCGGGCCGGGCCGGCGCCAGGTCGGGCTGGCGGCCCTGACGGTCGGGCTGATGGCGCTGCAGTCGGTGTTCGTCGGGTTCCGCGCGGACATGCCGGCGGTGGCCGCGCTCCACCCCGTCAACGGGTTCCTCATCGGGCTGATCGCCGTCGTCATGGCGCGCGCCGCCTGGATCGCGGTGCGGGCGCCGGAGACGGAGGCCGCGGGTGAGGTCGGCCAGGCCGGCGCGGTGAACGCCTAGGTCACGGTCAGGCGTCGCCCGAGACGCAGAACTCGTTGCCCGCGGGATCGGCCATCACCGTCCAGGTCAGGCTGCCCAGCGATCGCTCGGCGATGACGGTCGCCCCGAGCCCGGTCAGCCGCGCCACCTCGTCGGCCATCGACTCGCCCCGCAGGTCGAGGTGGACGCGGTTCTTGGCGACCTTGCGGCTCCGGGACCTTCTGGAACAGCAGCGGCGGGCGGCCGGGCGCGGCGGGCGGCGGCGGGACCAGCGCCACGTACTGCTCGTTGACCTCGCGCCGCTCGTAGCCCATCGCGGCCGCCCAGAAGTCGACCACCGCCCCGTGGTCCGCGCAGTCGATCACCACCTCGGTCACGCGCAGCGTCATCCGTCAGCCTCCTCCGATCGCGATCAGGCCCGCCCGAGGAACCGGTCCACGACGCGGTAGGCCCAGAAGGTCCGTACCAGCACTACCCACACGGCGACGCCGAGGATCACGATGAGCGCCTCGCGCGGTGCGGGCGTGATCAGCTGGAAGAACGCGCGGGCGGGCGGCGTGAGCAGCATGAGGACGAAGCCGAGCCCGAGGCCGATCGCCAGGTACGTGGGCCGTCGGTCGCGCGTGATCGGCTCGGCGACGGCGAACCACGCGACCGGGGGCTCGACGAACACGATCAGGAACAGGCCGACGTAGACGAGGTACGACGTGAGCGCGGTCCGCGCGCTGCCCATCGCGGCCTCGAGCGCGTTCGTCTCGGGCAACGCGAGCAGCAGGACGGCGTAGAACATCACCAGGCCGACGAGGCTCGAGACCACGGCGGCCGGGACGACGAAGCTCGACCAGCGTCCGCGTGAGGCCTGTCGCGCACCCGCTTGCCGGGCTGGGCCCACAGGGCCAGCAGCGCGCTCGGGATGCCGACCGTGAACACCGTGAGCGCGGACGCGTTGCGCAGCTCGATCGGGAACGTGATCACGACGAGGCTGCTGACGACGACGAGGCCGACGGTCGCGATCCGGGTCAGGAACAGCTTGAGGATGTCCTGCATGCCGTTGAGGATCCGCTGGCCCTCCTCGACGGCCTGGGCGACGGCGCCGAACGAGTCCTCCATCAGCACGAGGTCCGCGACGCCGCGGGTCGCCTGGCTGCCGCTGCCCATCGCGATCGCGAGGTTGGCCTTCTTGAGCGACAGGACGTCGTTCACGCCGTCGCCGATCATCGCCACGTAGTGGCCCCGATCGCGCAGCGCGCCGACGAGGCGCTCCTTCTGGGCCGGCGTGATCCGTCCGAAGACCGTCGTCTCGGAGGCCACGACGCCGAGCGCCGCGTCGTCGAGGTCGTCGAGCTCGGGGCCCGAGATGAAGCCGGTCGTCAGGAAGCCCGCCTGGCGGGCGAGCGCGACGACGGTCTCGGGGTCGTCCCCGGAGATCACCTTGACCAGGACGCCGGCCTCCGTGAACGCGCGCAGCGTCTCGCCGGCCCCCTCGCGCAGCTCGTCGGCCATCGCGACGAGACCGAGGGCTCGCATGCCGTCGGGGAGCCGCGCGTCGGCCTCGTCGTCGAAGGCCGGCAGGGCGGCGGCGTCGTCGAGCGTCGCGACGAGCAGGACGCGCAGCCCCTGCTGGGCCAGCTCGGCCGTCGTGGCGTCGAGCTCGGACCAGCCGATCGGCTCGCCGTCCTCGCCGACGGCCAGCGACGGGCGCAGGAAGGTGGGCGCGCCGAGGGCGATCAGGCCCGGCAGCCCATCGCCGGCCATCGGCGATCGCGACCGCGCTCCACTTGCGGGCCGACGAGAACGGCACCTCCGCGTGCAGCGCCGTCGGATCGCGCGGCCAGCGGGCGGCGATCGCCTCGGTCGTCTGGTTGCGGGCGGTGGCCGACGCCGCCAGCGTCGCCAGCGCGGTCACGACCTCGTCCTCCGGGGCGCCGGAGAGCCCGGCGACCGACTGGACCTCGAGCCGGTTGGCGGTCAGCGTGCCCGGTCTTGTCGAGGCACAGGACGTCGACGTGGCTGAGCGACTCGATCGAGTTCGCCTGCTGCACCAGCGCCCCGAACCGCAGGATCCGGATCGCGCCGAGGGCGTAGGCGACGGCGATCGACACGAACAGGCCGTTGGGCACGAGGCCGGCCAGCAGCGTCGCGTCGGCGATGACGTCGCCCAGCGCCGACTCCTGGACGATGCCGCGCACGACGAGCAGCACCTCGAGGTAGAGCACGAGGCCGAGCACGACCCGGATGACGAGGTTGATCTCGGCCTGCAGCGGCGTGACGATCCGCCGGAAGGACCGGGCGCCGGCGGTGATCCGGTTCGCGAAGCTGCCCGACGCGACCGTCTCGGCGATGTAGCGGCCGGTCCCGGTCGTCGCGTAGCTGCCGCTGAACACGCCGTCGCCGACCCGCTTGCGCACGACGTCGCTCTCGCCGGTCAGCTGCGACTCGTCGACCGTGATGTCGCCGGCGATCAGCCGGCCGTCGAGCACGATCTGGTCGCCGGCCTTGACGGCCACGAGGTCGCCCAGCACGAGGTCCTCGGGCCGCAGCTCCATCGCCTCGCCGGCTCGCACGACCGTCGCGGTGGGCCGGGTCAGGAGCGCCACCCGGTCGAGCGTCCGCTTGGCGCGGATCTCCTGGACGATGCCGACGATGACGTTGGTCGAGATGACGGCCAGCGACACGAGGGCGTCGAACGGGCGGCCGACGGCGACGAGGGCGATCCCGAGCGCGAACAGGATGTTGTTGACGAACGTGAAGATGTTCTCGCGCAGGATCTGCACGTAGGTCCGCGTCGTCGGCGGTGGCGGGGCGTTGCCGTGTCCCGCGGCGCGCCGGCGCTGGACCTCGGCGTCGTCGAGCCCGCCGTCGGGCGTCGACGACAGGTCGGGGTGACCCGGGATCGAGCCGAGCGGGGTGCCTGCCTCGTCCGCCCGGCGATCGGCGGTGGATGCCGCGGTGGTCACGCCCCGAGGATACGGTGCGGCCCCCGAGCCTCGAGCCCTGCCCCGGCATCGCGCATCACGCGCCTCGTCGCCCGAGGCGCCGCTCCGGCTGCTCGCCCAGCGTGCGCTCCAGCGGATCACCGCTGATCTGCGCGCCAGCGGTCAGCGGCGGATGCGAGGCCCGAAACCGGCGGGCTGGTCGCCCAGCGTGCAGGTTGAACGGACAACCGCTGCAGTGATCGCCCAGCGCCCAGCGCCTGCAGTGCGTGCCCACGGCCGGGTCCGACCGGCGCCGCGCCCGGGCCGGCGCGCGAGGCTACCGCCAGGCGGGCCGCGCGGCGTCGGGGTAGAGGCGGACCCGCCGGTACGGCTCGCGGCCGCGCGAGCGCGACAGGAGGTTCGCGCGCTCGGCCATCTGGTGCTGCAGGCGCCGGATGTACGCGTTCTGGGGCGACAGCTCGATCGGCTCCTGCTGCTTGATCACGAGCCCGATCGCCTGCTCGGTCTCGCGCAGCGCGGCGTCGCGCGGATCGATCTCCAGCGAGAAGATCGACGTCAGCGACGCCTGCATCTGCACGATCGTGTTCGCCTTCAGCACGTAGACCGGGATCGCGCGCTCCTCGGCCTCGCGGATGGGCGGCGGCTTCTGGCGGTACTCGCTGCGCAGCGTCATCGCCACGTCCGCCTCGTCGACGTCGCGCGCCACGATGACCGGCAGCTGCAGGTCGCGGATGGCCTGCTCCAGACGCTTGCGGCTGATGCCGTGCGGGAACACGCGCAGCGTCGGCAGCGTGCCGCCCTCGATCTGGCGCACGGCCGACCCGTAGCCGTCCTCCTCCCCGTCGTCGCCCTCGTCGTCGAACGCGGACCCGTCGGCGTCGGTCTCGCCCGGGACCATCCGCGCGATGCGGGCCTCCTCCTCGGCCTCGAGCTCGTCGGCGTTGACGGGGCGCGTGCCCTCGTCCTCGCGCAGCGCGTTCAGGGCGCGGGTCGCCTCCTGGCGCCAGGCCTTCTGGCGCTGCAGCTCGCGAGCATCCCGGGCGCGGACGTCGACGACCGGCGCGGCGGCGGCACCCTCGGCCCGCTCCAGCGGCCCGCGATCGGCGATCTCGCCGGCGACGAACGGCGTGCCAGGCGGCGGCCCGGTCCGGTCGCCCGGCGGCTCGATCCGGTCGCCCGGCGGGTTGGCGAAGCGCTCGCCGGGCAGGACGCTCAGCGCGTCCTGTCGGTCACCCTCCGTGGACCGCGGCCCGCGGTCCGATGAGCCGCCCCGGTCCGAGGAGCCGCCGCCGCTCCGCCCGGAGCGCCAGCCGCCCGACTGCCCCGGCCTGAACCCCGGCCGCACCGGCAGCCGGTCGTCCCCCGGGTAGCCCGTCCGGTACGTGGAGGCGCCCCGCCAGCCGGGCTCGCGGCCCCACGCGCCGGTGCCGGTGCCGGTGAGCCCGCTGAACCGGTCGCCGCCCGCGGCCTCCCGCGCCGACGGCTTGGGCCGGGACTGCGATCGATGGACGCCCTCCTCGTCACGCCAGCGCTGCTCGGGGGACACGAGGTCGCCGAGCAGCAACGCGTCGACGGTGGCGGCGACGTCGGCGTGGACGAGGACCTTCTCGCGATCCTGGATCTCGACGATGACGTCGAACGTCGGCGGCGCCTTGCGCTCGAGGACGCTCTTCTGCGAGCGGCGGCGGCGCGCCTCCTCGTCGCCGAGGGTCACGCTCTGGATGCCGCCGATCAGGTCCGACAGCGTCGGGTTGAGCATCAGGTTGTCGAGGTTGTTGCCGTGCGCGGTGCCGATCAGCTGCACGCCGCGCTCGGCGATCGTGCGCGCCGCCTGCGCCTCGAGCTCGGTGCCGATCTCGTCGATGACGATGACCTGGGGCATGTGGTTCTCGACCGCCTCGATCATCACCTCGTGCTGCAGGCTCGGCGTGCGGACCTGCATCCGCCGGGCCTTCCCGATCGCCGGGTGCGGGATGTCCCCGTCGCCGCGCGATCTCGTTCGAGGTGTCGACGACGACCACCCGCTTGCCCTGCTCGTCGGCGAGCACCCGGGCGGCCTCGCGGAGCATGGTGGTCTTGCCGATGCCCGGGCGGCCCATGATCAGGATCGACTTCCCGGTCTCGATGTAGTCCGTGATGATCTCGATCGTGCCGTAGACCGCGCGCCCGATGCGGCAGGTCAGCCCGACGATCTTGCCGTTGCGGTTGCGGATCGCCGAGATCCGGTGGAGCGTGCGCTCGATGCCCGCCCGGTTGTCGTCGCCGAACGACCCGATGTGCTCCACGACGTAGGCGATGTCGCGGTCGCTGATCTCGCGGTCGAGCAGCGCGGTCTCCGACGACGGGTAGCGCGCCTCGGGCCGGCGGCCCAGGTCCAGGACGACCTCGATCAGCGACTCCCGGTCCGGCAGGGCGTGGATCGCCTCCACGATCTCCGGCGGCAGCGCCGCCAGGAGCACGTCGAGGTCGTCCATGGTCTCTCGCTGGCGCTCGGGGGCTCCCACGCCGATCGGCCCTCCTTCGTGGTCGGACATCTGGACGTCGTCCTGCGTCATCGGACGCCCGCCGGCACCAGGCGCGGCTCGGCGACCCTGACCAGGGTCTCCTTCATCAGCAGCGTGACGGTCGCGATCGAGGCAAAGCCCTCCTCTTCGAGGCGCCGGTCGATCGGCGACTCATAGGTGCGCACGGGCGCGAGCACGCCCAGCCCACGGCCGGAGGCGTCCGCCCCCGCCGAGATCGTGCCCAGCGCGTGGCGGATGAGCGGGACGACGTCGGCCTCGGGCCGGGCCATCACCTTCAGGTAATGCGGCTGGTCCTCCTTGGCGACGCCGATCTGGACGAACGCGTCGAGCTGGGTGCCGTCGGGACCACCGCCCTCGGTCTCCTGGACGAACGCGTCCACGTCCGCGAACCGCAGGATCGGCGCGAGCGAGCTGCGCGGCACCCGCCAGTCGCGGCCCTGCCGCTCCCAGTCGAGCATGCGCACGTTCTCGAGGCGCTGGACCGGGGCGGGCGTGACCGACGCATACAACCGGGACAGGGGGAGCGCGTCGAGGCTCGCGGCGGGCCGGATGCGGGCGGCGCGCGTCTCGTCGTCCGCCATCGGTGCCGGCAGCGGGTCGTCGGGCTCGCGGAACAGGATGTGCTCGTCGCCGAAGCGGATGAACCCGGCCTGCATGAACAGCTCGACGTTGTCGTCGACGTCCCCGCAGGCGACGTGGAACCGGACCGCGCCCCGCTTGCCGCCGTCGCGCAGCAGGTGCTGGACCAGCCGGAACCGCACGTCGCCGGCATCGAGGTCGCCGACCGCGTCCAGCTCCACCACCGTCCACTCGTCGCGAGGGCTGTCGCGCTCGGCGCGCAGCAGGCCGGCGACGTGCCCGTCGCGATCGAACACGTACATCACGTCGTTGGGGCTGAAGGCCCCGAGCGGCAGCCGGAACAGGCTGAACATCCCGATCCGCGGCCCCGTCACCGGGAGCCCGAGCGAGCGCGTCCCGTCGCCGTCGGCCTGCGCGAGCCGGGACAGCTCGCCCAGCGCGGCGAGATCGGTCAGGCGTGCGGCGCGGACCTTGCCCGTGCGTGCCATCGCTATCGGCCCTGGTGCGCGCGGCGGGTGGGGTGCGGACGGCGGCCGACGCCCTCGCCGGGATCGGCGTGCTCGGCGGCGAGCATCGCCAGCGAGCCGGTGGAAGCGCGTCTCCCCCGCGAGCTCGGGGTGGAACGCCGTCGCGATGACGTTCCGCTCGCGGACCGCCACGATCCGGCCGTCGTCGAGCTTCGCGATGACGTCGACGCCGGGCCCGACCCGCTCGATGACCGGCGCCCGGATGAACACCGCGTGCACCGGCTGGTCGCCCAGGAGCGGGACCACGAGCTCGGTCTCGAACGAGTCCAGCTGGCGCCCGAAGGCGTTGCGCTCGACGGTCACGTCGAGCAGCGGCAGGACCGGCTCCTCGTCGCCGGCGATCTCGCGCGCCAGGACGATCATGCCCGCGCAGGTGCCGAACAGCGGCGCGCCGGTCTCGGCGAGGTCGAGGATCGGCTGCCGCAGGCCCCAGCGGTCGATCAGGCGGCGCATCGTCGTGCTCTCACCGCCCGGGATGATCAGCCCGTCGACGTCGAGGAGATCCTCCGGCAGGCGCACCTCGACCGCCTCCACGCCGATGGCGTGCAGGGTCGAGACATGCTCGGCGAAGGCCCCTGGAGGGCCAGGACCCCGATCTTCATCCCGGCTCCGGGCTACCAGCCGCGGACGGCGAGCCGCTCCTGGTCGGGGATGGCCTCCATGGCGAGCCCGCGCATCGGCGCCCCCAGGCCCTTCGAGACCTCGGCGATGATCTTCGGATCCGCGAAATGCGTCGTCGCCTGGACGATCGCGTTGGCCATCCGGGCCGGGTCCTCGCTCTTGAAGATCCCGGAGCCGACGAACACGCCCTCCGCGCCCAGCTGCATCACCAGCGCCGCGTCGGACGGGGTGCTGATGCCGCCGGCGACGAAGTTGACGACCGGCAGCCGGCCGTTCGCGGCGACGTCCCTGACCAGCTCGTACGGCGCCTGGAGGTCCTTGGCCGCGACGAACAGCTCGTCCTCGCGCATGCCCTCGAGCTTGCGGATCTCGCCTGAGCACGTCGCGCAGCTGGCGGACGGCCTCGACGATGTTGCCGGTCCCGGCCTCGCCCTTCGTCCGCATCATCGCCGCGCCCTCGTTGATCCGCCGCAGGGCCTCGCCGAGGTTCCGGCAGCCGCACACGAACGGGACCTTGAAGGCGTGCTTGTCGATGTGGTTGGTCTCGTCGGCGGGCGTGAGGACCTCGGACTCGTCGATGTAGTCGACGCCGAGCGCCTCGAGCACCTGCGCCTCGACGAAGTGGCCGATCCTGGCCTTCGCCATGACGGGGATCGTGACCGCGGCCATGATCCCCTCGATCATCGCCGGATCGGACATGCGCGCGACGCCGCCGGCGGCGCGGATGTCGGCCGGGACGCGCTCGAGCGCCATCACGGCGACCGCGCCGGCTTCCTCGGCGATCCTGGCCTGCTCGGGCGTGACGACGTCCATGATGACGCCGCCCTTGAGCATCTGAGCGAGGCCCTTCTTGGTGGCCCAGGTGGAAGTTTCGGTCATGGTAGGTAAGGCTCTCCGAGAGAACGCGTGAGCCGTCGGCCGGCCGGCTGGCCCCGGGGTCGTCGCCCGTTCGAGCCGGGATGGTCCGCCGTCACCGGCGGATTATCGCACGGGAGTCGGCGAATTCCGAACGTGCCGGAGGCGACGGCCGCGCGCTACGCTCCCGCCCGTGGGCGACACGTTTCGCTGGATCCGATCCGGGGCGGACGACGAGCTGTCGCCGCTGCGCCGCAACGAGACCTGGCTCCGGGTCGACCGCCTCCTGCCCGACGACGCCTGGCAACGGGTCGCCGACCTCGTGTCGCCGCGGCCCGACGTCCAGCTGAGCGTCGAGGCGGGCGCGGACCTCGAGATGCTGCGCTGGTTCCCCGGCCTTCGTAGGCTGGCCGCTCGTTCGCTGCGGCTGGGGTCGCTCGACGGCCTGCGCCACCTCGCTGGATCGCTCGAGGAGCTCGCGCTCGGGGACACGCTGAAGCGCCTCTCGATGCGGGCCGTCGGGGACCTCCCGCGGCTCCGGCGGCTGGCGGTCAACGGGTCCTGGAAGGACGTGGACACACTCAGCCGCGTCGTCGGGCTCGAGCGCCTGGGGATCGGGTCCGTCGACCTCGAATGGCTCCGCCCCTTGACTGGGCTTCGCCGGTTCGAATGCGGCCTCGGCACGATCGCCAACCCCTCCATCCTCGACCAGATCGGGCGCCTCGAGCTGGTGGAGCTCTGGCGGCTGCGGGGCGAGCACGATCTCGCCTCCCTCGGCCGCATCTCGACGCTCCAGGTATCTCGTCCTCGACTCCACGCGCTCCGTCACCGCGCTGCCATCGCTTGGCGCCTGTCGCGACCTCCGCTGGGTCAGCCTGGGCGAGATGCGAGGGGTCACCGACCTCCAGCCCGTCGCCGACGCGCCGAACCTCGAGGTCCTGCTCCTCGTCGGCATGAACCAGCTCGACGCCGGGAGCCTTCGCCCGTTCATCGGGCACCCCGCCCTTCGCGCCGGAATCTGGGGCTTCGGCTCGAAGCGGCGCAACGAGGCCGCGCAATCGCTGCTGCCGCTGTCGCCCGCACCCGGCGCCAGCATGACGCCGTGGAACGACCCAGGCTGGGACGGCATCCGCCACCCGGCCCAGACCTGACCCAGAGGCGCTACCGGACGAGCGTGCGGACGACCCCCGACATCAGCGTGGTCGCGCGCCGCGCGGACGTCGGCGAGAGGCGGCTGAGCGCATCGACGAGGCCCAGCACGTCGTCGTCCGGCAGGCCGTCGAGCAGCTTGACCAGGCGCATGATCGACTCGTCGGGCACCTCGCCCAGCAGCCGGAGGGCCCGCTCGAGCTCGGTCGGCTCCAGGCGGCTGACCAGGCCCACGGCGCGGTCGAACAGCCGGACGAACACGAGGAAGGTCGTCAGCCAGTCGCGCAGGCGCGTGAGGTCGGCGTCGCCGGGGTGCCGCTGGATCGCGACGTTGGTGTCGGTCAGCGTCTGCTCGCAGGACGATGATGATCGGGTCGCCCTCGCGGACCTTGCGCTCGGCGACCACGCGACCGAACCATCGCCAGTGGTCGCCGATCGCCATGTAGGCCGTGCCGGCCGGCCCGCGCCGCCCGACGCGCCGCGGCTCGGCGACACGCTCCACGAGGCCCCACGATTCCGCCTCCGCCAGCGCGAGGCTGGCGGCGCGGTGGCTCAGGCCAGGGCCTCCGCGGACCTCGCGCTCGGTGAGCGGCTCCTGACGGGCCATGAGGTAGGCGTGGACCCGGGCGATCGCCGGCGCGACGCCCCAGGCGGCCCCCATCTCGCCCCAGGCGTTGGCGAGCCGGATCCGGATCTCCTCGGCGATGGGCGAGTTCGACCGGGAAGCTGGGTCGTAGGCGCGGGCGCCGTCGGTCATCCTGCGGATCGTACTCCGCGGGAGAAACCTGCACCCGACGGCTAGCCGATTTTGCCGGTCCGACGTCGAGCGGACGGACACGCTGCTGATCGGCGGGTCGACCTGCGGCGATCAGATGGTCAGCTTGCCCACGCAGAGCTGGCCGCTGGACAGGTTGCGTGCCCGCGCGACGATGTCGTCAGGTCCGGCCATGTTCGGGATCATCCGGCGGACGGTGAACGAGCCCGATGGCGCCTTGGTGGTGTGCCGCCCGCGGTGGCGCAGGACGCCGTTGTCGATGAGCTTCACGCGCCACACCTGGCCGTCGTGGTTCGAGTCGACCTCGAACTCCACCTCGATCTGCCCGTTGTCCTTGCCCGCCTTCAGCTTCCAGTCGGCGGAGCCCGTGCAGCTGCCCGTACTTGACGACATCGCCGACTTCGCCGCGACCGGCGATGAGGCCACGGTCATGGCGGCGACCAGGAGGGCGGCGGCGGCGAGGAGTCGAAGGATGCGCATTCGGGTTCTCCACGGTGGGGGCTGAGGTCGAGCGCGACGCGCTCCCGGTCGGACCAGTCGGCCCGGGCGGTCACGCCCCTGTATTCGACGGCGGGCGGCCGGAAGGTTTTCGCGCGCACCGGCCGCTATGGTTGCGCCGATGTCCGCGCAGCCCGCCAGCCGACTCACGTCCCGTGCGCTGGAGCCCGCGTTCGCGCTCGCCGCCGGGCAGGTGGCGGATGGCAGCGTGCCGTTCGTGACGGTCGGGGTGGCCAACGCCGGCGGCGTGATCCGGCTCGAGTCGTTCGGTCCGCTCGACGGTCCAAGGGTGGGCGCCGACGCGGTCTGCCTGCCTCGCCTCGGTGACCAAGCCGATGGTGGCGACCGCGACCCTGCATGAGGTCGGATTGGGCCGACTCGACCTCACCGAGCCGATCGCCGCGCTGGCTCCCGGGCCTCGACCGTCCCGGGCTCTTGCCGTTCTCCACGTGGCACGTGCTCACGCACACCACCGGCATCGGCGACGCCGACGTCGACGGGGTGCTGTGCGCGGCGGCGACCGCGCGACGAGCTGGTCCTGCGCCACGACGCTGGCCATGCCAGGAGACGCCGCCCGGGATCCGCCTTCCGATACGCGTCGACGACCTTCGACCTCCTCGCGGAGGCGCTCGACAGCCGGCTTGGCCGGTCGCTCGACGAGCTGCTCCGCGCGAAGCCGTCCTCGACCCGCTGGGCATGCGCGCACAACGTTTGATCCCGCCGGCCCGGCCGGGGAGTGCCTCCGGCTGGCGCCGGTACCGGGTCGCACCCTGCCCAGGTCTCGCCCGGCGATCGCCGTCCGAAGCGCTGCTCGACGGCCGATGCACGCGCCTGCGGCTCGCCGGCGGCGGCCTGTGGAGCACCGGCCGGCGACGTCCTGCGCTTCGGCCGCGCGATCCTGCGCCGGCGGCGAGCTCGACGGGGTGCGGATCCTGTCGCCGGCGTTCGTCGACCTGATGACGCGCGAGGTGACCGTCAACGGGCTCGGCGCGGCGACCGACGTCCTGCGCGCCGAGCACTACGCCGTCGGCTGGGGGAAGCCGGGCGTCGCGAGCCCGGCCTCGCCCTCGGCATTCGGTCATGGCGGCGCGACCGGGACGCGCCTGTGGGTCGACCCAGCCCACGATCTCGTGTTCGTGTACCTGAGCGGCGTGTGGGAGATGGCGCATGCGCCGATCAACGCGGTGCACGATGCCGTCTACGCCGCGCTGCCATAGGATCGCCCCATGACCGACACCGTCCACCCCGCCGCCGCCCGCGGATACGCCTCGACCGCCGACCTGTACGACCGCGCCAGGCCCGGGTATCCCGAGGACGCCGTGGGCGCGATCGTCGATCGGCTCGACCTCCGGCCGGGACGGACCGTGCTCGAGCTCGGGGCCGGCACCGGCAAGCTGACGACGCTGCTCGTGCCCACCGGGGCGCGGATCGTCGCCCTCGAGCCCGTCCCGGGCATGCGCACGAAGCTCGCCGCGGCGCTCGGCGGCGCGCCGGGGGTCGAGATCGTCGACGGGACCGCCGAGGCCATCCCCCTGCCCGCGGGCTCGGTCGACGCGGTCGTCGCGGCGCAGGCGTTCCACTGGTTCGACGCGATCCGCGCCCTGTCCGAGGTCCACCGCGTGCTCCGCCCCGGCGGCCGGTTCGTGCTCGCGTGGAACCGGCGCGACGAGTCGGTGCCGTGGGTCAGGGCATTGGGCGACCGCATCCGCACACTCGCCGGCGACGAGCCGCAGGTCTGGGACGACAGGTGGCGCGCGTCGCTGCGGCGGTGTGCGCTGTTCGAGCCGTGGGACAGCGTCCTGTTCCGCCAGACACAGGTGCTCACGCGCGAGGGCGTGCTCGCGCCTCCGTCTGCTTCGTCGCCGCCGCCGCCCCGTCGCCGCCGGCCCAGGCCGTCGCGAGCGTCGACGCCCTCCCGCGCGACGACCCGGCGACCGGCGGACCCCACCCGATCCACCCCCCGTACCACCCCGAAGGCCTTTGGGCGACCCGCCGGACGATCGAGCCTGGCCTGGACGGCGTCGTCGCGTCCGTCAACCTCAACCGGGGCGGCGTGCCGAAGCCACCGGTCGACGGCACCGTCGTCCGAACCCTCGGCCTTGACGGCGACGGCCACAACGAGCCCGACATCCACGGTGGCCCGACGGCCGCGGTCTGCCTCTACCCCCAGGAGGCGGTCGAACGGGTACGGGCCGACGGGCACCAGCCGTTCCCGGGCTCGTACGGCGAGAACCTCCCGCTGCTCGGCATCGACTGGGCCGGGCTCCGGGAGGGCGACCGGCTCGAGCTGGGCGACGGCGATGTCGATGGCGATCGCGCCGGACCGCTGCTCGAGCTGACCCAGTTCGCCGCGCCTTGCGCCACGCAGTCGCACTGGTTCCTCGAGGGCCGGATCGCGCGGATCAGCCACAAGGTCCGTCCCGAGGACGCGCGCTGGTACGCGAGGGTCCTGCGCGAAGGCCCGGTGGCCCCCGGCATGGCCGTGCGGGTCGTCCGCGACGCCTGACCGGCGCCAATCCTGCTCGATCGGCCGCGCACGCCCACCGGCATCGTCGGCTACAGTTCGCCCGACACGTTCGGAGGATCGATGGCCGACACCGGGAAGGCCGTCGGGGAACAGACCCCGACGACCCGAGAGGCGCTCCTGGAGCTGCACGCCGCGGGACGCCGCCGCGGAACGCGTCCGCGCTGGGCAGCCACGAGTGGGAGCAGGCCTCCGCCGACGTCGGCCGGATCGAAGTCGAGATCGCCCGCATCGAGCGGACGATGGACCCGCCCAGGGTCTGAGGGGAGATCGCCGCCAGCACCCACGCCGCGACCCAGTTCGCGACCCCTCACTCGCCCGAATTTGACGCCCTCAGCCGTGCTGCTATCGTTCGGCCGATGGACGGGGTCGTGCTCGTGCTGAACCAGAACTACGAGCCCCTGAACGTCTGCAACATCCCGCGGGCGTTCCGGCTGGTGTTCGGCTCCAAGGCGGAGGTCATCGAATACGACCACGCCGAGATCCGCACGGTCCGGACCGTCTATCGGGCCCCCTCGGTGATCCGTCTCCAACACCAGATCCGTCGCCCGCGCCCGCGCGTGAAGCTGACCCGGCGCGAGATCTTCAGCCGCGACCGGCACACCTGCCAGTACTGCTGGCCGGCAGGCGAACGACCTCACCCTCGACCACGTCGTACCCCGCCACCGCGGCGGTGGCCACACATGGGAGAACCTCGTCGCCGCGTGCAAGCCGTGCAACCACCGGAAGGGCGGGCGAACACCCGAGGAGGCGCACGTGCGCCTGGCTGCGGGTCCCGTTCGAGCCGCGCAGCGACATCTATTCGCTGTTCACGCCGTACCTCCAGGACGAGCGGAACGAGACCTGGAGGACCTACCTCTTCCTCGGCCGGAACTGAGGCCGGCCGTGGCCGGTCCGGACCTGCGCGAGGCGGCGGCGCGTCTGACGACCGAGATCCCCGCCCCCGTCATCGGTGTCCTCGATGCACTGCGCGACGGCGGGCACGCCGCCTACCTCGTCGGCGGATCGCTGCGCGACGCGCTGCTGCATCGCGAACCGGCGGACTGGGACCTCGCCACCGATGCCAGACCGCCCGAGATCCTCGGCCTGTTCCCGGGCGCCGTGTACGAGAACCGGTTCGGCACCGTCGCGGTGCGGCGGGACGGCGAAGGATTCGAGATCACCACCTTCCGGCTCGAGCACGACTACGCGGATCACCGACGACCCCACCGGGTGGAGTTCGGCGACGACCTCGAGGCGGACCTCGCGCGCCGCGACTTCACGGTCAACGCGCTGGCCTGGGGCGGCCCGGCCATCGGCGACGGCGGCGGTCGGGACCCGATCCTCGTCGACCCGTTCGGCGGGCTGCCCGACTTTCAGGCCGGCACCCTGCGCGCCGTCGGAGACCCGCTGGCGCGGCTGCACGAGGACGCGCTGCGGATGATCCGGGCCGTCCGACTGGCCGCCACGCACGACCTCGCGATCGAGGCCGGAACCCTCGCTGCGATCGAGGCCAACGCCGGACTGGTCGCCCACGTATCCGGCGAGCGGTCGGCGCCGAGCTGTCGCGACTCCTGGAGGCGCCGCACCCGTCGGTCGGGCTGCGCGTCGCGGTGGGCACGGGCCTGCTGGCCGTGATCGTCCCGAAGTCCGCGCGCCCAGCGCGGGATCGCGCAGAACAAGGTGCCGGGCGAGGACCTGGGGGACGCACACGCTCCGCTCCGTCGACGCGCACCCGCCGAGCGGCGGATCGTGCGGCTGGCCGCGCTCCTCACGACGTCGGCAAACCGGCGACGCTCGCAGACGGCCGATCCACCACCACGACGGGTCGTGACCCAGCAGGCCGCGGCGTCTTCCGCCGGCTTCGTGACTCGAAGGCCACGATCGAGACGTCGCCGACCTCGTCCGGCACCACATGTTCACGGTCGAGGCAGACCCGTCCGGGCCGGCCGTCCGCCGGTTCATTCGCCGAATCGGTCGCGAGCGCGTCGATGCGCTGTTCGAGCTGCGGCGGGCCGACGACATCGGGAGCGGCCTGCCGCCGGACGACCCCGCCACGGCGGCGTTCCGCGCCCGGATCAACGCCGAGCCGCGGCTCGGCCACCGCTCAACCGAGGCGCGCTGGGCCGTCGACGGCGACGGTACCTGATGCGGGACCTCGAGCTGGAGCCAGGCCCGAGGCTCGGCCGCCTGCTCGACGGCCTCCTCGAGCGCGTCATCGGCGACCCGGCCCTCAACGACCGAGGCACGCTGATGCTGCTCGCACAGGGCATGCTTGCGGACATGCCGGATGACGAGGTCGTCGCGTGATCGAGCTCCTGCTCCAGGCGGAGCGCGCGCTGTCGATGGGCCTGGTCGACCAGGCCGAGCGGCTGTACCGCCAGGTCGCCGACGCGGTCCCTCGGAACTCGATCGCGGTGGTGGGGCTGGCGCGGGTCGCGCTCGAGCGGGCCGACGATGCGGAGGCCTACCGCCAGGCGCGCCGGGCGCTGGCCATCGATCCCGAGAACGTGGCGGCGCGCCGGCTGGCCGACCGCCTCGAAGAGGTGTTCGCGGTCCGCGGCGAGGCGCTCCCCGAGGTCGACGCGGTCGAGCTCGCGTCCGCCCGCGGCCAGCCGTCGCTCGCGGCCACCTCGTCATCCGCCCCGGGTCTCGTGGACCGCCTGCTCCGGCGCGGCCGCCCGTGAAGGTGCTGGTCACCGGCGGGGCCGGCTACGTCGGCGGCGTGTCGGTCGATGCGATCCTTGCGGCCGGCCACGACGTCGTGGTCCTCGACGACCTCACGACCGGGCATCGTTCGATCGTCAGCGACGGCGCGCGCCTGGTGGTCGGCTCGTACGCGGACCCGGCGGTGGTCGGTCCGCTGCTCGCGTCCGAGCGTCCCGACGCGATCCTCCACTGCGCGGCGCGCTCGCTGGTCGCGGAGAGCATCCGCGACCCGGGCCGCTACTACCGCGACAACGTCGCGGGCGGCATCGCCCTGCTCGAGGCGGCCAGGTCCGCGGGCATCGGCGCCATCGTCTTCTCGTCCACGGCGGCGGTCTACGGCGTGCCCGACGAGACGCCGATCGCGGAGGACGACCCCCTCCGCCCGATCAACCCGTACGGCGCGAGCGAAGCTGACGCTCGAGGGCGCGCTGCGCTGGTACGGGGTGGCACGGCATGCGGTGCGTGAGCCTCCGCTACTTCAACGTGGCCGGCGCCACCGACCGTATCGGCGAGGTGCACCGCCCCGAGTCGCACCTCATGCCCAACGTGCTGAGCGCGGCCGAGTGAGAGCCCGGGTGACGGTGTTCGGTGAGGACAACCCGACGCCCGATGGGACTCCGGTCCGGGACTACATCCACCTGCCACGTGCTGGACCTGGCCGACGCGCACATTCGCCGCGCTCGAGCTGACAGCCCCTGATGCAGCCCGGTGGGTCGGTGTGCAACCTGGGCACTGGTGGCGACTCTCGGTCAGACAGGTTCGCTCGCTGAGGCGGAGACCGCCATCGGCCAGGCCCATTCCGCACGCGTTCGGCCCGCGGCGACCCGGCGACCCCCCGGTGCTGGTGGCCTCGAACGAGCGCGCACGCGAACTGCTTGGCTGGACACCTGCGCGCAGCACGTTGGGGGAGATGATCGGGTCGGCGTGGGCCTGGCGGCAGGCCCATCCCGGCGGCTACGGCGACTGACGCGGCCTAGCGGCGGTCGTCCAGCGGCGCTCGGTCCGGCGCGAGGCGCGGGGGCGGGGCGGCGATGTCCGGGGCCGGCCCGACCGGGGCGAGCTCGCCCGAGCCCGCCCAGCGGTCGCTGACCGGCCACACCAGCCACAGCCCGATGAGCATCGTCACGAGCAGGCTCAGCACCGCCACCTGGTAGGCGCCGTTCCCGAGCGTGTCCAGCAACAGGAAGATGATCGCGCCGTACAGGATCTGGCCGACGACCTGCGACCCCTTGCCCACGAGCCCGTAGATCCCGAAGAACTCGCCGATCTTGTCGGGCGGCGACAGCCTGACCATCAGGACCCTGTCGGCGACCTGGACGCCGCCGAGGCCGCTGCCGAGGATCGCGCCCGCGACCAGGAACGGCACGAGGCCCGCCTGCCCGAAGCCGATCGCGACGCCCCCGAGGACCAGCCCGACGGCCCACGACGCCAGGACCCAGATCAGCGTCTTCTTGGGGCCCTGCCGGTCGACCAGGAACCCCCAGACGAAGCTCATGACGATCGCGACCAGCGTGAGCAGCAGCAGGATCACGTTCGCGGTGGCGTCGGACAGGCCCATGGTCTTCGTGACGACGACGCTCATGACGACGATCACGGTGTTCACGGCGTCGGAGTAGAAGAAGCGCCCGAACAGGAAGCGCCACAGGCCCGGGACCTCCCGGGCGTGCGCGATCGACCGCTTGAGCTGGCCGAAGGAGTCGGCGATGTCCGCCCGCGTGATCGGCTGCTCGTCGGGCCGGCGCCGCTCGCGCACGAACCAGAAGATCGGGATGGCGAAGATCAGGAACAGGATCGCCGTGAGCCGGAAGCGGTCGACGACGGCGACGTCGAGCAGGAAGATCAGCAGGCCGATGAACACGGTCCCGCAATAGCCGATCCCCGTCCCGATGCCCGACAGCCGGCCGCGGCTCTCGGGCGTGCTCACGGTCTTCAGCGTCGCGTCGTAGTAGATGAGCGCGGCCTGGTAGGCGAAGTTGGCGACGATGAACAGGGCGACGCCGATGACCGGCGGCACGTCGGCGATGAAGAACGTGGCGCCGATGCACAGGGCGGTGAAGGCGAGCAGGAACGGCATCCGGCGGCCGCCGCGGTCGGAGAACGCCCCGAGGATCGGGGACACGAGCGCGTTGATGCCGACGCTGATGACCACCGCCAGCGACAGGACGAGGTTGCCGTCGCGCTCCCCGAACTGGTTGTCGTTGACGAGGTACAGCCCGATCGCGCCCGACACGACGGCGAACGAGAACATCGTGTTCGCGAAGTCGTACAGGGTCCACGCGGCCTGCGCGACGGGCCGCCGGTTCGGATCGCGCGCGCGCGACGCGACGCGGCGGGGACGGTGGGCGCCGTCATCGTCACTCCCTGTGCGCGCGCGACCCCGGTCGGTCGACCGGTGGCCGGATCATAGGGGTCGGGCAAACCGCCGTGGAGCGTGGCGGCGCGGTCGCGGTAGCATCCGCGGCATGACCGTCGATGAGTTCCCGGCCAAGGTCGCCGAGGCGTGGCGGCCGCAGCGACCCGGGCGCCGCGGAGCCAAGGACATCGCCGACGCGCTCGTCGAGCCCGACTGGGGCGGGCTCCGGGTGGTCGCCGCGCTGTCCATCGAGCAGGCGGCGCTGTATCGCGAGGGCGCCGTCGTGTCCGTGCCGGAGGAGATCCTCCAGGCGCTCCTCGACGGGTTCGGCGCGGTCGACGCCGTCGTCGAGGGCAACGTCACGACGGCCGCGCTCCGGAGCAGCGAGGGGGCATTCACCGAGGCGCCCAAGGTGGAGCGGCCGCCGATCCTCGTGCCGCGCGTGTTCCGGTCGAGCGTCAAGGACGACCCGTACGTCCACAGCCGGGACCACGAGGCCGCGATGGAGGAGGCGGCCCCCGTCACGCTCGAGGCCCTCGCGCGGGGTGAGAAGCACGCCTTCGTGGCGACGGACCTGTTGTGGCTCGACGGGCAGCCACTCGACGACGTCCCGCTCCTGGAGCGCAAGCGCCTCCTCGAGGCGGTCCTGACCGAGTCGTTCCTCGTCCGGGTGTCGGCGTTCGTCCGCCCGTCGGCCGTCATGACGCTGGTGTCGTGGGGCTCGCTCGGGTTCAAGAGCTCTCGTACCAGCGCCTCGAACAGCCGCTACGTCGCGGGCGGCGTCAACGACGACTGGGCGATCGTCAGGGCGCCCGACACCCCGACCCGCGCACCGACCCCGGCGCCGCCCGCCCGCTAGCGCACCCGGCTCGGGACCGTCCTGTGCCAGAGGGCTAGGTCAGCGGTGCCAGCCAGTACATGGCGAACGCGATGATCGCGGCGAAGGCGACGACCGCGACGGTGATCCCGACCACGAACCTGGGGCCGGGGGCTGCGGGATCCGGTCGTCGGCGGAGTCGCATATCCCGGGGGCGGGAGCCGCGTCCAGCAGGCCCATCACGGCAGCACCAGGTGGACCGGGTTGCCGCGGATGTCGACCGACCACGTCGTGGTGTCGTTGCCCTGGTTGACGTTGTACTCGATGAGCCACCAGCCCTCTTCGTCGGTGATGTCGCCGGGCGGGTTGAGGCCGTCCGCGCCGTAGGTCGCGGGCAGCGGGATGGTGATCGTGATCTCGCGGTTGTTGAACTGCGCCGCGCCGTTGACGGACGTCTGGATCTGGCTGACGCCGGTCTGTGAACGTCCGTCGTCCGACGTCCAGTCGAACGTCTGGTAGTGGTAGAGTTGCCGTCCGGGCTGAGGATCCGCAGGTAGGCGTTGCCGCTGGCCTCGCCCGGGTCGAACAGGTGGATCTCCATCGTCTTGCCCGCGTGGACCTTCTCGATCTGCGCGAAGTAGAACTTCTGGAGGCCGCCGTCGAGGTTGGTGTAGGCGGCCATCTGGCCGCCGCCGAAGACCCGCGCCTGCCGCAGGGACTTGACCCAGATCGAGAACAGGTTCTCGGCGCCGACGTTGGCGTTGCCGGCGGCCGAGCTGGTGTTGACGTTGAGCCGGTAGGTGGCCGAGGGCAGGCCGTTCTTGAGCACGACCCACTTGTTGTGGGCGGGGTTCGACGAGCAGTCCTGGCGGTTGGCGGCGGTGCTGTTCGTCGGGGTGCCGAACGCCCCGCTGAAGTCGCCCAGCGTGTTGGTGCCCGGGGTCGTAGTTCAGCGTGGCGACCCGGCGTCGTCGGTGGTGTCCAGCAGGGTCTCCTGCGTGTCGTACAGGGTGTAGGTGATCGCCACCGGCGCCACGCCGGTGGTCGCGGGGCCGCCGGTCCAGTGATCGCCGGCGCCGTACGAGCCGCCGTGCCCGTTGTCGCCCGTGGCGCAGAACATCGGGTCGAACAGGCGCACGTCGCCCGTTGCCGCCGGGCAGCTCGATCGTGTAGTCGTAGCCGCTCGCGTCGTACGTCGGGCTGTTCGTGTTGGCCGGCTGCCCCGGTGCCGTTGCCGAGATACCTCGGGCCGTACTTGTCGCCGTTCTCGCGATAGCCGCCCGAGGTGAACATCGCGCCCCAGAAGCCCTGCGGGGCGAGGGCCGAGCCCGTGCGCCGGGTCGTGCACGTCGAGCACCTTCTTGGTCGTCGTCGTCGTCCTCATCGACCAGGCGACCCGCACCTCGAGCATGTCGAGGTCCAGGGTGATGCCCGACGTCCCGCAGCCCTTGTTCGCCGTCAGGCGCACCCGGAAGTTGGCGTCGCTGAAGTCGTTCCGACCCCAGTGTGGGCCCCCCAGTCGCTGGTCGTCGAGCTGCTGCCCAGCCCGTAGTCGCCGTCGAGGTTGTTCGTGCCGAGGTTCGCCGGTGGCGACGGCCGTGGACCACGTCGTGCCGGCGTCCCACGACAGCTGGACGCCGATCGTCGAGTTGCTGCAGCTCGCCGACACGAACGCGTCCGAGAGCCGCACCTCGATGCCCGTGATCGACAGCGCCTGTCCCGTCCCCGGCGTCGGGATCGCCGACCCGCCGCTGAGCAGGCCGAAGGTCGAGAACTGCTGCTTCTCGCCGTTGGTGTTCTCGGTGGCGTAGACGTTGTTGTTGGAGCTCACCGCGGCCTGGATCGTGCCGCTGGTCGGCGTCCACTGGCCGCCCGACGGCGCGGCGGTCGCGACGTTTCCGGTGCACGCGGCGTCCCACGACGGCCCGTCGCACGACGTGTGGCCGGTCGCGACCGACGTGTGCGAGACCAGGCCCTCGTAGAACCCGACGCCGTAGTAGTTCTGGGGACTGCCCATCGGGACGGGCAGCACGTAGTCGGCCTTCGCCGTGCGGGCCGCGGGCCAGGAGTTGATCCCGACGGCTCGCGCAAACAACGTTCCCACCGGGCCGGTGATCGCGACACTGATCCGGCGCGGGTTCTTCTTGTCATAGGACGGCGTGACCGAGACGCCATCGACGCCGTTGGTGTAGCCGTTCTTGGCGGCCTCGTCACGGGCCACGATCGACGCCTTGCCCTGGTTGCCGGGCAGCCACACGACGCCCGCGAGCGCGGCCGCGTCCGCGGCGCGCTGCATGCGGAGGTTGCTCGTCCAGTACCAAGCGACGTCGACGACGACCGCGCACAGGGCGACGAGCGCGATCATCGCGCCGGCGAAGATGACGAGCACCTGGCCGCGCTCCCGCGCCGTGCGGGTCGTGCGGCGCCGGGCGCCGGGGCCGGCAGCTGAGGTCGCGGGCACAGCGGTCGAGGGCGGCATCTCAGTCCTTCTAGTCGGTGGGGTTCAGCGCCATGACGGAGCGATCGGTCACGGGCAGCTGGGTCCAGCCAGGACCGCCGAAGAACCCCATCAGCGAGGCGAGCGGCGTCACGGCGTGGTAGGTGTACGAGATCGAGACGCCCAGCGAATCGGGGTTGCTCGTGTTGTTGTTGCGAGTGCACGAGTCCCACCCATACGACGAGCGCAGGAAGTTGAGCTGCCTGCCGTCGACCGTGGGCCCGCCGCCCGGCGTCCACACATTGACGGGGCCGACCTCGGTCCCGGTCGACGTGGCCTTGTAGATCCGGATCTGGCTCACGTGGCCGAGGTCGCCGTGGACGGGCGATCCCGGCGAGTCGAGCACGCGTTCGACCGCGGCGACGACGTACGAGTCCACGTCGCTGCAGGTGCCGAGGGACTCGTCGGCCATCTTCGAGCCGTTCGCCAGGGCGGCACCCGTGCGCGCGCCCTCGCGCGTGGCGTAGCTGATCGTCAGCACGTGGTCGAAGACCATCCCGAACTCGAGCAGGCCAAGCAGGAACAGCAGGAACAGCGGGACGATCAGCGAGAACTCGACCAGGCTCTGGCCGCGCTCGCCATCACGGGTCGCGCCGGCCGGCCGGACGTCCGCGCCGGATCACAGCACGGGCTCCATGCGCATCGAGTTGGATCGGGTCACGTCGAGGTACGGGCTGATCCCGTGCCCGATCGGCGTCTTCCACTGGTAGCGGTAGGTGACCTTGACCCCGATGTGGTCGAGCTCGCGCCCGCTGCAGCCGGCGAGGACGTTGCACCGCCCGGCCTCGGGGTAGCCGTCCTGGGTCCGCGTGTACGGCAGCGTGATCGTGTTGCCGTCGGGCATCGTGCAGTCGAGCGAGCCGCCCCGCGCGTAGACGGTCGCCGCGCCGATCTGGTCGCCCGCTGCCGTCGACTGGTAGACCTCGACCGAGACCAGGTCGTTCGGGTTGGCGGGCGCCCCCATGTCGTCCTCGACCGTGCGCAGGATGGCGCAGTCGGCGCCGTCGGCGTTCCCGGCCTCGGCGGCCACGAGCGCGGCGTCGCGGCTCGAGTACTGCGCGGCCAGGACGGCGTTGAACGTGAACGCGAACTCGACGATCGCGATCAGGATCGCCAGGAACAGCGGGATCACGAGGGCGAACTCGACGAGGGTCTGGCCGCGCTGGCGACGTCGGTTCGTCGTCCGGCCGGCCGTCGCGGTCTCGTCCCGCCCCCGGGAGACGCGATGGATGGGCATTGGCACGTTGCCCTATCTGCGTTTCACGTTGCCTCATCTGGCGGCCAATCAGGCCGTGACGGGCCTGTCAGTCGAACTATCCGGGCCGTCTTTGCAGGCTAGTTTTCAACGGTGCGCGGCGACACACGACCATCGGTGTCGCGGGTCCTGCCGATGGTCCCGCCGCCGGCACCGCCCGACGACCCGAGGCGACCGCTGACGTCGCGCCACCTGCCTGCCCGGCCGCGAGCCGCGTGCCGGTGGTAGGGTGAGACCGTGCCCCCGACGACGTTGACGCCCGCCATCCGGGACGAGATCGCCCGGCTCGGGCGGGCCGACATCATGGTCGGCATCCCGAGCTTCAAGAACGCGGCGACGATCGGGTATGTCGTCCGCGCCGCGCACGCCGGGCTCGTCCAGTACTTCCCGGAGCTCGAAGCCGGTCCTCGTCAACTCTGACGCCGGCAGCCCCGACGGGACGCAGCGCGTCGTCGTCGAGACCGAGCCGCCCGACTACGTCGAGTCGATCCTCCTCGTCCGCCCGACCAACAAGCTCGACCGGGTGACGATCACCTACCCGGAGATCGACGGCGTCGGCGGCAAGGGCGCGGCCCTGCGGACGATCTTCGAGATCGCGGCCGCGCTCCAGGTCCAGGCGCTGGTCGTCGTCGACAGCGACCTGCGGAGCATCGTCCCCGAGTGGATCGAGCTGCTGGCGGGACCGATCCTCAAGGGCGGCTACGACTTCGTCGCCCCGCTCTACGCCCGCTACAAGTACGACGGCACGATCACCAACACCGTCACCTACCCGCTGACGCGAGCGCTCTACGGCCACCGGATCCGGCAGCCGATCGGCGGCGACTTCGGCGTCAGCGGCGACCTCGTCCGCCACTACCTCGAGCTGGACGACTGGACCGAGGACATCAGCAAGTTCGGCATCGACATCTGGATGACGACGTCGGCGCTGACCGCCGGCTACGCCGTGTGCCAGGCGCGGCTCGGCGCGAAGGTGCACGACCCGAAGGACCCGGGCTCGGACCTGGGCCCCATGTTCCGCCAGGTCGTGGGCACGATCCTCCGGCTCGCGGCCGCCCATCCGGACTCGTGGATCGGCACCCGCGGCAGCCACGACGTCCCGGCCTACGGGTTCGAGCGGATCATCGACCCGCCGCCGCTCGAGGTGAACGCGATCCGGCTGCTGTCCGAGTTCCACGCGGGGTCGCTGACCGTGGCCGACACGTGGCGCCGGACGATCGACGCCGCCAACCTCGACGTCGTCCTGACGCTCGCGGCGGAGGCAGGCAAGCTCGCCGATGCCGCCAGCCGCAAGCTGGGGCTGGGCGGCGAGGGCGACACGGCGCGGGCATCGACGCTCGAGATGGCCGAGGCGCTGGGCGCGTTCCACTTCCCGGACGACCTGTGGGCGCGCCTGATCTACGACCTGGTCCTCTCGACCCGGCGGGGCGAGGTCGACACCGGCCAGATGGTCGCCGCCCTGGTGCCGATCTACTTCGGGCGGGTGGGCAGCTTCGTCATCGAGACGCGGAACCTGACCACGACCGACGCCGAGGAGCGGGTCGAGCGCCAGGCGCGCGAGTTCGAGCTGCTGAAGTCGTACCTCGTCGACCGCTGGCGGGCCGAGGTGGACGCCGCGGCGACGACGGCCGAGCCCGCAACGGCCGAGGCCGGGGCATGAACACCGGACAACCGCTGCCGGCACGGGTGCTGATCCCGGTCGCGAACCCTCTGACCGCGGAGGAGCTGATCCGCATCGGCGCCTCGCTGATGGAGCCGCGGACCGGCGAGCTGACCGCGCTCGGCATCGTCGAGGTGCCGGAGGGCATGCCGCTGTCCGAGGGGGCGACGCGCGCCCGGCAGGCGCGCCGGCTGCTGCAGAAGGTGCTCGACTACGTGCCCGAGGGGACCGTGATCCACCCGCTGGTGCGGATCGGACGCCATGCGGCCGCGGGGATCGTCGAGGCGGCGGCCGAACAGGAAGCCGACCTGATGATCTTCGGCTGGGGCGGCAAGTCGGGACCCAACCGGGACGCGCACGCGCCCGTCATCTCGCCGACCATCGACGAGGTCGTCCGCGAGTCGCCGTGCGACATCGCGGTGGTCAAGCAACGCGGCGCGCGCGACATCCGGCGGATCCTGGTCCCCGTCCGCGGCGGTCCCCACGCGGAGCTGGCGCTCCGGTTCGCGAACGCGCTCGCGCAGCGCTATGACGCGACGGTGTCGGTCATGCACGTCGTGCCGGCCGGCGTCACCGAGGCGGTGCGCGCCCAGGCGGAGCACGCGCTCGCCGCGTTCGCCCGCCAGCACGTCACCGCGCGCTCCGAGCCGATCCTGCGCGAGACGGCCAACGTGCGGACGGCGATCCTGCGCGAGGCGGAGCGCGCGGACCTCGTCGTGATGGGCGCGTCCGCGCCGCCCGGCGAGCCCGGCACGTCGCTGTTCGGGGCGCTGCCCGAGGCGATCGCCCAGCGGGCGCGGCCGACCGTCATCGTCGTCAAGACCCGCCAGCCCATCGGCCGCCAGACGTTCGAGCAGCTGGCGCAGCGCGCCGAGAGCCTCGCGGCAGCCGACCGTGCCGCCGAGGAGTCGCGCGCCGTCCCGGCCCGGGTCGAGCGCTGGTTCGCCGAGGCCAACTTCCACCACTCCGAGTTCGCCGACCTCGCCCGCCTGACGTCGCTCAAGGAGAAGCAGGGGCTGACCGTCAGCCTCGTGCTGCCGACGCTCGACGAGTCGGAGACGATCGGGCCGATCGTGCGCCGCGCCATCCGCGAGATGCAGGAGCGCTACCCGCTGCTGGACGAGGTCCTGGTGATCGACTCCGCCTCGACCGACGACACCGTGGCGATCGCCGAGGGCGAGGGCGCCCGGGTGATCCAGCACGCGGACGTGCTCCAGCGCTACGGCTCGTTCCGGGGCAAGGGCGAGGCGCTCTGGAAGTCGCTCTACGAGACCTGCGGCGACATCGTCGTGTGGGCCGACACCGACGTCCGGAACTGGCACGCGCGGATGGTCTACGGCACGCTCGGCCCGCTCCTCGTCGAGCCCCGGCTCCAGTACGTCAAGGGCTACTACCAGCGGCCGATCGTCGAGGCGGGCGTGCTCAAGGAGGGCGGCGGCGGCCGGGTCACCGAGCTCGTCGCGCGGCCGCTCGTGAACCTGTTCTTCCCGGAGCTGTCGGGCTTCATCCAGCCGCTGGCCGGGGAGTACGCCGGCCGGCGGTCGCTGCTCGAGCAGCTGCCGTTCTTCACCGGCTACGCGGTCGAGATCGGCCACCTGATCGACGCGGCGGAGCGGGCGGGGATCGAGGGCCTGGGGCAGGTCGACCTCGAGCGGCGGGTGCACCGCAACCAGGAGCTCGAGGGGCTGTCGCGGATGTCGTTCGTCATCCTGCAGGCGGTCATGAAAAGGCTCGAGGAGCGACGACGGGTGCGCCTGTTCGCCGAGCTGGGGTCGACAATGAAGCTGCCGCGATCGGGACGCGGCCACCTCTCGCTGGAGGTCCAGGAGCTGGCCGACCACGAGCGGCCGCCGATGATCCGGATCCCCGAGTACCTCGAGAAGCGGCGCGCCGCTGCGGGCGACCGAACCGACTGACGATGGCCGATCGGCAGCTGCGGGTGCTGATCGCGCCCGACTCGTTCAAGGGCTCGCTGACGAGCGTCCAGGTGGCGCGCGCGCTCGCCGACGGGTGGCACCGCGCGCGCCCGGGCGACGACCTCCACCTCGCGCCGCTCGCCGACGGCGGGGAGGGGACGCTGATCGCGATCGAGGCCGCCGGCGGCTGGCAGTGGCGCGAGGCCGACGCCATCGACCCGCTCGGGCGCCCGATCCGCGCCCGCTGGCTCCGGCGAGCGGACGGTCGGGCCGCCGTGGTGGAGATGGCCGCCGCATCGGGCCTGTCGCTCGTCGCTGCCCGGGAGCGCGACGCGGCGCGTGCGACCAGCGAGGGCACCGGCGACCTGCTGCGGGCCGTGCTCGACGAGGGCATCCGCGACATCGCGCTCGGCATCGGCGGCAGCGCGACCACCGACGGCGGGGCCGGCCTGCTGCGCTCCCTGGGCGCCGAGGTCAGCGACGACCTGGCGACGGTCGACCTCGACGGCCTCGACGCGCGCCTGTCGCAGACGCGGCTCCGGATCGCCTGCGACGTGACCAACCCCCTGCTCGGGCCGACGGGCGCGGCGGCGATCTACGGGCCCCAGAAGGGCGCCTCGCCCGCCGACGTGCTCGCGCTCGACATGCGCTGCGCCCGGTTCGCGGACGCGCTGGAGCGGGCGGCCGGCCGGCGGGAGCGCGACACGCCGGGGGCCGGGGCGGCGGGCGGCGTCGGGTTCGCGATGCTCGCGCTGGCCGGGCAGTTCGCGGAGCTCGAGCTCCGGCCGGGCGTCGAGCTGGTGATGGAGGAGGCCGGATTCGACCGCGCCCTGGCGACGTCGCAGCTCGTGATCACCGGGGAGGGACGCATCGACGCCCAGACCGCCTACGGCAAGACGGCGCTCGGGGTCGCGAAGCGGGCCCAAGCGGCGGGCCAGCCGTGCATCGCCATCGGCGGCGGCGTGACGCCGGAGGGAATCGAGGCGCTGGCCGCGGTCGGCGCGATCGCCGTGCCCATCGTCGAGACGCCGCACGACCTCGAGACGGCGATCGCCGCCGGCATCGCGCCGGTCGAGCGGTGCGGCGAACGGATCGCCCGGCTGTTCAGCGCGGCGATGGACCTGCCCGGCCGCCATGCCGCACCTCTCGTGAGTCTGACGAGGGACACGATGATCCGCCGCTACGACGTGGAGACCTTCCGGTGATCCCGAAGGCCCCGACGGCACGACCGGCCGCGGCGAAGCCGAAGAAGCCGGCGAAGAAGCGCGCCCGCCGCAAGCCCGATCCGGTCAAGGCGTGGGCCAACTACCTCGCGTCGCTACCGGCCAGGGCTGCCCCGCTACGTCCTCGACGAGCTGACCGCGGTGTACGGCGAGCAGGTCTGGGAGTCGCGCCTCGACCCCACCAGCGAGCTGATCCTCACGATCCTCACCCAGAACACCGCCGACGTGAACGCGGAAAAGGCGTACGAGGCGCTGCGGATCGGCCTACCCCAGCGACCGCGAGCCGGAGGTCCACAAGCCCGGCATCGGCTGGGGCGGCGACGGGCTGTCATCGGCGCCGCCGCCCGACTGGGCGAAGGTCGAGCTCGCGCCGCTCCCGGAGCTGATCGACGTCATCCGGCCGGGCGGCCTCGGGCCCCAGAAGGCGCCTCGGCTCCAGGCGACGCTGCGCCACATCCGCGAGCAGCGCGGCGACTACTCGCTGGAATTCCTGGGCGGGCTGCCGGCGATCGAGGCACGGGACTGGCTCACCGCCATCGACGGCATCGGCAAGAAGACCGCCTCGATCGTGCTGCTGTTCTGCTTCGGGACGCCGCTGATGCCCGTCGACCGCCACGTCGAGCGGGTCTCGCAGCGCATCGGCCTCATCCCGCCCAAGGCGACCGCCGACCAGGCGCACGACCTGTTCCTGGGCCTGCTCGAGCCCGACGAGATGTACGCGGCGCACGTCCTGCTGATCCACCACGGCCGCGTGATCTGCCACGCGCAGAACCCGAAGCACGAGCTGTGCCCGGTCCGCGACCGGTGCCGGTACGTCGACCGCAAGGCGCCCTGAGCGCCGCAGGGAGCGAACCGTGACCAACGCGATCCTCGACTCGACGCTCCACGACCTCCTGCAGGCGGACTTCGCCAGCTCCCCGACCGCGGCCAGCGGCTACGGCCTCACCGAGTACGACGACCGCCTCGACGACCTGTCCGCCGACGCCTTCCGGCGGCGCGAGGCCGACGCCGGGACGTACCTCGGCCGGCTGGAGCGCATCGGCGAGATCGCCCCCGACGGACGGCCGCTCACGATCGACGACGCCATCGACCGCGACCTCGCGAGCGCGGTCCTGCGCGGGCGGCTGATCCTCGCGCCGTTCGAGGCCTGGAAGCGTGACCCGCGTGGAGTACTCGGGTCCCGTCACCGGCGGCCTGTTCACGCTGTTCCTCCATCGGCTGCGCCCGGAGGCCGACCTGGTCGACGCGGCGATCGCGCGCCTGGGGCAGGTGGAGCGGGCCGTCGACGCGGGGATCGCGAACCTCGACCCGGACCTCGCCCACCCGCTGATCGTCGAGCGCGGCACGAACGCGGCGAGAGGCGCCACGCGCTACGTCCGCGACCTCGTCTGGCGGGATGTCGAGGACCCTCGCCGCCAGGAACGCCTGCGCGCGGCGGCGGAGGCGGCCGCGACGCATCTCGACCGCTGGGTCGCGCACCTCGAGGCCTTCCTCGGACGAGCCCACGGGACCTGGCAGCTGGGCGAGGACGGCTACTCGCGGATCCTCCAGGAGCGCGAGGTGCTGGGCGACGACGCCCGCGCGCTGCGCGCCCGCGGGCAGGCGGAGTTCGACCGGCTCGACGCCGAGATGACGGCGCTCGCCCGGGATGCCGCCGGAAACCCCGACTACGTCGAGGTCCTCCACGAGGACGACCAGCGCCACCCGCCGACCGAGCAGGCGATGCTCGAGACGTACGCCGAGTGGACCGCCAGGGCCCGCGCCTTCCTGGCCGAGTCCGGCCTGGTGACGCTGCCGCCGGGCGAGTCCTGCGACGTCGTCCCGTCCCCTGTCTTCCGGCGTCCGATCCTGGGCGTCGCCTCGTATATCGCGCCGCCGGCGTTCTCGGACCGCTGGAAGGGCCACTTCTTCGTCCCGTTCGCGCCCGACGGCGCGTCGGAGGCCGAGATCCAGGCGCGACTGTCGAACAACTCGTACGGGTCGATCCCCACGACGTCGGTCCACGAGGCCTACCCGGGCCATCACTGGCACCTCGTCATGCGCAAGGCGCAACCCCTCGGACGTGCGCAAGGTCTACTCGACGCCCTACTTCAGCGAGGGCTGGGCGCTGTACGCGGAGCGCGTGATGCGCGAGCGGGGCTTCTTCGAGGACCCGATCCACGAGCTGCACCACCTCAACGCGACGCTGTTCCGGGCGGCGCGGATCATCGTCGACACGTCGCTCCACCTGGGCGAGATGACGTTCGAGGAGGCGGTCACGTTCATGATGGACAAGGCCGCCATGCCCGAGCCCGTGGCTCGCGCCGAGGTCGGCCGGTACTGCTGGTGGCCGACGCAGGCGTCGTCGTACCTGACGGGCTGCCTCGAGATCCTCGCGATCCGGGAGCGCTACCTGGCTCGCCGCGGCTTCGCGAGCGTGTCGCCGCGCGACGTGCCGATCGACGTGCTCCGCCGGTTCCACGACGCGATCGCGTCCTCGGGCGCGCTGCCGCTGGGTCTCGCGGAGCGCGCGGTCTCGGCCGCGGACTGACGCCCGTGTCGAGCGCGTGGCCGCTGTTCGAGCTGCGCGTGCGGACGCCACGCCTCGTGCTCCGATCGCCCACCGACGATGACCTGTTCGCCCTGATCGAGGTCGCCCGCGCGGGCGTGCACGACCCCGACCAGATGCCGTTCGCCGTCCCGTGGACGGACCTGGAGCCTCCCGAATTCGAGCGATCGTTCCTGCGCTTCTACTGGGGCTGCCGAGCGTCGTGGACCCCCGAGGCGTGGCAGCTGCCGCTGGCGGTCGTGCTCGAGGATCGGCCGATCGGCATCCAGGAGCTGAGCGCGACCGGGTTTGCCACGGTGCGGACTGTCGAGACAGGCTCCTGGCTCGGGCGCGCCTACCAGGGGCAGGGGATCGGGACCGAGATGCGGGCCGCCGTGCTCGCCCTCGCCTTCGACGGCCTCGGCGCGTCGGTGGCGACCTCCGGGGCGATCGAGGGGAACGTCGCCTCGCGGCGGGTCTCCGAGAAGCTCGGCTACGAGCCGAACGGCGAGTCCCTCGTGGCGCCGCGCGGCACGCCCGTCGTCGAGCACCGCTACCGGCTGCGGCGTGAGCGCTGGGATCGGGATCGATACCCGGTCAGCATCGAGCACCTCGACCTGTGCCTCGGGATGTTCGGCCTGGACGCCCGGGCCGGCACAGGGGATCCGGGGTGAGTCCGGACAGGATCCCGCTCCTCCTCGACGTCGACACCGGGATCGACGACGCGCTGGCGCTGCTGTATGCGTGCGCGAGCCCGGAGGCCGAGCTCGTCGCGGTGACGTGCCTGTCCGGCAACGCCGCGCTCGCCGACACCGAGCGCAACACCCGTGCGGTGCTCGAGCTCGTCGGTCGGGGCGACGTCGAGGTGGCCGCCGGGCGCCCGACGCCGCTCCTGCGGGCGCTCGAGATCACCCCCGAGACCCACGGCCCGCGCGGCCTGGGCTACGCGGAGCTCCCCGACCCGTCGACGCCCCTGTCGTCGCGGTTCGGCCCGGACGTGATCGTCGAGGCGGCGCGCAGCCGACCTGGCGAGCTGACGCTGGTCACGCTCGGGCCGCTGACCAACCTCGCGATCGCGCTGCTCGCGGAACCGGCGCTGCCGCGGCTCCTCCGGCGCTGGGTCTGCATGGGCGGGGCGTTCCGCGTGCCGGGCAACACGACGCCCGTGTCCGAGTGGAACGTCCACTGCGACCCGGAGGCCGCGCGGCTCGTCTTCGAGGCATGGCAGGCGGCGGTCGACGTAGACGCCACGATCCCGCGTGCCCTCGTGCTCGGCCTCGACGTGACGGAGCAGGCGCGCCTCACGACCGACGACGTCGTCGCCCTGGCCCGCCGGGCGGGCAGCCGGCCGGACGACACGCTCGACCCGGGCCGCGACCCGCTGGCGCCCGAGCGGCGCTCGGTCGCGAGCAACCCGGTGATCCGGTTCCTGGCCGACGCCCTCCGGTTCTACTTCGAGTTCCACGCCCGCTACGACGGCTTCTACGGCGCGTTCGTCCACGACCCGCTGGTGGTCGCGGCGGCCCTCGACCCGGGCCTGGTGACGACCGAGCCGGTGGCCGTCGAGGTCGACGCGTCCGGCGGCGCGGGCGACGGCCAGACCATCGGGGACTGGCGACGGACCACCGGCCGCGTGCCCAACGCCGACGTCGCGGTCGATGTCGACGTCGATGCGTTTCGCGAGCGCCTGCTCGAGCGGGTCGGCGCCCTCGCCCTGGCCCGGGCGGACGCCTAGCCGAGGACCGAGCGCACCTCGCGAGCGATCTGGAGATCCTCGCGCGCGGCGACCACGAACACCCGCACCCGGGCGCCGCGCTGCGAGATCTCGCGGTCCGCCTCGCCGTCCTCGTTGAGCGACGAATCCACCGCGATCCCGAGGAACCCGAGCCCCTCCGCGGCCATCGCCCGGATCGGCGCCGAGCGCTCGCCGATGCCGCCCGTGAACACGAGCGCATCGAGCCCGCCGAGCGTCGCCGTCATCGCGGCGATCGACGCCCGAAGGCGGTGGAGGTAGACGTCCAGCGCCAGCGAGGCCTCGGCGTCCCCGGCCGCGGTGCGGGACAGGACCTCGCGCATGTCGGCGGTGCCGGCGAGGCCCTCGAGACCGGACCGCGTCTCGAGCCCGTCCCCGAGCTCGGCCGGCGACAGGCCGCCGTGCCCGGCGAGCCACACGACGAGGCCCGGATCCACGCTGCCCGACCGGGTCGCCATCACGAGCCCATCCAGCGGCGTGAAGCCCATCGTCGTGTCCACCGAGCGTCCCCCGCGGACCGCGGCGAGCGAGGCCCCGGCCCCGAGGTGGCAGGTCACGATCCGCGACTCGCCGGCGCCTGGCCCGGCCCGGAGCAGCTCGGTCGCGCGCGTGCTCGCGTACGCGTGCGACAGCCCGTGGAACCCGTACCGGCGGAGACCCCACCGGGATCGCCATGCCGCCGGCAGCGCGTACGTCGAGGCCGCCGCCGGCAGCGACGCATGGAACGCCGTGTCGAAGCACGCCACGGCCGGCACGCCGGGGCAGCGCGCGGCTGACGGCTCTCAATGCCGCGATCGAGGCCGGCTGGTGGAGCGGCGCCAGGTCCGTCAGCGCCCGGATCCCCTCGGTCACAGCCTCGTCGACACGGACCGGACCCGTGAACCGGGTGCCGCCGTGCACGATGCGGTGCCCGACGGCGTCGATCGCGCCGAGGCCGGCCACGGCCGCGCCCACGTCGTGCCCATCGTCGTGGCCGCGAAGCGCGCCCAGGTCCGCCGACGCGACGACCGTGTCGTCGGGGTCCAGAACCCGGAGCTTCAGGCTGCTCGACCCCGAGTTGACGACGAGGACGCGCCCGACCGCGGCGAGATGACGGCCGTCGCTCACCCGGCCTTCGCCGGCCAGGTCCAGTCAGCGACCTCCGGCATGTCCTCGCCCTCGCGGCGCGTGTACGCGCGCGCCTCGATCCGCTTGTCGACCAGGTGCTGCCGCACGTGCCCGGCGCGCGAGGCCAGCCCGGGAACGCGGTCGATGACGTCGATCGCGAGGTGGTATCGGTCGAGCTGGTTGAGCATGACCATGTCGAACGGCGTCGTGGTCGTCCCCTCCTCCTTGTATCCGCGGACGTGCAGGTTCGCGTGGTTCGTCCGGCGGTAGGTGAGGCGATGGATCAGCCACGGGTAGCCGTGGTAGGCGAACACGATCGGCTTGTCGGTCGTGAACAGCGAGTCGAACTCGGCGTGCGACATGCCGTGCGGGTGCTCGGTCTCGTCCTGGAGCCGCATCAGGTCGACGACGTTGACGAACCGGACCTTGAGCTCCGGAAGGTGGGACCGCAGGAGGTCGACGGCGGCCAGCGCTTCGAGGGTCGGGATGTCGCCCGCGCACGCCAGCACCACGTCGGGCTCGCCGGCCTGATCGTTGCTCGCCCAGTCCCACGTCCCGATGCCGCGCGTGCAGTGCACGACCGCCTCGTCCATCGTCAGCCACTGCGGCGCCGGCTGCTTCCCGGCGACGATGACGTTGACGTAGTTGCGACTCCGCAGGCAGTGGTCGCCGACCGAGAGCAGCGTGTTCGCGTCGGGTGGCAGGTAGACGCGGATGACGTCGGCCTTCTTGTTCACGACGTGGTCGATGAACCCCGGGTCCTGGTGGCTGAAGCCGTTGTGATCCTGGCGCCAGACCAGCGACGACAACAGGTAGTTGAGGGACGCAATCGGCCGGCGCCACTGGATGTCCCGGGTCACCTTGAGCCACTTGGCGTGCTGGTTGAACATCGAGTCGACGATGTGGATGAACGCCTCGTAGCAGTTGAACACGCCGTGCCGGCCGGTGAGCAGGTAGCCCTCGAGCCACCCCTGGCACTGGTGCTCGGACAGGACCTCCATGACCCGGCCGTCGGGCGCGAGGTGATCGTCACCCGGGATCGTCTCGGCCATCCACGTGCGATTCGTGACCTCCAGCACCGGGTCCAGGCGGTTCGAGGCCGTCTCGTCCGGCCCGAACACCCGGAAGGTCTCGTCGTTGCGCCGCATGACGTCGCGCAGCCACGTGCCGAGGACCCGCGTGGCCTCGGCCGTCGTGGCACCCGGCGCCGGCACGTCCACCGCGTATGCGCGGAAGTCCGGCAGGTCGAGGTCGCGGAGGAGCTCGCCGCCGTTCGCCACCGGGTTGGCGCTCATCCGCCGCGTCCCTGCGGGCGCGAGCTCGGCCAGCTCGGGGACCAGCCGCCCGTCGGCGTCGAACAGCTCCTCCGGGCGGTACGAGCGGAGCCACGTCTCGAGCAGCTCGCGGTGACCGGCGTTCGTCCGGACCTCGCCCATCGGGACCTGGTGCGCGCGCCACGTGCCCTCGACCTGGCGTCCGTCGACCCGCGCGGGGCCGGTCCAGCCCTTGGGCGTCCGGAACACGATCATCGGCCAGCGTGGCCGCTCGGTCACCCCGTCCTCGCGGGCGGCACGCTGGATCTCGCGGATCTCGGCGGTCACGGCATCGAGCGTCGCCGCCAGCTGCTGGTGGACATCCGCGGGGTCGTCGCCCTCCACGTGGTACGGCCGATACCCGTAGCCCTCCATCAGCGAGTCGAGCTCGTCGGTCGGGATCCGGGCGAGGACCGTCGGGTTGGCGATCTTGTAGCCGTTGAGGTGCAGGATCGGCAGGACCGCGCCGTCGCGCGCCGGGTCGAGAAACTTGTTCGAGTGCCAGCTGGTCGCGAGGGGCCCGGTCTCGGCCTCGCCGTCGCCGATGACGCAGGCCACGAGGAGGTCGGGGTTGTCGAAGGCCGCGCCGAAGGCGTGGGACAGCGCGTAGCCGAGCTCGCCGCCCTCGTGGATCGATCCCGGCGTCTCCGGCGCGACGTGGCTGGGGATGCCACCCGGAAAGGAGAACTGGCGGAACAGCCGTCGCATCCCCTCGATGTCGCGGGTGATGCTCGGGTAGACCTCGCTGTACGTGCCCTCGAGGTAGGCGTTCGCGACGATCGCGGGCCCGCCGTGGCCCGGGCCGATGACGTAGATCGCGTCCAGGTCGTGCGCCCGGATCACCCGGTTGAGGTGGGCGTAGAGCATGTTCAGCCCGGGTGTCGTGCCCCAGTGGCCGAGCAGGCGGGGTTTGACGTGCGCGGGTTCCAAGGGCTCTCGAAGGAGCGGGTTGTCGAGCAGGTAGATCTGGCCGACGGAGAGATAGTTGGCGGCACGCCACCAGGCATCGATCCGGCGCAGCTCGTCGGGGTCGAGGGGGTTCGCGCCGCGCTCGGCGGCGGAGGTCGCGGTCATCGCACGGACTCCCGTCTCGGGGTCGGTCGGTCGCACCTAGCCTACCCCTCGGGGATGAACGGCCGGGTCCCCCACCGATGGGGGCCTGTGCCGCCCCGGGGATCGCGACTACGGTCGTGGGAGACGGCGGGGCTGATGGTCCGCTCGCGGACCGCTGCAGAATGGAGCCTGCGTGAACGGCAACGACGACACCCGGTCCGGAGCGCCGAGCGGCGGGCGACGGCGGGTGCTCGTGGCCGACGACAGCGAGAGCTACCGGCGCATCGCCCGGGGCCAGCTCGCGGCCCGCGGCCTGGACGTCGTCACCGTCGCCAGCGGGGCCGAGGCGCTCGATCGCCTGGCCGCCGAGCCGTTCGACCTCCTGCTGGTCGACGGCATGATGCCGCGGCTCGACGGACCCGCGACGGCGCGCGAGATCCGCCGTCGCGAGGCGGTGGCCCGGGTGCCACG
>CAWHIA010000002.1:0-89050 GCA_963829155.1 uncultured Chloroflexia bacterium | reverse complement strand
CTCGTAGGCATTCGCCGAGCTCGCTCTGAGCGATTGATCTCCGTCCCGGCGCAGCGCGTCCCGGTCTCCCGGTCTCCCGGTCTCCCGGCCGGATTGGCTCGATTACGCCTGCTCGTAGTGGTGAAGCCAAATTGGCGCGGATCGCGGCTCGCTTACGCCTCTCGGTGGTGGGGCGCCCCGCCTGTGGGGTTCGATCCGCTGCGGCACTCCACACAGGCGTAGATCACCCGATTTTCGAGTCGGACTGGCGGGAGATCGCCGCGCGGCGAAATCCCTCGACTGCACGACCGACCAGCTCGACCTGATAAGTGGCGGTGAAGTCGCGGTCGCCACGCTGACCCGATGGTGTCGACCCTTCGCGGACCTATCGATCGGCTGCTCGATCTCGCGCTGCCCGCGACGTGTCCCGGCTGCGGGGCCGAAGGGCCGCCGATCTGCGGGTCATGCCGGGTCGCCCTCGACGCCAGGTTGTCGTTGCCGGCCGGCACGCCGCTCGGGCTCGCCGACGGTCCACCCGAGCCCCTGCTGCAGCTCGAGTGGTGTGCGCCGTTCAGCGGGACGCTCCGACGGGCGCTGCACGCGCTCAAGTACGCGGGCGAGCGACGCCTCGCCGAGCCGGTCGGCCAGGCCGTGGCCGATCGGTGGCGCCGGGCCGGTGCCGGGGGCGACCTGTTCGTGCCCATCCCCGTCCACGCCACGCGGCGCCGGGAGCGTGGCTACGACCAGGCCGAGCTGATCGCAGTCGCGGCCGGGACGGCGCTCCCGCTGCCGTGGTCGCCGGCCCTCGAGCGGATCCGGGCCACGACCGCCCAGTACCACCTCGATCGGCGCCACCGGGCCGCGAACGTCGCCGAGGCGTTCGTCGTGCGGGCGCGTGCGCGTGTAGCGGTCCGTGGACGCTGGGTCGTGCTCGTCGATGACGTCGTCACTACGGGCGCAACGCTGAGTGCCGCGGCGGTGGCCCTGCTCGACGCCGGTGCGCTGGCCGTGAGCGCGATCGCCGTGGCGCGCGAGCGATGAGGTTGATCGTCAGCTGTCGGGACGTCCGGCCTGACAGATACCGGCGGTCCGGCTCTGTCGCCGCGCGTCCGGGCGGGCGACGCTGGTCGGGATCGAAGACGCATCTCCTCGAGGAGGTTTCACGATGTCACCCGACGTCCTGCGCATCGGCCTCGCCGTCGTCCTGGTCTTCCACGGCCTCGGCCACGTCCTGTTCCTCGCCCCCGCCCTCCGCCTCGCCAGCTGGGCAGACCAGACCGGCGGCTCGTGGCTCCTCGGCCCGGCCTTCGGCGATGGCATCGCCCACGCGGCCGGGGCGGTCGTCTGGGCGGCATCGGCGATCCTGTTCATCGGGGCCGCGTCCGGTCTCCTGCTCACACAGGAGTGGTGGCGCCCGATGGCCGTCGCCGGCGCGGTCGTCTCGCTCATCGGAATCGTCGCGTTCTGGGGCGGGATCGCCCCGTCGAGCGCAGTCGCCGCTCTGGTCGTCGACGTCATCGTGCTCGTCGGCCTGCTGGTGGCGCGCTGGCCGTCGGCATCGGCGATCGGCGCCTGACCTGCCGAGCGCGCGTCGCGCGGGGTTGCGCGAGACGGAGCGCCGGGGCGGCGGACCCGCCATGCCCGTCTATACTCGGACTCCCAGCGGGCCAGGTCCGCCGGCCCGTCGCCCCCGCCAGCCAGGCGCCGAGTCCGCGCCGGGAGGTGACCGTGAGGACGATCGTCAGGGGCAAGAACCTCGAGGTCCCCGACCGGGTCCGCCAGTACGCCGAGCGCAAGTTCGCGCGCCTGGACCGCCTGTTCGACGACAGCACCGACGCGGTCGTCGAGCTCTCCAACGAGGCCCACCGGAGCGCGTCCGACGCCCACATCGCCGACGTCACGCTCGTCATGGACGGTCGCACCCTGCGCAGCCGCGCCGCCGGCGGCTCGTACCAGGCCGCCCTCGACACGGTCGTGGACAAGGTCGAGCGCCAGGCGATCGACCATAAGGAGAAGCCGCGGGTGCGCGCCCGCCCAGAGCAGGAGAAGGCCATCCTGCGCAAGATCGCCGACGGCACCGCCGAGCCCGGCCACGACCGCGAGATCGTCAAGACCAAGCGGTTCGCGATCGAGCCGATGTTCGAGGAGGACGCGGTCACGGCAATGGAGGAGCTCGGGCACGACTTCTACGTGTTCGTGAACGCCGAGAACGAGCGGATCAGCGTCCTGTATCGGCGGCGCGACGGCGACTTCGGGCTGATCGAGCCGGTGATGGGCGGCGAGTACACGCCCGATCGAAGGGGCGGCGGCAAGGGCGGGGGCAAGTCGGGGTCGAAGGGCGTGACGAAGGCGGGTCGAGCCCAGGGCTGATCGCTACGGCGCGGGGGCGTCCGACGTCGGACCCGGGACCGCGCGCCGGTACCGGCCCGCATCGCGCGTCACGTAGCCGTCGTCGACCAGGTAGCGCCGCAGCGCGGCCACGTCCGGGTTGAACAGCGCGAGCCGCTGGTTGACCTCCTTCTCCGGATACTCGCGGTCCTCGGTGAACACGCGCTCGAGCAGGAAGCGCAGCACGACCTGGCGCTTGCGGTGCTGGGCCGGGATCGTCTCAAGACGGCCGCCGACCAGGAACGAGCGGAGGACGCGAGCCTCGTCGGGCGCGGCGCCCATCCGGTCGATGGTCTCGGCCAGGGTCTCGCCGTCGTGCGGCCAGGCCCCATCGTCCGCCCCAACCGCGCCGGTCGCGTCGCCCTCGAGTGTCGCGAGGGCCCTCGCGAGCTCCCCCACCCGATCCCAGCGCGCCCGCAATGTGTCGTTCCGGTCGCCGGTACGCTCGACGAGCCCTGCGGCCATGAGCACGTCGACCTGTCGGGCCACCGAGGGCACCGGCTGCCGCAGCTCCATCGCGAGGTCGTCCAGCGATGCTGGCCGGGCGCCGACGCGCGCCACGATCCGCAGCCTGTTGGTGTCGACGAGGGCCCGAAGCCCCGCCAGCAGCTCCAATTCCACGTCGCCAGTGTAGGTGAGGGCCACCGCCGCTCCGGTACGCTTCCGGCCAATGCTCGCGAACGGCCGGCGCCTCGGCGCCCACCTCCCCCTGGGCCACGGCATGCTGCGGGCCGCGGACCGGGCCGCCGCGATCGGCGTGGACGCGATGCAGGTGTTCACCGACAACCCGACCTCGTGGCGCCGCCGGTCGACCCCGCCGCGCGAGCTGTCGGCCTTCCGCGACCGGCTCGCGGCCGCCGGGATCGCGCCGCTCGTCGTGCACGCGCCCTACCTCGTCAACCTCGCGGCACCCGAATCGGACGTCTTCGACCGGTGCGCGGCTGTCCTTGCGACCGAGCTCCGCGTCGCCGAGGCGTGGGGCGCGGCGGTCGTCAACGTCCACCTCGGCTCGCACCGCGGCTCGGGGGTGGACGCCGGAATCCGGCGGTTCGCCGACGGCCTGTGCCGGGTGCTCGAGACGGTCGACGACGGCGCGCCGGGCGTCACGCTCGTCCTCGAGAACGGCTCCGGTGCCGGGTTCGGGATCGGGTCGAGCGTGGAGGAGCTCGGGCAGGTCGAGGCGGCGGTCGTGGCGACCGGCGTCGGGCGCGAGAGGTTCGCGTACTGCCTCGACGTGGCCCACCTCTGGGGCGCGGGCTACGCCGTCGACCAGCCGGCCGGCGTCGACGAGGTGGTGTCGGCGTTCGACGTCGCGGTCGGCCTGGATCGGCTGCGAATGGTGCACCTCAACGACTCCCGCTCGGAACGGGGCTCGCACACCGACCGCCACGAGCACCTCGGCGCGGGGCTGATCGGCGCGGCGGGGCTCGCCCGCGTGCTCACGCATCCGGACCTCGGCCACGTCGTGTACTACCTCGAAACCCCTGGGATGGACGAGGGCTACGACGGGATCAACGTCGATCGTGCCCGCGACCTCGCCGCCGGTCGACCGCTCGCGGCGCTGCCGCCGGAGGCGTTCGAGACCCGCAGCGCCAAGGGCCGAAGCGCGCCCGCCGATGTGGACGACGACGAGCCGCGGGGCGGCGCGTGACCGACCTCGAATTGGATACGCCGCGGGCGTCGTCGGGCCCGACCCGCCCCGGCTGGCGCGAGGTCGCCGTGCTCATCGCGATCGTCGCCCTCGCGGCGCTGCTCCGGCTCCCGGGCCTGGACCAGCGCGGTGCGTGGGACGCCGATCAGGGCACGGACATGCTCGTCCTGCAGGGGCTGGTCGACCGGGGCGAGGTGCCGCTGCTGGGTCCACGGACCTCGATCGGGACGTTCCACCACGGCGCCGTCTACTACTACCTGCTCGCGCCTGCCGCGTACCTCACGGACGCGGACCCGGTCGCGGTCACGACCGAGATCGCCCTGTTCGGGATCGGCGCGGTGATCGCGGTGTGGTGGCTCGCCCGGCTCGTCGCGGGGCCCGTCGCCGGGCTCGCCGCCGCCTTGCTCGCGGCCGTCTCCCCGGCTGGCATCGAAGCCTCGACGTTCATCTGGAACCCGAACCTGATCCCGCTCGCGTCGGCGGTGGCGTTCGCGGCGGCGCTGTACGCGATCCGGTCCCGCCATGCCCGCTGGTGGCTGTTGTCCGCGCTCGGGGCGATGGTCGTGATGCAGTGCCACGTGCTGGGGGTCGTCGTCGTGCCGCCGCTCTTCGTCGCCTACCTGGTCGACGTCCGCGGGCGACGCCGCCGGGACGAGCGCCTCCGGCCGGCGTTCGGGGCGGGCGTGGGCGCGCTCGCGATCCTTGCGGCCGGCTACCTGCCGCTGCTCGCCTTCGAGCTCCAGCACGACTTCGCGGAGACGCGGGCGATCCTCGCCTATCTCGGCGGGAGCGGCAGCAGCGCCGCGTCCGGCTCCCTTGCCCGGATCGGGATCGTCGGCGCCCGGTCGATCGCGTGGCCGGTCTCGGGGCAGTTCACCGATCGCCCGCTGCTCGCGACCGTGGCGGTGATCGCTGCGTGCGCCCTGGCCGCGATCGCCCTGCTGTCCGGCCGCGGGATCGGCCGCCGCGCTGCTGCCTGGCTCGCCGGGTCCGTCGCCTGGGCGATCGTCGCGCTCGCGCTGTTCGCGCCGAGCCTCGCCGTGATCACGCCCGGGCTGCCCAACGACCACTACCACTCGTTCCTCGACCCGCTCGTTCTCGCGCTGCTCGGTGCGGGGATCGCCCACGTCGCCGGACGTGCGACAGACGCGGGCGAGGCTGCCTCGCCGGGTCCCGTGCCCGCCGGACGGATCGCGGCCGCAGCGGGGGTCGGCATCCTGCTCGTCGCCGTCTCCATCGTCGCGTGGCCGCCCGCGACATCGCCCGACGGCGGCTGGCGCCTGGCCGACGCGGCCGCGGCACGGACGATCGGGACGCTGGCCGACGGATCGGACCCGCATGTCCGGCCATTCGCGCTCGTCGGGATCCCGCCGTTCAAGAACGCTAACGCGATGCGTTTTCCGCTCGAGCACCGCGGCGCAACGCCGCTCCCTGCGGATCAGGCGGCGGGCGACGGGACGCTCGTCGTCGTCTGCGACCCGCTGTTCAACGACGTCGTCGGCGCTGCCTGCGGTGGTCCCGCGGAGGATGCGTTACTGGCAGGGCAGGGAGTCTCCGGCCTCGGCCTCCTCGACCGGTTCGACGCGGGCTCGCGACGCGTGATCTCCGTGTACGGCGCGGCGCATTGAGCCGGCACGGGCGCCACTCGTAGACATGCCACGTTTACCAGGCGGCATATCCGCGCCGCGTCGAGCCCCAAACGCTCGTTTTCGAAGTGGCACGCATATATCTGGGTGGATTCCGGGGCCGATTCGCCGTCGCACGACGCGCCCGAGGGCCCGATTGACGCCTCGCTAAACCTGGTACGTATACGGCGACGGTCAGGCGTCGCGACGGGGTCCGCGGGGCGACGGGGCCGACCGGGTGGGGCGACGCGCGGGCGGCGCGGCGGGGTGCGGGCCGGCGCGACGCAGGCGGCCCGGCCTGCGCGGGCGCGGACGTGGGCGGCGGGTGGCGCCGAGTGCCTTGGGGCGCGGCTGCGATCGCAGGGCAGCGGGGCGCCGCCGGAAACCCCCCCGGGAAAATGCGAACGCCGGCCCCTGCAGACCGGCGTTCGCTGTCCCCGAGACCCGAACGTGGAGGACGTTCAGGTCGTGCCCTGGAGATGTTCTATGGTCGACCCGGCGTGCGGGTCGGTGGCCGCACCGGCGGCCGCTGGACGCCGTAGCGCGGCGGGAGGGCGCGGACCGCGGGAGCCGCGGCGACGCCGGTGATGCCGTTCTGGCGCCCGTAGACGGAGCCGGCGCTCAGGGAGCCGTTCCCGTTCGATCCCTGCTCGGGGGAACCGACGCTGGAGTAGGTCCGCGCGAACCGGCGCACCCGAACTGCCAGGTAGTACTCCATGATCTGCCGGACCTGCGGCTCCGAGAGCGCCTCGTCCGCCCGCAGCGCGTACTCGACGCGCGCGGTCGGGTTCTGCGGCCCCACGGACACCACGCCGAGCGCGGTGGACGTGTCGGAGTCGTCACGGATCTCGCGCAGGCCGCGAGCGAGCTTGGTCGCCGTGCCGAGTGAGGGCATCCGGTCGCCCCGGATCAGTCGGGAGATCGTCGAATGGTCGACACCCGACTGCTGCGCCAGCTGGCGCTGCGACATCTTCTTGGCCTTGAGCTGTGCTCGCAGCCATTCGTTGAACGCGCGGCCGTTCTCGGTCGTCATGCTCGCCTTGGGCTAGGCTCCCGGCGCCCGGTGCGCGGGATCAAGTGGAGTGTCGGATGCGAACCTTGCAGTCCCAATCACCCGTTCGTACGGGACGCGCGAGCGGTTCACCGTGTGGCACCGGGAGGTCTTGTGGGGTCGCGTGCGGTGCGGGCGTGACCCGTTTGGCTGGCCCCTCGCCGGTACCCCGGACGCCGGCCTTGGGGCGGGCCTGATCGGGGCGCCCCGAGAGTCCCGTTCAGCCCGCCGGCGCGCTGGCCTCGATCGGCTGCGAGAGGCCAACGCCACGGCGGATCGGCGACACCAGGTACACGATCGACCCGATGAGGATGATCGAGAACACGCTGATCAGGCGGTCGACCAGGACGATGGTCGTCGCCTCCTGGGTCGGCAGCCCGTAGGCCAGCGTCAGCACGCCGACCACCCCGAGCTCGACCGTCCCGAGACCCGCCGGGCTGAGCGGCACGGCAGTCAGCAGCGACCCGATGAAGGCGACGAAGAACGCCCCCGAGATGCCCATGGACACGCCGGGCAGGCCCAGGGCCTGGATCACCAGCCACAGGCGCATGCCTTCGGTCGCCCAGATGAGGACGGTCAGGATCACGAGCGGCCCGATCGTCCGCCGGTTGATCGAGAACAGGCCCTCCTCGAACCGGTCGTAGAACTCGAGCGCCTTCTCCGGGAGGGGGAGCTTGCCGAGGATCGCGCGCCCGAAGTTGCGGACCGCGAACAGGAATCCCGCGAGCACGACGATGACGCCGATGCCCAGCGCGGCCACGAACTGGATCTCGGGCGGGAAGCCGGTCCGGAAGCTCCAGAAGCCGGCCACGAGGCCCATGATCGCGATGGCGAACAGGTCGAAGATGCGCTCGATGAAGATCGTGCCCAGCGTCTTGGAGCCCGAGACGTCGGCGTTGATCTTGAGCAGGAATGCGCGGTACAGGTCACCCAGCTTTGCCGGGACCAGGCAGTTCACGGTCCACGACAGGAACAGGATCTCGGTCGCGTCCTTGGTTCCGACCCGCATGCCGGCGCCCTTCAGGAGCAGTGCCCAGCGCGCCCCGCGGATCGGGAAGCCGGCGTAGAACACGAGGAACGCGGCGACCAGGAGCAGCTTGTTCGCGCTGGCGACGCTGTTCGCGAGCTCCGCGAAGTCGACGTTCAGCGCGACCCGGAAGATCAGGACCAGCAGCACCAGCGGGATGCCGAGCGAGATGATCGTCCGCGGCTGCCGCAACCGGGCCCCGAGGGAGATCTGGCCGCCGTCGTCGCCCGAGCCGCCGCCGTTCGCCGCACTGTCGGCGGCGGGGCGCGGGGTGCGAGTGGACCCGGCCCCGCGGGCCAGCGGGTTGGTCGAAGGGATCACGGGCGTGGCGTCGGCGTCGGGCACGGGCGGTTCACTCATGAGCTGCACCCGTGTCTCCGGACGGGCTCTTGGTGACCCGCCTGTTCCCCCGGGCGCGATTGACGATCTTTGCGATCGGTGTGAGCGTCCGGACGATATATGAGGCACGCCCGGGCACAAGCGAGACGTTGGTCAGGGCTGCCATCAACCCTTCGGCGGTGGACGGGTTCCCGTCGAGCACGGTGTAGGCGACGCCGACCTCGACGACGCTGTGGGCGTCGGACACGGCGATCCCGGGCAGGCCCATCCTGAGGGCGAACGCGGCGGCCTGTTCGTTGCCCGACCCGCCGACGACGCGAGCGTTGTGGGACTCGACCCAGTCGACGAGCGGCGCCAACGCCTCCAGCCGCGGGTCCTTGAGCATCGAGCCCCGGAAATGGTCGAACGGGTGCGGGATCCCGACCAGGCCGCCCTGCGCCCGGACCTCGTCGATCGTGTCGCGCGCGGGCTGCCCGGGCGGGACGGCACGCTCGAGGAACAGCGCGATCAGGTCGCCGTCGGCGGTCTTGATCTCCTCGCCGATGATGATCGTGAGGTCCGGATGGGCCGCGTCGCGGGCCCGGAGCGCCCCCTCGATCCGGTCATGGTCCGTGATGGCGAGATGCGTCAGCCCTCGCGTCGCCGCGGCCTTCACGACGCTCTCCGGGCTGGCCAGGCTGTCGAACGACGCCGAGGTGTGGCAGTGCAGGTCGACGAACGCCTTCATCACGCCCTGCCGGGAATCGCGGAGGCTGCGCGCGACGCCGACCCGCCCCGAATCACGTGGATCAGATCTGCTGCACCAGGGACTTCTTGAAGAAGTCGAAGTGCTCGAGGGCGAGGCCCGTGCCCAGGGCGACGCAGTTGAGGCTGTTCTCGGCGACGTGGCACGGGACGCCGGTCACCTGGGTCAGCAGCTTGTCGATGTTGCGCAGCAGCGAGCCGCCGCCGGACATGACCATGCCCTTGTCGATGATGTCCGAGGAAAGCTCGGGCGGCGTCTGCTCGAGGACGGTGCGCACGGCGGCCACCAGCTGCTGGAGCGGCACCTCGATCGCCTCCATCACCTCGGACGAGGTGATCGGGATCGTGCGCGGCAGGCCGGCGATCAGGTCGCGGCCCCGGACCTCCATCGTCAGCTCGCGCTCGAGCGGGAGCGCGGCCCCGATCGCGATCTTGACCTCCTCCGCCGTCCGCTCGCCGACCATCAGGTTGTACTTCTTGCGGATGTAGGTCGCGATCGCCTCGTCGAACTTGTTGCCACCGACGCGGAGGCTGTTCGAGACGACGATGCCGCCGAGCGCGATGACCGCGATCTCGGACGTGCCGCCGCCGATGTCGATGATCATGTTCCCCGACGGCCCGCTGATCGGGACGTTGGCGCCGATCGCCGCCGCCAGCGGCTCCTCGATCAGGAACGCCTCCTTGGCGCCCGCCTTGAGGGCCGCGTCGCGGACCGCGCGCTTCTCCACCGACGTGACGCCCGCGGGGACGCTGATCATGACCTCGGGCCGGCCGATCCCGATGCGCCCCTTGGTGGCCTTGCCGATGAAGAATCGGAGCATCGCCTCGGTGATCACGTAGTCGGCGATGACGCCGTCCTTCATCGGCCGGATGGCCTGGATGTTGCCGGGAGTGCGGCCGATCATCTCGCGGGCCTCTTCGCCCACCGCGACGATGCGGTTGTCCTCGCCGACCGCGACGACCGAGGGCTCGGTGATGACGATTCCCTTGCCCTTGACGTAGACGATCACGTTCGCGGTACCGAGGTCGATTCCAATTTTCATACGGCGCTGAATGCTACTCCGGGTGGCGCGCTCGCCCGAACAGGCGACCGACAGGGGATCGGGATTGGGCGGCCGGGCGACGGCTGGGCGTCCGTCGCGGCGACGTCAGGCCATGTCGGCCGAACGGGTGATGCTCGCACCCAGCTGCTGGAACTTGCGGTCGATGTTCTCATACCCCCGCTGAACGTGATGCGCACCATGGATCAGCGAGGTGCCCTCGGCCGCCAGCGCGCCGAGGATCAGCGAAGCGCCGGCGCGCAGGTCCGAGATGTCCGCCTCGGCGCCGCGCAAGGTCGCGGGACCGAGGATCGCGGCGTGGTGCGCGTCCTCGATGTCGACATTGGCGCCGAGCTTGGCCAGCTCCGCGAGCCACTCGAGCCGGTCCTCGAAGATCGCCTCGTGGACCCGGGACGTGCCGTTGGCCTGCGTCAGCAGCACGCACGCGGGCGGCTGGAGGTCGGTCGCGAGGCCCGGGTAGGGCGCGGTCTCGATGTCGCACGGCCGCAGGTCGCCTGGACGCAGCCCCGTGGCGTCGATCTCGATCGAGCGTTGCCCGCAGGCCACCGGGACGCCGACGCGGCCCAGCAGCTCGACCAGGGCCTCGACGTGCTCGCAGGGCGCGTTCTCGAGCGTGATCTTGCCGCCCGTGACCGCGGCCGCGACGAGGAACGTGCCGGTCTCGATGCGGTCCGATACGACGGTGTGGCTGGCGCCGCGCAGCCGGCGCTTGCCGTGGACCTCGATCGTGTCCGGGCTCGTCCGCTTCACGTCGGCGCCCATCTTGTGCAGGAAGTCGATGAGGTCGTCGACCTCGGGCTCCTGGGCCGCCGGCCGGATCACCGTGTGGCCGTCCGCGAGTGTCGCGGCCAGCATCGCGTTCTCGGTGCCCATGACCGTCACCTGCGGGAAGGTGACCTGCCCGCCGTGGAGGCGCCCGGGCGCCTGGGCGAAGTAGTAGCCGTCGCGGTACGCGATCTCGGCGCCCATCGCCCGCATCGCGTCGACGTGCAGGTTCACCGGTCGTCGGCCGATCCGGTCGCCGCCGGGATTGCTCATGATCACCCGCCCGAAGCGCGCAAGAAGCGGCCCGAGCAGGATGAACGATGCGCGCATCTTGGCGGCGGCCTCGAGGGGGACGAACAGCCAGTCGACGTCGCCCGCCGCGACCTCGTACACGCCGTCGGCCGGGTGGTCCACGACCACGCCGAGGTCCTTGAGCACCTCCGCCATGACGCGGACGTCCTCGATCTCGGGCACGTTCTCGAACCGGCACCGTTCGCCCGTCAGGGTCGCCGCGGCGAGCAGCTTGAGGGCTGCGTTCTTGGCCCCGCTCACGTGCACCGTGCCGCGCAGGGGCTTGCCGCCTTCGATGCGGAACGCCTCGGGCGGTGGGACCTCGGGGGTGAACTCCCAATGGAACGGTTTTGCGTCGGCCATCGACTAGGCGCCGCGCCTGGGGCCCTCGCGATGCCGCCGCTCCGCCACCCGGATCCGGAGCAGGGCCGACTGCAGCTGGGCGCGCGCGGCGGCGAGGTCGGCGCCCTCGACGTACCCGGACTCAAGCGCCCGCTCCGCCTCGCGCCGCGCTTCCTGGGCCTTTTCGAGGTCGATCTCGGACGCCAGGTCGGCGGTCTCTGCCATGACCACGACCTTGTCGGGCCGCACCTGGAGGAAGCCGCCCGCGATTGCGAAGCTCTCCTCCTCGCCGCCCTTGCGGATCTTCAGCTCCCCCACCCCGAGCAGGCTCACGAGCGGCGTGTGGTGCGGCAGGATCCCGAGCTCGCCCTCCGCGCCGGGCACGAGCACCATATCCACATCGTCCTCGTACGCCAGCCGCTCCGGCGTGACGATCTCGAGATGCAGCGTCATCGTGCGTGCCCCCCCACCGCGGCCGCTCTCGGCGCTCGGCTGTCCGGCCGATTCCAGTCGCCTCGGCGGCTTCGCGCGCCCCGTCGACTGAGATCGCCGGCCATCCGGGCGCCTACGCGGCCGCTGGGTACTCTCCCCAACCCCTCTCTCCCGAGATCGACGCGCCCGGAACGTGGCGTACTCGTGGGGGAATGCAGGACGGAACCCGCCTCCGCGTAGCCGGGTCGCCGGAGGCCGATCTCAGTACCCGAGGCGCGCGAAGCCGCCAAAGGGGACTGGAATCGGGCCGACGGCGGCACGGCGAAAGCGGAGGCGAGGACCATGGCACTCACCCCTCGAGCTTGGCGGCGTTTTCGCGGACGTCGTCGAGGGTGCCGGCGAGGAAGAACGCCTGCTCCGGCAGCGTGTCGGTCTTGCCCTCGAGGATCTCCTTGAACGAGGCGACCGTGTCCTTGATCGACACGTACTTGCCCTCGCGGCCGGTGAACACCTGGGCGACCGTGAACGGCTGGCTCATGAACCGCTGCAGGCGGCGCGCGCGGGCGACCGTCGCCTTGTCCTCCTCGGACAGCTCGTCGATGCCGAGGATCGCGATGATGTCCTGGAGGTCGCGGTAGCGCTGCAGGACGCGCTTGGTCTCCTGGGCGACGTCGTAGTGGTCGGTGCCGACGACCAGCGGGTCGAGGACGCGCGAGGTCGAGGTCAGCGGGTCGACCGCCGGGTAGATGCCGAGCTCGGCGATCGAGCGCTCGAGGCGGATCGTCGAGTCGAGGTGGGCGAAGGTGGTGGCCGGGGCCGGGTCCGTGTAGTCGTCGGCGGGCACGAACACCGCCTGGAGCGACGTGATCGAGCCCTTGCGCGTCGACGTGATCCGCTCCTGGAGGCCGGCCATCTCGGTGGCCAGGTTCGGCTGGTAGCCGACGGCCGACGGCATGCGCCCAAGCAGGGCCGACACCTCGGAGCCCGCCTGGGTGAAGCGGAAGATGTTGTCGATGAACAGAAGGACGTCGCGGCCCTCCTCGTCGCGGAAGTACTCGGCCATCGTCAGGCCGGTCAGGCCAACCCGCTGGCGTGCGCCCGGGGGTTCGTTCATCTGGCCGAACACGAAGGCCGTGCTCTTGATGACGCCCGACTCGGTCATCTCGTGGATGAGGTCGTTGCCCTCGCGCGACCGCTCGCCCACGCCCGCGAACACCGACACGCCCGAGTGCTTGGTGGCGACGTTGTTGATGAGCTCCTGGATGATGACGGTCTTGCCGACGCCGGCGCCGCCGAAGATCCCGATCTTGCCGCCCTTCTTGAACGGGCAGATCAGGTCGATGACCTTGAGCCCGGTCTCGAACACCTCGATCTCGGTCGTCTGGTCCTCGAAGGCGGGCGGGGCGCGATGGATCGGCAGCATCTGCTCCGACGTCACGTCGCCCTTGCCGTCGATCGCGTGGCCGAGCACGTCGAACACGCGCCCCAGCGTCACGTCGCCGACGGGCACCGTGATCGCGGCGCCGGTGTCGCGGACCTCGGTCCCACGGGCGAGGCCGTCGGTCGTGGTCATCGCGACGGCACGGACCCAGTTGTTGCCCAGGTGCTGCTGCACCTCGCACACGAGCGGCTGCTGGCCTTCGCGCAGGATCTCGACGGCGTTGAAGATCGCCGGGAGGTGCCCGGCGGGGAACTCGATGTCGACGACTGGCCCGGTGATCTGGATCACCCGGCCGTTCGTGGAAGGCGCGGCGGTCGCCATGGTGGGGAGTGCCTCCTCGGTACGGTGTGCGCTGGCCTAGCGGGCCTGGGCGCCGCTCGCGATCTCGACCATCTCGCGAGTGATGTTGGCCTGTCGGACCTTGTTGTACGAGAGCGTCAGGTCCTCGATGAGCTCCTCGGCATTCTCGGTGGCGTTCTTCATCGCGACCATCCGGGACGACTCCTCGCTCGCCTTCGACTCGAGCACCGCCTGGAAGATGCGGGTCGCGATGTAGCGGGGGAGGAGCGCCCGCAGGAAGTCCGCAGGGTTGGGCTCGAACAGGAACTGGTTGCCGGGGATGCCGCTGGTGTCCTCGGCGGGCTCGACCGGCAGGAGCCGGTCGATGACGGGCCTCTGGACCAGGGTCGACACGAAGCGCGAGTAGACGACGTCCACCCGGTCGTAGACGCCCGCGACGTAGTCGTCGGTGACGAGCCGCGCGAGCGGCAGCACGTCGGCGAAGGTCGGGCGATCGCCGAACCCCTCGAAGTGCGCGGCGATCGGGACCCGGGCGCGGCGCATCGCGTCGCGACCCTTGCGGCCGACCGTCGCGACCTTGAGGTCGCCGCCGTGTTCGGTGATCTCGCGCGCGATGAAGCGGACGGTGTTGGTGTTGAGCGCGCCCGCGAGCCCGCGGTCGCTGGTGATGATCACGATCAGGCGGTTGTGGTCGCCCTCGAGGCCCCGGTTCGCGAGCAGCGGGTGGTCCTCGCCGTTGAGCACGACCGCGAGATCCGCGATGACCTCGTCGAGCGTGTCGCGGTAGGGCCGCGCCGCCAGCGTCGACTCCTGGGCCCGCCGCAGCTTCGACGCCGCGACGAACTGCATCGCGCGCGTGATCTGCTTGATGTTCCGCGCCGAATTGATGCGCCGCCTGATCTCGCGCTGACTAGCCATTTACGCGAGGAACTGCAGCTTGAAGTCGTCGATCGCCGATTCGAGGGCCGCCGAGAGCTCCTTGGGGAGGGCCTTGGTCTTGCCCAGCTCGTCGAGGATCTGCGGGCGCTCCGTCTCGAGGAAGCGGTAGAGCCCGGTCTCGAAGTCCTTGACCTTGGCCGTCGGGACGTCGTCGAGCTTGCCGGTCGTGGCGGCGACCAGGATCGCGACCTGCTTCTCGACCGGCAGCGGCTGGTACTGCGGCTGCTTCGTGATCTCCGACAGCTTCTCGCCGCGGTTGAGCTGATCGCGAGTCGCCTTGTCGAGGTCGCTCGCGAACTGCGCGAACGCGGCAAGCGCACGGTACTGCGCGAGGTCGAGCTTGAGCGGACCCGCGACCTGCTTCATGGCCTTGGTCTGGGCCGCCGAGCCGACGCGCGACACCGAGATGCCGATGTTCATCGCGGGCCGCTGGCCGGCGTTGAACAGGTCGGTCTCGAGGAAGATCTGGCCGTCGGTGATCGAGATCACGTTGGTCGGGATGTACGCCGACACGTCGTTGGCCTGGGTCTCGACGATCGGCAACGCCGTCAGCGAGCCGCCGCCGTTCTCGTCGCTCATGCGCGCCGCCCGCTCGAGGAGCCGGCTGTGGAGGTAGAAGACGTCGCCCGGGTACGCCTCGCGGCCGGGCGGGCGGCGCAGCAGGAGCGACATCTCGCGGTACGCCCAGGCGTGCTTCGACAGGTCGTCGTAGACGCACAGGGCGTCCTTGATCAGGCGGCCGCCCAGCTGGACGCCGTTCTCCATGACCTCCTCGCCCATCGCGACGCCCGCGTACGGGGCGAGGTACTGGAGCGGGGCGGGGTCCTCGGCGCCCGCGACGACCACGATCGTGTGCTCGAGCGCGCCGTACTTCTCGAGGGTCGCGACGATCTGGGCCACCGTCGAGAGCTTCTGCCCGATCGCCACGTAGATGCAGACGAGGTCGCCGTCCTTCTGGTTGATGATCGTGTCGATCGCAATCGCCGTCTTGCCGGTCTGGCGGTCGCCGATGATCAGCTCGCGCTGGCCGCGGCCGATCGGGATCAGGGCGTCGACGGCCTTGAGGCCCGTCTGGACCGGGGTGTCCACCGACTGGCGAGTGATGACGCCAGGTGCGATTCGCTCCGCCGGACGGGTCTTCGTCCGCGGGATCTCGCCCTTGCCGTCGAGCGCGTTGCCCAGTGGGTCGACGACCCGGCCCAACAGCGCCTCGCCGACGGGGACCTCGATGACGCGGCCCGTGGTCCGGACCTGGTCGCCCTCCTTGATCGCGGACGGATCGCCGAGGATGACCGCGCCGACCGTCTCCTCCTCGAGGTTCAGGGCCAGGCCCATCACCCCGCCGGGGAACTCGAGCATCTCGGACGCGAGGGCCGCGTCGAGGCCGTAGATCTGCGCGATCCCGTCGCCGACCTCGACGACCGTCCCGACGCTGCGGGTCTCGGAGGTCGCGTCGAACGACTCGATCTGGCTCTTGATGATGCTGATGATCTCGTCTGACCGGATGGCCATGGCGTCTCCGTTCGGGCGGGGGCTAGCGGGGGCGGGTCCCCGTGTGGAGCTGGTCGCGCAGCCGCTCGAGGCGGCCGCGGATGGAGGCATCGAGGAGCCGGTCGCCGATCTGGACGGTCAGCCCGCCCAGGAGCGTCGGGTCGACCTCGGTGTGCAGGTCGATCGCCGATCCGGCCATCGCCTCGACCCGCGTGCGGATCTCGGCGGTCTCGTCATTGGTGAGGGGTGCGGCGCTCGTGACGGTGGCCACGACGATGCCGCGATGGGCGTTGAGCTGGCGCTGGTACTGCTCGCTGACACGGTGCAGGTCGCGGGCACGGCCTCGTTCGACGAGCAGGCTCACCAGCCGCAGCGCGCCGGGGCGGACCCGGCCCTCGAGCAGCTTGGCCACCACCGCGAGGCGCTCGGCCGAGGGAATGGCCGGGCTGTCGACGACGGGCTCGACCTCCGGACGGCCGAGGATGTCGGCCGCGGTCGCGAGGTCGTCGCGCCAGCCGTCGAGCTCGTCGTCGCGCAGGGCGACCTCGAACGCGGCGTCCGCGTAGCGGCGGGCGGCGGTGGTGGGGCGTGCCATCAGCCGGCGGACCCGCCTGCGGCCGGATCCGTGAGGAAGTCGGCCACGAGCTTGCGCTGGCGGTCGCCCGTCATGGATTCGCCGACGACGCGGCCGGCGGCCGCGAGGGCGAGGTCGGTCACCTCTCCCCGGAGCTCGGCCACGGCGCGCTGGCGCTCCGCATCGATCTCGCTGGTCGCGCGCTCGCGCAACCTGGCGATCTCGTCGCGGGTCGCTGCGACCTCCAGCTCACGCGTCTCCGACGCGGCCTTCTGGGCTCGGTTGAGGATCTCGTTGGCCTCGCGGCGGGCCTCCTGGAGGGCGGCCTGCCGCTCCTGCTCGGCCGATTCCCGATCTCGCCGGGCCTGCTCCGCGTCCTGCAGCCCCTGCTCGATCCGGGCGCGCCGGTCGTTGAGCGTCTTGACCAGACCGCCGAACGCGATGCGCTGGACGATCAGGAAGAACACGACGAAGTTGGCCGCGGCGACGATGACCCAGAACAGGTTGATCTGGAACTTCGTCTCCTCGGCCGCCGGCACGGCGACCTGGCGCAAGACCTCCCCGACGACGGCGAGGGTGTCCATGGACGTCACCTGCTCCGAGGGTCAGCCCGCGGCGGGCTTGATGAAGATCGCAAGCAGGCCGACGACGACCGCGAGGACGCCGAGGCCTTCTGCGAACGCCGCGAGGATGATCGCGAGGCCGCGGATATCGCCGGCGGCGTCGGGGTTGCGCCCGATCGCGGCTGCGGCCAGGCCGCCCAGGATGCCGATGCCGATGCCCGGGCCGATGACGCCAAGGGCCGCAAGGGCGCCGAGGTTTTCCATGTTCCGTGTTCCCTCCGTGGTCCGGGCCTCAGTCCCGGTGTCGATCCCGTGGTCGGGTGGTCAGTGGGCCGCCGCCTCGACGGCGTGAATGGTGGTCTCGGCGGACTCCGCCACCTCGTGCTCCTCCCCGTGGCCCTCGATCGCGACGAGCGTGAACATGAGGGTCAGGGTGGCAAAGATGAGTGCCTGGACGGCGTTGAGGAGCACCTCGAGGGCGAGCATCGCCATCGGGATGATCGCGAGGGTCAGGGCCGTCAGCACGCCAAGGGCGACCTCGCCGCCATAGATGTTGCCGAAGAGTCGCATCGACAGCGTGATCGGCTTCACGAACTCGAGCAGGAGCTCGGTGAGGCCGACGAACAGCGCGATCGACCCGGCGCCGACCCCGTTCCTGAACTCCCCGAACGGGAAGAACTTGCCGAGGTAGCCGACGCCCAGGTGCCTGAAGCCCTGGTACTCGATGAACACGAACGCCACCAGCGCCAGGCCGATCGTCACGTTCAGGTCGCTGGTGGGGGCCCGCAGCTGGTCGATCTTGCCGATCGGCGGGATCAGGCCGCTCCAGTTGCAGAACAGGATGAACACGAAGAAGCCCGCGAACAGCGGGATGTAGGGCTTGGATCGGGCGCCGCCGAGCGAGGTGCCGAAGTTCTCGAGCAGCTCGTAGACGTACTCGATCGCGTTCTGACCGCCGCCTGGGTTCAGCTCGTGCTTCCGGCTCAGCGCCCACAGCAGCACGATCACCAGGACCGTGATGATGAACATCGTGATGAGCGTCGAGGACAGGCTGACCTGGAACGTGATGAGGTCGGGGCTCTGGGGCGCGCCGTCGAGGCTCCAGACGGTGTGCGGCGCCGGGAACTCAAGGTTCCCGTTGATGTAGCAGACCGGGAACTCGCAGGTCAGGCTGTCCGGCTGCTCCTTGTCGAACGGCGGGAACAGCAGGAACGCGAACACGTCGACGACGATCACGAAGATCAGCAGGAGCCCGATGGCAACGGGGTTGCTGATGCCGCGCGCCTTCTGGCCCGTGTCGCCCGTCACGTTTCCTCCAAGCAGCCGCGCGGCCTCGGCCACGCTCTCCCGTGCCCGTTCCGTGGCCGGTTTAGTCGAACCGCTTCAGGAACCGTGTGATCAAGCGGTAGATCCCGACCGTTCCGATCCCGGTGCCGGCGAGGAAGCCGGCGAGAACGAAGATCGGCAGAGTCCCCAGCCGCTGGTCCAACCAGTAGCCCGCTGCCACACCGGCGAGGGACGTCACCAGGAGGATCATCCCGATCTCGGAGAACAGTGCGAAATACGCTCCGAAACCGGTGTTCATGGGCGACCCATCACCGCGCCGCGACTATACCAGAGGGGCTTCGCGATTCGGAAGCACGCGCCATCGCGCGCGCCGACGCGCGCGCCCGCGACCCGGGCGCCGCGCGCTGCGGCACCGGGTCGGATGGCGGGAGGACTAGCTGCCGAGGGTCAGGATCGCGTCGAGGTCCACGCGGCCGTTGCCGCTCGCGACGACGGCGATCGTATGCGTCGTCCCGGGCGTCAGGCTGCGCGTGTACAGGACCCGCTTGTAGAGCGTCGAGCCGCTGACCTTCTCGCTGACGGTCGCGACGGCGACGCCGTCAACGTAGACCTGGAACGAGCCGCGGGTGGAGCTGCGCGGTCCGACGATCGCGAAGGCGCGCGCGGTGGTCCCGACCGTCACCGTCGCGGAGGCGCCGGCCGTGGTCGTGTAGTGCTCCGTGCCGCCGGACACGCTCGACGTCGGGTGCGTGAGCCACGAGCCCGCGTACACGACCGACGCGCTGCTGTCCTCGACGCGCGCGAGCCGCGCGACCAGCGACGTGCGGTAGGAGCCCTTGCGGGCCCTCGTGTCGGTCGTCTGGGCGCGCCAGCGGTAGCGGCTCGACGTCCCCAGGCTGCGGGTGCTCGAGGTCGACTTGGTCGCCTTGAGCAGCGTCTTGTACGACGAGCCGCCGTTGGTGCTCTGGTCGACGCGGTAGCTCTTCAGCTTCCCGCTGGCGAGCGCCCCGCACCACGACAGCTTCATCGGCGTCGTGCTGCCGATCGTGCTCCCGGTGATGAACGATAGGGCCGGCGTGTCGGTGATGGGCTTCGTCGACAGCCCGGCGGTGCCCGGGCGGTTCAGCGTGACGAAGACCGAGGCGGTCGCCGTCGCGCCATGGCTGTCGGTGATCGTGTACGAGAACGTGTCGTCGCCGGTCGAGCAGCCACGCGGGTCGTAGACGACGCCGTGGCCGCCGGCGGCGATCGACAGGATGCCCTTGGCTCCGCCGCTCGTGCCGGTGACGGTCACCGTGTCGGTCGGCTCGGAGGTGACGGCGCCGATGAACGGCCCGGAGACGTCGTTTGCCGTGACGGGGATCGTCGTCGTTGACGTCACGGTGAACGACTTGGCGTCGAACTTCGCGACGGGCGCGTCGTTGACGTCGACGATCGTCAGGGACATCGTCGCGGGAGCGGACGGGAGTGACCCGTCGGTCGCCTTGAACGTGAACGAGTCGGTGCCGTTCCGGTTGACGAGCGGCTGGTAGGTCCAGGAGCCGTCGCTGTTGACGACGGCGGTCCCCTTGCTCGACCCCGTGCCGAGCTGGTAGGTGATCGAGTCGCCCTCGACGTCGGTGCACGAGACCGTGCCGGACTGCTGGGTCTCCTCGTCGCCGGTCGAGGTGCCCGGCGTGCAGTCCGGGGCGTCGTTGACCGGGTCGATGGTCACGGAGATCGTCGCTGCGTTCGACGACAACGCGCCGTCCGTGGCGTCGGCCGTGAAGCTGTCGGTGCCGTTGTAGTCGGCGTCCGGGCGTGTAGGTCCAGTGGCCCGACGTGGCGTTGATGGCCGCGGTGCCGTGGGCCGGCTGGCCGACGATCCCGTAGAACAGCGTGTCGTTGTCAAGGTCGCCGCAGACCAGGTTGCCGACCTGCTGGGTGTCCTCGTTGGCGGACGCCGGGCCGGCGTCCGAGCAGGTGGGCGCCTGGTCGTCGACGCCGATCCCGACGAGCGCGGCCGCCGAGTCGTGGTGGCCGTCGTTGGCGATCACCCTGAAGGTGTCGCTGCCCGTCACGTCCAGGTCCGGCGTGTAGGTGAAGGCGCCGGTCGACGTATCGAACGGGGCCACCGTGCCGCTGGAGGGTGGCGTGCTGACGCGCAGGACCAGCGGGTCGTTCTCGACGTCGGTGCAGGTCACGGTGCCGCCGACGGCGACGTTCTTGGCCGTCGCAAGGGACAGGTCCTGGCAGACCGGCGCGTCGTTCACGGCGTTGACCGTGATCGACATCGTGGCCGTGTTGGAGTTGTCGCTGCCGTCGTTGGCGCGGAACGTGAAGCTGTCCGAGCCGTTGAAGTTCGCGTCGGGGCTGTAGCTCCAGGAGCCGTCCGGGTCGACGGTGGCCGAGCCGTCGGACGGGCCGCCGACCTTGGCGTAGGTCAGCGTGTCGCCCTCGGCGTCGGTGCAGGTGATCGTGCCGGCCTGGTCGGAGTCCTCGTTGCCGGAGCTCGTGTCGGCCGAGCAGACCGGCGCGTCGTTGACCGAGGTGACGGTGATCGACAGGGTCACGGTGTTCGAGTTGGCCGAGCCGTCGTTGGCCCGGAACGTGAAGCTGTCCGAGCCGTGGAAGTCGGGGTCCGGGGTGTAGGTCCACGAGCCGTCGGGGTCGACGGTCGCGCTGCCGTTGTCCGGGCTGGCGACCTTGCTGTAGGTCAGCGGGTCGTTGTCGAGGTCGGTGCAGCTGAGGGTTCCGGTCTGGTCCGCGTCCTCGGCGCCCGAGCTGGAGTCGTCCGAGCAGACCGGGGCGTCGTTCGTGTTGTTGACGGTGATCGCCATCGTCGCGGTGTTCGAGTCGAGGGTGCCGTCGTTGGCGCTGAACGTGAAGCTGTCGGCGCCGCTGAAGTCCGGGTCGGGGGTATACGTCCACGAGCCGTCGGGGTCGACGGTCGCGCCGCCGTCCGAGGGGTCGGCGACCTTCGCGTAGGTCAGCGGGTCGTTGTCGACGTCCGTGCACGAGAGGGTGCCGGACTGGCCCGCGTCCTCGTTGCCCGAGCTGGCGTCGGGCGCGCACACCGGCGCGTCGTTGACCGCGGTGACGGTGATCGACATCGCCACGGGGGTCGAGGGTCGCGCTGCCGTCGGTGGCGCGGAACGTGAAGCTGTCCGAGCCGTTGTAGTCGGCGTTGGGGCTGTAGGTCCAGGAGCCGTCGGAGTTGACGGTGGCGGTGCCGTGGCTGGGCCCGGCGGCCTTGCTGTAGGTCAGCGGGTCGTCATCGGCGTCGGTGCAGGTCACGGTTCCGGTCTGGTCCGCGTCCTCGGCGCCGGAGCTGGCGTCGGGGGAGCAGAGCGGCGCCGCGTTCGTGGCGTTGATCGTGAGCGCCATGTTGGCGGTGTTCGAGTTGGCCGAGCCGTCGTTGGCGCGGAACGTGAACGTGTCCGACCCGCTGTAGTTGTTGGTGGGCGTGTACGTCCAGTCGCCGTCGGTGGCGACGTTGGCCGAGCCGTGGGCCGGATCCGAGACCTTGCGAGATCGTCAGGCTCGCGTCGTCGACGTCGGTGCAGGCGATGGTGCCCGTCTGCTGCTGGTTCTTGTCGCCGGCGCTGGTCTTGTCGCCGCACACGGGCGCGTCGTTCACGGCCGGGATCGTCAGGGACATCGTGACGGTGCTCGAGTTCAACGCGCCGTCGTTGGCGCGGAACGTGAAGCTGTCGGCGCCGTTGTAGTTCGCGGCGGGCGTGTACGTCCAGGAGCCGTTCGTGTTCACCGTCGCGCTGCCGTGCGCCGGGCCCGCGACCTTGCTGTAGGTCAGCGCGCCGTTGTCGATGTCGGTGCAGGCGACGGTGCCCGCCTGGACCGTGTCCTCGTCGCCCGTGCTGGCGTCGCCCGAGCACGCGGGGGCGTCGTTCACCGCGTTGATCGTGATCGTGACGGCCGCGGTGTCCGGACCGTCCGGGCCGGTCGCGGTGAAGTTGAACGCGTCGCGTGCCGTTGTAGTTGGCGGTCGGCGTGTACAGCACGTCCGAGTGGCAGCGGTGGGCGCCGCCGGCATCGCAGGTGATCGGTCCCGGTGCCCCGACCGTGCCGTGGGCGGCGGCGGCCGGTCGTGAACAGCGTGATGGGCAGTCCGTTGCTCTGATCGCGTGCCGTGAGCGTGATCGTCGACCGCCGTGTCCTCGTTGGTGGTCGCGGTCCCGGTCCGACGCCTGGGTCGCGCCGAGGACGGTCACGGGCAGGGCGGCGGCGAACAGGAGCGCGACGAGCAGCGAGCTCAGGAATCGGCGCACGGTGGAACCTCGGGTTACGAACACTGGGAGATGGTCTTGGTTACCGAGTCACTGCCACCCGGGCCCGTGACCACGAGGCGGACGACGTATGAGGGGTCGGTACCGAACGTCGCAGTCGGCGACGAGCTGGTCGACGTCCCAGCGCCCTCGAACGTCCACGCATACTTCTTGATGATCCCGGTCGAGGTGCTGGTGAAGTGGACGGCTCCACTCGCCGGGATGCACGACGGGCTGCTCGTGAACCTCGCGTTCGGCGCCGGGATGGGCGTCGGCTTCGGGGTCGGCTTGGGTGTGGGCTTCGGCGTGGGCCTCGGCGTCGGGGGCGGCGTCGGCCGGGGTGTCGGGCGGGGCGTCGAGCGCGCCTGCTGCGGCTTGCGCGTCGGCCGCGGCGTGGGCCTGGGCGTCGCGGTCGGCGCCGGGGTCGCGGTCGGCGTCGTGGTCGCGGCGGCGTCCGACGGCGCGGCGGACGGCGGATGGTCGGCGGCGCGGTCGGGTCCGGCGCGGCCGTGGCCGCCGGGTCGGCGGAGGACGGTTCCGTCGGCGCCTCGGTGATGACGACCGCGATGGCCGCCGACGACTCGAGGGCGTCCTTGGTGGGTCGAGGCCCGGCGCCGAAGCTCGGGATCACGGTCGACACGAACAGGACGAGCAGGACGGCCCCCAGCAGCACCATCGCCGAGTCGCGCCACAGCCGGTAGCGGCGCGAGGCCGGGGGATTGGGCTGCGCTGCCGGCTTGGGCTTCGCCTTGACGGCCGCGGCGACCGCCGCGGTCGGGACGGCGGGGCTCGGCGCGGGTGGCATCAGCTGCGACGGGGACGACGGCGGGCCCTGGAGCAGTGCCGGCAGCGGCGTGCCGACCTCGTCGGCGGCGGCGGCCTCGGCCTGGGTCTCGGCGTCCTCGAAGTACGCCGACAGGAGCCCCGGGCGCTCGGTGCCGAGCACGCCGATCCGCCAGGCGATGTCGTCCTCGGACAACATCGGGACCGGGTTGGACGCGGCGGCGATCCTGGCTTCTGCGGCGCGGCGGCTGCGGCGACGGAGGAACACCCCCGCCACCGTCGCGACAACGACGATGACGGCGACCAGAACGAGCAACAAAAGCGGCGGCATGACCCCTCGGAGCCGGTCACACCGATCGCGCCGGCCGGCCGATCCTAGCAGGAGGAGCGGTCCCGGCCGGAGGGTCGATGGTCACCCCCGGGTCCGGTACCGAGGGGTGCGCCTGGGTGGAGTCGCAGGACCCCGCGCGGCCCGGCTCAGACGGGCGGCGGCTCCGCGCCCGGGCGACGGCGGTCGGGCTCGGCGGACGACGGGATCCGGGCGGCTGGGCACCGGCTCGAGGCGGCTCGGCGCCGGATCCGGGCGGCCGGGCGCCGTCTCCGACCTCGCTGTCGCCGGGTCGGGCTCGTAGGACTCGGCCTCGAGGGCGTCGACGCTCTCCCCGCGGGTCAGGAGGAACAGGCCGAGGCCGAACGCCACCGCGAGGCCCATGAACGCGTACACCTGGCCGGTCCCCGACAGCACGAACGACATGACCGCGAGCAGGATGCAGATGCCGTAGATGACGAGCACCGTCTGGCCGTGGCTGAGGCCCATGTCGAGCAGCCGGTGGTGGATGTGCCCCCGGTCCGGCGTGAACGGCGAGTGCCCGGTCGCGAGGCGGCGGACGATGATCCAGAAGGTGTCGATGATCGGCACGCCGAGGACGAGCAGGGCGACGGCGACCTTGGCCGAGCCGAGGATCGACAGCAGCGCCAGCGTGTAGCCGACGAACATGACCCCGCTGGTGCCGATGAAGATCGACGCCGGGTGGAAGTTCCAGCGCAGGAACCCGAGCAGCGACCCCGCCAGCGCGAAGCACAGGACGCCGACGAAGGGCTGGTTGGTCGCCGTCGTCATCGAGATCAGCCCGAGGGTGACGGCCGCGATCAGCGCGATGCCCGAGGACAGCCCGTCCAGGCCGTCGATGAAGTTGATGCTGTTGATCATCCCGATGATCCAGACCATCGTGAACCCGATCGCGTACGGACCGTCGAGGGTGATGTTCCCGGTGCCGAACGGGTTGTTGATGAAGGTCACGGTGATCCCGGCCACGACCGCGAGGGCCGCCAGCGCGACCTGGCCGAGCAGCTGCCACCGGGCGCGGAGCTGGAGCGTGTCGTCGAGGACGCCGAGGACCGTCGCCACGGCACCGCCGACGAGGAGGCCGAACAGCTCGGGCGTCCCGATCGTGTGCGGGATCGTCACGAGGGCGAGCCGGTCGTTCGCGACCAGGATCCCGATCGCCACCACGATGAAGGCGGTCGCCACGGCGATGCCGCCGCCGCGCGGGATCGGTCGCTTGTTGACCCGGCGGTGATCGGGCAGGTCGACGTTGTCGAGGCGGATCGCCAGCCGCCGGACCAGCGGCGTGATCAGCAGCGCGATCAGCGCCGCGGACGCGAACGCCACGACGAGGAGCGGGAGCAGCTCGCCGAACGACGCGATCAGGCGCATGGGGTGATCAGGAGGCGCCCCTCGGGAGGCCCGGGACGGGGAAGCCTGCGACCAGCTCGCGCACCTCGCCCCGGATCCGCTCGTGGACGGCCTGCGTCGTCGCGATGCCGGATGGCCTCGACGATCCAGTGCCCGATCTGCGTCATCTCCGCCGGGCCCATGCCGCGGGTCGTCGTGGCGGGGGTCCCGACCCGGATCCCGGACGCGACGTTGGGCGGGTTGGCGTCGAACGGGATCGCGTTCTTGTTGACGGTGATGCCGACGTCGTCGAGCAGCGCCTCGGCCTCGCGTCCCGTGACCCCCAGCGGCGTCACGTCGACGAGCGCGAGGTGGTTGTCGGTGCCGCCGCTGACCAGCCGGGCGCCGGCGTCGGCCAGCGTCTGGGCGAGGACGCGGGCGTTCTCGATCGTCCGCGCCTGGTCGCGCCGGAACTCGCCCGACGCGGCGAGCTTGAACGCGACGGCCTTGGCCGCCACGACGTGCATCAGCGGGCCGCCCTGGACGCCGGGGAACACGGACTTGTCGATGGCCTGCGCCAGCGTGCTCTTGCCGAGCGCCGGGAAGTCGGCGCGATCGACGCCCTCGGGGAGGTCCGCGCGAGCGAACACCACGCCGCCACGCGGCCCGCGCAGCGTCTTGTGGGTGGTGGTGGTGACGAGGTCGGCGTGCGGGAACGGGCTCGGGTGCAACCCGGCGGCGACGAGCCCGGCGACGTGGGCCATGTCGACGAACAGCAGGGCGCCGACGCCGTGGGCGATCGCCGCCATCCGCTCGAAGTCCCACGTGCGCGGGTAGGCGGAGGCTCCCGCGACGATGACCTTGGGCCGGACCTCGGCGGCCTGCGCCTCGAGGGCGTCGTAGTCGATCCGCTCGTCCTCGCGGGTGACCCCGTACGCGTGCACCTCGTACAGGCGGCCCGAGAAGTTCACGGGCGAGCCGTGGGTGAGGTGACCGCCGTGGGCGAGGTTCATGCCCAGGATCCGGTCGCCCGGCTTCAGGACCGCGAAGTAGGCCGCCATGTTCGCCTGGGCCCCGGAGTGCGGCTGGACGTTCACGTGGTCCGCGCCCGGGAACAGCGCCAGCGCGCGGTCACGGGCCAGGTTCTCGGCGATGTCCACGTACTCGCAGCCGCCGTAGTAGCGCTTGCCCGGCAGGCCCTCGGCGTACTTGTTGGTGAGCCACGACCCCTGCGCCTCGAGCACCGCCGCGTAGACGTAGTTCTCGCTCGCGATCAGCTCGATCTTGTCCGCCTGGCGGTGACGCTCGGCCTCCATCGCCGCCCACAGCTCGGGGTCCAGGTCCGAGATCGACGCCCAGGCGGCGGCAGGCGCGGTCGCCCGACGGGTGGAGGTCTCCGGCGAGGCGATGGCGTCGGACACGGGCGGACCTCCTGGCGAGACGGACGCGGGCTCGGGTGGCGCGCGGGCGCTCGGTTGGCACGCGCGGGGCTCCGCGGCGAGGCCCGCGCGGGTCGTCCTATCTTCCCACGTCCGGGGCCTTCGACGGGCGGGAACCCTTTGCCGATTCGCGCGCGACATACCATCCGAGGCGCGACGACCATGCCGCGCCGGTACCGAAGGTGGACCGTGGACCAGCGAGAGCTCGTCGAGCGAGCGATGCGAGGCGATCATGACGCCTTCGCCATCCTCGCCGGCCGGCTCGTCGCGCGGCTGGACGCGGCGGCCCGCCTCATCCTCCGGGACCCCGAGCTCGCGCGAGACGCGGTCCAGGAGGGATTCATCGGCGCCTGGCGGAACCTGCCCACCCTCCGCGATCCGGATCGCTTCGAGGCGTGGCTCCATCGCCTGGTGTTCCGAGCCTGCATCGACACCCTTCGCCGTCGGGGTCGACGGCCGATCGAGGTGGAGCTGATGCCGATCGACGGACCGGCGATCAGCGACATGGCCACGATCGTCGCCGACCGCGATCTCCTCGACGCCGCGCTCAGGCGCCTGAAGCCGGAGGTGCGCGCCGTGATGGTCCTGCACTTCTACCTCGGGCTGCCCCTGACCGAGGCCGCGGCCGCACTCGACATCCCCGTCGGGACCGCCAAGTCCCGGCTCCATCGAGGCCTCGCCGACATGCGCGCCTCGATCACCGCCGATCAGCAACCCGGGCGACGCCACGTGGCGGGAGGGCAGGTCGCATGACCGCGTTCGACCGCTTCGAGCAGGACCTGCCCGAGCTCATGACCGAGCTCGCGGCGGCCCGCGTCCCCGATTACCTCGACGACATGCTCCGCCAGTCCGCCCGCACGCGGCAGCGGCCTCGCTGGAGCGCCCTCGAAAGGTGGATCCCCATGGGCGTCATCGCCCGAACCGCTCCAATTCGCCAGGTGCCCTGGAAGGGGATCGCCGTGGCAGCCCTCCTCATCCTCGCCCTCGCGGCCGTCCTCACCGTGTACGTCGGTTCCCGACAGCGCACGGCGCCGCCGCCCTTCGGCCCGGCCAACAACGGCAGCGTGCTCATCAACCAGCGCGGCGATCTCCTGAGCGTGGATCCGGCGACCGGCGTGACACGAGACCTGATCGCCGGCCGCGACCAGGACGACGGACCCCTGTATGCCCCGGACGGCCGCTCGTTCATGTTCCGCAGGTCGACCGGAGAGCCGGGCATCTGGGTCGCCGCTGCCGACGGCAGCGACGCGCGCCGGGTCTTCGACTCGACCGGCTATGACCTGCAGACGGTCGAGTGGTCCGCTGACGGCAAGACCATCGTGGCGATGGGCAGCGATCCACGGCTGGAGGAGGTGATTCTCCTCGTCGATCCGGCCGGTGGGGCCACGCGGACGCTCCTTCCCCAGCGCGACCTGGGGAACGCCTCGATGCCCTTCGGTCGAGACCAGCTGGTCGTACGCACGGACGACAGCAACCACTCGCAGTTCGCTCTCCTGGACCCGGTCGATCCGACGACTCTGGTTCCGTTCGCCGCGTCTGCGTTCGCGATCAACGAGCCGCAGCTGTCGCCGGACGGCAACCGCTTCGTGTACGCGACGTGGGAGGACGGCCTCGGCACCGGGGGCAACCTCCACGTCTTCGACCTCGACACGCGCGAGGACGTGCAGGTGACGAACGTCAACAACGACAACTACCTGTGGCAGGCCCCGCAGTTCATGCCCGACGGCAAGTCCATCCTCGCCTCGCGCTGGGCCGCGGACGGCCCGTTCACCCTCACCCTCGTGCCGGCCGACGGCGTCGGGCCGGACCGGGCGATCGGACCGACCCGCGACCAGGAAGGCGGCGGCGCGCACCGCCTACATCGCTCCCGACGGCAAGACCGTGTTCGCGGTCTACCACGACAACGGCGTCGATGACCACAAGATCTGGTCGATCGACGTCGCGACGGGGGAGGGGCACGAGCTCTCGTGGCCGGCTCCCGATAACCTGACCTGGCAGCGCCTCGGTCGCTAGCGAGCCATCAACCCAGCGCGTGCTGGATCCCGGCCTCGTCCAGGACCCTCGCAAGGACCGACGGATCGATCGCCCCCGATCGCAGGATCGCGGGGCGATCGGTCGTGCAGTCGACCACCGTCGAGGCCGGGCCGCCGCGGATCGGGCCGCCGTCGATGACGAGCGCGATCGCCTCGCCGAGGGTCGCCGCGACCTCGCCGGCGTCGCCGGGCGTCGGGCTGGCCGGAGAGGTTGGCCGACGTGGTGGGCAGCGGGCCGAGTGCCGCCGCCAGGGCCCGCGGTGCCTCGTGGTCCGGCACGCGGACGCCGATCGTCGGGGTGCCGGCCGCCAGGACACCGGGGAGCGTCACCTCGGGGCGGACCGGCAGCACCAGCGTCAGGCCGCCGGGCCAGAAGCGCTCGGCGAGCAGCGCGGCGGCCGGCGACGCGACCCCGAGCGACCAGGCCTGGGCGGCATCGGCGAGCAATACCGCCACGGCCTTCTCGGGCGGGCGCCGCTTGGCCGCGAACAGCCGCTCGATGGCGTCCGGCAGCGCGAGGTCGGCGGCGATCCCGTAGACGGTGTCGGTGGGGATCGCGACGATCCGCCCGGCGCGCAGCAGCGCGACGGCCTCGGCGCGCGCCGCATCGCCGTCGGGGAGCATCCGGGTCGCCGTCACGAGGCGGCCACCTCGGCGCGGGCCGCCTCCGCCAGCGCCTCCGAGCTGCGGAGCGCCTCGTCGGGCGGCGCGAGGACCAGCGCCTCGATCAGCGCGCCGACCCCGTCCTCGTCGACCGGCGCGGCGACGTAGCGCCCGGCCGCGCGCACGATCGCCGGCGCCGTGGCCATCGCCGCCCCGTGCCCGGCGTCGCCGATCATCTCGATGTCGTTCAGCGCGTCGCCGACGGTCATCACCTGGCCCATCGGGATCCCGGCCCGCTTCGCCAGCCACGCGACCGCCCGGCCCTTCGACACCCCCGGCGCGACGAACTCGAGGAACCGCGGGTGCGAGACGGTGGCGCCGGCGCGTCCGGCGAACGTCCGCCGCGCCTCCTCGATCAGCTCCATCGGCCGCGGCGGGTCGCCGACCGCGATGACCTTCGAGACCGGCTTGCGGACCGAGGCCGCGAGGTCGCCCACGATGTCCGCCTCCGGTCCGAGGTAGCCCGAGTAGTCCTCGAACCGGGCGTCGCCGCGCCAGACGACGATCCGCTCCAGGTCGTTCACGTGCGGGTCGAGGCCGCGCTCGAGGCACCAGGCGATCGCCTCCCTGGCCACCTCGGCGGCCATCGGCGTGTGGCGCAGGATCCGCCCGACCGGCGCGCGGAAGGGCGGGTCGGCGGGGTCGATGGCGGTCGGAGCCGACGGCATCGCGCGGATCACCGCGCCCTGGTGGCCGATGATCGGGTCGGTCAGCCCCAGGTGGTGCGCATAGACCGCCGCCGAGCTCGCCATGCGGCCGGTCGCGATCGAGACGTGCACGCCACGCGACACGGCCTCGCGGATCGCCGCGGCCGTGCGGTCGGAGATCCGGAAGTCGTGCCCGATCACGGTCCCGTCGAGGTCGAGCGCGATGAGCCGGACGGGGAAGGCCGGCGGGGGCCGGTCGCCCGCGGGCAGCCCGTCCATGCGGTCGGGCCGGGCGCGTGTGCTCACGCCGGCGACAGGTCGATCCGCACGAGCCTCGGGCGACCCGCCAGGTCCGGCGTCACGGTGCAGCGCGCGTTCGGGATCCGCTCCGCGACCGCCTGCACGGTCGCGTCGTCCTGGTCCGCGCCGATCTCGAGGAACGCGACCCCGCCCACTTCCGTGACCGAAGGCAGGCGGTCGATCAGGCGGCGCACCACGTCGAGGCCGTCCGGCCCGCCGTCGAGCGCGGAGGTCGGCTCGAACGCGATCTCGGGCGACAGGCGCGGCAGCTCGTCGGTCGGGACGTACGGGAGATTGGCGCACACCACCGCGTACGGCGGCTCGACGTGGTACGGCAGCAGGTCCGCGGCGACGAACACCATCCGGTCGGCCACGCCGTGCCCGACCGCGTTCTCGCGCGCCAGCTGGAGGGCCTCCGCCGACACGTCGACCGCGATGACCAGCACCTGGTCGTCCATCTTCCGGCGGCGCAGGGCCGCGAGCAGGGAGATCGCGATGGCCCCGGTGCCCGTGCCGACGTCCACGACCCGCAGCGCCGGCGCCCCGTGGGGCCGGGGGTTGGCCGCGAGGCGCGCGCTGACCTCGGCCAGCGCGGCGTCGACGAGCAGCTCCGTCTCGGGTCGCGGGATCAGGGCGCGCGAGTCGGTGGCGAAGGCGAGCCCGTGGAACTCCCGGAAGCCGCGGATGTAGGCGACCGGCTCGCCGCGCTCGCGGCGCTCGACGGCGGCCTCGAACGCCTGCCGCGCGTCGGCCCCGACGGGGGCGTCCGGGTGGGCGAGGATGCCGGTCCGGTCCATCCCCAGCGTCTGGCCCAGCAACAGCTCCGCGTCGAGGCGCGCCGATCCGGAGCCGGACGCGGCGATCCGCTCGGTCGCGACGCGGACGAGCTCGGACACGGTCGATGCGGCATCGGCCATGGCGCTACATCCGGATGGTGACGTCGAGGTCGCGGCTCTTGCGCAGCACCTCCGCGGACGTGCCGCCGCGCCAGCGGTGGAACAGCAGGTCCACCGCGCCGTCGCCGACGCGCAGGTTCGAGATCGTCACCTTCTGGAGCCAGTCCGGCAGCTCGGGCCGCTCGAGCTCGAGCTCGTGGCGGTCGGCGTGCGGGCGGAGGCCCAGCATCGTCTCGATGAACAGGAACAGGGAGCCGGCGGCCCAGGCCTGCGGCGAGCAGGCGACGGGGTACGGGACGGGAACCGGCGAGTGGTCGCGATCGAAGCCGCAGAACAGCTCCGGCAGGCGGAAGTCCTCGAAGTGCTGGGCGGCCTCGAAGATCCGCCCGACGAGGCGGTTCGCCTCCTCGTGCCGGCCGTAGCGCTTGAAGCCCGCGGCGATCAAGGACACGTCGTGCGGCCAGACCGTGCCCGAGTGGTAGCCGATCGGGTTGTAGCCCGGCTGACCGGAGGCGTACGTCCGGATCCCCCAGCCGCTGAACATGTCGGGCGCCATGAGGCGGTCGACCACGCGCCGGGCCCGGTCGGGCGAGGCGATCCCCGACCACAGGCAGTGGCCCGCGTTCGAGGCGATCGCGTTGGCCTGCCGCTTCTCCCCGTCGAGCGCCATCACGTAGAACGCCTGCTCCTCGGACCAGAACGACTCCTCGAACCGGCGGCGCAGGGTCTCGGCGTCCGCCACGAGGCGCCGCGCCAGGTCCTCCTCGCCGCGCATCCGCGCGAGCCCCGCGAGCCGCGTCTTCGCGTCGAACACGTAGCCCTGGACCTCGGCCAGCGCGATCGGGGTCGGCGCGAGCCGGCCCTGCCGGTCGCGGATGCCGTCGCTGGAGTCCTTCCAGCCCTGGTTCACGAGACCGCGGGGCGTGCGGCGCTCGTACTCGATGAACCCGTCGCCGTCGCGGTCGCCGTAGTGGTCGATCCAGTCCAGCGCGCGCAGCGCGTTGGGCCACAGTCGGTCGACCAGCCCGCGGTCGCCGGTCCAGTCGTACGTGGCGGCGAACAGGATCAGCCACAGCGGCGTCGCGTCGACCGAGCCGTAGTACGGGCGGAACGGCAGCTCGCCGGTGCGTGCCATCTCGCCGGTCCGCAGCTCGTGCAGGATCTTGCCGGGCTCGGCGTCGCGCTCCGGGTCCTCGTCGGCGGCCTGGAGCGACGCGAGGACCTCGAGGGTCTCGACCGCGACCTGCGGCCGCACGCACAGCGCCTGGAACGAGGCGATCAGCGCGTCGCGGCCGAACAGCGTCGTGAACCACGGCACGCCGGCGGCCAGGTACCGCTCGGCCTCGCCCGGGCCGTCGTTGACCAGCAGCCGCAGGTCGCTGGTCGAGCGGTTGATGGCGAGGTTGACCAGCTCGTTGTCGGTCCGGATCTCGGACACGCTGCGGTTCCACGCGTGGTACGACGCGGCGACCTCGTCGACGGGGAGCACGGGCTCGGGCGGGAACAGCGCGTCGTCGGGGTCGGCGGCGTCGCCGGCCTTGACGCCCTTCGCCGTCGGCCGCTCCTCGACCGACCAGGTCAGCCAGCGCAGCTCGCGCGCGTCGCCCGAGGCGAGCGGCCAGTGCCAGGTGAGCCGGACCCAGCCCGCATTGACGGACCCCGCCACGTCCGGTTCGACCGCCTCCACGGTGTCCGCGCGCTCGCCGAACGCGACGTGCGTGGACATCCGCCGCCCGTCGAGACCGGCGTAGCGGAACGTGACCCGGTCGCGCCGGGTGGCGATCGGCAGCTGGAGGCCGCGCTCGACCCGTGTCCAGCCGCGGACCTCGAAGATGTCGGCGGCGTCGGCGGCGAGCTCGAGCGTCACCTCGACCTGCTCGTCGACCTCCGCGTAGTTCACGATCCGGACGCGCTCCTCGAGCATCCCGCCCGCGATCACCCGCTTGCGTCCGATGCCCAGCTTCTGCGAGGCGAGGGCGTCCTCGGGCCGCACCTTGTCGGCGACGTTGCGCTCGAGCCGGGGGTTGGTGAGCTGGATCGCGCCGTGGTAGTTGCCGCCGGCCGACGCCTGGAGGAGCACCGGGCGCTCGCCGTTGACGCGCAGGATCGAGGCCGACAGGCGGCGGGTGTCGCCGTCGTAGAGGCCCAGCCCGCGGCTGTCGGGGTGCACGTCGCCGAACGGGTCCGAGAGCAGGTACAGGTTGCCCTGCTTGAGCACCTGGACCGAGCCGAGGTCGGTGGCCTTGACGATCGGCCGGACCACCGGATCGAAGAACCGGGTCGCCTCGGCCCCGGCGGTCCGCGACCTGGGTCGGGGCTCGGCCGGCGCCGCCTGGCCGGAGGCCGGGTTCGACCGCCTCAGCCACGGTCCGTCCTGTCGTCGCCGGACCGCCCGTTCGTCTCGGTGAGGTGGCTCAGGCGGTCGGCCTGGTCGGCCATCACGAGGGCGTCGATCAGCGGGTCGAGCTGGCCCTCGAGGACGCCCGGCACGTTGTGGATCGTGACCCCGATGCGGTGGTCGGTGACCCGGTTGTCGGGGAAGTTGTAGGTCCGGATCTTCTCGGACCGGTCGCCGCCGCCGACCATCAGCCGGCGCTCGGCGCTCTGCGCCTCCCGCTGCTTCGCGAGCTCCAGGTCGTAGAGGCGCGAGCGCAGCACGGCCATCGCCTTCGCCTTGTTCTTGTGCTGGCTCTTCTCGTCCTGGATCTCGACGACCAGCCCCGTGGGGAGGTGCGTGATCCGGACCGCGGAGTCGGTCGTGTTGACCGACTGGCCGCCCGGCCCGGAGCTGCGCTTGACGTCGATCCGCAGGTCCTTTGTCTCGTCGATGTCGACCTCGACGTCGTCGACCTCGGGCAGGACGATGACGGTGGCGGTGCTCGTGTGGATGCGGCCGCTCGACTCCGTGCTGGGCACCCGCTGGACGCGGTGGACGCCGCCCTCGAACTTGAGCCGGCTGTAGGCGCCGTCGCCGGCGACCTCGAGGATCGCCTCCTTGGTGCCGCCGATGCCGGTCTCGTTGAGGCTCATCAGGTCGGTCTGGAAGCGGTGCTCCTGCGCGTACCGGCTGTACATGCGCAGGAGCTCGGTCGCGAACAGCGCGGCCTCCTCGCCGCCGGCGCCCGCACGGATCTCCACGATGACGTTGCGGTCGTCGTTCGGGTCGCGCGGCAGGAGGGAGACGCGGAGGTCGTCGAGCAACGCCGTCTCGCGCGTCTCCAGCGAGGCGATCTCCTCGCGCGCGAGCGTCTTGAGCTCCTCGTCCGGCTCGGCGTCGCGCATGTGCCGGGCGCCCTCGAGCTGCGTGCGGACGTCGACCAGCTCCCGGTAGGCGCCGACGACGGGCTCGAGTCGGGACAGCTCCCGGCCGAGACGGCGCATGGCCGCCGGGTCGCCCAGCACCTCCGGGGTGGCGAGCTGGGTCGACACGTCGTCGTACTGGCGCGCGAGGTCCTCGAGCTTGCCGTCGAGGCCGTGGTCGTCGGTCATCGTCGCCGTCATCCCGGCCTCAGCCGGGCAGCGGCGGGTCCGCGGACACCGGCCCGATGCCGTCGGCGTCGACCGTCGGACGCGCGGCCCGCAGCGGTCGACGCGGCGGGCTCCGCGGCCAGGCCCTCGGCGAGCTCGGCGGCCGCTCGGACGCCCGCGGCGGTCTCGCCGGGCAGCGGCATCGGGTCGCGCGCGAGCTCGAGGCTCCCGGCCGGGACCTCGGAGCCGTCGGCGAGGATCGCCTCCTCCATGGCCACGATCGCGACCTCGATCATGTCGTCGGTGGGCTGCTTGGTCGTGATCTTCTGGACGAGGATCCCGGGCCACATGATCACGCGGACCACCGGGTTGGACCGATGCCGGGCACCCAGCCGGAGCAGCTCGTAGCCCACCGAGGCGATCACGGGGATGAGCAGGATCCGGCTCGCGATCATGATCAGCGGCGGCTGGCGGCCGACGAGGCTGAACATGAGGATCGACAGCAGGATCACGACCACCAGGAACTCGGTGCCGCAGCGCGGATGGGCGGTCGGGTACTTGCGGACGTGCTCGGGGTCGAGCGGGTCGTCGTGCTCGAGCGCGTGGATCGTCATGTGCTCGGCGCCGTGGTACTGGAACACGCGCCTGATGTCCGGCGTGCGCGCGATCAGCGCGAGGTAGCCGAGGAACAGGGCGACCCGGATCAGGCCCTCGACGAGGTGCTGGAGCCAGCTCGCCTCCGCGTTGCCGACGGTGAATGTCGCGATCGCCAGGGGCAGGATGAAGAAGATGCCGATGCCGACGACGGCCGTGATGCCGAGCATCAGCGCCACGCTGCCCTTGCCCAGCTCGACGCCCTCGTCCTCCGCCTGGAGGCCGGCCGACCGGATCAGCCAGCGGGTGCCGACGATCAGCGTCTCGTACAGGACGACGAGCCCGCGCACGAACGGCGCGCGGGACAGGCGGTTGCCGTGGAACCCGGAGTCGAGGCGCTCGGTCGCGAACACGATGCGGCCGTCGGGGTGGCGCAGCGCGACGGCGATCGCGTCGCGGCCACGCATCATGACGCCCTCGATGAGCGCCTGGCCGCCGTAGTTGAAGCGGGGCATGGCGCCAGTCTACCGGGTGGCCGTCAGCCGGCCGATCAGCGGGGACCGTCGTCGGGGGCCGCGGCCGCGTGCGCGAGCCGTCGTCACGGCGGGCGTCACGACCGGCGTCGCCCTCGGTCCGCGCCGTCGCACCCCGGGGAGTGCATGATCGGCGCGTGAAGGGCGCCGGGCTGCGGGTGGTGATCGCCGAGGATTCCGTGCTGTTGCGCGAGGGTTTGGTCCGCCTGCTCGAGGACGCCGGGGCGTCGGTAGTGGCGAAGGTCGGCGACGGGCCGTCCCTGGTGGACGCGGTCGTCGAGCAGCGGCCGGACGTGTCCGTGGTCGACGTCCGCATGCCGCCGACCCAACGCGACGAGGGCCTGCGGGCGGCGATCGAGGCGCGGCGGCGGGTGCCGGGGTCCCCGGTCCTCGTGCTGAGCCAGTACGTCGAGCGCCAGTACGCGAGCGAGCTGCTCGCGGACCGGGGCGGCGGCGTCGGCTACCTCCTCAAGGACCGCGTCGCCGACGTCCGCGAGTTCATGGACGCGCTCGCGCGCGTGGCGGCCGGCGGGACGGCGCTCGACCCCGAGGTGGTCGCCCAGCTGATGGTCAGCCGCCGGCGCGACGACCGGCTGGCGGCGCTCACGCCGCGCGAGCGCGAGGTGCTCGCCGCGATGGCCGAGGGCAAGACCAACGTCGGGATTGCCACGTCGCTCGTGATCAGCGAGGGCGCCGCGGAGAAGCACATCACCAGCATCCTCGGCAAGCTCGACCTGCCCGACACCGAGAAGGACCATCGCCGGGTGCTCGCCGTGCTCGCCTACCTCGACGCCGGGGGCGGTCCCGACCCCGACGCCTAACCGGGCCCCGGCGGCGCGGCGCGGGAGGCGCAGATGAGCGCCCCTCAGGCGGGCCCGAGCGGCAGCACCACGCGGACGACGGTCGGGCCGCCGGCGGGGCTCGTCAGCGCGAGCGACCCGTCGAGGGCCTGCGCGCGGTCGCCCAGCCCGGCCAGCCCGCCGCCCGGCGCCGGTCTCGCGCCGCCCACCCCGTCGTCGCGCACCTCCACGACGAGCGCCCATGGGTCGCGGCGGACAGCGACCTCGCACCGGGTCGCCCGGCTGTGCTTGGCGACGTTCGCGAGGGCCTCGACGACGACGAAGTACGCGGCTCGCTCCACGACCGGCGGGAGCCGCTCGCCCGGCCCCAGCGTGCTGATCACGGTCGTCGGCACGGGGCAGCCGGCGGCGACGGCCGCCAGCGCCGCCTCGAGCCCGCGATCGACGAGGATCGCCGGCATCGTGCCGCGGACGAGGTCCCGGAGCTCCGCGAGCGCGAGGCGGGCCTGCGCCCGGGCGTCTGCGACGATCGCCTTCGCCGCGGCGGGGTCCGTATCGATCCGCTCCTCGGCCCGCCCGAGGTCGATCGCCAGGGACACGAGGCGCTGCTGGGCGCCGTCGTGGAGGTCGCGCTCGATCCGCCGCAGCTCGGACGCCTCGAGCTCGAGCGCCGCCGACCGGCTGCCGCGGAGGCGCTCCACGTCCTGGCGCAGGGCCGCGGTCGGGTCGACGCACAGCAGCCCCTGGACGACCGCCCGGTGCAGGATCATCAGGCCGCGCGAGACGACGGCCGCGGTCGGCACCAGCACGAGGCCGATCAGGAACGCGAACAGGAGGACGCCGGGCTCGGACTCCGGCACGCGGGCCACCAGCGCCGGCGACCCGACCGAGCGGATGATCCGGTCGATCAGCGGCGCCGCGAGCAGCGCGAAGGCCAGCAGCCAGAGGCCGATGGCCACGACGAACTCGAGGATCCCGAGCGGCAGCAGGATCAGGACGTAGACGACGTCGCGCCAGCGGTTCGCGTCGAGGAACTGCGCCTCGGCCCAGGTCCGGAGCCACGCGCCGTACGGCGCCCGCGGCCAGCCGTTGAGCGGCTGGTAGGGGTGGGCGACGAGCGGGCGCGGGTCGACGAGGGTCATGCGCCACCGCTCCACCCGGGCGAACAGCCGGCTGACCTCGATGCCGAGGGCGATGATCGGGATGCCGACCAGCCAGATCAGCAGCGACCCGCCGGTGGAGAAGCAGACGCTGAGCGCGGCCACCGACAGGATCGTGACCCCGAGACCGATGACGATCGCGATCGTGGCCAGCCACGTCGCCGACTGGAAGGGCGACCGGACGAAGGCGCGCAGCAGGTCGGCCGGTCGCGCGACGGTCGTGGCAGGGTCCTGGAAGCCGGCCGTCCCGCTCATCGTCGCGACCCTATCACCGGGACCGGGACGCGATGCGACGCCCGGCGGCACCGGGGTCGCGCTGGCGACCGGAGCACCGACGAGCGTCGCATCGGACGGGGTCCGGCTGTTCCAGCCGGGTCTCACCTAGCTCGCGCTGGGCAGCGCCTGCGCCGACCCGGTCGAGCCGACGGCGGCCGTGGGCGGGCGGAGGATCCGCCACGCGATCACGAGCAGGGCGCCGAACCCGAACAGCGTCGCGATGGCGCTGACGAACGGGACGATGCCGGCGAGTGCGAGCACGATGACCCCGACGACCGCGGCGGCGTAGGGCCGCTCAGCGCGCGGGCCGCCGGAGCGACCGAGGATCCAGTCGCCGACCCAGATCGCCGCCACGATCCAGCCCAGGAAGGCCAGCGCGGGCAGGACGATGAGCAGGGCGCCCAGGCCGATCGGCGCGCCGACGATCGTGATGGTCACGAGCACCGCGAGGATCGGCAGCACGAACGACCCGATCAGGCCGGCGACGAGCACGGTGCCCGTCTCGTTCGAGATCAGCGCCTCCGCGTGGCGGACCTGGCGCGCGCCGAAGGCCGCGACCAGCAGGGCCACGACGATCGCCGCGATCCCGATGCCGACGAACAGCACCAGGATGAGCGGGATCAGGAGCAGCGCGAACGCCGCCACGTTGGCCTCGAACGACCGGACGTTGCCGGTCACGACGGCGTCGGCCGCTTGGTTGACCGTCCCGTCGTAGGTGCGGACGTCGCCGGTGACGTGCGAGCCCGCCTGGAGGTCGGCGGTGCCGTTCATCACGACGACCGATCCGGCGGTCGCCGCGGTGAGGGTCGCCGTCCCGTCGACGACCACGATGCTGTCCACAGAGCCCTCGACGGTGGCGTCGGCCCGGACGACGACCAGCGTGTCGACGTGATCGCCGGCGGGGATGTCGACGTCACGGTCGACGGACAGGACGAAGCTTCGGGAGCTCTGGTTGGGCTCGGCGGCGAGCGCGACGGGCGCTGCCAGGCCGAGCAGGACCGCGACGGCGGCGACGATGAGCAGGATGCGCGTCATGTTGACAAACCCCTTGGTCCGGGTCGCCATCGACCCGGGTCTCGAATGCGTGCCCTTGGGCGGGCCGGTCCGGGCACATCGCCCGGGCGTCGAGACGAGGCTAGGCTCGCGGCCGTCGCCCGCCCATCCGGCCAGCGGGCATCCAGTGGGTGGGGCTAGCCCCACCGGGCGCGTTCGGCGGGCCGAGGCGGGGTTCCCGGCCTCCGCCCCATACTCGGACGATGCGCCTCGAGCTCACAAAGCGCGGCGACTACGCCGTTCGCGCCATGCTGGCCCTCGCCCGCGGCTCCGACAACGGGCTCCTGTCGGCCCGGCGCATCGCCGACGCGATGGCGATCCCCGTTCGCTTCCTGCCCCAGGTGCTCGGCGACCTCCAGCGATCCGCCCTCGTGGTGTCCGCGCCCGGGCGGGCCGGCGGCTACCGCCTGGCGAGGCCGGCCGCGTCGATCAGCCTGCTGGAGGTGATCGAGGCGGTCGAGGGCGAGAGCCGGCGCAGGACCTGCGTGCTGCGCGGCGGTCCGTGCGGCCTCGACGGTCACTGCGACGTCCATGACGCGTTCTTCCGCGGCCAGGAGGCGCTGCTGAGCGCGCTCGCCGACACGAGCCTCGAGTCGCTCGCCGCTCCGCGGCGCACCGGGATCGACGGCAGCTGACGAGCGCCTCGACGGGTCCAGCGGCCCGTCCCGAAAGGAACAGGCCGAATGGCACGGTACAAATCAACACTGAGTTAGTGATAGTTCTTTCCGATCGGCGGACCTTGGGCGCCGACGAGGAAAGGACCTATTCGGCATGCGCGAGATTCGATGGATCGCGGGAGCGGCGCTGGTCGCGATCGCCACGGTGGGATGCAGCTCCGGTGCGGCGCCGGGCTGGACGTTCCCGCCGACCGCCGCCGTCGGCGCCGCGGCGTCGGCCGCCCCGGCCGCCGACGCGACCACCACCGGCGCGGTCGCGGGCACGCTGACGATCACGGCCTTCGACCTCGGCTTCAAGCCCGCGTCGCTGACCGTGCCGGCGGCGGGCCGATATGAGGTCAAGCTTGACAACACCGGCTCCACCGCCCATGACGTCACGTTCCCCGACGGCACGAAGATCGCCGCCGACGCGGGCGCGACCGGCACGGGCGAGGTCGACGTCACCGCGGCCGGCCTCTCGTTCCTGTGCTCGATCCCCGGGCACGCGGCGGCGGGGATGCAGGGCGCCATCACGGTCGCCGGCGGGACGGCCGCCTCGCCCGGTGGCGCGATGGCCGGCATGGGCCACGACGCGGGCCAGGTCGCCGACGCGAACGCCACCACGGCGGCCCCGGTCGCGGACCCGAACGCCCCGGCGTATGCCCTCCGCGATCCGGCGGCACCGAAGGTGATGGCGGGCCGGGTGCACGACATCGATCTCCCGATGATCGAGACGGACGTCACGGTCGCCGATGGCTTCGTCGTGCACGCCTGGACCTTCGGCGGCACGGTCCCCGGGCCGACCATCCGCGTGCATCTCGGTGACACGGTCAACGTGCACCTGACGAATCGCGGGTCGATGAGCCACTCGATCGACTTCCACGCCAGCCAGACGGCGATGAACCACCAGATGATCGAGATCGAGCCAGGCGAGTCCTTCACCTACACGTTCACCGCCGACTACGCGGGCGTCTGGATGTATCACTGCGGCACCGCGCCGGCCCTGCACCACATCGCGAACGGGATGTTCGGGATGGTCATCGTCGAGCCCAAGGGCGGGCTGCCCAAGGTTGATGACGAATTCGCGTTCGTCCAGAGCGAGTGGTATCTCGCTGCCCAGGGCGAACCGGCCGACTACGCGAAGGCCAACCAGACCGCCCCGGCGCCCGACTTCGTCGTGTTCAACGGCATCGCGAACCAGTACAAGGACCACCCGGTCGCGGTCACGACCAAGGGTCGGGTCCGGGTCTTCGTCCTTGACGCCGGGCCTTCGGTCGACAGCTCCTTCCACGTGGTGGGGACGATCTTCGACAACGTGATCAAGGAGGGAACCGGCGTCCAGCGCGGCAACGCGGGCGGCTGGGGCTCGCAGGCCGTCGACCTGGCTCCGGCCCAGGGCGCGATCATCGAGTTCACCCCGGTCGAGGACGGGATGTACCCGTTCGTGACCCACGCCTTCAACCTGGTCACGCACGGCGCGATCGGGATCTTCTCGGCGGGTGACGGCGACCCGATGAACTGACCGCGCGTTGAACCGGCGGCCACCCAGAAGGCGGCCGCCGGTCTGTGTCATAGATTGGACTCAGTGGCTGACCGCGCGCTCGTCGGCCCTGAAGTCGATCGCCTCCTGCGTCAACAGCAGGTCGGGCGAAACGCTCGCGGCGACGGACCCCGCGCGCTCACCGGCGCGGAACTCGATCGCAAGCGGCGTGAGGAAGGGGTCGACGTCGGCTCCAACCGAGGAGCCGGTCGGTGGTCGCGAGAGCGAGCTCACGACGATGGCCGCCGCGAAGACGATCGCCGCCACCGCGACGGCAATGCCAACGGCGACGACCGCGAGCTTCGATGAAGGAGCGCTGCTGGCTGTTCCCTGCTGAACCTGCGCCATGATGGGCCTCCCTGTCCGGTGCTCCCGGCTTGCTCGGGCTCCTGGTGGGCCGATCTCGTCCGGGCGTCTACCTGGGAGGCGTGAGGTTCGACCGCACGCCCGTACGGTCCGAAGGAACGGCCGATGGAACGAATCACGGGCGTTCCCCGCCGTCGCTGGATCGATATGCTTCGTCCTCAGCAGTAGAGGGACTGCATGGACAACCGAACACAGGCCGGGGCGGTCTTCGTCGGGCGACAGCGCGAGTTGGGCACGCTGGTCGAGGGGCTCGACAGCGCCGTCGCAGACCGCGGCCGGCTGATCCTCGTCGGCGGGGAGCCCGGCATCGGGAAGAGCCGTCTCGCCGACGAGCTCGCGGGCATCGCCCGTGATCGAGGGATCGGCGTCCTCTGGGGCCGGGGCTGGGAGGATGCCGGCGCGCCGCCCTACTGGCCCTGGGTCCAGGCGCTCCGAGCCCTGCTCCGGACAGTGACCCCGGAGGCGATCCACGGATACCTCGGATCGGGCGCGGCCGACGTCGCCCAGATCCTCCCTGAGTTGCGGACCATCATCCCCGACCTGCCGTCGCGGTCGCCCGACTCGGACGCGGCGCGCTTCCAGTTGTTTGACTCCACGGCCGACCTCATCCGCCAAGCGGCCCGCGAACGCCCGATCCTGATCGTCCTCGACGACCTGCAGGCGGCCGATACGCCATCGATCCTGCTGCTCCAGTTCCTCGCGAGCCAGCTCAGCGACATGCGGCTCCTGATCGTCGGCACCTACCGCGACGTCGAGCTGACCCCCGAGCACCCGTTGACGCCGGCGATCGCGGAGATGGCGCGCGAACCATCGGTCCGGGTGATCGCGCTGCGCGGGCTCGAGGCGGAAGCGGTGGCACAGGTGATCGCGGCCACGGCGGGCACGGCGCCGACCGGGCGTGTTGCCGCCGCCGTATTGCGCGCGACGAACGGCAATCCGCTGTTCGTCGGCGAGGCCATCCGGCTGTTGTCGGCGGAGGGACGCCTCGACGACTTCGGCGGCGCCGATGAGCTGCGGGTGGCCATCCCGGCCGGTGTCCATGCCGTCATCGCCCGCCGCATCGGCTACCTCGGAGGGCCCGCGATCGAAGCGCTGCGCCTCGGGTCGGCCCTCGGGCCCGAATTCAGCCTGGATGCGCTTGCCCGGATCGGCGACGTCGGTGAAGACCGGGCGCTCGACATGATCGACGAGGCGATCGAGGCTGGCCTCCTGCTGCCGGTGGCCGGTGGCCGTGGTCGCTATCGGTTCTCGCATGATCTGGTTCGCGAGACCCTCTACGACGAGCTTCCGCCGGGTCGGCGGGTGCGGCTCCACAGGCGCATCGCCGGCGAGCTCGAGGTGATGTACGGCCCGGCCGTGGCCGAGCACCTCGCGGAGCTTGCCTTCCACTACGTCCAGGCGACCGTCCGCCCGGACGGCACTGCCGTCGACGACGCGCCGGTCGGGCGAAAGGCGATCGAGTACGCCCGACGTGCCGGCGATCAAGCGACCGCGGCGCTCGCCTACGAGGAGGCCGCCCGGCTGTACCGCATGGCGCTCACGGTGATGGCCCTCGGGGGCATGGCCGACGACGATACCCAGAGCGAGGCACTGCTGGCGCTGGGCGACGTGCAGATGAAGGCCGGCGATCTCGACTCGGCTCGCACCAGCTTCCACGAGGCCGCGGACATTGCACGTCGCGTTGGGGATGGACGTCAGCTCGCCCGCGCCGCCCTCGGCTCCGGTGGGCGCCACCAGTGGGCCAGACCCGGCAACGACACGCGGCTCATCCCGCTCCTCCAGGACGCCCTCGTCCTGCTCGGGGGGCAGGACGAGACGCTCCGCGCGCGTCTGCTCACGCGCCTCGCGTGCGCATGGCGGAGCTCGCCAGAGCGCCGGAACGACAGCGCCACGCTCAGCCGGCAGGCGATCGACATCGCGGGGCGGCTCGCCGACCCGGCGACGCTCGTCTACACGCTCACCGGACGGTTCTGGGCGACCTGGTGGCCGGAGAACCCGGACGAGCGGGAGGCCGTCGCCCGCGAGGTTCTCGCCATCGCAGAGCCGCTCGGCGAGGGCGAGCGGATCGCAGATGCGCACTTCATGTCGTTCCTCCAGCTGAGCGAGGCGGGGCACATTCACGAGGCCCGTGCCGAGCTGCTGACCCTCGCCCGGGTGATCGAGGAGCTCCGTCAGCCGGCCGAGGTCTGGCTGGCGCCGGTCAACCGCTCCGCGCTCGCCCTGCTCGAGGGCGACTACGAGGACGCCGAGGCATCGATCGCGCAGGAAGCCAGGTCGCAGTACTGGATCACGCCCGGGCGCGACGAGCTGTCCGCCGCCCGGATGCACGGCTTCCTCCTGCGACGCGAGCAAGGCCGAGTGGGCGAGGAGGAGACCGCTGTCCGCCAGGCCATCGTCGACTTTCCCTGGTATCCCATGTTCCGGTCGGTGCTGGTGTGTCTCCTGCTCGAACTCGGCGAGGTCGCCGAGTCGCGCGCCGAGTTCGAGCAGCTGGCTGCCGGCGAGTTCGCGGCGCTGTATCGCGACAACTCGTGGCTCTTTGGGATCAGCCTCGCGGCCGAAGCCTGCGCGCTGCTCGGCGACGCGTCAGCCGCGAAGGTCCTCCTTGAGCAGCTGGCGCCATTCGCCGGTCGTCACGCCATCGCCCACGCCGAGGGGAGCGTGGGCGCGGTCGACCGCTACCTCGGGCTGCTCGCGCGCACCGTCGATCGGCTGGACGAGGCCGAACGCCATCTGCGGGCAGCCATCACCTTCAACGAGCAGATGGGGGCCCGACCGTGGGTCGCTCACTGTCAGCACGATCTCGCCGGGGTACTCCGCAGGCGCGGACGAGCCGGGGATGCCGCCGCGGCGAACGCGCTCGACCGTCAGGCCCTCGAGACCGCACATGCGCTGGGATGGCCCTCGCCGACGAGATCGGAGCACAGGAGGCATCGCCAGACGCTCCGCCCGAAGCGCTCCTGACCGAGTCGGGCGTCTTCCGCCGCGAGGGGGAGTACTGGACGATCGAGTTCGAACGCGACGAGTTCCGGGTCCGCGACTCGCGTGGCATGCGGCACCTCGCACGGCTGCTCGACGCGCCCGGTCATGAGATCCACGGGCTGGATCTGGCAGCCCCGCCTGCCGAGGTCGTCGACCGCCGATCGCTCGTGGAGGCGGACGTCGCGATGTCCGGCATCAGACGGAGCTGGCCCGACGCTCGACCCCGAGGCGAAGGCCGCCTACCGGGCACGCCTCCTCGACCTGCGCGAGGAGCTCGCCGAGGCCGAGGCCTGGCACGACCCCGAGCGCGTCGCGCGGCTCCAGGTCGAACAGGACGCACTCGCCCATGAGCTCGGCGCGGCGCTCGGGATCGGGGGACGCGACCGCCCCACGGCTCGCCATCCGAACGCGCGAGGATCAGTGTCACGCGGGCGATCCGGGCGGCGATGGCGCGCATCGCGGACCAGAGCCCGGCCCTGGGCGCCCATCTCGACGCAACCATCAGGACGGGAACGTACTGCGCGTATGTCCCGGACCCGCGCGTGCAGGTCGCGTGGCGGCTCTGACGGACGCTAGCGCCTGAGGACGTCGGGGATCGTCGGCTCGTCGCCCCGCCACAGCGAGATCTCCTCGGTCGACAGCCGGCCGAAGTAGTTCATGAAGTGGGCGCCGAACCGTTCGAGGATCGGACGGAGGGTGGCGATCCGGTCGCGGCTCGTCACCCGGACGGCGACCACCGCGCGGCCGTCGTCGATCGCCCGCTCGTAGACGAGGAAGTCGGGCAGCTGGTCCATCGACAGGAACTGGAACGCGCGCACGAGGCGCGACAGCGGGTTCGGCCGCGAGCCCAGCGCGGCGAGCTGCGCGCGACCGTCGGCCCCGGCGAGCACCTCGACGTCCGCCGGGCGCGACGCCGGCCGCGCCGAGCGCCGTCGCCGCCTCCCGCGCGCGCGCCGGGGTCGTCGATGACCGCCAGGAGGCGCTGGGTCGGGTAGGTGATCATCGGCCGCGCGGGCACGCTCAGGCCCTCCGCACGTCAGATGGCCCCGAGGGCGCGGAGCGTGTCCACGTCCCCCGGTCCGTAGCCGAGCTCCGCGAGGATCTCCGCGGCGTGCTCGCCCAGCAGCGGCGGCGCACTGCGGATCGATGCCGGGGTGGCGGACAGCCGGAACGGCAGGCCGACCTGGCGCACGGCGCCGAGCACGGGGTGCTCGACCTCCACGACCATCTCGCGGGTCACGGCCTGCGGCGTCGCGAACGCCGCCGTGACGTCGTTGATCGCCCCCCAGGGGATGTCGGCGCGGTCGAGGATCACGGCCCAGTCGGCGGTCGTGTGGCTCGCGAACCGCGACGCCAGGATGGGCCGCAGGTCGGCGCGGTGGACGACCCGGTCGCCGTTGCTCGCGTACCACGGGTCCGCGGCCAGCCCGGGCAGCCCGAGCGCATCGCACAACCGCGGCCACTGGCGCTCGCTGCCGACGGCGACCGCGAGCACGCCGTCCGCCGTCCGAAACGTCTCGTACGGCACCAGGTTGGGGTGGGCGTTGCCCATGCGCTGGGGCGCACGGCCGCCGACGAACGCGTTCTGCGCCTGGTTGACCAGCACCGCGAGCGTCGACTCGAGCAGCGACACGTCGATCCGCTGGCCCCGCCCCGTCTCGCCGGCCCGCGCGAGCAGCCCGGCCAGCACCGACACGGTCCCGAACAGCCCGGTGACGACGTCGCTGATGGCCACCCCGACCTTCGTCGGCCCGCCCCCGTCAGCGTCGGTCGCGCCCGTGATCGACATCAGCCCGCCGACCGCCTGGATCACGAAGTCGTAGCCGGGCTTGGCGGCGTCCGGCCCGTCGTTGCCGAAGCCCGAGATCGCAAGGTGGACGAGGCCCGGGTTCAGGCCGGTCAGCGCCGTGTCCCCGAACCCGAGCCGGTCCAGCGCCCCGACGCGGAAGTTCTCGACCAGGACGTCCGAGCCCGCGATCAGGCGGCGCAGGACCTCGCGCCCCGGGTCGCCGCGCAGGTCGAGGCGGATCGAGCGCTTGTTGCGGTTGACGGCGAGGAAGTAGGCGGCCGTCCGGGTGCCGGCGGCCTCGTCCCCCACCCACGGCGGGCCCCAGCCACGCGTCGCGTCGCCATCCGGCGGCTCGACCTTGATCACGTCCGCGCCGAGGTCCGCCAGCAGCATCGTGCAGTACGGGCCGGCCAGGACCGTCGAGCAGTCGGCGACCCGGATCCCGGCCAGCGGGCCGCGCGCGGCGGTGGGTGGGCGTCCCTGGCCCGGCAGGCCTGCCATCGGGCGATGGTAGCCCGCTGCGCCAGCGGTTCGTGACGTGCGTGGCCGCCGCGCATGGACGTTTGCCGGTGGCCCGGCGACGTGGGGTGCGGCGTACTGGCATCACCGGGCACACCGGCCCGGAGCCATTGGAAGGAATGACCCATGGACGCGCCCCTGTTCGCGATCTTCGCGATCTCTGCATTCGTCGCGCTGCTCGCGATCGTCGGTGCCGCCGCCGCCCTGTTCGGCGACGACACCCGCCAGGGCTTCGCGCCCTACAGCGCGGGTGCCTGAACCCAGGCTCCTGCCGGCGTACCGGGCTATCCGCCGGTTGCCTCCGGCACGCTGATATCGACCACCTCCGCGCCCGTGACCTTGATCAGGTCGACGGGCGCGAGGTGCACGTTGACCCCGCGTGCGCCCCCGCCGATCGCCACGAGCGCACGCTCGTTGATCGAGGCGTCCGCGATCACCGGCCACGGCCGCAGCGCCCCGAACGGCGTGATCGCCCCGCGCTCGTACCCCGTGATCGACCTGGCCTCCTCCGCGTCCGGCAGCGAGAGCCGGTTGGTGCCCAGGTGGGCGCGCAGCTTCGGCCAGTCGAAGCGCCGGCCGCCGGGAACCAGCACGAACACGTAGTCGTCGGTCGCCCGCCGGACGAGGATCGAGCGCAGCAGCGCCCCGAGCTCGATGCCCTGGAACCCGGCGCTCTCCGCCGCGTCGCGGGCGATCGCGGTGCGGACGACGCGGAACGGCACGCCCGCGGCCTCGAGCGCCTCGATCGCCGGGGTCGTGGGTGGGGTCGGCGGCTCGGTCATGCCTTCAGCGTACGATCTCGGCATGAGCGAAGCGACGTCCCTCCAACCCGATCCCGTTCCCACCCCTGCCCACGTGCTCACGCTGATGACGGTGCACGCCCATCCCGACGACGAGACGATCGGGACCGGCGGCACGATGGCGCTCGCCGTCCGCGCGGGCCGGCGCGTCGTCCTGGTGACCTGCACGCGCGGCGAGATGGGCGAGATCGTCGTGCCCGACATGGACACGCCGGAGAACCACCGACGGCTGGGCGAGATCCGGGCGGGCGAGCTCGAGCGCGCGATGGGGGCACTCGGCGTAACCGAGTGGGAGAACCTCGGCTACAAGGACTCGGACATGATGGGCCGGGCGGGGAACCACGACGCCCGCGCCTTCTGGCAGGCGGACATCGACGAGGCCGTCGGCCGGCTCGTCTACCTCGTGCGGACGTACCAGCCCGACGTCATGACGACCTACAACGAGTTCGGCGGCTACGGCCACCCCGACCACATCCGGACCCACCTCGTCGCCGTCGGCGCCTTCGCCCGGGCGGGCGACCCGGCGTGGTACCCGGAGCAGCTGGCGCCGGAGCACGGCGGGACCGGCGCGGCGGCGGGCGAGGGCGGGCTCGCGCCGTGGTCGCCGGCCAAGCTCTACATCCAGGCGATGCCCGCCTCGGTCCGGACGGCCATGGCCGAGCGGCTGGAGGCGATCGGCGAGCGCTCCTGGTGGTCGCCGCCGGACGACGCGACCCCCGAGCAGCTCGCGGAGTTCGAGGCGTACGTCGCCAAGATGCTCGTCCCCGACGACTCGATCACGACGTGGGTCGACGTATCCGCAGTGCTGGACGAGCGCTGGGCGGCGATCCAGCAGCACGTGACCCAGATCTCGACCGACAACCCGTTCGTGCGCTTCGGCAAGGACGCGTGGGCCGAGTACTGGAACCGCGAGGCGTTCATCCGGCGCGAGTCGCGGGTGCCGGCGCCCGACGCGGAGACGGACGTGTTCGCGGGGCTCGAGGGCCGGTCGCCAGGCCCGACGGGCTGGGGCGCCGGCGCCGAGCAGCCGGCGGCCGTGGGCGCCTCCTAGCCGATCGCCTCGCCTACCAGGGCAGCAGGTCGCCCGACGCCCGGAACATCTGGTTGAGGACGGCCTTGCCGTCGCCGGCAGGCTCGAGGAAGTTGGGCTGCGCCCGGTCGAGGATCAGGTGTGGACGAACCCGCGCCTGGACGAGCCGGGTGCCGTCGAACGTGGACTCGACCGTGATGCCCTCTTCGGTGGGGATGGACCAGGTCTGGTCGAACACGAGGTTGCCGAGCGCGTACCAGATCGGCTTGCCCTTGTAGACCTCCATGGCCCCCACCCAGTGCGGGTGGTTGCCGATCACCATGTCGGCGCCGGCGTCGATCGCCGCCCGGCCGAGCTTCTGCTGCAGGGCCGTCGGCTGCGCGGTGTACTCGACGCCCCAGTGCGGCATGACGACGACGACATCCGCGCCGGCGGCCCGCGCGGCGGCGACGTCCTGCTTCAGCGCCTTGACCGTCATGTGCGCGCTGCCCGGGCTGTCGGGCGCCGACCAGTACGAGGGCGCGATGGTGTCGTAGCCAAGCAGGCCGACCGTCACGCCGCCGGCCTCGATGAGCGCCGCCTTGTGCGCCGCCGTCGTGCTGCGACCGGCGCCCGCGTGCGCGATGTCGTGCTTGTCGAGGTTCTTCATCGTCTGCAGGATCCCGAGGTCGCCGGCGTCGCCGATGTGGTTGTTGGCCATCGAGACCCAGTCGAACCCGGCGTCCTGGAGCGCCGCGATGTTGGCGGGGTTGGCCGCGAACACGGTGCCCGACGGGTGGAACCGCCAGTTGTTCGGGGCGGGGTTCTCGAAGTTGGCGATCGCGACGTCCGCCCCCTTGAACAGGTCACGGACCGCGCCCGCCTGGCCGGCGCGCTTCGTGTACGGCGTGTCCCAGCCGAACGGCGAGCAGTTCTTGCAGGTGCCGGTGATGTCGGCGAAGCCGCCGTTGAACGGGAAGTCGGTGCCCGAGGCGTGGCCGTCGATCGCGAGCTTGACGCCGCGGTCGAGCAGGATGTCGCCGCCCGCCACCATCGTCCACGCCTGCTTGGGGTCGTAGGTGGGCGCCTGACCCTGCGGCACCTGCAGCGTCGCGTGGAGCGGCCAGGCCGCGAGCGACTTGACCCGGTCGCCACCGAACAGCGCGTCGTTGCCCCACGACAAGGCGCGTACCGACGGCCCGACGTCGTCGGCCCGCAGGAACCCGAGGTCCCCACGCTGGCTCGAGAGCCTCTTGGCGAGCGCCTCGGGCGACTTGACGATCTTGAGCCTGTCGCCGAGCGCCCCCCGATCGAGCCGCAGGGCCGCCAGCATGCCGTCGGCGTCCGCCTCGGTCAGCACGAGATGGTCGAACGCCTGGCCGCCGTCGGCGAGGGCCCGAACCTCGGAGCCGCTCACCGAGGTGTCCGGGGAGCGGAAGCTCGTCACCGGGACGATCGCCACGTCGCCGTCGACCAGCGGACCCGGCGAGGGCGACGTCGATGGGCTCGATGATGGCGAGTCCGATGGCGAGTCCGACGGCGACGACGACGGGCTCGCGACCGCGTCCGATGACGCAGGCGACGACGATTCGTCCGGCGGCTGGGCGGCCGAGGCGGACGGGACCTCGGCGATCCCGCTCGGTGCCGGGCTCGGCGGGCCTCCCGGACCCGCCGGCGAACACGGCGGCGCCGATCACGACGACGACGAGCGAGACCACGCCGACGATCGCGGCCGGGATCAGCCACGCCGGTCGCCGGCGCTCGGGACGCATGGGATGGGCCCCGTATCTCGACGGCACGTGCTTCTTACGCGGGTCGAAGTCCGGGTCGCGGACGCTCACCGCGGCAGCGTACAAGACCGGTGGGAAATAGCGGCGCCCCGTCCGGGCGGGCGGACGGGGCGCGAGAGGAAGCAGGGTTGGATGGCGGACCCGACCGGATTCGAACCGGCGATCTCCAGCGTGACAGGCTGGCATGTTGGGCCGCTACACCACGGGTCCGCAGCCGGTGGCGGATGATAGCAGGGACCCCCTGCCGTCGCCACACACCGCCAGGCCTCGCGAAGCGGCCCCGGCCGGGTCTCACCGGGGGCGGCGACGTCATCCCGGCTGGGTGATGCAGGCCGGAAGCCCAGCCTATACTCGGCAACCAGTCGCGCCGCCCAGCCGCGCCGGAGAGCGACCCGGGAGGTTCCCATGACGATGCCGACGGGCGCACCCGTTGCCGCGACCGCGTAGCCGATGACCCTGTCTGCACGGCCCGAGGCACGCGCCCGCGCCAGGGTGCGCTGGGCGGACTTCCGCAACCGGCTCGAGAGCGTCTCGCCCGAGGCGATCGGCCGCGGCCTGCTCGCGCTCGCGGTGATCGCGCATCGCGCTCTCGCTCGCGATCGCCTCGTGGCCCGCGCTGGCGCCGTTCATCGTCGGCGCGGTCATTGCCTACGCCGTCCTGCCACTCGCCAACCGCCTCGACCGGTACCTGCCGCGGGTTCTGGCGGCCCTGATCGCCGAGCTCGTCGCCGTCGCCATCATCGGGCTGGCCGTGGTCGCGGTCGTTCCGCCGCTGGTCAACGGCGTGATCCAGGTCGCCGGCCGGCTCCCCACCAACGACCAGGTCCAGGCGTCGCTGGCGAGCTTCGAGGCGTCCCTCGGCCAGCTCCAGGAGCCCGTCCGCGGGATCGTCCTGGCGGTGGTCACCGAGGCCACGACCAACCTGCGGGCGGCCCTCGACGGCGCGGTCGCGGGCACGGGCCAGTTCGTCGCCAACCAGATCCTCGGCGTCGCGGGCACGCTCAGCTTCCTCCTTGGCCTGCTGGTGATCCCGGCCTGGGTCCTCACCATGGTGGCCGACGAGCGCGGCATCAAGGCGCGCGCGACCGGCCTGATCGCGCCCGCCATCCGGGACGACGTCGTGGCGGTTGGGCGGATCGTCGACCGCGCGTTCGGGACGTTCCTCCGGACCCGGGTGCTGCTCGCGCTGGTCGTCGGGTTCGGGGTGTGGATCGGCCTCGAGCTCATCCAGCAGCTGGGCATCGCGACGTTCCGCTACCAGGTGACGGCCTCGGTGCTGCTCGGCGGCCTGCAGCTGATCCCCGAGCTCGGGTACGTCCTCGGCTTCTTCCCAATCCTGCTGGTGCTGGGCATCGGCGGCCCGATCCCGGCGGTCGCCGTGCTGGTCGTCTACCTCGTCGCGAACCGGATCGGTAGCGACCTCGTCGAGACCCGCGTGTCGCGCGGCGTCCTGGACGTCCACCCGGGGCTGCTGATCCCCGCCATCGTCGTGCTCAGCCAGTTCGGCCTCCTGTGGCTGCTGGCGGCTGCGCCGGTCATCGCCATCCTGCGCGACATCACGCGCTACCTCGCCGGCCGGCTGGGCGATCCGCCCGCGCCCGCGAACGTGCTGCCCGGGGAGCGCGCGCCGATCACGGCCTCGACCGGACGGCGCGTGCCGTCCGTCTACCAGCCCGCACAGGCGCCGCCGATGACCGCGACTCGCCGCACCGCGCCGGCCGCCTCGCCAACCGGGCCTACCGCTGAGAGGAGTGCCGCCTCGTGACGGACGACCCCGCGCAGTACGCCGGGACCGACGGAGCCGCCGAGGCCGACGTTCGTCCAGATCACGGAGGCCGTCGCCGGGCCGCTCGAGGCGGCCGAGGCCATCGAGCAGCGCGACGAGCAAGGCCGCGTCCCGGTCGTCGTCCGCATCCATCGCCAGCCGCCGATCAACCCGGTCTGGATCCTGGTCGCGATCGGCCTCGGTGCGTCGGGCCTGTTCCTGCCCCTGTTCGAGGCGGTCAAGGCCATCGTCATCGTCGCGGCGGTCGTCGTGCTGATCGTCGGTCTGCTCTCGCGCCTGATCATGCGGATCCCACCGGGCACGGTCGGCCTCACCGCCCGCTCGAACAAGTTCGACTCGGTCCGGCAGCCCGGCGTGCATTGGGTCAACCCGTTCCTCGCGCTGACCCACGTCATCACGACCCGCGAGATCGCGTTCGACGTCCCGGTGGCGGCGGTCCGCTCGTCGGACGGCGTCAACGTCAACGTCGACCTCGTGCTGACCCTCGGCATCGAGGACCCGGTCAAGTTCGCGTACACGATCACGACGGGCGACCTCGACGAGTTCATCCACGCCACCAGCCAGGAGGCCGTCCGCCTGCTCGTCCGCGGCATCGAGGCGCTGTCCGCGCTCGATCTCGGGTCCGCCGAGGCGGCGCTCCTCCGCGCCTCGGTCGACGCCAAGCTCGAGTCGTACGGGGTCGGCGTGCGGAACGTCGCGTTCACGCGGGTCATGCTCCCGAATGCGATCACCGCGTCGCTCGAGGCGCGGCGGCTCTCCGCGATCCAGCTGTCCGAGGAGCAGGAGAACTTCGCGCTCGAGGAGCGACGGCTGAACGATCGCGCCAACCTGATCGCGCTCGAGCAGGAGTCGCGTCATAAGGCCCTCGAGCTCGAAGCCGAGGCCGAGGCGCTCCGCCTGTCCAAGCTCGACGAGCGCCTCCGTGCCTACCCGACCGCCGCCCACTACGACCTCGAGCTGCAGCGCCTCAAGGTGGCCCAGCAGCTCGCCGGCAACTCGCGCGCCGTGGTCTCGATGGGCGCCAACGACCTCGTCTCCAGCCTGCTCACGGCGCAGCAGGCGAACGGCGTCGCGTCGGCGCCCGAGCCGGCGCCGGGCACCCCGCCGCCCCTCCGCGCCCAGGCCCCGGCGACCGAGGCCGAGGCCGGGTCCGAGAGCGGCGCACCCGGTCGGGCCGCGAGTCGAAGGCGTGCATCGGGCTAGCGGGCCGACCCGCGCTATGCTCGCCCGGCGATGACGATGATCGATCTCCGGTCCGACACGGTCACCCACCCGACCGACGAGATGCGGCGCGCGATGGCCGCCGCCGAGGTGGGCGACGACGTGTTCGGCGACGACCCGACGGTGAACGCGCTCGAGGCGCGGGCGGCCGAGCTGCTCGGCAAGGACGCGGGCCTGTTCGTCTCCAGCGGCACGCAGGGCAACCTTGTCTCCCTGATGGCGCACCTGCCGCGCGGCTACGAGGCCATCGCCGGGGCGTCCGCCCACACCGTGATCGACGAGGCGGGCGGCCACGCGGTGGTCGTCGGGGCGACGATACGGGCGCTCCAGGAACGACCCGACGGCACCCTCGATCCCGCCGAGATCGTCGCCGCCTTCCGCGACCCGAGCGACCTTCACGAGCCGATCACCGGCCTCGTGACCCTCGAGAACACCAACGCCCACACGGGCGGCCGGCCGCTGACGGTCGAGTACACCCGCACGGTGGCCGCGCTCGCCCACGAGCGTGGCGTGCCGCTCCACATCGACGGCGCCCGGTTCTTCAACGCGGTGGTCGCGCTGGGCGTCACCCCCGCCGAGCTCGCGGCTCCCGCGGACAGCGTGACGTTCTGCCTGTCCAAGGGCCTGTCGGCACCCATCGGGTCCGTCGTCGTCGGCAACGGGCCGTTCGTCGCCCGCGCGCGGCGTGCGCGCAAGCTGCTCGGCGGCGGCATGCGCCAGGTCGGCGTGCTGGCCGCGGCGGGACTGATCGCCCTACGCGACGGCGACGCCGGGATGATCACGCGGCTGGCCGAGGATCACGCGAACGCGCGGCGGCTCGCCGAGGGCCTCGCCGGCCTCGACGGCATCCGCTCGCCGGGCGGGATCGCCCAGCCGGGCGATGGCCCGCTCGATCCGGAGCGTGCCGTGACCGACTTCGTGCTGTTCAAGGTGGACCGCGACCAGGCCGCGTTCCTCGACGCCCTCGAGGCGCGGGGCGTCCTCATGGTCGCGTACGCGCACGGGCAGGTCCGCGCCGTCACTCACTACGGCATCACCGCCGCGGACATCGACCGCACGATCGCCGCGGTGAACGCGGCCCTGCGCGAGACCGCGCCGCAGCCGGCGGGTGACCCTGCGACCAGCGCCGCCTGACCCGGCGCGCGGCTCGGGGCGAACGCCGAGAGCCGATGCCGCCGGCCAACCACGGCGCCCGCCCATCGCGCGGTCGCCGGAGGAACGATGATCAAACAGCTCCCGGACGTCGATCTCCCCCGACCCGCGCCCGTCGCCGACGCGGGGCCGCTCGACGACATGCTCTACGACCTCGTCGAGACGCGGGTCCGGCGGCTCCTCGTCGACAACCCGATCGTTGCGACGTTCCTCGGCATCCACACCGAGGATCACCGCCTCGGCGACCCGAGCCGCGACGCCGTGCTCGGCGAGATCGCCGCCGACCAGTCACACCTCGGGGCCATCGAGGCGCTCGACCCGGCCGGCCTGTCGCCGTCGGCGCGTTTCGAGCGCGACCTCGAGCTGCACAACCTCCGCCTGGGCCTGTTCGACAGCGACGAGGTCCGCCGCTGGGAGCGCCGGTCCACCGCGGCCGGCGAGCTCGGCGACGCGGTGTTCCTGCTGTTCGCCCGCGGGGCGGCCCCGCTCGGCGAGCGGATCGAGCGGATCGCCGACCGGCTGGCCGAGGCGCCGGCGTTCCTCGAGCACTCGAAGACACGCGCGGCAGGACCGCAGGTCGCTGTGTGGCAACGGACCGAGGCGCGCTACGCCGCCGACCTGCCGGGCCTGTTCGCCGAGGTCCGGGCGGCGGCGGACGGCGTCCTCGACCCTGCGGCGCTAGCCCGCCTCGACCGGTCGATCTCGGGCGCCAACGCGGCCCTCGAGGCGTACGGCGGCTGGGTGACCGGCACGCTCGCCGACGCCACCGACGACTGGCCGCTCGGCGCGGAGCGCTACGACCAGCTGGTCCGGCTCCGGGCATTCGAGGACCTGGACGCCGACGCGATCCTGGCGATCGGACACGAGCAGCTGCGGGTGAACCTCGAGGCGCGGCGTGCGGCCGCGCGCGAGATCGACCCCGACGCCGACCTGCCGAGCGTCATCGATCGGGTCAAGTCCGACGGACCCGCGACGTTCGACGAGGCGCTGGAGGGCTACCGCGACGTCATGCGCCGCGCCCGGGCCTACCTGATCGAGCACGACATCGTCTCGATCCCGAACGACGAGACGATCGAGGTCCTGCCGACGCCCGAGTACCTGCGCTCGGTCATGCCGTTCGCCGCGTACTTCTCGCCCGCCCGGTTCGACGCCGACAAGCGAGGCCTGTACATCGTGACGCCGGCCGTCGACAACGACCCCAACGCGATGCGCGAGCACTACTGGGCGGCGATCTCGAACACGAGCATCCACGAGGCCTATCCGGGCCACCACCTCCAGCTCGCGGTCGCCTCGCGCCATCCGTCCCTCACCCGGATGCTCACCGACGCCCCCGAGTTCACCGAGGGCTGGGGCATGTACTCCGAGCAGCTGATGCGCGAGGAGGGGTTCGACGACGGGCCGGCGTTCCGCGTCGGCATGTACACGGACGCCGTCTGGCGGGCGTGCCGGATCATCCTCGACGTCCGGATGCACCGCGGCGAGCTGACGCCCGAGGAGGCGACCGACTTCCTGGTCGAGCACACGGGCTTCGAGGTCCCGAACGCGAAGGCGGAGGTCCGGCGCTACACGTACACGCCGGGCTACCAGCTGAGCTACCTCCTCGGGAAGGTGCTGATCCTCGGCCTGCGCGAGGACGAGCGTCGTCGCCGCGGCGCGGGCTTCTCGCTCAAGGCCTTCCACGACACGCTGATGCGCAATGGCTCCATCCCGATCAGCTTCCACCGCCGCCTCCTGCGGGGGGAGGGCTAGGCGGTGGACGTCATCCCGGCGATCGACGTCGCGGCGGGACGCTCGCGGGTCGTCTACTGGCCCGGAGCCTCGGCGGGCGTCGGCGCGCCGACCGATCGGCCCGACCGGATCGCCGAGCAGTTCGTCGCCCAGGGCGCGCGGATCCTGCACCTCGTCGACTTCGACGGCGCGCAGCGGGCCGCGCCGGCCAACCTCGAGGCCGTCGGCGCCGTTGCCGCCCGGGTCGCCGTCCCCCTCCAGCTCGCGGGCGGCCTGGAGGAGCCCGACCACGTGCGGCTCGCGTTCGCCGCGGGGGCCACGCGCGTCGTCCTCTCGATCGCGATCGTCGAGCGGCCCGACGCGCTCGCCGGCTGCCTGGCGGTCGCCGGCGACTGGCTCGCCATCGGCCTCGACCCGCGGCCGGACCGGCTCGCGACCTTCCCCTGGCGGCGCGGCACGACGCCTACGCTCGATGCGCTCGTCGAGGAGCTCGTGGCCCGCGGCGTCCATCGCCTGGTCCTGAGCCACGGCGGCGCCGAGCCCGACGCCGACCTGATCGACACGCTCGTCCGCCGCCACGATGCCGACATCGTCGTCGCGGGCGGCATCGCCGACCTGGATGGAGTCCGGCGGCTGCGCGACGCCGGCGTGACCGGCGTGATCCTCGGGGAGGCGCTGCTGTCCGGTTCCATCGACTTCCCACGTGCCCTGGAGGCCGCCGCATGAGCACCCGACTCTCGCTCCCGATCGCCGCGCTGGCGCTGGTCCTCGCCGCCTGCTCCAGCGGAGGGAGCGGCGCGACCCCGGCCGTCACCCCGGCTGCGTCCGGCGCCGCCGAGTGCCCGACGAGCCAGCCGGCGCCGCTGGGCGCCGACCAGACCCGGACCGTGACGCTCACCACGGCCAAGGGCAACATCGTGATCGGCATCAAGGGCTCCCTGTCCCCGATCGCGGCCGGCAACTTCGTGGCGCTCGCCGGGTGCGGCTACTACGACGGGACGGTGTTCCATCGGACCGCCGCGCTCCCGGACAAGACGCCGTTCGTCATCCAGGGCGGCGACCCGACCGGCACCGGGACGGGCGGCCCCGGCTACACGATCAAGGACGAGCCCGTCACCACGACCTACCATCGGGGCACGGTGGCGATGGCTCGGACCGCACAGCCGGACTCCGTGGGATCGCAGTTCTTCATCGTCCTGGACGATGCGGCCCGGCCGCCGCTCGAGTCCGCGAACACCTACCAGATCATCGGCGAGGTGACCTCCGGCATGGAGACCGCGGACGCGATCTTCGTCGCCTCGGGCGGCCAGGAGCTCCCGGCCAACCCTGTCGCCATCACCACGGCGACCGTCGCCAACCCCTGATCCCTCCGCAGCAAGATCGTCCACGACAGCACGAAGGAGCCACGCCCATGACCCGAGCCGTCATCGCCACCGAGATCGGCGACATCGACGTCGACCTGTTCACCGACGGGGCCCCGAAGGCCGCCCAGAACTTCGTCGACCTCGCCAACAAGGGCTTCTACGACGACGTGATCTTCCACCGCGTCATCCCCGGGTTCGTGATCCAGGGCGGCGACGGCGAGCACGGCAAGAAGGCGTCGCTCAACACGTCGCGCGTCGGGACCGGCGGGCCGGGCTACAAGTTCGCCGACGAGCCGATCACCGGCGACTACTACCGCGGCACGCTCGCGATGGCGAACGCCGGGCCGAACACGAACGGCTCGCAGTTCTTCATCGTCCACCAGGACCTGGTCGGCAAGCTGCCCAAGAGCTACACGATCTTCGGGCAGGTGACGAAGGGCCTGGACGTCGTCGACAAGATCGCGAATGCGCCCCGGAACTCGCGCGACCTGCCGGATTCCCCGGTCGCGATGAAGACCGTCACGATCTTCGACGAGGCCTGAAACTCGCTCGATTGACACACAATCGTTAAGAGTTATTCACCCAAGCGACGACTCAGCACCTTCCCCAAACCCGACCTGCTCGCTAGGATATTGATGCTGCCAGTCAGCAAAGCTGCCCCAGCATCAGGATCATGGGTAGGTTGGGTTAGGGTAGTCGGTTAAGCCGACGCGATAGATGATCCTGAAGCGTGGCAGAAGGTCCGCTGCAAGGCGGACACCTTCACCGGGACAGCAACGAGGCGGCTCCTCACGGGGCCGCCTCGTAGTTTGTCCGGCGGCCCGCGCGGTAGACTCCGCGACGAGGAGGCCCCGTCATGGCCGAGTCGACGCGATACGTCGGGGTCCGTCGTCCGCGCATCGACGCCCGCGACAAGGTGCTCGGCGCGACCCGGTACGGGGGCGACCTGAGCCTGCCCGGCCTCCTCCACGCCCGTATCGTCCCGAGCCTGTATGCGCACGCCATGATCCGGGGGATCGACGTGCGGGCGGCGCTCGATGTCCCGGGCGTCGTGGCCGTGCTGACGGCGGCGGACCTGGAGACGAAGTGGCACGGGCCGGAGCGCAGGTTCGAGCCGCTCGCCCGTGCCGAGGTCGTGTTCGTGGGGCAGCCCGTGGCGCTCGTCGTCGCCGATACCGAAGCAGCAGCCGCGGACGCGGCGGCATTGGTCGAGGTCGACCTCGAGCCGCTGGAGCCGGTCATCGACGTGATTGCCGCCTCACTGCCGGGAGCGCCGATGGCCCGTCTCACGCCTTCCGCTGGTGACGCCGAGCCTCACGACGGCAACGTCTTCCATCGCCTGCGCGAGCGTCGTGGCAACGTGGCTGCGGCGTTCGGACGCTGCGAAGCCGTCGTCGCCGGCCGGTTCCGCGTGCCCTGGGCGTATCAGGCGGCGATCGAGCCACAGGTCGCGACGGCCTGGCTCGAGGCGGACGGTGCGCTCGCGGTCACGGCGGCCGTGCAAGGGACGTTCTTCGCCCGGAATGAGCTCGCGAAGCTGTTCGGCCTTCCGTCGTCGCGTGTCCGCGTCGCGGCGTCGCCCATCGGGGGCGCATTCGGCGCGAAACAGGTGGTGGTCGAGCCCCTCGTCGCGGGTGCGGCGCTCCGCCTACGCCGACCGGTCAGGCTCGTGCTCGATCGGCGTGATGACGTCGCTGCCGGCGCCCCTGCCCAGGGCGTGATCGTCGACGTGCGAATTGGTGCGGACGGAACCGGGCAGCTCGAAGCGCTTGAGGCGCGGATCGTCTACGACGGTGGCGCATTCCCCGAGGACTCATGGCAATGGTTCGCACCACGGCTCATCACCGGCCCGTATCGATGGAATGCCTTCGACGTGGAGGCGCTCGGGGTCCGGACGAACCGATTCGGCGCCGGCAACTATCGGGGCCCGTCAGGCCCTCAGGGGGTGTTCGTGCTCGAGTCGCTCATCGACGAGCTCGCCGGACGCCTCGGCATGGATCCGATCGACTTCCGTGCGGAAAACCTCGTCACCGAGGGCGACCTGCAGGCCAACGACGCGCCCTGGCCGCCGATCGGCGCCATCGAATGCCTCGACAGGCTAAGACACCATCCCGCCTGGGGTCGCCGGGACCGCCTTCCGCCCGGCGAAGGGATCGGGCTCGCGATCGGCGTGTGGCCGGGCTCGATGCAGCCGGCTGCCGCGACGTGCCGTCTCGAGCCGGATGGCACGCTGACGATCGTCACCGGCGCCGTCGACATCAGCGGCACCTCCAGCGGGTTCGCGATCATCGCCGCGGAGGCATTCGGCGTTCCCGTGGAGCGCGTCACCGTCATCACGGCAGACACGACCACGGCGCCCCAGTCGCCGCCCACGAACGCGAGCTCGATCATCTACGCGTCCGGGCGCGCGGTGCAGCAGGCGGCCGCCGACGCGCGCGACCGGCTCCTTGCCATTGCCGCGGCGCAGCTCGAAATCGCGCCCCAGGACCTCGAGGTCGTTGACGGGGTCCTGCGACCCAAGGGGTCACCACACGCCGGACGCCCCATCGGCGACCTCGCCGGGGAGCTGAGCGAGTCCTTCGACGCACCGTGGCCGCCCGTCGAGAGCCACGCGGCTATCGCCCACACGGTCATCGCGCCCTCGGCGGCGGCGCACCTCGCCCATGTCCGCGTCGACGAGGAGACGGGTCAGGTCGAGCTGCTCGGCTACGTCATCGCGCAGGACGTCGGGCGGGCGCTCAACCCGGACCTCGTCGAGGGACAGATGCAGGGGGGCGCGGCGCAATCGATCGGCCGAGCCCTGTGGGAGGAGCTCGTGCATGACGACCAGGGACAACTCCTCACGGGGACGTTCCTCGACTACGCCGTCCCGAGGGCGACGATGCTTCCGCCGATCGAGACGATGATCGTCGAGGTTCCCGCGCCTGAGGGTCCATTCGGGGCGAAGGGGATTGGCGAGGCCCCGATCCTCGCCGGTCCCGCCGCCATCGCGAACGCCGTCGCCGCCGCCACGGGTGTGCGCATGCGCGACCTGCCGATGTCGGCACCGCGCGTCTGGGCAGCGCTCCGATCGCGAGACGCGGCTAGACCCGCCAGGTGATCCGGCGACGACGCTCGCGAGGCATGATCGGGGCGTGACCGACATCGCGCCCGAGGTCCTCTGGACGCCACCCGCCGACGCGCGCGAGCGCTCGCGCATGGGCCGCTATCTCGCCTGGCTGGCCGCCGACCGGGGCCTGACGTTCGAGACCTACGACGACGCGTGGCGCTGGTCGGTGGATGAGCCGGGCGCGTTCTGGCAGTCGGTCTGGGACCACTTCGGCGTCCGCTCGGAGCGGCCGCCCGGCCCCGCCCTCGCCGATCCGCGAATGCCCGGCGCCCGCTGGTTCCCCGACGCCCTGATGAACTACGCCGAGCACGCCCTGTCGATGCCCGACCGATCCCCGGACGACGTCATGATCGTCGCGCGATCGCAGACGCGTGAACCCTCCGAGCTGACCGCCGCGGCGCTGCGCGACGCCGTCGCACGGTGTCGTGCGGGCCTGATGCGCCAGGGCGTGGGGCGCGGTGACCGCGTCGCCGCGTACGTGCCGAACATCCCCGAGGCCGTGATCGGCCTCCTGGCGACGGCATCGCTCGGGGCTACCTGGTCGTCCTGCGCGCCCGAGTTCGGGACGCGGGCCGTCGTCGACCGGTTCGCCCAGATCGAGCCCACGGTGCTGCTCGCGGTCGACGGCTACCGGTACGGCGACAAAGAGATCGACCGGTCCGGGGCCATCGCCGAGATCCGCGCCGCCCTGCCCAGCCTCCGGTCGACCGTCGTCGTGCCCTATCTGCGCACCGAGTCCGAGGCCGTCGACGCCGTCCCGGGGGCGGTCGCCTGGTCGGCGCTGCTCGCCGAGACCGGGCCGCTCGCCTTCGACCGCGTCCCGTTCGACCACCCGCTGTACGTGCTGTTCTCGTCGGGGACCACCGGGCTGCCCAAGCCGATCGTCCACGGCCACGGCGGCATCCTCCTCGAACACCTCAAGGCGCTCGCCCTCCATACCGACCTCGGGCCGGACGACCGGTTCTGCTGGTTCACGACGACCGGCTGGATGATGTGGAACTACCTCGTCTCGGGCGCTCGCGACCGGGTCCACCCTTGTGCTGTTCGACGGCAACCCTGCCTGGCCGGACCTCTCGACGCTGTGGCGCCTCGCCGCCGACACCGGGACGACGTACCTCGGCGTCAGCGCCCCGTTCCTCATGGCCTGCCGGGCCGCCGGCCTGCAGCCCGGGCGCGACCTGGACCTCGCGAGGCTGCGCGGCGTGGGGTCGACGGGCGCGCCCCTGCCGGCAGCGGGCTTCCGGTGGGTCAGCGAGGCGGTGTCGGGCGCGATCCCGCTGGGCTCGCTGAGCGGCGGCACGGACCTGTGCACCGGGTTCCTCGGGCCGTCGCCGCTCGTGCCGGTCTGGGCGGGCGAGATCAGCTGCCGGATGCTCGGCGCGCGGGTCGAGGCATTCGACTCCCGACGGGCGGTCGCTGGTCGGCGAGCAGGGCGAGCTCGTCATCACGGCGCCGATGCCGTCGATGCCGGTCGCGCTGTGGGGCGACGACGACGGCTCGCGGATGCGGGCCGCCTACTTCGAGCCGTGGCCGGGCGTCTGGCGTCACGGCGACTGGCTGACGATCACCGATCGCGGGTCGTGCGTGATCACCGGCCGCAGCGACGCGACGCTCAACCGGGGCGGCGTCCGCCTGGGGACCGCCGAGCTCTACGCCGTCGTCGAGGCCCTGCCCGAGGTGGCCGACAGCCTCGTCGTCCACCTCGAGGACGCGGGCGGCGGCCCCGGCGAGCTGCTGCTGTTCGTGGTCCTGCGCGACGGGGCCGCGCTGGACGACGGGCTCCGGGCGACGATCAAGGCCGCGCTGCGCGACGGGCTCTCGCCGCGGCACGTCCCGGACGCCATCCTCGCGGTGCCCGCCATCCCCCGCACGCTGTCCGGCAAGAAGCTGGAGGTGCCGGTCAAGCGGATCCTGGCCGGCATGCCGCCGGACGCCGCCGCCTCGAAGGACGCGCTCGCCGACCCCCGATCGCTGGAGCCGTTCGAGCGGCTCGCGAAGGAACGCGCACGGGCCTGAGGAATCGAAGCGCCGGCCGGCGGCTCCGCGGGGAGCCAGTCCGGCCGGCGATGTGGGCGAGGTCGAGCTAGGTCGCCGGGCTGTCCACGAGCCTGGCGCCGGTCGTCGATCGGCTCGCGGCTCCGGACGCCGTCTTCGCGCTCTCGAACAGGAGCCACACGAACGGCAGCAGCCAGCGCAGCTTGATGTCCGGGACGTCGATCCCGACCACCGGCCCGACGAGCGTCACGACCTCCGCCCCGACGGTGACCGCCAGCAGGATGGCGCCGAGGATGCGCGTCCGGCCCTCGCTGCCGAGGACGAGCAGCGCGACGAACCAGCCGAGGATCAGCTCGGGCAGGATCCGCTCCGGCATCTGGCCGAGGACGAAGAACGCGACGTTGTAGAGGCTCTCGTTGCCGAGCGCATCGGCCACGCCCTGGAGCAGGAAGATCCCGCCGAACGCGCCACACGCCGCGGCGCCGAACCACGCGACCGGTCGGGGCAGGCCGAAGTCGAACGCGGCCAGGGCGAGCAGGACCATGCCGGCGCCGATGCCGAAGTGGATCACCGGCTCCCCGCCGCCACCGGTCAGCACGGCGATGGTGATGGCCACGGGAACCGTGAGCAACAGGATGAGGGCGGCCGCGAGGCCACGGGTCGATCGCATCAGGGTCCATCCTTCCTATCGGTCGCTCCCCGGCTCGGGAGCCTGGATGGACGATGGCGCCCGGCGCTGCCCGGCGTGATGCGGGCAGTCCCTCCAACCGCCTCCGGGCAGACCCTGTCAGCCGCGCAGGTGCGCGAGGACCGCCAGCACGCGGCGGTGGTCGTCGGGCGCGGGGAGCAGCTCGAGCTTCGAGAAGATGTTGGCGATGTGCGCCTCGACCGTCTTGGGCGCGAGGAACAGGCGGTCGCAGATCGCCTGGTTCGAGCGGCCCTCCGCCATCAGCGCGAGGACCTCGCGTTCCCGCTCCGTCAGGTCGTCCAGGGGCACGCGGGTCCGGCGCCGGCCGACCAGCTGGGCGACGACCTCGGGATCGATCACCGACCCGCCCTTCGCGATCCGCCGGACCGCGTCCGCGAACTCGTCGAGGTCGTCGACCCGGTCCTTGAGCAGGTAGCCCACGCCGCCCGACCCGTCCGACACGAGGCGCAGGGCGAGCGACGTCTCGACGTACTGCGACAGCACGAGCACGCCGACCGCCGTCCCGTGCTCGTCGCGGATCTTCTCCGTCGCCTTCACGCCTTCGTCGGTGTGGGTCGGCGGCATCCGGATGTCCACGATCGCCACGTCCGGCCGCTGCTCGCGGACCGCCACCAGGAGGCGGTCGGCGTCCCCCACCTGCGCGACGACGTCGAAGCCCGCCTCGACGAGCAATCGGGCGATGCCCTCGCGGAGCAACGTCGAGTCGTCAGCGATGACGACGCGAATCGTCAAGGCTGCGGGACCATGGCGAGGATGGCGGGTCCCGGAGAGCTCGTCCTTGGCGATGAAGCCCAGGACGCGGCTGCTGGCGAGGCGGGGGCCGTACTCGCTCGCCTCCCGGCTCGAGGTCAGGACGACGAACGGCGGGGGCCCGTCGACAGCGAGCGCCTGCGCGACATCGAAGCCCTCGACGTCGGGCAGGCCGATGTCGAGCAGGACGAGCTGCGGTCGCAGCGCGCGGGCCGCGGCGAGACCCGACGTCCCGTCGGCCGCCTCGCCGACGACCTGGAAGCCGTCCGCCTCGAGCACCGCGCGCGCCTGGAGGCGGAAGCCGGCGTTGTCGTCGACGATCAGGATGGTGTGCATACCGCGGATCGTGGCATGACCGGGCCGCGCGGCCTACAGGGCTAGCCCCGACGCGGACGGTCCCAGCGGTGTGTCAGAGTCCGGCCATGAGCGGCCGCCAGATCCGGCTCGTCATCGGGGTGCTGGGCACGATCGTCGCCATCGTGGGCGAGACGATCGCCCTGCAGTCCGGTGAGCTCGCCAACGCCGCCATGCTGCACCTGGCGATCGGCCTGACGTACCTCTACGGCGGCCTGGCGATCTGGGGCCACGAGCCCGCCAACCGCACGGGCAAGCTGATGACCGCCGTCGGGCTGACCTGGTTCATCGGCACGGCGATCGGCTCGTCGGTCGCGGTCGTCAGCGAGCTCGCCCTCGCGTTCGAGGACACGTTCACCGTGCTGCTCGTCGCCCTGGTGCTCGCCTATCCCAGCGGGCGGCTGGAATCGCGCATCGACCGGGCCGCGGTCGCGATCCTCGCCGTCGGCGCGACGGCCCTCAACATCCTCTACTCCACGAGCTTGCCGCTGATCGCCGACAAGAGCTCGGGACTCTACGGCGGCCTGGCGCTGGCGACGATGGCCACGGTCGTGATCCTCCGTCGCTGGGTCATCGCGCCCGCGCGTTCGCGGCGTGACCTGCTGCCCGTGCTGATCGCGGGCCTGGTGTTCATGGTCACGCTGCTCATCAACATCGTCCGCCGCATCGCCGACGTCCCGGACGACGTCGGCGCCGTCCTGATCGCGGCCAGGGACCTCGCGCCGGCGGCGATCCCGGTCGCGCTCCTGATCGGCTTCTACCGCCAGAGCGAGCGCCGCCAGCGCGCGCTGGTCGAGGCCCTCCCGGACAGGATGATCCGCTTCACCCACGAGGGCCGCTACGTCGAGTCGAGCGGGGACGGACGTGAAGGTCCCGCGTCGCCGAACGGCCTGTCCGGCCATCGCTTCCACGACCTCCTGTTCCGGGAGGCTGGGGCCTCGGCCCTCGCCGCGACGGCCGCGGCGCTCGACACCGGGGACCTGCAGGCGTTCGACTTCTCGCTGGACCTGCCCGGCGGGACCCGCCAGTTCGAGGCGCGGATCGCCCCCAGCGGGGCGGACGAGGTGACGGCGATCGTCCGCGACTTCACGACCCAGCGGACGGCCGAGGCGGAGCTCAGACGGTCGCGGGCGAGGATCCTCGAGGCGGCCGACGCCGAGCGCCGCCGGCTGGAGCGCGACCTCCACGACGGTGCCCAACAGCGCCTCGTCTCGCTGTCGCTGGCGCTGCGCCTGCTGCGGGCCCGGCTCGGCGGGGACGGCGGCGCGGACCCCGAAGCGGTCGCAGCGGCGGACGAGGCCGCGGCGCAGGTCAAGATCGCGATCCGGGAGCTGCGCGAGCTCGCCCGCGGCATCCACCCGGCGATCCTCACCGAGGCGGGGCTGGGGCCCGCGATCACGGCGCTCGCGGAGCGCTCGGCGGTCCCGGCCTCGGTCGGGGCCCTCCCGGATCGCCGATTGCCGCTCGTCGTCGAGGCAACCGCCTACTTCGTGGTATCGGAGGCCCTGGCGAACGTCGCCAAGTACGCCGCGGCGACCTCGGCGAGCGTCGCCGCGGCCTGCGACTCGGACACGTTGCGGGTCGAGGTCGCCGACGACGGCATCGGCGGCGCGGACCAGAGCCGGGGGACGGGCATCCGCGGCCTCGCGGATCGGGTCGCGGCGCTGGGCGGGCGCCTGACCGTCCACAGCCCGCCCGGCGAGGGCACGCGCATCACGGCCGAGATCCCGATCGGATAGCGACCGGCCGGTTCGGGCGGTGCGGTCCTCGCCGGCGCGGCGGCGTGCCCTACTCGACCGTCGAGTTCGTGAACGTGATCGAGTCGCCCAGGAAGAAGATGCCGGGGTAGGTCGAGAACCCGTCGCCCGTGTTGTTCCGCAGGATCGAGTCGGTGATCTCGACGGAGCCGCTGCGGTCGTTGCTGACGAAGAAGATCCCGCTGCCGCCCTCGTGGTTCGACCAGTTGCCCTCGATCCGGGTGCCCAGCACGCGCGAGCGTCATCTCGTTGCCGTCGTTGTAGATCGCGCCGCCGTTGCCGCCGCCGGGCTTCCCGTCCTTGGGCGGGTTGGCGCCGCTGCCGATCGCCCGGTTCCCCGTGAACACGCTGTTCAGGATCGTCCACGACACCCCGATGCTCGAGATGCCGCCGGCGTTCGAGCACTCGTTGTGGCGGCTGCCTGACCCGCCGAAGGTGCTGTTGACGATGTAGACGGCAGGCCGTTGTACTGCGAGAAGACCTGCAGCGACGCGCCGCCGATGTCGGGCCCGGTCGACGCGCAGCGGTTGCCGTAGAAGCCGGCGTTGACCACCCGGAACCGCCCGCCGCGGACGAAGATCGCCCCGCCGCCGTCCTCGGTCTGGTGGCCGCTCGAGCGGCCGTTCGCGAACGCGATGTTCTGGACGGTGAGCGTGGGGTGGTCCTGGTTCTGGCAGTGGCTGGTCGTCCAGACCAGGCTCTGGTCGCAGGTGTTCATGTACAGGATCCGGCGCGCGTCCTGGCCGTCGAGCGTGACCAGGCCGCCGCCGTCGATCACGACGTCGGGCTTGTCGTTGAACACCTTCGCCGTGGCGGCCATCTTGATCGTGACCGGCTTCGGGCCGCAGTCGAAGGTGATGACCCCGCCCTTGGCGACGGCGCTGACGACCGCCGCGGAGGTGCAGCTCGCCGGCGTCCCGTTGCCGATCACGTGATCGGGCGACGACGAATCGGCGGCTCCGGCGCCGGGCGGCACCGGCGCGCTGCCGTCCGGATTGCCCGGCGCCGGTTGCGCCGCGGTGACTCGGGTGATGGACCTGGCGCGCTGGAGGAAGCCGGCGGTCTCGGCGCGGCTATGTCGCGGTTCGGGCAGAACCGGTGGCTGCCGCACGAGATCGCGAGGCCCGCCGTCGCCAGGCGATTGATCGCGGTGGCGAACCGGTGGTGCGTCGAGACGTCGTCGAACCGGACGCCGCTCGTTGCGGTCAGCTTGAGCGCCCTGGTCACGAACACGGCCATGCGGCCACGGGTCACGGCGGCATCGGGGCAGAAGCGCCGCTTCGAGCAGCCTGCGGCGATCCCGGCCGTGACCACCTTGTCGATGGCCGTGGCCTTCGAGCCGTGCCTCGGGACGTCCCGGAACCGGATCGCCGCTGCGTCGCCGTGAGGTGGAACGTCCGGACGAGGTAGACGGCCATGGCGCCGCGACTGACGTCGGCCTTGGGGCAGAACCTGTCGTTCCTCGGCGGGTTGCAGGCGGTCATGATCCCGGCCCTGGCCACGGCCTCGATCGAGCTCTCGTACCGCGACCCGTCGTCGTCGACGAACCGCCCGGACCCGGCCATCCGCTCGCCGGCAGCGCCTTCGCGAGCGCCCGGCCCCGACAGGACCGCGCGCCCGGACCGGCGCAGCTCGATCGGCGAGTTCGGCATCGGCGTGACGATCCTTCTGCGGGAGTGGCCGCGAACCTACCAGCCGGATCCGGCGACCCACAAGGGCCATCGGTACCGGTCGCCCTCGGACCTTGGGCGTTGCCTACGCGCCTCCGGGGAGGACCGCGATCGCCCTGATCGGGAACGTGCCGGTGCCCCGGATCGGCGCCGGGATCGCCGTGAACCGCGCGCCCTCGACGGGGATCGCCCCGAGGTTCGTCATGTGCTCGACGATCGGGATCCCGGCGCGCAGCAGGATCGAATGGGCCGGCCGCTCGGGATCGACGGTGGAGTCGATGTTCAGCGAGTCGATGCCCACCAGCGCGACGCCCGCGGCGGCCAGCAGCTCCACGGCATCGAGGGTCAAGGAACGGGTTGTCGTGGAGGTAGGCGTCCGTCCGCCAGAACCGGTCGAAGCCGGTGTGGACGAGCACGGCCCGGCCAGCCAGCTCGTGCGGGCGGAACGCGTCCGCGTCGATCGCGGCCGAGCCGCTCCCCGTGACGTCGATCCGGACCGCGGGCAGGTCGACCAGGCGCTCGAGCGGCAGCCCGGCGAGATCCGGGCCGTCCTCCCAGCGATGGAACGGGCTGTCCATGTAGGTGCCGGTGTTGCCGCACAGCGTGATCAGGTCGATCTGGAAGGTCACGCCCGGCGCGTACCGACCCGCGCTGGTGGCGCGGTCGAGAACCGCGTGGATCTCCGGGACGGGCAGCCCCGGGTAGGTGACCATCCCGGCCTCGACCGGGTGGCTGAGGTCGACGATTCGGGAGCCCATGGCGCCTCCGTTCATGCGAGTGTTGTTTCGGGTCGATCGGCGCTGCCGCGCCACCGGCCGAGCGCGATCATCGCGGCCGACAGGACGAGGAACCCGACGGTGATCGCGACGATCGTCACCGCGACCGTCGCGTACCCCCCGTTGGCCGGGTCGAGGAATGGATACGGGTACCAGCCGTCGGCGGCCCCGCGGACCATGGTCAGCGCGGTCCAGATCAGGGGATAGGCGAGCCAGATGAGGCCGTCCCGGCTAGCGCAGCGCCACCCGCGGCGGGTCGATCAGCCAGTCGAGGACGACGATGACCGGGAACAGCTTGTGCAGCGTGAACTCGGCCCAGCCCACCTGGAGCTGCACGTCGACGTCCGAGAGGAGCAGGATCACGACCACGAACGTCACGGTCAGGTAGACGGCGGCCGCCCCGCGGAGCAGCTCGAGCGCCCGGCTTCGCGGGCGCTCCCCGTTGGCCACCAGCCAGGCGAAGGTGGCGACGCCGATCAGGTTGCTCTGGATCGTGAAGAACGCGAAGAACCGGGTAGGGTCGAACCGGCCCGCCTGGGCGAGCACGATCGCCTGGACCACGATGGCCAGGATCACCAGCGCCGCCGATGCCGCGCGCACGACCTGCAGTCCCCGCCAGGCGGTCATCGCCGCATGCTATCGGCTGCGACCGCCGACAATCGACGGATGGACGACGGCGACCTCCGATCCTGGTTCGACCAGCAGGTCGACGCCAACGCCTTCCGGGGCGTGGCGATCGCCTGGCGAGACGGCGCCCCGATCTTCGAGTACGCCGGTGGCCTCGCCCATCGCGGACTCGGCGTCCCAGTCGCGCTCGACTCGCGGTTCGCGGTCGCGTCGATCACCAAGATGGCGACGGCGGTCACGGCGCTCCGGCTCGTCGACCGCGGCCTCGCCCGGCTGGGTCAGCCGCTGGTCGAGCTGCTGCCGGCGGACCAGCAGCCGGCCGCGCTGACGCCTGCGCATACGCTCCACCACGTCCTGTCGCACACCTCCGGGCTGACCAACTACCACGACGACGAGGACGAAACGGGGGCGTCGTGGATGGCGTGCTGGGATCGGGTCGCGACCTACCACGCGCGTCGCCCGGCGGACATCCTGCCGCTGTTCAAGGACCTGCCCGCGCGCGCCGCGCCCGGGGCCGAATACCGCTACGGCGACGCCAACTTCATCCTGGTTGGCCTGGTGATCGAGGCCGTGACCGGTCGCGCCTACGGCGACGTCGTCGCCGAGGAGGTGTTCGAGCCCGCGGGCCTCCGCGACACGGCGATCGAGGCCATCGACGACGACCCGCGGCGACTCGCCGTGGGCTACAAGACCGACGACGGACCGGCCGACCGATGGCAGACGAACATCTACAGCGTCCCGGCGGTGGGCATGCCCGACGGCGGGATGATCACGACGGCGCATGACCTCGCCCGGCTGATCGACGCGATCCTCGGCGGCCGCCTCCTGCCCGACCCGCTGGTGTCGGCGATGACCAGCCCGCAGGGGCCCAACCGGTCGGACCTCGAGCAGTACGGGTACGGCTGCGAGCTGGCCGTCGTGGACGGGGCGGTCACGATCATCGGTCACGGCGGCGGGGATGCCGGCGTCTCGGCGATGCTCACTCGCCACGTCGCCGCGGGGACCACGCTCTCGGTCGTGTGCAACCAGGACCGCGGCTCGTGGGCCGCCACGAAGCGCCTCGCAGAGGTGTTCGGGCTCAGCGAGCCACGGGGCTGACCATCGGCTTCACGACGGTCATCAGGCTCTCCATGGTCTCGGCGTCGTACGGCGCGGGCAGCTCGACGATGAACGTGTCGAAGCCGACCTTGCGGTAGGAGATCATCGTCTCCGCGATCTGCTCCGCGGTCCCGGTCCAGAACGAGACGTCGCCCTCGACCCGCGACAGCGGGGTCCGGTTGTGCTCGAGGGCCGCCCGGCGGACCCGCTCCGCCTCGGCCTCGGTCGAGCGGATCGTGATCTTGCAGCCGAGCGTGCGCTCGATGGACTTCGGGTCGCGGCCGACGTCCGCGCAGTGCTGGCGGAGGATCCCGTCCTTGTGGACGACCACCTCGGGCGTCCCGAACACGTTCCACATGTCCGCGTATTGGGCCACGATCCGGAGCGTCTTGCGCTCGCCGCCGCCGCCGATCATCACCGGCACGTGCGCCTGGACCGGTCGCGGCAGGATCCGGAGGTGGTCGATCGCGTAGCGCGGTCCCGTCGACGTGACCTCGTGCCCGTCGAGCAGGTCGCGCACGATCGGCACGGACTCGGCGAGCCAGTCGAGGCGCTGCCCGAAGCCGCTGCCGAAGTCGATCCCGAACGACTGGTGCTCGTGGCCGAACCACGCCCCGCCGAGGCCCATGATCGCGCGGCCGTCGCTGATGTGGTCGATCGTCGCGATGGCCTTGGCCACGAGACCGGGATTGCGGAAGGTGTTGGCGCCGACGAACAGGCCGAGCCGCGCACGCGTCGTCGCCTGCGCGATCGCCGCCAGCGCCGTGTAGCCCTCCCAGATCGGCTGGTCGGGGTCGCCGAAGATCGCCTGCACGTGGTCCCAGGTCCAGATGTGGTCGTAGCCCAGCTCGTCCGCCCGTTTGGCGGCCCCGAGGAACGACGGCCAGTCCGACGCCTGGCTCCACAGGTTCAGGCCGAGGCGCAGGTCAGCCATGGCTCCCTCCAATCGTGGTCAGCGGGGCACCATCATGCACCGCCGCTGGGTCTCGCGCAGACCCTCCGATCGTTTGAGTGCAATCGAATGTATGCACTCGATTTCTTGGTCCCAGACGTGGTAGTGTGCGCTCCGCCGAGGGCTGCGGAAACGGACGCATCTCGCCACCCGCCGACCCGCAGCCTGGCTTGGCATGGAGGAGTACGGATGAGGATCCCTCGCTGGGTGCCCGTCCTCGCGGTCCTGGCACTGCTGTTCGCCGCGTGTAGCGGCGGAGGCACGCCGACAGGCGCCCCATCGGCGGCACAGCCATCGGCCGCGGCGCCGTCGACGGCCGCGTCGACCCCGGCCGAATTGGCCGGCAGCCTCGGAAAGCGCAGCGCCGGCTCCGGCGGCGAGCGGCGCGCCCGCCGCGGTCTGCGCGCGATCGGAAGACCCGAACGCGATGACCATGTGGGAGCGCTCGGGCGGCAACAGCGGGATGGTCGACCAGCTCGTGTGCGACTGGAACACGGCCAACCCGGCGAAGCCGATCAACCTGAGCTACATCCCCCACGCGGAGATGGTCGGCAAGATCGCCCAGGGCATCGCGTCCGGCGACGTGCCCGACCTCATGGGCATGGACCTGATCTACGCCCCCCAGTTCGAGAACGCCGGCCAGCTCGTCGACCTGACCGACAAGATCAAGGACTGGCCCGAGCTCACGACGGCGAGCCCCGGCCACATGACCGTCGCCACATTCAACGACAAGCTCTATGGCGTGCCGCTGTACGCGGACGTGTCGGCCCTGTTCTACAACAAGGACCTGTTCGAGAAGGCCGGTCTCGATCCCAACAAGCCGCCGACGAGCCTCGCGGAGATTCGCGAGTACGCCGACAAGATCACGGCACTCGGCGACGGCGTCACGGGCTACTACCTGCCCGGCAACTGCGCGGGCTGCAACATCTTCACGGTCGGCCCGCTGATGTGGGCGTCCGGCGCGACCATCGAGGCCGGCAAGTGCGGCGACGAGCCGCTCGTCGGCGACGGTGTCAAGGAGGTCCTGCAGTGGGCCCGCGACATGGTCAAGGCCGGCAACGTGCCGGACAGCGCACGCGGCGAGACCGGTGACACCTTCGCCGAGCAGTTCGGTACCGGGAAGATCGGCATGATGGGCACCGGGAACTTCAACATCACGCTGGCCAACAACCAGATGGTTGGACCCCCGGACCACTCGTTCAAGTTCGGGATCACCGACCTCCCGGGCGTGGACGCGGGCAAGGCGGCCTCGTTCATCGGCGGTGACCTCGTCGTCGTCCCGAACGGCAGCGACCGCGTCGACGATGCGGTCGAGTTCATGAAGTTCATCCTGTCCGACAACGAGCAGGTCGAGGGCTACGCCAAGCTGCTGAACCTCACGACCCGCAGCGACATGGCCAACAACAAGTACTTCCAGGCCGAGCCGCTCGTCCAGGACGTGGCCAAGGCCCTCGAAGTCGGACGCACCCCGTACACGCTCACCTTCTTCGAGCAGATCAACTCGCCCCAGGGTCCCTGGCTGCAGATGCTCCAGCGGGCCTACTACACCGACGACGACCTCGACAAGGTCATCGCCGATGGCAAGGAGGCGATGAAGCAGATCTCCTGCCAGTCCTAGGACGAGAACAACTCCTCCTCCGCGCGGGGCCGTGACGGTTCGCCCGAGCCGTCGCGGCCCCCACGTCTCCGGCCGGGCGGTCACGCCGCCCGTCCGGCTCGCGCTCCGACCCTGACAATGCTCGCCATCCGGCGGCGACCCGCCTGCCGGACCGACCCTGGAGAGCCATGCTGGCGACGCGTCGCAACAAGCTGACCGGGCTCCTGTTCCTCAGCCCCGCGCTGCTGTTCGTGCTGGCCTTCACGTTCTACCCGCTGGCCCAGCTCGTGTGGATGTCGTTCAACAGCTGGTCGCTGATCACGCCCCCGAAGCTCATTGGGACCGGCAACTTCACACGCGCGTTCAGCGACACCCAGTTCTGGACGTCGCTGACCTACAGCCTCAAGTACACGCTGTTCATCACGCCGATCCTGATCGTCGGTGGCTACCTGCTGGCCCTGCTCGTCTCGACCAACTCGCCCATCCGGCGGGTCACCCGCACGATCGTGTTCATCCCGGTCGTGATCGGCCTCGGCGTGTCGAGCCTGTTGTGGTACTGGCTGTACAACCCGACGTTCGGCCTGATCGACACCGCCCTGATCGACCTCGGCCTGATCACCAAGCCCGTGCTGTGGCTCGGCACCGACACCGACACGTCGACCTGGGCCATCATCGGCTCGGTGACCTGGAAGGTCATCGGGTTCGGCATGCTGCTGTTCGTGGCGGCGATCCAGGCGATCCCGCACGAGATCAACGAGGCGGCCGTCGTCGACGGCGCGGGCTACTGGCAGCGGGTGCGACGCGTGACCGTCCCGCTCACGGCGCCGACGATCCTGCTGGTCACCCTGATCAGCGTCATCGGCTCGCTGCTCGCGTTCGACCAGTTCTACATCATGACCGCGGGCCAGCCGTTCAACCAGACGGCGACGGCCGTGTTCTACGTCTACCTGAACTCGTTCCCCTACCTCAAGCTCGGCTACGGGGCGGCGCTCTCGCTGCTGATCGCAGGCGTCGTGCTGCTGTTCACGGTCGTCCAGCTCACCTTCACCCGCCGGAGCCGGCGATGAGCAGCGAGTCGATCGGCGCACCCCAGGCCCGCAGCCGCGAGCGCAGCCGGCTGACCCGGGTCGGGTCGGGTCGAACGAAGTACCTCGCCGCGGCGATCTGCATCGTGGTCTGCACCGTGATGGTCGCCCCGCTGGTGCTGGGAATCCTCGCCTCGCTCAAGTCCACCGGCGAGGCCGCCGCGCAACCGCCGACGTACCTGCCGAGCGCGCTGAGCCTCGACAGCTACAGCCGCTTGTGGGGGTACCAGGCCGGGCTGCCCACGTACCTCGCGAACAGCCTCGGGACGGCCCTGGTCACGATCGTGATCGCGCTCGGGCTGACGATCCCCGCAGGCTACGCCCTCGCTCGCTTCCCGATCCCGGCGAAGGAGCCGCTGTTCGTGTTCCTGCTGCTGGCGCTGATCATCCCCTACCAGGCGCTGCTGACGCCGATGTTCCTGATGTTCGTCCAGCTGAAGCTGACCAACACGATCCTCGGCCTCGCGATCCTGCACACGACGATCCAGCTGCCGTTCAGCCTGTACATCATGCGCAACAGCTTCGAGGCGGTGCCGCGCGAGCTCGAGGAGGCGGCCTACATCGACGGCGGCAGCGCGTTCCAGGTCCTGCGACGCGTGTTCCTGCCAATGGTCGTGCCGGCCATCGTCACGGTGGCCCTGTTCGCGTTCATCACGTCGTGGAACGAGCTGCTCGGCTCGCTGGTCATGAACAGCAGGGAGTCGGCGTTCACGCTGCCCGTGATCCTCGCGGCGGCCCGCACCACGACCAGCCTCGGCGGCACGGACTGGGGGATGCTGCAGGCGGGCATCACGATCTCGATCGTGCCCTGCATCCTCGTCTACCTGCTGCTGCAGAAGTACTACGTCTCGGGCCTGCTGAGCGGAGCGGTCAAGTGATGGGAGATCCCACGCCGTGAACACCGGTCTTCGTCAGCTCGAGGCGTGGTTCGTGACGGGCAGCCAGCACCTCTACGGCGAGGCGGTCCTGGAGCGCGTCGGCGAGCACGCCCGGGCGATCGCCGCGTGCCTCGACGAGGCGCCCGAGATCCCGGTCACGGTCGTCGCCAAGCAGGTCGTCACGACGCCGGACGGCATCGCCGCGGTCCTGCGCGAGGCCGACAGCTCGCCCGACTGCATCGGCGTCATCGCCTGGATGCACACGTTCTCGCCGGCCAAGATGTGGATCGCCGGCCTCAGCGACCTGCGCAAGCCGCTGGTCCACCTCCACACCCAGTACAACCGCGATCTCCCGTGGGCCGAGATCGACATGGACTTCATGAACCTCCACCAGTCCGCGCACGGCGACCGGGAGTTCGCGTTCATCCAGACCCGGCTGCGGCGCGGGCGCAAGACGGTCGTCGGCCACTGGCAGGACCCGCAGGTCTCGGCGCGGATCGGCTGGTGGACGCGGGCGGCGGCCGGCTGGCACGAGTCGCACCGGCTCCGGATCGCGCGGTTCGGGGACAACATGCGCGAGGTCGCGGTCACCGACGGCGACAAGGTCGAGGCCCAGGCCCGGCTCGGCTTCTCGGTCAACGGCTACGGCGTCGCCGACCTCGTCGAGCGCGTCGCGGCGGTCCCCGAGGCCGAGGTCGACACCCTGGTCGACGCGTACGCCACCGACTACGAGCTCGCGCCGGCGCTGCGCTCGGGCGGCGACCGCCACGCCGAGCTGCGGGCGGCGGCCCGGATCGAGGGCGGCCTGCGGTCGTTCCTGGGCGAGGGCGGGTTCGGCGCCTTCACCGACACGTTCGAGGACCTGGGCGCGCTCGCGCAGCTGCCCGGGATCGGCGTCCAGCGGCTGATGGCCGACGGCTACGGCTTCGGCGCCGAAGGCGACTGGAAGGCCGCCGCGCTCGTGCGGATCCTCAAGGTGGCGGGCGACGGCCTGCCCGGCGGCACCTCGTTCATGGAGGACTACACCTACCACCTGGGCGACCCGGTCCCCGAGGTGCTCGGTGCCCACATGCTCGAGGTCTGCCCCTCGATCGCCGCCGGCAAGCCGTCGTGCGAGATCCACCCGCTGTCGATCGGCGGCCGTGCGGACCCGGTGCGCCTGGTGTTCGACGCCGCCCCTGGGCCTGGCATCGTCGTCGGCCTCGCCGACCTCGGCGACCGCTTCCGGCTCATCGCCAACGAGGTGGACCTCGTCGAGCCCGACGCGCCGCTGCCGCGGCTCCCCGTCGCACGCGCGGTCTGGCGGCCACGCCCCGACCTGCCGACCGCCGCCGAGGCCTGGCTCACGGCCGGCGGGCCGCACCACACCGCGCTGACGACCACGCTGCCGATGGAGGTGCTGACGGACTTCGCCGAGATGGCCGGCATCGAGCTCGTGTCTGTCGACGCCGCCACGACCTCCGCCGCGTTCCGACGCGAGCTCCGCTGGAACCAGGCGTTCTACTTCCTCGAGCGCGGGCCGTGAGCGTGCCGGTGGGAGACGGCGCGACCCGCACGTCCGTCCCGGTCGCGCCCGTCCTGCCGACGCCCGGGGCCATCGGCCGGCTTCGTCCGCTCGGCGGGCAGGACGTGTCGGTGACCGGCGGCTTCTGGGCCGAGCGGCTGCGGACGAACCGGGAGCGGACGCTGCCGCACGCCTTCGAGCAGCTGGTCGAGGCCGGCAACCTCGAGAACTTCCGGCTGGCGGCGGGGACCGCGACCGGCCGCTACCGCGCGCTGGGGATCATGTTCGACGGGCCGTTCCCGTTCCTCGACTCGGACGTCTACAAATGGCTCGAGGGCGTGGCCTGGGAGCTCGGGCGCGCGTGGGACGACGGCGTCGCCGCGATGGCCGACCAGGCGATCGAGCTCGTGGCGGCGGCGCAACGAGACGACGGCTACCTCAACACGTTCGTGCAGGTGCTGGCCCCCGGCCGCGAGTACCGCGACCTCCAGTTCGGCCACGAGCTGTACTGCATCGGCCACCTCGTCCAGGCGGCGGTCGCGTGGCATCGGGCGCTCGGCGACGACCGGCTGCTGGCCGTGGCTCGGCGCGCGGCCGACTCCGTGGACGCGGCCCTGGGGCCCGACGGCGCCGACGGGATCGACGGCCATCCCGAGATCGAGATGGCGCTGGTCGAGCTGTACAGGGTCACGGGCGAGGCCCGCTACCTCGAGCTGGCCCGTCTCCACATCGACCGTCGCGGCCACGGCCGGCTGGGGTCCGGACGGTTCGGCGGCGCCTACTGGCAGGATGTGGAGCCGGTCCGCGAGGCTCGCGGCGTGGCAGGTCACGCGGTGCGCCAGCTGTACCTCGACGCAGGCGCGATCGACGTCGCCGTCGAGACCGGCGACGCCGCGCTGCTCGACGCGGTCCACACGCGCTGGCGGGACATGATCGCCACCCGCACCTACCTCACCGGCGGGCACGGGAGCCGACACGCGCAGGAGGCGTTCGGCGACCCGTACGAGCTGCCGCCCGACCGCGCGTACACCGAAACCTGCGCGGCGATCGCCGGCGCCATGGTCGCCTGGCGGCTCCTGCTCGCGACGGGCGATCCGGATGCGGCCGACGCGATCGAGCGCGCGGCGTTCAACGGCGTGCTGTCGGGCGTCTCGAGCGACGGAGAACGGTTCTTCTACGTCAACCCGCTCCAGCGCCGCACGCACCGGGTCGCCGCCGAGCCGGGGACCGGCGAGCGCAAGCCGTGGTACGCGTGCGCCTGCTGTCCGCCCAACCTCGTGCGGACGTTCGCGAGCTGGCCGCAGGTCCTCGCGACGACCGACGGCCACGGACTCCAGGTCCACCAGTACGCGGCCGGCGAGATCGCCGCATCCGTCGGCGGCGCCCGGGTCCGGCTGGCCGTCGAGACCGACTATCCGTGGAGCGGCCGGGTCCGGGTGGCCGTCGTCGAGGCCCCGACGGACGAGTGGACCATGGGCCTCAGGATCCCCGGCTGGGCGACCGCCGCGACCATCGACTGGGGCGGCGGGATGTGCGAGGACGTGGCCCCGGGCGACCGCCAGGTCCACGCGACCCGCCGGTGGCGGGCCGGCGATGCCGTCGATCTCGAGCTCGCGATGCCCGCCCGGATCACCGAGCCCGCGCCCCAGGTCGACGCGATCCGCGGCTGCGTCGCGCTGGAACGCGGCCCCCTCGTCTACGCCATCGAGACCGCCGATCTCCCCCCCGGCGTCGAGGTCGAGGACGTCCGCCTCGACCCTCGCGCCACGCCCGAGCCGGTCGCGCGGCCCGATCTCGGGCAGGACGTGATCGGGCTCTCGGTCGCGGCGACGACCGCGGACGGCGAGGCGCTCGACCTCGCGGCGATTCCCTACCACGCGTGGGCCAACCGGTCGGTCGAGGCGATGCGGGTCTGGATCCCGCGCGCCGACCTGCCCGGCTCCGGCCGGCGACCCCTGGGCTGACGACGATGGCCCTCGCCGACCTCAAGGCGGCCGTCGCCGCGGCCAACGTCGCGCTCGGGCGATCCGGCCTCGTCGTGCTGTCGTTCGGCAACGTGAGCGGCGTCGACCGCGAGGCAGGCGTGCTCGTCATCAAGCCATCGGGCGTGCCCTACGACGGGCTCACCGCGGACGACATGGTGGTCGTCGGCCTCGACGACGGGTCGGTGGTCGAGGGCGACCTCCGCCCGTCCACCGACACGCCCACGCACCGGCTCCTGTATCGCGAGCTGCCGGGGATCGGCGGGGTCGTCCACACGCACTCCCGCGAGGCGACGGCGTGGGCCCAGGCAGGGCGACCGATCCCGTGCCTCGGCACCACCCACGCGGACCACTTCCGGGGGTCGGTGCCGGTGAGCCGGCCGCTCCGGTCCGCCGAGATCGCCGGCGAGTACGAGGCGGAGACGGGACGGGTCATCGTCGAGACGCTGGCGAGCGCGGGGCGGACGGCCGTGGATTCGCCGGCGGTCCTGGTCAACGGGCACGGCCCGTTCTGCTGGGGCGACTCGCCCGCGGGTGCCGTCGAGACGGCGATCGCCCTCGAGGCCGTCGCGGCCTTGGCCACCCGGACGCTGCTCATCGACGCCACCATCGGCGAGCTCGACCCTGAGCTGCTGGCCCGGCACTTCGACCGCAAGCACGGGCCCGCCGCGTACTACGGGCAGCCGGCCGGGGCGGCGCCGGGCGCCGACGACCGCGGCAGCGGCGTCAACGGCCGCGAGGTCGGCGAGGGCGGCGAAGGAGACCGCGTCCGATGAGGGTGACGATCGGCATCGACTTCGGCACCGAGTCCGGGCGCGCCGTCATGGTCGACGTGGCGACGGGCGCGGAGCTCGCGACGGCCGTGCACGCGTACGCCAACGGCGTCATCGACCGCAGGCTCCCGGCGCCGGACGACGACGTCGTGCTCGAGGCCGACTGGGCGCTCCAGGACCCGGCCGACTACGTCGCGACGGTCGGCGCGACGGTGCGCCAGCTGCTGGCGACCACCGGCATCGACCCCGCGGACGTCATCGGCATCGGCGTCGACTTCACCTCGTGCACGATGCTCCCGACCACCGCCGACGGCACGCCGCTGTGCCAGGTGCCGGAGCTCCGCCGCGAGCCGCACGCCTGGGTCAAGCTCTGGAAGCACCACGCCGCGCAGCCGGAGGCGGACCGCATCAACGCCCTGGCCGAATCGCGCGGCGAGGCGTGGCTACCGCGCTACGGCGGCCGGATCTCGTCGGAGTGGTTCTACGCCAAGAGCCTCCAGATCCTCGACGAGGCGCCGCAGGTCTACCGGCGCGGCGGACCGGCTGATCGAGGCCGCCGACTGGATCGTGTGGCAGCTCACCGGGTCGGAGACTCGCAACGCCTGCACCGCGGGCTACAAGGCCCAGTGGTCGAAGCGCGACGGCTTCCCCGACGTGGCGTTCTTCGCCGGCCTCGAGCCCGGCCTGGCCTCGATCGTCGACGACAAGATGTCGCGCCGCATCGACCGCCTGGGCGCGATGGCCGGCGGGCTGTCCGAGGCGGCGGCGGGCTGGACCGGCCTGCGCCCGGGGACGCCCGTCGCGGTCGCCAACGTCGATGCCCACGTCTCGGTCCCCGCCGTCGGCGTCACGGCGCCCGGGACGATGGTCGCGGTGATGGGCACGAGCACCTGCCAGCTCGTGCTCGGCGACCGGCTCGCGCTCGCGGAGGGCATGTGCGGCGTGGTCGAGGACGGGATCATCCCGGGGTTCTTCGGCTACGAGGCCGGGCAGTCGGCGGTCGGCGACATCTTCGGCTGGTTCATCCGAACCGGCGTCCCGCCCGAGGTCCACGAGCAGGCGCGCCGCGACGGCACCGACGTCCACCACGTCCTCGAGCGCGACGCCGCCGCCCGCCGGCCGGGCGAGACCGGCCTGGTCGCCCTCGACTGGTGGAACGGCAACCGCTCGATCCTCGTCGACGTTGACCTCAGCGGCCTGCTCCTGGGCGCCACGCTCGCGACCGGCCCGGCGGACATCTACCGGGCGCTGCTCGAGTCCACGGCGTTCGGGACGCGGCGGATCATCGAATCGCTCGACGCCGCCGGCGTGGCCGTGGATCGGATCGTGGCCTGCGGGGGGCTCCCGGAGCGCAACGCCCTGCTGATGCAGCTCACGGCCGACATCACGGGCCGCGAGGTGGACGTGGCCGCGTCGACCCAGGCGCCCGCCGTGGGCTCGGCGATGTACGGCGCCGTCGCGGCCGGATCGGCCCTTGGCGGCTACGACTCGATCGAGGCGGCCGCCGCGGCGATGGCCAGACCGCACGCCCGGATCTTCCGCCCGGACGCCGGCACGACGAGCACGTACGACCGGCTGTACCGCGAGTACGTTGGCCTGCACGACTACTTCGGTCGCGGCGGCAACGACGTCATGAAGCGCCTGCGGGTGATCCGGGACGAGGCCTCGGCATCCGGGCCGCGGGCGTCCCAGCCGGTCAGCGAGCCGGCGGTGCCGTCGACTGGCGGACGATCAGCGACGCCTTGATCACCTTCACCACCGGGGGCCGCGCGGCGTTGGCGTCGCGCGCGTACTCGATGGCCAGCTGGACGCCCTCGGCCACGATCGCGGCCGTCGGCATCCGCAGCGTGGTCAGAGCCGGGACCGTGTGGCTCGCGAGCAGGATGTCGTCGAAGCCCACCACCGACAGGTCGTCCGGGACGGTGCGGCCGAGGCTGTAGGCCGCGTGGAGCACCCCGAAGGCGAGGGTGTCGGTCGAGGTCATGATCGCCGTCGGCGGCTCGGGCAGGTCCAGCAGGGCGCCCAGCGCGCTCTCGCCGCCCGATGGGGTGTTCGGGACCTGGCGGACGAACGCCGGGTCCACCCCGCCGAACCGCTCCGTCATGAAGCCGATGAACGCCGCCTCGCGCTCGCGGATGTCGCCCAGGTGGCGTCCGCTGACGAACGCGATGCGCCGATGGCCAAGGCCGACGAGATGCTCGAGGCCGTCCCGGACGCCGGCCACGTTGTCGACGTCGACCGTCGGCACCTCCAGCAGGCTCGAGCCCTGCCACAGGGCCACGACCGGGACCAGCGACGTCCGCAGGTCCGCCAGGAGTCGCGGCTGGTCCTGCATGTCGCCGAGCAGGACGATGGCGTCGCAGTGGCGCGTCTCGAGGACGGCCGTCAGGGCGAGCGCCTGGTCGGTCCGGCCCTGAGCGTGGCCGAGGACCACGTTGTAGCCGCGGGCCATCGCCTCGATCGACAGGGCCTCGATGGCGCCCGCGAAGAACGGGTCGGTGATGTCGCGCACGACCGCGCCGAGCAGCATCGTCGGGGCGCCGCGCAGGCCGCGGGCGAGCGGGTTGGGCCGGTAGCCGAGCTTGCGCGCCGCGAGCGTGACGCGCTCCCGGGTCTCCTCGGCGATCGGGACCCGGGTCGGGGCATTGTTCAGGACCCGCGAGACGGTGCTCTGCGAGACATTGGCCGCGGCCGCGATGTCGCGCATCGTCGCGACCGCCTTGCGTTGCGGGACGGCGCTCGGCAGGGGGTCGGTGGAAGGCTTGAGATGTGGCTGGCCGTCGGTCGCGGGGAGGCTCGCGGCCCGGCTCTTCGTGCGCGCACCGGACCTGCCCCGACCGTCGGTCCCGCTCCCCGCTCCCACGTCGCGCAGCGTACCACTCGCGCATGCGGTCATACGTTTGCATTGGGGATCGATCGGCGGCCGGCGCGGCTGACCCGGTGGCTCGGATGGTCACCCCGGACGGATGTTCTGGTTGAGACGGAAGACGTTGTCCGGATCGAACAGCGCCTTCGCCCGGACGAGCCGGTCGTAATTGGCGCGATACGACGTCCGGACGCGGTCCTGACCTTCGTCCATGTACATGTTCACGTACGCGCCGCCCGCTGAGTACGGATGGAGCGCCTCCCAGTACGCCGTCGTCCAGGCGGCCGTGGCGGAACTCGTCGACGCATCCTCGTCGACGCCGACCATGACCTGGGCCCAGCGTGCCTCGCGATAGCTGAATGCGGTCTCGGCCTGATCTCGGTCGTGGGCCGCTCCGTCGATTGGGTAGAGATGCATCCCGGATAGCCACGTCGGCAGCGTCGCGGCGAAGCGCACGTGTTCCGCGATCGCGTCGTCCGGGATCGTGTTGACGAAGTCGGCGCGCCAGTGCCAGCGCAGCCCCGACGGGTAGAGCGGATCGAACGCTGTCTGGAGGGCGGGAAACGGCATTGGCTGGATGCCGTCGAGAGCGGGCGGCCCGAATGCGTGGATCGGCGCAAAGACCTCGGCGGCGCTCGTCGGGTCGCCCGAATAGCACCACACGATGCCTGCCATCTTCTTGAGGTGGAGGTGTTCCGGAAAGGGCGGGGCGGGCGGGACGGTCATGAACGCGAAGAAGCCGTTCAGCTCCGGAGGCGCCGAGGGCACGAAGTCTCGATACCAACGAAGAACATCCTCCGCCTGGTCGAGCTCGTAGAGCGTCGGGCCGCCCACGATTGTCGAGACCGGATGCGCCCGAAACAGGAACGACGTCACGATGCCGAAGTTGCCGCCGCCTCCGCGAATCGCCCAGAAGAGGTCTTCGTTCTTGCTCTGGCTCGCGGTGACCAGCTTGCCGGAGGCCAGGAGAACGTCCGCCTCGAGCAGATTGTCGAGGGTCAGCCCGAGCTTGCGAGTCAGGTGGCCCACGCCGCCGCCAAGTGCCAGCCCGGCGATCCCGGTCGTCCCGAAGATGCCCGTCGGGACGGCAAGCCCGAACGCGTGAGTCGCGTGGTCGAGATCGGCCAGGGTGCAGCCCGGCTCTACCCGCACGGTCCCCTCGTCCGGGTCGACCCGGATCCCGCGCAGGCGTCCGAGGTCGATCACGAGTCCGTCGTCGACCGTCCCGAAGCCCGCGCCATGGTGGCCGCCCCCTCGGACCGCGATCTTCAGTCCGAGGTCGATCCCGAACTGGAGCGCCAGCCGGATGTCAGCGACATCGACCGGCCGGGCGACGAGCGCCGGCCGTCGATCCACGGCGGCATTGAACACTCGCCGCGCATCGTCGTAGCCCGGGTCGTCGCGCCCGATCACCTCTCCCCTGAAGCCGGCCCTCAGGGTAGAGAGGGCCGCCTTGTCGAGCGACGGGGTTCCAAGCGCCGTTGCCATGTCACGCCTCCACTATCGGGACATCGGCGGTGAGGCTGGCACGTCAATCGTTCGCGAAGCGTTCGCGCCCGCGTTCGTCCTCCCGTGACCCACGGTGCCGGCAAGCACGGCTTCGGCTTCGAGGCGGTCGCGCCGCACCGGCTCGCGGACGGCGTCGAGGACGGCGCGGAGCGTGGCCCGCTCGGACGGTGAGCGAAGCGCCAGGCTGATCGCTGCGCGGAGGGCCAACGACCAGGCGCCCTGTGCGGTGGCGAGAGCCACGGCACGACGGATGGCATCTTCGCCGCTCGGACCGTCATCGAGCGTCCCGATGCGCCGGTGCAGCTCGGGCACCCACCACTGTTCGCCGCTCGTCGCTGCGTCCGCCAGGGCCGCTTCCAGGACCGCGCGCGCCTGCCCCGGGTCTCCCGCAGCTTCCTGAGCATCAGCGAGCAGCGACAGGTAATACGGCCGCCGTGCGAGGGCGCGAATCGAACGCATCTCGTCGAGGGCGCGCTCGATCCGAGCCGTGCTGTCCGAACCGACTCCCCGGTTCGCCCATGCCGCGAGGATCAATGGCCATTCCCGGTAATAGGCGAAGCCGTACTGGCTGCAGAGCTCGGCGGCGACCGTGCCGTGCTGCAACATGGCATCGACATCGCCATCGATCTGGTTGAGGATCGCCGCGTAGCTCTGCGCGAGCATCTTCACGTACGGGCCATAGAGAGAGTCAGCGGAGGCGATCGCCCGGCTCGACCACTCCGCGGCGGTTGCCGTTCGACCCGCGAGCCACAGGGCATGCGATCCCCACGACATGGCGCCGACGCCGGAATCGGTTCCCGAGGTCGTGGGCTGCGACACGCCGGGGACGTATGTCGCGATCGCTCGCTCGAATTCGCCGACGGCCTTCGCAGGCTCGCCCAGGAACGTGAGGGATCCACCCAGGGCCAGGTGACTCGCCGATGCGAATTCCGGGTGTCCGTCCGACCGCCGGAGAGCGGCCTCGGCGACCTCTCTTGACCGATCCACCTCTCCTCCCACGACGCGCACCGCCCACAGCCCATTGAGCGCGAACCACTCGTCGATCTCCTCGCCGAGATCCGCGGCGAGTGCACGCGCGCGATCGGCCGTCGCTTCCTGGCGTCGTGAGGCGTAACCCTCGATCGCGAGGAGTGACTGTGACAAGCGGAGCAGCAGGCGCAGCTCGTGGATGTCGCGGTCTCGGCTCGCCGGGGACTCGGCCAGGATCGCCAGGGCCCGCGAGAGGTGGCGCGTCGCCTCGGCGCTTGCAAGGACCTGCATCGCGACCGCGGCGGCACGCTCGTACATCTCGCAGGCGCGAAGGGCCAGCCCGGCTGACTCGAGCTGGGCGGCCAGCTGCGCGGCGATCGGGTCGAGGTCGTCGTGGTGGCGGAGCTCGAGGGCCTGCGCGACCCGCCGGTGGAGCACGCGACGCGCGGCAGGCGCGACATGCTCGTACGCGACCTCGCGGACGCGGTCGTGGCTGAAGTCGTACCGGTTGAGCCCGTGCTCCCGGATGATGCGCCGCCGCCAGAGCTCATCGAGGCCTTCCACGAGGTCGGGCTCATCGAGGTCGGCTGACGCTGCGAGGACGTCGACGTCGAAATCCCGCCCGATCGCGGCCGCGATCTCGGCGACGCGTTGGGCCGTCGGCGTGAGCTGTCGGAGCCGGGCAGCGATGACGGCCCGCATTCGGGCGGTCATGCGAGCCGGTGCCGGCATCCGCCCGCCTCCCGCAGCTCCCGCGGAGTCGCGATCGGCAGTGCCGACGAACCCGGACCGTGCCATCTCCACCACGAACAGCGGATGACCTTCGGTCTCGTGATACAGGCGTGCGTGTGCCGCTGTATCGAGCGGCCGCTCCGAGGTCGCGTCGGCGAGCATCGCGGTTTCGCCCTCGGACAACGGTCCGAGCTCGATGTCGAGGAGCTCGCCTCGATCGCGTGCGTCGGACACGAGCGCGGCCAGGGATCGGTTGCTGTCGACCTCCCCCGACCGAACGCCGAGGATGACGAAGCCTGTGACGGCCGCCGTCCGGAGCGTGAAGTGCAACCACTCGAGCGTGTCGCTATCGGCCCAGTTCGCGTCGTCGAGGATCAGCAGGGGCCGTGTTCGTGCGCTCGCCACCGCCCTGGCGACGGCCTCGAACAGGCGCTGGCGCTGCCACCTTTCGAGCATCGGCGCGGGCGCCGCCAAGCCGGGATGATCGGCGAGGAGCTCTGGCAGAAGCCGCGCGATCTCCGAAAGCCAGACGTCGTCGAGGCTGTCGAGCAGTGGCCGCAGCGGCGCCGATCGGAGCCAGGCCGTGATCGGTGCGTACGCGAGCGACCCCTCGACGGCCCACGATCGCGCCGTCAGCACGGCGGCCCCTTGGGCGCGCACCCAACGGCTGAACTCCTCGATGAGGCGGCTCTTGCCGATGCCCGCGTCACCCTCGATCAGGACGAGCGTCAACGCTCCACTCCGGGGCTCGGTTCCAGCCGTCGACCAGGGTCATCCACTCCGGGTCTCGGCCGACGAGCTCTGGCTGGACCGGAACGTCCGATCCGGCCCGGGCCTGGAGTTGGGACACGTCGAGCATTCGACGAGCCGCTGATAGGCGCTCGAGCGTCTCCCGACTCGGCTCGATCCCGAGCTCGTCGCGCAGCGCACTGACGCAGGCGTGGTACGCGCGCAGGCCCGCCGTGCGATCTCCAGCGAGGGCGGCAACACGCATCAGCCCCTGATATCGGGACTCGGTCAGGGGATCGATCGCCACGAGGCGACGCAGTTGCTCCATCGCGGCCCGGTACTCGCGGCGGTGTTCGAGACCGGCGGCGAGCAAGTCAAGGGTCTCGACCATCCTGGTCCGGAGGCGATCACGATGGGGTTGGATCCAGTCGTCGTAGACCCCCGGCAACAGGTCGCCGCGGTACATGGCCACCGCGGCCCGAAGCTCGTCGACCCCACTCCCCGCGGCGTGCTCGACTGCCTCCTCGAAGGCTGCGACGTCCAGGTGAAACGACGCGTCCGGCCGCCATTGGATTGTCCGGCGTTCGATCGCCAGCAGGCGTTCGGCGTTTGGCAAGGCGCGACGCAGGGCGTGGAGCTCACGCCGAAGGTTCGTGAGGGCCTGAGCATCGCTGGAGTCCGGCCACAACGTGAACGCGACCTCGGTCCGCTCGATGGGCCGGTCGCGATTGAGCAGGAGATAGGCGATGAGGCGCGGGTTGCGGACCGCGTCGATCCGGTGCCCAGAGTCGGCCAGGGCAAGATGGCCAAGCAGCTGCACCTCGAGCATCGTTTCCTCCCGAGGCTCGGACGATACGCCGCCGGGCTGCATCCGGCACCCCCGTAGATCGCAAACGTCACGCAGTTTCGACGGGTCGCGACGTCAGTCCTGGATCAGCGGCGCGGGACGCGCCCGATGGCTCATTGGGAGGGGAACCAAGCCGCAGGGAGCCGCCGGCCGCCAAAGGCGAATCCCCCGCCGCGCTGGCGGGGGATCGCAGGTCATTAGCGGGGGTCGAGTCGGTCAGTGAGTCGGCTCGAAGAAGTTCATGGTGCGAGCCGCTGCCACGCCGCATATCCGGGGTCCGTCCAGGACGCCTGTCGTGTTGCTCCCCCGTCAACGTCGATGAGCCACGTCCCGGGATAGTAGTGGTGGTTCACGATGATCGTCTTGCCGTCCGGCGACCAGTGCAGTGACGCTGCGAGTCCGCCGAATTCATGGTCGGATGGGACGTCCGGACCCGAGCCGTCGAGTGGAGCCGTGTGGACGCGCCAGAGATCGCCCGAGGCGACGGCGTAGGCGATCCGCGTGCCGTCGGGCGATACCACCGGCGCCAGGTGGTCGGCGTAGGTGCCGTCGTCGAGGCCGATGCTGCCCACCTCACGACCGTCTGCATCGAGCACGAGTACCCGCATGAGGGTGCTCCCCGAACCCGACGCCTGGGTCACGATCCGCTCGCCGTCGGGCGTCCAGCTCGTCCTGCCATAGTCGAGCCCAGCCCCATCCGACGCAGTGATCCGTCGCAGGCCAAGGGCATCTGGCTCGATGCGGTACAGGGCGAGCCCGGTCGCGCCGTCGTATCCATAGATGCCGTGGTAGGCGCCAAGCTCGTCGAGGCCGGGCGCCTCGGAACCGACGAACAGCAGCTCGCGCCCGTCCGGTGGTCGCCACTGGGGCGCGATCGCCGAGACGTCACCCAGCTCGAGCCTCCCGGCGCCTGAGCCGTCCGTCGAGGCGATCCACAGGTCGGAGCGGTCGCCTGTCGGCACCGTGAACGCCACCGAACGCCCATCGGGCGCCCAGGCGGCTTCCCGGATGCCGGGCAGCGGGTCCCTCGTCAGCGGGATCGGCGTCCCGCCGGCGGCGTCGATGGCGAACAGCTGTACGCCGCCCGCCACCTGGCGCACGAACGACAGCCTGGTGCCATCGAGCGAGAACGCCGGCACGCCGTCGACCTCCGGTCCGCCGACGAGGGTCGCGGTCGCGCCGGTCGTCGGATCGACGGTCAGGATGTCGCCGAAGGGCTCGTGGTAGCCGGACTGGTTCCCGTATCCGGGCGGCGTCAGCACGAATGCGATCCGACCGTTGACCGCCGGCCCGAACGGGGCAGGCACGTGCCGTTGACTGCCGACGTACACGACGGCGGCGAGGAGCAAGAGGAGCAGCACTGCGACGAGCAGGCCGACGGTCCGCCATGGGACCAGCCGGATTCCCTGCCGGCCGAGCGTGGTTGCGCTCATGGGGAGCCACCTTTCGAGGAAGGTCCAGCGTGGCCGCTGACGCACGCGCGCGGCCCGCAGGGAGATTTCGGGGGTGTACTCGGGCGTCCGCGGGGCCGCCGTCTCGGCGAACCACGCGATCAGGTCGCGTTCGAGGCGGTCGTTCGCGCTCATGCGATCTGGCCTTTCTGGACGCCCGGTTGCTGCAGCTCGGCGTCTTCCCGCAGCGCTGTCCGCAGTGACGCCAAGGCTCTGCCGAGGCGGGATTGGGCGGTACCGACGGGGACGTCCAGTGCCTCCGCAACGCCGGAGATGGACAAGCCGACGTAGTAGTGCAGGACGAGGACGGCCCGCTGTTCGGCACCGAGACGGCGGAAGCCGCGTTCCAGCTCGTCGCGATCCGCGATCAGGCCGGCCGAGTCGGCCACCGTCGGCGTCGCAATCGGCGAGAGCTCGACTTCGATCGGCCGCCGCCGACGCCGGCGGGCGGCATCGAGGCAAGCGTTGACGATCAGGCGATGGAGCCAGGCGTCCAGCCGATCCGGGTCGCGCAGGCCCGGAAGGTCACGCCAGGCTCGGATATATGCCTCCTGGACCGCGTCGCGCGCGAGCTCCGGGTCCCTGAGGATGAGACGGGCGACGGCGTCCAGCCGCGCGACGGTCGCGACGACGAGCGAGTCGAACGCGTCATGATCGCCCCGGCCCGCTCGCTCGACGAGATCCCGCTGGTCCACGGTCGCCCTCGTTGACGCGTCCATTCGGCCGCGTTCAAGGGTATTGGCGTCGACCAGCC
>CAWHIA010000001.1:0-307336 GCA_963829155.1 uncultured Chloroflexia bacterium | reverse complement strand
AGCATGGTGAACGGCCCGGTCCTCGCCGAGCCGCGGTTCCCGGTTGAGCCGAGGCTCCTCGCCGGGCCGCGGCAGCTTGCTTGGCCGCCGTTCCTCGCGCCGGCCGGGCCGCCATCGCCGATCGTCGGCGGGTTGCCGCCAAATCGCCAAGGGGCGGCGCTGTCGTCGCCCTGGTCGGCCCAGCTGCGGGTCGGCACGCTCGGTGTCGCAGCCCGCGGTGGTCGTCCTGTGCCAGCGATGCACCCGGCGGCTGTTCGTCAGCGGGATCGTGACGTAGCAGCGCGCGGCGGTTGTTTGACGGCGTCCGAGGCGTGCGCCCGTTGGCCGCCCGATCGGCCCGCGGCGACCCGTTCACGTCCGACAGTCGGCGTCGCCGTCGGGTGCCGATCCGACACGAACCAGATCCCACGCACGGCGGGGGTCGCCGGTTCGGCGAGCCAGCGGAGGACGTCACGCGTCCCTGCGGGCAGAACAGCGCGCAGACTGGCTTCGTGGGCCTCGACGCGGCGTCGATTGGTCCGCGTGTTCCACGGACAAGGATTCGTGCAACGAGGCCAGATTCCAACCGCGGTCCCGGGCGATCGATGCGCCGAGGCGTGCCTTCCGATCAAGCCCGCCGAGCATCGCCTGCATGTCCGGCGTAACGGACTTCACCTCGATCACGACGAGCGCTCGATGCGCCGGGTGGAAGGCGAGGACGTCGATCGACCCTCGCTCGCCGTTTCGCGAGAAGGACACCTCGACCGCGACCTCCCAGCCGAAGCTCCGGAGGCGTCGTACAACGACCTCGACGAGTCGCGCATGCGCCTCGTCCAACAGGCGATCAAGGCCCTCGCCGTTCCAGCGCATGAGCAGATCGGTCGAGGCCCCAAGCGCGATCGCGACCGAATCCACCGCATCCAGCGTCAGACCTGGGCGCTCGCCGCGCTCGATCCGTCCGACGTGCGTGCGCGAGACGGCCGCGGCCGCCGCCAAGTCGATCTGGCGCCAGCGCCGCCGCACGCGCAGCGCCCGAACTGCCCTTCCGAACCGGGCGACATCCACGAGGCGCAGGATCACGAAGCGCGCTTATCCCGCGCTTATCGCGACGAAACCGCCCCAGCGCGCGACAATCGCCCCAAGCCGCATCGACCGCCCAATCGCCCGATGGAGACCCTGTCGCGATGTGCTTCGACCACGACTCCCGGCCACCCATCCCGCCGATCGCCGGCGGCGCGCTCGACGCCCAGACGATCGAGCTGGACGCGGCCGACGGCAATCGGTTCCAGGCCTACCTGGCGCGGGCGGCCGAGCCGAGCGGCGCCGGCATCGTGATCTTCCCCGACGTCCGCGGCCTGCACGCGTACTACGAGGACCTGGCGCTGCGGTTCGCGGAGAACGGGATCGACGCCATCGCCATCGACTACTTCGGCCGGACGGCCGGCATCGGCGACCGGGGTCCCGGCTTCCCGTACCAGGAGCACGTGCCGCTGCTCTCGTTCGACGGCCTTCGCGCCGACGCGAATGCCGCCATCGACCACATTCGCGCAGAGACCGGCGTCGGGCGCCTGTTCACCGTCGGCTTCTGCATGGGCGGACGTGTCTCCTTCCTCGGCGCGACCTTCGGCAAGGGCCTGGCCGGCGTCATCGGCTTCTACGGCTGGCCGGTGGGCGCGCACCGCACCAACACACCGGCACCGGCGGACCTCGCGCCAAGCTTCGAGAGCCCGGTGCTCGCGATCTTCGGCGGAGCGGACGAGGCGATCCCCCCGTCGGCGGTGACCACGTTCGAGTCGTCGCTCGCGGCCGCGGGCGTCCGGCACGAGGTCACCACGTATCCGAAGGCGCCGCACGGCTTCTTCGACAAGAAGGCGGACGAGTTCTCGACGACGTCGGCCAAGGCCTGGGACCAGGTCCTCGGCTTCATCCGCGCCGGGGCGGCCGCCTGAGATGGCTACCGCGATGACGCGCGACGCGACGCCGGCCTGAGATGGGCTTCCTCAAGCGACTGTTCGGCGGCGACGGTGAGCGTCAGGCCGACGACCCCGCGACGCCGCCCGCGAAGGACGCGGCCCTCGACGAGGCCGAGCGCGAGCGGGAGCTGTTGCGTGGAGACCCGGCCCAGACGAGCGATGAGCTGATCCAGCGCCAGCTCCGCTACGCCGACCGGGTCTGGACCCCGCCGGCCCAGGGTGGGACCCGCCGCGCCGACGACGAAAGCGCACCCGACAGCTGACCGCGCCGCCGCCTCCAGGCGAGCCGCGCATCGATTCCCGGTCCCAGAGCCGTCGGCCGAGGCGCTACGCTGGCGCCACCAACTCCCACGACCGCTCGACGCAAGGAGGGGCGATGAAGGAACGGCTCATCGGCGACGACCAGCTGCTGGTCACCGCCGACACCACGCTCGGTGACGCGCTGTGGGACTGGGTCGCCGCCGACGCGGCCCGTCGCGCGGCGGATGGCTGGCGGATCGCCAATATCGGCGCGGTGCCGACGTCCATGGGTGCGCCCGCCCCCGGCTACGCGTACGGCCAACCGGCCATGACGGGCGTCGCGATGTGGATCGTGTACCGCCGCTGACCTCCGGCTGCCTTCCCGGATTGAGCGAAGACACCGTCGGCCCGGGCGCCCGGGCCGGCCGGTAGCCGCCGCCCCGGACCGGACGACGCCCGATGAGCGACGGTGAGTCAGGAACGGAGCCCCAGCTCCGCGTCGCGAGCGAGGACGACGCCGAGGCCATCGAGGCCCTCCAGAGGGCGTCGATCGCGGCCCTCTTCGGCGCCTTCTACAGCCCCGACCAGACCGCCTCCTCTGTCGAGCACGTCGCCCACCTGGACCGCGTCCTGCTCGGGGACGGCACGTACTTCGTGATCGAGGGCGACGACGGGCTCCTCGCGTGTGGCGGCTGGAGCCGTCGGGGCAAGCTGTACACGGGATCGGGCGATGCGGCCGACGACGATCGGATCATCGACCCGGCGACCGAGGCGGCGAGGGTGCGCGCGATGTTCACCCGGCCCGACCGGACGCGCCAGGGCCTCGGGACCCGGGTCCTGGCGGCCTCCGAGTCGGCCGCGAAGGCGGAGGGCTTCTCCGAACTGATCCTGGTCGCGACGCTGGCTGGCGTGCCCCTCTATCGCCACTACGGCTTCCGCGAGATCGAGCGCCGGACGGTGACGATGCCGGATGGCACCGAGGTCGAGTGCGCGACGATGACGAAGCCGATCGCCTGAGGAAGGCGCGGCGGTCAGCCGGGGACGATGCCGGCGCCGTGGTTGCGGGGCACGACGACGGCGACCCGCCCGGACAGGCCGCACGCGGCGGCCTCGGCGCGGAACGCGGCCTCGATGGGCTCGGTCGCAGCGCCGGGTGCGACGAACGCCAGGATCGTCGACCCGGCGCCGGACAGGCACGACCCGAGGGCCCCCGCCTCGCGTGCGGCCATCGTCAGCCGCGGGAGCTCCGGGTAGGCCGCCGAGCGGTACGGCTCGTGGAGCCGGTCGATGGTCAGGTCGGCGAACAGCTCGAGGCGGCCGGTCGCGATGCCGGCCACGCCGACGGCGACGCGGCCGAGGTTCTCGACGGCGTGGCGGAGCGGCACCTGCTCGGGCAGCACGCCCCGCATGTCCTCGGTCGCCAGCCGCCGGTCGGGGATGTACAGCACGCAGCGCAGCCCGGCCGGAGCGTCGAACCGGATGGCGGCGACGCGATCGGCGAGCTGCGCCGAGACCACGAACCCGCCGAGCAGCACGGCGGCCGCGTTGTCGGGGTGGGACTCGATGGTCGACGCGATCTGCAGCAGCGCGTCGTCGTTCGGGCGCGTCGCGCCTGCCAGCTCGGCGAGCGCGGCACCCGCGACCACCCCACCGACGGTCGCAGCGGCCGACGAGCCCAGTCCGCGCGAGAGCGGGATGGCGTTGTCCATCGCCACCCGCCAGCCGATGCCCGGGAGGCCGGGCCCCGATGGACGCCTCGAGCGCCGCCTCGAGGCCCGCGACGAACCGGTTCGCCCGGGTCGAGGGCAGCTCGAACGCGCCTTCGCCCGCGACCTCGAGCTCGATCGAGCCGTCGCCGTCCACGCCTTCCACCGCCACGTGGTTGACGAGGTCCAGCGCCAGCCCGAGGCAGTCGTAGCCCGCCCCGAGGTTGGCGGACGAGGCCGGGACCTCGACGGCGATCCGGCGCCCGACGACGGCCGCCCAGGCACCCGGGCCGCCTGCCGCGCGCACCCGGCTCACCACCAGCCGAGCGCCCGGCTGACGTCGGCGACGCTGGCGTCCGCCTCGACCATCTCGACCGTGATCCCGGCCTCCGCGGTGGACGGGTCCTTGAGGCCGTTGCCGGTCAGCACGCACACGACGGTCGTCTCGGGGTCGAGCTCGCCCGCGCGGGCCGCCTTGGCCACGCCCGCCAGCGAGGCCGCCGACGACGGCTCGCAGAACACGCCCTCGAGCCTCGCCACGTCGCCGTGGGCCGCGAGGATCTCGTCGTCGGTGACCGCGTCGATGCGACCGCCCGACTCGTCGCGCGCCGCGATCGCGAGCGTCCACGAGGCCGGGTTGCCGATCCGGATCGCCGTCGCGACGGTCTCGGGATGGTCGACCGGGCGGCCGCTGACGAGCGGCGCCGCGCCGGCCGCCTGGAAGCCCCACATGCGCGGGACGGCGTCGATGCGCCCCGCCTCCCGGTACTCGCGGAAGCCGCGCCAGTAGGCCGAGATGTTGCCGGCGTTGCCGACGGGGATCGCAAGCACGTCCGGGGCACCACCGAGGTCGTCGCACACCTCGAACGCGGCGGTCTTCTGACCTTCGAGGCGGAACGGGTTCACGGAGTTGACGAGCGTGATCGGATGCTCGTCCTGCTCCGACAGCGCCCGGACCACGCGCAGCGCCTCGTCGAAGTTGCCCCGGACCGAGATCACGCGCGCGCCGAAGACCATCGCCTGGAGCAGCTTCCCGACGGCGATCTTGCCGGCCGGGAGGACGACGACGCACTCGAGGCCGGCGGCGGCGGCATAGGCGGCGGCCGAGGCCGACGTGTTGCCGGTCGACGCGCAGATGACGCTCCGGGCGCCATCCTCGAGCGCCTTGGCGACGGCAAGGACCATCCCCCGGTCCTTGAAGCTGCCGGTCGGGTTCTGGCCTTCGACCTTCAGGTGGAGGTTGCGCAGGCCGATGGCCTCGCCGAAGCGCCGGGCGTGGACGAGCGGCGTGGCACCCTCGCCCAGCGAGACGACCGGCGTGGACGGCCCGACGGGCAGGAACTCGCGGTAGCGCTCGACGAGCCGTGGCCGAGCGTGGTCGGGCGAGATCACAGGCGCCTCAGTCCGCGGACGGGTAGCAGGCGCCGGACGGCGCCGCGACGCATTCTGACGCGACGGGGCGCACGGCGAGCGCCGATCGCTCGAGCGCGGGCGCCGCCCCGGCCCAGGTCGAGCCGAGCCCGCGCGCGATCGCGACAAGGTCGCCGAGGACCGCCGAGGCCGTCGCGGGCCCGCCGGCGCCAGGTCCCTCGAACGCCACCCGGCCCACCGGCTCGGCGTCGACCTCGACCCGGTTCAGCACCCCGTCGCAGCGCCCGAACGCCGAGCCCGCCGGCACCGCCGTGGGCACGACCGACGCCTCGAGGGCGCCGTCGTCGGCGAGCCGGGCGGTCGCGAGGAGGCGCAGCATCCTGCCTTCGGCCGCCATCGCGGCGACGTCGCCCGCGGTGACCCCGGTGATGCCGGGGGCCCCGTCCCGGCCACGGGTCGTGCCCGGCCGGTTGGACACCGCGGCGGGATCGATCCACGCGCCGAACGCCAGCCGGGCGAGGATCACGAGCTTGTTGACGGCGTCGAGGCCCTCGACGTCGGCGGTCGGATCGGCCTCCGCGTAGCCGCGCGCCTGGGCCTCGGCGAGCACGTCGCCGTAGTCGCGCCCCTCGCGCGCCATCGCCGTCAGGATGAAGTTCGTGGTCCCGTTGACGATCCCGCGGACGCGCGCGACGCGGTTCGCGGCGAGGTCCAGCGACAGGGGGCCGAGCACGGGGATGCCGCCGGCCACCGCGGCCTCGAACCGCAGCGGGCTGTCGGCGGCGCGGGACGTCCGCTCCAGCTCGGGCCCGTGGTGGGCGAGGAGATGCTTGTTCGCGGTGACGACGGCGCGTCCGTTGGCGAGGGCCGCCGCGACCAGCGTTCGCGCCGGCTCGTCGCCGCCCATGACCTCGACGATCACGTCGACATCCGGGCTGGCGACCAGGTGGGCGGGACCGTCGGTCAGCAGGTCCTCGGGGATGCCGGCGGCCCTGGCCCTGGCCACGTCCCTGACCGCGACGCCGGCGAGGACCAGCGGCGAGCCGTCGGATGGCGCCAGGCGCGGCGACCGCTCGAGCAGCGCGCGCACCACCTCGCGGCCGACGGTGCCCGCGCCGAGCACGCCGACGCGCAGCGGCTGGAGGCTCACGGCGCGGAGCTGGTGACGGGGCAGCGCACGACGGGATGGTACCGACCGGCCCTGGGGAGGGCCGGACGGTGAGACCGATCCCGTACACTCCGGCCCCATGACCGTCGACACCGCCCCGTCGCCGTCCGCGGCCGCGGCGCCCGCGAAGCGGCCCCGGATCTTCTCGGGCATCCAGCCGTCCGGGATCGTCCACCTGGGCAACGACCTCGGCGCGATCCGGAACTACGTGATGCTCCAGTACGAGTACGAGGCGATCTACTGCATCGTCGACTACCACGCCCTGACGAGCACCCACGACGCCGACGTCCTGCGGACGCGGACGCGCGAGATGGCGGCCGGCCTGCTGGCGCTCGGTCTCGACCCCGAGCGCTGCACGCTGTTCGTCCAGAGCCACCGGCCGGAGCACACCGAGCTGATGTGGCTGCTGGCGACGGTCACGCCGGTGAGCTGGCTCGAGCGGACGCCGACGTACAAGGAGAAGAAGCTCACCCAGCCCGACGACATCAACCACGGGCTGCTGACCTACCCGGTGCTCCAGGCCGCCGACATCGTCATCTACAAGGCGTCGCTGGTGCCGGTCGGCAAGGACCAGGCGGCGCACCTCGAGCTGTCGCGCGAGATCGTCCGCGCGTTCAACCACCGGTACGGCGAGACGTTCCCCGAGCCCGAGGCGGTGTTCACGCAGGCGCCGGTGGTGCTGGGCACCGACGGCGTCAAGAAGATGTCGAAGTCGGTCGGCAACACCATCGACATCCTGGGCGAGCCGGAGCTGATCCGGAAGCAGGTCATGTCGATGGTCACCGACACCAAGCGGATCCTGCGCACGGATCCCGGCCGGCCCGAGGTCTGCAACGTCTGCCAGCTGCACCGGTTCTTCGGGGACGACTTCGAGGACATCTGGGACGGCGAGCGCACGGCCCGCACCGGGTGCGTCGACACGAAGAAGCTGCTGGCCGAGCGCATCGTCCGGCACTACGCGCCCGCCCGCGAGCGGTACGCCGAGCTGATGGCGCACCCGGACGACGTGGACGGGATCCTCGAGGCCGGCGCCGACCGGCTCAAGCCGAAGGCCGAGGCGACGATGGCCGAGGTCCGCGCAAGGATGGGGCTCCGATGACGACGGGACGGGTTGTGGCCATTCGGATCGCGCGGGTCGCCGGGGCGCCGATGGCGTCGGTGGAGCGGGTCGCCGCCCACGCCGGCGGCGGGCTCGAGGGCGACCGATACCACAAGGGCACCGGCGAGTGGTCGCCGTCGCCGGGCGCCGGGCGGGGCCTGACGCTCATCTCCGCCGACACCCTCGACCGGGCGAACGTCGACAACCCGGGCCTCGAACATCGCCGCGGTCGACACGCGACGCAACGTCGAGGTGCGAGGGATCGACCTCGAGGACCTCGTCGGTCGCGAGTTCACCGTGGGCACCGTGCGCTGCGTCGCGATCCGGCTCGCGGAGCCGTGCACCTACCTCGAGGGCCTGGTCGGCCGCCCCATCATCCGCGCGCTCACCCACAAGGCCGGGATCCGCGCCGACATCCTCGTGGACGGCGAGATCGCGGTCGGCGACGCGATCGTCCCGGGTGCGGCGGTCGCGCCGGCCGCGGAGGCCGCGACGAGCCACTGATCCGCGACAACCATGAACGTGCGGCACGCTCGCCGCATGCGGCACGAGCCTTCGGATCCGGCCGGCGATTCCGGGGCGAGTCCACACGTGTAGGCTGACGCCATGTTCGACGGCCTGACGGACCGCCAGCGCGCGCTGATCGACGCCGTGCTCGTCCTCGCGGTGATCGCCCTCGGGTTCATCGTGCTCGGGCTTCGTCGCGAGCGTGTTCTACGCGTTCTTCGACATCCTGGTGCTGTTCTTCCTCGCCTGGCTGCTGTCGTTCGCGCTGCTGCCGCTGATCAACGGGCTGACCCGCCTGGTCCCGCGACTGACGCAGACCGGCGCGGTGATCGTCGTCTACCTCGCGATCGTCGTGGTGCTGCTGTTCATCCTGGTCGAGGCGTCGGCGGCCCTCGCCTCCTCGATCAACCAGTTCATCCTCGACGCCCCCACCCTCCAGGACCAGCTGACCAACCTCCTGACCGGCTTGCAGGAGCGCCTCGCCGGCATCGGGATGTCGGTCGACCTCGTCAGCCAGGCGCCCACGGTCGTCGCCAACCTCCAGGACCTGGCCGGAGAGGCCGTCGGTCCGCTGCAGTCGGTCGCCCTCGCCAGCATCGGCGTGTTCGGCAACATCCTGCTGCTGGTGATCCTGTCGATCTACATCGCCATCGACCGCGACGAGATCATCGCCTTCCTCTACCGCCTCGTCCCGCCCGGCTACGTCACCGAGGCGCGGCTGCTCCAGACGACCACCTCGAAGTCGTTCGGCGGCTTCCTCCGCGGACAGGTCGTCATGGGCCTGTTCTTCGGCCTCCTGACCGCCGTCGTCAACATCGCGTTCGGCCTGCCGTACGCCGCGGTCACCACCGTCGCGGCCGGCCTGCTCCAGATGATCCCGTTCTTCGGGCCGTTCGTGTCGTGGCTGCCGCCGGTCGCCGTCGCCCTGCTGCTCAAGCCCGACGTCGCGCTCCCCGTCCTGATCGTGATGGGCATCGCGTGGTTCGTGACGATGAACATCATCTCGCCCCGGCTGATGGCGGGCTCCGTCGGCATCCACCCGATCGCCGTCCTCGCGGCGGTCGTCATCGGCGGCAAGATCGCGGGCGTCATCGGCGCGATCTTCGGCATCCCGATCGCCGCGGTGCTCTCCGCGTTCTTCTTCTACTGGTTCGGCCGCTCCCGCGAGGGCGGGACGGTGGCCGAGCGCGCGACCCAACGAGTGGCGGCCCGCGAGGGCCGCCAGGTCAGACGGCCGGTCGAGCCGGTCCCAGGGGTCGACGCCGACGTGGACGAGGTCAGCGGCGCCCGGACCGCCACGACGGGCGAGGCCGCGGAACCGTCCGGGCCCGGCGTGTGAGCGAGGACGAGGGCCCGGAACGAGCCGAGGCCGGCACCCCGGACATGACCCGGGAGCGCGCCAGGTCCGAGCGACGCGACGTCGACCGGGAGCACGGCGAGCCGGTATCGGGCACGCGGGGCGGCAAGCGGGCGCTTCGACCGTCCGGGCGTGGCCACACCGACACGACGCGGCGGCCGCGGATCCTGGTCACCAACGACGACGGGATCGAGTCCCGCGGCATCCTGGCGCTCAAGCAGGCCATGGACGCCGATCGGCGACGTCACGGTGGTCGCGCCGGACACGAACCAGTCGGCGGTCGGGCACCAGAAGACGCTGATGCGGCCGCTGCGGGTCCGGGAGCGGACGCTGGCCGACGGGTCGATGGGCTACTCGGTCGACGGCTCGCCCACCGACGCGGTGAGCCTCGCGTTCCTCGGCTTCTTCGAGGAGCGATTCGACCTCGTCGCCTCGGGCATCAACTACGGCGCGAACCTGGGCGACGACATCACCTATTCCGGGCACGGTGTCCGCGGCGATGGAGGGCGTGATCAACAACTGCCCGTCGTTCGCGATCTCGCAGGAGTACTACGAGCAGGTCGACTTCGCGCTCGCGTCGCTGGCCGCCGCGATCGTCGCCCGCAACATCCTCGAGCACGGCCTGAAGCGCGGGGAGCTGCTCAGCGTCAACGTCCCGGCGGTCTCGATCGACGACTGCGAGGGGTTCGAGGTCACCCGCGTCGGGCGGCGCGTCTACCAGGACCAGCTCGTCGCCCGCGTCGACCCTCGCGGCATCCCCTACTACTGGCTGGGCGGGCCGCCGCCATCGGGGATCAGCGTCCCGGGCACCGACTTCAACGCGGTGGTCAACCGGCGGGTGTCGGTCACGCCGCTCCACCTCGACCTCACCGGCCGGAGCCTGCTGCGCAAGCTCAAGGAGTGGGACTGGTCGATCCCGGACGACCCGGGTTCCGGCGACGGGCCGGCGGCCGTCGTGCTGCCGCCACCGTCCGGGGCCGACGCGGCCGAAGAGGCGCGGATCGCCGAGGAGTCACAGCTGGAGCGCCGCTGAGCGACGCCGGGCGGCGGCATCGACGGATGTCCATGCCGTGCGACGATCCTCGCCGGGTGATCCTGGAAACGGCGCCACGCATCCTCCGGGCATGCAGTTCCTCCGCCGCATCCTCGCCGCCACGTCGCCCGACCGGGCAGCGTCCCCGCGCGTCCAGGGCCGGCCGGGGTACGACGCCTCGCACGCCCAGACCCTCGAACGCGTGCGGCCGATGCTCACCGCCGAGCCCGTCGTATGGCTGTCCACGGTCCGCCCGGACGGCCTCCCGCATCTCGTCCCGACGTGGTTCTGGTGGGACGGCGAGGCGCTGCTGGTCTTCTCCAAGCCCGACGCGGTCAAGGTGCGCAACCTGCGCGCGAACCCGCGGCTGATGGTCGCGCTGGGCCATCCTGAATCGGACTTCTCGGTCGGGCTCATCGAGGCCGAGGCCACCCTCGAGCCGGGCGCCGCCGAGATCCCGGACGCGTTCTTCACCAAGTACGCCGCGCTGCTGGCCGACGGCGGGTTCGACCGCGCGACCTTCCGCGCCACCTACACCCAGGCCATCCGCATCGTCCCGACCCGCTTCCTCTCGTGGCGCGGACGGGGTGCCGTGCACGAGGCCCCGATCCGGCCGAGAGCGCCCGTCCCTGTCGGACGCGCCGGCCCTGTCGTTCCGCGGGACGATGCTCCCGGCCTGGGCCTGACGATTCGCCAGGCGACGCCAGCGGCGGCCGAGGTCCGCGGCCTGCCGACAGCCTCGCGGCCCTAGGCGGACCGGTCGAACGGTGGCACCCTAGGACCTCGACGACACGCAGCGAGGTCGGGGTGATGGACGAGATCGGCAAGATGCTCGGTGGGTCAGGTGGTTCCGGGGGCGTCGGCGACATCGCCGGTGCCATCGGCGGGCTCGTCGGCGGCGAAGGTGGCCTGAGGGCCTCGTGAACCAGCTCGGGAAGGCGGGGCTCGGCGACACGGTGAGCTCGTGGGTCTCCACCGGCCCGAACAAGCCGGTCGACCCGAACGCGCTTGGTGCGGCGCTCGGACCCGACAAGGTGCAACAGATGGCCGGCCAGAGCGGTCTCGATGTCGGGGCATTGCTGCCGGTCCTGGCTGCCGCCCTGCCGACGGTCATCGACGCGATCACGCCCGACGGCCAGGTCCCGAAGGGCAACGCCGCGGCCGGCCTGGACGTCGGCGGCGTGCTCGAGGGCCTGTCCGAGGCCGCGAACGCGGGCCCGAACTCGCCGCTGGCGGGGTTGGGCGCGTTGCTGGGCGGCCCGAAGAGCTAGCGACCGCTCGTCGTCGGGCGCCGTCGCGCGGCGCGTCGGCGCCTACCTGCGGCGGCGCTTCGCGTCCGCGAGCACCTCGCGCGCGGCGTTCCGGCCCGGCACGCCCGTGACCCCGCCGCCCGGGTGCGCCCCGACCCCGCCAGGTACAGGCCCTCGACGGGCATGCGGTAGCGGGCCCAGCCGAGCAGCGGCCGCCACAGGAAGAACGAGTCGAGCGCGGGCTCGGCGTGCAGCGGGTGCCCGCCGGTCAGCCCGTAGTCGGCCTCGAGGTCGGCCGGCGTCAGCACCTGGCGCGCGGTCACGCGGGCGCCCAGCCCGGGCGACACGGTCTCGAGCGTGCGGATGGCGAGATCGCCGACCTCGTCGCGCCGGGCCGCCCACTCGTCGGCGCCGAGCTTCGGCGGCAGCCACTGCATCAGCACGCTCATGACCTGCGTGCCGGCCGCGGCCCCGGCGACCAGCGACGGGTCGACGAGCGACGGGATCGTCGCCTCGAGCACCGGGCTGTCCGAGATCCGGCCGTACTTCGACGCGTCGAACGCCCGCTCGACGTCGTCGATCGACGTCGTCCCCACCTGGATGCGCCCGCGCAGCAGCCGCGCGTCGCCGGCCGCGGCCGGGAACTCGGGCAGGCCGTCGAGGACGAGGTTGACCTTGGCCACCGTCCCGGGCGTCCGGATGTTGGCCGCCCGCCAGCGGAGCGACGGGCCGAGCGTCACCGGGTCGACGAGGCCGGTCAGCAGGCGCTTCGGGTCGATGCCCGAGACGATCGCCGGGGCCTCGATCTCCTCGCCGCCCTCGAGCACGACGCCCGTGGCCACGCCGTCGACCGCGAGGATCGACGCGACCCGCGCGGAGGTCCGGATCTCCGCCCCGGCCGCCTGGGCCGCCGCGGCCAGCGCGTCGGCGAGCGCCGACGGACCGCCGCGGGCGAAGACCGTCTCGCCCGCCGCCCCGCCGTCGTTGCCGGCCGAGTCCGCGAGCAGCACCGCGGTCGTTCCCGCCGACCATGGGCCCATCGCCGTGTAGCGGACGCCGCGCCAGGCGAGCGTCGCCCGCATCGCCGGCGTCACGAACGACTCCGCGACGAAGTCGGCGACCGCCTCCGCGAGCACGCGCAGGATCGTGCGTCCGTCGTCCTTGCCCAGCCCGCGGAACGCGCGCCCGAGCCGCAGGCCCAGGAGCGCGTCGCCGAAGCCCGGCGTCCGGATCTCGGGCGGCGCCTCGTCGCCCAGGTCGGCGAGGAACCGCGCGAGGGCCCGCACGCGCCGGTCGAACTCGACGTACGAGGTGGCGTCGTCGGCGGACCAGCCGCGGATCGCGTCGACCGACGCGGCGAGGTCGCTCCACAGCGAGACCGCGCCGCCATCGGGCTGGGGCGCGAACACGCGCACCTCCGGCGACACGAGCGACAGGCCATGCTTCGTCAGCCCGAGCTCGCGGGCGACGGACGGCCGCAGCCGACCGACGGTGTGGGCGAGCGACGGGACCCGGACGCCGGGCGCCAGCTCCTCGGTCACGGTCGCGCCGCCGATCCGGTCACGGGCCTCGAGGACGAGCACGCTGAGGCCGCCGGTCGCGAGATAGGCGGCGGCGGTCAGGCCGTTGTGCCCGGCGCCGATGACGATCGCGTCATAGCGGTTGGTCGTCGCCACCACGTCAGGCCACCTTCCGGCCGCGGGACTTGAGGACCTCGAGCGCGGCGAGCCGGCCGTTGGCGCCCATCAGGCCGCCGCCCGGGTGCGTCGACGAGCCGGACAGCCACAGGTCGCGGATCGGCGTCCGGAACCGCGCGTAGCCCGGGACCGGCCGGTTGAAGAACAGCTGCTCGAGCGACAGCTCGCCCTGGAAGATGTTGCCCTCGGTCAGGCCGATCGTGCGCTCGATGTCGAGCGGCGTCAGGACCTGGCGGCCGACGATGATGTCGCGGATGTTGGGCGCGAACTCGGCGATCCGGTCGATGACCGCGTCGCCGAACGCCTCCCGGTTGTCGTCCCACGTGCCCAGGCTCGGGTCGAGCCTGTACGGCGCGTACTGGACGAAGCAGCTGATGACGTGCTTGCCCGGCGGGGCCATCTGCGGATCGACCAGGGTCGGAATGATCATGTCGATGTACGGCCGCCGGCTCCAGTGGTCGTACTTCGCGTCGTCGTAGGCCTGCTCCATCTCCACCATCGACGGGCTGAAGCTGATCGCCCCGCGCAGGTGCTCGCCGACGCCGGGCAGGCTGGTGAAGTCCGGCAGGGCGTCGACCGCGAGGTTGACCTTGCCCGAGCTGCCGCGGAACTTGAACCGGCGGACCTCCTGCTCGAACTCGGGGTCGAGCGTGCCGTCCTCGAGCAGGTCGAGGAACGTGACCTTGGCGTCGGCGGACGACAGGACCGAGGACGCCTCGATCTCCTCGCCGCTCTCGAGGACGACGCCGGTCGCCCGGCCGTTCCGGACCATGATCCGCGCGACGGGGGCCTCGGTCCGGATCTCCGCGCCCAGCGCCTGGGCCGACCGGGCGATCGCGTACGACACGCCGCCGGTGCCGCCCTTGGGGATGCCCCAGGCGCGGAAGGCGCCGTCGATCTCGCCCATGTAGTGGTGGAGGAGCACGTACGCCGTCCCGGGCGAGCGGATGCCCTGGTAGGTGCCGATGATCCCGGAGGCCGACATCGTCGCCTTGAGGGGGTCGGTCTCGAACCACTGGTCGAGGAAGTCGGCGGCCGACATCGTCATCAGCTGGACGAACACGGCCTGCTGGCGTTCGGGCAGCTGGCCGAACTTCCGGGCCAGGCCGGCGAGCGGCAGCATCGGGCGGGGGTCGATGTCGGTCGGGTCGGCCGGGACGATGCCCAGGATCGGCTTGATGAACCGGGCCATCTCGACCATCAGCTGGCCGTACTCCTCGTAGGCCTCGGCGTCGGACTTCGACCAGCGACGGAGCTCGCGGATCGTGCGCCCGTGGTCGTTGACGCGCCACAGGTAGTCGCCGCCCTCGGCACCGCGCGCGGGCTTCGGGCCGTCGCCCTTGCGCAGCGGGGTGAACGTGCCGTCGAGCGGCAGGATGTCGAGGCCGAACTTGGGCAGCTCGAGCTCGCGGATGACCTCCGGGCGGAGCAGGCTGACGACGTAGCTCGCGACGGAGAACCGGAAGCCCGGCACGATCTCCTCGGTGACCGCCGCCCCGCCGAGGACGTGGCGCCGCTCGAGGACCAGCGTCTTGAGGCCCGCACGCGCGAGATAGGCCGCGGAGATGAGGCCGTTGTGGCCCCCGCCGATGATCACCGCGTCGTAGCGCTGCGGCACGCCCACCTCCACGTCGGCGTCCGGTGGGCCGCGTGGCGCGTCGCCCGTCCCGTCCGCTCTCCAGCCTGTCTCGAAGTGGTGCAGTCTACCGTCGGCGGACGGTCGGCAGCGGCGCCGATCCCGGTCGGAACGAGGGAGGTCCGATGGAGGAGTTCGACGCGGGACCCGGGCAGTGCGTGGTCACCTACCGCTCGGTCGACACCGGCGGCGAGGTGCCGTGGGTCGAGTTCGCCCGTGACATCGCGGCCGACGCCGCGCGGCGGGGCGCCGACGGATGGCGGATCCTGTCGACCACGACCTTCCCCACCCGCCAGATGGGCACGACCGGCAACATCATGTTCCAGAGCGGCGGGCAGTACGCGACCGAGCTCGGGGCGATCGTCGTCTATTCCCGCCCGGCCTGATCGGCGGCGAGGTCGGTGCCCCGGACCCGTGACGGGGATCCGGGGCACCCAGGTCGATCACCTCTCGGCGCCGCGGCCGGCGAACCGGCCCACCTCGTCGTCGGCAGCGGCCACGACCTGTGTCCCAAGACTGCTGTCCGGCTGGCACGCGGCGACCATGGACGAGTGATTGCTCGTGCAAGGACATTCGTCCATGCCCTCGCACCGCGCGCGAACCCGCTGCCGCATCGAGCTGCTTGTCGCGGACGCGGCCGCCGCGGCTCTGACCGCCGTCGTAGACGTACCAGGATTAGCCGGCACGAATCCTCGGCGCGATCCGGCGCCGGGCACGTCGATTCGGTGCGCGTGAGGTCCATGGCAGACGTACCACGAATATTCCGAGCGGGAACCGGCGGCGAGGGCCGCGCAGGCGACCGAAAGGGCGCCCGTTAGACGTGGTACGTCTACAGACCCGCCGAAAGCCTGTTGGAAATTGGTGGCGCGTGGCGAGGCGCGGCGATCCGGCGGAACCCGGCGAGACCCGGGATCCGGCGGCCGGACGGGACACGGCATACTGGCGGCCGTCACCCAGGAGGAGCGTCCTTGAGCGTCGGCACCGCCTTCCATCCCCGGACGGCGCCCCTGAACCGGAAGATGCAGTGGCGGGAGTGGTCCGGCTACTACGCGAGCTCCGCGTACGCCGACTTCCACGACATCGAGTACAACGCGATCCGCGAGGCGGCCGCGGTCATCGACGTCAGCCCCCTCTACAAGTACCGGATCAAGGGTCCCGACGCGATCCGCCTCGCCGACCGCGTGATCACGCGCGACGCGACGAAGCTCAAGGTCGGGCAGGTCTACTACACGCCGTGGTGCGACGAGCACGGCAAGGTCATCGACGACGGGACCGTCCACCGCGTCGCCGAGGACGAGCTGCGCTGGACCGCGGCCGATCCCCAGATCCGCTGGCTGACGATGAACGCCGCCGGCCTGGACGTGGCGATCGAGGACGTCAGCGAGTCGGTGGCGGCGCTCGCGCTCCAGGGCCCGTTCAGTCGCGCGGTGCTCGAGGCGGCGACCGGCGAGGCCTTCGGCGACCTGCGCTACTTCCGACGGCGCGCGAGCAAGATCGGCCGCACGACGATCGACGTCAGCCGCACCGGGTACACGGGCGACCTGGGCTACGAGCTGTGGATCCCCGCCGAGCGCGCCGAGGCCGTGTGGGACGCCGTGTTCAAGGCCGGCGCCGCGTACGCGATCCGGCCGGCCGGCATGCTCGCGCTCGACGTCACGCGGCTCGAGGCGGGCCTGATCCTGCTCGAGGTCGACTACACGTCCGCGCGCCACGCGATGAACCCGGAGCAGAACTACAGCCCGTTCGAGATCGGCCTCGGGCGCCTGGTCAGCTTCGACAAGGCGGACTACGTCGGGCCGTCGCGCCCTCAAGGCCGAGCAGGCGGCCGGCGGCCCCCAGCGGCGGCTCGTCGGCCTGATGCTCGACTGGTACGACATCGAGCGCCTGTACGACGAGCAGGGGCTGCCGCCGGCGATCTCGCCCACCACCGACCGCTCGCACGTGCCCGTGTTCGCGGAGGCCGGGCGGCAGGTCGGCAAGGCCACCTCACACGGCTGGAGCCCGATCCTCAAGCAGGCGATCGCGCTCGCCTCGGTCGCCCCGCGCTTCGAGCGGGTCGGCACCCGCGTGCAGGTCGAGTGGACGGTCGAGGGCCGCCGCGGCCGGGTCAACGCCACGGTGGTCGAGCTGCCGTTCCTGGACCTGGAGCGCAAGCGCGCGTGACCGCCGACGACGGACGCGTCGGTCGACTTCGCCGCGTTCGACCGACTGGTCGAGGCGCGCCTCGAGCGCTGGACCGCGGAGCTCGTCGAGTACCTCGCGATCGCGTCGGAGGGCGGCGACGACGCCGGGCTCCGCGCCGCGGCCGACTGGACCGCCGAGCGGCTCCGGCGCCTCGGCGCGACGGTCGAGGTGCTCGAGGTCGACGGCGCGCCGCCGCTCGTCGTCGGCGAGATCGGCGACGGGCCGCGCACCGTGACCGCCGTCCAGCACTACGACGTGCAGCCGGCCTCGCCGCTCGAGCTGTGGACGACGCCGCCCTACGAGCCCGACATCCGCGACGGCCGCGTCTGGGCCCGCGGCGCCACGGACAACAAGGGCGAGTTCCTGCCGCGGGTCTGGGCCGTCGAGGCGTGGCTGGAGGCGATCGGTCCGCTGCCCTGTCGCGTGCGCTACCTCGTCGAGGGGCAGGAGGAGACGGGGAGCGGCGCCCTCGACGCGATGCTCGATCTCCGGCCCGGCCTGCGCGAGGCCGACGCGGCGCTCATCGAGGGCGGCAGTCTCGACATGCGCGGCCAGCCCGTCGGTCGCCGCCGGCGGCAAGGGCATCGTCGTCCTGGACCTCAACCTGCGGACGATGGTGGTCGATTCGCACTCGAGCGTGTCGTCCCTGCTGCCGAACGCGGGGCAGCGCATGATCGCCGCGCTGGCGACGCTGTGGGACGCGGAGGGCCGGCCGGCCGTCGAGGGCCTCGACACCGGCGTCGTCCCCCCGACCGACGCCCAGCGTGCGGTCGTCGCGACCACGGACCTCCGGGACCTCGACGACATGCGCGAGCACCAGGGCATCGAACGGTTCACCGCGGGCCTCGACGGGATCGCCGCTGCCGAGGTGCTGACCTTCGAGCCGACCCTCAACCTGCAGGGCCTGTGGTCCGGCCACATCGAGCCCGACGCCGAAGACCGTGATCCCGGCCGAGGCGCACGCCCGCATGGACATCCGGATCGTGCCGGAGCAGCGGCCCGCCGACGTCGTGGCGGCGCTGCGGCGCCACCTCGACGAGCACGGGTTCGGCGACGTCGAGATCGTCGAGCGCGAGGGCGAGCCCGCCTGGTGGTCGCCGGTGGACCATCCGGTCGTCGTCGCCGTCCGGTGCCGCGGCCGAGGACGTGACCGGCCAGTCGCCGAGTCTACTCGGTGTCGATGTCGGGCACGGTGCCGATGCACCAGGTGTGTGCGCGCCACCGGGTGCCGCTCACGACCCTCGGCGCGGCCCGCGACGACTGCGACGCCCACGCGCCGAACGAGAACGTCCGGATCGATGGACCTGGCGACGGCCACCCGGATCACGGCCCGCTTCCTCGACCGGTTCGCCCGCCTCCCCGAGGTCCCGACGGTCCCCTAACCGGCCTCGACTGCCTCGAGCGCGGCGCGGATCCGCGCCTCGTCGCGACCCCGCAGGAGCGAGACCCGGAACGGGCGCAGCTCGCCGCGCGCGAACCCCTCGGCGATCGTCGGGTCGGCGTTCATGAATGCGAGCGCCGCCGCCTCGTCGGGCGCCTCGAACACGCACAGCCCGGTGTTCGTGCGGCCGAGCGTCGGCCCCACCAGCACGATCGATCCCTCGTCGAACAGGCGCTGGATGCGCGCCCAGTGGCGGCCCCAGACCTCGTTCTCGGCGTCGGTCATGGTCTCCGCGAAGTCCTCGCGGGGCGGGTGGATGAAGTAGATCCAGGTGTCCATCGAATCGCTGTATCGCCCGCGGTCAGCGGAGGTTCGCGACCGGCAGCGCGCGCTCGGCGTACGCCTCCAGCCGCTCGAGGCCCGCGGGCAGGTCGGTGCGCCCGAAGCCCAGCCGGAAGTGGTTGCCCGGGTGGCCGAAGATCGAGCCCGGCGCGAGCAGGACGCCCTCCGCCTCGAGCAGCTCCGTCGCGAACCGGTCGATCGGCGTCGGCCCCAGGAGCTCGGGGAAGGCGATCGACGCGCCGCGCGGCCGGACCCACGTGAATCGATCGCCCTGCCGGGCGAAGAAGCCGTCGAGCAGCGCGAGGTTGGCCTCGACGATCGCCTGCGACCGCGCCAGCACCCGCTCCCGTGCCCGGAGGGCGATCAGGGCCAGGATCTCCGCCGGCGCCGAGGCGCAGATCGTCGTGTAGTCCTTGAACCGCGCCGCCGCGTCGAGCAGGGCGCGGTCGTGCGACGCCAGCCACCCGATCCGCAGGCCCGCCAGCGCGAACGACTTCGACATCACCCCGATCGACACCCCGTGCGCGCCGACGTCCGCGCCAGCCGGCAGCCGGTCGGCGGGGTCGAGCTCGAGGAACCGATACACCTCGTCGGACAGGAGGATCGCGCCGGCGTCCGCGGCGAGCTCCGACACCGCCCGATAGGTCGCGGCGTCCGGGAGGGAGCCGGTGGGGTTGTGCGGGGCGTTGACCACGATCAGCCGCGTCCGCGGCGTGACCTGGCGGCGCATGGCATCGACGTCGATCGCCCACCCATCGGCCGCCCGCAGCTCGTGGAGCGTCACGTCGGCCCCCGATGCCCGCGCGACCTCGTGCAGGCTCTGGTAGGCCGGCCACACGACGATCGCGTGGTCGCCCGGCTGGAGGTGGACGTTCGCGATGGCGAAGATCGCCTCCTCGGCGCCGCTGAACACGACCACCTCGTCGGGATCGACGGTGTCGTAGAGCGACGAGATCTCGCGCCGCAGCAACGGGTGGCCGAGCGACTCCGTGTAGCCGAGCCGCAGGTCCCGCCACAGCGCCTCCGCCTCCGGGTCGGCCATCGCCAGGAGCTCGGCCAGCGGCAGGCCCTCGAGATCCGACGCACACAGCAGATGACGTACGGCGAACTCGTAGCGGGCGAAGAACCGCTCGAGCTCGAAGTCGGCGATTCGCACGCGGATCGGGCGCCCGGATCAGTCGCCGACGACGGCAGCCGCGGCGGCCAGGGCCACGGCTTTCTGCTGGCCCATGCCGTCCGCCTCGAACACCCACGAGATCGCCTGGCCCTTGTCGACGACGACCTGGTAGTCCTTGGCGTCGACCTTGATCAGCGTGCCGTCCATCGGGCCCAGCTTGGCCGGGCCGATCTCGGTCCCGTCCGCCACGCACCCATCGGGTTCCGTGCACCAAGCGCCCTGCGAGATCGAGGCGGCCATCCCGTTGCGCCCCGAGTACGAGACCAGGACCTTGCCGCCCGCGTTGCCGCGATAGACGCCTTTCGCGACGAACCAGCCCGTCGGCAACACCGCGCACACCACCGTCCAGTCGACGGCGGCGGCCGCGTCGGCGAAGAACTGCCTGTTGTCGTCGCTGCCGGTGCATGCCGCCGCGGCGCCGGCATCGGGCGACCCGCTCGGCGCGGCGCTCGCCTCGCCGCTCGGCGTGGCGTCGGACGGAGGGGCCTCGGCGAGGGGCCTCGGTGGGCGTCTCGGCGGTGGCGCGCTCGCCGCTCGGGCCTGCGGACGCCGGCGCCGTCGCCGGCGCGGCGGACCCGGGCGTGGACACGCCGGCGGTAGGCGTCCCGCTCGAACCACCGCACCCGGCGAGCACGACGGCGAGGGCCAGCGCAAGCGCAAGGATCGAGGCGGGCGATCGTCGATGCATGGAGAGAGGGTACCCGCCGTTTTGATCACCCGATCTCTTGTGAGGCGGCGAGCCGGACCAGCGCCGGTTCGACGCCGAACACGTCACGGATCATGTCGTCCGTCAGGGCCTCCGATGGCGGCCCATCGGCGACGAGCCGGCCGCGGTCGATGACGACGAGGCGCGGAAAGAAGTGCGAGGCAAGGCCGAGGTCGTGCAGGACGGCCACCATCGCCGTGCCGTCCCGCTCGTTGAGGTCGCGGAGCAGCTCCATCGCCTCGACCTGGTGCCGGAGGTCGAGGTGCACCGTGGGCTCGTCGAGCAGCAGCGCCGGCGCGTCCTGCGCCACCGCGAGGGCCAGGAGCACCAGCTGGCGCTCCCCCAGCGACAGCTCCCTGGCGTCCCGGCCCATCAGGTGGCCGAGGCCGACGCGCTCGATCGCCGCCGCCACCGCCGCCCGGTCCGATGGCCGCGCTCCGCGCAGCGGCGCCTCGTGCGGCAGCCGCCCGAGCGCAACCACCTCCTCGACCCGCATCGCGAACGGCAACGACACCTGCTGCGGCACGACCGCGAGCCGCCGGGCGATCTGCGGCCGCTCGAGCTCGCCGATGGGCGTCCCGCCCAGCTCGACGCGACCGGCCGTGGGTCGCAGCGTGCCCGCGAGGACGCGGAGCAGCGTGGACTTGCCCGCGCCGTTCGGGCCAACGAGCGCAACCCGCTCGCCCTCGCCGACGACGAACGAGACGTCGCGCAGGATCGCGCGCGACCCGGCCTCGACCGTGACCCCGTCGGCGCGCAGGACGGCGCTCATCGTCCGCGCCTCTGGGCCCCGCTCACAGCTCGTACCCCGTCCGCGCTCGGCGCAGCAGCAGGAGGAAGAACGGCGCCCCGATCACCGCGGTGATCACGCCGACCGGGATCCCGCCCAGCATCCGGGCCGCCAGGTCCGCGGCGGCGAGTAGGCTGGCGCCGAACAGGGCCGAGATCGGGATCACGAGCCGCGCGTTGGGGCCGACGAGCAGCCGCACGAAGTGGGGCACGACCAGGCCGACGAAGCCGATCAGGCCGGCGACGGCGACGCCGGCCGCCGTGACCAGCGATGCGAGGCCCAGCAGGATCGCCCGCTCGCGCCGGACGTCGACGCCGAGGTGCGCCGCGGCCTCCTCGCCGAGCAGGAAACCGTTGAGCGAACGTGCGCGGAGCAGGATCAGCAGGCTGCCGCCGATGATCAGCGGCGCTGCGACCGCCAGCCGCGCCCAGGACGTGCCGTCGAACCCGCCGAGCAGATACGCGAAGATCTGGCGCAGGCCGGTGCCCGAGAGGTACATCGCCATCGCGAGGCCCGCGGCCAGCAGGGAGCCCACCGCGTAGCCCGTGAGCAGCAGCGAGGTCAGCGGGGCGAGCGCGCTCTTCCGCGACAGCCGGTAGACGACGGTCACCGACAGCAGCGCCCCGACGAACGCGAGCAGGTTCAGCAGGCCGAACTCGAACACCAGGCCGCGCGCGGGGATGAGCACGGCGATCGCCGCCCCGAGCGCCGCCCCGGAGGCCGTGCCCAGGACGTACGGATCGGCGAGCGGGTTGCGGAGCAGGCCCTGGAACGTCGCGCCGGCCACGGCCAGCCCGGTCCCGACGACCATCGCGGTGAGGACCCGCGGCAGCCGGAGGTCGAGGACGATCGCCTCCGAGGTCGGCGGCCACGTCACCGGCACGTGGAAGCCGATCTGGTTGAGCAGGATGCCGATGGTCGTCGACGGCGGCAGGTCCACCGACCCGAGGGCGATCCCCGCGACGAACACGACGGCCAGCACGACGATCCCGGCGACGACCAGCCACCCCGTCCGGGTCACCCGGCGGACGGTCACGCGCATGGCGAGCCGCCCGGGGGCGCCGGCGGGGACCGGGGTGGTGGTCATCGTGGGTCCGCGAGGTCAGCCGGGCGTCACGGCGCCGCGGAGGCCGAGGCCGATGGCGCCGCCGACGACGCCGACGGCAGCACCAGGTCCGGGTGGATGGCCATCGCGAGGGCCTCGATCCCCTCGCCCAGCCGCGGCCCCGGGCGCGTGACGACCACGTCGTCGATCGGTCGGACGTCGCCGTTCTTGACGGCCGTGAGCTTGTCCCAGCCGGGTCGCTTGGCGACCTGCTCGGGGGTGACCCCGTAGGCGGCGTCGCCCAGCAGGATCACCTCGGGATCGAACGCGAGGATCTGCTCCTCCTGGATCTGGTACACGCCGTCCGTGCCGCTCGTGAGCGGCTCGCCCCCGGCCGTCGTGATCATCTCGGTCCCGAAGTAGTCCGGGGCAGGCCCGAAATAGCCGTTCGAGGCGTCGAGCTCGTAGTAGACGCGCGGCTTGGCAAGGCCGGACGTCGCGGCCTTCACCCGGTCGAAGGACGCCTGGATCGAGTCCGTCATCGCGGCGGCCTCGTCGGGCTTGCCGACCGCCTGCCCGATCAGGGTCATGTCGTCGAGCGCGGTCTGGACGTCGGGCGCGAACACCACGAGGACCGGCACGCCGAGGGAGCGGAGCTTCGCGATCGACTCCGGCGGGTTGAAGTTGCTGCCGCCGGCGATCACGAGGTCCGTGCCGTCGGCCACGATCTTCTCGACGTCAACCGAGCCGAACTTGGCGACGTCGGGGACGTCGGCGACCTCGGCCGGATACGGGTTGAACTCCTCGACCTTGCCGACGACCCGGTCGCCGACGCCGAGCCCGAACAGGATCTCGGTCGCCGCGTTGGTGATCGAGGCGATCTTCGTCGGCTCGGCCGGGATCGTGACCTCGGTCCCCTCGTCGTCCGTGAGGGTGAGCGGCCAGGTCGGCGCCGCGGTCGGCGAGGCCGTCGGCTCGGGCGTGGGTTGCGCCGTCGGCGTCGCGACGGGCGACGGGGAGGCGAGCGCGATGGCGGTCGGGCTGGCGCTGGCGGCCGGCGACGAGCATGCGGCGAGGATCGCGGCCAGCAGGAGCAGCAGCAGGGCGGGGAACGGGGTGGGGCGGCGACGGACCGTCGCCCGGGAGCGTGCGTCCACGGGAACTCCGGATGCAGGAAGGAACAAGAAACGACGAACCCCTCGCTTCGGGATCGAAGGAGGGGTCAAGCGGTGGATCGCACGTTGCGCCTGACCTTTCTCTCGAAGGCTCGAGCGGCGACGGCGGATCGGCGACCGGACTTCCGCCCCAAAAAGGGGCGGTCACCGTAGCGGGACTGTGCCGGACTCGCACCGGCTTCGCGACACGCCGCGTCGGATCTGCAGGGGCCCGAGGACCCCGGTTGATGCCGCGAGGGTACCACCGGCCTTGACCCGGTAAGTGGGACGTAAGTGCCCATGACGACACTGGCCGCCTCGCCCTCCTCCCGCCGGATGTCCCGCCGGAGGAGGCCCTCGTGGAGGTGCTTCGATTCGCGCGTGCGCTCGTGCCCCTGGCCGCGATCGCGTTGCTGGGGCCGACCGGCGTCGCCCGGCCGCCCGTGCTCGAGACGGCGGACCCACCGTGGGAACCGCCGGTGTGTCGGGCGGCGGTCGCCGCGCGACCAACCTCCGGCAGCGTCGCCTGGTTCCGGATGGACGCCGTGCTCGATGCCGCGGGCACGCTCACCGGCCGGCGGCTCACGCTCGGGGTGGTCGGGGGACGCGCCAGGCTGCTCGCGCTGCCCCCGGAATCGTTCGCCTCGGGTCCCGTCGAGGGCGTCGTCCTGGTCGGCGATGACGACGGCTCGCGGTCCCGCGTTCGCGCGATCGATCCGGCCGGCGGCTGCGCGTCGACGATCACCGTGGAGGCGTCGGTCGTCCGCAGCGCCGTCCTCGACACGGACCTCGGCGCGACGTTCGAGCACCGGGTCGACCGGGCGACCCGCGCGGACTTGGGCGTGTGGCGCCGCGCGACCCGCGGTGGGACGGCGGTCCGGCTCCTGCCCGGCCTCGCGCCGGACGCCCGTCACGGGCGGACCTTCTCGACGGACCTCCGGTGGGCCTCGGACGGGCGGCTCGCGGTCGCGTCGTGTGGCGAGGTCGCGTGTCGCACGCGGATCGTCGACACGGCGACCGGTGGCGTGGTCTCGGCGAGCGGGACCGGACCGGTCCTCGGGGTGGCGGAGTCGCGTTTGATCGCCTACGACGTGTGCCCCGGGTTCCCGTGCGGTGTGTCGGCCGTTGACCCCGATACCGGTGTCAGCGAGTCGATCGTCGCGGGCGCCGGGCCCGCGTCTGTCGGCGGCAGTTCGCTCGTGTTCGAGCGCGATGGGCACCTGGCATTGCTCGACGTGCGGACGCGTGTCGCGACCGACGTCGCCGCGTCCGCGGGCTTCGAGACCGTCGGCGATGGGTCGGCGGCGCGCGCCGGCGTCGACCGGCCACGTGGCTCCGTGCTGCTCGAGAGCGTCGGGCGGGCGCCCGACCCGTCCACCGTCCGCCTGCTCGACCCCGCCGCAGGCATCATCGAGACGCTGGAGGTGCAGCCGTGATCCGCACCATCCCGGGTCGGGGGCGGATCGGCACCCTGGTCGTGGCGGTCGCCGCCGTCATCCTGGTCGCCGGTCCGGTCGTCGCCCACGACCCGGACCCGATCCTGACGGGCGGGCTGTACGACCAGAACCTGGACCTGACGTTCAGCTGGGCCGGCGGCGGCGTCCCCCCGGCGGACATGAAGGACTCGATCAAGGAGGCGGCCGACGACGCGAACGCCTCACGCCTCTCGAAGGCCCCGACGTTCGACTTCGACGCCGGCTCGGTGAACGACGTCTACTACGGCAGCGACGTCCCGTGTGGGATCAACGGCCTCGCCTGCATGCGGCGCAACCCGCCGGCCAAGTTCGGGGTGTGGTTCCGCGAGAACGGCCACCGGTTCGACTGGGGCACGCTTCGCTGGTGCGAGCTGTCCGGCGGACCGGACGGTTGCTACCAGGTCCGGAACGTGATGCTCGACGAGCTCGGACACGTCCTCGTCCTCGACCACCACGTGAACTTCGGCGACGACCGCGACTACGACGACGCGGTCGTCCAGACGTACTCGCGCACGAAGCCCAAGGCGGGCTGGAACGCGCACGCCTTCGGTCGTTGCGACGTGGCGACGCTCCAACAGCAATATGACGTCCCGAGCTCGACCGCCGCCTACAGCACCTGCCTCGACGTCCCCACGACGCTGTCGATGTCGGCCTCGAGGGCCTTGGTCGTCGCCGGCTCGATGGTCACGTTCACGGCGACCCTCGGCAGCAACGGCTCAGGGAAGCTCTCCAACAACGTCGTGAGCGGCCGGACCGTGGTCCTCCAACAGCTACTGAGCTCGGGCTGGAGCGATCTCGCAACGATGACCTCCGGCTCGGCCGGGACGTACGTGTGGAGCCTCAATGCTTGGTCGACCCGCGACTACCGCGCGCTGTTCCGAAAGCCGTCCGGCGACGGCCTGCGGTCGTCGACGTCGTCGGTCGTGACCGTCACGGTCGCCGCGAGCTGCCGCACCAGCTGTCCACAGTCCGCAGGAGGACCCGCCCGGTGACCACGCCGAACGTCAAGCGCCACGCGCCGCATTACGTCGCGTGGCTGACGACCCTCGTGTTCGTGATGGCCGGTTGCGCCGGCCCGGCCGCGACGCCGGCACCGACAGGGCAACGGGCGAGCCACGCCGCAAGCCCGACCGACGCGCCAACAGCGAGGTCGTCCCCAGGTGCCACGACCTCACCGGCCGGCGACCCGACCGCCTCCCCGGCCGACTCCCAGCCGCCGGACTCGCCCGAGCCGCCAAGGGCCATCCTGGTCGGCGGCGCCGATGGTCCGGAGACGGGCGACCTCGGAACGTTCTCGTGGGACGGGCTGGTCTCGGACTCGCCGTGGATCGTCCCGCCGACGGGATCGCCGGTCACGCCCGGCACGCGGCTCCGCGTCCGGTTCGACCCGCGGCTTCAGCCTCGCGCTTGGATCGCGCGCTGGGCGCCCATCCGTCACGGCGAAGCGGGCACGACCCGGAACGCCGGCTCGGGCGATGGCGGCCGGGTCGCCGTGGAGGCGCCGATGGAGGCCGGTCCCTGGAGCCTCCAGCTGGACGCGATGTTCGCCGATGGGAGGCGGGCGGTGTGGTATTGGCGGCTCGGCGTCGGTGGCTGAGCCGCGACGCACGTCTGTGCGAGCTCGATCTGGGCCTCGGCCTGCCGGCGTTGCCGCCGGCCGGGTCAGGCGAGGGCGGGCGCCGCCGTCGCGCTGAAGATCGAGGTCTGCGCATCCTCGGGCAGCATCACGCCGAAGATCTTCTGCAGCGTGAGGAGGTGGACGCAGGAACCCCAACTCTCGAAGTAGTGGCACGTGCAATGCCACTGGCCCGCATCGAGGCTGACGTGGTGGGTGTCGTTGTCACCACGGAACGTCAGGGCGACTCGCTCGATCGAAATCCGGTCCAGCTCGCGTGCGTAGCGATTCGCCTTCTCGACCTTGCCGATGAGAGAGGAGTGCATCGCCGATCAACCTCCAGTCGCCCCGAACGGGCGTCCCCTGAGGGCCGCCGTCCGGTCGGACCAGGACCGGTGGTGGCGGTCACTCCGGCAAGCCTACACCCCGACGGGCCACCGGTCAGCCCCCGGATTCCGACCTATCCGACGCGGTACGGATCGCCGGTGCCAGCAGGCCACACCTCGCCGCGGGGGAACCCCGATAACCGGCGTGGCTGGCGTCAGGGGGCCGACGTGCCCTCGCGGCCGTAGTCGTCCTCGAGGCGCTCGACGTCGTCGAGCTCGGGCGTCGAGACCTCGACGAGCTCGACCCGTTCCTTCGCCTCGAACCGGTGGATCCGGTGCGGCGGGATGTGCCGCGACTCGCCCGGGCCGAGGTCCAGGACCTGGACGACCCCGTCGTCGTCCTCGAGGTGCAGCTGGAGCCGGCCCGACAGGATCAGCACGCTCTCGTCCTTGCGCTCGTGCCGCTGGAGCGACAGCCGGCGGCCTGCCTCGACCACGATGACCTTGCCGCAGTAGCGGTCGGTGAGCGCCCAGATCAGCTCGTGGCCCCACGGCTTGTCGACGCGACGCGGCCCGGTCATTCGCCGCGCACCAGCTGTTCGCCGGCGACGACGAGCACGTCGCGCAGCTCGGGCCTGGTGGCCTCGGTGTAGACGCGGACCAGCGGCTCGGTGCCCGAGGCCCGTACGAGGAGCCACGACCCGTCGGCGAGGAACCACTTGACGCCGTCGCCCGTGTCGAGCCACTGCGTCCGGGCGATCGCCTCGCCGGCGAGGGTCTCGGGCGGCGACTCGCGCAGGCCGACCAGCACGCGCTGCTTGACGGCGTCGTAGGAGGGCCGGTCGAAGTGGACGTCGATGCGGCGGTAGAACGACGGCCCGGCCAGCTCGTGGAACGCGGCCATCGCCGCCGACACCGGGGCCCGGCCACGCTCGCGCTCTCGCAGGAACAGGTCGAGCAGGCACAGGTCGGCGTAGATGCCGTCGCGCTCGGGCAGGTGCATCCCGAACCCGAACCCACCGGACTCCTCGGCGCCCAGCATCGCGCCCGTCTCGATCATCTTCGGCCCGATGAACTTGAAGCCCACGGGGACCTCGTACGTCTCGATCCCGTAGTGGCGCCCGAGCGTCGCGGCCGTCGACGTGTTGTTGACCGACACGACGACCGGGTCGCGCATCCCGCGGTACTCGGCCAGGTAGTACATGAGCAGGCTCGTGACCTCGAGCTGGTGGAGGAACGTCCCGCGCTCGTCGGCCGCCCCCGCGCGGTCCGCGTCACCGTCGAGGAGCAGGCCGAGGTCGTAGCCGCCGCCGGCGATCAGCGCCAGCGCCTCGTCGACGTTGGGCCGGATCGGCTCGGGGTTGATGCCGCCGAAGTACGGATTGCGCTCGTTGTGGATCTCGGTGACCCGGATCCGGCCGCCGGCCAGCAGCCTGGGGATCCAGCCGGAGCCCGCGCCGTACAGCGGCTCGACCAGCACGGACAGGTCGGCGGCCCGCAACGCCTCGAGGTCGAGCGTTCGGCCGACGAACCGCTGGTACCCCTCGAACGGGTCGAACCACTCGACGAGGCCGGCCGCCTCCGCGTCCTCGAGCGGCCGCACCTCGATCGTCTCACCGGCGTTGGCGTCGATCGCGGCCTCGATCGTCGGCAGCATGTCGGCCCCTGCCGCCGCGCCCGTCGGCGACTTGACCTTGAACCCGTTGTCGGTCCACGGGTTGTGCGAGGCCGTGATCACGATGCCCGCGGCCGAGCCGCGCTGGACGACCTCGTACGAGCTCATCTGGGTCGGAACCGCGACCGTGCTGATCGCGACGGGGATGTCGTGGGCCAGCAGGACCTCGGCCGCGGCCCGCGCGAAGTGCTCCGACGCGAACCGGCGGTCATACGCGATGACCACGCCCTTCGCCTCGTCCCCGCGCTCCACGACACACCGCGCGACGCCGTCGGCGCAGCGGCGGACGTTCTCGAACGTGAACTCGTCGGCGACCCGGGCGCGCCAGCCGTCGGTGCCGAACACGATCCGGGTCGGTGCCGGTACGGCGGTCTCGGTCACGGGGTCTCCTCCCATCGGGCACAGCGCGCGAGGAGCGCCTCGACCGACCGAGGGTCGGCGCCGCGGAGGACCGCGATCGGCTGGGTGGCGGTCATGCTACCGGCCTGGAGCGGCCGGATGACGCGCATCGCCCCGTCGGCACGCCGCACGACGAGGTCGTCGGCGTTCACGTCGATGCGGTCACCAGGCTGGACCACCGACCCGGTGCCACCGGCCGACACCGCCGCGAGGAGCTCGGTCCAGCTCCCGATGTCGGACCAGCCGACGTCCATCGAGCCCATGACGACCTTCCCGTCGCGGGCCGCGCTCTCCATGAGGGCGACGTCGATCGAGACCGGCTTCAGCTGCTCGTACGCGTGCGCGAGGAGGGCGGGGGCGCGGATCGTCGGCTCGAGCAGGCCGATGAGCCCCGAATACCGTTCGATCGCCGATCGGATCGCGCGTCGCCGCCAGACGAACATGCCGGCGTTCCACGCGACGCCGGGCTGCTTGGTGAGCTCCTCGGCGCGCGCGGGCTTGGGCTTCTCCTCGAACGCCTTGAGCGGATACGCCTGGAGGCCGTCGATCACCTGGCCCTGGTCGAGGCGCGGGATCAGGTAGCCGTACTCGGTCGCCGGCCGCGAGACGTGGATCCCGAGCGTCACCAGCGCGTCGTCCGCGCCCAGCGCGCCCGTGGCGAGCCGGTTCGCGGCCGTCCGCAGCACGTCGCGGAACACGCCCTCGTCGCGGATGAAGTGGTCGGCCGGCAGCACGATCATCACGTCGTCGTCGGGGCGGTCGACCGCCACCGTGGCCAGCGCGATCGCCGCCGCGGTGTTGCGCCCGGCTGGCTCGATCAGCACCCGGACGTCCGGGAGCTGGGCGCGCACCAGCTGCTCGTACCGTTGGTCCGTGACGATCGTGACGTCGATCGGGACGCCGTCGCCGCCGATGCCGGCGAGCCGCCGCACGGTCGCCTGGAGGAGGCTCTCGTCGCCGAGCAGCGGCATGAACGGCTTGGGGCGCTCCGGGCGCGACAGCGGCCACAGGCGGGTGCCGCCCCCGCCCGCCATCACGACCACGTACATCGGGCCATTCTAGGGAGCCGCGAGAAGCCGCCGCGCGTCAGCGTGCGCGCGGAGCCTTGCAGCCGGGCGAAGGGCAGGGCCGTTGGCGGGTCGCAGCCGCCAACGCACAACGAGGAGCGCAGGCTGCCGCGTGACCGCGAATTGCACGAATCTCGCAACCCCGGCGCCGCTTGCGACGCGAACTTCGAAGCGTCGGGTGGACACTCGCGTTGACGTGGTCCTCGCCGCTTCGTACCATCCGCGAACCGGACGCGGGAGGGGCGGCCGGTCAGCCCGAGTCGAGGAGCGCGTTTGACCACGTCGGCGACGCCGAACACGCCCGCGCACGAGCATGGTGGCGATCACGACGTCCATCGCCCGGCCACCGCGGCGCCGACCCACGCCGAAGCGGAGGACGCGTCCCACCGGGTCGACCCGCACGCGATCCCGGACGTCGCGATCGTCGACGTGACCAAGCGATTCGACGACGTGACCGCGGTCGACGCCATGAGCCTGTCCGTCGCGAGCGGCGCGTTCTACTCATTCCTCGGGCCATCGGGCTGTGGCAAGACCACGACCCTCCGGATGATCGCCGGCTTCGAACAGCCGACGTCGGGGGAGATCTACCTCGCCGGCGAGCCGGTCGCCGGGGTGCCGCCGTATCGCCGGAACGTCAACACCGTGTTCCAGCACTACGCCCTGTTCCCGCACATGAACGTCAGCCAGAACGTCGGCTACGGGCTGCGCCAGAAGAAGGCCTCCAAGGCCGACGAGGCGCGCCGCGTGGGCGAGGCCCTCGAGCTCGTCCGCCTGTCGGGGTATGAGCAGCGCCGGACCTGGGAGCTGTCGGGCGGGCAGCAGCAGCGCGTCGCGCTGGCCAGGGCGCTCGTCAACCACCCCACGGTGCTGCTCCTGGACGAGCCGCTGGGCGCCCTCGACCGCAAGCTGCGCCACGAGATGCAGATCGAGCTCAAGCAGCTCCAGCGCGAGGTCGGGATCACGTTCATCTACGTGACGCACGACCAGGAGGAGGCGCTGACGATGAGCGACGTCATCGTCGTCATGCGCGACGGCCGGATTCAGCAGCAGGGCCACCCCGAGGACCTCTACGAGCGGCCTGTCAACCGGTTCGTCGCCGGCTTCGTGGGGACGTCGAACTTCCTCGCCGCCAAGGTCGTGGGGATCGACGCGGCGACGGGCACCGCCACCGCCGAGACCGAGTCCGGGCTGCGCATGATCGGCAGGATCACGGACCCGGACGCCACGCTCGCGGCGGGCGACGAGGTGACCGTCGCGATCCGGCCGGAAGCGCCGGTGGTCGAGGGTCCCGCGGCCGCGGCGCCGATTGCCGCGGGGGACGGGATGACCCGTGTCACGGGGCAGGTCAAACAGGGAACCTACCTCGGCGACATGATCGAGTACCAGATCGATACCGAGCTCGCCGGCTCGCTCGTCGTCCGGCGCCAGAACGTCCGCGCCGCCGCCGGACCCCGGGCATTCGGCCCGGGCGAGGCGGTGACGCTCACCTGGAACGACGAGGCGAACCTGGTCCTCGGGACCTGACCCAAACCAACGCAACCGGGGCCCACGTGGAGGAGACACGGTGACCGAACGAGACCTCAAGGACCTGCTGACCCAGAGCCACGTCAGCCGGCGCGGATTCTTGGCGGCCGCGGGCCTGACCGGGGTATCCGCGGCGATCGCCGCGTGCACGGGCGGCGGCTCCGCGACCAGTGCGCCGACCGCGGCACCCACTGCCGCGGCATCGTCGGCGCCGGCCGCCTCGGCCTCCGCCGAGGCGAGCACGGCACCGTCTGCATCGGCTGCCGCCGTCGAGCCGTCCTACGCCGTCGAAGACCAGCTGATCATGTACAACTGGTCGCAGTACATCTCCCCGGACAACATCGAGAAGTTCAAGGATGAGTACGGGATCAAGAAGTATCAGTACGACATCTTCGACAACAACGACGTCCTGATGGCCAAGCTCCAGGGCGGCGCAACCGGCTACGACATCGCATCCCCGACGATGAACTACCTGCCGGCGATGATCGAGTCGGGGTTCCTCCAGAAGCTCGACATGTCGCGGATCCCGAACATCGAGCTGATCAACCCGACGTTCCGCAAGCAGTGGTGGGATCCCACCGAGGAATACGCCGTTCCCAAGGACTACGGGACGACCGGCATCCTGTACCGCTCGTCGCTCATCCCGTCCGTGCCGACGTCGTGGAAGGACTTCCACGACATGATCATCGGCCCGTCGTCGGGCAAGGTGATCTTCGTCGACTCCCGCGACGACGTGTTCATCTTCCCGCTCAAGATGCTCGGCTATTCCCTCAACTCGGTCGAGCCGAGCGAGCTCGAGGCGGCCCGCCAGATCCTGCTCGAGGTCGCGCCGCACCTGTACGGCCTCGACTCGAACACGTACGGCCAGACCATGGCCGACGGCACTGCCGCCATGACGCTGGGCTGGACGGGCCCGCTTGGCCAGGAGTTGAAGGACACCAAGGACAAGGGCTACGTGGTGCCGTCCGAGGGCACGGCGTTCTGGCTCGACACCTGGGTGATGCTCACGGACGCGCCGGACCCGGAGGCGTCCTACGCCTGGCTGAACTTCATCCAGCGGCCGGAGATCCAGGGCGAAGAGACGAACTACAACCTGTACGCCACGCCCAACGACGCCGCCAAGGAGTTCGTCAAGCCGGAGATCCTTGCGGACCCGGCCATCTTCCCGCCGGACGAGGCGGTGGCGAAGCTCGAGGGCCAGAAGGACACCTCGAGCAGCACACAGCGCAACGACATCTGGGAAGAGTTCAAGTCGAAGATCGGCGGGTAGTCACCCACCTGGACACAAACACGCCGACGACCTGATGGCCGCGATCGCGACGCCGCCCCAGCACCAGGAGCCGGCCGCAAGCCGGCTCCGCAACCGCCTGCTCACGTTCGGGCTCCTGCTGCCGGCCGGGGCCTGGTACCTGATCATGCTCGTGCTGCCGCTGGTGATCGTGGTCATCTACTCGTTCGGCACCCGGGCCAAGAACGGCGGCTACGAGCCGGCCTTCGTGTTCGACAACTACGAACGCGCGATCTCGAAGGCGGACCCGTTCATCCAGAGCCTGCAGATGTCGATCGCCGGCACGATCGGCTGTCTCCTCGTGGGGCTGCCGCTCGCGTACTTCCTGGCGATGCGGGCCGGCCGGAACAAGAGCACGCTGCTGCTTCTGCTCGTGGTCCCGTTCTGGACGAGCTTCCTCATCCGGACCTACGCGTGGCTGATCATCCTGGGGCCCAACCTGGGCCTCGCGGGACAGATCGAGACGCTGTTCGGCGTGCCGGATGTCCAGATCCTGGGCACCTCGTTCGCCGTCCTGTTGGGCCTCGTCTACGGCTACCTGCCACTGATGGTGTTCCCGCTCTACGTGACCCTCGAGCGGATGGACCGCACGCTGATCGAGGCGTCCAAGGACCTGGGCGCCGGCCGCTGGTCGACGTTCCGCCAGGTCACCCTGCCCATCACGCTGCCGGGGCTCGTGACCGGGAGCATCCTCGTGTTCATCCCGATGATGGGCGAGTACGTCATCCCGCAGCTGCTCGGCCTCGGGCGGACCTACCTGATGGGCAACGCGTTGGTCACGGACTTCCTCGAGGCCCGCAACTGGCCTTCGGGCTCCGCGAGGGCAGTGCTCCTGATCCTCGTGATGATCGTGACGATCGCGGGCTATCTCTGGTTCGTGAACCGGGGACGGGAAACGCGTGACGTGAGCGTCCTGTGACCGCGCCGGCCGTCGCCGCGGGGCATGCCCCGACGCAGCAGGCCAGAGCCAAGCCCGGCGTGGACCGGTGGGCCGGCCTGATCGAGTTCTACTTCCGCTTCCACACGGTCATCGTGTACATCTTCCTGTACCTCCCGATCTTCGTCGTCGTCGTGTTCGCGTTCAACGGGACGGATCGCGTGGTCACCAAGTGGGGCGGCTTCTCGCTCAAGTGGTTCGGTGCCGCCTTGGAAGACGAGGTCGTCAAGACCGCGCTCGCCAACAGCTTCATCGTCGCAATCCCGAACGCGTTCATCGCCACGGTGGTCGGCACGATGGCCGCGCTCGGCCTCCAGCGCGTCGGCCGCAAGCTGAAGATGACGTTCGACACGCTGACCTACATGAGCGTGATCGTCCCCGAGATCGTGATCGCCCTGGCGACGCTGGTCCTGTTCGCGACCAGCTTCGACTTCCTCAAGTCCACGTTCGGCATGAAGCTGAACTTCGGCTACCCGACGATCATCGCCGCGCACGTGCTGTTCAACCTCAGCCTCGTGCTGCTGCTGGTCCGGGCACGGCTGTCGGGCATGGACCGGTCGCTCACCGAGGCCAGCGCCGACCTGTTCGCGACGCCCTGGCGAACGTTCCGCCAGATCACGTTCCCGCAGCTGCTGCCGGCGATCGTGGCCGGGTTCCTGCTGTCGTTCACGTTCAGCTTCGACGACTTCGTCATTACGACGTTCACGTCCGGCCCCGGGTCGTCGACGCTGCCGCTGTTCATCTTCGGCCAGGTCCGCCGCGGCGTGACCCCCGAGACCAACGCGGTCGCGACGATGATGCTCGGGCTCACGCTGCTGCTGCTGCTCGTCGGCCAGATGATCCTGGTCTGGCAGGCACGCCGCAACGGCCGCCGGTCGACGGCGGCGATGGCCGGGGTGATCGCGGACGCCTGACGTCCCGTCCGGTGGCACAGGAGTGTGCCAAGCGACGCGCCAGCGTGCGTGGCGCGCGCCCGAAACCGCCGATTGGGCTCCCTGCCGCGCACGCGCGCCACCGACCTGGCACATGTTCGTGCCAGCGCGGCGAATCCACGCCCGTCAGCGATGGCGCCGCGGCGCCCGCCGTCAGCCCGCGGCGGCGAGCTCCGGTTGTGGAGGCTCCGGCAGCCCGGCGTCGGCGGCCAGGTCAGCGGCCTTGTTGGTCCGCTCCCACGGGAGGTCCAGGTCCTCGCGGCCGAAGTGGCCGTACGCGGCGGTCTGGCGGTAGATCGGACGGCGGAGGTCGAGGGCCTCGATGATCGCGGCCGGCCGCAGGTCGAAGTGGCGCTCGACGAGCTGCTGGATCTTCTCGTCCGGGATCGTGCCGGTGCCGAACGACTCGACCGTCAGCGAGATCGGGCGGGCGATGCCGATGCCGTAGGCGACCTCGACCTCGAAGCGGTCGGCGAGGCCCGCCGCGACGACGTTCTTCGCGACCCAGCGCGCGGCGTACGCGGCGGACCGGTCGACCTTCGTCGGATCCTTGCCGCTGAACGCGCCGCCGCCGTGACGAGCCATGCCGCCGTACGAGTCGACGATGATCTTGCGGCCGGTGAGCCCCGCGTCGCCCATCGGGCCGCCGGTCACGAACCGCCCCGTCGGGTTCACGTGGACGATCGGGTCGGTCTCGCGCAGCTCCCGGGGGATCGTCGGCACGACCACGGCCTCGGTGATGTCGTCGCGCAGGCGATCGACGTCGACATCGGGGTCGTGCTGGGCGGAGACGACGACCGTTCGCACGGCGACGGGGATGCCCTTGCGGTACTCGACTGTGATCTGTGTCTTGCCGTCGGGCCGCAGGTAGGGGAGCTGCCCGGACTTGCGGGACGCGGCCAGCTGCCGCGCCATGCGGTGCGCCATCGCGATCGGGAGCGGCATGAGCTCCGGCGTCTCGCGGCAGGCGAACCCGAACATCATCCCCTGGTCGCCGGCGCCGAGCTCGTGCGCCGACCCGCCGTCGCGACCCTCGAGGGCGGCGTCCACGCCCTGGGCGATGTCCGGCGACTGGCCCTTGACCGACACCAGCGTGCCGCAGGTCTGGTAGTCGAACCCGTAGTCGGCGCGCGTGTAGCCGATGTCGCGCACGGTGTCGCGGACGATCGACTGGAAGTCGATGTAGGTGTCGGTGGTGATCTCGCCGAGCACGAGGACGAGCCCTGTCGTCGTCGCCGTCTCGCAGGCGACGCGGGCGTCCGGGTCGTCGCGCAGGATCGCGTCCAGGATGGCGTCCGAGATCTGGTCGCACATCTTGTCCGGGTGGCCTTCGGTGACCGACTCGGACGTGAACAGGTAGTGGTCGGCGTCGACGATGCTCATGCAGCTCCGTGGTGTCGTGCGAGACGCGTCGAAAGGCGTCGAGGATGATGGCCGGGCGACTGTACCACCGGGTCCGCCCGGCGCCGAGCGGTACGATCCGGCGATGCCCCAGTACGCTGCGGACCTCGACGCGTCTGATCCGCTGGCCCCGTTTCGCGATCGGTTCGTCGTCAACGAGCCGGACCTCGTGTACCTCGACGGCAACTCGCTCGGGCGGGCGCCGACGCGGGCCGTCGAGCGCGTCGCGACCGTGGCCGCCGGCGAGTGGGGCGGCGAGCTCGTCCGGGCCTGGGACCACTGGATCGACCTGCCGTTGCGGATCGGCGACGCCCTGGCGGCCGGGGTCCTGGGGGCGGCGCCCGGGTCGGTGACCATCGCCGACTCGACGACCGTCAACCTGTTCCGCATGGCGTCGGCCGCCCTCGACGACCGGCCGGACCGACGGGTGATCGTCGCCGACCGCGCGGAGTTCCCGACCGACCGCTACGTCCTCCAGGGGCTCGCCGCGGCGCGCGGGCTCGAGATCCGGTGGCTCGACGGCGATCCGTCCGAGGGCCTGGCGGCCGAGGCGGTGATCGAGGCGCTGGACTCGGACGTCGCGCTGGTGCTGCTGTCGCTGGTCAGCTATCGCTCGTCGGCGATCTTGGACATCGACAGCATCGAGGCCGCGGCGCGGTCGGCCGGCGCCCACACGCTGTGGGACCTGTCGCACGCCGGCGGCGCCATCCCGGTGAACCTCGCCGCCCGCGACATCGGCCTGGCCGTCGGATGCACCTACAAGTACCTGTTCGGCGGGCCCGGCGCGCCCGCCTACCTCTACGTCGCGCCGCGGCTGCAGGGCCGGCTCCGGCCGCCGGTCCAGGGCTGGTTCGCGCAGCTCGACCAGTTCGCCTTCGGCCCGGCGTTCGAGCACGGCCCGGGCATGCGCGGCTGGCTGGCCGGCACGCCGCCGATCCTCGCGCTGACCGCGATCGAGGAGGGCGTCCGGGTCGTGGCCGAGGCCGGGATCGCCGCCATCCGCGCGAAGTCCGCGGCGCTCACGGCCTACGCGGTGGAGCGGCTCGACGCCGACCTCGTGCCGCTGGGCTGCACGCTCGGCAGCCCGAGGGACCCGGCGCGGCGCGGCGCGCACGTCGGGATCCGCCACCCGGATGCGCGCGCGATCACCGACCGCCTCAGGGAGCGCGGCGTGATCACCGACTTCCGCGAGCCCGACGTCGTCCGGTTCGGGCTGTCGCCGCTGACGACGTCGTTCGCCGACGTGGACCGCGGCGTGGACGCGCTACGGAAGCGGCTGGCTTCGGGGTAGCTCGGGACCGGCAAACGCCTATGATCCGCCGCGGAAGAGGTGAGCGGCATGCCAGCGGCGACCTATTCGACCATCGTCCCCTCCCCGCCCGACGCTGTCTTCGCCTTCATCGCGAACGGCGAGAACGCGCGCTCGTGGCGCCCGGGCGTCCTCGACATCAAGCTCATGTCGGGGAGTGGCGTCGGCGCCGCCTATGCCCAGGGGGTCCGCGGTCCGGGTGGCCGACGGATCGCCGCGGATTACGAGGTCACCGCGTTCGAGCCGCCTCACCGGTTGGCGTTCCGCGCGACTGCCGGTCCGGTGCGGCCCGAGGGCGAGTACCGGGTCGAGGCCGCGCCGGAGGGCTCGCGCGTGACGTTCTCGCTGTCGGCCGAGCTCGGCGGGATCAAGGGCCTCCTCATGGGTCGCTCGGTCCAGAAGACGATGAACGAGGAGGTCCACACGCTCGACCGGATCGCCGGGGCGATGGCCGCGGGCTAGCGTTTCCCGGGTCCGGCGATCGACGACTGACCCGCCGCCGGCGGGGGCTCAGCCGACCGGCGCCAGGTGCTCCACCACGATCGGCTCGATATCGTCCGCCGGCGTGAACCCGAAGACCTGGCCCAGGAACGACAGCTCGGCGGCCGTCACCCGCCGGCGCGACTCGGCCTTGCGGTAGCCGTGGCCCTCGCCCTCGAGCGCGATCGCCGCGTGCGGGATGCCGCGCCCGTGGAGCGCCGCGACCATGGCGTCGAGCTGCGACGGCGGCACGACCTTGTCGTCGAGCCCCTGCGTGATCAGCATCGGCGCCACGATCCGGTCGAACGAGTGGATCGGCGACCGGTCGCGGAACACCTGCCGCCCCTCCGGCCACGGCGCGAGCAGCGACTCGTCGTAGCGCGCCTCGAACTTGTGGCCGTCGAGGTGGATCAGCTCGAGGTCGGCGATGCCGAAGTTCGAGATGCCCGCCGCGAACACCTCGGGCCGCGTCGTCAGGGCCGCGAGGGTCGTGAAGCCGCCCGCGCTCCCGCCCCGGATCGCCAGCCGGCGCGGGTCCACCGCGCCCCGGTCCGCGAGGAACCGCGCGGCGGCCACGCAGTCGTCGACGTCCACGATCCCCCACTCGCCCTTCAGCGCATCGCGGTATGGCCGTCCGTACCCGGTCGAGCCCCGGTAGTCCACGTCGACCACCGCGATTCCCCGCGACGTGAAGAACGCCCGGTCGAGCGAGAGCGCCGACGATGCGGCCGACGTCGGGCCGCCGTGCGAGATCACGAGCAGCGGCGGCAGCTCGCCGGTCGGACCCCGGTAGGCGTCGTTGGTCGGGGGGAAGTACAGGGCGCGAGCCGTCGCGCCACCGGTCGTCTGGAACGCGATGGGCTCGGCATGCGGGAGCACGCCGGGGTCGAGCGGGGTCGCGAGCGATCGCGCGAGCACGCCCGTCGGCCGGCCGGTGACGGGGTTCAGCCGGGCGACCACGGCGCCGTCGTGCGGGCCGGCCCCGATCAGCACAGCGGTCCCGCCCGCGATCTGGAGCCCCTCGATCTCGCTGAACGGCGCGTCCACAGGTTCGACGGCACCGCCCGTCGTGATACGTACCAGCGCGTCGCGACCGTCGGCGCGGGCCACGGCCAGGATCGCGCCGTCGTCGGTGAACGCGTACGACGACCGGCCGAAGACCCACGCGGGGTCGCCGAGCTCCGCCTCCATCGGCGCCAGGTTCCTCGCCGGGCCGTCGAGGCCGCCGTCGCCGTCGAGCGCGAACAGGTTCCACCAGCCGGACGGCGCATCCGACACGAAGTGCAGCACGCCGTCGGCGCGCCACGCCGGCTGGACGATCGAGACGTCGGGGCCGCCGGCGATCGTCCGCGCGGAGCCGAGGTCACCGTCGTCGGCGACATCCGTCGCACGCAGGCGGACCGCGTCCCACGGCATGTCGGGCTGGTCCCATTCGAGCCAGGCCAGCGTCCGGCCGTCGGGCGACGGCCGGGGCGCGGCGTAGAAGTCGGACCCGGCCACGAGCAGCCGCCCGGCGCCGTCCGAGCCGTCGAGCGAGATCGTCACCAGCTCGTTCACCACGAGGTCCGGCCGGTCCGGTTCCTTGGCATCGTGCGTCTCCCGGACGGCGTACAGGCGCTCGCGAAGCGGGTCGAACCGGAGGTCCGCGAAGCGGCCGCCGTCGGGTGGCGTCAGGGGGACGGGCTCGGCTCCCCCGTCGGTGGAGATCCGCCACAGCCGGCCGTCATCCGACGACGAGACGACGATTCGTCCCCGGTCGACGATGTAGGACGCGCCGCCGTACTCGTGGACGCGGTTGCCCACCTTGAACGGGAACCGCGTGAGCTCGTGCGTCGCGCCGTCGGGCGTGTGGCGCATGAGGGTCCGCCGCCCGGCCTGCGCCGATCGCGACTCGAGCCAGTACACGTCGTCCCCGTCGAGCCACGGCTCGCTGAGCGCGATCGCCGATCCGGCCACCATCTCGATGTCGATCGGCGACCGCCAGCTGCCGTAGGGCGCGACGACGACCGCGCGGTCATCGTGTCGGTGGTGGCCCCCCTCGGCGTTCATGCGGGGCTCTACGTCCCGTGCTGCCAGGAGGACACGTACGCGAGCTGCTCGGGCGTCATCGCGTCGAGCGTGTGGCCCATCGCTGCCAGCTTCAGCCGCGCGACCTCGGCGTCGATGGCCTCGGGCACCACGTACACCTTCGCCTCGAGCTCGGCGTGGTGCTTCGCGACGTACTCGGCCGACAGCGCCTGGTTCGCGAAGCTCATGTCCATCACCGCGGCCGGGTGGCCCTCGGCGGCGCCCAGGTTCACCAGGCGGCCCTCGGCGATGAGGTTCAATGTCTTGCCGCCGATGTCGAACGCCTGGACGTTGTCGCGGGCCTCCGTCACGTGGCCCTCGGCCATCTCCCGCAGGGCCGCGAGGTCGAGCTCGGCGTCGAAGTGGCCCGAGTTGGCCATGATCGCGCCGTCCTTCATCGACGCGAAGTGCTCGCGCCGGAAGACGTTGACGTTGCCCGTCGCCGTCACGAACAGATCACCCCATGACGCGGCCTCGGCGGCGGTCATCACCTGGTAGCCGTCCATCAGCGCCTCGAGCGCGCGGACCGGGTCGACCTCGATCACCGCCACGTGCGCGCCGTGCCCGGACATCCGGGACGCGATCCCGCGGCCCACCCAGCCGTAGCCCGCGATGGCCACGTTGCGGCCGGCGATGAGGATGTTGGTCGCCCTCAGGATCCCGTCGATCGTCGACTGGCCCGTCCCGTACCGGTTGTCGAACAGGTGCTTGGTCTGCGCCTCGTTCACCGCGACGACCGGGAACGCGAGGGCGTTGTCGGCGGCCATCGCCCGGAGCCGGATGACGCCCGTGGTCGTCTCCTCGGTGCCAGCGAGGACCTCGGGCAGCTGGTCGCGCCGTTCGCTGTGCAGGAGCGAGACGAGGTCGCAGCCGTCGTCCATCGTGAGCGTCGGGTGGATGTCGGCGACCGACCGGAGGTGGGCGTAGTAGGTGTCGCGGTCCTCGCCGCGGCGCGCGAACGTGGCGATCCCGAGCTCGGCGACCAGCGCCGCCGCGGTGACGTCCTGGGTGGACAGCGGGTTCGACGCCGCGAGGTAGACGTCGGCGCCGCCCGCCTTGAGTGTCCGCATCAGGTTCGCCGTCTCGGTGGTGACGTGGAGGCACGCCCCGATCCGCAGGCCGGTGAGGGGCTTTTCGCGCTCGAATCGCTCGCGGATCAGGCGCAGAACCGGCATCTCGCGCTCGGCCCAGTCGATGCGGCGCAGCCCCTCGGCGGCGAGGGAGAGGTCGGTGACGTCGTGCGGGACGTGCGTAGTCGTGTCGGTCATCGGGGTTCCTCGGGCAGGCTGTCGACGGACGGTGGGACGATCGAATCGATCGGATGGGCCTGGTCGTATCTGACGGGCGGTTGTGCGTGCTGCACGGCGTCCCGGTCGGGCGAGTCCTCGGGCGGGTTGTTCGAGCCGCGCGAGAACAGCCGGCGAAGCGGCGCGGTCAGGTCCGCCCACGGAGAGGTCGTGCGCCGGATCAGGCGCTCCTCGAACCGGCAGTGCTCGGTGTACCCGAGATGCAGGTAGGCCTGGATCGCCGGCGGGTTGTCGGACCGGACGTTGAGCACGACCTGGTCGCAGAACCGGAGCAGCTCCGCGGTCACCGCCGACGTAACGGCCTGCGCGTAGCCGCGGCCGCGATGGTCGGTGTGGGTGAGCACGTTGCCCACGACGGCGAGCCGGGCGTTGCGCGAGATCACGTGCGTGCCCGCGGCGGAGACCAGCTTCCCGTTCACGCGGATGCCGTAGTAGATGCCCTCGGCGATCGTGCTCGACGGCAGCCACGCCGCGAACCCCAGCTGGTACAGGCGGTTGAGCTCGCCCACCTCGACGGGCAGCAGCCGCTCGACCGCCGCAGGGGCCGGCTGGAACCGGGCCCGATCGACCCACATCCGGATCATCGGTGGCCCCGGATCGATGTTGTACAGGGCGTTCACGGCGGCAAGCGACTCGGCCTTCGCTGCCAGGTACGCGGCGCGCGGCCGGACGACGTTCTGGAGCACGGCCTCGATGCCGTCGTTGCGCCCCATCACGAACAGCGGCTGCGGCGTGAGGCCGCCGTACTCGAGGCCGAGGGAGACCACCTCGTCGCCGTCGGTCGCGATCCCCCAGCGGGTGCGCCCGAACTCGCGGTCCTCGAGGTCGCAGATCGCGTAGGCCGCGAACAGCCGGTCCTGCTCGAGGAAGGCACGAAGGAGGGCGCGGTCCGTGGTCGAGCGGGCCACGAGCGAGCCCTGCTTGCCGACGGCGATCGTGGCCATCAGCCGACGGCCTCGGCGGTGGACGGGGCGGGATCGGCCGGCGGGATCGGCGTCGACGGCTCTCCGCCCGCCTCGGGCACTTCGGCCGCCTCCGGCGCCGGGAGCACGGCGGCGATCGACGTCCCGAACGGCGGCCGCAGCGCGCCGTGCTCGGTCACGATCGCCGTGACGAGGGAGGCCGGCGTAAGGTCCTGGACCGGGTTTCGGATGCGGGTTCCCTCGGGCGCCACGCGCGTGCCGGCGGCGGCGAGCACGGGCCCTGGCCGGCCGTCCTCGATCTCGGCGGAGGCGCCGTCGGCCAGTGCGCCGTCCAGGACGATCGAGGCGACGCAGACGATGAACGGGATCCCGGCCGCCGACGCGGCGAGGGCCAGCGGATACGTGCCGGCGATCGCGACGACGTCGCCGTTCGCCGCGACCCGGTCCGCGCCCACCAGCACCGCGTCGACCTCGCCCGCCGCGATCCGGCCGGGTGCGGCCGCGTCGGTGACCACCGCATGCGGTACGCCGGCCTCGTGGAGCTCCCAGGCGGCGATCCGCGACCCGTCGAAGCCCGGCCGCGTCTCGGCGACCAGTGCCTCGACCGGGCGATCCGCGTGATGCGCGGCGATGATCGCGGACAGCGCCGTCCCGTATTGGCCGCCACCCATCGCGCCCGTGCTGCCGATGGTCAACAAGCGAAGCGGCGCCTCGCCGTCGCCGCGGATCCCGTCGAGCACGCCGATCGCCAACGTGACCAGCACGCCGTGCGCCGCGGACGCGTCCGCGATGATCGCCTCGGCCTCGGCGCGCAGGGCGGCGGCGATCGTGTCGCCGTCGGCGTCGATCCCCAGCCGGTCCTCCACGACCAGCATCCGGGCGACGGTCGCGAGCATGGCGGCGGACCCGGGCCGCACGTTCCGCAGCGCGTTGGCGGCGCCGCGGATCGTGGCCCGCCGCGCGAACGGGCGGTGCGTCCGCAGCTTCCCCGCGGCCAGCGCGAGCGTGACGGCGCCGAGCTGGGCCTGCGCCGGCGACCCGACGATCGCCTCGTCACGGATCGCGGCCACGCCATCGCCGCCACCGCGGACCTCGATGTCCACCAGGACGTCCGGCAGGCGCCGCTGGTCGACGACGCGGCACACGTCGCCGTCCCAGCGCATCGGGGCGCGGAACCCGGCGCCCGCCGCTCGTTCCTCGGGGGGTCGCTCGGTCGCCGCAGGAACGCCGGCCCCGGGCGCGGCACCACCGGCGTCGACCGCCTCGGGATCGCCGAGCAGCTCCCGCGCCGCCTGGGCGGACTCCTGCTGGAGCAGCTGTGCGGCCCCGATGACCGACCCCACCGAGGTCATCACGTCGCCCGCGAACTGGCGGAAGAACCGTCGCCGGTTGGGGTCCGGGGGCGTGATCGGCTCGGCCGGCCGCGCGGGAGCCGTGGGCTGGGCCGGCTCGGCCGGCGAGCCCGGCTCGGGTCGCGCGGGCTCGTCAGACACCGGAAGGCCGCTCGACCATCGGAGGGAGCCGATCGTTCACGTGACGAGGCGTGGGGATCCCGCGTTGCCTGGCGTCAGTACTGGATGACGCTGGTGACCCGGCGGCCGTCCAGCCGCTCGCGGCCCTTGAGGAACTCGAGCTCGACGAGGAAGGCCAGCCCCACCACCTCGCCCTTCAGCCGCTCGACGAGCTCGATCGTGCCCCGCACCGTGCCGCCGGTCGCCAGCAGGTCGTCCACGATCAGCACCTTCTGGCCCGCCGAGATCGCGTCCCGGTGGATCTCGAGGGTGTTCGAGCCGTACTCGAGCGCGTACTCGACGGTCAGCGTCTCGGCCGGCAGCTTGCCCAGCTTGCGCACCGGGACGAGGCCCGTGTCGAGCAGATACGCCATCGGCGCGGAGAAGATGAACCCCCGCGACTCCATGCCCACCACGATGTCGATCTGCTCGCCCCGGTAGGGCTCGAGCATCAGGTCGATGGCCTCCTTGTAGGCCGCGGGCTCCTTGAGCACCGTCGTGATGTCGTAGAACAGGATGCCGGGCTTCGGGAAGTCGGGGATCTCGCGGATCTTCGCGCGAAGCGTCTCGGCGGACATCGGGTTCGGGGACCTCCGGGGTGGCCAGATCGGCGGCGGCGAAGGCGTGTGGGCGGTGCGATCGGCGCCGGCCGGAGGGCTAGTCTACCGCAGCGTCGAGCGTGCTCAGCGCACGGCTGGCAGCCGGATTCGACGGGACGCCAGGCCGCCGAGCCCGGCGGCGATCGACGACATCAGGAACACGGCCGCCAGCGACCAGCCGAGCGCGTCGCCGCCGGTGCGCGTGCCGAAGGCCGTGATCGCGCCCGCGATGCCCGCGCCCAACGCCGTGCCGAGGATGTCCGACAGCTGGAGGGCCGACGACGCGGCGCCCGTCTCGGTCGGGTTGGCGCCCCGCAGCACGACCAGGGTCACCGCGGAGTACATGAAGCCCATCCCGAGGCCCGGCAGCAGCCAGGTGAAGACGGTGAGCTCGGCGGGATAGCCGGGGAGGACGGCCGGGATCGTGATCAACGCGCCGATCGCCACGCAGGCGAAGCCCAGGGCGACGAACCGATGCGGGCCCCAGACGTCGATGCGGCGCGCCTGCAGCCACGTGGCCACGGTCCAGGCGATGGTCGTCCCGGTGAACACGAGGCCGGTGAGCGTCGCCGGCGTCCCGCGCCAGGTCTGCAGCAGCAGCGGGATGTACGCGTCGCCGCTGAAGAACGCGAACGTCATCACGCCGCGCAACAGGATGGCGGCCGGGACGCCGGCCGCGAGAACGAGCGTGCCCGGCGGGGTGAGGCGCCGGAACGCCGGGATGAGGAGCGCGAGGCCGACGACCGAGCCACCGATCACGAACACCAGCTGCTGGGTGGTGAGCGCGGCGACCAGGAGCCCGGCGCCGGCCGCCGCCAGGAGCGCGTTGGGCAGGCGACGAACCGTCGCGGCGGCGGCCGCGTGCTCTTCTGGGGGCGCTGCGGCCGGGATCCGGCGGAGGGCGGTCACGGCGGTCCCGCCGGCCACCGCGAGCAGGGGCAGCAGGCCCAGGAACACGAGGCGCCACGTCGTGAACTCGCCGACGATCGCCGCGATCGACGGCCCGACCACGCCCGGCACGACCCAGGCGGTCGACAGCAACGCGAACATCCTTGGCTGCAGCCGCTGCGGGAGGGTGCGGCCGATGGCCACGTACGCGGTCGGGCCGACGGCGCCGCCGCCCAGCCCCTGGACGAACCGTGCCGCGACGAGGATCCCCATCGTGGGCGCCAACCCACCGACCGTCAGCCCGACCGCGAACAGCACGAGCCCGATGGCGAACGGGCGCCAAAGCGGCACGCGATCGAGCGCCCCGCCGGCGACGACGACGCCCAGCAGGTTGCCCAGGAAGAACGCCGAGTAGACCCAGCCGTAGAGCTCCATCTGGCCGAGCTCTTCGCCCACCAGCGGCAGCACGGTCCCGATCGCCAGCGCCTCGAGGGCGACCAGCGTGATCGTCGCGATGAGCCCGATCGACAGGCCGCGCAGGCCGGGCGCGAACAGCTCCGCGGTGCGCGCGGGCACCACGGCCGGTGTTGCTGTGGCGGTCGACGCGGTCACGACACGATGATGCCGGGTCCGCCGCGCACGGGCGGGAGACGGGCGATGCGCGCGGGCGTGCGGCAGATGACGTAGGGGTGCGGCAGATGACGTACAGCCAAGGCGGAGAACTCGCCCTACGCTCAGGGCAATGCCGGACGACATCGAGTACGTCGGCCTCATGGCGGAGGCGTGGGACGCCCTTCGGGGGGATACCTCGGGGTGGGAAGACCGCGACTGGTTCTGTGAGGTCATTGCCCGACGGGGGGAACCCGTGCTCGACGTCGGAACGGGGACCGGCAGACTCCTCCTCGACTTCCTCGCCCAGGGCATCGACATCGAGGGCGTGGACAACGCGCCCGACATGCTGGAGCGCCTCCATGCCAAGGCCGCGGCCGCAGGCCTCGACGTGGACGGGCGCGTGCACCTCGGCCGGATGCAGACGCTCCGGCTGACCCGGCGCTTCGGGACGATCATGGTCCCGTCGTCCTCGTTTCAGCTGCTCACCGAGCCCGACGACGCGGCCGAGGCCATGCGCCGCTTCTTCGCGCTGCTGCTCCCCGGCGGTTCGCTCGCGATGCCGTTCCTTGTCATGGACAAGCCCTACGACGAGGAGTGGACGAGGGACGCCACCCTCGAGGACGGGATGCACGTCAAGCGCACGGCCCGGGCGACCTTCGATCCCGCTATCGGCATCGAGGCCACCGACGACACCTACGAGGTGTTCAACAACGGCGACCTGTTGCGGACCGAACGCTTCGTCCGGCCGCGCGCCACCCGCGCGTACTCGCGCGACCACGCGCGTCAGGCATTCGAGACGGCCGGCTTCGTCGACCTCGAGTGGGGCGCCGACTTCACGTTCGAGGACCGCGAGCCGACCGAGGTGTTCACGATCATCGGCCGCCGCCCGGAGTAGCCGGGCCGGCTTCGCGCCGGCGATCACTGCGAGTGAACGCTTTTGGCCTCAAGGCGGCGATGAGCGCCTCGTCGTCATCGCTCCATCACCCCGGGTGATGGATCCCGTTGCTACGCGGCGAAAACCACGCGACCGTCGCGCTTGAGGCCCGATTCGTTCAGTGGGAGCGATTGCTGCGGGCGCGTCTGTCAGGAACCGACGAGGATCCGCTCGATCTCCGTGAAGCCGCGCGATCGCGCGTGCTCGAGCGGCGTGACGCCGTCCTTGTCGCCGATGGTGATGTCGGCCCCGTGATCGATGAGCAGCTGGACGACCTGCTGGTGCCGTTCGTCGCCGTTGCTCAGGACGATCGCCTCCAGCAGCGCGGTCCAGCCGAGGTTGTTGACGTGGTCGACGTCGACGTCGGTGTTCGTCAGCAGCTCCCGGACGACCTCCACGTGCCCACGCTCCGAGGCCGGGATCAGGGCCGTCCCGCCGAACCGGTTCGTGAGCGTCGGATCCGCGCCTGCGTCGATCGTCAGCCGCAGGATGTCCAGCAACCCCTCGGCGCCGGCGTACAGGAACGGGTTGTCGAGGCGGGCGTCGCGGATGTCGACGTTCGCCTCGGCGTCGATGAGCGCCCGGACGGTGTCCGCGTGGTTGCCCACGGTGGCGGCCATGACCGCCGTCCGGCCGTCGTCACCCTGCCAGTCGATGTCGGCGCCGCCTTCCAGCAGCGCGATCACGGTCGCCGTGTCGCCGTCAGCCGCGGCCTGGATGAGCTGGTCACTCATGGACGTGGACGGTACCGCGTCGGGCGATTGCCCGCCGGGCGATGCGCAGCCCGCGATGGAGAGCACGATCGCCAGCCACAGGCACGTCGCGACGCCGGGGTTCAGCGGGCGGGACCTACGTTCCCGCCAGCCGCTCGACGACCGGTGCGAGCGTGTCCAGGTCGCCGACCATGATCGAGCTGATGCCGAGACGTTCGCGCTGCTCCCGGAGCTTCGCCACCAGCCCGTCCACGGACCCGATGAACACGTGCGGCGACTCGAGGAACTCGTCCAGCGAGATCTCGATCCCCGTCCGGTTGCGGATCCCGTCGAGCACGTCGGCGCCGTCCTTCCGCGCGTGATCGGTGAGGATCGGCGACGTCCCGGACGGGTAGGCGTTGATCTCGAGGTCGTCGAACCGGTCGCCCGCCGCATCGCGGATCCAGCCGAGCTTCTCCTCCGTCGCGGCCACGGTGATCGACCGAGGATCGGAACGCACGACGTCCCTGCTCGAGGCGATCGCCAGCGTCCGCGGCGCCACGCCCACGATGTCGGCCTCGCGCCCGGCCAGCGTGAGGAGCCGTTTGCCGCCACCACCGATGAACAGCGGCGGCCGCGGCTTCTGGACCGGCTTCGGCCGGCCCTCGTGGTTCGTGATCGTGTAGTGCTCGCCGGCGAAGCTGAACGGTCCCGCGGCGAAGCAGCCCTTGATCACCGCGACGGCCTCCGTCAGCCGGTCGATCCGACGGCCGATCGGGTCGAACGGGATCCCGAGCGCCTCGTACTCGGGCACGTTCCAGCCGCCTCCGATCGCGACCTCCACGCGCCCGCCGCTGATCACGTCGATCGAGGCCATGTCCTGGGCGACCAGCGCCGGGTGGCGCAGGTCGTTGTTGACGACGAAGGCGGAGACTCGGAGCCGCTCGGTGACCGCAGCGACCGTCGTCAGCAGCGGCACCAGCCCGAACGGCAGCACCACGTGGTCGGGATAGACCATGACGTCGTAGCCGATCGACTCCGCCCGGTGGGCGGCCTCGATGAGCGCCTTGCCGTCGGCGACGTCGCCGGGCTCGGCCAGGAAGCGGAACCGCCTCACGCAGCCGCGGGGACGGCGAGGACCTTGAGAAGCTCTCCGACGAGCGCGATCTGCTCGGGCGTCCGGTACAGCGGATTGTTGAAGGTGAAGCCTGTGAACCCGTCGTCGATGTACGGCTGCAGCCCGTCGGCGCACGCCTCGATGCCGCCGGCGATCACGTGCGGCCGTCGGTCCTCGGGGATCCGGGCGAGGAGGGCGTCGCGCTCGGCGTCGTTGCGGGTCACGACGACGGGCGTCGCCATCGTGAGCTCGATCGTCCCGGGATCGCGCCCGATGGCTTCGCAGTGCCGGGCGAGGACGTCCTTCTTGTGCCGAAGCGCCTCGCGACCGAGCGGGAACCAGTGCGTCATGTCGGCGTACTTGGCCGCGATCTTGAGCGTGCGCTGCTCGCCGCCACCGCCGATGAGGATCGGCGGCCCGCCCGCCTGGATCGGCTTCGGGATGTTGAGGATGTTGGTCACCTGATAGTGGCGGCCCTCGAACGTCGGCCGGTCTTGCGTGAACATCGCCTTGGCGATCGCCAGCGCCTCGTCGAGGCGGTCCATCCGTTCCTTGATCGGCGGGAAGTCGAACCCGAAGGCGTCGTGCTCGGCCTCGAACCAGGCCGCCCCGATGCCGAAGATGGCGCGCCCGCCGGAGATCACGTCGAGGGTCGTGGCCGTCTTCGCGAGCAGGGCGGGGTTGCGGTAGGTCACCCCGGTCACGAGGGTGCTGAGGCGAACCTTCTTCGTCTCGCGCGCCAGCGCTGCCAGCGCCGTCCAGGCCTCGAGCATCGGCTCGTCCTGCTGCCCGATGCCCGGAATCTGGTTGAGGTGGTCCATGACGGTGACCATGCCGAAGCCGGCGGCCTCGGCCGCCTTGGCCTGCTCGACGATCGCATCGAACAGCTGCTCCGGCGGTCGGTCGGGGAAGGTGTAGTTGGGAAGGTGGAGACCGAACCAGATCTTGCTCATGCGACCAGCATGCCCCCGATCGATCGCGCCCGACAAGCGGATGCCCCGACCCGGCGGGTGCCGAATCGGGGCGAGAGCTGCGAGGTTGGGCCTGCGGACCGGCCGATCGTCAGGAGGCCGCGGCGGCGGTCTCGCCCTTGAGCTCGGCCCGGAGGGTCGGGCTCTCCTGGACGGCCCACGAGTTGCCGTCCGGATCGTCGAAGAAGATGAAGGCGTTCCACTCGCCGCCGTTGCCGTCCGCCCATCCTTCCGGACCGACGTGACGGACTGGTGACACCTCGACGCCGCGGGAGACGAGCTCTGCGCGGGCAGCGTCGATGTCGCCGACGCACAGCTGCATGCCCTTGACCGAACCCGGTGTCGCGTCGTTCAGCCCGCGACCGATGGTCACCGAGCAACCGGAACCTTGCGGCGTCATCTGGACGATGCGGCTCTCACCCATCTCCTGGTCGACGTCCACGTGGAAGCCGACCTGCTCGGCGTAGAACTTCTTGGCCCGGTCGACGTCGGTCACGGGGAGGACGACGACCTCGAGCTTCCAGTCCATCAGGTTCTCCTTGGTCTCGGTCGATTAGTGGACGGGCGACTTGAGTGACTCGAGCAGGGTGTCCAGCCGCGCGAAGCCCTCGTTGAGGCCGGTCTCCATGCCGGACGCGATCATCGCGTCGCGGGCCTCGACCGACTGGTAGACCGAATGCATGCGGGCCCGGGTGCGTCCGCCGCCGAGGTCCTCGAGCACGAGCTGCTCGAGCGACACATGGCCCGGCGCGCCCTCGAACTCGAAGGTCTGGACGAACAAGTCGGGCGACGGGGTCCCATGGAACACGCCGTGGAAGCCGTACTCGTCGCCGCTGTCCGGATCCTTGTGCACGTAGCGGTAGCGGCCGCCGTCGCGGACGTCGTATTCCTCGATGACCATCTCGTAGCGGTTCGGTCCGAGCCACTGCTTGACCAGCTCCGGCTCGGTCCAGGCGCGCCAGACGATCTCCCTGGGCGCGTCGAACTCGCGAGTGGTGTCGATGAACGGCACGCCGTCCGTCGTCGGTCGTCTTGGTGGTTCCCATCACTTCGTCCCTTTCTCGTCCTTGCCCGGCATCCAGCCGGACTTCGATCGCTGGAGGGACACGAGCAGCGCGTCGAGGCGCTCGAAGCTCTCGTCCCAGTATTCGTGGTAGGAGACCAGCCACTGCGTCGCCTCCCGAAGCGGCGCCGCTTCGAGGTGGCTGAGCCGGGCGGTCGCCTCCCGGTGGCGCGAGATCAGCCCGGCCTCCTCCAGCACCTTGAGGTGCTTTGAGACGGCCGGCTGCGAGATGTTGAACGGCGCGGCGAGCTCGGAGACCCGGGCGTCACCCTGGGTCAGCCGCGCGAGGATCGCGCGGCGGGTCGGATCCGCGAGGGCTCCGAACACGATGCTGAGCTGGTCGGCTGCCATTCATCACTCACAGGCTATATAACTGAATAGTTACAGACTAGCGAGCCAGGACGCGGCTGTCAACCCCCGTCCTTGCCGAGCTTCCGTGCCACCTAGTCAAAGCACGAGCAGTGGACTCGCCTTTGCGCGCCTGGAGCGCCGGCTCCCCGGTTCGAGACGACGGGGTCCGGACAGCGTCCGCCTTCGGCGACTAGGTGACACGAAACCCAGCCCTCACACCGCCCAAGTGACGGCCGAACCGCGACGAGTAGTCGTTCTTGTACTGAGTAACCGAAATCGAGAGGCCGCCGACCGGGGCATGGACGCGGGTGCCAATCTGCGATACCCGTATGGGCCATGGGCAAGCTGATCTACTCCATGAACGTCTCTCTCGATGGCTTCATCGAGACCCCGGACCACTCGCTCGACTGGGCGGACGTCGATGAGGAGGTCCACTTCTGGTTCAACCAGCAGACGCGCGACTCGGCCGGCTCGATCTACGGCCGGCGAATGTACGAGGTGATGACGGCCTACTGGCCGACCGCCGGCACCGACCCGAACGCGACCCCGGCGATGCGCCAGTACGGCGAGATCTGGAGCGAGCACCCCAAGTTCGTGTTCTCGCGGACGCTCAAGTCGGTCGACTACGGCTGCCGGCTCGTCCACGGCGACATCGGCGACGTGCTCGCGAAGGTTCGCGACGAGCTCGACGGCGAGATCGACGTGAGCGGCCCGAACATCGCCTGGCAGTTCATTGAGCGCGGCCTCGTGGACGAATACCGGCTGGTGGTCCACCCCGTGGCCATCGGCTCGGGCACGCCGTTCTTTCCGCGCCTTGCGACGCCGCTGAACCTGCGCCAGGTCGCGGTCAAGCGGTTCGGCGCGGGCGTCCTCGCCCTGACCTACGTCCCCGCCTAGCTACCAGACATCGCCGCTGCGCCAGTCGCAGACGAGCGGGTCGGTCAAGGACAGCGACGGCGTCGACGGCGTGCGCAGGATGAAGATCGACCCGTCGTCGTCCTCGGTCCGCTCGGGACCGGCCTCGACGCGGACGAACGTCGGTCCGAGCCAGGCCTCCCAGCCGAGGCGGAGGTAGAACCCCGGGACGCCCGTCGACAGCGCCCCGAGCTCATACCGCGGAAGCAGATACCTCCCGGCCGCGCGAACCACCATTGACCCGAAGCCGCGCCGCTCGAAGGCCGGCAGCGTCGCCACCGCCTCCAGGTACCCGGTGCGCAGCGGCCGATCGCCCGCTTCCAGCCGCCGCGGGACGACCGATGCGTGCGACACGATCGACCCATCGACCTCGGCCAGCCAGTGCATCCCGCCCATGCCGTGCGCGAAGTCGTCGTCGGTGAACCCGCCATCCGGGAAGGCGGCCGAGAGCAGCGCATGCAGCGCCGACAGCTCGGGCGCCGTCAGCTCGGCGGTGGGCAGCTGGCGAAGGACGGCGCCCTGCGGTGACATCGGCGGCGCGCGGGGCTACGGCTTTTCAGCTCGACGGCGGGATTGTGGGCTCGGTCTGCGACAGACGGCCCTGCGAGTCGGCGTAGTCCCAGACGTCGATCTCGGGTGGCTCGATGCCGAGCGACGTCAACGCCGTGCAGATCTGGCTCCGGTGGTCGGTCCCGTGGTGCAGCGCCTGCGCCAGCCGCACGCCGAGCGGGGCGAGGCTGTCCGACCCGTCGTCGCGGTGCCGGACTACGACGCGCTCCGGGTCCAGGTCGCCGGCCACGACGGTCGCCCACATGGCGGCGTTCTCGTCCATCACCGTCCGCAGCGCGGCGAGGTCCATCGTCGACTCGTCGTTCGGCTCGGCCGTGCCGTCCGTCAGCGGGACGAGATAGGACCGATCGGCCTCGACGAGGTGGCGGAGGGTGTCGAGGATCGGGCCGTACGTGCCCGGCGCGTTCGTCTCCAGCTGGTCCGGCGAGAGGCCGGCGCAGACGTCGATCACGACCAAGGTCGCCCACACGTGGTGCTCGAAAGCGTCGGCCAACAGCGGTCTGCTCATGCGGTCACCCTAGCATCGCGATTTGCCAGGTCGTGACACGAATCGGAGCCGATCGGGGTTGCGGCGCGGGACTACGGTTGGGGCCTGATGGATGCGCCACCGACCGGTGACGACAAGGAGCGGTTCTGGCACGACTACCTGACCCGCGGCGATGCGATGGAGCGCCGGGTGCGCCGCCTCTTCCGGGTCCTCCCGCACGAGCCGCGCTGTCAGTTGTGCGCCGCCCCGTTCGCGGGAGCCGTCGCGCCGGTCATGCGGGCGCTGGGCAAGCGGCCGGCCGACAAGAACCCGCGTGTCTGCCAGTCGTGCTTCACGTTCATGGCCAAACACCACGGCGGCGCCGAGATCGAGGCGAGCTTCATGTTCGCCGACATCCGCGGCTCGACGACCATCGCGGAGCGGATGTCGACGGCCGAGTTCCACGCGCTGCTCGACCGTTTCTACGCCGCGGCATCGAACGCGGTGTTCGAGCACGATGGCGGCGTGGACAAGTTTGTCGGTGACGAGGTGGTGGCGATGTATTTCCCGCTCATCTCAGGCCCACGGCACACGGCGCTGGCGGTCGAGACAGCCGAGTCGTTGCTCCGGGCGACGGGTCACGAGGATCCGGACGGCCCGTGGGTCCCCGTCGGGGCGGGCGTCCACACCGGGCTGGCCTGGGTCGGCGCCGTGGGTGACGAGGCACACACCGAGCTCACCGCGCTCGGCGACGCGGTCAACACCACCGCCCGGCTGGCCTCGGCCGCTGCAGCCGGTGAGGTTCTCGTATCGGCCGCGGCAGCCGACGCCGCCGGGCTCGATCCCACCCTCGCGCGCAACGCCCTCGCGCTCAAGGGCAAGGAGTCTCCGACCGAGGTCGTGAGCCTCCGAGTGCTACCGCCGTCCGACCACCGGACGTCGGACCAGGAGGAGCACTGAGGCGACGCCGAAGACCACGAGCCATGCGGGCGCGGCCGGCTCGTGGACGGAATCGGCCGCCGGAGCGGCGACAGCGTCGGTCGCAGGGTTCGAGTCGGGTCCAGGCGGGCAATCCGCCGACTCGGCGACGACCGCCGTCGCGGCGCCTCCGGGCATCACCAGCAGTCCCAACGTGAGCAGCGCGGCCGTCGTCAGTCGCGCCACGACACCCATCAAGCGACCCATCCCGATCTCCCCATGATCCCGAGAGGCACGTGGCTCCGGCGGCCTTGGGACGCGCGACGACGGACGATGTGTCGGCCATCGGCCCGGGTCGCTATCCCCGGCGGTCCGCGACCACGCGGCCACCCTGGACGACCGTGACGATCCGCGCCGGGTCGCGCCACAGGGCCGGCTCCGCGATCGGATCGCCGTCGACGAGCAGGACATCCGCGGCCTTGCCGGCCTCGAGCGTCCCGATCTCGCCGTCGAGCCCGAGCAGGCGGGCGGCATCGATCGTCGCGGCGCGCAGCGACGCGAGTGGAGACATGCCGTGCTCCACCATCAGGCTCAGCTCGGTCGGCAGGTTGGAGCCCACCCCGCCGTCGGTGCCCATCGCGATCCGCACGCCGCGCTCGACGGCGTGCCTGAACCTCGGCTCGATCTCCCCGACCAGCACGCGGACCTTTTCGACCGCCCACGGCGGGGTGACGCCACTGTCCACCCGGTCCTCGCGCAGCATCTCCTCGATGATCAGGAACGTCGGCACCAGCGGCACGTCGCGCTCGAGCATCAGGTCGATCGCCTCGTCGTCCAGCCCGTCCCCGTGGTCGATCGACCGGATGCCGGCGCGGAGCGCGTTCTTGATCCCGGCCGCGTTCTCGGCATGCGCCATCACGCCGTGGAGCCCGGCGTGTTCGGCCTCCTCGACCATCACGCGCATCTCCTCGACCGTGTACTGGACGGCGTCGGGCGCGTCCATCAGCGAGTACACGCCGCCCGTCGCCATCACCTTGATCCAGTCGGCGCCCGCGCGGATCTGGCGCCGGACGACGCGCCGCACCTCGTCGACGCCGTCGGCGATCCCGAGCGGCATCTCGACCGGAGGCACGTCGCCCGTGAGGTCGATGCCCGCGGGCGTCTGACCATCGCCGTGGCCGCCCGTGATCGACAGCGGCATCACGCTGACCTGGAGTCGTGGGCCCGGGAACTCGCCGCTCGCGAACACGCGCTTCACGCCAGCCGGGGTGCCGCCGGCGTCCCTCGCGGTCGTGACGCCCGACTCTAGGAAGGCCCGCCCGCAGCTGAGCATCCTGGCCACGACCTCCGAATAGGAGCGCCGGACGAGGTCGTGCAGCATCTCGTGCGAGCCCCAGAGGTGCACGTGGCAGTCGATCAGCCCCGGGACGACGGTCCGGCCCTCGGCGTCGATGACGAGCGCGTCGTCGGGGATCCTGGACCGCGACGCGCCGACGTCGGTGATCCGACCGTCCTCGTCGACCAGGAGCGTGTCACCGGGGAGCGGCTCCTCGGAACGCGCGTCGAGCAGACGGGCGCCGACGATGGCGAGCGGTGGCATCTGAATCCTCCGAGGGGCGTGCCGTGACCGTGGCGCGTCAGGCCGAGTATGGCTCGGCGGCGAGGGTCAGAATGCCCCGCGATCCACCCAGGTCACCGCGGCCACCGACCCGTTCGCGACCAGGCTGCGCAGCTCGTCGTCGGTGAGTCGCTTCCCAGTGGCGGACGACCCGACACGCGCACCGCACAGGGAGCAGAGGTGTGAGGTCGACCCGTCGGCACGGCTGACGGTCCAGCGGTCCGAGTAGAAGACGCTGCCGACGGCGGTCTCCTCGCCACAGACGAGGCACGGCTCATTCGGCTCGGACGTTTGGTTCGCCTGGCTGGACATCGTGGTCCCTCGTGCGACGGTCCCGGGCAGTCTCGTCCTCTCGCGGGGTTGATTCAAGCCCGGCGCCCACCCCGGCCCCGCCGGTCCGGGACGATCAGCTCGAACGCGTCCGACAGCGCGGCCGCGAGCCGCATGAAGACCTGCGACGCCTGCATGCCGCCGTGGACCACGATCACCACGGGACCCGCGCCCAGCCGGCGGAAGCCGACCCTGGTGCCGTCGGCCGACTCGACCTCCCCCTTCGCGTATTCGGTCATGCCCCGGGCCGATTCGTCGAGTGCTTCCGGTCCGTTGCCACTGGCCGAGGATAGTCGTCAGGCGCGTGTGGCTTCTCGGGACGATCGAGCGACGTGAAAAGGCCGCCCGCCGAAGCGAGCGGCCCGTGGCGTCGAGGACGCGGTCCTCGGACGGTCAGGCGGTGGCCGGGACCCGGTCGCTGTCGACGACGAGCTCGGGGATCGAGACGTCCTGGCGCTGGGTCAGGTCGACACCGTGGACGTCCTTCGCCTTGGCGGCGAACCACTTGGTGAACTCGTCGTTGGCGCCCAGCATCTTGCCGAACGCACGGCCCGGGTCGTCGCCTTCGAGGGTGACGATCGCGACGTCGCCCATCGGCGTGGACTGGAGGAAGGAACGCTCGTGGACGCCGGCGTTTCGACGGGACTCGTCGAACTCCGCGCGCCTCGAGCCGTTCAGATCGCCCATCCAGGACCGCCACGCGTCGGTCTTGCCGGGCAGGATGGGAAAGGCGACCGCAATCAGGGTCATGACTATCTCCTAGGACACGTGCGCGCCCAAGCGACGGTGGGCCGGACTCGCCATTGGCCCTGCGCGACCGTCTTGGCGACCGTATCTGGCGCCGCGCGGGTGAGAGCCCGCGGGCTCCCGTGCCTCCTACCGATGCCCCGAGTATGCGCGTGATCGGTGGGAATAGATATCGACGCCTATGACCAGGGCGACGGCAGGTGCGTCAGCGGCTCGCGATCCGGGAGGACGTCCGTCTGCAGGGCCGGATCGGCCCCGGGCACGTAGCGCTCCTCGAGCCCGAGCTCCTTGAGGACGATGTTCCGTCCCTGCGCGATCCCGGTCGCCTTGTAGAACGCGACCGTCCGGTTGAAGCCCTGGCGGCCGAAGCCGCAGTCGGACGACAGGATCAGCTTGTCGGCCGGGATCACCTCGAGCGCGCGGCGGATCCGGCCCGCCACGACCGGCGCCATGTCGGCCTGGAGCGTCCGATGGCTCACCATGCCGACGGCCACCTTCTTGTTGAGGTTCGAGGCGTACGGCTTGAACAGGTCGATCTCGGCGAGGTCGTTCTCCGTCGCCTCGACGGTCCAGACGTCGCCCTTCAGGCGGTTGAGGTAGATGTCGATCGAGTTCGCGTACGACTCGCCGGTGTAGACCTTCTGCATGTTGGGATTGCCCCAGCAGGTGTGGATCCACAGCTCGACGTCGTCGAGCCCCTCCACCTCGTGGTTGAAGGCGTCGACCATGAAGTCGAGCAGCTCCGTCTCCTCTGGATGGAACGCCGCCGTGAAGTGGATGGTCGGCTCCTCGATCTGGATCACCTTCGCCCCGGCGGCCGCGAGCTGGCGCAGCTCGAGGTTCATCGCGCCCGCCATGTCCCAGATCAGCTGCTTCTTGTCGTCGAGGTCGTACTCGTCGGTGTGGCTGTCGAGGAAGATCGCCAGCACCTGCGACGAACAGGTTCCGAACTTGACCGGCTTGCCGGAGGCGGCGCGGGCCTGGGCGATCCGCCACAGCTTTGCGTACTCGAGCGGGTTCTTGGGGTTGTGCTCGACCTTGCCGACGACGCGCGGCCACCGCCACGTCGTCTCGATCTCGTTCATCAGCGTCCCGGCCGGGAACGCGAGGAGGCTGTCGCGGGAGCCCTCGTACTGCAGCTCCTCGTGCTCGAAGCCCGTCCAGCGCTGCAGTGGGTAGTGGTGCCACGAGCGACCCGCGAAGTCCTCGTCGAGGTGGTAGTCGCCGTTGGTGAGGATGTCGAGGCCGGCCCGCTGCTGGTCCGCGATCACCGTCGAGTGCGCGTCGAGGAACTGCTCGCGGAAGCGGACGTCGAGCAGCGCGGTGTCGAGCGGCCGGCCCCACAGGCCGCCGTCGTACCAGCGGGGACGCGGCCACGAGCCGGTGACGGTGGCGGGGAGCATGAGGTCCTTGGTGGCCGTGAGCATCGCGCGTTCGCCTCCTCGTCGAGAGCCGGTGGTCCGTCGATCCTATGTCGTCGGCTGCGCAGGATGAGGCGACGCGCGAGTCACGGGTTCAGTCGTCGAGCGTCTCCGCGATCCCGCCGAGCTTCTCCCCGAGGGCCTCGAGCGCCTCCTGCTCGGTCCCGTGTCCGCGCCGTCCACGCGCCACCCGGATCCGCCACGAGACGAGGGCGAGCAGCGCCTGGGACACGGCGAGGACGATGAAGATCACCAGGCGTGCTCGCTTGACCGCGGCCCAAGCCTGGGTGACGAGGCTCTCGGACGGTTCCGTCGGGACGGCCTGTCCGTCGTCCACGGCCAGCGCCCCGTCGGGTGCCGCCTCCGGCATCGCTGCCTTGTCCTTGCCCCTGAGGCCCCGGAACTTGCGCCGTGCCGCGGCGCCTGCATCGGTCAACCTCGTTCGCAGCTCGACTGCCACCACCTGACCTCCGTCCGGCCGCAGCGCATGCGTACACTGCCGCGGTGCGCCGGAATCTACAGCCGACCGACCTCCGCGATCGGCTGGATCGCCGCTAAACGCCGTCCCGGAAGTGGCGCACCACTGACGGACGATCGAGATGCCTTCCGAAACCAGGCATGTGAGTGAGTGGATCGACCGGTCCGCGGCCGAGGTCTATGACTACGTCTCGGACCCGACGAACATCCCGAGCTGGGCTCGCGGTCTGGGCGATTCCGTCGAGAACGTGGACGGACGGTGGTTCGTCGAGGCGCCGTCAGGCCGGGTTGGCGTCGCGTTCGTGGAACGCAACTCGTTCGGCGTCCTCGACCACGAGGTGACCCTGCCCTCAGGCGAGGTGATCTACGTCCCGATGCGGGTCCTTGCCGATGGCGACAGCAGCGAGGTGGGTCTTCATGCGCTTCCACACGACGCTCCTGCAGAGTGACAAGACAGCGACCGGGATCGAGGTTCCGGCCGAGGTCGTCGAGGCGCTCGCCGCGGGCAAGCGACCGCCCGTGCGCGTGACCATCAACGGATTCACGTATCGCAGCACGATCGCGGTCATGGGCGGCCGCTACATGGTCGGCGTCAGCGCCGACAACCGAGCCGGTGCCGGCGTCAAGGGCGGTGACGAGATCGACGTTGACATCGAGCTCGACAACGCGCCGCGGGAGGTGGTCGTCCCGGCCGAGCTCGCTGCCGCGCTCGACGCGGATCCGGCGGCCCGTCGTACGTTCGACGCCCTGTCCTATTCGAACCAGTCCTGGCACGTCCTGCAGGTCACGGGCGCCCGGACCGACGAGACACGGGACCGACGGATCGCCAAATCGATCGCCGCGCTGCGGGAAGGCCGGCCGCGCTGAGGCTACGTCCCGCGACGAATACGCAGGCGGACGAGGTGCCCGTGCGGGGCGAAACGGCCCTCCGAAGATGCGGTCCCGGTGGCGATGTCGAACTCGAGCACATCGCCATCACGCCGCTGCAGGATGTGGGTCGACTCCTCCGCGATCACCGCGACGAGCGCGACCGCGGCACGCCGGATCTGGCCAACCGAGCTCTGCGGATCCCTCGTCACTAGCTCCACCACGAAGATCTCGTCTTCCGACCGAGCCGCATCCAGGCGCAGCAGCGAGCCCGGTTCGTCGCACGCCTCGGCAAGGTGCGGCAGGAGGTGTTCTTCCGGCAGCTCGGCGACCCAGCCCGGATCGGCCATCAGGTCGGCGAGCTCGGCAAGATGTGCCGCAAACGCCGCTCCCGAAGCGACCCCACGACGGCGTTCGTCGAGATCCCAGCGCCTTCGTCCCACGGATCAATCGTAGCCACGGGCCGACAGGCTCGAGTTGTCCGCAAGCGTCCGTCAATGTCATTCGACCGCGTTCGTGCGGCTCAAGGCACGGCACGGAGTGACTCGCTGGCGTCGAGGGCCTCGTAGTCGCCCGCACCGAAGTCCCAGGCAATCAGTGGTTCCGGCATGAGCCGGAGAATCACCCTGTCGTCCTCGCGAATAGCGTCCTCGTACCAGCTCGGAAACGTGCCATAGCGCCGGGCGAATCGCTCGAGCCACGCAACACGCTCCCGTTCCCACACGATGGCCATGCCTCGTGCCACGACAGCGCGATACGGGTGATCCTCGGTCGCGACGCTGATCGCCACGGGCGACCGGGCGTCTGCACCTGTCCTGCGAAGCCGTTGGCGCGTCGTGAAGTAGAAAGCACCGCCTTCCCACACGTACCAGACGGGTCGAACCCATGGGTCGCCGACGGTGCCCAGGGTTGCGAAGTGTGCGAGCCGGGGCGGTTCGAGGAACTCGTCGATTTCGCGCCTGGTCATCGGCATGGGTGCCTCCGTGGCTCGAATCGGTGGGTGCGACTGGCGAGCCTGGACTCGGAAAGCCCCGCGGTCAGTTGGCCCGTGGCCGATTGGACCGGCCGACTAACCCGGGGCCCTTCTTCCGTAACCTGGTCGCACAATGGATGCAATCTCGGCGGCGGCGGCCGTCGGCGATACCGACTCCGTGTCGATCACGATGTCCGTGGCCGGGAGTTTGCCCGGCACGTGCGTCCCGTTAGCGAAGTAGGCGCCGAGGAACGTCGGATCGCGCGACACGCCCCGCGTCGGGTCACCCTGCGCGCGGCGGAGCGCCTCCTCGAAGCTGACCATGAGCGTCACGTACAACGGGCTGACATCAGTGTCGAGGTGTTGTTCGAACGCCGCGCGGTCGGTTGCCTGGTTGAACGAACCGTCCGCGACGACCACGGCGATCCCGTCCGACAGGAACGTACTGGCGAGCATCGCCGTGGCCTTACGGGCAAGCGTCCACTTGGCGAGGTCAGGGCTCGGGCCTTCAGGGGTGAGCATGCCTTCGATGACGTCGAGGTCGATGACGGCGGCGTGGACATCGAGACCAGCGAGCTCGCGATACAGCGCCCGAGCGACGGTGCTCTTGCCACTCGCGATCGGTCCGGTGATCACGATGACCACGAGCCCGTCAGGCCTTTCTCTGCATGCTCGCCTGGCGCCGCATATCAACGCCCTGGCGCCGGTACAGGTCGAGCGCGCCTCGGCGCCGGAAGTGTCCGGCGACCAGCGGGGTGGCGGCCGCGAGTGCGATAAGGAACAGGGCGATCACGAGCGGATCGTGACCAACCGCGAGGAGGCGGTCAATGATGGTCTCCCCATCCGGGTCGGGCGATCACGAGACCAGTGCGAACGCTTCGAGAATGCGACTCGCAAGCCGTGAGTCGCCCGTGACCGTCGACCGGGCTTCCGTCTCGGCCCGGGCGAGCATATGGACGTACATCCGCCAGGCCGTGTCCTCGGTCATGGCGACCGAGCTGTTCGGCGAGTCGGTCCGCCCGGTGCGAAGAGTCCACGCAGAATCCTCACGGACGAGCGTCCAGTCACCGCCGCTCGGCCCCTCGATCGAGAGCTGCACGCTTGTGCCCACCGAAGCGTCGACGTCGCGAAACGGTGGCACGAGCGCACGGGCAAACGTTGCCAACACGGGCCGGAGGAAGGTCTCGTCGTTGAGCAACGGCGCGCCCACCGCCTCGCGAATCTGCTGTTGATGGTGCCAGCGCTCCGTGAGCTCCCGGGCGAGGTCGAGCCAGTTCGGCGCGGGCTGGGGTCCCGCCCAGGCGACAGGCGATCCGAGTGCGAAGGGGTCCACGGATTGGAACAGCCGCAGCGTCTCCTGTCCGCCGAATTCCAGCAGTGACCGAAGGACGCGCGGGCTGAGCCTGCGCATCGCCGTGACCCATTCGGCGTTGCGGCGGTCGATGAACGACTTGAGCGGCTCGTCGGCGGGCACCCACGGCTGGCGATGATCGTCGCGGCTGCTCGACACTCGCCCAAAGTCGTCGGCCACGAGGTGAGCCGCGATGTCCTTCACCGTCCAGTCGCCCGCGACCGTCGGTCTGAACCAGTCGTCGAGCGATAGCGCCTCCAGGAGCGCCACAAGCGCCGCGCGCTCCGCGGGAAAGAGGTCGAGCACCAAAACCGGTGCGGGCGTCAGGAGCATCGGCAATGACGATGCACGCGGTGAACTGCCACCGTCAACGCAACTCGGCCGGCGTCACCTTGCCCCATCGTCCTCGTCGAATGAGATCGGCGTGCCCTGGTGGAACCGGAGCTGCCAGTGGTCGTCCTGGCGAACCCAGATCGAGCTGCGGCGGCCTTGACGCGCTTCGCCGTCTGACGTGATGCCGAGGGAGTCATAGCTCGCGAGGATCAGGTCGGGCCCGAGATCGGCGATCTCGAAGGCCTCGATCGAGATTGACGCGTTCGGCGGCTCGGCATGGAGCGCCGCGAGGATCTCGGCGCGGGTCCAGAGGCGGCCGCTCGAGCCGATCTCGAGGAAGTCGGGGGCGAGGACGGCCTCGTAGCCGCCGGGGATCGCGGCTTCGTCGCGACGCGCCAGGGCAAGCTCGAGCGCGAGGAGCGTCGGCGCATCGGCAGCGAGCGACGGCGCAGGCACGTCGTCGAGCTGTAGCTCCAGCACGAGCTCATCGCGGAGCGGGATGCCGTGCGCGCCGACCTCGGGGATGGCCTGCTTGAGCGTGGCGCGCGAACGATCGACTGCGCCGGCGCCAAGGCGGATCATCTGGAATCCCCGCCGCTGGTAGAAGCGCAGGGCATCGACGTTGTCGTTGGTCGTGATCAGCCAGATCCGCCGGACTCCGGACGCCTCGGCCACCCGTCGAGCTGCCGCCAGCAGCGCTGACCCGATGCCCTCCCACTGCTGCGTCGCATGAAGGGTCAGGACCTCCATCGCCGCGCCGTCCAGCGCCCAGGTCAGCACGCCCCCGATGACGCCGCCGGACTCGACGATCAGCGCGGGCAACGTCCGCGCATCGACGAGCTCGCCGCGCCTCGCGACCACGTCGGCGTTGTGTTCCGCAAGGAAGGCGTCGACGGCCGGCCGATCGGGCGGGTAGGCGGGGCGGACGCGCGGCTCGATCGGCGACCCATCGGTCCCGACGATGGCGGCGATCCGGAACCGCTCCACGACGATCGGCGTGTCGTCGGTGATCGTGAACGTCGGGTCCCCGAGCCCGTCGCGAACCTCGTCGATGAAGGCGCTCCAGTGGTCCTCGTGCGACACCCGGAAGGCAGCCGCGTCGGCATAGCCCTCGCCCTCGTCGATCGCGTCCTCGTCGGTCATGTCGGCCAGCCGGATCACGGTCGAACGCACGTCCTCGATCATCGCCACGGGCCGCTCGTCGGAGTCGAGCAGGATCGAGATGTCGCCCGGCTGCTCCACGGGCTCGCCTTCGATCTGGTAGTTGGCGAGCAGGTCCGACGTCACGACCTTGCCGCCGCCGAACGCGAGCGCCGTCAGCTTGTCGCGCAACGCGCCCGGCGTGCCGAACCCCCATCGAATGGGCTCGCGTGCCGACGAACCGCCGGTAGTGGAGACTTCGCGCATGCAGCCCTCCGAGATCGCGCTCATCTTCGACCATCTGTACTGGGTCCGTGACCGGATCCTCGATGCCGCGAGCGCCCCCGGCGTGACGTGGCCGGGCACCGCGCCCGACGGCCTCCTGGACCTGCGGGCGACGCTGGTCCACGAGCTCGATGTCGAGTGGAGCTGGCGGCAGCGCCTGACCGGCCCGGACCCGACGGCGTTCTCGGTCGAAGACGCGGAGCTGGTCCCGGACGACTTCCCGAGCGTGGCCTCCATCCGCGAGCGCTGGACGGGCGACGAGATGGAGCTGCGTGCCTGGCTGGCGAGCCTGTCATCCAAGGCGCTCGACGGTCCGTGCGGCGCGGAGGTGTCGCGGAGCCACCCGCTGTGGTGGCACCTGCAGCACCTCTACACCCACGCCATCCAGCAGCTCAGCAACGCCGCCTGGCTGCTGAGCGCCGACGGCCATTCGCCGGGTGGGCTCGACTTCCTCGAGTTCGTCGAGTCGCGAGAGCGCGGCTAGGCGGCGATCTTCGTCATCCGGATGACGTCCCAGCGGCGGCCGTCGCGCTCGATCTTCATCGGGTGGCGTTCGACCTCGCGGAACCCGAGGCGCTCGTAGAGGCGCAGGCCGGCGGCGTTGTAGCCGTAGACATCGAGCCGGAGCTCCCGCAGGCCCAGCTCCTCGAACGCGTATCGCAGCACGAGCTCGCTCGACTCCCGGCCGAAGCCCTGCCCGCGATCGCGCGCATCGCCGATGAGCGTCCGGAACGTCGCCGACCCATCGGGGATGCCGACCTCGGTGAGCGCCGCGAGGCCGATCGGCCGCGCCTCGTCGGTGCGATACATGAGCCACAGTCGGTTCGACGGTTCGGCCAGGAAGCCATCGATCCAGTCGCGCTCCTCCTCGTACGAGCGCCTGACCGGCGCACCGAGCACGTTCCACGCGACCTCGGGGTCGTTCAGCCACGCCTGGTGCAGCGGGTACAGCTCGCGCCGGACCGGGCCGAGGGCGACGCGCTCGCCGACGATGTCGTAGCGCGCGGTCTCGCGGCGACGCCGCACGAGGTCGAGCGACCAGTCGTTGCAGGTCATCCAGTGGCCCTTGGGGTACTCGAACCGCTCCCGGCGAAGCAGCTCGAAGCCCAGGGTCCGGGAGAGCGCGTTCGACGGCACGTTGTCAACCGACGGGTAGGCGTGGATCGTCTCGCAGCTGCCCGCAGCCGCGGCCAGGTCCAGGCATTGCGCGGTCCCGCGCGTCGCGACGCCGCGACCCTGGAACGCGGGCAGCACGCTCCAGCCGGTCTCCAGCGACCCCGACTCGTGCGGCCAGTAGCCCACGGAGCCCGCCGGCTGGCGGTCTGGCCCCACGCCGATCACGAACATCCGGCCCTCGGCCGGGGTCATCGCCAGGTAGCGGTCGAGCCGCTTCCGGAGGGCCTCCGGGGTCTCAGGGCCGCCCAGATGCTCAGTCATCGCCGGGTCGCCGAGGAGGGCGATCATCAGGTCCAGGTCGTCCGGCGACCACGGCCGGAGCTCGATCTCGGGCGCGGCATCGCCGGCCATCGAGCTAGGACCTCGCGCGCTCGGCGTTCTCCTCGACCCTCGCCTTGACGATGCGGGTGACGAGGTCGGTGGGGATCGGCTCGTCGGCCGGGAACTGGATCGTCCCCTTGTTGGCGAGGTACGGCGTCAGCTCGTCGCCGCCGGCCTCGATCACGGCCTCGCTGGCCGGGAACAGGCTGTAGTGACGCTTGTACGCGTCGTAGGAGACCAGGAACTGGCCGCCGTCGCTGCGCAGGGCGGGCATCCCGTACGCGATGGTCTCGGTGGCGTTCGGCGCGGCGACGTTGACGGCCGCGCGGAGGGCCTCCATCGCCGGTCGCCGTTCGGCGGACAGGGAGGAGAGGTATCTGTCGACGGCGGGTGACTTGTCCATACCGGCATCCTCCGGAAGCGAGTGTCTCGCGACGATCATCGCACCTCTGCCGGGACCGCCCCCGTGGCGGCGACCAGCCGGGACACCACGGCCTGGGTCAGCGTCCAGCCCTTGAGCGGGTCGCGCGGCAGGCGGATGTCGCACCTGGTTCGAGGCGAACGTCATGTCGCCGGGCCGCACCCCGGGCAGTGGCCCGCCCACCCCCGCCGGCGCGAGCAGCTGCATCGCCGTCGCCCGCGTCATCCCCGTCCCGAACCGCACGACGAGCCAGCCCTCCTCGCGCGCGAGGCTCGCGACGCCCGCCGACTCCGCCGACAGCCGCAGCTCCGCGACCTCCACCAGCCGCAGCACCGGTTGGGGCAGCGGGCCGTACCGGTCGGTGACCTCCTGGCGGAAAGCGGCCAGGTCGCCGATGGAGCGGGCGCGTGCGAGCCGCCGGTACAGCTCCAGCTTCTGGGCGACGTCGGGGACGTAGTCGTCGGGGAGGTGCGCGTCCACTGGCAGGTCCACGACCGCCTGCGGTGCCTCCCTGACCGGCTCGCGGAACTCGCGTCGGGCCTTCGCCTCCTCGACGGCCTCCGCCAGCAGCCGCGAGTACAGGTCGAACCCGACCGCCGCCATGTGCCCCGACTGCTCGCCGCCCAGGATGTTGCCCGCACCCCGGATCTCGAGGTCGGCGAGCGCGATCTGGAACCCGGCCCCGAGCTCCGACGCGTTGAAGATCGCCTGCAGCCGCTTGCGCGCCTCCTCGCTCATCCGCTCGCGGCGCCGGTACATGAGGTAGGCGTAGGCGCGGCGTGACGACCGGCCGACGCGTCCCCGGAGCTGGTACAGCTGGGCGAGGCCGAGAGTGTCGGCGCGGTCGATGACGATGGTGTTGGCGTTGGGGATGTCGAGGCCCGACTCGATGATCGTCGTGCACACGAGGACATCGGCGGCGCCGTCGGCGAACGTCAGCATCACCTTCTCGAGCGCGCCCTCGCCCATCTGCCCGTGGCCGACGACGATCCGCGCCGCGGGCAGCAGCCGCCGCAGCTGCTCGGCCTGGGCCTCGATCGTCTCGACCCGGTTGTGGACGTAGAACACCTGGCCGCCTCGATCGAGCTCGCGCAGGATCGCGTCGCGCACGAGACCGGCCGACGCCTCGGCGACCCGGGTCTGGATCGGCAGGCGGTCCTCGGGCGGGGTCTCGATCACGCTCAGGTCCCGGATCCCGGCCAGCGCGAGGTTCAGCGTGCGCGGGATCGGCGTCGCGGAGAGCGTGAGCACGTCGACGGCGCTGCGGAGCTGCTTGAGGCGCTCCTTGGCCGCGACGCCGAACCGCTGCTCCTCGTCGACCACGACCAGGCCGAGGTCCCGGAACGCGACGTCCTTCGACAGCAGCCGATGGGTGCCGATGACGATGTCGACCGTCCCGTCGGCGAGCCCCTTGATCGTCGCCTCCTGGTCCTTTGCGCCCACGAACCGCGACAGCAGGCGCACGGTCAGCGGGAAGGCCGCGAAGCGCTGGGAGAACGTCTGGAAGTGCTGGCCGGCGAGCACCGTCGTCGGCACGAGAACGGCGACCTGCTTGCCGTCCTGCGTCGCCTTGAACGCGGCCCGCAGCGCGACCTCGGTCTTGCCGTACCCGACGTCGCCGACGACCAGCCGGTCCATCGGCCGGCGCGTCTGCATGTCGACCTTGACCTCTTCGGCGGCCCGCAGCTGGTCGGGCGTCTCCTCGTACGGGAACGACGCCTCCATCTCGGACTGCCACGGCGAGTCCGGCGCGTACGCGAACCCCTCGGCGGCCTCCCGCTTGGCGTACAGCGCCAGGAGCTCCTCGGCGAGGTCGTTGACGGCCTTGCGGACCCGCTGCTTCGTCCGCAGCCAGTCGGTGCCGCCGAGGCGGCTGAGCGACGGGTGCTCGCCGCCCGAGTACCTGGACACACGGTTGATCTGCTCGACCGGGACGAAGATCCGGTCGCCGGCGGCGAACGACAGCTCGAGGTAGTCGCGTTCCTGGCCTTCCTCGCCGCGCCGGAGCATCTGCTCGTACCGCGCGATGCCGTGATCGATGTGGACGACGACGTCGCCGGGGCTGAGGCGCTCGAGGAGGTCGCGTGGGACGACTCGGCGCATCGCCTTGGGCCTGCGTACGCGGACGGTGCCGAACAGCTCGCGGTCGGTGACCAGCGCGAGGCCGTCGGGGCCGCCCTCGAAGCCGCCGTTGAGGCTGCGCTCGATCAGGGCGATGGCGCCGGGCGGCGGGGCCTCGGTGACGCGATGGACAATGCCCACGGCGTGGCCGGCCTCGCCCAGCAGCTCCGCGAGTCGTGGGGCCTGGTCGCTGGCGAGCACGACCCTCGCCTTCTCGCCAAGCCAGTGCTCGACGCCGTCGACGAGGCGCTCCGTGCGTCCCGGCGGGAGCACGGGCTCGCGCCAGCCGAACTGGTCGCCGCTGGTCAGGCTCTTCGACGCGTACGCCATGCCCTCGGCGGCCCCGGCCTCCGATTGCCAGGTGAGCTCGAGCGTCCTCGCGCCGTGGAGGTGGCTCTTCCAGTCGCGCGGCGGCAGGTAGGCGGTGGGCCAATCCTTCGGCAGGTCGCCCGCCTCGACCATCTCCGCGTGCCGCTCCTCGGCCTGGCGCCACAGGAAATCGGCGGCATCGGCGAGGTCGCCGGGCTCGTCGAGCACGAGGAGGGTCGATGGGTCGAGGTGGTCGAGCCCGGTCCTCGGCGCCACGATGCGAGCCCAGACCTCGGCGGCGTCGCCGGCGGGGAGCGACCGGCCCTCGACGGCCTTGGCGCCCGACGCGGCGTCGCCGGCGAAGCGCTCGAGGTCCTGGGCGAGGCGGTCGGGCAGGCGGGCGGCCATCCGGCCGAGCCGCTCGCGGATCACGCCCGCGCCGCCGGCCGGCAGCAGGAACTCGGTGGCAGGCAGGAGGGCGACCTCCCGGACGGCGCCGATACTGCGTTGGTCGGTGGGATCGAAGGCGCGCAGGGAGTCGATCTCGTCCCCGAACAGCTCGATCCGGACCGGCAGTGGCGCCGACGGCGGGAACACGTCGACGATGCCGCCGCGTCGCGCGAACTCGCCCCGACCGGCGACCTCGATCACGGGCGTGTAGCCGCGCTCGAACAGCTCGGCGATCAGCGGGTCGAGGCCGATCCGCACGCCCGGCCTGAGGGTTCGGATGTCCGACGGCAGGTCGTCCGGCGCGATCGTCGCCTGGACCAGCGCCTGGACGCTGGCGACGAGGACCTTGGCGGCGCCCGATCGCCATGCGGCGAGCGCGGCGACCCGCGCCGCGGTCTCGTCCGGGACGAGCTCGCTCCGCTCATAGGCCAGCGACGTCCTGGGCTCCAGGATCGCGACCAGCGCCGGGTCGCCGAGCCAGGCGCCCAGCTCCTCGGCCACGCGGTCGCCGATCTCGGCGTCGCGAGCCACCCAGCAGATCCGCTCGGCGTCGGGCGCGAGGGCGAGGGCCGCGGCCAGGTACGACTTCGCCCCGTGCGGGACGGACGTGAGACCGACGTGCTTGCCGTGCTGGCCGGGCGCGACGTCAGCTTCCCCGAGGCGCTCGCGCAGCGAGCCGAAGGCGCCGGTGTCGTGAAGCAGCTTCGGGAGGACAGCGAGGTCCGGCACGCGCCGTCCGGCGCCACGGGACGATGATCCGGTCCTATCCTGAATTCGCGCTGCGGCCGGTCGCTTGGGTCGGACCGCTGTCGCGACGCCCCCGTCCTCAGCGTTGGGCCGCGCCGCCGGATCGAGCAGCTCGACCTCGGCATCGACCGACGCCTTCTCGAGGTCCAGCTCCTGCTCGTTGGCCTGCTTGGCGGCCCGCCGCTCCGCCCATTCGCGGGCGACCTTCTCGGCGACGTTCCGCTGGCGGGTCGTCCGCCCGCGGTATCGATCGCCCGTCATCGGCGACCGCCCTTCGCGTTCGGTCCCCCCGCCCCCTCGTCGCCGGCGTCGTCGGCACCACCGGGCAGGATCTTCCGCCAGCCGGTCTTCGTCCGTCGGATGCCCTTGTCGTCGGCGGGCCCGCCCACCTCGCCCGCCTTCGGCCGCTCGCCGTCGCCGTCGGTGTCGGCCGGCGCCTGGAGCTCGAAGCTGTTCCACCGGTTGGCCGCCTTCGACGTGCCCTCCTTCGCCCAGGCCTCGACGGCATCGGCCGAGGCGTCGAGCAGGATCGGAAGCCGCGCCCGCTCGTCGACCCCGAACGTCGACAGCACGTGGTCGATCGCCCCCCTGGCCGGGTCCCCGATGCCGATCCGTAGCCTTGCTACCTTTTCGGTCCCGAGCTCGTCGATCACCGACCGCAGGCCGTTGTGCCCGCCGTGCGAGCCACTCTCGCGGAATCGCAGCTTGCCGAAGGGCAGGGCGAAGTCGTCGGTCACGACCAGCAGATCGGCCAGCGGCACGCGCTCGCGGGCGAGCAGCTTGCGCACCGCGATGCCCGAGTCGTTCATGTAGGTCAGCGGCTTGGCCAGCGTGAGCTCCAGGCCCTTGTACCGGACCTGGATGCTCTCGGACGCGTCGCGCTGCCGGCCGCGGCCGGCCTTCCCGGCCCGATCGGCCAGCCGGTCGACCACCATCCACCCGATGTTGTGCCGTGTCGCCGCGTACTGGTTGCCCGGGTTGCCCAGGCCCACGATGAGCTTCACGCTGCGGACTTCACGTTCGATCTGGCCCTCTTCGGCCGTCCCGGATCCCCGCCCGGGCACGGCGAACGGCCCCGGGACGAGGTCCGACGGGGCTCACGACCATGGTACCGGGTGCGCCTCATCGCTACCGTGCGTCGGCCCGTCCCGCGCCGTGCGTCGGACGCACTCATCCCGATCGCGGCCACGTTTTCGGTTCGTTCGACGCACTGGTCGGCGTCGGTGCAGGGGAGTCATCGTTCCGTGTCTCGGCGGCACACTTGATGCACACGGTTCACGGAGGGACACCGGAGGCGGCTCGAATCGGCCTCGCGTGCGTCGGCGGCATGCACGTCGTTCACGACATCGACCTTCGCGACACGAAACGATGAACGGGGTTCAAGGCCCGCACGTGGACGAGCTACCGCAGCAGCCGCTGCTCCAGGGCGCGCATCGCGGACTCCTCGGCCGGCTCCGCGTGATCCCAGCCGCAGACGTGGAGCGTGCCGTGGGTCACGAGGAGGCGGAGCTCGTCGCGCGCGTCCCAGCGGACGTCGCCGGTCTGGCCGCCGCGGCCGGCCTCGGCCTGCTCGACCGCCCGCTCGACCGACGCGATCACGTCGCCCAGGTGCGGCCGGGCGTCGGGCGGCAGCGCGAACGCGACGCCGCCGTTCGTCGAGCGGACGCCGGGCGGCTGCCCGAGGTGCGGCGGGTACGCCGACGGAGGCAGCAGCGGAAACGAGAGCACGTCCGTCGGGCCGTCCTTGCCCATATGCGTGGCGTTGAGGTCGGCGAGCTCGGCGTCGTCGGCGAGGATCAGGCCGAGGGACGCCGGGCCGGGGGCGCCGGCGGCGTCGAGGGCCGCGGCGACGGCACGCGCCAGGACCGCGGACGGCAGCAGCCGCGGGACGTCGTCGCGCCACTCCACGTCGACCCGCCACGGACCGAGGTAGAGGCTGCTCACCGGGCCACGCAGCGGAAGCCCATGTGGCTCGTGCCGGTGTCGACGGCCTCCCCCTGCCGGGCCGCCGGACGATACCTGAGGCAGTAGCTGGGTGCGCACAGGTGCGAGCCGCCCTTGATGACCCGGCGCGGGATCGCGGTGCCGTCGCCCGGCTCGCCGACCGGCGACTCGACCCGTGGGTTGTGGGGCGCGCAGCACGAGTGGGCGACCTCGTCGGGATGGCGGTCGACGTAGAAGTCGGAGGTCCACTCCCACACGTTGCCGGCCATGTCGTACAGCCCGAAGCCGTTGGGCGGAAACGACTTCACGGGCGACGTTCCAAAGAAGCCGTCCTCGAGCGAGTTCCGCCACGGGAACTCGCCCTGCCACGTGTTGGCCATGCGCTTCCCGCGCGGCGTCTCCTCGTCGCCCCAGGTGAACCGCTTGCCGTCGAGCCCACCGCGCGCGGCGAACTCCCACTCGGCCTCGGTCGGCAGCGTCTTGCCCACCCACGTCGCGTACGCGACGGCGTCCTCGTAGTTGACCTGGGTCACCGGGTGCCGATCGCGGCCCACGATCGTCGATGCGGGCCCCTCCGGATGGCGCCACGAGGCACCGGGCACGAAGCTCCACCACTGGAGGTAGTTGTCGAGCGGCACGGGACCGCTCGTCTGGCGGAAGACCAGCGACCCGGGGACCAGCAGGTCCGGGTCGGCACCCGGATACGCGGCGGGGTCGAGCGGCCGCTCGGCGAAGGTCAGGTAGCCCGTGGCCTTCACGAACCGGCGGTAGTCGGCGACCGTGACGAGGTGCTCGTCGATCCAGAAGTCGTCGACCGACACCGTGTGCACCGGCCGCTCCTCCGGATAGAACTCCTCGGAGCCCATCCGGAACGTGCCGCCCGCCACGTGGACCATGTTCTTGTGCGGATCCGGGGTCGCCACGCTTGCATTGTCGCCCGATCGGGCGCGGCGCTCGTCGTCCGGAGGCGGCGGTCCGGCTATTCCCCGGAGGCGCGCCTCGACTCGAGCTCCACGACCTTGTTCTGCGGGTACTCGATCCGCTGGTGGTACATGCCCAGCAGCTGCTCCACGAACGCCTCGCGGATCAGCTCGATGTCGCGCAGCGTCAGGTCGCACTCGTCGAACTGGTCGTCGGCGATCCGCTCCTCGAAGATCCGGGAGACCATGACCCGGATCGCCGCCTCGTCGCGGGAGGTCAGCGAGCGGACCGAGGCCTCGGTCGAGTCGGCGAGCATGATGATCGCCGCCTCGCGGGTCTGCGGCTTTGGGCCACCGTGGCGGAACTTGCGGATGTCGACGGCGTCGGCCGCCTTCCGGCCTTCGGCGGTCTGCAGGCCACCGTACGGCTCGGCCGCCTGCTCCCTCGCCCGGGCGTAGAAGTACGACATCACGGCCGTCCCGTGGTGCTGCGGGATGAACGCGATCAGCGCCTTCGGCAGGCCCGACTTGTACGCGATGTCGATGCCCGCGCTGACGTGGCTCTTCAGCAGCGCGGCGGACGTCTCCGGGTCGAGCTCGTCGTGCAGGTTGCCGCCGCCCGCCTGGTTCTCGATGAACGCGGCCGGGTTGGAGAGCTTGCCGATGTCGTGGTAGTAGGCGGCCACGCGTGCGAGCAGCGGGTCGCCGCCGATCGCCTCGGCGGCGCGCTCGGCGAGGTTGCCGACCATCAGCGAGTGGTGGTACGTGCCCGGCGTCTCGACCAGCAGCCGTCGAAGGAGCGGCTGGGACGGGTTCGCGAGCTCGAGCAGCTGGAACGAGGTCAGGATCCCGAACACGGACCCGATCACCGCGAAGCTGCCCACGGTCGCGATGGCCGCGCCACCGGCGGCGACGGCCGACGTGCCCAGGAGCTGCAACAGCCCCAGGGCGTCCTGGTTACCGAGGAGGGCGAAGGTGATGACGACGAGGGCGTTGACGACGAACACGGCGAACCCGGCCTGGAGGAACACGGTCAGCCGTTCCCCCTTCCGCACGGTCACGATGCCCGCGATCCCGCCGAACAGCACGTAGGCGCCGAGCTCGATGCCCGTGCCGTTCACGGCCGCGGCGAGCACCGCGATCAGGGCGGTCATCACCATCGCGACGCCCGCGTCGAGCAGGACGGTGACCAGCATCCCGATCGCCGCCAGCGGCAGCGCGTATGGCAGCCACGCCCGGCCTGCCGTGAGCTTGAGCGCGAACACGGCGAACAGCAGCAGCAGGCTCAGCAGCAGCAGCACGTTGTTGCGATGCCAGAACTCGCGCCGGAAGCGCCAGGTCCAGGTCAGCAGCAGGCCGACCACGAGCACCGACAGCACGATGAAGCCGCCGAGGCGCGCGACGTCGAGACCACCCTCGTTCAGGCCGTAATAGATGATCGCCTCGAACGCGAGGTCGTCCACGCGGTCGCCGCTGCGGACGATGGTCTCGCCCTTCTCCCAGCCCTTCAACACCGGCGCGACGTCCTCGGCGGCCTGGGCCTTCTTCTGGGCGGTGAGATCGGCGGAGAACGACGAGTTGGGAGCGATAAGCGGGGCGATGAGGGCGCCGGCGAGGGCGCGCTCGTCGGCGTTGAGGTCCCCCGCCATTCGGCCCGCGACGGCCTGACGGATCGGGGCGACCTCGCTGTCGCGGAGCTCGGCCCGCTCGATGGTCTCGAGCACGCGCGCCGCCTCGGCGCGGATCGCCGTCCAGCGCTCCTTGTCGAGGCCCGTGAGCGTCGTCCGGTCGTCCGAGCTGAGTCCCGGCAGCGTCGTCTGGAGGATGAGGTCGCGGTCGGCGGGCTTCACGCCCTCCGCGAACGCGGCCTCGATCGGGGCGACCTTCGTGTCGAGCTCACGAAGCTGCTGGGTCGCGACCGCGGCGGCACCGGCCGACGTGAAGTCGTACTGCGGCGTGATCGCCGCGCTCGCGGCGTCGCGCTGCTGCTGGGTGAGGATCTCGCTGACGTACTGGTCGGTGCGCGGGGCCTGGACCAGCGTCGGTGCGGGCCGGCCCGCCTCGAGCCGCGGCTGCGCCGGCAGGAAGTCGAGCCCGAGGATCACCGACATCGCGGCGATGAGCACGACCGACGCGGCGAACAGCCGACCGGCGTCGCGTCGCGTGAACTCGGTCTGGGGCTCGGCGGATGCGGCGAGCATGGTGTCGACCTCCGAGGTGGAGGGTCAGTGCCCCGTATCGTGCGCGGCCACGTCAACACGTGCCAGCGCCTGCGCGACGAGGCCGGACGCGACCTTGCCGTCCGCCCGGCCGCGGATCTTCGGGGAGAGCCAGCCCATGACCTTGCCCAGGTCGCGGGCCGAGGAGGCGCCGGTCGCCGCGACGCCCTCGTCGACGAGCGCCTGCAGCTCCGCGTCGGACATGGCCTCGGGGAGGTAGTCGCGGAGGATCGCGATCTCGGCCTCTTCCTTGGTCGCGAGGTCCTCGCGACCGCCGGCGCGGAAGGCCTCGACGCTCTCGCGCCGGGTCTTCACCTCGCGCGAGATCACGCCCACGATCTCGTCGTCGGACATGGTCGTGTGCTTGGCCTTGTCGATGTTGTAGACCGCGTTCTGGACCATGCGCAGGACGTCGCGACGCAGCGCATCACCCGACCGCATCGCAGCGGTCGTGTCGTCCTTGAGTCGTTCGCGTAGGGTCAACCGGATGGCTCCTCGGGCGCCACGGCGTCGGATGGTCTACTGACCGGAGATCGCCGTGCCCGCGAGCGCGCCGACGGGAGCCGGTTGCCCGGTCCTCGCGGCGCTGGCCTGACCGCTAAGCGGTCAGCCCTGGCTCGCGCGTGCGTTCTTCTTGCGCTTCGCTTCCTTGCGCTTCCGCTTCACCGACGGCTTCTCGTAGTGCTCGCGCCGGCGTGCTTCGGCCAGGATGCCGCTCTGCTGGATCTTCTTGTTGAAGCGGCGTAGGGCGCTCTCGAACGTCTCGTTCTCACCCACTCGGACTTCGGCCAATCCAGATTCACCTCCCCGGGCAGGGGTCTCGCACCCGCCTCCCGCACGCGATGCCCGACGGCGCAGGGGGCGTCCCGGCGTGCGTGCGCGAGCGTGTCGCGCCAGCCTGCCGGCAGGCCGCCGGAGTGTACGCGGGCCCTATCGGGCGGTCAAACCCTCGAATTCGTGCGTGCGAACGGGTCTGCCTCGTCCGGAATCGCGCATGCGACCGCGAGGCATCGGCGGGGCGGTGCACATCGGCCCGCACTACCTCACGGACATCCTGGGCGGCTACCTCGCCGGCGCGATCTGGCTGATCGTCGTCTTGTGGGCATTCCGCGCCGCGTGGCGGCGGCGGACGCATGAGATTGCAACGCCCGGGAGTCGTTGAACGCACGCCCGCAATGCCCGACCGGCTATTCCAAGCGCAGCCACGGGGGTTCCAAGCGGCAGGCCCGACGAGCAGGGCCGGCCACCTCGTCACGCGTTGAGGCCCCACACATGAGCGCCACCAGCACAACGATCCGCGCTGCCCGGCATCCGCGCAGCATCCGCTGACCCATGGCCGAGCTGATCCTGGGTCCCCTGCTGCGTCACGTCGGCACCAACGACGTCACCATCTGGGTCGAGACCGACGCCGCGTGTGAGGTCGAGATCCGGACCGCGTCCGCCCGTGCGTCCGGGCACACGTTTGCCGTCGCCGGGCACCACTACGCGATCGTCGTGCTCGATGGCTTGCCGGCCGGCGCATGCCAGGCGTACACGGTCCACCTCGACGACACGCCGGTGTGGCCGCTGGCCAACAGCGCGTATCCGCCGAGCCTGCTGCGCACGATCGACCCATCCCGCCCGCTCCAGGTCCTGTTCGGATCGTGTCGGGCGGCGTCCGAGGTCGTCGTGCGAGACCCGACCGGCGCCGGTGAGGACGTCCTCGAGGGCTATGCCAGGCGCATGGCGACGCGCCCGCCCGAGGCGTGGCCCATGGGCCTGTTCATGCTCGGCGACCAGGTCTACGCCGACGAGCCCTCGCAGCCCACCCGCGAATGGCTCGCCGCTCGTCGCGACACGACCAAGCCGCCGTTCACGCAGGTCGCGAACTTCGAGGAGTACACCCACCTGTACCAGGAGGCGTGGAGCGACCCGGACGTCCGCTGGCTGCTCTCGGTCGTGCCGAGCTCGATGATCTTCGACGACCACGACGTCCTGGACGACTGGAACACGTCCCGCGCGTGGCGCGACGAGATGCAGGCGACGAGCTGGTGGGAGGAGCGGATCACCGGCGCCCTCAGCTCGTACTGGATCTACCAGCATCTCGGCAACCTGTCCCCCGCCGGGCTCGCGGCCGACGAGACGTACCGCAAGATCCGCGCCGCGTCCGACGGCGAGGCGGTCCTGCGCGCCTTCGCCCAGGCCGCAGACAAGGAGGCCGACGGCGCCCGTGGCGCGCTGTGGTCGTACCGGCGGGACCTCGGCGGCGTGCGGGTCATCATCATCGACTCCCGCGCGGGCCGGATCCTCGGTGGCGAGACGCGGCTCATGGTCGGCGAGCGGGAGTTCTCGTGGATCGAGGAACAGGTCGCGGACGGCGAGTACGACCACCTCGTCATCGGGACGTCCGTGCCATGGCTCCTGCCGCGTGCGCTCCACGACGTGGAGTCCGCGAACGAGCGCCTGTGCGACGGCAGTCGCGGCCGGCTCGTCGCCCGCCTCTCGGAGAAGGTCCGGCGCGCCGTGGATCTCGAGCACTGGGCGGCGTTCGACGACTCGTTCGAGCGGCTCGCCAGGCTGATCGGCCGGGTCGGGTCCGGCGAGGACGGCCGGCGGGCGCCGGCGACCATCTGCGTGCTCTCGGGAGACGTGCACCACACGTACGTCAGCGAGGCGGCCTACCCGCAGCCCATGCAGTCCCGCGTCTACCAGCTCACCTGCTCGCCCATGCACAACGACATCCCGCTCGGGATGCGCCTCGTGTTCAAGGTCGCGTGGAACCGGTTCGCGTCTCGCCTGACGCGGTTCCTCGTCCGGTTCGCGCGGGCGACGCCCGCGTCGATCGACTGGACGACGACGGCGGGGCCGTACTTCGTCAACAACGTCGGGTCGCTGCGCTTCGACGGCCGGACCGTGGACTTCGTGCTCGAGAAGTCCGATCTCGAGGGCGCCCTCGTCCTGGCCAGGCCCGAGACCGACGCCTCCCGGGACCTGACGAACGGCCGGCGGCCGCGGACGCTGGCCCCGGAGCCGTCACGATGATGGCCCGGCTCCTCCTGAGGCCGAGCACGCTCGCGTCCCCGGGGCCAAGGCGTGACCCGGGCGCTCGTCATCGGCCGCAAGCGCACGGGCCGCAAGATCGCGCAGCACGTGGCGGAGACGAGCCGGGCGCTGCGCGACGCCGGATGGACGGTCGACGACCGGGTCGTGAAGCGCAAGCGGTCGCTGCGCAAGCGCGCCGGCAAGGCGGCGCGGCACGGCGTGGGTGTCGTGGTGGCCGTCGGCGGGGACGGGGCCGTGCTCCAGGTCGCCACGGCGATCGCGGGCTCGAAGACCGCCCTCGGGATCATCCCGCTCGGGACCGGCAACCTGCTCGCCGGGAACCTCAAGGTGCCGAAGAAGCCCGCCCAGGCCGTGAAGACGATCCTCGGCAGACGCGTGCGCCGGATCGACGTCGGGCGGATCGAGGTCGACGGCACCAAGCGCTGCTTCACCGTCGCCTGCGGCATCGGCTACGACGCCGAGGTCATGGACGCGACGACGCCGCCGCAGAAGCTGCGCTGGGGGAAGCTCGCCTATCTCGCCAACGCGGTCGGCCGCGCCGACGAGCTCCATCTCGTCAAGCACGTCCTCACGATCGACGGCGCGCGCATGGAGACCGAGGCATCCCAGGTGTTCGTGGCCAACCAGGGCCGGATGCTGCCGATCGTGGCGCCGCGGCGGCGGATCAAGCCCGACGACGGGAAGCTCGACGTCATCCTCGTGCGGGCCTCGGGCGCGATCCCGGCCCTCATCGCGGGCTGGGACGCGGTGGTCCAGGAGGACCTGGGCGAGACCGATGGCGGACGCGTGTTCCGGACGCAGGCCCGGAAGGTCGAGATCGAGACCGAGCCCAACCGCCTCGTCGAGGTCGACGGCAGCGTCATCGGCAAGACGCCGGTCTCCATCAAGGTCGACGCGAAGGCGCTGACCGTGCTGGTCCCGCGATGAGCACCCGGGAGATGCCGCTCGACGCGCGGGCCATCGCCGGAGCCGACCGCGGTCGTCGCGCCGCGACCGTCGCCTGGGCCCTGATCGCCGTCGCCGGCATCGGCGGGTTCATCGTGCTGACGATGCTGCTCGCGATGCACCAGTCGATCCCGTTCGACGCGCCGCTCATGGCCGCCGCGAAGCCGTATGCGAGCGACAGCTACCTGTGGAACGTGATCTCGGAGACCGCGAACTTCCCGCTGGTCGCCATCGGGCTGGGCATCGTCGTGATGCTGTTCCTCGCCCACCGCCGCCGCGAAGCCATCCTCGTACTGTTCGTGCTCGCCGCGGCGACCGCAGGCAGCGAGGGCGTCAAGCAGCTCGTCCATCGGCCCCGGCCGCCCGGCGGCGACACGGTCGTCCCGGGGGTCGTCTACAGCTACCCGTCCGGGCACACGCTCGAGGCGCTGACGATCTTCGGGATCCTCACGATCATCACGTGGCGGAGCGACGTGGACCGCCGGATCAAGGTCGCGCTGCTGGTGTTCACGATCCTGTTCGTGGCGGCGGTGGCCGTCGCACGGGTGTCGATCAACGCCCACTACCCGAGCGACGTCCTGGGTGGGTTCCTCGCCGGGCTCGGCGTCCTGGCGCTGTTCGCGCTGCTCTCGCGACCGAAGGCGTCGCCGGACGGCTGACGTCTACGGTCGGTCGTCGATCCGGAACCTCAGGTTGTCTTCAGGTTCGACAAGCGCACGGCGCCTGTGCCGCTCCTACGGTGGCGACGTCCACTCCGCGAACAGGGAGACCGTCGTGCACGTCCAGATCGTCAACTTCCGGCTCGAGGCGATGACCGATCGCGAGTACCGCGAGGTCTGTGACAGCCTCGCGCCGGCCTTCGCGGCCCTGCCGGGGCTCGTCTCCAAGACCTGGCTGGCCGACGAGGCGAGCAACACCTATGGCGGCGTCTACACGTGGCGCGACCGGCAGGCGATGGAGGCGTTCGCCGACACCGACCTGTTCAAGGGCTTCGTGGCGGATCCCCACTTCATCGAGATCACCGCCCGCGACTTCGCGGTGCTCGACGGCCCAACCGCCGTGACCCATCGCCAGGCGGCCGTCGCCGCGTGATTGACACCGCGCGCAGACTCCGCTGATGACCGTCACCGTCCGGCAGCTCATCGAGGAACGGGCTGCCGGACTCGTCGGCCGCGAGGACGAACGGGCGGTCCTCCACGGCCTGCTCGAGGCCGACGGTCCGGTGATCGTGTTCGTGCATGGCCTCGCGGGCGTGGGCAAGTCCACGCTCGTCCAGGCGTTCGCGAACGAAGCCCGCGACCGCGGGGCGACGGTGCTCCACCTCGACTGCCGCGCGATCGAGCCGACGGAGCGAGGGTTCCTGTCGGCGCTCGGGGACGCAACCGGCGCCGCGTCGCCGAGCCCAGCCGAGGCGGCGTCCCGGCTCGACAGCCTCGGCGAGCGGGTCGTGCTCGTGCTCGATACCTACGAAGTGTTCCGCCTGTTCGACGCCTGGCTGCAGCAGGCGTTCGTCCCGTCGTTGAGCGAAGGCGTGAGGGTCGTCCTCTCCGGGCGCGAGCCGCCGATGACCGGCTGGGAAAGCACGTTCGGCCCGCTGTTCCGCGACCTCCCGCTCGGGCGGCTGCCGAGCGCCGACGCCGAGGCGCTCCTGCGCCAGTCGCGCGTCGACGCCGCCGACGCCGAACGGATCAACCGCTTCGCGCGGGGCCACCCGCTCTCGCTGAGACTCGCGGCGTCCGCCCTCCACAACCGACCGGACGTGAACATCGAGGCCGTCACCGTCCAGGCGATCGTCGCGGAGCTCACGGAGCTGTACCTCGACGGGCTCGATCCGATGACCCGGCAGGCGCTGGACGCGGCGGCCGTGGTTCGGCGGCCGACGGTGACGCTCCTGGCGGCGATGCTGCCCGACGCCGCGCCGCAGGACGCGTTCGACCGCCTGTTGCGCCTGCCGTTCGTCGAGCTCAGCGACGACGGCCTGTTCCTCCACGACACGGTCCGCGAGGCGGTCGCGGCGCATCTCCGGTCCACGGATCCGGACCGGTCCCGTCGGTACCGCGCCGCCGCCTGGCGGCAGCTCCGCGACGAGGTGGCGCGGGCGTCGACCCAGGAGGTGTGGCGGTACACCGCCGACCTGCTGTACATCATCCAGAACCCGATCGTGCGCGAGGCCTTCTTCCCGAGCACCGAGCATCTCTATTCGCCGGAGGCGGCACGTCCGGCCGACGGCGCCGCGATCGCCGAGATCGTGGCGCGCTGGGAACCGGCCGCGTCCGTCGCGGTGCTCGAGGCGTGGTGGCGGCGCGAGCCAACGGCCTTTCGGGTCATGCGCGATCGCTCGGGCAGCGTCGTCGGGTTCCACATCCTGGCCGAGCTCGATCACCTGAGCCACGCGCTGCTCGACATCGACCCCGTCGCGCGACGCTGTTGGGACCACCTCCGTCGCAACCCGGTCCCACGTGGGCAGCGCGTGCTGTTCAACCGGTGCTGGATGGCGCGCGACTTCGGCGAGGCGCCGTCGCCGGTGCAGGCCGCCTGCTGGCTCGACGTCAAGGGCCGGTTCATGGAGCTGCGGCCCGACCTCCGGCGCATCTACTCGGTGGTCAGGGACATCGCGACGCTGGGGCCGATGGTCGCGCCCCTCGGCTTCGTCGCGCTCCCGGGCGAGCCGTCCGAGCTCGACGGCCAGCCCTACTACGCGGCCGTGCTCGACTTCGGCCCGTCATCGATCGACGGCTGGCTGTCGGTGCTGATCGCCGCGGAGCTCCTGGTCGGCGAGGCTGCCATCCTCGACCTCGCCGAGCACCAGCTCGTCCTCGACGGGAGGCGGGTCGACCTGACGGCGATCGAGTTCGCGCTGATGTCGTTCCTCTACCAGCGACCCGGCCAGCTCGTCGACCGGGGGACGCTGCTGCGCGAGGTCTGGGGCAGCGACTACGCCGGTGGCAGCAACGTCATCGAGGTGCACGTCGGCTCGCTCCGGCGCAAGCTCGGCGACCGATCGGCGGCGATCGAGACGGTGCGCGGGACCGGGTACCGGTTCGTGCCCTCCGCCTAGGGCCGATCCCAGGGACGGTCCGGGCGGGTCAGGCGACCGGCCAGTGACCGCCGAGCACGAACAGCCAGTACGCGTCCGCGATCGCGACCAGCAGCCAGAACCCCACGATGTAGGTCGGCCGGCGCAGGAAGCACTTCGTCCAGCCGACGCCGAGCGTGATCGCCCGCGCGTAGAGCACGACCGCGGCGATCGCGACGATCAGCACGAACAGCGGCGGGCCGAGGACCCAGGCGATGAGCCCGACCGTGCCCATGCGGCAGAACGTGAACGCCAGCTTCTCGTACTTCTCGGGCCGGCTGAGCGTGCGGCGCGGGTACGACCACGGGCCGACCTCCCCGCCGTGATCGACCGTCTCCGTGCTCATGTCCGCACCTCGCCGCCGACCGTGGCCCGGAGCACCGGCAGGTCGCGCGCGGCGACCATGCCCTCGGACGTCCGCCTGCGCAGCGCGGCGAACGCCTGCCGGGCGCAGAACGGGATCCGCACCGGCTCGTCCTCGCCGGTCGAGGCGACGTGGACGCAGCACTGCTGGAGCCGCTCGACGTTCATCGTCCAGGTGTCCATGAACGTCTTCACGCTGATCCGTTTCACCCGCTTGGCGATCGCCTCCACGGGCACCGCGTCGCGCTGGACCAGCCACCGGCCGAGGGTCTTGACGAAGCCCGACACGCCGAGGTCGCACACCTCGCAGATGTCGAGGAGGTGGTCGATCAGCTCGGGCCGGCTGATCAGCGCGGTCTCCGACAGCAGCCCGGTCAGCGCCTCCCACAGGGCGTCGTCGGGCGCCAGCCGGTTGCCGTAGACGGCCATGTGCTGCTTGAGCTCGGTCGCGCCCGATCATCGAGACCACCGAGCGGTACTGCCCGTCGTCGCGGCGGACCATGTACGTCAGCGTCGCGCAGTCGGGGTGGCTGCACGGCAGCGCGATGAAGTCGTCGGCCGAGACGCGGCCGTTGGTCTGTGGCCCGAGCCGCTTGATCGTGCCCGTGGTTGTCGCGCGGTCCATCGGGTCGAAGCCGTTCGCGCGCCCGGACCCGAACATCGGCTGGATGGCGACGCCCGCGAGGTAGTCGGTGTCGAGCACCAGGTCGACGATCGCCCCGACCTCGTCCTCGTTGACGCCCTTGGCCACGGCCACGGCGAGCGTCGTGAAGATGCGCGCGTCGGTGAGGCGGCGGATCGCGGCGTCCTTGATCGCGCGAAGGTCCTCGCCGCGGTGCCAGCGGTACGTGGACTCGCGGAACCCGTCGAACTGGAGGTAGATCTCGACCCGGTCGCGCAGCTTGGCCAGCTCGCCCAGGAACTTGTCGTCGCGGGCGATGCGGATGCCGTTGGTGTTGAGGACGACGCGCGTGACGTTGCGCTCGGTGGCGGCGCGGACGAGGTCCAGGATCCCCGGGTGCACCGTCGGCTCGCCGCCCGAGAGCATCAGGGCGTCGACCTTGCCGCCCTCGCGGGCGATCGCGGCGTCGAGCGTGCGCATCACGGCGGGCTCCGGCGCGTGCCGCCCGACGCCCGGCGCGCTGGACGCGAAGCAGGTGGGGCACTCGAGGTTGCACGTCTCGGTGACGTCGATCAGGACGATGCAGCTGTGCTGGGTCTGGAGGTCGCCGAGGCCGTCGAGGTAGCCCATCGGGATCGGGCGGGTGTTGGCGGGCCGGTCCGGGATGATCTGCCGGGTGGGGATCCGCCACTGCTGGAGCTCCTCCCACAGCGCGCCGTCCTCCTCGTACAGCCCGATGACCTCGCCGTGGCCGCGGCGGCAGTGGCGTCGCAGGTAGACCCGGCCGTCCATCGCGACGAGGTTTCCCTGGAGCACGTCCATCTCGTAGTCCAGGTCGCGCTCGGGGTCCTCCTCGAAGCATCGCGGGCACACGGTGAGGACCATCCGGAGCGGCGTCCACGCGTTCAGCGGCAGGGTCACTCGTCGGACCTCCGGTCGCGGTCATAGGCCCGGATGGCGGACACGCAGGTGCCGGCGAGCGCGAACAGGATCAACATCGGCACGAGCGAGAACGCGACGACCCGTCCGACGCCGGCGCGCCGCAGCCAGCCCGTCGACAGCGCGATGGCCACGGCGATGAGCCCGGGGATGAACAGCGCGACCGCGAGGATCCCGGCCAGGATCGGCTGCGAGCTGTAGAGCGCCGTCGTTCGGGGCGATGACCAGGAACGTCACGAGGGCCCACGTCGCGATGTAGGCGACGTGATGATGGTTGCCGTCTGCCCGCGCCGTCGCGGCGGCCCGCTGCGGTGTCCTCGGCCATGACCACCGACCAGGCGGCCGCGATGGCCTCGGGCGGGTGGCCGGCCGCCGCCAGCCGGGCGTCGAGCGCCTCGCGCGTGTACCGGCCGCTGTTCGCGCGCAGGTACGCGACGACGTCGGCGCCGGGCTCGGGCGGCGCGTAGCGGTCGTTCCAGCCGGGCGGTCGATCCGCCGGGGGCGGAGGCAGGGCGTCGGACATGGGCGCAGCTCCTTCCTAGCCGTCGACGACGGCCGGTGCCAAGGCCGGGGGCGCCTCGGGCACCCGGTAGATCCCCCGTCGGGCCTGTCGCACGAAGTGCGCGACCAGCAGGATGACGCACGGGATCAGCACGAGTTGCGGTCCCGTGAGGCCGAGGGCCTGCACCTCGTTGCCGCGGACGAACTCGACGCCGAAGCGGAACACCGCCGCCGTCAGGAGGTAGGCCTTGAGCAGGTCGCCCTGGACGGGGACGCGCGGCCGGGCCCAGACCAGGATCGGGATCGCCAGCAGGTTGAAGCCGATCTCGTACAGCATCGACGGGTGCATCGGGAGGGTGCAGTCGGGGCATCGGGGGAACGCCGCGGCCGCCGAGGCATCGACCGTCATGCCCCAGGGCAGGGTCGTAGCGGTGCCGAGCGGCAGCTCGGTGAGGAAGCAGCCGACCCGTCCGATGGCCATCGCGATCGGCAGCGCGAGCACGTAGGCATCGCCGGTCGAGCGGCTGTAGCCGAGGCTCCGTTTCGTCAGCACGCCGCCGAGGTATCCGCCGATCAGCGCGCCGACGACGCTCTTGTTGCCGTGCATCAGCGCGTACGACACCGGCGTCCCGGCGTCGATCGCCCGGCCCATGTCGTCGAGGCTCTCCCAACCCGTGACCAGCCGCGCGCCGAGGATGCCGCCGAGCAGCACGCCGAGCGACACCGTGGCGATCCGGGCATCGAGCCAGCCCCGCCGCCGGAGGTCGGCCCAGTAGACGGTGAACCCGACGACCACGGCCAGCACGGCGAAGACGTCGTGGGTCCCGAGGACGAACGGCCCGGACTGCCAGAGGACGGGGACCATCGGGTCGGTAGTCTGGGGCGCGGGCAGACCGCCGTCCAGCCGCCGTCGCACGCACCGCCGGCTCGCCCGGCCGTCGGCGCCCCGTTAGGATCAGCCGACCATGGAGACCATCGTCGACCTGCTCGAGGACGCCGCCGGCCGATTCGGGCCGAAGCAGGCGCTCGGGCTGCGCACGGACGACGGGTCGACGTGGCACTGGACGTACGCCGACGTCCTCCGGCGGAGCCGGATCGCGGCCTGGCGGCTCAAGGCGCTCGGGCTCAACCCGGGCGATCGCGTGCTGACGTGGTCCCCGTCGACGCCCGCGCTCCCCGCCGCGTACTTCGGCGCGATGTACGCGGGCCTCGTGTTCGTCCCGCTCGACGCCCGGATGGCCCCGGACACGGTGGCCCGGATCGTCGACAAGTCGGGTGCCGTCCGCCTGCTCCTCGGCAGCGGCCGCGACGCCCCCGACCCGCGAGAGGTCGGGCTCGAGCGGTTCCCCACCTCGATCGTGGAGGACCTGTCCGCCGACCCGGACGACACCTTCCCGCCCGACTGGGAGGCGCAGCTGGCGGCGTGGCCCCGCGCGAAGGCCGCCGACATCTTCGAGCTCGTGTTCACGTCGGGGACGACCGGCAACCCCAAGGGCGTGATCCTGACCCACGCCAACGTGCTCGCCGGATCCATGTCGTTCCACGGGATCATCAACCCGATGGAGCACCGGATCGTGTCGCTCCTGCCCCTGTCGCACGCGCTCGAGCAGGCCGTCTCGCTGTACTACGCGCTCAACGTCGGCGCCGACGTCCTCTACGTCCGCAGCCGCAACCCGCGCGTGATCTTCGACTCGCTGCGCGAGCACCGGGTCACGAGCATGGTCCTCGTCCCGCAGGTGCTCGACCTGTTCTGGAGCGCGATCGAGCGCGAGGTCGAGAAGCAGGGCCGGACGGCGACGTTCAATCGGCTGCGTGGCATCGCGCGGCGGATGCCGTACGCGGTCCGGCGGCTCCTGTTCCGGAGCGTCCACACCCAGTTCGGCGGCGGCCTCCGCCTGTTCGCGACCGCCGGCGCCTTCCTGCCGCCCGCGCTCCAGCAGGCGTGGGAGGACATGGGCGTCATCGTCATCCAGGGGTACGGAGCGACCGAGACCTTCGCGGGCGCGGCGACGACGATGAACGACCACCCGCTCGGCTGCGTGGGCTGGCCGCCCAAGCCCGTCGAGATGCGGATCGTCGAGGACGGCGAGATCCAGTTCCGGGGGCCGAGCCTCTCGCCCGGCTACTGGGACGACCCGGAGGCGACCGCCGCGGCACTCACCGACGACGGCTGGTACAAATCGGGCGACCTGGGCGCGTTCGACAACAAGGGCCGGCTCCTCCTGCACGGGCGCAAGAAGGACATCATCGTGCTGCCCAACGGGTTCAACGTGTTTCCCGAGGACCTCGAGAACGCGCTGCGGGTGGCCGGGATCCGCGACTCGGTGGCGATCGAGACGAAGCCGGGGCGGATCGAGGCCGTCGTGCTGCCGCCGGGGACCCACGCGGTTCCGGGCGATCCGCGGGCGGCGCCGGCGCTCGAGAGCGCGGAGCCCGAGGACGTCCGGCGCGAGATCGACGCCGCGGTGAAGGCCGCCAACCGGTCGCTCGGGCCCAACCAGCGGATCGCCGGCTGGCGCGTCTGGCCCGAGGCGGACTTCCCGCGCACCCACACGTTCAAGGTCAAGCGCGACCGGGTGCGGGCGTGGGCCGCGATCAACGAGCCGCTGCCGGTGGTCGACGAGGCCTGAGGCCCGCGGTCGCGCCGCCCGCCGGCCCCGCGGCGGGTCAGGACGGCGTGACGGGCTCCCCGATCGTCGCCAGCGTCGAGGCGAGGCGGGCCATCTCCGGGTCCGGCGAGACCAGCGGCGAGTACGAGAAGAACACGAGCGTCGAGCCGACGCGGCGGACGACGAACTGCTCGTCGCGCGGGTACTGGATCGCTCCGGTCCCCGAGGCGAGGTAGGACACGAAGTCCTTGCCGACCTGGTCGGCTTCGCCGTTCGACGGCAGCTCGTAGATGACGACGTAGCCCTTGTCGGGGTCGGACTGGAGCACGGCCTGCACGACCCGCCTGGGGACGTCGATCAGGGCCGGCGACTCGCCGGGCCGGTACGGCGTCTGGGGGTCGATGACCTGGAAGCCGGCGTCGGTCAGCGTCATCGTCACCAGGTCGTGGGTGTACTGCGCGGCCTGGCCCGTCGGCGCCATCGTGGCCGGCGCGACCGAGCCGCCGAACCCGATGCCGAGCGCGGACGCGGCGATCAGCACGATCCCGACCACGAGGCCGCCGATCCCGATCAGCGCGAACCACAGGGGCGGGCCGCCGCGCCGGGGTCGTTCCGCCGCCGGGGCGGTCATCGGTTGGGCCTCATCCCGGGGGCCAGGTCATGCGCCGTCCGCCGAGGAGGTGCAGGTGCAGGTGGTCGACCGACTGGCCGCCGTCGCGCCCGACGTTGGTCACGAGCCGCCAGCCGCCGACGAGACCCTCGTCCCGGGCGAGCCTCGCGGCCACCGCGAACAGGCGCCCGAGCAGCGGCCCGTCGTCGTCGGTCAGGTCGGCCGCGGACGCGATGTGCGCCACCGGCAGGACGAGGACGTGGGTCGGCGCCTGCGGGTTGATGTCGCGGATCGCGATCACGAGGTCGTCCTCGTGGAGCTTCGTCGCCGGGACCTCGCCCGCGACGATGCGGCAGAACAGGCAGTCATCGGGCATGGGCGCCTCCGAGCGTCATCACGGGCAGGGCGTGTCGCAGCGAGTGTGACGGGACGTCGACCGCCAGGACGTCGCCTTGCACCCGGTCCGAGGCGTCGCCGTCGATCGCCGTTCGCCGGACCGTGAGGATCGCGTTCTCGAGGTCGTCGGGATCCTGGTGCCGGGGGTCCACCGCCGTGAGCACGTGATCCTCCGCGTGACCCACCCATCGGCCGTCGGGCAACCGCGTCTCCGCCAGGACGCGGGTCACCGTCCCGAGGCCCCGCCGCGCGAACCTCGCGCGCGCCTCCGCGGCGATCGCGAGCAGCTCGGCCGCGCGCGCCTTCTTCGTCGGCTCGTCGACGTGGCCCGCCATGCGCGTCGCCGGCGTGCCCGGGCGGGCCGAGTACCGGAAGACGTGGAGGCCGGCGAGGTCCATCGCCCGGACGAACGCCGTCGTCGTCGCGAACGCCGCGTCGTCCTCGGTCGGGAAGCCGGCGATGACGTCGGCGTGGACGGCGACGCCGGGGATCGCCGCCCGGGCGCGCTCGACGACGCTGCGCGTAGTCCGCGGTCAGGTACCGGCGGCCCATGCGCCGGAGGACGCCGTCGTCGCCCGACTGCAGCGGCAGGTGGAGATGCGGCAGCGTGCGCGGCGCGCCCTCGACCCAGGCCGCGAGCAGGTCGTCGTCGACGTGCTGGGGCTCGATCGAGCTCAGCCGGATCCGCTCGACGTCCGTCTCGGCGAGGATCCGGCGCACGAGGCCCGCGAGGGTGAGGGCGGATCGCGTGTGCGCGCCGCGATGGCCGCGCTCCGACCAGCCGCCGTCGTAGGTCCCGATGTTGATCCCGGTGAGGACGATCTCGCGGTGGCCCGCGACCAGGGCCCGCCGGACGTCCGCCAGCACCGCGTCCGGCGCCAGCGACCGCTCGGCGCCGCGGGCCTGCGGGATGATGCAGTAGGTGCAGTAGAACGAGCAGCCGTCCTGGACCTTGACGAAGGCTCGCGTGCGCTCGACCGACGCGCGATCGTCGGCGATCCCGTCGATCGCGGTTGCCACGCCCGACAGCGTCGGCAGCGGCCCGGCCGGCGCCTGGCGCGCGCCTGGGTGCCCGTGCCCGTCGATCGCCAGCAGCGCCTCGAGCTCGGCGAGGAACGCGGCCTTGCCCTCGTTGCCGACCAGTCGCGCGTCGGCGTCGATCCGGGCGAACGCCTCGGGCCCGACCTGGACCGAACAGCCGGTGACGACGATCTCGGCATCGGGGTTGGCGCGGCGCGCGCGGCGGACGGCGGCGCGCGACTTCTCGTCGGCGGTGGCGGTGACGGTGCACGTGTTGACGAGGTAGAGGTCGGCCCGCGCGATCGGGGTCGACGAGCGGGACCCCGGCCTCGCGGAGCAGGCGCGCCGCGCCCTCCATCTCCGACTGGTTGACCTTGCAGCCGAGGTTGACGATCGCGGCCGATCGCGGCGCCGAGCCGGCCGCGCGGGTCACCACAGCTGGGGCTTCGTCGACATCAGGAACCCGATCAGGCCGACCGCCGAGCCGAGTCCGTACGCGACGTACCGCTGCCGCCGTGCGCGGTCGCGCCACGCGGCGCGGTCGGCGTCGGTCTGGATGCCGTCCCGCGACTGGAGCGTGCGCAGGGCCGGGCGCTGGATCACGAAGGCGATCACGGCGGCGATGGCGTAGGTCGCGAGGCTGACCAGGAGCCACGGCTGCTGGAGCATGCGCGGGCCGAGCACGGTGATCATCGCGATCCCGGTGAGCGCGAGGCCGATGCCGATCACCATCGTCCCGTTCGCCTGGGCCCACGACAGGCCGCGGACGACCCGCCCGGGATGCTCCGGCGCGGCGTTCGGGGCGACCGACCGGGTGCGCAGCGTGAACGGCAGGAGGACGCTCGGGACGAGCAGGCAGATCGCGAGCGTGATGTGCGTCGCGAGGATCGCCGGGAACAGCGACGACAGGTCGGGCATCGAAGCCTGATCGTAGCGCAGCGACCCGGTTCGACCCCTCGATCGGAGCCGACCGCGAGATCGCCGCTCAGGCCGGGAGGCGCAGCTCGAGCGCCACCCAGTCGCCCTCGGACCAGCGGTGTTCGATCGTCAACCCGCGAGCAGCGAACGCCGCCGCGACCTCGGCCTCGCGGTTCTCGAAGATGCCCGAGGCGAGCAACGTCCCGCCCGGCCGGAGGTCCTCGACCAGGCCGTCGGCCAGCGCGATCAGCACCGACGCGATGAGGTTGCCGACGACCACGTCGAACGGCCCTTCGCCGCTGGGCGAGCTCCCCTCGCGCGCCCGGATGCGACGCGCGAGCCCGTTCCGCTTCGCGTTGGCACTCGTTGCCTCGACCGCGATCGGGTCGATGTCCAGCGCGAGCACCCGACCCGCACCCAGACGCACCGCCGCGATCGAGAGGATCCCGGACCCCGATCCGACATCGAGCACCCGCGCCGCGGCCGTCTCGGTGGCGAGGAGGGAGCGATCGGCCATGGACTCCAGCGCCGCGAGACACAGCCGGGTCGTCGGGTGGAGCCCGGTCCCGAACGCCATCCCCGGGTCGAGCGCGATCACCACGTCGCCCGGCTCGCGGTGGTGCCGCCGCCACGTCGGGCGGATCACGATCCGGCGGCCGACCCGCAACACCGGGAAGTGGTCCTTCCACGCGTTCGCCCAATCGGCCTCCTGCACGATGCGTGCCTCGAGGTCGCCGATCGGCCGCAGCCCGAAGGCCTGGAGGTGGCCGAGGTCACGCTCCGCTCGGGCCACCGCGGCGCGCACGGCCGCGACGTCGAGCAACGGGAGGTGGGCGCGCACGAGCGCCGGTCGGGCGAGGTCCACCTGCGCCGCCAGGCCCTCGTCGACGAGCTCGAACGCCGGCTCGACGCTCGTCCCGCCGGGCGCGGCCCGGGACAGGATCTCCGACACGGACTCGACCGCCTCGTGGTCGGCGGCGATCGAGAGCTCGAGCCAGCTGCCGGGCGAGGCGGCCGCGGCGTCGAGGTCGAGGGCGGCGAGCGGGTCGGTGATGGACGGGACCGGCCCGTCGCTCACCCCAGGCCCAGCTTCTCGCGGATCCCGGCGTGCGACGACACGGCCTCCCCGCCCTCGGCCGCGTACTGCTCGAGCAGCTCGCGCTGGCGCTTGGTGAGCTTGGTCGGGACCATGACGTTCGCGATGACGTGGAGGTCGCCGCGGACCGACTGCCGGCGCAGGTGGGGCACGCCCCGGCCGCGAAGCCGGATCTCCGTCCCGGGCTGCGTGCCCGGCTTGATCTCGACCTCGGTGTCCTCGCCCTCGACCGTCGGCACCATGATCTTCGTCCCGAGGGCGGCCTGGGCGATCGACAGGTCGGCCTCGTAGTAGAGCTCGGTCCCCTCCCGGGTCAGCGTCGGGTGCGGGGCCACGTGCACGGCCACGTAGAGGCTGCCGGCCGCCCCGCCGCGCGGCCCGACCTCGCCCTCGTTCGAGAGCCGGATCTGGTGTCCCTCGTCGATGCCCGCCGGGATCGCGACCCGCAGCGTGCGCTTGCGCTCGGTGCGTCCCTCGCCGTGGCACGTCTCGCACGGCGACTCGATGATCTTGCCCTCGCCGTGGCAGCGTGGGCAGGGCGAGACGTTGACCATCTGGCCGAGCATCGTCTGGCGGATCGACCGGATCTCGCCGCGGCCGTTGCACTGCGGGCACTGGGTCGCCGTGGAGCCCGGCTTCGAGCCGCTGCCCCCGCACGTGTCGCACCGGCCGAGGACCGGGAACTCGATCTCCTTCTCGACCCCGAGCACCGCCTCCTGGAACGAGATCCGCAGGTCGTACCGCAGGTCCGAGCCCGTCTGCGGTCGCGCGGCCCGGCGGTTCGCGCCGCCCATCGACCCGCCGAAGAAGGCATCGAAGATGTCGGAGAAGCCGCCGAACCCGGCGGCTGCCGCCATCGCCGCCGCCCGCCCCCGAGACCCCCGCCTTGCCGAACATGTCGTACGCCTGGCGACGGGTGGGATCGGACAGGACCTGGTAGGCCTCGTTGATCTCCTTGAACCGCTCCTGCGCCTCGGGCTCCGTGTTGACGTCGGGGTGCCACTGCTGGGCGAGCTTGCGGAAGGCACGCTTGATGGCGGCGTCGTCGGCGCCCCGCTCGACGCCGAGGACCTCGTAGTAATCGCGCTCGCTGACCATGGGCGGTTGCGAGTGTACGGGAGGTCGAGGCGCGACCCGGTCAGGCGGCCGGGCGCTCGCGCAGGCGGACCACCGGGATCTGGCGGTCGGTCTTCGAACGGTAGTCCGAGTACTGCTTCGCCTCGGCCTCGATCCGCTTCCAGGCCGCGTCCAGGTCCGACCCCACGACGCTCTCCGCCCGCACGGCGACGCGGCGGCCGTCGCCGAAGTCGATGGTCGCCTCGGGGTCCTTGGCCAGGTTGTGGAGCCAGGCGGGGTTCCAGTTGGCGCCACCGGCCGAGCCGATGATCAGCCAGGCGTCGGGGGGCTCAGGCAGGTAGCCGAGCACGGCCTGACGGGTCTGGCCCGGTCTTCGCGCCGCGTGTCTCGAGGATCAGCGTCGACATGCCGCGCACCGACCGGCTGCGGCCGCTCCGGAACATGCGCACCACGAACCCGTTGCCGAGGCGTGCCATGAACTTCGGGAACGGCGTGCCTCTCGTGCCCTTGCCCGGCACCTTGACGGTCATGCGGTCACGATACGCCGACGCTGGCCCGATGGATACGCGGCGTCAGGCCGAAACGACGCGGAACACGGGGTACCGGCCCGCCGAGGCAACGACAGCGTCGGGCTGCGGCGACTCGAAGAACCGCCGACCACCGGGCACCTGTTGGAGGAACGCTCGCAGGACAGGTTCGCGCTCCGGGCCTGGCAGTTCGAGGAGCCGCACGGCTTCGGCTTGCTTGCCGCGACTGAGCGTTCCGCCCGCCGCCGCGCGCACGTTCTTGACCCAGTCGGCGTCGGCGAACGCCGACACGATGAACCGCTGACCGTCGAGCGTGACCACCGAGATCGGGGTGCTCCGCGGCTCCCCGCTCGTGCGGCCCGGCACGGTTAGCAGGTACTGGGAACCGACCTTCAGGCCGCGGCGCAGGAACGCTCGATTGAGGCTGACCATCCAGCGCGGCGGCGGACTCGCCATGGTTGCCCGTCCTCCATCCCTTCGACCCGTCGTGAACGCCGGTCATCGTCGCACTCCGGCGCTCAGGCCGACGCCACGTCGATGGCACGCTCGAGGACGGCCTCGAGCATCGGTGGCGTGAGCCGGCGGGTGAACGTGTTCTGCTGGCTCGGGTGGTACGTGCCGACGAGGGTGTAGGGGCCGATCCCAACCTCGGCGCCATGCGCGAACCGGGGCTTCGGGCGCGGCGTCGGGTGGCCGAGTGCGGCGAGCGCCTTGAGCGCGGCATCCCAGCCGATGGCGCCGAGCGCGACGATGACCCGGAGGGCGGCCAGCAGCTCGATCTCGCGCACGAGGTACGGCCGGCATGTCGCCTGTTCCTCGATCGTCGGCCTGTTCGCCGGCGGCGCGCAACGGACCGCGGCGGCGATCCTGGCGTCGTGGAGTTCGAGCCCGTCGTCGGCACGCCGGCTCACGGGCCGGTCAGCGAGGCCCGCCGCGTGCATCGCACGCCACAGGAAGTCGCCCGAGGCGTCGCCGGTGAACACGCGTCCCGTGCGGTTGCCGCCGTGCGCCGCCGGCGCGAGCCCGATGAGGAGGATGCGCGCCGCTGGATCGCCGAAGCCCGGCACAGGCCGCGCCCAGTAGGTCTCGTCGCGGAACCGGGCGACCTTGACCCGACCCTGCTCCTCGCGCCAGGCGACGAGGCGCGGACAGGCGAAGCAGTCGGCGATCGCGGCGTCGAGCGTCGGAAGGTCCCGAGCGGCGCCGGCGGCTCCGACGGGATCGGCGTGGGGCATCGGCCGGATGCTACCGGCGCCGGCCGCTACTTGAGCAGCAGCCGGTCGAGCCGCTTCGAGACGACCCACAGGCCGAGCAGCCCCATCACCGTCAGGTACACGACGTGGACGAGGATCTGCGGGCCGATCGCGCCGAGGATCAGCGAGCGGATCAGGTCGACGCCCTGGTACAGCGGCGTGACCTGCACGACCAGCTGCAGCGCCGGCGGGTAGGACGTGATCGGGTAGAACGTGCCGCTGAACAGGAACAGCGGCAGCACCACGAGCTGGATCAGGTCGAAGTCCTGCCACGAGCGCATGAACGTCGTCGCCGCCATGCCCGCCGCGCCGAACGCGAACGCCAGCAACGTCGCCGCCGGCACCGCGAAGATCGCCCACGGCGACGCCACGAGGCCGAGCACCAGGATCACGACCATGAACCCGATCGCGTACAGCGTCGCCCGGATGACCGACCAGCCGATCTCGCCCAGGGCCACGTCGCCCGGCCCGAGCGGCGTCGCGAGCACCGCGTCGTAGGTCTTCTGGTAGTTGAGCTTGAAGAACACGTTGAACGTGGACTCGGCGATCGCGCCGTTCATCGATGCGCTGGCCAGCAGCGCGGGCGCCACGAACTGCGCGTACGAGATCGTCGTGCCGTTGGGGCCCGGCACCGCCCCGATCATCCCGCCGATCCCGATGCCCACCGCGACCAGGTAGAACAGCGGCTCGAAGAAGCCCGAGAAGATGACCATCCAGCCGCGCCGGTAGACGTACACGTTGCGCTCGATCAGCAGCAGCGATCGCCGGCTGCCGAGGCCGGTCGGGAGCACGCGCGGGATGGCGACGAAGCCGCTCACGGGATCCGTCGCCTCACTTCGTCAGCTGCCGGCGGTACATGTAGAACATCGCGATGGTGCCGACGGTGGCCAGCACCAGCAGGATCACGAGGTGGGCGAGGTTCAGCCATGGGTTGTCCATGACGATGCCGAGCGACAGCGCGCGCGCCAGCGCCACGCCGTGCCACAGCGGCAGCAGCCACGCGACCCACTGGATCTGCGCCGGCAGCTGGTCGATCGGGAAGAACGTGCCCGAGAACAGGAACAGCGGCGTGATGCCGAAGCGCCAGATCGCGTTGAACGACGTCGTGTCGTACTGGGTCGACATGTAGGCCGCGATCCACGACGCGAACGCGAGCGCGGTCAGCGTCCCGACCGGGATCGCGAGCAGGATGCCCAGCGTCGGCGCGGCGTTGAACAGCAGGATCACGAGCGCGAAGATCGAGGCGACCAGCGTGGCGCGGGTCGCGATCCAGGCGATCTGCCCGAACGCGATCGCGTACGGGCCGAGCGGGGTCGCGTACATCGCGTGGTAGCGCCGGACCCACCGGAACCCGCCGAGCACGGGGAAGGTGGCCTCGAACGTCGAGCCCTGCATCACCGTCGACACGAGCAGCGCCGGGGCCAGGAACTGGAGATACGGCACGCCCTGCAGGGAGGCCGGGTTGGCCTGGTTCACGTACGACCCAAGGCCGATGCCCATCGCGACCAGGAACAGGACCGGCTGGGCGAAGTTGCCGAAGATCGAGCCGCGCCAGGTCCGCCGGTACAGCAGCCACATGTGCTCGTAGGCGGCCAGCGCGCCGCCGACGGGGTTCGGGCGGGGGACGGCGCTCCCGCGGAGCGGGGCGATCGGCGCGGACGAGGTGCCGGGAGCCGGCGGGGTCAGCGCGGTCACTCGATCAGGCTCCGACCGGTCAGCCGCAGGAACACGTCCTCGAGCGAGCTCCGCCGGACGAGGACGGTCTCGGGACGGAGACCACGCTCATGGGCGGCGACCGCGGCCGCCTCGCCGTCGTCGGAGTAGACGAGCACGCGATCCGGCAGCCGCTCGACGCGCTCGCCGATGCCGTCGAGCTGGCCGTCGAGCGCGTCGTGCACCTCCATCGGGAAGCGCAGCTCCGTGACCTCGCGGGTCGAGTACTCCTCGATCAGCTGGCGCGGCGAGCCCTCGGCGACGATCTTCGCCTTGTCCATGACGACCAGCCGGTCGCACAGCTGCTCGGCCTCGTCCATGTAGTGGGTCGTCAGGACGAGCGTCACGCCGCGCTGCTTGAGCCGGTACAGCCGCTCCCACAGCAGGTGGCGGGCCTGCGGGTCGAGCCCGGTCGTCGGCTCGTCGAGTAGCAGGATCGACGGCTCGTTGATCAGCGCCCGGGCGATCGTCAGGCGGCGCTTCATGCCGCCGGACAGCGGCTCGACCTTGTCGTTCGCGCGCTCGGTGAGCTGGGTGAACTCGAGCAGCTCGTCGGCCCGGCGGGCGGCCTCGGACCGCTTCAGGCCGAAGTACCGGCCGTAGATCACGAGGTTGTCGCGGACCGAGATCTCGGTGTCGAGCGTGTCCTGCTGCGGCACCACGCCGAGGCGGCCGCGGATCCGCGGGCCGTCGGCGTCGGGGTCGAGGTCGAGGATCGTCAGCGTCCCCTCGGTCACCGGCGAGACGCACGCGATCATGCGCATCGTGCTGGTCTTGCCGGCGCCGTTGGGCCCGAGGAAGCCGAAGCTCTCGCCCGCCGCGACGTCGAAGTCGATCGCGTCGACGGCCGTGAAGGTGCCGAAGCGCTTGGTCAGGCCGCGGGCGTGGATGAGCGGCGCGTCACCGTTCGACGTCTGGGACATGGGCGGCCGATGGTACCCCCGCCTCCCGGTCAGGTCACGTCATGATTCGGCGCCGCTGGCGGCGAGATCTCCTCCTCCGTGCACGTCGCCGGCGTGCGCGATGTTGTCGAACTGGCGCCACAGCACGATGACCAGCACCGCCGATCCGATGAACCCGAACCAGAACGGCGCCGTGATCCCGTAGCGCTGCGGCGAGCAGGCCGCCGATCGGGGTGCCGATGACGATGCCGAGCATCACGCCGACGTGGTACACGCCCGTGACACGACCGAGCAGCGCGTCCGGCGTGGCGCGCTGGCGGATCGCGGTCGCGGTCGTGCCCCACACGAACGCGTGCGCGCCGAACACGACGAACGTCACCAGGGCGACCGCGGGCACGGTCGTCAGGGCGAGCACGAGGTGGGTCGCCGTCTCGATCAACAGGCCGACGCGCATGATGTCGCCGAGGGCGAACCGCCGCTCGAGCGCGCCGTACGACGTCGTCCCGATGATCCCGCCGATCGCCATCGCCGTCGTGATCAGGCCGAACCCGACGTCGGTCATGCCCAGCCGCTCCTGCGAGTACAGGACGAGCACCGACCACGCGGCGCCGAACGTGATGTTGAAGGCGACGATGGTGATCGCCAGGGTGCGCATCGGCGGGTGGCCGGCGAGCCAGTGCAGGCCCTCGGCCATCTCGTGGCGCCAGTGCCGGCGCTCGCCGGACGCCGGCTCGGCCGCCTGCGAGTAGACGATCCGGGTGATCACCACGGCGCCCAGGGCGAACCCCGCGGCATCGGCGACGAACGGGAGCGCCATCCCGATGGCGAACAGCAGGGCCCCGATCGGCGGCGCCAGCAGCTGGTTCGTCGAGCAGCACGCCGCCCGACAGCCGGGCGTTGGCGATGCCCAGGTCCTCGCGCCGGACGAGGCGGGGCAGGACGCTCTGGCCGCCGATGTCGGCGAACGTCTCGGCCGTGCCCAGCACGAACAGCGCCACGAGCACGATGACGATGCTGACGGCGTCGCTGACGATCGTCACCGCGAGGACGGCGAGGATGGCCGCCCGGACGAGGTTGACCGCCGCCATGAGCCGGACCCGGTCGACGCGATCGGCGACGACGCCCGCCTGCACGCCGAACAGCAGCACGGGCAGGTTCTGGGCGAGCGCCGCCATCGACACCAGGAACGGGTCCCGCGTCTGGCTCGCGACGAGCAGCGGGCCGGCGGCGAGCGCGATCCCGTCGCCGATGTTGGTGATGACCGACGCGACGAGCAGCAGGCGGAACCCGCGGCCCAGCCGGGAGGGGGCGATCCGCTCGGCGACGACGGTGAACGGGGACGGCACGCCCCGAGGGTACCGGCGGGGTCAGCGCCTCGGGACGGTCCCCACGTGGAGCGTCACGATGCCGCCGGTGAGGCCGCGCCAGTGGACGTCGACGAGGCCGGCCTCGCCCATGATCTCGGCGATCCGCTCCGGCGACGGGTACGCCCGCACGCTCCGGACGAGATAGCTGTAGGCGTCGCCCTGGCCGGCGACCCGGCCGATGAGCGGCACGATCCGGTCGAACCACCAGCGCATGAACCGGGCGAGGCGGCTGCGCGGCCGGGCGATCTCGAGGCACAGCACGCGTCCGCCGGGCCGCACCGAGCGGGCCATCTCCCCGAACCCGCGGCGATAGTCGGGCAGGTTGCGCATGCCGAAGGCGATGGTGGCGGCGTCGAAGCTCGCGTCCTCGGTCGGCAGGGCGAGGGCGTCCCCGACCACGTACTCGAGGCCGGGCCGCGTGCCGTACTGGCGGCGCGCGATGTCGATCATGCCGGGCGAGATGTCGACGCCGACGACCCGGCCGCCGGGCTGCGTGCGACGCTGGAGGTCGGCCGCGACCTTGCCGGTGCCGGAGGCGACGTCGAGCGCGCGCATCCCCGGCTGGAGCCCGGTCGCCCGCACGAGACGGCGCCGCCAGAAGGGCTCCTGGAACGCGGAGATCGCGAGGTTCATCGGGTCGTACACGCCCGAGATCCGGTCGAACATCGCGCGGACCTCGGGGGTCGGCGCGGCGTTGCCGGCGTCGGTCGCGGCGCCGGACGGGCGGCATCGGACCGGGCGGCGTCGGCGGCCTCGGGGCGGGTGGTCGTCTTCACGGGCGGGGCTCCACGGCGGCGAAGGGGGTCGAGGTCGAGGTCGTCGCCGAGCGCGTCACGGACAGCATCGGCGATCCGGACGGGCTCGGTGATCGGGGCGGGGTGGCCGAGGCCCTCGAGGGTGCGGCGTCGCGCCTGCGGGATGCGGCCGGCGAGGGCGTCGGCGATCGGCGCGTAGAACGGCTCGCTCGCGCCGCCGTTGAGGATGGTCGTCGGGGCGTCGATGCGGGCGAGCCCGTCGGGGTCGAGGCCGACGAGGGCCGAGTCGGTGAGCGCGGCGTCACCCTCGCGGGCGAGGAAGTCGCGGCCCTTGGGCGGGAGCCGGTCCCAGGCCGCGTCGCCGGCGACCGCGCGCAGGAACGTCTCGGCCGCGGCGGCCGGGCCGCCGGTGTCGTGGGCCCGCGCCGTGTCCTCGGCCAGCCTCGCGAACCGGGCGCGCGACGCGTCGTCGCCGAGCGGCCCGTACGGCGGCTCCCAGGCGACGAGGGTCTCGACGCGATCCGGGTGTCGGGCCGCCGCCTCGAGCGCGACCACCGCGCCGAAGCTGACGCCGACCACGACCGCCCGCTCGATCCCGCGGGCGTCGAGGTAGGCGACGCAGGTCGCGAACATGCACGTCGACGTCCAGGGCGGCCGGGTGCGCGAACCTCGACGTCCCCATGCCCCGCCGATCGATGGCGTGGACGGTCGCGTCGCCCGGTCGCGCGAGCTCGGTCGCGAGCCGGTCGAGCTGGGCGGCGTTCGAGAGCGTGCCGGGGAGCAGGACGACCGGCGTCGATCCCGAGCCGGTCACCCGCCAGCCGATCTCGTCGCCGCCGGGCCTCGCGAGGATCCCGGCCGGACCGTCGTCGACGAGCGCCCGCACGGCGTCCCGTCGGAGCTTGCCGCCGGACGTCCGCGGCAACGCGTCGAGCCGGACGATCGCGGCCGGGACCTTGAACCCGGCCAGCGACGCGCGGCACGCCAGGAGGATCGCGTCGTCGCCGGGATCGGCGGCATCGGGCCGGACGACGATCGCCGCGACCGGCACCTGGCCGAGCACCTCGTCGCGACGCGCCACGACGGCGGCATCGGCGATGGACGGCTGCGCGAGCAGGACGGCTTCGACCTCGGCCGGCGAGATGTTCTCGCCGCCTCGCACGATCCGATCCGTGCGCCGGTCGATGACGTACAGCCGCCCCTCGTCGTCGAGCCGCCCGAGGTCGCCGGTCCGGATCGGGCCGACGGCGGGGGTCTCGCCGACGTAGCCGCTGAACCGTGCCGGCGTCGTGACGACGATCTCGCCGATGCCGTCGTCGTCGGGCTCCTCGATGGACAGCGTCACGCCCGGCAGCGCGCGCCCGGCGCTCCCCGGCGCCTCACGCGCCTCCGCGGTCGGGAGCGCGGTCACGCCGGAGCCCGCCTCGCTGAGGCCGTAGGTCGGGACCACGGGCCAGCCGGCGTCGATGGCGCGGGTCACGAGCGCCGCCGGGACGATCCCGCCGCCCAGCGGCACGGCGCGGAGGTTGGCCGGCGGCGGCGCGTCGCCGGCCGCGTCGAGCAGGCGGGCGAGCTGCGTCGGGACGAGCGACACGTGGCTGACCTCGGGCGAGGCGATGGCATCGGCCAGCGCGGTCGGCTCGGACCCGTCGGCGATCCGCATCGGCACGCCCGACGCGATCGCGCGCCACAGGACGCCGAGGCCGGCCACGTGCCCGAGGCCCAGCGCCAGGAGCCAGCCCGTCGCGGGCGGCAGCGCCGCGAGCCAGGCATCCGCGCTGGCCGCCAGCGCGCGCTCGGACAGCACCACGCCCTTCGGTCGCGCCGTCGTGCCCGACGTCAGGACCACGACCCCCGCCTCGTCGAGCCGCCGGCCGCCGGTCGCGAGGCCCGCCGCGCTCCCGAGCGTGATGATGGGCACCAGCACGTGCGTCGCCACGGCGCGCTCCGCCGCGGTCAGCGCGACCGGCAGCGACGCGGCGACGCCGCCGACGCGGAGCACGGCCAGGATCCGCACGACCGTCTCGACCGTGGGCTCGCCGGTGAACGCCACGACGCCGCCCTCCGGCACGCCCGAGGAGCGGAGCTCGCCGGCCAGCGCGTCCACGCGCCCGTCCAGCCCGGCCCAGGTCACGACATCGGACCCGACGATGAGCGCGGGCTCGTCGGCGGTCCCGACCGCATGACGGCGGACGAGGTCGGGCGCCGACCACGCAGCGCCGCTCACACGGTCTCCACGGCTTCGGCGCGATAGCGGGCCACCGCGTCGTCGTCGACCTCGATCCCGAGCCCGCCCGGACCCGGCTCGTCGGGCAGCCACATCCGCCCGTCCTCGACGACCAGCTCGTCGCGCAACAGGTCGTGCTCGAGCAGGCCCGCCGTCGCCAGCCCGTGGTCGGGCGGCGTGGACCGGCCCGCGAACACGACCTCCGGGAGCCTCGCCGCCATCGCCAGGGCCGCAGCGATCCCCACGCCCGTCTCGAACAGCGTGCTGACGACCACCGGCACGCCGCGCTCGGCCGCCAGCGCCGCGATCTCCGCGCCGACGACGAGGCCGCCGACCCGGGCCGGCTTCACGACCAGCACGTCGACCGCCTCGGCGTCGAGCAGCTCGCGCGCCGCCTTGACGGACGTGACGGACTCATCGGCCGCGATCGGCACGCGGACCCGCCGCCGGAGCTCGGCCAGCGCCTCGGCGTCGTCGCCGGCCAGCGGCTGCTCCACGTACTCGAGCCTGAACCGCTCGACCGCCTCGAGCCGCTCCTCGGCCGTCGGCGGGTCCCAGGCGCCGTTCACGTCGAGGCGGAGGTGCACGTCCGGGCCGATGGCCTCCCGCACCGCGCGCACGCGGTCGACGAGGACCTCGGTCTCGCGCTCCGCGCCGGCCTTCAGCTTGAGCGTGACGAACCCGGCGTCGACCGACTGGCGCGCCGCCTCCGCCGACGCCGCCGGTCCGAGCAAGGGGATCGTGGCATTGACGCCGACGCCGTCCCCGTCGGCCGTGACCGCCGCCGACGGCGTGCCCTCGAGGTCGAACCGCGCGGCATCGAGCGCCGCCCGAAGCGCCCGGCCCGGCCGCCCGTGCGACTCCAGCTCGTCGCCGGTCGGCAGCAGGCCGCCGCTCGCCATCGATACCGCCTCGCGGACCAGCGCCTCGAGCACGGTCACGGCCACCTCGCCGTCAGCGGGCTCGACCACCGCCTCGCCGACGCCGGTCCGGCCATCGTCGTCGGTCAGCCGCAGGATCCAGGCCTCGCGCGCGTTCCACATCCCGGCGGCCACGGGGAACGGCCGCCGGAACCGCACGGCCACCCGGTCGGCGCGAAGCGACGCGATGGTCAGGGCCCCGGTCACGGCGCCGCCAGCCCGGCCGCGAACAGCAGCGCGAACACCAGCGCGAGCCGGGCCGTCCCCTTGAGCACGAGGTTGAGCTCCCGCCGGTCGCCGAACCCACGCACCGTCCGGAGCAGCGGGATCGCCAGCGGCAGCGACAGCAGCGGTGCCAGCACGAGCCACGACTGCCCGGTCGAACGCGAGGCCCAGCGGCACCAGGTACGCCGCGGCGAGCAGCACCGCGTACTCCGCCTGCGCCCCCCGTTCGCCCAGCATCACCGCCAGCGTGCGCTTGCCTGCCGCCGTGTCCGTCGGGATGTCGCGGAGGTTGTTGACGACGAGGATCGCGGTGATCAGCGCGCCCGCCGGGATCGCGGCGGCCCAGTACAGCGCCTCGAGGCGCCCCGTCTGCAGGTAGGCCGTCCCGACCACCGCGACCAGGCCGAAGAACACGAACACGAACACCTCGCCCAGGCCGCGGTACCCGTACGGCCACGGCCCGCCGGTGTACGCCAGCGCGGCGACGACGGCGAGCACCCCCAGCAGGATCAGCACCGGCCCACCGACGTAGGCCAGCCACAGGCCGACCACCCCGGCCAGCCCGATCGTGAACCCGATCGCGACCTCGAGCTGCCGCTCGGTGACCAGGCCGGCGGCGGCGACCCGCAGCGGGCCCTGCCGGTCCGGCGTGTCGGCGCCCCGGCGGAAGTCCGACAGGTCGTTGGCGAAGTTCGCGACGACCTGCAGCAGCAGCGCGACGGCCACGCAGCCCAACGCCGTATCGAGCCGCATCGGGCCGCCGCTCCCGGCGGCCGCGCCGATCCCGACGACGACGCCGCTCAGCGCCGCCGGCAGCGTCGCGGGTCGGGCCGCGAGCAGCCAGATGCGGAACGTCGAGGGGCGGGCGGCCGGGGCCGAGGCGGCGCTCATCGGGTGGATCTCACGGGCGGCGCGGGTACTTCGTGTACTCGGCCGGCCGCTTCTCGAGGAACGCCGTCGACCCCTCGTGCGCCTCGTCGGTCGTGTAGTACAGGCCGGTCGCGTTGCCGGCGAACTCCTGGAGCCCGGCCAGGCCGTCGGTGGCGACGAGGAACGCCGACTTCAGGAACCGGATCGCCGTCGGGCTCATCTGCAGGATCTCGTCGGCCCACTGCACGCCCTCGGCCTCGAGCCCGGCCAGCGGCACGACCTTGTTGACGAGGTTCATGTCGAGCGCCTCCTGGGCCGAGTACTGCCGGCACAGGAACCAGATCTCCTTGGCCTTCTTGTCGCCGACCAGCCGGGCCAGGAGGCCGACCCCGAAGCCGGCGTCGAAGCTGCCGACCCGCGGGCCCACCTGGCCGAAGATCGCGTTCTCGCTGGCGATCGAGAGGTCGCACACGACGTGGAGGACGTGGCCGCCGCCGATCGCGTAGCCGTTGACGAGCGCGATCACGGGGATCGGCAGCGACCGGATCTGGCGCTGGAGGTCGAGGACGTTGAGGCGGGCCAGCCCGTCGCTGTCGAGGTAGCCCCCCTCGTGGCTCTTGTACTTCTGGTCGCCGCCCGAGCAGAAGGCCATGTCGCCCTCGCCCGTGAGCAGCACGCAGCCGATGGTCGCGTCGTCGCGAATGCGGGCGAACGCGTCGATCAGCTCGCGCACGGTCTGCGGGCGGAACGCGTTGCGCACCTCGGGCCGCGCGATCGTCACCTTCGCGATGCCCGTGCCGGAGTGCTCGTAGCGGATGTCGTCGTACTCGACGACCTGGGTCCAGGCGACCGTGGCGGTCATGCGGCGTCCTCCTGCAGGAAGTCGAGGGCGAGACGGCGGAAGCGGGCGGGCCGTTCGTCGTGCGGGGTGTGGCCGGAGCCGTCGACGATGGCGAGGCGGGCGCCCGGGATCCCGGCGGCGACGGACTCGGCGCGGGGTCGGGCGCGATCGTCGAGGGCGCCGGCGATGACGAGCGTCGGGGCGCGGACCTCGCCGAGGCGATCCGCGAGGGGCTCCATCACGCCCTGGCCGGCGCCGCGGAGGCTGGCCGCGAGCCCGTCGGGTCGGTTGGCGAGCCGGATCGCCCGGATCCGCGCGGCGCGGGCCGCGGGCAGGGCGGCCTGGGTCGCGAAGATCGGCTGGGCCTCCCACTCGGCGACGAACGCGGGGACGCCGTCGCGCTCGATCCTGTCGGCGAGGGCGTCGTCCGCGGCCCGTCGTTCGTTGCGCGCCACCGTGTCCGCGATGCCGGGCGAGGGGCTCTCGAGGACGAGCCGGCGGACGACGTCGGGATGCGCGATGGCGAGGCGAAGGGCGATCCGGGCGCCGAGCGAGTAGCCGACGACGTCGGCGGGCGCGGCGCCGAGGCGGCGAAGGATCGCGGCCAGGTCGTCGGCCGTCCGCTCGACGGTCATGCGGCTCGCGTCGCCGGTCGCGGTGCGGCCGTGGCCCGGCAGGTCCACGACGATGACCCGGAACGAGCGCGCGAACGCCGCGGCATGACCCGCCCACGACGTGCCGCGACCCGTGAAGCCGTGGATCAGCAGCAGCGGCGTCCCCGTGCCGCGCGCCCGGACCTCCCAGCGGAGGCCGTCGACGTCCAGCCGGCTCATGGCCGGATCGCCGCCGCGACGACCGCGGCGACCTCGCGGTGGAGCGCGACGTTGCGCGCGCGATCGGTGCGCAGCTCGAGCACCTGGACCCCCGGGCACCCGACCGATCGTTCGACCTGCGCCCGAAGATCCCCCGGACCGACCGGGACATGCTCGCCGCCCAGCGCCGTCACGATCGGCGCGAGGTCGATCCCGTGCGGCGTCCCGAACAGCTCCTCGTACCGGTCCGGGAGGCCGGCCCCGGGGATGGCGGCCGACGCCTGGGGGAGGAACGAGAAGATGCCGCCGCCGTCGTTGTTGACGAGGACGATCGTCGCAGACAGGTCGTGGAGCTTCGCGGCGACGAGCGCGTTGAGGTCGTGGAGGAACGACAGGTCGCCCACGACGAGCGCCACCGGCGCGGCAGCGACCGCGGCCGACCCGAGCATCGTCGACACGACGCCGTCGATCCCGTTCGCGCCGCGGTTCGAGCGCACCGTGATCGCGCGCTCCGTCGACGGGAGCCAGCCGTCCATGTCGCGGACCGGCATCGAGTTCCCGGCCCACAGCGTGGACCCGTCCGGCAGGGCAGCCGCGAGCGCCGGGAACGGCGCGCCCTCGAACGGCTCGTCGAGCGCGGCCAGCCATGCGTCCATCGCCTCGACCGCGGCGCGATCGGCGCGGAGCCAATCCGGGGCCCAGGCGGAGTCGCCGGCCCGGCGCGGGGACCTGGCGACGATCGCACGCGCGGTCTGGGCCGGATCGGCGTGGACGAAGGTCGCGGGAACCAGCGCGGACTCGCGCCATCCCGATCCCCCGTCGAGCACGATCAGCTCCGGTTTCGTGCGTGCCAGCAGCTCCGCGATCGGCTTGGAGGTGGGCATGGCGCCGGTCCGGATGATGAGCCCTGGGCGATGGGCGTCGATCCACGCGCCCTGCCGAACGAGCTGGTCAGCGCGTGCGATCACCAGGCTCCGGTCGTGGCCGCCGGTCCGGAGGCCCGACAACGGGTCGGCGAGGATCGGGAAGCCGGTGCTGTTCGCGAGGGCCGCCAGCGCCGCGGGGAGGGCCGGGTCGTCGTCCGGACCGGCGACGATGAGCCCGCGCTCCACGCCGGCGAGGCGATCCGCGAGTTGATCGATCTCGGCGTCATCGAGCGTGCGCCTGCCGTCGACACCGGTCGCGAACCGCGACTCGACGCGCTCGTCGCCCAGCGGTCCGTCCGGCAGCAGCGGCTCGCGGAACGGCACGTTGAGGTGCACGGGACCCGCAGGTCCGGCGAGCGCCGTCGCCACCGCGCGACCCGCCAGGGATCGCACGTGTGCCGACGTCGCCGGATCGCCGTCGAACAGGGGCAGCTCCGCGAACCACTTCGCCTGTCGCCCGTAGAGGTGGTCCTGGTCGATCGTCTGCGGCGCTCCCCGGTCGCGCAGCTCGGCGGGTCGGTCGGCCGTGAGCACGATCAGCGGGACGCGCGCGTACGCGGCCTCGACCACCGCCGGCCCGAGCTCCATCGCCGCGGTCCCGGACGTGACGAGCACGACGACCGGCCGGCGATCGGTCCGGGCCATGCCCACCGCGAAGAAGCCCGCGGCTCGCTCATCGAGCAGCACCCGCACCCGCAGGTCCCCATTCGCCCGCAGCGCGAGCGCAAGCGCCGTGGACCGCGATCCGGGGCAGACGACGGCGTCGCGCACGCCGGCCGCGACCAGCTCGGCGACGAACGCCCGGAGCAGCGCCGCGTCGCTCACCGCTCGTCCGCCGGGATGCCCAGCGCCGTCACGACCGCACGGAGCTTGATGCGCGACTCCTCCCACTCGGCGGCCGCGTCGGAGTCGGCGACGATGCCGCAGCCCGCGAACAGGGTCGCCCGGGTGCGATCGACGATCCCGCAGCGCAGGGCGACGCACAGCTCGCCGTCGCCGTCCGCGCCCAGCCAGCCGATGGGGCCGGCGTACCAGCCGCGGTCGAACCCCTCGTGCTCGTCGACCAGCGCGAGCGCGACGTCGCGCGGCTCGCCGCCCACCGCCGGCGTCGGGTGCAGGAGCCCGGCCACCGACAACAGGCCGCGTGCCTCGGGCAGGGTGCCCGAGATCTCGGTCGCCAGGTGCTGGACGAACCGGAGCGTCATGACCGAGGGCTCGGGCGCGACCTCGAGGGTCTCGGCGATCGGCGCCAGCTGGGCCCGGATCGAGTCCACGACGATGGCCTGCTCCTCGCGATCCTTCTCGGAGGCGAGCAGGTCCGCGGCCAGGGCCGCGTCTTCGGCCGCGTCGGCGCCCCGGCGGATCGATCCGGCCACGGCCATCGTCCGGAACGAGCGGCCTTCGGTTCGCGCGAGCCGCTCGGGCGTCGAGCCCAGGAACGTCCGGCCGCCGCGCCGGAACGCGTAGGTCGTGCTCTCCGGTGCGCTCGCGGCCAGCCGGCGAAGGGCGTTCGCGACGTCGAGCTCGACGGGCGACCGGAGCCCCACCCGCCGGGCGAGCACCACCTTGTCGATCCGTCCGCGGCCGACCGCTCCCGCGAACATGCCGACCAGGCGGTCCCAGGCCTCGTGCGACGGCTGCTCCGCCTCGATCGTGAGCGGCGCGAACACGGGCCTCGCGACCATGCCGTTCGGGCTCGGCTCGAGCTCCCGGGCGCGTCGCTCCAACGCCGTCCATCGCCTGTCGAGGTCATCCGCCGTGTCGACCGCCGACCCCGTGAGTGTCGCGCCGTCGCCCGCCAGCGCATAGGCCAGCTGCGGCAGGACCAGGGAGGCCGCGCCGAACGGCGCCCAGACGTCGTCGTCGCCTGGTCGCCGGCCCGTGAAGCCCAGCCCGCCCATCAGGACCGGGCTCGCGCCCCCGACGCGCGCCGCCCCGATGAGCTCCTGCCAGGCCCGCTCGGCCTCGGCGAACCGTTCGGGTCCATCGGGCTCCGTCGCCCAGGCCCGGCCGACGCCGACCAGCGCGATCCCGTCGGCCGGGCGCAGCCACAGCGCGGCCTCGAGGTCCGCCTCGACGGCCGCCGCGTAGAGCGAGATCGGGTCGACCGCGCCGACCGGCACCGTCACCGAGGCGAGCGTGGGACGTCCGTCGTCGCGAGGGGCGAGGAGGGCGGAGAGGCTCTTGCCCAGCGCCGGCGTCGCGACATCCGCCCGCCCGCTGCCGGGCCGCACCGCGGTCATCGGGGCTTCTCCGGGAAGTCGGCTCCGGCGGCGATGGCGGGCACCGCGACGCGCTCGATGCGCTCCTCGGGCACACCGACCGACCGCAGCAGGATCGCGCGCAGGGCCGGGTACGCGTCCTCCAGGCGGCCCGCGTGGTCGGCGAGCAGCCAGCGGGCGACGACCTCGTTCAGGGCCCCGAACCACGCGATGCTCGCGATCCGCGTGTCGATCGGCGGGATCGCGCCCGACGCCACCGCCTCGTCGAGATAGCCCTGGATCAGGCGGGCGAAGCGCTCGTGCAGGCTGTTCGTCTCCGCCTGGAACACCCGCCCGGCGCCCATCGTGTCGAGGAACAGCAGCCGGGCCATGGTCCGGTGGCCGGCAAACGTCGTGAGGACCGCGTGCAGCGCCGCCTCGGCCCTCGCCACCGGCTCCGTCTCGAGGGCGACCGCCCGCTCGACCCGCGCCACGAGCTTGTCGGCGGTGGTCTCCATCAGTTCGCGGAAGATCGATTCCTTGTTGGGGAAGTGGAAGTAGATCCCGCCCTTCGAGGTCTCCGCGGCACCGGCGATGTCGTCGACCGCCGTGTCCCGGTAGCCCTGCGTCGCGAACGCGTGGAACGCCGCGTCGAGGATCCGCTCGCGGCGGCTGCGACTCTGTTCGGCGGGGTCGGGGCGGCTCACGCGCGTCGGGCTCCGAAGCGACCGACCGACCAGTCGGTCGGTCCACCGGTCATGCTACCGCCAATAACTGGATACCGTCAACGCGCATGTTGTATGCGGTGAGGAAGGCCGACACGGGCGTGCCGCGAGCGGGATGGAGTCGCGGTGAACGATTCCCGGGCCATCGACGCCATACGCTGTCGAACGCGACCGCCATGGTCGCGGCTCAGCGAGGTCATCGTGGACCAGCGAGTGCTCGTCGAACGCGCGAGGCAGGGCGATCATGACGCCTTCGCCCAGCTCGTCGATCCCGGGCTCGCGCGGCTGGACGCGGCGGCTCGCCTGATCCTCCGGGACGCGGAGCTCGCGCGCGACGCCGTCCAGGAGACGCTCATCCGCGCCTGGCGCGACCTGCCGGGACTTCGCGATCCCGAGCGGTTCGACGCCTGGTTGCACCGACTGACCGTCAACGCCTGTCTCGACATCGCCCGGAGCCGGCGACGGCGTCCGATCGAGGTCGAGCTCACCACGATCGACTCCCCCACGCAGCCCGACGTCTCGGGCGCGCTCGCCGACCGCGAGCTGGTGGACGCGGCGCTCCGGCGCCTCGATCCGCCGCACCGAGCGGTCGTCGCGCTGCATTACCTCCTGGGGATGCCGCTGCCCGAGGTGGCGGCGTCCCTGGGGATCCCGCTGGGCACGGCGAAGTCCCGGCTGCATCACGCCCTCGCGGCGATGCGCCGCTCGACGTCGCCGATCCCGACCCGGCCCCGTCGCCGCTCCACGGAGGGCAGGTCGCATGACCGCCGAATCCCGGTTCGAACGCGATCTGACCACGATCCTCGAGGACCTGTACCTGGGGCCGTCTCCCGACTATCGAGACGAGGCCATGGCGGCCGCCGCCCGTACGCGGCAGCGCCCGTCGTGGACCTTCGCAGAAAGGTGGCTCCCCATGGCTGACATCGCCAGCAAGCCCGTGACGGCACCCCGAGTGCCGTGGCGCGCCGTCGGACTGGCACTCGTCGTCATCGCCCTTGCCATTGCCGCAGTTGCGCTCATCGCGGGTGGGCGCCAGACCAAGGTTCCGCCGCCGTTCGGGCTCGCCGCGAACGGCCTCATCACCTATGACCTCAAGGGCGACATCTACACGGTCGACCCGGCCACTGGCGTATCGACCGCGATCGTGTCGGGCCCGGAGGTGGATGCCGGACCTGTCTTTTCTCCCGATGGCACCCGCATCGCATTCCACCGCGCGAACCTTCTGGACGGCAGCCCGGCCGAGGACATCATGGTCGTCGGCGCAGGCGGCTCCAGGCCCGTGGTGATCACCGCGGCGCCCGTCAAAAGCGGAGTCGGTCGCTATGAGTGGGCGCCGGACTCTCGCACGCTCCTGGTCAACGCTCCGGATGACTCGGCGATCTGGTCGTTCGACACCACCACCACCGCGCCGCCCCGTACGGTCGCGTCGGGCGCCAGCTTCTACGTCAGGCCGTACAGGCCGTCGACGGGCTCGTCGATCCTGACCTATCGGCAGACCGATCACGGCGTGGAGATCGTGCTCCTCGATCCCGAGACCTCGCACGAGACCGTGCTCGTCACCCGCCCCGGCACCGATCCTGGCTCGGCGCGCTGGTCGCCGGATGGGTCGCAGGTCGTTTACAACGCCGTGCCAGCCGACGATCCGGCGTCGCAACGCCTCTTCATCGTGAATGCCGACGGCACCGGAGCGCGGCAGATCACCCGTGAACCGGGCGTCTGGGTAGACATCGATGCGGCCTGGTCGCCCGATGGCAAGTCGATCGCGTTCACGCGCTATCAGCAGCTGGCGGACGGATCGTTCGACATCAGGCCGATCGGCATCTATTCGCTCACAACGCGAAAGGTCACCGACGCTGGCCCGCTGCCTCGAGACGTGCGCGCCGCGCGGCCGTCGGCCGCCGACAGCGATGCGTCGCGCGGCGAGGGCTTCGCGTTCGAGTGGTCGCCAGACGGCACCTCACTGATCGCGTTCCCGAGCGAGGCGTCCGGTCACGCGGTGCTCATCAACCCGGCCGACGGCACGTCGCGGATCCTCGATCCGACGTTCGGCACGAGCATGCCGATGCAGGCGTGGCAGCGGAAGGCTCCCTGACGCGCGGTCCGGCGCCAGACAACGAAACGGCCCGTCGGCGTCAGCCGGCGGGCCGTCTGTGTGAACGAGGAAACGGAGGCTAGACCTCCTTGAACTCGCCTTCGACCGTCTCGTCGCCGGCGTCACCGCCGTCGCCGCCGGAACGGGCGCCAGCCGGCTCGCCCTCGCCCTCGCCCTCGCCTTCGGCCGGTCCCGCGGAGCCATCGCCCGAGGAGCCGTCACCGTTCGAGCCCGCATCGGCCGCCTGGTACGCGGCCGTCGACACGCGCGAGAGCGTCTCGACCAGGGCCTGCATGCCGGCGTTGATCGCGTCGGTGTCGGAGCCCTTGAGGGCCTCGCGCAGCGTCGCGACCTGCGACTCGACCGCCGCCCGGTCCTCGGCCGACACCTTGTCGCCGAGATCCTTGAGCGTCCGCTCGGCCTGGTAGGTCAGCTGCTCCGCCTGGTTGCGAAGCTCGACCTCCTCGCGCCGCTTCTTGTCCTCGTCGGCGTGGCTCTCGGCATCGCGGACCATCTTGTCGACGTCGTCCTTGGACAGCATCGACGAGGCGGTGATCCGGACCTGCTGCTCCTTGCTCGTCGCCCGGTCCTTGGCCTTGACGTCGAGGATGCCGTTGGCGTCGATGTCGAACGTCACCTCGACCTGCGGGATGCCGCGAGGCGCCGGCGGGATGCCGTCGAGGATGAACCGGCCGAGGGTCTTGTTGTCGGTCGCGAAGTCGCGCTCGCCCTGGAGGACGTGGATCTCGACCTGGCTCTGGTTGTCCGAGGCCGTCGAGAACACCTGCGACTTCGAGGTCGGGATGGTGGTGTTGCGATCGATCAGCCGGGTCATGACGCCGCCCAGGGTCTCGATGCCCAGGGACAGCGGCGTGACGTCGAGCAGGAGGACGTCCTTGACCTCGCCGCCGAGCACGCCGGCCTGGATCGCGGCGCCGACCGCCACGACCTCGTCCGGGTTGACGCCCTTGTGGGGCTCCTTGCCGCCGAACAGCGACTTGACCATCTCCTGGACGGCCGGCATGCGCGTCTGGCCGCCGACGAGGATGACCTCGTCGATCTCCGACGGCTTGAGGCCGGCGTCCTTGAGGGCGGCCTGCACGGGGCCCTTCGTCTTGGCGACGAGGTCGCTGACGAGGTCCTCGAGCTTGGCCCGGGACAGGTTCATCACGAGGTGCTTCGGCCCGGAGGCGTCGGCCGTGACGTAGGGCAGGTTGATCTCGGTCGTCGCCGTCGAGGACAGCTCGATCTTCGCCTTCTCGGCGGCCTCCTTGAGGCGCTGCAGGGCCTGCTGGTCCTTCGAGAGGTCGATCCCCTGGTCCTTCTTGAACTCGGCCAGCAGCCACTCGATGACGCGCTGGTCGAAGTCGTCGCCGCCGAGGTGCGTGTCGCCGTTGGTCGCCTTGACCTCGAACACGCCCTCGCCCAGCTCGAGGATCGAGATGTCGAACGTGCCGCCGCCGAGGTCGTACACGGCGATCTTCTCGTCGTGCTTCTTGTCGAGGCCGTAGGCCAGCGCCGACGCCGTGGGCTCGTTGATGATCCGCTTGACCTCGAGGCCCGCGATCCGCCCGGCGTCCTTGGTCGCCTGGCGCTGCGTGTCGTCGAAGTACGCCGGGACGGTGATGACCGCCTCGGTGACCTTCTCGCCGAGGTACGCCTCGGCGTCGGCCTTGAGCTTCTGGAGGACCATCGCCGAGATCTCGGGCGGGGTGTAGCCCTTGCCGTCGGCGACGACCTTGATGCCGTCGGACTTGGAGTCCTTCTCGACCGTGTACGGGACGAGGGACTTCGACCGCTGGACCTCGGAATCGTCCCAGCGGCGGCCCATGAACCGCTTGATCGAGTAGACGGTGTTGGTCGGGTTGGTGACGGCCTGGCGCTTGGCCAGCTGGCCGACGACGCGCTCGCCGGTCTTCGAGAAGCCGACGACCGACGGAACGGTGCGATTGCCCTCGGAGGACGGGATCACGGTCGGCTCGCCGCCTTCCATGACCGCCACGACGCTGTTCGTCGTTCCGAGGTCGATGCCGATGATCTTGCCCATGCGAGGCGCTCTCCTGGTCGTTACTGGTTCGGGTGGGTGGGTGATCGGTGGTGGTGGATTGGCTAGTTGGTCGGTCCGGTCGGCGCGTCCCCGGCCGTCGCGACGGCGACGAGGGCGGGCCGGATGACGCGGTCGCGCAGTCGGTATCCCCGGCGGACCTCGTCGACGATCTCGCCCTCGGGGCGGCCGGTGCCCGGGACGCTCACGATCGCCTCGTGCTCGCGCGGGTCGAACGGCGTGCCTGCCGAGGCCTCGACCTGGGTCACGCCCTCGCTCTCGAGGAGCTGGCGCAGCTTGCGGTCGATGGCGACGATGCCGTCGGCCCACGGGTCGTCCTCGAGGTCGGCGGGACGGGTCTCGATGGCACGGTCGAAGTCGTCGGCGAGCGCCAGCACCTTGCGGATCAGGTCCTCGCCGGCGAGGCCGAGCTCGCGCTCGCGCTCCTCGGCGGTCCGGCGCTTGAAGTTCATGAACTCGGCCCGCTCGCGCTGGAGGGCCAGCACGTACTCGTCCGACCGGCTGACGGCCTCGTCGCGCTCGGCGCGGAGCAGCTCGATCTGGGCGGACAGGGCCGCGGGGGACACGTCGATCTCTTCGATGCGCTCTTCGGCGCGGGTCTTGCGGCTCATCGTTCTCCGGCTCGCGCGGGTGGATTCGGACATCAGCGGTCTCAGGCGTACAGGTGGTCGATCAGCTCGTTCATCAGCCCCGAGACGAAGCGGACGGTGCCGATCGCCTGCGGATAGGCCATGCGCGTCGGCCCGAGCACGCCGACGACGCCCACGCCGCGTCCGGGGTGGCCGTACGAGGCGAGCACCAGCGACACGTCGGCCATGTCCTCGGCCGGGTTCTCGTGGCCGATGTACACGCGCACCGTTCCCGACCCCGCGACGCCGGCGATGAGGTGGGCGAGGTAGGCCCGGTTCTCGAGCGCGGCGAACACCCGCCGCAGCTTCTCGCTCTGGGCGAACTCCGGGGCCGCCATCACGTTCAGCAGGCCGTCCGAGAACAGCTCCTCGATCGAGGCGGCGTCGAACTCCTGGAGCGCACGCACGACCCGGTCGCCGACCCGGAGGGCCAGCGCCAGCGTCGGGTTGGCCGCGTCGAGGGAGGCGAGCGCCTGCTCGGCCTCGACCGCGGTCCGGCCCTCGAGCAGCTCGTTGAGCATCGTGGCGATGCGCGACAGCTCGTCCTGCTGGGTGGATACCTCGAGCGAGATCAGGACCTGCTTGAGCGACCCTTCGCGCAACACGAGGATCAGGCTGGCCATGCGATCGCTGATCGACACGAGATCGAGGCGCCGGAGGTGGGCGGAGACCGGCTTGGCCGGGGTCGCCAGCCCGGCGGCCCGCGTCACCGAGGCCAGCGTCGTGGCCGCGAGGCGGAACCAGTGCTCGCTCGCATACTCCACCTGGCCGAACTGGTGGCGGATCATCAGCTGCTCGACCGGCGGGAGCGGGACGCTGTCGACGATCGACTCGACGTAGTAGCGGTAACCGGTCTCGGTGGGGACCCGGCCGGCGGACGTATGCGGGTGCGTGAGCAGGCCGGCAGCCTCGAGCTCAGCGAGCACGGCGCGCACGGTCGCGCTCGACACGCCGAGGCGGTAGCGCTCGACGAGCGCCTGACTGCCGACCGGCGTGGCGGTGGTGACGTATTCCTCGATGACGGCCCGAAGGATCGCCTGGGAGCGAAGGTCCAGGAGGCCGCTCAACTGACGCGCGCGTCGCGCCATGGAGCCTCTCCCGAGCGTGAGTTAGCACTCGAACCACGAGAGTGCTAACGCGGTGAGGACAGTCTACGGAACGGGGTGCCGAGTGTCAACGCGGATCGACGGACGCAGGGGCGGCCGCCTGGCCACTTCGGCGTCCCTGAGCGGCCGCGTCCTCGTTTACGCCTGTCCGGAGTGTTGCAGCCGAATTGCCCCAGTTCCCGCGTATGCGCACCACCGCTGGGCGTATGGCGCAGTCACTTCCACCTTTGGCCGGCCACAACACCACCCGGAGGCGTAAACACGTTAGTGCCGGTTCCGGGGCGAGCGCACCGACCAGGCGCCGGCTCAGGTCGCCGCTAGACGAGACGGCTGAACAGCTCGTTCGACAGGAGGCGGCCGCGGGTGGTGAGGCGGACGCGGGGCTCCGGCACCCTCGAACGGCTCGAGAAGCCCGGCATCCAGCGCCCACGCGAGATGCGGCCCGAGCGGCCCTGCCTCGGCGGCGGCGAGGGCGATCCCAGTGTCGAGCCGGAGCCCGAGGATCGTCGCCTCGACCTGGGCCCCCGCCGCATGGACGGCCTCGAGACCGCCGGGCGGCAGCCGCGGCTCCGTCCCGTCCGCGGGCGCGAGCGCGGCCAGGTAGCCGTCGAGCCGCGCCGCGTTCCATCGCCGGCTCGCCCCATCGAACGCGTGCGCCCCCGGCCCGACCGCCTCGTACGGGCGTCGCTCCCAGTAGGCGAGGTTGTGGCGGCTCTCGTGCCCGGGCCGGGCCCAGTTCGAGATCTCGTAGCCACGGAAGCCGGCCGCGGCGAGGCGCTCCACGACGATGTCGTACTGTGCGGCCGCCCGGTCGTCGTCCTGCTCATCGATCGCCTTCGTGCGCCAGCGACGCGCGCCCGCCAACGTTGGCAGGTGATCGCCGGCCGGCCCGGTCAGCCCCTCCGCATCCGGGTCGTCGAGGGTCAGCGCGTAGGCGGAGACGTGGTCCGGCGAGAGCGCGAGCGCCGCCTGCAGCGTCGCCGCCCAGGACTCCTCGTCCTGCCCGGGGACGTCGTACAGCAGGTCGAGCGACACCGACCCAACCCCCGCCTCGCGAACCTCGGCGACCGCGGCCTCGACGTCCCGCGGGCGGTGTCGCCGACCCAGCCGGCGCAGCAGCCCGTCATCGAATGACTGCGCGCCCAGCGACACCCGCGTCACCCCAGCGTCGACGAGCGCCCGCGCGTCACCGCGTTCGTCGGGCCCCGGGTTCGCCTCGATCGTGACCTCGGCACCCGCGGCCAGCCCGAACCGGGTCCGCACGCGATCGAGGATGGCCGCGACCGACGTGGACGGGAGCAGCGTCGGGGTGCCGCCACCCAGGTACAGCGTCTCGAGCGCCGGACGGCTCGGCCCGAACGAAGCGTCGGTAGCGTCCGCCCGCAGGTCGATCTCTGTCAGCAGCGCGCCGACGAAGGCCTCGACGCGGGCCCGCGGTCCGCGCGCCGCGGCCCCCGCATAGACGACGAAGTCGCAGTACGGGCACAGCGAGATGCAGAACGGCACGTGGACATAGAGCGCGACCGGCGGCCCCGGGACGATGACACCCCGGTCCCTGGAGACGGCCGCCGGGCTACTGGTCGCGGGACCCCTCGCCGGAGTCGAGCACGCGCCAGCCCTTGGGCGTCGCCTGCCGCCGTGCGACCTCTTCGCTCTCGGTGCCCTTGGCCTTCGGCAGGCCGGAGTGGCCGGTCGTGAGGAAGATCGCGACCCGCGTGATCGAGTGGCCGAGGAATGCGGCGCCGATGCCGCCCGTGATCCCGACCAGCCAGCCGCCGGCGAGGCCGATCGCGAGGGCGGTCACGAGCATGTACCACGGCCGCCCGGGCGCCCCGAGCCGCGTCGCCAGCGCGTAGACGAGCGCCTGGATGAGGTTCGCTAGGTTCGGTTGGAGCCCGGCGGTGAGCAGGAAGCCGAACAGCAGGCCCCGGAACACCGCCTCGTCGAAGAACGCCGTCGCGATCGCGTTGAGGATCGCCCCCGGGTATTGCGCCACCGGTGGCAGCCGCACCGTGTGGTAGCGGTAGAGGGCGATGCCGATCGCGATCGCGGTCCCGATCGCGCCGTAGGCGAGGCCCAGCATGATGGCGCTCAACCGGTCGCCGAGGCCGAGGTAGAGGTCGCTGGTCGGGTTCGGGTGGATCCACAGGATCGCGAGGATGCCGCCGATCCCGAGCGTGTACCACGCGAGGCGCCGCATCAGGGAAGGCTTGTTGCCCCACTTGTCGACGTCGTTGTACTCGGCGGCGTTGAAGCGCTCGGCATCGAAGCGAAGGATGACCAGGATGCCGGCCAGCCCGACGGCCATCAGGACCCGGAGCGGGTCGGGGATGTCGCCGATACCTGGCATTCCGGAGAGGTCCACGTCCGGCACCGGGCGTCAGGCGTGCCGAGACGGGACGGGGCGCATCAGGCCTCGTCCATGCGCAGGATCGCCAGGAACGCCTCCTGCGGGATCTCGACCGATCCCACGCGCTTCATTCGCTGCTTGCCCTCTTTCTGTTTCTCGAGCAGCTTGCGCTTGCGGGTGATATCGCCACCGTAGCACTTCGCCAGCACGTTCTTGCGCATGGCCCGAATGGTCTCCCGGGCGACCACGTGGCTGCCGATCGCCGCCTGCACCGGCACCTCGAACATCTGGCGCGGGATCAGCTGGCGGAGCTTCGACGTGAGCTGACGGCCCGTCTGTTGCGCGTGGTCGCGGTGGACGATGAGGCTGAGGGCGTCGACCGGCTCGCCGTTGACGAGGACGTCGAGCTTGACGAGGTTCGCCGGCCGGTAGCCCGTCTCCTCATAGTCCATCGAGGCGTAGCCCTGCGTGCGGCTCTTGAGCTGGTCGTAGTAGTCGACGATGAGCTCGGCCAGGGGCAGCTCGAAGTGCATGTGGACCCGCTGCGGGTCGAGGTACTCCATGTTCACGAACGAGCCGCGGCGCCCCGTGGTGAGCTCCATCAGCGACCCGATGTAGCGATCGGGCGTGACCACGCCCAGGTTGACCCACGGCTCCTCGATGGTCTCGATCTCGCCGATGTCGGGGAACTTGGCCGGGTTGTCGACGTTGACCGTCCCGCGACCCATCGTCAGCTGGACGCGGTACTCAACCGATGGCGCGCTCGCGATGAGGTCGAGGTTGAACTCGCGCTCGAGGCGCTCCTGGACGATCTCCATGTGGAGCAGGCCGAGGAACCCGCACCGGAAGCCGAACCCGAGGGCGACCGACGACTCCGGCTCGTAGGTGAAGCTCGCGTCGTTGAGGTGGAGCTTCTCGAGCGCGTCGCGGAGCAGCGGGTAGTCGGGACCGCTCAGCGGGTAGAGGCCCGAGAACACGAGGCTCTTCGCCTCCTGGTAGCCCGGCAGCGGCTCGGTCGCGGGCTTGGCCACGGTCGTGACGGTATCGCCGACCTGGGCCTCGCGGACGTTCTTGAGCCCCGTCGCGACGTAGCCCACCTCGCCGGCGACCAGGCGATTGACCGGCACCAGCTGCGGCCGGAACACGCCCAGCTCGAGCAGCTCGGCCTCGGCGCCGCTCGCCATCAGCCGGATGACGTCGTGGTCCTCGAGGGTCCCCTCGGCCAGCCGGATGTAGCAGACGACGCCCTTGTACGGGTCGTAGTGGCTGTCGAACACGAGGCCGCGCAGCGGCGCCTTCGGGTCGCCCTTCGGAGGCGGTATGCGGGCGACGATCGCCTCGAGGATCTCCGGCACGCCGGTCCCTTCCTTGGCGGATGCGAGGATCACCTCCTCGCGGGGCATGGCGAGCACGTTCTCGAGCTCCTCGATGACGACGTCGGGCTGCGCGGAGGGCAGGTCGATCTTGTTGAGGACCGGGATGATCGTCAGCCCCTCGCGCAGCGCGAGGTGGACGTTGGCCAGCGTCTGGGCCTCGATGCCCTGGGCGGCGTCCACGACGAGGATCGCGCCCTCGCACGCCTGCAGGCTGCGGCTGACCTCGTAGGCGAAGTCGACGTGGCCGGGCGTGTCGATGAGGTTGAGCCCGTAGGTCAGGCCGTCGAGCGCCGTGTACTCGAGGCGGACGGCCCGCGCCTTGATCGTGATCCCCTTCTCGCGCTCGAGGTCCATCGAGTCGAGGACCTGGCTCATCATCTGGCGGCCTTCGATCGTGTGCGTCAGCTCGAGCAGCCGGTCCGCGAGCGTGGACTTGCCGTGATCGATATGCGCGATGATCGAGAAGTTGCGCAGCCGCTCCTGGGGGATCGTCACGAGGCGGGAGTGTAGCCGCCCTACCCGGGGCCCATGCAGGAACGAAGGAGTCGCCGATGGCGCTGGACGAGCTCGACGGGGTGACGGTCGCCCCCGACATCCACCGGGTGGTGTTCGAGAACGAAGAGGTCCGCGTCCTCGAGATCACGATCCGCGCCGGTACGACCACGCCACTGCACACCCACCTCGTCCCGACCGTGACCTACCGGCTGTCGGGCTCGGACTTCGTCCGGCGGGACGAGCACGGCAACACGATGTTCGATTCGCGCGCCGACCCCGCCGTCCCTGCGCCGCGGGTCTCGTTCACGGCCTCGACGCCGCGGCACACCATCGAGAACACCGGCGCCGACGACCTCGTCGTCATCGGCGTGGAGCTCAAGCAGCGCGGCGCCTGAGCCTGCGGACTCCCTCACCGGGCGCCCGGCGCGCCTGACGCATCCGGCCGCCGCTACGGGCCGTCGACCCAGATCACGCGGTGCGCCAGACTGGGTGCCGATCGCGACGAGCTCGCCCGCTTGGCCGACCACGCCGAGCGCCTGTGAGCCGGTCAGGTCGGCCGCACCGGTCGCGCCCACCCAGGTCCTTCCGTCGGTCGATGTCCACGCGTGCGCGCCGCTGCCGTCATAGCCGACGGCCACCAGCCCGTCCGCACCGGGGCTCACGGACGTGAGCCGTGCGCCCGCGAACCCGGGGCCTGCCGGTCGCCTTGTCCCACGTCGAGCCGTCGGCAGACGTCCACACCGCGGCGCCCGAGTCGTCGAGGCCGACCGCGACGAACTCCTTGCCGTCCCAGGCCACGGCGTTCATCGCACCGTCCTCGAATGAGGGGCTGTCGGCGGACCGGGTCCAGGTCTTCGCATCTGTCGAGGTCCAGACGGCCGCACGATGCGCCGTCGATGTCGTCACCGAGCCGACCGCGATCATCCGAGCCTCGTTCACGGCGATCCCGGCGATCACGCCGCCGGCGGTCCCGCTCGCCGACGGGTCGCTACCGCCAACCTGGTCGGGCCCGGCACCCGGATCGGAAAAGGTTGACGCCGTCCAGGACGAGCCGTCCGTGGTTGTCCACACGCCCGCCGGCGATGGTCCATCGCCTCCGGGAAAGAGGTAGCCCCCACGATCCAACCCGGGCCTCCGGCCGCGATCGACGACGTATGCGCGGTCAGGCCGCCCGCGGGAGGGATCTCGGCGGCGGCCCGCCACGTCTGACCGTCGGTCGACGTCCACGCGGCGCTCTCGCCGCACTCCTGCGTATTGCAGGTCAAGCCTGCTGCCGCGAAATCCGGCCGGTCCGCTTGCCACCGCCACCATCTGGTGCTGGTCGAAGGCATGGTCGTCGGTTGCCGCTGTCCAGGTGCGCCCATCGGTCGACGACCAAGCGGCGGCGTGCCCGAGCTGGCCCGAGCGCGGCGTCGCGCCGACCACGACGAATCGATCCGGGCCAGCGGCGACCGACGCGAACGATGCACCGGCCGCGCCCGGAATGTGCGGGACGGCGGTCCATGAACCGCCCTCCGCCTGGGCTCCTGAGGAGCACGACGCAAGCAGGAGACCGGACGCAACGGCCGCGATGGCGGCAGCGACACGACGGCCAGGCATGTCCGAACCCCTCTCTCGGTCACTGGACGACGATGCCGATCACGATCTGGCCGGACATCATCGCGCTGTTCGGCTCCGACAGGATGCTGAGCACATATCGGCCCGGCATGAGCTCCCCGAGGTCGAGGAACGTGTCACCGGGAAGCATCGATGCCGGCACCAGCTGCGGCCCGGTCGCGGACGGGTTGTCGGCGGGGCTCAGGTACGCCATGACCGTGAGCCTTGGGTCGAGCTGCGGCCCCGACCACGACGTCGCCGGCCGGCACCGTCACCGGGGTGACGTGCGGCCACTCGTCGCTGATCAGTGGCTCCGCGGTTCGATAGGCGCCTGCGTCCGCGCACGTCATCGCCGGTGCCACGGCTGCAGACCAGCCACGACTGCTGGCGGTCGACGCCGCTGTAGAACGCCTGGCGCAGCGCCTCGGAGACCACCGCCGGCTGCACCTGGACGACGCTCGGGGCGGACGCCCGCCGGCCCACCGGGCCGGCCGGCGCGACGCTGAGCCGTCCGACCACGAATGCCCCGACCACGGCCGCGACCACGAGGCCCGTCGCGAGCAGCCGCAGTCCATCGGACAACCCGGGGCGAGTTCGCGACACGGCCGTCGATCCCGCGCGCCGCCGCTGCCGGTTCCAAGTCCAGGATCAGGGGCCGGACCTGGTAGTCGCCCTCCTCAGGCGGGCCCGCCCGAAGCTGTCGTTCGACGTCGCCGAGGTTCATCGGTCCTCCCCGTCCGCCTTCGCCAGGGAGTCCCGGATCCTGGCAACCCCGGTGCTCGCGTGGTACCGCGCGGTGCCGGCGGCGATACCGAGGATCTCGGCAATCTGGTCGAACGAGAAGTCGGATCGGTAGCGCAGGTACAGGACGGCCCGCTGGCGCTCCGGCAGGTGGCCGACCTCGTCCCAGACCGCCAACCGCAGGTTGACCTCGGGGCCGGTGTCCGGTGTTCGCTGGCGGAGGCGATCGGCAACGCCGCCGATGCGACGGCGCACCCGATGCTCGTCCATGGCGAGTCGGTAGACCACGCGGAACGTCCACGCCTCGGGCTCGTTGATCCGGTTCCCGCGAGCGAGCTCCCGCAACAGCCTGGTCAGGGCTTCCTGGACGGCGTCGTCGGCTTCCTCGGGCGAGAGCCCCAGGCGGCGCCCGAGGGTCCACAGCTCGCGTCCGCGCCGCACGTGGACGCCGGCCACGATGTCCTGGTCCGACTCCCCGGCTGTTGCCGCGGGTTCGAGCGTCGCGACGCCATCTGTCATGTCCATCACGAGACAGACGCGGTCGATCGCCGATTCGCGTGGTCGCCGCCAAGTCCCCGGGGGAAATCTCGTCGTTCCATCACGCTCGGCGCTGAGAGCCAATCGACATCGGCGATCCGTGGACCGCTCGCGCTCGACAGTGTGATGCGAGCCACGTCATGCCGCCTGGATCCCGGTTGCGCCTCGTCGCTTGCGCGCGGGCACGACCTCGCGCATACTCAGATAGTTAGAAATATCTGAATAGCAGAGGTTACGCGCGATGAACGCCACAACGGCCATGCACACGACCATCGGCGGGCTCGCCGCCGACAGCGTCGGACGCTCCGACCACCGCCCTCCCCTGGTGCTCCTCCACGGGCTCACCTTCGACCGCCGGATGTGGCGGCCGGCCCTCGAGGAGCTCGACCGCGCTCGATCCGGGGCGGCGCGCCATCGCCGTCGACCTCCCGGGTCACGGCGAGTCACCCGACGCCGCGTCATACGACCTCGCCGCGACCGTCCAACAGGTCCACGAGGTCATCCTCGACGCCGGACTCGTCGAGCCCGTTCTCGTGGGGCACTCGGCAAGCGCCGCGGTCGTCGCGGTCTACGCCGCCCAGCACCCGACCCGGGGGATCGTCGAGGTCGATGGCACCGTCCTGGTCGCGCCGTTCGCGGAGCTCGATCAAGTCGATCGAGCCCGAGCTGCGCGGCGACGGCTTCGACGCCGCGTGGGCGCGCGTCTCGACCATGGTCTTCGGCCTCGACGACGTGTCCGACGATGTCCGGGCCTTCGTGGAGGCCACGTGCCGGCCTCGGCCCGAGGTGGTCATCTCGTCCTGGATGGACCTGCTCACCCGGTCGACCGCCGAGCTGGAGGCCCTGATCGCCGGCGCAGCCGGCGCGATCAGGGGCGCCGGCATCCCGGTGACCGCGGTCGTCGGCCGCCAGCCCTCGTCCGCCGAGACGGCGTGGTACAGCGAGCACCTGCCGGACGCCCGGACGCTCGTCTGGCCCGGCAGTGGCCATTTTCCGCAGCTGGCGTATCCGCTTCGGTTCGCCGAGCTCCTCGCGTCAACCGCGGCCTGGTCGCGAGGGAGCGTGCCCGCCCTTCGCCCCTGACCGACCCGAGCCGGCCGGCCTGGCCGTCGGCCGGCTCGACACTCGCGCGCTCTCGATCATCGCTGCGACGACCGCACGAAGCCCCTCGCCCGAGCTGATCGAGCTCCGACCCTCGGCGTATGCCCAGCGGAGGCCGTCAGCGAGGGCGGATGTGAGCTCGGCGAGCTCGATGGGCGTCAGCGGCAGGCGGACGTCGATGTCGTCCGCGAACCACGCGATGCGGCGGGCGATGATCTCCCGGCATCGGCGCTCGGCGTCCGCGAGGTCGGCCCAGGTGTCGGGGTCAGCCGCCGCGACCGCTCGGAACTCCGCCAGGAGCCGCCACCATCCCGCGGGCACGGCATCCTCGGCCGCCTGCAGGCGGTCGAGCTCGGACTCGACGCGCTCGTCGATCGTCGCCATCGAACGCTCGCCCGCAGCGCCGGCCGCGGCGAGCGCCGCCTCGACCTGCCGGAGCCGCCCCTCCATCAGCTCGTGGAACAGTGCGTCCTTGCTCGCGAAGTTCGAGTACACGGCGCCGATCGTGTAGCCGGCCCGGTCGGCAACGTCGGACAGGGAGGCCGCGCGAAACCCGCGCTCGCCGAAGACCTCGGCGGCCGCGTCGAGCACGCGGCGCCGTGTCTCGGCCTGGGCCTCCTTGCGCGACAGGCGCCGCCGCGTGACGCGCTCCGCGCTCGGAACCGGCCTCGGCGGTCATGACGATGTCCTCACGTTCGGATTATCGCGCCAATCCGAACCGGCACGCGACCCCGTCCCCTGTGCCGGGCCGGCGTGGCCCTCGCAACCGCGTCGGAGAGGGTGCCAGCGGAGCCAGCGCGGTATACGCTCCGAGGCCATGAGCTCCGACCAGACGCCGATCGACAAGACCCCCGAGTGGCAGGCGCTCGCGCTCCACCACGCCATGCTGCGGGACGTCCACCTGCGCGACCTGTTCGCCTCGGACCCGGACCGGGCGGGCCGAATGATGGCCGAGGGGGCGGGGATCTTCCTCGACTACTCGAAGCATCGGGCGACCCCGGACACGATCGAGCTCCTGGTGAAGGTCGCGCAGGCGGCAGGGGTCGAGGAGCGGCGGGCGGCGATGTTCGCGGGAGAGCGCATCAACACGACCGAGGATCGGGCGGTCCTCCACACGGCCCTGCGTGCACCCGCGAGCGAGCGGCTGATCGTCGACGGCCAGGACGTCATCGATGACGTCCACGCGGTCCTCGATCGGATGGCCGCCTTCGCGATGCGCGTCCGCGACAACGAGTGGACCGGGTTCACCGGGCAAGCCGATCCGGAACGTGATCAACATCGGCATCGGCGGCTCCGACCTCGGGCCCGCGATGGCGACCGAGGCCCTGCGCCAGTACTCGGATCTCGCGCGAACGTTCCGGTTCGTGTCGAACGTCGACGGCGTCGACATCCGCACGGCCACGAGGGACCTCGATCCCGCCGAGACGCTGTTCATCGTCAGCAGCAAGACGTTCACGACCCTCGAGACCCTGACCAACGCCCGGACGGCCCGGGACTGGCTGCTGTCGAGGCTGCACGACGAGGCCGCGGTCGCGAAGCACTTCGTGGCCGTGTCCACCAACGCCGACAAGGTGCGCGAGTTCGGCATCGACACGACGAACATGTTCGGGTTCTGGGACTGGGTCGGCGGCCGGTACTCGATGGACTCGGCGATCGGCCTGTCGCTGATGATCGCGATCGGGCCGGACGACTTTCGCGACCTGCTGGCGGGCTTCCGGGCGATGGACGAGCACTTCCTGATGGCCCCGCTGGCCCACAACCTGCCCGTCCTGATGGGCATGCTCGGGATCTGGTACGGGGACTTCTTCGGCTTCGAGACCCACGCCGTCCTGCCGTACAGCCAGGAGCTCTCCCGCTTTCCGGCGTACTTGCAGCAGCTCGAGATGGAGTCGAACGGCAAGTCGGTGCGGCTCGACGGCCAGCCCACGACCGTCGGCACCGGCGCGATCGTCTGGGGCACGGCCGCGACCAACGGCCAGCACGCGTACTACCAGCTGCTCCACCAGGGCACGAGGATCGTGCCGGCCGACCTCATCGGCTTCATCAACCCCACGATGGAGATCGGCGATCACCACGACCTGCTGATGGCGAACCTGTTCGCGCAGGCCGAGGCGTTCGCGTTCGGCAAGACGCGCGAGGAGGTCGAGGCGGCGGGCGTGCCGGCCCACCAGGTCGCCGCGCGCGTGTTCGCGGGCAACCGCCCCACGTCGGTCCTGCTCGCGGACCGCCTGACGCCGCGGACGCTCGGGTCGCTGGTCGCGCTGTACGAGCACAAGGTGTTCGTCCAGGGCACCGTCTGGGGGATCGACTCGTTCGACCAGTGGGGGGTCGAGCTGGGCAAGGCACTGGCGACGCGGATCGCCGGCGAGCTGCTGGCGCCGCTGGGGGAGCCGCCGGCGACCGGGCACGACGCCTCGACCAACGGCCTCATCGCCCGCTATCGCGCCGACCGCGAGCGCGACGACTGAGGGTGCCGACCGCCGTCGACATCGCGGGCTGGCTGGACGAGGAGCTCGAGGCCGCCCGGTATCGCGCCGAGGAGCCGGAGAACGGGCTGGTCGTCGATGCCGGCGGGCCGGTGACGGTCGTCGCCTCGACCGTGAACACCACCTTCCGCTCGATCGCGCTGGCCGCCGCGGCGGGCGCCCAGCTCCTGCTCGTCCACCACCCCTCGTGGTCGTACATCGACCGCGACCTGCACGAGCGCAAGCTCGCCGCGCTCCGGGACGCCGGGGTGTCGCTGTACGGGGCGCACGCCTCGCTCGACTGCGCGCCCGCCCACGGCACGGGCCACGAGCTGGCCGCGATGCTGGGGATCACGGTCGAGGGCCGGTTTGCACCGTACGAGGGGTCGCTGGCCGGGGTGCACGGGACGGTCGAGGGCGGGTGGGACGCGCTGGTCGCGACCGTGGCATCGGCGCTCGGCAGAGGACCCGAGGCCCACCGCAACGCGTCGACCGCGCGCCACGTCGGCATTGTCACCGGCGCCGGCAGCTACACCATGTGGCTGGAAGAGGCGATCGCGCTCGGGTGCGACACGTACATCACGGGCGAGGGCAGCATGTACACGCGGCTCTACGCCCGCGAGGCCGGGATCAACCTCCTCCTGGGCGGGCACGACCTGACGGAGCGGCCGGGCATCGAGGCGCTTGGGCGCCGCACAGCCGAGCAGTTCGGGCTGGAGCACCGGTACGTCGAGGAGCCGCACATCGGGTAACCGGTCGCGCCGGCACGGCGTCTCCGCCGACCCTCGCCGGCGTGCTGGTCGGTTCCCGGAGCACCTGCTACCATTCGCCGTCGCGCCTCGGGCACCCTACGCCCGCGCCCGCATCGCCCACACCCGAACGCACGAAACGGAGATCAGCCACCTTGGCCAGAACGCCCCGGAAATGGCAAGGCGCTCGCACCCCCTCCGGGCTGAAGCGCGTCCGCCAGGCCGAGCGCCGGCGAGCCATCCTCCAGCCCCGGCGGTCCGCCGCGAAGACGCTCATCGCCAAGGCCCTCACGACCGCCACCGTCGAGCCCGCGGGCGAGCGACGTCGCGACGAGCCTCAGCGAGGCGATCTCCGCTCTCGATCGCGCCGCCAAGGCCGGCGCGATCCACCCGAACGCCGCCGCGCGCCGCAAGTCGCGCCTCGTCCGCAAGGTCAATGCCGCCGTCGGCGGCTCGAGCGTCCTGACCGCCGGTCACGTCGCCAAGTCGACCGGCAAGGCCGCCGCGGTCAAGGCCGCCAAGGCCCGCATCGCGGCCGGCAGGGCCGTCAAGGCCAAGGGCGCCCAGACGGCCGCCGGCAAGGCCCGCGCGGCGCTGTCGAAGTCGACCCGCGCCGACACGGCGCACGCCGAGGCCCAGGCCGCGACCCAGGCCGCGACCGCGACAACGACCGCCGCCAAGCCGGCCGCGAAGGCGTCGACGACCAAGAAGGCCCCCGCCAAGGCGTCGGCGACGAAGGCCGCGCCGAAGGCCGCCGCGAAGGCCACGGCCACGAAGGCCACGGCCACGAAGGCGACCGCGAAGGCCGCGCCGAAGACGACCAAGGCCAAGAAAGCCGAATAGTCGGGCACTCGACGACACGCTGACGCCCCGGTCATCGGCCGGGGCGTTTCGATTCCCGGCGTGGTGCGCCGAGGTCTCGGGGCTCGCGGCCGGGGTCAGGCGGCGGTCGTCGCCCGCTGGTCCTCGGGTCGGCGGCGGTTCGCGGCTCCGTACATCAGCCCGCCGCCCAGCGCGCCGCCCACGCTGAGGACGATCAGCAGCCCGGCGCTGGCGGCCTGCTCGCGCCAGTAGAACGAGGTGAACGACGCGACGTCCGTGATCCCGGCGGCCTCGAACGCCGGGCCGCGGCCGATCGCGAGGTAGCGCTGGTAGACGCAGTCCGCGCCGGTCTGGCATGTGATGGGGCCGCCCGCCGAGGCGTCGCGGTAGCCGTTGTCGGCGGCGAAGAACAGGAGCTTCACGACCAGCAGGAACAGCGCGAACGTGATGCCGGTCGCCAGGCCGGCGAGCAGCGCGTTGGCCAGGATCCGTCCCCACGGGCCGCCCGCGCGGTTCGAGCGGGCGTTGGCGTAGTAGCCGATCAGCAGCCCCGCGAACAGCGCGAACGGCGTGACCAGGAACTCGATGGGGATCACGAGCAGGAAGCTCACCCCGATCGTGACGGCCATGCCGACGCCGACCCACGAGGCGGTGATCGCGCCGCGATCGACGAGCCGGCTCATGCGGCGCCGCTCGGGATGCCAGGCGCCGGCGAAGGACCCGTCGGCGTCAGGGCACCAGCTCCCCGCGGAGGGCCGCACCGGCCAGGGCCCCGCGGCCCAGGTAGCGCGCGTCGTCACCGAGCTCGTCGGCAATCCGGAGCAGGCGGTTGTACTTGGCCACCCGCTCGGAGCGCGACGGTGCGCCGGTCTTGATCTGGCCCGTGCCCATCGCGACCACGAGGTCGCTGATCGTCGTGTCCTCGGTCTCGCCCGAGCGGTGCGACACCACGGCCGACCAGCCCGCCCGTCGCGCGAGCTCGATCGCGTCGATCGTCTCGGTCAGGGTCCCGATCTGGTTGAGCTTGATCAGGACGGCGTTCGCCGCTCGCTCGTCGATCCCGCGGCGGATCCGGGTCACGTTCGTGACCAGCAGGTCGTCGCCGACGAGCTGGACCTTCGATCCGAGGCGCTCCGTGAGATGCGTCCAGCCGGCCCAGTCGTCCTCGGCCAGGCCGTCCTCGATCGAGACGATGGGGTAGCGCGCGACCCAGTCGGCCCACAGGTCGACGAGCTCGCCCGAGTCGAGCGTCCGCCCCTCCTTCGCCAGCACGTACCGGGTCGTCGCCCCGTCGCCGCCGGTCCCAGGTTCGACCAGCTCGCTCGACGCCGGGTCGAGGGCGATCGCCATCTCGTCGCCCGGCTTGTAGCCGGCCTTCTCGATCGCCCGCAGGATCACCTCGACCGCGGCCTGGTTCGAGGCCAGCGACGGCGCGAACCCGCCTTCGTCGCCCTGACCCGTCGCGAAGCCATCGTCGTGCAGGATCGTGCGCAGCGCGGCGAACACCTCCGCGCCGGCGCGCAGCGCCTCCGGGTACGTGGCCAGCCCCACGGGCATGACCATGAACTCCTGGAAGTCCGTCGAGTCCTGTGCGTGCTTGCCGCCGTTGAGGATGTTGAACATCGGGACCGGGCAGGATCCGTGCGCCGACGCCGCCCAGCCAGCGGTACAGCGGGACCTCGTGCGAGCCCGCGGCAGCGTGGGCGCAGGCGAGCGAGACGCCGAGGATGGCGTTGGCCCCGAGCTCGCCCTTGTTGGGCGTCCCGTCGAGCAGGAGCAGGACGTCGTCGATCCCCGCCTGGTCCGCCGCGTCGAAGCCCACGATCGACGGACCGATGCGGTCGGTCACGTTCGCGACCGCCGTCAGGACGCCCTTGCCGCCGTAGCGTGCCTTGTCGCCGTCCCGAAGCTCGACCGCCTCGTGCACCCCGGTCGACGCCCCGGACGGCACCGCCGCCCGCCCGAGCGAGCCGTCCTCCGTCACGACGTCGACCTCGACCGTCGGGTTGCCCCGCGAGTCGAGGATCTCCCTGGCATCGACCCAGGCGATGGTGGTGTCGGTCACTTGACGGCCTCCGGCTGACGGTCCAGGAGCACCGTCACGCCCGGCAGCTCGCGGCCCTCAAGGAACTCCAGCGACGCGCCGCCGCCGGTGCTGATGTGGGTCATCTTGTCGGCCAGCCCCTGCTGCTGGATCGCGGCCACCGAGTCGCCGCCCCCGACGACGACGGCGGCCCCGGCCTCGGCGCGATCCGCGAGGAACCGGGCGATGGCCTTGGTGCCGTGCGCGAACGAGGGGATCTCGAACACGCCCAGCGGCCCGTTCCAGAGCACGGTGCGGACGTCCGCCAGCGCCTCCTCGATGTTGGCGAGGCTCTGCTTGCCGAGGTCGACGATGTGCCAGCTGGCCGGCACCTTCTCGGCGGGGATCGTCTTGTACTCGGTCCCGCGGGTGACCTCCTTGGCCACGACCACGTCGACCGGCAGCACGACGTTGACGCCGCCGCGCTCGGCGGCGGCCAGGATGGACCGCGCGTCCTCGACGCGGTCGGGCTCGGCGAGGCTCTTGCCGATGGGCTTGCCCTGGGCGAGCAGGAACGTGTTCGCCATCCCGCCGCCGATGACCATCACGTCGACCTTGTCGAGCAGGTGCTCGAGCACCTTGATCTTGTCGCTGACCTTCGCGCCGCCGATGACCGCCGCGAACGGGTGCTCCGGGTTCTCGAGCAGCTTGCCGAGGTTGGCGAGCTCCTTCTCCATGAGCAGGCCGGCGTAGGCGGGGCGGAGCTTCGCGATCCCGACGGTGCTGGCGTGTGCCCGGTGGGCGGTGCCGAAGGCGTCGTTCACGTAGATGTCGCAGTACGACGCGAGGGTCTCGGCGAAGGCCGGGTCGTTCGCCTCCTCCTCCACGTGGAAGCGGAGGTTCTCGAGCAGCAGGATCTCCCCGTTGCGCATGCGCCGGACGGCGTCCTCGGTGCCGACGCCGAGGGCGTCGCCGGTGACGGGGACCGTGCGCCCGATCAGCTGGCCCAGCCGCTCGGCCACGGGCCGCAGGCGGAGGCTGTCGGTGACCTTGCCGGCGGGCCGGCCGAGGTGGCTGGCGAGGATGACCCTCGCGCCCTGCGCCTGCAGGTAGCGGATCGTCGGCAGCGAGGCGCGGATGCGCGAGTCGTCGGTGACGCGGCCGTCCGCCAGCGGGACGTTGAAGTCCACGCGCACGAAGACGCGCTGGCCCGAGGCGTCCATGTCACGGACGGTGAGCTTGTCCATCTCGATGTCCTTTCCGGGAGCCCGGCGAGGGAGCCTCGGGCTCCGGTCAGGCCGCGGCGGCCGCCGGCAGGCGCTCCGCCACGAACTGCGCGAGGTCGGCGACCCGGCAGCTGTAGCCCCATTCGTTGTCGTACCAGGCGATGACCTTGATGAAGTTCCCGCCCAGCACCATGTTCGACGGCAGGTCGACGATCGAGGACCGCGTGTCGCCCCGGTAGTCGGTGGAGACGAGCGGCTCGTCGGAGGCGCCGAGGATCCCCTTGAGCTCGCCGGCGGCTGCCTCGCGGAACGCGTCGTTGAGCTCGTCGAGGGTCGTGTCGCGCTCGAGCTCGGCGGTGAAGTCGACGACAGAGACGGTGGGGGTCGGCACGCGCAGGCTGAAGCCGTCGAACTTGCCCTTGAGGTCGGGCATCACGAGCGCGAGCGCCTTGGCCGCGCCGGTCGAGGTCGGGATGATGTTCTGGCCGGCGGCGCGCGCCCGGCGCGGATCCTTGTGCGCGACGTCGAGGATCCGCTGGTCGTTGGTGTACGAGTGGATCGTGTTCATCAGGCCGCGCCGGATGATGAACCGGTCGTGGACGACCTTGGCCGCCGGCGCGAGGCAGTTCGTGGTGCAGCTGGCGTTGCTGATGATCTGGTGCTGGTCGGGGTCGTACTTGCCCTCGTTGACCCCGAGCACGATCGTGATGTCCTCGCCCTTCGCCGGGGCGCTGATGATGACCTTCCTCGCGCCGGCATCGATATGGGCGCGCGCCTTGTCGGCGTCGGTGAACAGGCCCGTCGACTCGATCACGATGTCGACCCCGAGGTCGCCCCACGGCAGCTGGGCCGGGTCCTTGACCTGGAGCACCTTGATCGTCCTGCCGTCGATGACCAGCGCGTCGTCGGTGTGGGTGACGTCGCCCTTGTAGGCGCCATACGTCGAGTCGTGCTTGAACAGCAGGGCGTTGGTCGGGACGTCGACGAGGTCGTTGACGGCGACGACCTCGACACCCGGGGCACGTTCGAGCATCGCCTTGAGGGACTGGCGGCCGATGCGGCCGAAGCCGTTGATACCGACGCGGACGGTCATCGGGGATCCTCCTTGGATCGAGACGGCGTACGGTCGGGCGCCGTCGCGACGGCACCCGAGAGGGGATCCTGGCGAACCGCGGGCCCGGCCCGCAGCGACCTCCCGGCGAGGACCGGCGATGACGGCGTCGGGAGCGCTGCGGCGGCCGCGGGCGTGGCGGCGGCTGCGGCGACCCCGAGACCGGACGGCGTGCCGGGGGTGGCAGGCCGATCGGTGGACCGGTGCTCGTGGAGGCCCGTCCTCGATCGAATCGGAGCGCCGAGGTCGATCGCGGGGGCCAGGAGAGCGGACAGGTTGTGACCTCGGACTTGGTGATCGAGGGGTTCGCCGTCCATCGTAGCAAAGGCCCGTGATGGGTCGGCCCGGGCCAGTCCGCATGTCCTTGCCGTGCCGGTTGTCACGAGCCCCGCGTCGCCGGCGGCGGGCAGCATTGAGCCCCTGGCGGACCTCCCGTCAGGGGCTCAGTGTCGCGGTGTGAAGCGGCGTCAGCCGCCGATCTTGAACACCTTGGTGCCGCACTTCGGGCAGGTGCCCTGGAGCGCCGGCTTGCCGTTCTTCATGATGATCTGCTGCGGGTTCTGGACCTCGACCTTCATCTTGTCCTTGACGCAGTAGGCCTCTGCCATGGAGTCCGCTCCTCCTCACGCTTATCCGTGTCGCGAGAGTACGCCCCTCAGGTCCACGGGATCGCTCGGTCTGGCGCTCATGCTGGGGACCAGAGCGACGGGCGCCAACGCGCCGCACCGGCCTTCGCCTTCTGACGGTCCAGCTCCGCGAGGATCAGGAGGCTTTCCAGCCCCGTCTCCACGACGGCTGCTTCCGCCCGGTCCCTGTGGCCGCCGGTGACGAACTCGCCGGTCCGGCGGTTGGCATACACGGCGCACACGACACCGGCACGACCGCCACCGAGACCTGCGAGCACGAGCACCGCAGAGGCTTCCATCTCGAAGTTCAGGATGCCCTGACGGGACATCTCGTCGGCGAGGTCAGGGTAGCGGATGGGAAGCTGCGGGATCGGGCGTCCCTGCGCACCGAAGAACCCCGGCGCCGTGGCCGTGATTCCCACGTGATGGGGATGCCCCAGCCGCGTTGCCGCTTCCTCGAGCGCCAGCACCGCCTCGTAGCTCGCCACGGCGGGGTAGCCCTCGTGGACGAACCAGTTCGTCGTGGTCTCGAGCCGGACCGATCCGGTCGAGATGATCAGGTCGCCGAGCCCGATGCCGTCCTGCAGCGCGCCGCACGACCCGATCCGGATGAACGTCGGGTGCGAGTTGATCGCGAGGACTTCGCTGATCACGATCTCGACGTTGTCCGTCCCGATCCCTGTCGAGAGGCAGGACACCCGCAAACCCTTGTACATCCCGGTCGCGGTCGCGAACTCGCGGTGCCGGTGGCGGAGCTCGACGGAGTCGAAATGGGCCGCGACGCGATCGACGCGATCCTGGTCGCCGGGGAGGAGGATGTAGTCGGCCAGCTCGCCTGGTCCGAGACCGATGTGGTACTGCCGGTCGCCGGTAGGGACCGCGACTCGGGTATCCACGCTCGGCAAAGGCTCGCTCCCCGTGCTCCGTCACGCTCGTCTGGCGTGCACCTCCGTTCGAGCATAGGGGCCTGATTCCGGCAGCGTCAAGCCGATCCACGCACGTTTGCGCCGAGTTCAGCCCCCGTTTGGGCCCCGATCGGGGCTGAAGGGGTCCCGAGGGGCCCTCGATCGGTGCCCTGATCGGGGGCCAAGCTCGGGCTCCGATCGACCGGTCCGGCCTCCTCGGTGGGCGCCGGGACGCTCCGTCCCAGGGCCTCGAGACGGGCGACGATCCGGGCACGCAGCAGCCGGCGGCCACGTTCGCGACGGGCCAGCGTGGCGGCCACCGAAGCGATCCCGACGAGCACGAGCGTGCCGAGGCCGGTCGACACCGAGTCGAGCCCGAGACCAGTGGCAAACGCCGCACGGAGCGGCGCGGCCGACGGCGCGTCGCCTGACGCGATCGAGGTGGCCTTCGTCGGACGGTCCGAGATCGGACGGGTCCGCCCCGCCGAGATCCCCGACGAGCTCGATGCCGGCGATGTCGACCACGACCAGCACCGGTTCGTCGCGAAGCTCGGGCGTGCCCGTCGCGTTGAGCGCGTCGCCGGGCTGGAGGCTGCCGGCCAGGCCCGCGGCGTCGCCGCCGAGCACGATCAGCGCCTCCGCCGTCCCGTCGTCGAGCCGGATGCCCGCCGCCTCGATCGCCACCACGAGGCCGCCGACGCGGACCCGTTCGCCCGCGTGGGCGCCAAGGTCGCGGAGGTCGATGTCCCTCGCCTGACCCTCGCCGGCCCCGCCGTTCGTCGTCTCCGCTCCGGGCGCCGGTGATCCGCCCGGGTCAACCGCGCCCGCGGCGGCTCCCGCGAGCGGCGAGCTGGACGCGCCCGCCGTCGGGGCGGCCTTGCCGAGCACGATGTCGGCGCGACGGCGGGGGACGATCGCGAACCGACGGTCCGTCGCGGTGGGATACGGCCGCTTCACGATGCCGGTCACCGTGGCCGCCCGCCCGGCGGCGAGATCGGTCGAGGCGATCCCGCTGCCCGCGAGGCCCGCGATCGGGACGCGACCGCCGTGGATCTGGAGGTCGGCGGTCCATCGATCGCCGCTCTTGTGGACCTCGACGATCGTGCCGGCCACCCTGACCAACCGCCACTCGACCGCGGCCGTCGGGGCCGACTGCAGCCCGTGGACGGCCGGCTGGCGCGAGCCCAGGACCCGCGTCTCGTCCGCCCGCAGGCGCGGCGCACCCCAGGCCTCGCCGACCGTGCCCGTCACCCGGACCCGCGCCCCGAGCCGCATCCCGGCGTCCGGGGCGGCGAGGTAGACCTCGATCGCGGCGGTGGTGTCCTCGAGGATCGTCCGGCGGCCGCTGGCGTCGAGCAGGCTCGTACCGACCGTGAGCGTGCCCTCGACCGCTACCCGCTGGCCGGCGTGCACGAGTGCGGCGCGCACGGACATGAGCGGGGGTTTCGGGGCGCCGGCGCTCGGCTTCGGCGTCGGGCCGCCGCGGGGCGTCGCCGAGGGCGTCGGCGCGGGCTGGGTGGTGATCACGACGTCGCCGCGATCTCGCAGCCACAGCCGGTAACCGTCGAGCGCGCCCTTGCGCGACGCCCGCTGCCCGACGATGCCGGTCAGGCTGACCCCGGCCCCCTTTCGGAACAAGCCGGCATCGATCCCTGCCGACGCGTCGGCGAGGACGCGGAGCGTCGCACCGTCCGTCCCGGTGATGGAGAAGGTGAGGTCGTTGCTGGTCGACTTGGACGCCGAGCCGTCGATGATGCCGCTCACACGGGCGAGGCGACCCTCGTTCGGCTCGCCGACGGCGCCGGCGCTCAGGGCGATCGCCGAGGGTGGCGTCCCGGTGCCGACGACGGCGATGCCGCCGCTCGGCGGGCGCAGCTCCACCTGGCCGTACGGGTCGGCGAGGGCGCCGCGGACCTCGAGCAGCGTGCCGCGCGCCGGCGGCGCGACGCCGTCGGGCAGCCTGACCGGGATCCCGCCGGTTGCATCGGCGATGGCGAGGAGCGGCGGCGTGCCGAGCCTGCCGGCCTCGGCGACGACCACGCCGCGCACGAACACCGTCGTGCCGATCGGGGTGAGACGCGCGGCCGCGATGGTGATCGGCGGCGACACGCTGGGCGAGGCCGTTGGGGCGGCCGACGGCGAGGGCGAGGGCGCGGGCGAAAGGCTGGGAGCCGCCGTTGCGGTCGGTCCGACGGTCGGCGTGGGTTCGACCGTCGGCGACGGGGACGGCGACGGCGTCGGCGTGGCCGTCGGGGACGGCGTCGGCGACGGGAGGACCTCGAGCTCACCGGCAAGCGTGGCGTGGAGGCGGTACCCCTCGAGGCCGGTCCCCGAGCTGTCGCGCTGGCCGAGCGGGCCGCGCGCCACCACGATCGACCCGCGCACCGGATCGAAGCCATCCAGCGCGGCCGGCCCGACGATCACCCGCACCTCGCCCGAGCCATCGTCGATCATCAGGCCCAGCCCGTCGCTCAGCGCGCTCGGCGCCTCCGTGACGGTCCCGCCGAGCTGCAGCCGAAGGCCCTCGAGCGGCTCGGCGGCAGCACCCGTCTGCACCTCGAGCGGCGTCGGCAGCCATTGCTCGCCGAGCACGGTGACGTCCGCGCGGTCGACGCGCAGCGTGCGCTGTCCGAACCGGCTATCCACGGAGCCCGTCGCCCGGATCCGCGAGCCGGCCGCGACCGGGATATCGAACGGCCCGTCGAGGTAGATCGCGATCCCGCCGGTCGCGTCCTGGACGAAGCCGCTCCGCGCGCTCTCCAGCGCCCCGAGGTTCGTCGTCAAGATGCCCTCGACGGTCGCGGCGGAGCCGTCGGCCATGGCGCGCACGGCCTCGATCGACGCGGGCTCGATGGTCGGCGAGGGATTCGGGGTCGAGCGACGGTGTCGGAGCGGGGGTCACGCTCGGCGTGGGCGACGGGGTGGCCACCTCGGTCGGGGTCGGGGTCGGACTGAGCGTGGGGGTCGGAGACGGGCTCGACGTCGGTGTCGGCGTCGGGCGTCGCTGCGTCGGGGTTGGCGAGGGAGTCGGAGACAGGTGGTCGGCGGCGATGGCGACCCGGGCTCGCGTTCGGTGTCGGCGGGGCTCGCGGACGGCATCGCGCTCGGCGAAGGAATGGGTCCGGCCGCCAGGTCCTGGGCAACCGGTGCCGCGTTGGCGACGAAGTCCGCCGCGTTGTCGTTCGTGTCGACGGAATTGCCGAGCGGACCCCCCGGCCGTCGCTCGATCGAGCTGCCGGCCGCCGGAGCCGGAGCGGCGATTCCCTCGACGAAGCGCGTTCGTCGCATCGCCCCAGGCGACGGCGTCCACGGGCTGGCCGCCGATCGGCCGGACGACGATCGCGCCCCCGGTCGCCGCGAAGCCGCCCGAGTACGTCGCGTCGGCCAAGGCCGCGTAGATCCCCGACGCGTTCGCGACCAGCAGGTGGCGGCCCGGCTCGAGGGCCAGCGGCGTCGACCACGAGGCCTTCCGCGTCACGGTGCTGCCGCTGCTGGTGACGTACGCGACCTCGAGACCGGCGAGATCAACGGCCGTCGCCGACGCGTTCGTCAGCTCGACGTACTCGTCCGATGCCGAGGCCCCGCCCGTGACCACCTCGGCGACGAGGAGCCCGCTCGAGGGCGGCCACGCGACGGCGGCCTGCGCGGTGACGCCCATCGGCCGCACGGCGCCGGGAGCCGCGGCGGCCGTCGCTCCGAGCAACAGGACCAGGACCAGCGCGGCCACCGCCGCGATCCGTGCACGCGCCATCGAGGACCTCCGGGCGGGAACCGGCGGCGAATGACGGGTGGCGGCATCCTAGGAGCGACCACTTATCCGCGACTCATCGATCCGGCGACGTACCCCTTCGGCGGGGAACCGGGTAGGATGCACCGGCCGCACCCGCCCGTCCCGCGGCCGGCCCCTGTCTACCTGGAGGCACCCTCGTTGGCCCGCGCGAAGCGCACCGATCGCACCGAAGCTCGACGTCGCCACCGGGCCGAACAGGCCGCCGCGATCGACCCCGTCGAGGACGACGAGGCCCCGGCGAGCGGCGGAACCTCGTCGAAGGCCGCCAAGAGCGCCGCGCCGGCCGCGGCCGCGGCGCCACGACCGAGCTTCGTGGCGGCGTTCAAGAACGCCTTCCGCCCGGTGGACCTCAGGGGCGACCTGCGGTCGCTGCCGACGATCCTGACCCACTGGGGCCTGCTCGCCGCCCTCGCGGCCACGCTGGTCTCGACCGCGGTCTTCATCCTGACGACCAACGAGTTCGCCTCGTCGCTCGACCTCACGCTGTCCGATCCCGCCGCCGGCAAGCCGATCGGCACGATCTCGAACATCTCGTACATCGCCGTCAGCCTGTTCGTGGCACCGCCGCCGGCCGCGGGCGCGTTCCTGGTCGGCTTCACCGCGCCGCGCGCGAGCTGGCTGGGCGGCCTGATCTACGGCATGGTCGCCGCCGGCTGCTACAGCGTGATCCTGCTGAGCCCCACGGGTCGCCTGTTCATCGGCGCGAACCCGCCCCAGCCGTACGTCGCCAACGCCTGGATCGTCGCCCCGCTCGGCGCGATGTTCTTCGCCTCGGCGTCGGCCTGGTACAAGCGGTTCCTCAACCTGGCCAACCCGAACCGCGGCAAGCCGCAGCCGAAGCCTGCGGCGAAGGGCCGCGGCAACGCGCGCCCGAACTCGCGCGTGACCGGTCGCTCCTAGCCCATCCGGCGCATGCCGGCGTGCCCGATCTGGCGCACGCCGGCCGGTGACGCGGGACCGCCGACGGACCCGGCCGCCTCGACGAGCGGCGTGACCGACCGCGCGATCACGTTGACGACGTTCGCCTCCCGCTGGAGGTCGCCGTCGACGAGCAGCAGCGCGTGCCGCCGGACCACCGAGCGGAGCCGCTGCCACGTGTCCGGCCAGAGGGTCACGTTGACCATGCCGGTCTCGTCCTCGAGCGCCAGGAACACCGTCCCGCGCGCGGTCATCGGGTGCTGGCGGGTGACGACGAGGCCGCCGATGCGGACCGGGCCCGGCCGCTGCTCGGCGAGCGCCGCGTTGGTCACCGCCCCCAGCCGGTCGAGCGCCTCCCGGAACAGGCTCACCGCCTGGCGCCTCGCGTCGAGGCCCACCACCCCGTAGGCGTCGCCCAGCCGCTCCGGCTCGGTGATCGCGGGCAGCGGCGGCGCCTCGGTCGCCGGCAGGCGCAGGTCCATCGGCCGCCCGGCGGCCCTGCCCCGGCCACCGGCGCCGCGCACGGTCCGCCCGTCCACGCGCCCCTTCGACGCCCCCGCGACCTCGCGCAGCTGCCACAGCAGCTCCCGCCGCGGCCGGCCCAGCGAGTCCAGCGCCCCCGCCCGGATCAGCCGCTCCACGACCTCCTCCGCCAGCCCGGTCCGCTCGACCACGTCCGCCAGGGAGGCATACGGCCCGCGGGCGAGCTCGGCGTCGATCCGCGCCTCCTGCTCCTCGCCGATCCCCTTGACCAGGTGGAGCCCCAGCCGCACGCCCCAGCCGGTCATCGACTCCGCCGCCCACCGCTCGCGCGCCGCGGCGCCCGGGATCAGGCAGCCCGGCGAGCGGACCGGCGCCGGCATCGCGTCGATCCCGCAGCCCTCGGGGAGCGGCTCGCCCGGGTCGCCGTCGTGCGACCCGTCGTCGCCCGCGGCCCCGGCCAGCGCCCAGCCCGGCCGGCCCACCCACTCGGTGGTCGTCCGCCAGGCGCTCCGGTTCACGTCGACCGGCAGGACCGCCACGCCGTGGCGCTTCGCGTCGTTGACCAGCACCTCCACCGGGTAGAAGCCCATCGGCTGGGCGTTGATCAGGCCGACGACGAACTGGGCCGGGTAGAACAGCTTGAGGAAGCTCGATTCGTAGGCGGTGCGGGCGAAGGCGGCGGCGTGGCTCTTCGCGAAGCCGAAGCTGGCGAACGCGGCGCACTGGCGGAACAGCTCCTCGGCGTCGTCCGGCGACATGCCCTGGATGCGGATGCAGCCCTCGACGAACTGGACGTGGAGCTTCTCCATCTCGCCCTTCGAGCGCCACGTCCCCATCGCCCGCCGGAACCCGTCCGAGCCCGCCGGCGTGAAGCCCGCGACGTCGATCGCGATCTTCATCACCTGCTCCTGGTACAGGATCACGCCCAGGGTGTCGCGCAGGATCGGCGCCAGGCTGGGATGGAGGTAGGTGACGGGCTCGATGCCCTGCTTGCGGCGCAGGTAGGGGTGGACGGCGTTGCCCTGGATGGGGCCCGGCCGGATGATCGCGACCTCCACCACGAGGTCGTCGAGGCTCTGGGGCCGCGACTTCGGCAGCGTCTGCATCTGGGCCCGGCTCTCGACCTGGAACACGCCCACGGTGTCGGCCGCCTGGAGCATCTCGAACACCTCGGGGATCTCCTCCGGGATGTGGTCGAGGTCGAGGCACACGGCGCAGTCGTGCTCGATGAGCTGGACGCACTCGTCGATGGCGGCGAGCATGCCGAGCCCGAGCAGGTCGAGCTTGATCAGCTTCATGGTCTCGACGTCGCGCTTGTCGAACTGGACGACGACGCGGTTCTCCATCGTCGCGCGCTCGATGGGGGCGATGTCGATGAGGGGGGCGGCGGTGATGAGCATGCCGCCCGAGTGGATGCTGAGGTGGCGCGGGAAGCCGTCGATGCGGGCGCACAGCTCGAGCCAGCGCTCCCAGTCGGACAGGCCGGCGACGCTGCCGGGTCGCGGGCCCTCGCCGGGCGGCCGCAGGACCTCCGCCGGGGCCAGCCGCATGATCGAGTTGCTGCGGTCCTCGCGCATCGCCACCTGCTCGCGCGCCCAGCGCCGGGCGGCCGCGCTCTCGTCGCCCGGACCGCCGCCATCGTCGGGCGTGTGCCGGTCGATGGGCCGGTCGAGCGCGCTCGGCCCGCCGATGGGGAGGTCGATACCGGCGGGTCGAACCGGCGCGGCGCCGGAACCGGCATGCCGGACTCGGGATCCACCGGGATGGCCGGCCCCCGGATGCCCGGGTCGCCGATCGCGCCAGCGCTCCTGTTCGCGACGGCGCCCCCTCGCGGATCCAGCGCACGCTCACCGGGGAGTCGCCGGGGCCGCCCTTGTCGCTGCCGCTCCTGCCGCGTGGTCCGCCCGGTCGCGACGCCCCGATCGGCCCGGAGCCACCGGTCATGTCCCGTCGCCCCGAGCCGGCGCTCCGGGCGCGCTCGGATCTCCGTCCCGCCGAATCTCGTGGTCCCGGAGCCACCGTCTGCCTCGTCGCGAGCCATGCTCGCGGCGCTCGTTCGTCGCCGAGATGGTCGTCGGGTATTGGGCCCCGTCCCGCCCGATGGTCGCTACCCGACGGCGGTATCCGGGCTCGAGTCCGGGCTGCAGCACTCCCCAGCGTACCGCGAGACCCGCGACGTTCGGGGCGAAGCGCGGGTCGCGGCCGGCCGCCACCCTCGAACTGGCCGCCGCGGGGATGGTTCAGCTGGCCCATCGCGTCGGTCAGGCCGCGGGCCTCGGCGAGGGACGCCGCCGCGGTGACCGCCGTCTCCGCCGCCACCCGCTGGTCCACGCGCGTCGCGCCGTCGCCGGCCACCTCCCCCGGCCGGGCGAAGAACTGGGCGAAGCCGCCCTCCGCCTCGAGGTCCCGCCGGACCATCACGCTGTCGTACGTCTCGAGCGCCTTCGCCACCCGGTCGACCAGCGGCCGCGGGAACCCGAGCGCGTAGCCCACCTCGCGCACCGCGGACCGCGCCCGGTACGTGACGAGGTTGCAGACCATCCCCGTGTGCTCGGTCCCGTATTTCTCGTAGACGTACTGGATCACCTCCTCCCGCCGCTCGGAGGAGAAGTCGATGTCGACGTCCGGGTACGCCGTCCGGCCCTCGTTGATGAACCGCTCGAACAGCAGCTCGTGGCGGATCGGGTCGACGCGCGTGATCCCGAGCACGTAGGCCACGATCGAGTCCGCCGCGCTCCCCCGCCCCTGCGCCGGGATGTGGCGCGACTTCGCGAACCGCATCAGGTCCCAGCAGATCAGGAAGAACTCGGCCAGCCCGGTCTTCTCGATCACGTCCAGCTCGTGCGCCAGCTGCCGCACGACGGCCGGCGTCATCGGGTGATAGCGCCGTTGCGCGCCCTCCCAGCACAGCGACATCAGGTGGCTGAACGGGGTCTCGCCCCTCGGCACGTCGAAGCCCGGGAAGCGGTATCGCTCGAAGGTGAGCTCCACCCGGCACCCCGCGGCGATCTCCGCCGACGCCGCGATCCCCGCCCGCCAGGCCCGCGCGAGGACCGGGTCCGCGGCGGCGGTCGACGGCTCCCCCGGCGGCAGCGCGAGCAGGTCGGCCGCGCCCTTGAGATACGACTCCCCGTCCGGTCGCCGGAGGTCCCGCAGCTCGGGCAGCGACCGGCCGTGGTGGATCGCGGTCAGCACGTCGTGGAGCTCGCGGCCCTCGGGCCGGTCGTAGTGGACGTCGTTGGTCACGACCACCGGCAGCCCCAGCTCCTCGGCCAGGCGCGCCGTCTCCGCGACGAGCCAGTCGTCGTCGGGCAGGAGGTGGTGGGACAGCTCGAGCACGAAGCCGCTCCCCGCGGCCGACTCGCCGCGCAGGCCCGCCGTCCCGTGCCCGAACAGCGTCGCGTATCGCTCCGCCACCGCCCGGGCCCCCTCCCGGTCGCCGGCCCGCAGCCGTCGCGCCAGCTCGCCCTCGCGGCAGCCGGACAGCGCGATCAGCCCCTCCGCGTGCTCCGCCAGCAGCGCCTGGGTGAACTTCGGGACCGCCTTCGTCCCGGACGAGGTTCGCCCGCGACACCAGCCGGCACAGGCTCCGCCAGCCCGTCGCGTCCCGGGCGAGCAGCAGGAGGTGCGGCCCGCGCTGCGCCTCGCCGATTCCCCGGTGGTCCTCCTTCACGACCTCGCGATGACCCGGCAGCCGGGTGCGGGTCGGGCGGGGCCGGGCGGGCCGTCCCCCGTCGATCACCGGCGGCTCGGTCACCACCGGTGGGCGGCGACCCGGTCGCCAGGCACGCCTCGCCGGGACCACGATCCCCGACGGGTCCGGCGCCGCGGCGTCGACGAGCTCGATCTCGATCCCGATCACGGGATGCAGCCCCGCCGCCTCCGCGGCGGTCGAGAAGCGGACCGCGCCGTACAGGCCCTGGTGGTCCGTGATGGCGAGGCCGGCCAGGCCGAGCTCCACGGCCCGCGCGACGAGGTCGTCCGGGGCCGAGGCCCCGTCGAGGAACGAGAAGTGGCTGTGACAGTGCAGCTCGGCGTAGGCGGGATGGGCCACGCGACGGGTCTCCGGGGGGCGGGTCGACAGGATAGAACAGATGTTCGATTCTGTCTCGTCCGCCGGACGCCGAGAACGGCGTCGATTTCGTTGCCCACGCGGCGCAACCGGACACGGGGTCCGCGCGTCTCATGCCCGTGATCGCTGATCCGACACGCCATCCCGGCCGGCGCCTCGCCCTCGAGCTGCTCGTTCGCGCAGCAGCCATCGCGGCGGCGACGACCGTGATCCTGGGGCTCCTCCCCGCGATCGCGAGGGCGGTCGGGTGATCACGCCAGCGTTCCCGTCGACCTGAGGTCCCGCGGAACACCATCGGCATCGGGCGTTGCGATGGCGCCCGATGACCTGCCGCCGAAACCCTGGGCAGTTCCGGCGGCGACCCTGAGGACCCTCGCTGCTGGGGCGGCGGGGGTCCTCGATTCCCGGGCCGTCAACCCGTCCCGCTACGATGAGCCGGCCATGCGCCCCACCCGCGATCCCCTCCGGCGCACCGGGCTCGCCGTCGTCGCCCTCGCCATCGCGCTGACCGCGACGGCCTGCGGCTCGACCCCCGCCTCCGTCGGCCCATCGCCTGCGTCGCCCTCGTCGACCACGGTCGCGGCCGCCTCGCCGTCCATCGCCCCGACCGACGCGCCGCGCCGACCGCCGTTCCGGGCGGCGAGACCGTCAGCCCGGGACCGCCGGCGACCCACAAGCCCACGACGACCAACACGGACTGGGGCGTCATCCTCGACGCCGTCCCCGACGACTTCCCGCGCTACCCGGACGCCAAGGACACCGAGGCGGACGAGCCGGTCAGCGCCGCCCTCGTCACCGACACGGCCGACGTCGACACGGTCGCGACGCTGGTATCGCGACGCGCTCGAGGCCGCCGGCTATGCCACCATCGACCTGTCGGACCCGCTCGAGGACGGGTCGCGAGTGCTCGATTCGCAGACCGACCTGCCCGAGTGCAAGGTCCAGACGACCGTTCCGGCCGGAGGGCGGATCGACGATGATCACCGTGCTGTTCGCCGCCGGCTGCGTGGCGATCGGCGGCTGAGAGCCGAGGAGAGGCGAGGACCGATGAAGCCGAGGCGGCGCGACGTGATCGGGGCGGGCGTGCTGTTCGTCGTGCTCGTCGGGATGGTCGCCCTGCTCGTGCTGGCCGGCCTGCGGACCCTGCCGGGGACCCCGGTCGCCTGACGCGACCGCAACACGGCCCGTGAGGGCGGCGTCTATGCTCAAGGCGACCGGCCGGGTCCGGTCAACGGGGCACTGGGGGTTCGCAGCCGTGCAGACCGCTCGACCGCGCGACTATGGGGCGCTCGCCCTGGTCATCGCGTTGTTCCTCGTGCTGCTGGTCGTCTCGATCGCGCTCGGGTCGCCAGCCGTCCGCTGACGGCAACGGCCCCGCGACCCGGGCCGCAGAGGCGGCCCTGCTCGACGACACGGCATGCACCTCGTCGACCTCCGGTCGGTCGCCGCCAACGCTCAGTCGAACAGCCGCTCGAGGTGCCACGACCCGGCGGCCCGATCGTGGTACACGAGCGCGAGCCAGCTGCGGCCGACGACCTTGAAGTAGTCCCGCACGATCGGCTCCTGCCACCACGACTCCTCGACCCGCCAGCGGTTGCACACCTCCACCGCTTCGCGGCGCCCGTTCCAGCGGATGGCGACCAGGCGCCCGTCCCCGTCCAGCTCCGCGTCGATCGCCGGGTGCTCGCGCAGCAGCCGGGTCACGGGAGCTCGCCGGTGACCGACGCCCCCGCCACGGGGATCCAGCGCCAGCGCGCCTCGGCGATCGAGGCCTCCGGGTCCGTGATCTCGACCCGGTGGACGCGGTCGGTCCCGAACGCGATCGCGAGCCGCGCGAGCTGCCAGGCGAGGCGGGCGTCGCGCGCGGCCTGCGGCGTGAACAGGGGGAGCTGCTGCCCGGTCGCCGCCTCGACCCTCGCGAGCTCGAGCTCGAGGCGCGCCACGGCGGCCGGCGGCGGCACCTTCTCCAGGCGGGCGAACAGCAGGCGCTCGATGGCCTCGGCGTCGGCCGTGGGCTCCGGGAGGCGCTGCTCGAGGTCGAGGATCGGCGGGGTCCCGCGCCGGGCGAAGGCGAGGTCGTGGGTGATCAGCAGCCGCGCGAGCCCGGCGGCCTGACCCCGCGCCTGCAGCTGGTCGGCGAGGGTCGCCGCCAGCCGGTGGAGGACGAACCGGACGGCGTCGAGCTCCTCGGCCGGCGGATCGAGCGGCAGGGCGAGCGCGAACCGCTGGGCGGTGCGGCGTGGCTTGAAGCGCTCCGTCTCCTCGCCCCGGGCCCGGGCGTGCAGCCTCGCCCCCTCGTCCCCGAAGCGCGCCACCAGGGCCGACCGGGGCAGCTCGGCGACCGAGCCGATCGTGCGCAGGCCGAAGCGGGCGAGGCGCGCCCGGATGTCGGCGTCGCGGGTGAGCAGGCGGGCGGGATACGGGGCGAGGAACCGGCCATCGTCGCCGGGCGGGACGAGGATCGGCGGGCCGCCCTCGGACGCATGGGCGGCGGCGACGCTGGCGGCGAAGCTCGTGCCGGCCACGCCCGCCCGCGGCGGGCCGGGCAGCAGCGGGGCGAGGGCGTCGCCGATCCGGGCGACCAGCGTCTCCTCGATCCCCCACAGCCGGGTCAGGCCGTCGACATGGACGGCGAGCCGCCCGAACGTCGGGTCGGTGACGTCGCTCGTGCCGGCGATCCCGGGGCTGAACGCCGCCAGCCGCTCGCAGGCGGCCTCGACGGCGTCCCGGTCGGCCTCAGGCGCGAGGTCGAGGAAGGTCGCCTCGGGTGCCAGCCGGTGGGCGCTCCCGAGCGGGATCCCCCGGCGCACGCCGAGGGCCCGAGCGAGCGGGTCCGCGTCGACCACCGTCCCGTCCGTCCAGGGCTGTCCGCCGAGGACGATCGGGCCGGGCGGCCACGAGACGGAGGTGCCGTCGCTCCCCGGTGACCCGAGGCGGGACCGGGCGAGCCGGAGCGGCAGGTGCGGCCAGAGCAGGTGCAGCAGGCGCATGGGTATCGGTCGATGCAGGGGGGCCTTTCAGGTCGATGGCGGGCGGCGCGGGTGGGGCGGTCCCGGACGCGAGACCCGGTGGCGCGGCCGGCTCGCCGGCGGGGAACGGGCCGGCCAGCAGCCCCTCCCGCAGGAGACAGGCGTCCCGGGCGCCGCCTTCCGCGTACAGGATCTCGAGGTCCGTGCGCCGCCCGGGCGGCCCGTGGCGGTTGCGGGCGACGGTCACGGCGCTGCGCTGGCCCACCACGTCCCGGCCCAGCCGGATCCAGCCGGTCCGCTCCAGCTCCAGCCGCAGGCCGCTCGCCCCCTCGACGGCGGCCGCCAGGGCCCGTCCGAGCGCGTTCGGCTCCACGACCACGAGCAGCGTCCCCGCGCGCCTGGCCAGCGCCGCGAGCCGGCCCAGCCGGTCACCGACGCGCACGCCGCTGACCGCCGGGTCCCGGCCGTCGGGCAGGTCGACGACGAGGAGGTCCACCGTCCGGGCCGCGAGGAGCGCAGCCGAGAGCGCGAGGGCCTCCTCGAGGTCGACGGGGGTGAGCACCACGAGCCATTCCGGGCGGACGCCGCGGGCGACGGCCTCGACGGGATCGAAGGCGCGGGCGAGGTCGAGCCAGGCGACGATCGCGCCGGTCGCCTGTGCCTCGGCCGCCACCCGGAGCGCGAGCGTGGTCTTGCCCGACGAGGCGTCCCCGCGCAGCGCGACCGTGGCGGATCGCGGCAGCCCGCCCGTGCCCAGGATGGCGTCGAGGGCCGCGAACCCGGTGGGCACGACGCGGTCGTCGTCGGCGCCGGACGGCGGCGCGGGCCGGGGCGAGCCGGCCGGCGCCAGCGGCACGAGCCTGGGCGTCGGCGCATCGGGCCGGTCGAGGTCGTCCGGGTCGTCCAGCGGCATCGGCGCGCGCGCCAGCGCGCCCTCGACCGCGAGGTGCAGGTCGCTGCCTTCCCGCATCTCGCCGCCCCGTCGCGGAGCTGCCGCGCCCCAGCGAGCCTGGAGTGTCGCGAGCGCCTCGGAGACGTCGGATGAGGGAGCCATCGGACGTCGAATACTAGAACAGATGTTCTAATCAGGCAAGATGGAAACTGCCGTTCGGCTTGTCCTCGCGGCTTGGGCCGCAAAGCGGCCAACCGAGGGCATGACGGCATGCGCTGCGCAGACAGCGGCCCGAACCCGCAATCTGGACGCCGCCTCGCCATCGTAGGGCCGCTCGGTGGACCATCCGTGCGGCGATGCCACGAGCCGTCCGCTGGGTGGCCCGGAAGCGCGGCCGCCTCAGCCACCACCCTGGACCGCGATCGCGCCGCACGTCACCCCGCGACGGCCAGCACCACCACCCCGGCGGCCAGGAACGCCAGGCCGATCCACTGCGTCGCGCGCGGGCGCTCGCCCAGCCGCCAGACCGCGTAGGCGACCGCGAGCACCGGCCCGAACGAGCTGGCCAGGCCGACGAGCCAGGTCGGCGCGATCTCGAGACCCACCGCATAGACGGCGAAGGCCGCGATGTCGAACACGCCGGCGACGATCACCAGGCCCACCGACACGCGGTCGGCCGGCGCGGACGGCTCGGTCAGCACCTCGAGCCGCCTGGACCGCAGCCGCCCGACGACCACGAGGAGGACCAGGGCCGACGTCGTGTTGGCCAGCCTCGAGCCCAGCACCACCGGCAGCCAGCCGTGGTCCTGGATGGGCGCGGCCAGCGCCACCGTCAGCGTCGCGAACAGCAGCATCGTCACGATGGCGACCGCGACCCCCGGTCCGACCAGCCGCGCGCCGCGCATCGACCCGCCGTCGAACACGATCGCCGCCAGGACGACGCCGGCGGTCGCCAGCACGGCCCCGACGATCTGGGCCGGCTGCAGCGTCTCGCCGCGCAGCAGCACGGCCAGGACCACGGTGGTGCCGCCATACGCGACGATGACCGGGCTGACCACGCTCAGCGGCCCGATCCGCAGCGCCGTGAAGTAGCACAGGTACGCGAGCGCGGCGCCGACGCCCAGCGGCAGCCCGACGAGGACGCCCTCGATGGCACCGTCGCCGAGCCGCGAGCGCTCGACGATGACGATGCCCACGAGCGCGATCAGGCTGACGATCTGCGACCCGGCGAGGACCCGGAGGCTGCCCAGCCGACGGCTGGCGAGGGCGCCCGTGATGTCCACCAGCCCCCATGCCAGCGACGCGATCAGCCCGAGCGCGAGACCGGCGGACATCGCCGGAGTCTACGGGCCGGCAGGGGCGGAATTGCGGGTGTCGCGTGCTACACTTCCCGGCCGGTCCACCCGGTCTGCCGGGTGACCCCAGTGGGGATGTAGCTCAGCTGGGAGAGCGCCGCGTTCGCATCGCGGAGGCCAGGGGTTCGAGTCCCCTCATCTCCACCATCGTGGGTCGGTTGGGCAGGTGGTGAGCCCAAAGGTCTGTAAAACCTTCGCCTTCGGCTGTGGCGGTTCGATTCCGCCCCGGCCCACCAGCATCCCTGGAGACGACGCCCGGTCTCCGCACGCCCCGCGGCGCGGCAGCCGTCAGGCGGACCAGGCGAAGGTGTCGGTGGTCACCCACGGGCCGAGGATGAACGGCTCGCCCGGCCAGCCGGCGGTGCTGCCGGTGATCGCGAGCGGGCCTGCCGCGTCCGCGACCGACAGCCGGACCCGGAACCGCCCGTTGTCGTTGTGCGGCAGCCGGAACCCGTCGGAGTCGATGCACACGTGGAGCGTCGCGTGGCAGCCGCCCGCGGCCGCCGTGCCGTCCGCGTAGCCGCTCAGGTCCATCTCGCTGACGACCTCGCTGTCGCGGATCTCGCGCGCGGTGATCACGGGTTCGATGTCGCTCGTCTCCACCTCGATCTCGAGGCGGTCGTACCGGAGGTCGCCGCTGCCGGCGATGACGAGCCGCCAGGCCCTGGCCGACGGGTCGTCGAGGGTGACCCGCAGGGTCGAGGGGTCGATCGTCTCGACCGTGAGCTCGGGGTAGACGTTGCCGTCGACGTTGCCCTCGTCCGTGGGCGGCGTGGGCGACGGGGTGGCGGAGGGCACGACCGACGGGGTGACGATCGGCGTCGGGGCGGGTGCCGTGGCGATGGGGCCCGCGGCGGTTCGCGGTGACGGCGCGACGCTCGACGTCGCGCACGCGGCGACGACGAGGAGGGCGAACGTGGCGGCGAGGATGGGCGCGCGTCGCGGGGTCAAGGGGAACCTCGGGCGATCGGGGCGATGTGGGCGAACCGTGGGCACTGCTATGACGCGTGAGCGCATCGAAATGGTTCCCGAGCGGGCCCGCGGAATCGAGGGACATTCGTCCATGTCCGCCCGGCGCTTCGACGCAGGCGGCCGCGGGGTCGGGCGAGGTCGGCCGGGTTCGGGTCTGGAGGTCAGGCGATCAGTCGAGCGCCGCGTGCAGCTCGGCGGAGTGACGCCGCAGCCATCGCCGCCACGCCGCGTGGTCGGGGACGCGCGACGAGAGCAGCGAGACGAACCTGGGTCCATGCCCGAACACCCGCAGGTGGCAGACCTCGTGGGCGGCGACCGAGTCGAGCGCCTCCGGCGGCGCGAGGACGAGGCGCCAGCAGAAGGACAGGTTGCCCTTGCGGGAGCAGCTCCCCCACCGGCTCGTCGTGTCGCGGACGGTGATCCTGGCCGGCGTCACCCCGAGCGGCCGGCGCGTGACGGCCGATCGCGGCGTCGAGCGCGGCCCGTGCGCACGGACCCGGAACCAGGCCTCGAGGATGGCCGAGGTCGGCCGGCGGTCGCGCGCCGTCCGCTCGACGACCAGCTCGTCGCCCTCGTCGCCGCCGACCCGGGACACGCGCGACGACCGCGTGCCGGGTCCCGCGGCGACGACCCGGACACGGTGCGGCAGCCCGAGGTAGGGCACGGTCCGGCCGTCCTCGAGCGACGGACGGGCGTCCAGGCGGGCGCGCGAGGCTTGCTGTGCCTTGAGATGCCGCCGGATCCAGGTCTCGCGCTCGGCGAGGAAGGCGGCGACGATCGGCTCCGGGCGCGCCCAGCCTCGGCGGCCGGCAGGCGGGATCGAGACGACGACCCCTCGTTCGGGCACGATCGTCACCCGCAGCCGGCGGGATCGCGGAGACCGGCGCAGCACGTAGGGGAGGTCGCCGCCCGGCAGGCGAACGACGGTGTCGGTCTCGACGGCGACCTGGGCGGCAGACGAGCTCACGGTCGACGCACGCCTCAGTCGACGCGCCGGAGGAGTCGACCCGGGCGCTCGCCGGTCTCGCGGCCGTCGCGCACCGCCGGACGGCCGTTCACGATCACGTCCCGGATCCCCGCCGGGTGGACGGCGGGCCGATCGTAGGTGGCGAGGTCGGCCACGGTCGCGGGGTCGAAGACCACGACGTCGGCGAAGGCGCCCTCGCGGAGCACGCCGCGGTCGCGGAGCCCGACGCGCGCCGCCGGAACGGCGCTCAGCTTCGCGACGGCCGTCTCGAGGTCGACGATAGCCCGGTCGCGCGACGTAGTGGCCGAGGACGCGGGCGGTCGACCCGTACGTCCGGGGGTGCGGCACGCCCTGGCCCAGGATCGGGTGGTCCGGCCGGCGGCCCTCGGCGTCGGTGCAGACGGCGATCCAGGGCACGCGCATGATCGCCTCGACGTCCGGCTCGCTCATGCAGTGGATGACGATGTCGGTGGACAGCCGGTCGTCGGCGAGGACGTCGAGGGCGTGGTCAGCCGGGTCGCCACCGAGCTCGTCGGCGATGGCCTGGACCGAGCGCCCGTCCCACTCCGGCCGCGACCCGGAGCGCGAGATGACGATCCCCGCCCAGCCGGGGTCGAGCGAGACGTTCTCCCAGCCGGAGACGCCGTGCAGCATCAGGTCGCGGATGGTCGCGCGCGAATCCTCGTGCCGGATCGCGGCCTCGGCGTCGGCGATGGACAGGGCGAGGATCGAAGGAGGCAGGATCGTCGACAGCGTCGTCGCGGCGGCCGTGTAGGGATACTGGTCGGCGGCGGCGTCGAGGCCGTCGCGCCTTGCCGTCTCGATCCGCTCCACCAGTGCGTCCGCCGTGCCCCAGACGGCGTGGGCGCCCGCCTTGAGGTGCGAGACCTGGAGGCGGCCGGGACGTCCGGCCAGGTCGCCGGCGGCCCGGGTCGTCGAGATCGCCTCGTCCAGCGAGTCGAGCACGCCCGCCGACTCGTTGCGCATGTGGGTGGCGTAGAGCGCGCCGTGGCGTGCCGCGACCGCGACCAGCGCGGCGACCTCGTCGGGCGCGGCGTGCACGCCCGGCGCGTAGATCAGCCCGCTCGACACGCCGATCGCGCCGGCGTCCAGCGCCTCCTCGACGTAGCGGCCCATCGCCGCCAGCTCGACCGGCGTCGGCGCGCGGCCGTCGGGGCCCATCGCCGCCCAGCGGACGGTCCCGTGGCCGACCAGCAGGGCGACGTTCGGGCCCATCGGCTGCCGCTCGACCTCGTCCAGGTAGTCGCCGAACGTGGTCCAGTCCGGATCGAGCCCGAGGTGCGCGAGGTCGGCGTCGAGCATCGCGCGGACGGCGCCCGCCATCGGGGCGAACGTGTAGCCGCAGTTGCCCGACAGCTGGGTGGTGAAGCCCTGGCGCAGGTGGCTGACGAGCGCGCCGTCGAGGAGCACGGAGCCGTCCGAGTGGCCGTGGGGATCGACGAAGCCCGGCGAGACGACGTGGCCGGTCGCGTCGACCACGGTCGGGACGTCGATGTCCGGCACGGCGGACAGGTCGCCGATGGCGGCGATGCGGTCGCCCGAGATGCCGACGTCGGCCGGCCTGGCGGCGGCGCCGCTGCCGTCGATGAGCAGCCCGCCGCGGATCAGGAGGTCGAACGCCATTCGGGCGATCGTACCTGTGGGCGGCGGCCCGCGGAACGCGGAACGAGCCGCGGACCGAGCCTGGGAGCGAGCCGCGCCGGCGTCGCCGGGCGGATCAGGCCTCCGCGATCACCCCGAGCGAGACGCGGAACCCGGCCCGTCGCTGGAGGGGCGGCATCAGCGTCCCCTGCCCGACGGGCGCGTCGCCCGGGAACCAGCGCACCCATTCCTCGTTGAAGCTGTCGAAGTCCGTCGCGTCCTTGAGGGACCAGCTCGCCCACGCGATCTTGTCCAGCGAGCTGCCGGCGGCCTCGAGCTGCGCCTGGAGGTTGGTCAGGCACTGGCGCGCGTGCTCCTTGATCGACCCCGGCACGACCTGGCCGGTCTCGGGGTCGATCGGCCCGATCGACGAGACGTAGACCATCCCGCCGGCCGTCACGACCCGGCCGCGGCCGACCGCTTCCGCCGAATGGTCCGGCCCCTCGGCCGTCGTCGCGCCGCCCCAGCGCGACTTGATGGCCCTCGACGCGATCGGCTTGGCGTCCTTCTCGCTGGGGATGCCGAACTCGCCGGGCGGCAGCTCCACGCCGTTGCGGGCGAACTGGGGCATGAAGGTCGGCCGGTGGCCGGTCGAGACCAGCTCGCCCTCGATCTTGCCGTCCTCGCGGACGCCCGTCTGCTTGAACTCGAAGATGTCCTGGGTGAGGATCTCGTCGTCCTCGATCCCGTAGATCTCGGTCATGCTGATGATCTTCCGGGTCCCGTCCTTGAGGCGGGCCGTGTGCACGATGAGGTCGACGGCAGAGGCGATCTGCTCGCGGATGGCGCGCAGCGGCATCTGGTAGCCGGTCATCAGCACCATCGTCTCGAGCCGGCGCAGCATGTCGCGCGGGCTGTTCGCGTGGCCCGTCGAGAGCGACCCATCGTGGCCGGTCGTCATCGCCTGGAGCATGTCGAGCGCCTCGCCGGAACGGCACTCGCCGACGATGATCCGGTCGGGGCGCATGTGCATCGCGTTGCGCAGCAGGTTGCGGATCGTGATCTCGCCCTCGCCCTCGAGGTTGGGCGGGCGCGACTCGAGCGTGACCACGTGTTCCTGGCGGAGCTGCAGCTCGGCGGCGTCCTCGATCGTGACGATGCGCTCGTCGTTGGGGATGAAGCCCGACAGCACGTTGAGCGTCGTGGTCTTGCCGGAACCGGTGCCGCCCGAGACGAACAGGTTGAGCCGGGCCTCGATGCACGCGCGCACGAACTCGAACATCTCGGGCGTCGCGGTGCCGAAGCGGATCAGGTCGTCGACCGTGTACGGCCGGGTCGAGAACTTCCGGACGGTGATGACGGGGCCGATGAGCGAGAGCGGCTCGATGATGGCGTTGACGCGCGAGCCGTCCGGGAGGCGGGCGTCGACGCGCGGGCTGGTCTCGTCGATGCGCCGGCCCATCGGCGTGATGATCCGGTCGATGACGCGCAGCACGTGCTCGTCGTTGAGGAACGTCGTGTCGACGCGCAGGATCTTGCCGCCGCGCTCGATGTAGATGTGGTCGGGGCCGTTGACCATGACCTCGGTGATCGACTCGTCGTGGAGCAGCGGCTCGATCGGCCCGAAGCCCGTGACGTCGTTGATCATCTCCTCGATCAGGCGCGCCCGTTCGTCCCGGGTGACCGCGAGGCTGTGCTTCGTGACGACCCGGTCGAAGATCCCCTCGATCCTGGGCCGGACCTCGTCGGGCGGCGCATCCACGAGCGAATCGAACGCGCCGACGATCTCGGTCTGGAGGATCAGGCGGATCTCGCGGATCAGCTCCTCGCGGGCCGGCGTGCGGGACGAGGGTCGCACGGGGTCGAGGACCGGCACGAGCGCGCTCGGCGGCGGCGTGGGGGCGGCCGGCGCGCCGGAGCGCGCGGGGGCATTGGCGGCGGCGGTGGCCGCCTGCTGCGCTCGTTCGACCCGTTGGAGCAGCGACATCGGCTCGGTTCCCCTCTGGCCCGCGACGTGACTCACCGAGCCGATTGCCCGGGCGAACGCCCGAACGCGGCTCCGGCCCCCCGATGTGCCGAGGTTTGCCTGAGCATAACGCCAGAATTGCCGAGGTCCGTTGCGAAGGGGCAACGGAACTGATGTGGAGCGGTCGAGTGGGGGTCAGTGCGGGATGGGGGTCCTGGTACCGGTGGAGCGGCCGCGTTCGTGTTCGGTATACTCGCCGTCCGGCGTGGGGCTATAGCTCAGCTGGGAGAGCGTCTGAATGGCATTCAGAAGGTCAGGGGTTCGAATCCCCTTAGCTCCACCAACACTCTGACGCAACGCCGACCGACCAGACCCCTCGCCGGGACCGGCGGGGGGTTTCGTTCATGCCAGGGCAGGGAGCCGTGACGACGACAGGCGACAGCGCGACCGGCGCATCCGGCGTCCGCGACGGACGTGGCCGGATCGAGCGCTATGACCCGACCACCATCGAGCCGCGCTGGCAGGCCCGCTGGGAGGAGCTCGGCCTCCACCGGACCGACCTGTCCGACGGCTCGAAGCCCCGCTTCTACCTGTTGACGATGTACGACTACCCGTCGGGGTCGCTGCACATCGGCCACTGGTACGTGAAGACGCCGACCGACGCGATCGGCCGCTACCGGCGCATGCGCGGCGACAACGTCTTCCAGCCGGTGGGCTTCGATGCCTTCGGGCTGCCCGCCGAGAACGCGGCGATCAAGAACCGGATCCACCCGCGCGAGTGGACCATGGCCAACATCGACACCATGCGGCGCCAGCTGCGGACGATGGGCGCCGCGTGGGACTGGGATGCCGAGGTCGTCACCTGCGACCCCGACTACTACCGCTGGAACCAGTGGCTGTTCCTGCGCTTCCTGGAGGCGGGGCTGGCGTACCGCGCCGTGTCGGCGGTCGACTGGTGCCCCAACGACGGCACCCTGGCCCGCGAGCAGGTCGAGGGGGTCGACCGCCACTGCTGGCGCTGCGGCGCCAAGGTCGAGAAGCGCGAGCTGCCGCAGTGGTACCTGCGGATCACCAACTACGCCGACGAGCTGCTGGACTTCGGCGGGATCGACTGGCCCGACCCGATCCGCATCATGCAGACGAACTGGATCGGGCGCTCCACGGGCGCCGAGATCGACTTCGAGACCGCGCCCTCCGCCCATCACGCGGGTGGCGAGGAGCTTCGGGTGTTCACGACGCGGCCGGACACGCTGTTCGGGGCCACGTTCATGGTGCTCGCGCCGGAGCATCCGCTGGTGGCGACGCTGACGGCGCCGGAACGGCGGGACGAGGTCGAGGCTTACGTGTTGGCCGCGTCGGCGAAGACCGAGATCGACCGCCTGTCGACCGACCGGGAGAAGACCGGAGTGGCCATCGGCGCTGACGCGATCAACCCGGTCAACGGCGAGCGGATCCCGGTCTTCGTGGCCGACTACGTGCTCGGTGGCTATGGCACCGGCGCGATCATGGCGGTGCCCGCCCACGACGAGCGCGACTTCGAGTTCGCCAAGCAGTTCGGGCTGCCGATCGTCAAGGTCGTGATGCCCAAGGGCGCCGATCCGGACGAGGTCCTCGAGTCGGCGTTCGTCGAGCACACGGTCGACGAGGTCATGGTCAACTCCGGCCGGTTCACGGGCCGCCCGGCGGCCACCGCCTGGCACGAGATCGTGGGCTGGCTGGCGGAGCAGGGCAAGGGCCGGACCGCCGTGACCTACCGGCTGCGCGACTGGCTGGTCAGCCGCCAGCGCTACTGGGGCACCCCGATCCCCATCATCCACTGCGAGCAGTGCGGCACGGTCCCGGTCCCCGAGGACCAGCTGCCGGTGCTGCTGCCCGAGACCGTCGACTACCACGGCAGCGGGGAGAACCCGCTGACCCGCGACGAGGCGTTCCTCAACGTCGCCTGCCCGTCGTGCGACGGACCCGCCAAGCGCGAGACGGACACGTTCGACACCTTCATCGACTCGTCGTGGTACTGGTTCCGCTACCTGTCGCCGCACAAGGACGACGGGCCGGTCGACTCGGACATGGTCGAGTCGTGGACGCCAGTCCAGCAGTACACGGGCGGCGCCGAGCATGCGGTCATGCACCTGCTGTACAGCCGCTTCTGGACCAAGGCGATGCGCGACGTCGGCCTGGTGCAGGAGAGCGAGCCGTTCCGGCGGCTGTTCAACCAGGGCCAGATCCTGGGCGCGGACGGCGAGCGGATGAGCAAGAGCCGGGGCAACGTCCAGGATCCCGACGTGCTGGTGGCTCGCTATGGCGCCGACACCGTCCGGCTGTTCCTGATGTTCATGGGCCCCTGGGACCAGGGCGGGCCGTGGAGCCCGACCGGGATCAGCGGCGTGAACAAGTTCCTCCACCGGGTCTGGACGATCGCCCTCGACCCGCACGGCCGCGACGCCGGCGACCAGACGGGCGGCGAGCTGCCGGCCGGAGAGACGGAGCACGACGCACGGTCCAGGATGCGGGCCGTCGCCCACCGGACGCTGCGCGACGTGACCGAGGACTTCGAGGGCTTTCGCTGGAACACGATGGTGGCGAAGCTCATGCAGCTGTCGAACCTGCTGTCGCGCTACCGGGGCACGTCGGTCGCCGGCCTGCCCGAGTGGGACGAAGCGGTCCGGCTGCTGCTGCTGATGCTCTCGCCGGCCGCCCCGCACATCAGCGAGGAGCTATGGTCCCGGCTGGCCGATGCGCGCGGCGAGGCGTGGTCGTCGATCCACCGGGAGCGCTGGCCGGACGTGGACGAGTCGGTGATCGTCGAGGCGACCCACGTGGTCCCGATCCAGGTCAACGGCAAGCTGCGCGACAAGGTCACGGTCCCGGCCGGCATCTCGGAGATCGAGCTCGAGCAGATCGTTCTGGCGCGCGACAAGGTCGTCGCCGCGCTCGGTGGCAAGCAGCCGCATCGCGTCATCCACGCGGGGGGCGGCAAGCTCGTCAACATCGTCGTCCGCTAGCGCGGCGTCTGGCGCCCGGTCCCAAGCTCCAAATGCGGGCGCCGCCCGCTATGTGCTGCGTTTTGAGCTGCGCAGAAGGCCCTCGACGGTCGAGCGCGGGAGCTGCAGCGTGTCGACGAGTCGAGCGGTCTCGTCGCTCGCCGATGTCGTCGTGGTCGATGCTCGCCGCGCCGTTTTCGATGCCGCTGCCGGCGGCGAGCTGGCCTGCCCGCCAACAAGGTCGCGTTGGGGGGTCGCGCCGAAGCTCGAGTTGTTGACAGCCCCGGCGGACGATGCCATCGCGGACGTACTCCTGACAGAAACACCGGCGTACGCCGGTTCGGCGTCTGCCGCGACCGGGGAGGCGACCACGGCTGGCTCGGGCGCCTGAGGGACGTCGGCCCGCATGGTCCGCGACACCTTCAGTGCCTTCTTCAACTCGGCCTGGAGGTTTCGACCGCCTGCAGCGGCAGTCCAGGTGAGCCATGGATCGACCGCCACGATGCGGGGTGCGACCTCGGCCGAGAGCGAGTCCGCGGGGACGAGGCGCGCGTCCTTCACGCTCGCGGTGAGCAGCAACTCCCAGCTGTGCCGCAACATCGGTGGGGCCGCGAAGCCGGTGTGGGCGCGGCGACGGCCGATGTGCTGCGCCACAATCTCGACGTCCGGATGGTCGGTGACCAGCTCGCGCACCTGCCGAAGCACCTTCTCAATGCGCGCGTGTGGGACGTTGGCGAGCACGAGCAGGTGGAGCAGGTAGATCCCGGTCATCGGGTTCGTGATCCGATCCTCATGACCTACGGCCAGCTCAGCCGCGAGCTTTGCGCGACGCGCCACAAGGGCCTGGCGAGCAAGCTCCGCCCACCGCGAGCTCTTTTCGGCGGGCTCGAAACCTTTGCGGCCCATCAGGATGCTGATCTCGGGGATGCCGAACAGCGTCGTATTCGTCGCAGGCGTCTGCAGCATGAACAGCTGCGTCTGCCAACCATCGGCCGCGACGATCGATTGCTCCACTTCCGGGCCTTCGCCGACGCGATACGCGACGCGATATGGGCCGGCGTCGAGGGATACGGTGCACCCGACAACAGTGTCGGGCTTCTCGCCGCGAGCGGCCTTTGTGAGGGCCAGCACGTCGACGAGCTCCGCGCCGGTCCCGTCCAGGACCGCGAAGCGACCGAAGGTCAAGCTGGGCGATCGCTCGTCGATCGTCCGTGCGCAGATGAAGATCTCACTCCCTGCACCCTTGTCGACCTCGATCCGTTCGCTGAGCAGCTTTGCGCTAGAGCCATGATCCTCGGCTGCGCGCGACGCACCCTCAAGGGGCGCGGCAGACTGAAATTCGAGTTCGGGGATCGTTTCGACGTGCTCCGTGATCCCCGGCGGGATCACCACGAGTCGTTCGACGAGGGCGTTCCCGGCGCGGGCTTTCACGGTGTAGATGCCTGGTGACACCATCGACTCGATGCGCCCCAGGCCGCGGGTCACGAGCCGCCGGTCGGCGTCGATCAAGTACAGCTCTGTGGTCGGATGGCCGGCTTCGATGGTCAGTGTGACGTGCTTGCCTTCAACCACTCGACACCCTTCCGCGCGGACCGCGCGCGCGGCCTACAGCTGGACTGAGAACGCATCGGCGCTGAACACCTTGAAGGCCTGAGAGCCCACGCTCCCCCCGACGATCTCGGCAAGATACGAGCCTGTGGCGAGCGGCGCTCCGAACCCGTTGGCCGTCGCCGGCCCGGACGCGACGATCAGGTAGTCACCACCGCGGATCTGGACCTGGCGACCCACGTCGATCGCTGGCACGCGGATCGTCACGTTGGTCTGGAGCGATGGCGCCTTGACCAGGTCCCACCCCTTGCCGTATTGCGGGATGTCGGGCTCCTTGGGCACGTCAGGGTTGAGGAGGTCGCCCGGCGAAAGGAACTTGCTCATGTCGCTGTACAGGTAATCGCGCAGCGTGACGGTGGTCACCTTGCCATCCACGCTCGCAGCTCCCTTGAGTCCCGCCAGCAGCGCGGTGGTGAAGATCCCGCGCACCACGCCGTCCGCCATCGGTCGCTCACGCGACAGCCCTGACCACTGCGTGGCAAACGCATGAAACCGCCGGACGCTATCGAGCTTCTTGCGGTTGATCATCACCCCATAGGGTTTGTTGAGCGACGGCGCGGTGTAGGTCTCACGACAGCAATCCATGATCAGGACGACCTCGGAGAAGTAGCCGGCGCGCGCGAACCAGTCCGCGTTGTACGGACCGAGGATGTGATAACCCGGCCCGATATCGGTCCGGTTCGCATTGGCTGAAAGGAGCGCCGTCTGGTCGTCGGATGGCGCGAATCCATGGCCGGCGAGGTAGAGGTAGAGCCGTCGTCCGACGGACTCCGGCTTGCCGGCGTCCTTGTTCTGGCGCCCGATCTGGTGCAACCGGCCGATCGCCTCCTGCACCTTCTGACCCGTCGGCTTGGCCGAATAGACATCCGCGAACGGCTGTCGATAGTCGGACGACAGGATCAGCTGGATCTGTCGCTTCGGGACATTCCCACCCGTCGGCGAGCGCAGCCAGGCCGCGACAGATTTGGCATCGTTCTCCGGGCCGTTGAGGGCAGGCGGAGCGAGGTCGGGATACGTCGAGATCCCGACCACGACGGCCCAGTCGTCGCTTGCCATCCGGATGCCTTACGGGTATTGCTCGTGGATGAACGACACGTCGATTGCCGAGAGGTCGATGTTCGATCCGCCGGCGAAACCGTTCTCCGTCCACTCGGGTGGGAACGCATAGAGCATGATCGACTGGGGGTCGAGATCCGTGTAGTTGTGCTCGGCATTCTCGGCCGGCTCGAGCACGTTGAACTCGATCTGCTCCACGGACCAGTTGTTCGGCGGGCCCGATAGCGCATCGATCACGACCTGCCGGTTCCACTTGATCCCGCCAGCCGGGTTTTGGTGTTCATGGATCAGGCCCATCGCGTGCCCGAACTCGTGCCGGACGACTCTCTGGATCTCTTCGGTCGTGCTGTTCGCATCCAGCCAGCCGTAGTTCATTGTGGGCTCGCTCTGGTCGGTGACGTAGCGACAGCTCCGCCCAAGCGCCGACCAGGATCCTTCTTCCTGAAACGAGATCCGTACGTCGGTGGTGTCGTCCCCCCCGGCGAAATCGAGTGCCAGGCCCGCCCGGCCCGGGGCCGTCCAGTCGTACGCGTACTGCTGGACGCGAGCCTGGACGGCAGGATCACCGTCGAGGAACTTCACGGTGATCGCCTCGCCGGGTGTCCACATCCCGGCCTTCTGGAGCGCTGCACGGTCTTGCGCGCCTGGCGCGCCCGGAGCGGGTACGTGCCAGGCGAAACACCATCGAGTCGACTGCCCCATCACTCCCTCCAGTTCTTGGGGATCTGCCGATGCAGCGGCTCGGCGATGCTACGCCGCTCCACGAGGAGTTACAACTCACTTGACAGGCGGACGATTCGTGTTTGATCCAGAACGGCAGCATGAGCTCGCCCGAGGAAGTGGCGTGATTGTGTGCCGCGGTCGCACGCCGATCGGTACCCTCGGTGCATCGGATTCGATGACGGAGGTGGCCCGTGGGCCAGGTCAAGATCGGCGCGCTGTGCTGGAACCAGTACGCCGAGTGGCCGCGGCTGCTCGCCGCCGGCATCCGCGCCGACGACCTCGGCTACGACACGCTATGGACGTGGGATCACCTGTACCCGATCGTCGGCGCCTCGGACGGTCCCAACTACGAGGGCTGGCTGACGATCACGGCCTGGGCCCAGGCGACGACCAACGTCCGCATCGGCCTGATGGTCGGCGCCAACACGTTCCGCGCGCCCACGCTGACCGCGAAGCTTGCGACGACGCTCGACCACATCTCCGGCGGCCGCGCCATCCTCGGCATCGGCGGGGCGTGGTTCGGTGAGGAGCACGAGGCGTTCGGGCTCGACTTCGGGTCGGGCTTCCCCGAGCGTCTGCGCTGGCTGGGCGAGGCGGTGCCCGTGATGCGCGGGATGCTCGACGGCGCCGCAGCCGACCGCCCGCGGCGACCACTACCACAGCCGCTCGACGCGCAACCTCCCGGTCCCGGTCCAGGCGCACCTCCCGATCTGCATCGGCGGTGGCGGCGAGAAGGTCACGCTCAAGCTCGTCGCGCGGTACGCCGACATGAACAACGTCGGCGGCGGGATCGCGTCGGTGCGCCACAAGGAGCAGGTGCTGCTCGAGCACTGCGAGACCGTCGGACGCGACCCGGCCGAGATCGAACGGACCTCGGGCATCGGCACCGTGGTCATCCGCGACGACCGCGCCGAGGCGGAGCGGATCTTCCACGAGGCGTTCGACCGGAACCGCGTCGGCCATCACTGGGAAGACCAGCCGGTGGGCACGCCCGAGGACGTGGCCGGGAAGCTCGCGCCGTACCTCGACCTCGGCTACCGGCACCTGATCTCCGGGTTCCCGGCGAACTACGACGAGGAATCGATGACCCGGTTCGCGACCGAGGTCCGGCCGCTGCTCGAGAAGGGCTAGATCCGCACGTCGCCCGGCCCGCCATTGGCCGCCGGCTCGACGGGATTGCCCGCCTTCTGCTTCGACCGATAGCGCTGGACCTTCGCGCGGTTTCCGCACGAGGTCATGTCGCACCAGCGGCGCCGGCCGGCGCGGGACCTGTCCTCGAACACCCACCGGCAGGCGTCGTTGGCACAGATGCGGAGTCGGGCGGTCTCGCCGGTGGCGATCGCCTCGACCAGCGGCTCGATCACGCGCGCGAGGGCCTCGCCAGTCGGGTCGTCCTCGGTGTGCCGGTGCCCCACGCCCACGCCGCCGACGCCCGGCACGAGCTCGACCCGCGGGGCCTCTCGCAGCAGCGCGTTCACGGTGTCGAGCGCCGCGGCCGACGGCGTCCGCGCCTCGACCTGGGCGTCCCACACCTCGCGCAGGGCGTCACGGGTGGCATACAGGCGCTTGAGCCACGCGTCCCCGCCTCCGGGTCCGGACTCCGCCTGGGCGCGGATCGACGCGTCGTGTGTGAGCCCCCGCGTCGTGAAGAACGCGATCGCGTCGTCGACCGTGGGCAGGTGCTCCTCCGGGAGGCCGTCGCGCCCGTCGAGCTCCTCGCTGTTGATGAGGTCCGAAAGCGCCTCGAGGTCCGCCGCGTGGGCGTGCTGGAGCGGCATGGCGGGTGTGGTGGGGGGCGTGTTAACGATCTGCATTTTGGCTTGGTAACCACTGTAAATCAGTTGACAGGTTACGCGCAAGAGGGTATCGTTCGTAACTGGTTAAGACATCTGATCCGGTTACCGCGGACGGACCCAACGGAGCACTCGAATGGACATCCTGTACGTGGCTATCGCCGCGCTGGCGCTGTTCGGCGCCGTGGCCAGCATCGCCGGCTTTGAGAGCCGGGACGGGTTCGACGATCGCGATTCGTTCGCGAACTCCTAGCACAACGAGAGAAGGGAGGACGGCAAGCATGTTGGGATACCTGGGCATCGTCGCCCTCGACGTCGCCAACCAGAAGGCCCGCGAGGCGGAGGCGCAAGCCGAGGCCTGGCGACTCAGCCGGCTCGTGGCACCCAAGGCGGAGCCTCGCCCGGGCGTCGGGCGCCGCGCCGCGGCGATTGCCCTGCGGCGGTTCAGCGACGCGTCGTACACCGTGAGCGAGGCGGCCTGCGAGGCCGCGTCACGCCTGGAGCGCCGGACGGCGTAAGGTCCGTCCACCACCGGGGTGGAGGGCCTCATGCACGACGTCGCCGCAGTCTCCTGGGGACCCGATCGCATCGACCTGTTCTGGGTCGACGCCGGTCGGGTTCTTTGGCATCGGGCGTTCGACGGCCGGTGGGGTGAGCCGGAGTCGCTCGGCGGGACCCTGGCCTCCGCGCCAGCAGTGACGGCGTGGGGCGTCGACGAGATGGAAGTGTTCGCGGTGTTCGACGACGGGGCACTGTGGGACCGCTACTGGGACGGCAAGAGCTGGCACGCGTGGGAGTCGCTGGGCGGATCGCTCGCGTCCGGCTCGACGCCATCCGCAAGCTCGTGGGGCCTCGACCGGCTGGACGTGTTCGCCGCAGGTACCGACGGGTCGACCTGGCACCGCTGGTGGGACGGGACGCGCTGGGTCGAGTGGGAGCAGCTCCCCGCCTAGGTCCTGCTCTCGTCCGGGCGCTCGCCGTGGATTCGGCGGCCGACCCGACCGAGCCTCGAGCCGATCCCGCCCCTCGCCATGCCGGCGACCGACATCGTCGCGCGCAACGCGATCTCGGCGCCGGCCTCCGCGACGTGTGCGCCTTCGCGCAACACCCGGCCGGTCAGCCGCAGGCTCCGCCGGCCGATCCAGGCCGCGGTCGCGCCGACCGTCCGGATGTCGTCGGCGAGGTGGGCGTCCTCGAGGCCGACGGCCTCCAGGTGCATCCGCCGCCGGTCCGGGTGGAGGCCGTCGAGGGCGAGCCGGAGGGCGGCGAGGGCGAACGCGAGGTCGTCGAGCTGGCCGAGGACCGGGATGAAGCCCGGCACGAGGTCGACGGGGCTGACGAGGTAACCGGCTGCCGCGACGACGGCGACGCGGCGGGCCTTGCTGAGCATCGGGTCCTTGCCCAGGCGCCAGGCGAGCTTCGCGTAGCGGGGCGTGCGGTGGACCATCGCGGACAGGCGGTCGCGCGGGAACGGGTCGGCGTGCGGGGGCGGCACGTCCACCGGCGGCGCGTGCGGGGGCGGCGGCGGATGCAGCGGCGCGGCCTCGACATCGTCGGTCATCGACCCATCCTATGGTGGGGCGCGATTCGGGCCCGCGTCAGACTCGCACCGACGTCGTGCCCCGGTCGCCCGCTGCCCTGCCGATCGGTCGGGCGACCGCGACGCTGCGGTCAGGCCGGGCCAACCGGATCTATCCAAGGCTGGCACGACGCGCCGGCGACGGAGGAGCCACCGGCGCGTCGTAAAGGTGGGCAAGGCTCCCCTCAGCAGCCCGGCCCCCGAGGACAATGGTTGGGGTCAGGGGCCGCCGACTCACTACCTCGACCGAGCAGAGATGCTGGGCCGCGACTGCAGCATCTGCGCAAGAGCGGCCCACGCCTCGGTCGCCTGCCGGCCCTGCCGATCGGCCAAGCGCGGTGCGCAGCCGCCCTGTTGGCACCAACGCACACCCGCTACCATCCGCCCAACTCGTTCCCGAGCCGAGAGAGGGTGGAGAAGAACCGTCACGAGCGCGCCTGGTTCCGAGCCAGCGCCAGGACCGCGTGGCACGCGGTCAGCCGTCGCAACGACGTGCTCCTCGAGGCCGCGTGCGGCTACGCCCGCGACTGGACGCGGACGCAACAGGCCCGGGGCCCGCGACCGCCGGGTGAAACCTGCCAGCGGTGCGTTGAGCGTCTAAGGAAGTGACCGACGTCGAGACCGCCGGGGACGAGTTGCACCATGCGAAGCCGGGCGGGCTGGTTCGTCGGGTCAGCCGATGTCCCACGAGCATCGCGCTAGTGGGAGCAGTCCGCCTTCGACACCCCGAACCTGCGGGTGTACCGCCGATCGGTCGACGTCAGCGCGGCAGCGTGTTGGGGCCGGTCGCCGTGACGAGCCGCTGCGGCACCCAGTCGTCGACGTGGTGGAACCCGTCCTCGAACGGGTAGCCGTCGAGCTCGACGGATGCCCGCAGTGAAAGTCGATAGAACTTCACGTGGGTGAAGTCCTCGAACAGGATGTAGACCGGGTCGGGCGTGCTGTTTGGCCCCTGGAATTGCTGTCCCGTGAGGACGGGCTTGTGGGCTCCGACGAACGCGTCGAACGTGTCCCCGACGACGACGCCGAGGTGCTCGATCCCCATCTTGTAGACGCGCTGGTGGACGGGCGGGATGAGCTCGATGAGCGGGACGACCTTGCCCTCGAGGACGTCGAGCGGCTGAGCGGGGACGATCAGCGAGATCGGGCGGCCGTTCCAGACATTCTCACGATTGGCGATCGCGTGGCGCTCCAGCAGCGTCCGGACGTGGACGTACTGGTCCCACTCGGGCACGCGGTACGCGAGGTGGCTGAGCGCGTACGGGGCGATGTCGATGCCGCGCGCCAGCAACCGGTCGCGCTGTTGGGCCGCGAACGCCCGGTAGTCGCCGATGACGTCGGCGATCGGGTCAGTCAACTCGCGCCCTCCTCCCCGGCATCGTAGAGCGCGGGCCGTCGGACGAAGGCAACGAAAGACCTCCGGTCGCCCCGCCGTGGTGTGGCCGACGGACCGGGATCGAGCCGGGCGGCGCGGACAATCACGGCGTGGCACGCCACTCCGCCTCGAGGATGGCGCCCACGATCTCTCCGACCCACTCGCCTTTGAGGAACTCGTTCTCGACGAGATGGGCCTCGCGGCGCATCCCGACGTGTTCCATGACGCGGACGGATGCAACGTTGCGCGGGTCGCACCCCGCCACGATCCGGTGGAGGCGCAACTCGTCGAAGCCCAGGCGGAGCATCTCGCGGGCGCCTTCGGTCGCCAGCCCCTGTCCCTGGACATCGGGGTGGATGCTCCAGCCGATCTCGCCCTGCCGGCTCGTTGCGCTCACAAGTCGGAGCATGAACTCGCCGACCAGCCGGCCGCTCGCCTCCTCCACGGCGGCGAAGAGCAACGCGTCCCCGTCCGCCTCGATCCGGCTCTCCCGTATGTGATGCTCGAGCGTAGCGCGCGCCCGGTCGAGGTCCACCGGCTCCAACCGGAGGTAGCGGCACACGTCCTCCCGGCCGAACAGATCGTGGAGGGCCACGAGATCGCCCGTCTCGTACGGCCGAAGGGTCATCCGCGTCGTCCTGAGCGTACGCGAGGCATACAGCATCTGAGAACACTACCCGTCGGCGGATCGCGGCTCCACGCGAACAGAGACGCCCCGGTCGCCCGCCGGCCCTGCCTCGAGGTCAGGCGCGGTTCGGTGCCGGGGCGTCGCCGAGCCCAAGTCGGCCTCGTTTACCCGCCACGTACTCCGCGGGTCAGGTTCCGACCAGCGGGCCGTCCGGACCGACCAGCGTGCCGTCGTCGCGCTGGTAGTAGTACGCGCCGGGGCCTCCGCCCGCGGGTCGTGCCGGGAGGGGGCGAGGTCTGCGCATCAACGAGCCAGCAACGAGCCATGTCCGGGTCAGCTTCCTTGTGCTCAGCGCAGTCGACCGAAGTCATGGTGACCGTCACGATCGGCCCAAACTGCGCGGCGTCGAGCCGGTCCCAGTCGCCGGCGATGTGGTCGGCGAGCCGGGTGCAGATATCCTCCGGCACCGTTCCACACTCCAGGGAAGGCGGCAGCTTCCGGCTCCTCCGGTCGCCCCGTCGCCGTCTGGCCGGCGGACCGAGATCGAGCCGACGGGCGCGGAGCCGGGCCGACACGGCGGCGTACGATGTCGCCCACGCCCGGAACTCTCCGTCCGCCTTGGGCCACCTTCGCCCGTGGCGACCGTCCTTGTGGATCGGCTGCCGAAGTCCACGGAAGGCCAGCAATGCTACGGATCGAAGTCAGCACCCTGATCAACCGGCCCACTCAAGAGGTCTGGGACTACTTCATCGATCTGACGAACTCACCCCATTGGACGCGGAGCGGCAGTGAGCTGCGCCCGACAACGACCGGACCTCTCGGGGTGGGCACGACGATCCAGAGTGTCCGCCCAATACTCGGTCGCGAGATCAAGTCACAGACAATCGTGGTCACCAGGTACGAGCCCGGGCACCTGATCTCGATCACGGCCGCCATCCCGCTCCTCGGGCAGGCCGCGGGCGGGTTCTCGTTCGAGACCGTCGGCGGCGGCACCCGCCTGTCGCGTGTGGGCGAACTTGAGCTCGGCCGGGCCGAGGGACTGCTTGGCCCAACCCTTGGTCGGGTGCTTCGCAGAGGGTGGAGGACCGAGATGTCCAACCTGAAGCGCCTGATCGAGGCTCGTCCCTGACCAGCCTCATCGTCACCGGGGAGCATCATTTAGCTTGGCTCGGGTCGCCCCGTCGCGGCCTGGCCGGCGGACCGGGATCGACCCGACGGGCGCGGAGCCGGAGGCGGATCGAGGCTAGCCGGCGCCACTTACGCCGCACTTCCCCCGTCACACTGAACGCCCATGACCCGTGCGCGTCAGCTGCTCTGGTTGCTCTTGGCCTTCGTCTTGCTCGTCACGTCCTGCACGTCGTGCGGAAAGGCCGAGCCCGTGGCGGTCACCCCGGCCCTATCGCGCATCCAGACCTCGCCCTCCGACCAGTAGCGCGGATCGTGCGGGCGAGCTCCCGGCCGCCAGCCTCGGCGTCCCACGCGTCGAGCAGCGCGTCGGCGTCGGCCTCGGGGACGTGCCAGGAGGCCACCATCCGGCTGCGTCGACCCTCGCGCTTGGCCTCGTAGATCCGTTGCGGGTTGGGCCCTCGCATCCGGGCAAGGTAACGCCCCGACCGAGCGGGGAGGGCGGCCGGGGCGTTCTAGGGGTATGCCCCAGTCAGGCGTGGCACGGCTGCATCTTGACCCTCGGACCCCAGAAGTCATGACGATGTGCATCGCGCCGCCGCAATGCCAATGTCACCCGCGACCCGGCCGGGCGTGACAGGACCGTGATGCGGACCCTGCTTTCATCCCCCATGAGATTCGCTACTGGGGTGGCGGATCGCGCAGGCGGGGTCCCGCGTTGGCTGGAGGGACGGCGAACACGCGGGGCCCCGCTTGCCTGTCCGGCGGTCGCGAGGTCAATGCAACGGGAAGTGCACCAGGGGACTGCGCGCCTTGAGTGTCGGCGCCGATAGGGGTGCTCTTGGCTGCATCGCACTGCTCATGCAGGGGGTGCGGACCGCGGACCGCCGAGCCCGGCCAAGGCTTTCATTGCAGTTGTGGGCCGGGCTCTTTTCATGTCTGCGAGGCAGAGTCGACGAGGCCCGCACCGGGCGAGGTTCTCCACGGGCCACAAACCGGTGCGGACCTCGTCGCCTCTGCCCAAACACCAGGGGAGCTCGCGCCGTTATCGGGTCAGGAGGCTCGACTCCCGGCATCGTTCCCCCGGCGGTGTGGCATGGCGCGGGCCTCCAGTTTTCGCCGCAACGTGTCTGTCACGGCAAGGTGGCGGCGCGGGCGGAACTGTCACATCCAGGCGCCAACGCGAGGCCCGGGTCGATCGTTCTTGCATACGGGGGACCCGGGTTCCAGAGACGAGGTCCGCGCGTAGTCCGTTCATCCCCGGGCGGTCGAAGCCTCGGCCTCGTCTCTTTGCGTCCCGGCCATGATCACGCCCCGGTCGCCCGGTGGCCCTGCCGATCGGTCAGGCGTAGCCTGCGCAACCATGACTGATCGGCGGCTGCTCTTGGTGCCTTTGGCAATGGTCCTGGCCACGGCGTGCACTGCGACGTCCGTCGCGCCGTCGCCAGCCGGTTCCGCCGCGGCAGCCCCATCCGCGAGCCCGACCGTCGACGTGACCACGTCGGCATCCCCCTCGACCTCGCAGCCGGCATCACCGTCTGGGGGTGCCAACGTCACATCGCTCGAAGGGCATTGGGCGTCCGGACCGATCCCCATCGCCGACATCCGGGCCTCGATGCTCGCCGCCGGCATCGAGCCAGGCGATGTTGATGGCTGGATCGCCGAGGTCGGCTCGCCCAGCCAGTACTCCTTCCTGCTCGACTTCACCGGCACGGCCTTCACGCACTCAGAAGAGACCCCGGACATGGCGATGCAGGTCGGGGAGCTTGGAACGTTCGCGCTCTCCGGACAGAAGCTGGTGCTTAGTCCCGGCGAACAGGGCAACGCCGATACCTACACGTTCGACGCGACCCTGAAGGGCGACCAGCTTTCGCTTCGTTGCGTCGACTCGACCGAGCAGGGAACCACAGCGGACAAGGCAAAGCATCGGCGATACACGATCGCGTTCTACTGCAGCGCCCCGTTCATACGCCAGCCCTGACTGACCTCGAGGCCGCCTGGGACGAGATCCACGGCGCGAAGCCGGACGGCTGGTTTCGTCGGCCCGCCCACTCACGAGGAACAGCGCCGCGAGCGGACGCTGTACGCCTTCGACACGAGGGAGCGCCCGAAGGCCGGCCACCGGTCGCGGGAGTGGACGGCGGTCGCCGGCTCGGAGCTCTAGGTCGTGCGCGAGATGGCGCGATGCCTGCGACTGATCAGCGAGGGGCGAGTTCCGACCTGAGACACACTCTTCGCAACCGCCTCATCGGTAGTACATTTCGGTTGACCCTAGCCGGGGGAGGTGGCGCTCGGCGGGAGGTGCGGAGGGACGGCTCCCGGTAGCCAAGGAGCTAACCACTTTTCGGGGTACCTACCGTTGTGTCGTCCGGGGCGGCACGATACACGCGTGAAGGAGGCCCCACATGGCCCGCCCGATCCTAGTGCGCGCCGCGTTCACGGCGCTCATCGTCGTATTCGCCCTGCCAGGAGCCGCGCTGGGGGCCAAGCCGATCGCGGCGTTCCACGACCATTTCACCGACAGCTTCTCAGACGAGGTCTGCGGTATCCCGGTCGAGATCGAGCTCGTTGTCACGGACAACTTCTTCCTGTATGCGGACGACAGCGCCAAAGACACGAGCTCGGCCAAGCAGACCTTCACGAATCCGGACAACGGCAACTCGGTCATTGTCTCGAGCGCCGGGATGGTCACGGACCAGGCCCTGATCGACGAGCAAGCGGGCACGATCACGTTCGTCACGTCGTACGCCGGTCTGCCGGAGAAGATCCAGACGGCCCGCGGTGCCGTCCTGCTCCGTGATGCCGGAATCATCTCGTTCGCCGACACCTTTGACCTGGCGACGGGCGAGTTCCTCGGTTCCGAAGTCACCATCAAGGGGCCGCATCCGGAAGCGGACAGTGACTTCGTGCTCTTCTGCGAGGTGATCACGGCGGCGCTGTCCTAACACCGGGCCGACCCAAGAGTCATCTGCCGTATGAAGGGGCAACCGTCAGCGGCCCCTTTCACACGGAATGCCGGTCGGGCGTGATGACGCCCCGGCGTCGGGGGGATGACGCCGGGGCGCGGTGCGGAGCCTACCGATGGCAGGCCTCGCCCATGTGGTCAGATGCCGATGACCTTCTGCACACGGCCCGTGCGGAGTAGGGCTCGGCGTCAAATCCGAGGAGGGTCCTCAGCTTCAGTCGCCCATGGCCCTGCCGATCGGTCAGGCGCGGTGCGGAGCCGGGGACTCGATCCGGTTACTGCTTGCGCAGGCCGAATCGTGCGACGACGAAGACCACGATGACGGCGGCGACGAGCGGCCACCCCAGGAAGTCGAGCTGCTTCGGGGCATTCATGATGACTGCCGCCACGAGTACCCCGATGCCCACGAGGGCGGCAATGACACCAAGAAGCAATGCCAAGGCCTTCACGCCTTCGAACCGGTCCGGGTTGCTCGCTTTCGACGTCTCCATTGACCAACCTCGTAGTTGGATGCCTTCGGCAGCTGTTCGCGCATTGCACGCGTGTCTGCGAGCACAGTCCATAGGTCTCCGGTACCACCAACCGCCTCGCCGCGGGGGCCGCTAATCAGCACCGTGACGGACCTCGATGCCGCTTGGGACGAGATCCACGACGCGAAGCCGGACGGCTGGTTCGTCGGCCCACCCACCTCCTCGAACACCGCAAGGCGTGGGAGCAGTGCGCCTTCGACACCCAGGAGCGCCCGAAGGCCGGCCACCGGTCGCGGGAGTGGACGACCGTCGCGGAGTCCGAGCTCGCCGTCGTGCGCGAGATGGCTAGGTGCCTCGAGCAGATCCGTCAGGGGCGGGTCACGGAGTAGCGGAGTCTCTCTTGCGGGCGGAGCCCACGCCAGCGACACCTGACGGCAGCACGCGTTCGACGCGCGGGAGCGCGCCATGGCCGGGCGGCTCGTTCCGCGCCTAGGCGCGTTCGCGAGCGGCGGCGGTGCTTCCGCAGCTCACCGGCAAGGGCTAGGGCGTCATCTCGAGCCCGCCACGGCAGACGCCGGTGAGGTGGTTGCTGAGCGCATGCTGTGCTGGTGAAATCACTGTGTGTTCGATCGTGATTTGAAGTAACTCCCAAGTTGCCCGAAACGCGGACGAGCACTCCACCGATTGAGGATTGAACCTTTCGCCGAGCGAGATCCATCTGCATTCCGACCGACCCGACAAAGGGAGCGGTCAGCGGCATAGGAGCAGCTCGTGCATCGAGAGCTCGTGGACCGGGCGAAGCAGGGCGACGAAGAGGCTTTCGACGCGCTTGCCCGCACGGTCGGCGATCGGTGCATGTCGATCGCGTCCCGGATCCTCCGCGACCGTGACCTTGCCCAGGACGCCGTCCAAGCGGCGCTCATCCAGGCGTGGCGCGACCTGCGGATGCTTCGCGACAACGATCGCTTCGAGCCCTGGCTCCACCGGATCCTGACCAACGAGTGCTACGCCGAGGCCAGGCGTCGCAAGCGGTGGTCGGCATCCATCCGCCTCCTGCCGGTCGACGGGCCGGTGGCGGCGGGCGAGATCCTCACGGTCGACGACCGCGACCAGCTCGAGCGCGCCTTCCGGAGGCTGACGCTGGAGCAACGGGCCGTGCTCGTGTTCCACCACTACGTCGGGCTGCCGCTGCCCGAGCTCGCTGACCGGCTGGGCATCCCGCTCGGCACCGCGAAATCACGTCTTCACCACGCCACGGCGGCGCTCCGGGCAAGCCTGGAGGCCGACGCGCGCACCCATAGCTCCCAGGAGCGACTCGCATGACCGCACCGCGCGACCCCGATCGGCGGATCCAGGCCTTCCTGGAGGACGGCACCGACGCCCTCCCGGACTGGGCGTTCGACGAGGTGCGGCACGACATCCATCGAACACGTCAACGGGTCGCTATCGGCCCGTGGAGGGAACCAGTCATGTCCAACATCGCGAGGTATGGGGTGATCGCGGCAGCGGTCGTCGTCCTCGTCGGCGCCGGCGTGGTCCTGTTGCGGCCCACCCCCGCCGGCGTCGCTGCGCCGGCCAGCGTCGCTCCATCAGCCAGCCCGAGCCCGTCGCCCACCGAAGCGGCGGCAGCCTCGCCGACACTCCGCCCCGACGCCGCGCTCCCCGGACCGAACCGGCTCGGCGGTGATGGTCCCGCGTTGATCCTCACCGTGCCCGAGGGCGACTCTGGTTGGAGTAATTACGGGTCCCACCTTGAGAAGGACTACGGTGGCCGGCTGGGGCCGGCCGTCTACCGGCCCGCGATAAGCGGGACGTACGTCGATCCGTGCACGGATCACACGCTGAAGGAGCCCGCGCCGCAGGGCGTGGAGCAGCTCATCGCCGCGCTCGGCAACCAGCCGGGAATGTCCTCCAAACCGACTGCCGACGTGACCATCTCCGGCTACTCGGGCCAGTACGTCGACACGACGGTCACCGCCGACATCACGAAGTGCGGCGGTGAGGACGCGTTCTGGCTGTGGGGATACGGCGATGATCCTTGGGTCGCCGGGGAGACCGGCGAAACCCACCGCGTGTACGCGCTCGACGTGGACGGCACGACCTTCACGTTCGCCGTCCGCATCCCGGCGAACACGACCGACGCCGAGTTGGCCGAGGTCATGGCAGTGCTCGAGACGCTCAAGATCGAGCCGGCGGCGGCGTCGGCTTCGCCCTCGCCTTGACATCGCTCCGCTAGACCTTAGGGCGTGGAGGCCACGGTGGTCCGAGTCCCTGCGGCGCTAGGAGCCGGTAAGTGCCGGTCAGCTGCAGGCGAAGGGCCAGGCTCCCGCATGGCGGTTCGCACCCGACAAGGTGAAGTTGCCGGCCGGCGGCTCGCTGGTCGCTTTCAACAGGGGCGGCGAGGCACACTCTTTCACTGAGGTCGCGAACTTCGGCGGTGGGTGCACCCAGATGCTCAACGACATACTCGGCCTCACGGCGGTTCCGGAATGCGCAAACCCGGCGCTGTTCCCGGGCACCATCGCGGCACCCGGTGGCACGATCAAGACTGCCCACCTGGCTTCGGGAGTTCACCTCTTCGAGTGCCTCATCCACCCGTGGATGCGGACGACGGTCTAGACCGAGCCGTACGTACGGCCCCGGGAGTCTGAGACCCGGGGCCGTACTCTTTCCTGCCGTGACCGACCTCGCAGCCGCCTGGGACGAGCTCCACGACGCGAAGGCGGACGGCTGGTTTGTCGGCCCGACCACCCAAGAGGAACACCGACACGAGTGGACGATGTACGCGCTCGACACGCGGGATCGCCCGAAGGCCGGCCACCGGTCGCGGGAATGGACGGGCGTCGCCCAGCCCGAGCTCGAGGTCGTTCGCGAGATGGCGCGATGCCTGCGAGAGATCGGCGAGGACCGGGTCCCGCAATAGGGAACGCCCCGGCCGCCGGAAGGAGCAGTCGGGGCGTAGAGCGTGCCGTCTAGGCGACCCGGATCACGTTCCGGGATTCCGGTTCTTCGCCCGACCTACGACCATCGGGCGATGGGCGCCGCGAAGAGCCGAGAAGGGCCCGGTAGCGACGACTTCGCACCCCTCCTCAGCGATCCGGGTCAGCTGCCGTGACAGCCGAACGAGAAGTCGCTCGTCCCGGAGATCACGTTGCCGTCCGAGTCAATGACCAGGTGGATGCGGACGTTGAGCCACGAGTTCGGCAAGTTGCCCTTGCTCACGATACGGAGGTTGAGAACCTCGTCCGTCATGAAGGTGCCGTCGGGAAGGGCATGGAAGAACCCATTGTCCACGGTGTCGATCACATAGCGCGTGCCGCTCGACTCGCCGATCCCTTCGAGGTGGTTGTTGAAATGGGAAGGCCCGGTATCCGTTTCGACAAAGTGGACCATGCCGGTGTTGACGAAGTTTTCGCCGGTGCACGGGTTCGGGGCTGTTCCCCCAACGATCTCCCACGAGCTCTGGCCGGGAGCTGCGGACGCGACGGGCGTGGTCAGGAGGCCGACGACCACCAGGGTGCCGAGCATGCTGGAAAGACGACGACGCATGGTGTGGTACCTCATGAGCGATGTCTGGGCGCGTTGTGGCGCGCCAGATCCCAGCCCGGGGAGGTACCGCGGTCGTCGCACCACGCTTCGGCTTGTCCTTGGAGACGTTTGCCCAAGCTGACCGCGACCTCTCCTCGTCAGGTCGCACGAGCTGCACAGCGGGCCGCGGCACCGCGGAGCACCTCAATCATGAACCGCCGGCCAGTACTGTCCAGAGGCGACGGGGCGGCAGTGGATCTTGCGCCTTCGACACTCGGGAGCGCCCGAAGGCCGGTCACCGGTCGCGGGAGTGGACGGCGGTCGCCGACTCCGAGCTCGAGGTCGTCGTCGAAATAGCGAGGCGCCTCTCGTTGATCCGGAAGGGCCGGGCCCCCGCCGTAGGGCGGGCGACGCGGAGCCTAGCCTCGCTCGCCGATCGAGCCGACCTGCCCCGCGGTTCTGCCGACGACGCCGACGACGACCAGGGCCGACGCCACCAGCATCAGCCAGTCGCGCACCGTATGCGGCTCAAAGAGGTCGTGGAAGGCCAGAGCGTCGGCGAGCAGGAGCAGGACCGTCGCCGCAGCGAGCGACAACATCGACCACTTCATCGTGGGAACCTCCATGCTCGGTCGCCAGGGAGGCCGTCCGTCCGACGCGCCGTCCAGACAGTTGACGCATTGTCAGGCTCGATCGTGATCCGCATTCGCGCAAGTCGACGGTGGCGGATTGCGACGTCGGCATGCGCGGGGTCGCCGGCCGACGTCGCCGGGACGTGCGCGAGGATCGGCGCCGGCCGTGTTGTCCCCATGCCGGCGCCGCGGGCGCATTCTGCGCCATGGCGCCATGCGTCTGTCACGGCATTAGCCCTGCTCGCGGCGGAGCTGCCACATCCAAGCGCCAGCGCGGCCCCGGCTTCGTCGTTCCTAGGAGACCGGGACCCGGGTTCCGAGACGAGGTCCGCGCATAGTCCGTTCCTCCCCGGCGGACGAAGCGTCGGCCTCGTCTTTCGCGTCCGGGCACGGAGACGCCGGGGGGATGCCGCCGGGGCGCGGTGCGGAGCCTTGGACGCCCGCAGACCTTGATCAGTCGTCGATGACGGGGTCGTAGGTTTCGCGGAACGCGTCGCCGCAGCGTGTGGATGCTGCCGTCGCCGCATTGAGGGTCACGGCCACGCCGCGGTCAGCCTCGTCAGGCGACTCGGCAAGCCAGATCTGGGCCGCGCTGGCGAGGACCTCCCGGCACAGCTGGCGGACCTCATCGTCGAGCACGAGTGCGGACAGTGACGTGATCGCCATGTTGGCCTCGCGGTTGGCCTCCGCGAGCTCGGGCGCCAGCGTGGCCTCGCTGAATGGTCTCCAGCCACCGGCCGCCGACGCCTCGGCATGTCTAGCCGCGCCGATCGCGAAGGCAGTCCCGGCAAACGACTCTAAGGCTCCCTGGAGCTTGACGAGCGTCGTCCGCTGAAACTGATCGCGCTCAGCCAGCCGGCGAGAGGACCGCGAGTCGGGACTCGCCTCATCCCGGCCCAGGATTACCTCGGCGCCGAGTGTGATCAGGATTCCAACGATGACCCCGATGAAGCCCCAGACCGCCGCGTCCACGCCGGACATCATGACGCCCCGGTCGCCCGCTGGCCCTGCCTATCGGACAGGCGCGGTGCGGAGCCGGGGCAGTACCAATACGGCTAGGCTGGTAGACAGGATTGCTTCGTCTCGGCGAACCGGAGGGTTGCGGCGGGTGACCGACCTCGCCTGGGACGAGCTGCACGACGCTAAGCCCGCCGGCTGGTTCGTCGGCCAGCCGATGTACCACGAGCATCGCCGCGAGAGGGAGCAGTACGCCTTCGACACGAGCGAGAGGGCGAAGGCCGGGCACCGGTCGCGGGAGTGGACGGCCGTCGCGCAGTCCGAGCTCGAGGTCGTGCAGGAGATGGCGCGGTGCCTCGGTCTGATCCGCGAGGGGCGATTCCCGGAGTAGTGAAGGTCGCACCTGAGTCTGGCTGCGAGCCGGCCTTCGGCCTAGGGACAGTTCCCGTCGAGCGGATCGTAGGCGTCCGAGGTGGCCCAGCACGGCACACCGGCGAACGACCCGCTCCCGTCGTCATCGAAGATGCTCGTTAGCATCGGCTCGTGACCGATCTCAAAGCCGCCTGGGACGAGCTCCACGATGCTAGGCCGGCGGGCTGGTTCGTCGGCCAGCCGACCTACGTCGAGCCGGCGGTACGGATGAGTTTCTTGTTCACGAACTCGTCGGCCGCCAGCAGACCCAGCTCACGGGCCGTACCGCTGCGCTTGACGCCGCCGAACGGCAGTTCGGGACTGTCGGCCAGCACCAGATTGATGTAGACCATGCCCGCCTCGATCCGATCGGCGACCCGGGCCGCCTGCTCCGGATCGTTGCTGAACACGTACGAACCCAGCCCAAAGCTGGTGTCATTGGCCAGCGTGACCGCTGCGTCCTCGTCGGCCACCCGGTAGACGACTCCGACTGGTCCGAAGAACTCCTCCCGATAGGCCTCCATTTCGGGCGTCACGCCGGTCAGCACGGTCGGCGGATAGTACGCACCGTCCCGGGAGCCGCCGGTGACCACGGTCGCGCCCTGCGCCACCGCCCGATCGACCTGGTCCTGCAACCGGGTCGCCGCGGCCACCGACGACAGCGGCCCGAGCACCGTCTCCTCGACCAGCGGGTCGCCCACCGGCGCCGCGGCCATCGCTGCGGTGAACTTGGTCAGGAACGCTTCGTACAACCCGTCCACCACGATGAATCGCTTGGCGCCGTTGCAGGACTGGCCAGCGGTGTCCAGCCGCGCCGCGGTCGCCGCCGCCACCACCGCATCAAGATCATCGGTGGCCAGCACCAGGAACGGATCCGAGCCGCCGAGCTCCAGGGCCACCTTCTTCAGGTGCCGCCCGGCCACCTCGGCGACCGCCGCCCCGGCCCGCTGCGAGCCGGTCACCGATACGCCCTGGATCCGCGGATCGGCGATGATCGTCGCGGCCTGCTCGTTGCTGACATAGACGTTGAGGTAGGCGCCCTCCGGCAGCCCGGCGTCGCGATAGATCGCCTCGATGGCCGCGGCCGACTCCGGGCACTGCGACGCGTGCTTCAAGACGATCGCATTGCCGAGTACCAGGTTCGGCGCCGCGAACCTGGCCACCTGGTAGTAGGGAAAGTTCCAGGGCATGATCCCGAGAAGCACACCCAGCGGGCTACGTCGGATCACGGCGGTGCCCTCGCCAAGGATGGTGAGCGGCTGATCGGCGGTGATCGCTTCCGCCTGATCCGCGTAGTACTCGGTGATGTCGGCGGCGAAGTCGACCTCGCCCAGCGCAGCACCCTTCACCTTGCCCATCTCCCGGACGATGATGGCGGCCAGTTCCACCCGACGTTCCCGATGCAGCTCGGCCGCCCGGCGGACCATCCGGGCCCGCTCGACGAGCGGGAGCTTCCGCCAGGTCTGGAACCCCGCCTCGGCCGTACCGAGTGTCTGCTCGACTTGGGCATCGGTGAAGCGGTCGTAGCGGGCCACGGTCTCCCCGGTGGCCGGGTTCACGACGGCGTACTCGCTCATGATGTTCCCCTTGGTTAGCCGAGCGGCTGCGACACGCTAGCTATCGAACGGCGCCTGCGCGATCTCCTCGAGCATGCCCGTGGCGACCATCTCCGCAGCCGGGCAGGTCGGCTTGCGCGACGCCTGGTCGACGAAGAGCGCGGTGAACTCCCGCTTGAAATCGACCCGGGGATACAGGGCAAGCAATCCGGGGATGATCGCCGGTCGAACGTCGGCGAAGCGGTAGCCGGTAACGTCGGTGCCGGCCGAGTCCCAGAGCAGCACGACCTCGGACGCGGAATCGGGCGGCAGGGTCTCGAGGTTGTGCAGTGCGATCACGTCGTAGATCGCCCGGGCGCGCGCCGCCGGTTCCCCGGCCTCGCCCATTAGCCGCTCCGCCGCGATCGCGCCGTCGACCTCGTAGCAGCCGCCGAGGTCGTAGGCCGGAACCAGGCCAATGTCGTGGAGCATCGCGGACACGTAGAGGATCTCGGGATCAAACCGGAGCCGGTCGTGCCCTGCCAGCTCGAGGGCCCAGGCATAGACCCGGACCGAATGGTTCACAAGGAAGGGTGCCGCAACGTCCGCAATGAGCTCGCGGGCTCGCCGCGCGAGCGCGGAATCCGGCACAGGCATCCCGAGCGCAGTGAGTGCCGCGTCCATCATCTGATCCCCTGATGGTAGACGGATGGCGGCGCAAGGCGTGTGCCCGGACGCCCGATGAAGGGGCAACATCTCCGCGCCCCGTACGGAGGCGGCAGCGCGCATAGGCCCCAGATGATGAGTCACGCCGCGTAGCGTTCGTAAGGAAGCAGCCACCGGCGCTCGGGGGAGTGGACGGCGGTTGCCGACTCGGAGTTCGAGGTGCGCTGCGAGATGGCTCGGTGCCTGCGGCTGATCCGGGAGCGTGCCAGGCGCGCTGCTCGATTCGTGCTTCGAGATCCAGTCCGACGTCCGGACGGCGCTCGAGGCCAGATCGTCCTCGGCGGCGGCGACGTCAACGCCATCCGGGCCGCCCTGGGGTAGCGATTCGGGAACTGGCCTTCCGCGCGCCGACTCATAAGGTTGTAGCGCGACCACCCAGGCCGCGCGCACCTGGAGGCCCGATGCACCGGGATCTCGTGGAGCGGGCGATGACAGGCGATCACGATGCGTTCGCAGAGCTGGCGCGCGTCTCGATCGGCCGGCTCTTCGTCGTCGCCCGGCTGATCCTGCGTGACGAGGCCGCGGCAGAGGACGCGACCCAGGAGGCCCTCGTGGCCGCCTGGCGCCACATCCACGGCCTGCGCGACGCCGACCGTTTCGAGGCCTGGCTCCACCGGCTGCTTGTCAACGCGTGCCATCGCGAGGCGCGCCGAGGGGGCGGGCGGCGGGCCATCGAGATCCACGTCGAGGCAATCGATGCGCCGCAACCCGATTCGAACCTCGGCGTGCTGGATCGGGACGAGCTCGAGCGCGTGTTCGTTCGGCTCGATACCGACCAGCGAGCCGTGATCGTCCTGCACTACTACCTGGGCTATTCGCTCGATGACGCCGCGGAGGTTCTGGGCGTTCCCCGGGGAACCGTCCGCTCAAGGCTCCATCGGGCGACGCAGACCATGCGCGCCGCGCTCGATTCCGACGCACGGCAGCCGTTGGCCCGCGGGGGGAGGCCGGCATGACCGCGCGCACCCCGCAGCCCGACGAGTTCGACCTCCTCCTCACCGCCTGGCTGGACGCGGACGCGCAGGTCCGCGAGCCGGAGCACCTGCTCGCAGGCGTGCTCACGCGGACCGCGCGTGCGCGCCCGCTGCCGGCCTGGCGGCTCTCCGAAAGGTGGCTCCCCATGCAGCTCGCCCTCCGCGCCCAGCCCCGGGTCCGGCTCGTGCCGCTCCTCGTCGCCCTTGCCCTGCTCGTGGCCGCGCTGGTCGCGGTCGGGCTGATCGCCGGGTCCCGGCGCCACGTTCCGCAGCCGTTCGGCCTCGCCAAGAACGGCCAGATCGCGTTCATCAACGATGGCAAGCTCGTTACCGAGAACGCCGATGGATCCTCGTCGGTCACGCTCCTCCCGGACTCGCACGGCCAGCCGGACGCCCGTTTCTCGCGGGACGGCACGAAGCTGGTCTACCTCGACCTGCTCGGGACGAGCACGGCCCCCAGCCCGGCGAGGCTCCAGGACGTGGTGGTCGCCGACGCCGACGGCTCGCACGCGTCGGTCGTAGCCCACAGCGTGGCTGCAGTCGGTCCGATGTGGTCGCCTGACGGGCGGTGGCTCAGCTACACCTTGATCGGCGACGGCCGCGCCTTCGTCGTGCCCGCCGACGGTTCGCGGCCACCGACCGACCTCGGTTTCTTCTCCGCCGGGGGCACTCCGAGCTGGTCGCCCGACAGCGTGCGACTCGCGGTCGCCGCGGACGACCGCGACCTTTGGCTCGTCAACCGTGATGGGACCAACGCCCACCGGATCAGCCATGGCGACTACGCGAGGGTCGGCGAGAGGGGATCGAACGCGGACTGGAGCCCCGATGGCACGCGACTGCTGTTCGGCGCCGTCGGCGCCGGCGAGCCTAATGACATTCAAGACACCGGGCTCTACGTCATCGGGCAGGACGGCGCCTCTGAGCGCCTGATCTCGCCGTGCGCCAACAACGGCGTGTGGTCGCCGGACGGGAGCATGCTTGCGTACGTTCGCTGCGGGACCGGCGTCGGGCCGTCACTTGTGGTGGCCGATGCGAACGGCAGACAAATCCGGGTGCTCGACGGCTACTACGGCTGGTATATCCCCGTCTGGTCGCCGGACCAGACGCGGATCGCGATCCTGGACGACCGGCCGGGACCTGCCAACGAGCCCGGACCGCCGGTCATCGTCCTCCTCGATCCACTGGGGAAGGAACCTCCGATCACGTTGCCCGCCGGCAACACCACGCTGACCGATGACACAGGCCCGGACGTCACGCTGACCTGGCAGCGACTCGCGCCCTGAGCTCAGTCGCTGCTGCGGACGATCGTCTCGCCGCCGAACGCCATCGCCGGTGCCACCTGACGCGCGTCGGCGATGTCGTTCCACGCAGGACAAGAACGGCATCTCATTCAAGAACCAGGGCGACTGCGTCAGCTACTACGCCACGGAAGAGAACAACCTCGCGGCCGGCAACTAAGCCGCCACAGGGCTAACCACCACGGCCCCGGCTCCCGGCCGGGGCCGCACCTTTTCCTCGGGCTGGAGTACCGCGAGCCGAGACCGGCCCCGCGCGGCCTCGCGAGCGGCCCGCACTACCATCGGCGGGCGATGCCGACCGACCTCGAGGCCGCCAGGTCTGAGATCCACGACACGAAGTCAGGCTTTCCGGTGAATCGACGAAGTGCTAGGGTCGCACCGACATCGGCGAGGAGGCTGGGCGATGACCCTAGACCCGCTGGCGATCGGCTTGGCCATCGTGGTGCTTGTGGCCTTGGTCTTCATCGGGTCGCGCTTCTTTCCGGAGAACGTGAACATCACCCCGTGGCGCTCGGGCGACCGTCCGCCGGTGGTCCGGGAGGACGATGACGCACGGTTCACGTGGGGCTCCGAGGAGCGCGACGACGACGCCGTGCCTAGCCCTGACGACAAGGACGCCTGATCAGGCCGCCCCGGTCGCCCGGTGGCCCTGCCGATCGATCAGGCGCGGTGCGGAGCCGGGTGCGACTCAGCCGAACATCAGCGCCGCCACGATGCCGAGCACGACCTGGGCGACTGCGAAAGCCATGATTGATGGCATTGCTCGTCGCCACTCCGGGTCCGCTCGATGTCGCTACCCGACGGCCGCGATGATGATCGCGGAGGCCAACAGGATCAGCGACGGGACGAAAACCACGCCCGGAGTCTACGCCCCGGTCGCCCGCTGGCCCTGCCTATCGGACAGGCGCGGTGCGGAGCCGGGGCAGTACCAATACGGCTAGGCTGGTCCACAGGATTACTTCGTCTCGGCGAACCGGAGGGTTGCCAAGGATGACGGACCTCGAGGCGCCTGGGGACGAGCTCTACGACGCGAAGCCGGAGCCGGGCGAAGGCGAGCCTCGTCCGGAACTGCCCATGAGAGTTGAGCGCCGGGAGATGCGCGCGGCTAGGACGCGGCGTCGAACACGACCGAGTCGAGGATCTTCTGGAATTGGGCCCTGGCATCGGCGCCGGAGCCGGGATACGCGTGGGCGAGGAACGTGACTCGCTTTCCGCCGACATCGAGGATCCAGACGCGAGCGGTCTCGTTGAGCCCCTGGACCCACCAATAGGCACCGGGAGAGTCCTGCCACAGGTAGAACTCACTTGGTGCGCAAGGCAGCGTTGCCGGGATCGCGATCTCGATGTACGTCGCCGGGCGCCCGGCGACCGTCGTCTGGACCGGGGCGGTCGCGGTCGTGTCCGGGATCTCGCCTAGCGCCGTTGCCAGGTCCGCGACCGTCGCCCCGACCTTCGGGCGGCGCTGGGTGTGCGCGCATGGGTCGGCGAACGTGTTGTCGACCTCGCTCACGACGAAGGCCATGCCCGCCGGCGGGCTCGACGTGCCCCGGTTTGCGACAAACTGAAACGGCTGCCAATCGGGCGGCAGCTCCACGGTCAATCCCAGGAGAGGCCCACTGACGTCGGTCCCTGCAACGGTCAGGTGCGCGGCCTGGAGGCTGGCACTCGGTACTGGCGACGCCGAGACCACCGCGGAGGGAGCGACCTGCGACGGGGTGTCGGCGGCCGATGGAGCGACCGCCGGCGGCGGGACCGCCGACGACGGAGCGATCGCCGCCGGACTACAGGCGGTGGCGGCCCCGGCCACGGCGACGATCGCCGTCGCCACGAAGACCGACCTGAGCGTGCTGTTCACTGACCGAGCCCTCCTCGCCGACATTGGGGCGGCGTCATGTGGTTGCGCCGCGTTGTCCGGCGCCTTCGCTCGGTATGAGTCCGGTTCATCGGGAGTCGTTCCATCCTCCGCTGGGAACGCACGGCGATCCCGCTGGGCCAGAGATGGAACGACTCGGTTGCCCACGGACTCATGATGGTTGAGCCCAGCCGCCAGGCCGCCGCCACCCGGACGTCCGATGCACCGAGACCTCGTCCTTCGCGCCAGGGATGGCGACCACGACGCCTTCACGGCGCTCGCGGCGGACGCGTTCGATCGCCTGCACCGAACCGCGCGGCTGATCCTGCGAAGCGACGACCTCGCGTCCGACGCGGTCCAAGAGGCGCTGATGGCTGCCTGGCTGCACATCCGAGCGGTCCGAGATCCGGATCGCTTCGATGCGTGGCTCCACCGGTTGCTCGTCCACGCGTGCTACCGCGAGTCACGGCGGATCCGGCGTCGCGGGGTGGTTGAGATCCACGTGGATGCGCCCGATTCGCGTGGCGACCCTGACGCCCAGGACCTGACCGCCGAGCGCGATCTGCTGGAGCGAGGCTTCCATCGCCTGACCCCGGAGCAGCGCGCCGTCATCGTCGTGCACTACTACCTCGGACTCCCCGACGCGGACGCGGCGAACGTCCTCGACATCGCGGTCGGCACCTTCAAATCCAGGCTCAACCGCGCCTCGGCCGCACTTCGGGCCGCCCTCGACGCCGACGAACGCACGCAGGCCATCGCCAGAAAGTCCATCGCATGACCCGCCACGACGATCTCGATCGAATGCTCGCCGGCTGGCTCGAAGCCGACGCGCTGCCATCCGTGCCGACCGGCGATCTGGACCGCGTCGTCGACGCGACCCGTCGCCGCAGACCCCGACCCGCGTGGCTCGCGCGCCCCGGCAGCGACTGGGTCGGGGAGGCACCCGATCCCCATCAGGGCTCCGGCGCACTCGCGCTGACGCCGCTCGGCGTGCGCTGGTCGACCGCTCTCCTCGTCCTGGTGGCGATCGCGGCGCTCCTGGGTGGCGCACTCGTGGTTGGGGCTCGCCTGTTCCAGGTCCCGGAACCGCCGACGGGTCGACTTGGCCACCTTGCGTATGGTCTCGACGGCGACATCTACCTCGCCGACTGGGACGGACGCAACGCAGTTCGGATCGCGGACGGCATCCCTCCCGACAACGGCCCTGGATGCGGCATCTTCCGAGGCGACGGTGCGATGTGGTCGCCTGACGGGCGTTATCTCGCCTATCGGTACGACTGTGACGACACGGTTCGCATCGGCGATGCGGAAGGCCGGCAGGTCGCGACATTCCCGGGCACCGGCTGGCGGGTCTCGTGGTCGCCGGATTCCAGTCGCGTCGCCACCTGGGTCGAGCTGGGGCAGACGATCGGCATCTACGGCGTCGACGGCGTGCGCCAGGCGCTGCTCACCGTCCCGGCCGGTTGCCCGCTGCCTGGCGACTTCGACCCCGTGTGGTCGGCCGACGGCATGTCGCTGGTGATCGCGTCCTGCAGGGTGCCACTTGACGGTCGGACGCCGACGCACATTCCTGCGGCCGATCCAGCGTCGCATTTCCGCTCGGCGTCCTCGAGCGATGGGGCTCGAAGCGCCTTTATCGACTATCCAGCCTCGGCGTCGCTCGTGATCGCGAAGACGGACGGAACCCAGCTTCGGGTCCTGGCCGGAGCGGCAAGCGGTTCGAATGGATACGGTCCTGGGCCTGCCTATGAGTTCCCGGTCCTGTCACCGACCGGCGATCGTGTCGCCTTCATCTGGAGCCCTGCTTTCTACGACCAGACGACCGATCGGTCACGCAACGTCGCCGAGCTCCGCGTGGTCGACGTGGCCAGCGGGACCGTGACCACCCTGGCGAGCGTCACCGGGAACCCCGCGCTGCGACCCATCAGGTTCTCACCCGAGGGTGATCGGGTCCTGTTCTCCAGCGGTCATGACAACGGCGTGACCTCACTCTGGAGCATCGGCATCGACCGCTCCGACGCCCGGCTCCTCGTCCAGGGGACCGACTGGGGCGACTGGCAGGCGCTCCCGCCAGGCTCCTGAGTCAGCGGCGCGGCCCTCATGCTCGCCGCCGCGCGCCGCGGCGAGCCACCGAGGCGACGGGCGACGCCCCGGTCGCCGCTGGCCCTGGGCAATCGGTACCCAGGATGCGGAGCCATACCATCCGCCCGTGACCGACCTCGGGGCCGCCTGGGACGAGATCCACGACGCGAAGCCGGACGGCTGCCACGTCGGCCCGCCCACCTACGTCGAGCACCGTAAGGCGTGGGAGCAGTACGCCTTCGACACGCGGGAGCGCCCGAAGGCCGGCCACCGGTCGCGGGAGTGGACGGCCGTCGCCGCGTCCGAGGTCGAGGTCGTGCGCGAGATGGCGACGGTGCCTCGAGTTGATCAGCGAGGGCCGCTGGCCGGAGTAGCCGAGAAGCGCGATCTCCGCCGGTTACGGATACGAGTAGCTGCCCGGATCCCGACACTCAAGATTGCAGCCGGCCGGCAGGCCGAGGTCGGCCCGGACGCGGTTCGCAGCGTCAACCATCTTGCTCGTGCGGTTACGGATGTGTCGTCGAGCAAGCCACCACGCTTCGGGGACCGGCTCCTCCTTCTTATAACCGACGACAGCGGCCGACGCCTCTCGATCTCCCGCCTGGACCCGCCTGACCTTCCGGATCAGGTCGCGTAGGTTCGCCGCGGTGTCGTCAGGGACCTGGAGCTGCTTCAGGGCAGCGATATAGAGGTCCCAGGTCTCCGCAATCTCTCGCTCGGTCTGAGCTAGGTGGTGTTGGTCAAAAGGCACCGCCCTAAAGGCCTCGAGGTTGGCCGCACCCGCCGCATGGAATGCGGCCGCCGCCGCCACCCGAACCGCTTCCGGGTCGGGCGTGGGTGTCGGCTGGGGCGCGGCGGAGGCGGACGGCGCCGGGTCACCAGAGCTGGGCGGAGCCTGGGAGTCGTTGGCGGGCGCCGAGGCATCGACCTGAGCCGCTGGGCTGCCCACGGGCGACGACGGCGGGGTGGGGGTCGAGCTATCGCAGGCCCCCAGCAAGCACGCGACGGCGAGCGCGATTGCCGCCAACTTCAAGGACGCGGACATCTTGCACTCCTTGGTCGGACCGCTCGCGAGCGGACAGGTTGATCAGGGCGGCACGGAGACCCCAACGGCCCCTCAGGAACGAAAGGCGTCCGCGCGGAGGAAACTGTTCAATCTTCGGCGTGCGGGTGCCCGGCGAGGTGCTTGACGCGTGCACGGTTTCGGGCATGGAGACGCCGCGGCAGCGGGGGGAAGCCGCCGGGGCGCGGTGAGTGTGGCAGGGTCGCCCGGCTGGCCAGACACATCAGCCAGACCCAGCTTGTCGAGTCGCGATCCACGCCGGCGCCGTCTCGAGGATCGCCTCCGCGTCGCTGATCATCGTTCGCAGGATCTCTCCAGCGGGCGCGACGGTGTGGATCAGACCGATCGCCTCGCCCACGATGGGGCTCACGTCTCGGCCATCGCCCCGCGCTGCCGCGTCCGCATAGCGCGCGGCCTCTGCCTCGACGGCGGCCCTGAGCGCCGCCTCCCTGCCGTGCCAAGGATGGCAAGGCCGATCGCCGCACGGTAGTGGCCGTTTCCGATGATCAAGCCCCAGATCAGCCCGAGGATCAACGCCAATACGCCCGACGTGATCGGAATCATCCCAATGGGCAACGCAGCGATGTGCGGCAGTGCGCCATCGCTGAATCCGAGCTGGAGGCCGAAGAGCGCAATGGCGAGTAGTACAAGCGCCGCGGATACGCGCAATTCACACGCCTCCCTCTTGCCTTCACATGATGACGCCCCGGTCGCCCGCCGGCCCTGCCTCGACGTCAGACGCGGTGCAACCACAACGCGCGGGAGGTGGACGTCTGAGCCGTGCGCCCCGATGTTCTGAACCGTTGCGGGACGCCCTCTCGAGGTGGGTCCTGTGCGAATGATCGTGTCGCTGGCCGCTGCAGGCTTGGTCGCGCTCGCTGGTTGCGCCGTGTCCCCCAGCCTCTCTCAGCCGCAAGCCGCGGTCCCGTCCGGCTTCGCGCAGGTCACGACCCTTCCCGACAGCTCGAGTCCGGTGGCTGCGCCGTCACCGACAACGGTCCCGAACGGCATAGTGCCGGCTCGCTGTGTCACTCCCACCAACGGACATCAGCTCGCTTATCGACATGGTCAGTACCGGACCGCAAGACCCTGCTGGCGACCCCGTCGCTTGCTACGGCGATGCCCCGTTGACCTTCGATGCGACCTGGCTCGGCGGCGGCGAGGCCGACTGCCCGGCTGCCCCAGAGCCGACCTGGCTCGCATGCTCGTCGTTCAGTCTGCAGGCACCGGGAGATACGCGAAAGGTGGGGGTTCCTGGACTGTTCGTGGCCATCCATCCCTCGGCCAGCCTGTCGATCCCCTCCGATCCGTACGTGCAAGTCCGGGTCACCGGCCACTTCGATGACCCGGCCGCCCAGACCTGCCGCGAGACCCAGCTTGCCGATACCGAAACGCTCGCGCCATGGGCAGAAACCATTGAACGCTGCCGCAAAACGTTCGTCGTCACCGAAGCAATGGCCGCGCCAACCAGTTCGGGATTAGCGAGTTCCGCAACGGCGATCACGCTCCATACGTTCGCCGCGCCCCTCGGCTGTGACTCGATCGGGTGGCCGGACGAGATCAAGCCGTACACCAGCCTCACCTTCCGGATCGATCCGGGTGCCGAGGACCAGGTGCGTGTGGTGTCCGATACCGGCCGCGAGCTCGTCACCTACTGGGAGGCCGGATTCGTGCCCGGCTCGGCGACGGAGCGGGTCATCCGCGATCCCGACGGGCAGGTCGTTGCGCAGGACGGCGAGGTCGTGGTCCTCCATCCCGGTTGGCAGCTCCACGGCCACTTCACCTGCATGAGTAATCCGGACAAGCTCTACGTGGCACTCACCGAGCCCGGATAGCGGTCTGGGATAGTGCCCCCGGTCGCCCGCTGGCCCTGCCGATCGGTCAGGCGCGGTGCGGAGTCGGGAGCGTGGGCCATCTCATGGGGTGGAGATGGCATCGGTGATGTTGCCGGCGGCGTCGTAACCAGTCACCTTGGCCGCCGCGCAGCACTTCCCTGACCACCAGGCCATGTACCACCCATCGCGAAGCGTCGCTGTCACCGGGCCGATTCCCCTCACGTCAACCACGACCCGCAGAGCGTCAGGGCCTACCCGACCGCCGATCACCGTGTACGGGTTGGGTTCGTCGTTGTTCGTCCCGGTCCCTGAATTGCTTCTGACGACAATGCGTCCCGCGGGTGGCTGAGCTGCCCCACCACCTCCGACGCTCGACAGGCCCCCGGTCACTGATCCGTCAGGGTGGATCACGAGGTCATTGGTGCACTCAGCGGTCGAGTTCGGCCCCGCATACTGCGCCTGCAATCGACCGCGGCCCCGCGCGTCGACGAGTACGAGCTCCTGGCCGGGCGGGAAGTCCGGAAAAGCGCGGCATACCCCGTCCAGGGCGGCCACAACGCGCGGGTCGAGCGCCGCGATGGGCTCGCGGCGCCACGGACCGAGTAGGTCGGCCAGCCCAAGCGGATCGTCGGGCGATGCCGCCTCGCCTGCGCAAGCAGCCATCACCACGACGGCAATGGTGACGATGCTCGACCGACTGAGGAGCGGGCGCACGAATCTGTCCTCCGCGGCGACGATACGCCGCACGGCAACAAGGCAGGAACTAGCCTTGGATGGCTCGCTCAGCCCAGCCTCGAGGGGGTGGCGCGGTGCAGGCGCTTAACATCCGGCCGATGACCAAAAACTCGAAGAGGTCTGGAACGCGCTGCACGACGCGAAGCCGACGGCTGGTTCGTCGGCCAGCCGATTTACCACGAGGACCGCGCTGGAGTGGAGGCTGGGTGATCCTGCCCGAGGTCGGTAAGCGAGGTCTCCGCAGATAAGCCCCGAATAAGTCACGCCGCGTAGCGTTCGTTGCGGACGTCGACCCCGTCGGAAGTGCCCCCAACGGAGTCGACGGCCCCCCACCCGCCCGCCGCGGCCCGCCGGGGAGCTGCTCACCCGTGGAGCCGTCCGGCGCGCCGTGGCGCGCACTCGAAGCCACCGAGGCCACCCCGGCGAACGCGGAGCCGACGCCGCGCGTCACGCCGTGGGTCGCCATCGGGGCGGTGGTGATCGCGGTGGTCATCGGCGCGGCGGCGTTCCTGTTGGTGACGCGCGCCGATCCGGTCATCGATGTCGAGGGCGGAGTCGCCGTCTCGCAGCCCTCGGGCGCGGCCGATGGGCCTCCGGGCTCCCCCGCAGTCGCGGGCGAGCTCGTCGTCGAGGTCGGCGGCGCCGTCAGTGACCCGGGCGTGTACCGGCTGCCGGCGGGATCGCGGGTCGGCGACGCGGTCGCGGCCGCGGGCGGGTTCGGTCCGCGCGTGGATGCCGCCGCGGCAGACCGGCAGCTGAACCTCGCGGCCGTGCTGCACGACGGCGACGAAGTGCACGTCCCGATGCGGGGCGAGGCGGCGACACCCGGCGACGCGGGCGCTCCCCCCGGCGGCGGCGCGTCGGCCGGACCCATCGACCTCAACACCGCCACCGCCGAGCAGCTGGACACGCTGCCCGGGATCGGGCCGGTGACGGTCGCCAAGATCGTCGCCGCCCGCGAGGAGCAGCGGTTCACGTCGATCGACGACCTCGGCACCCGCAAAGTCGTGGGGTCGGCGACGCTGGAGAAGATCCGCGACCTCGTGACCGTCGGGCCGTGAGCTCGTCGCGGGGCGCGATCCCGCGGGTCGCGTGGGTCGCCGTGGGCGTGGCGGCGGGCGCGGCGACGACGACGCGGGGCGTCCCGGCGGCGCTCCCGCTCGTGGCCGGGCTGCTCGCGCTGTCGGCCCGCTGGGCGCCGGGATCCGTGCCGACACGCGTCCGGACGGCAGCGTCGGCGATGGGCGTCGGCGCCGTGCTGCTGGCAGTACGAGTCCTTGCCGGCCCAGCGGGAACGACCGCTCCGCCGCTGCCCGAGGACGCGGGGCCGTGGACCGCGGTGGTCGAGTCCGTCGGATCGCCGCGGGACGGCGACCAGGTCGCGAGGCTGCGCCTGCACGCGAATGGCGGCGAGGTGTCCGTCGCGGCCACGCTGCCGGCGTTCCCATCAGTCTCGGCGGGCGACGTCGTCGAGGTCGAGGGCCGGCTCCGGCCGCCGCCGGACGACGATGGCTACGGCGCGTACCTGCGGCGATCGGGGGCGTCGGGCACGCTCGACGCCAAGAGTCTCACGCTGGTGCGCGCGTCGCCGATGGGCCTGCAGACGCTGCGCGATGCGAGCGGCGACGCCCTGCAGCGGGCGCTTCCCGAGCCCGAGGCCGGGCTGGCTGCCGGAATCCTCGTCGGCCTCCGCGAGCGCGTCGACCGCGCGCTCGCCGCGGACTTCGCGACTGCGGGCGTGAGCCACGTCGTCGCGATCTCGGGCTGGAACATCGCGATCGTCGCCGCCCTCGTCGCGGCCGTCCTCCGTGGCCGGTCGCGGCGGCTGGTTGCCCTCGGGATCCTGCTGACGGTGGTCGCCTACGTCGTCGCCGCGGGCGCCTCGTCGTCGGTCGTCCGGGCCGCCGTGATGGCCGGCGTCGTCCTCCTTGCGCGCGAGAGCGGCCGGGCGGGGCGCGCGCCGGCGGCCCTCGGGATCGCCGCGGCGCTTCTGCTGCTGAGCGACCCCGGCATGATCGCCGATGCCGGGTTCCGCCTCTCGGTCATGGCGACGGCCGGCCTCCTGGCGTGGGCGAACCCGCTGGCGCGGCAGCTTCGCGGCGTCGCCGGCGGCCGGATGCCGGGATGGCTCGCCGAGAGCCTCGGGATCTCGCTGGCCGCGCAGACGGCGACGCTCCCGGACGTGCTCGCGACGTTCGGTCGGCTGTCGCTCGTCTCACCGGCCGTCAACCTCGCGGTCGTCCCGCTCGTCCCGGCGGCCATGCTCGGCGGCGTGGTGGCGATGCTCGCCGGGGCAGCCAGCCTGCTCGGTGCGCCGCCGCTGGTCGCCACGATCGCGGGCCTGCCGGGCTGGATCGTGCTCCACGTCATCGTCGCGATCGTCCGGTTCGCCGCCGCCGTCCCGTTCGCCGCGGTGACGCTGCCGCCCGGCGTCGCGGAAGCCGCTGCGGCCGCGACGGGCATCGCGATCCTCGGCGGCCCGGCCGCCGTCCGCGGGCTGCGGCACCGCCGCCCGGCACGCGCGCAGGCGCCGAGCGAGCCAGCCCGGCCGGCGGCGGCGACATCGAAACCGCCGCTCATCGGACGAAGCCACCGCATCGGGCTCGCCGCGGCGGCGCTGGCGGTCGCCCTCGTGAGCTTGGCGCTCGGCGACGCGATCCAGCGGGAGACCCGCCTCACCGTCCTGGACGTCGGGCAGGGCGACGCGATCCTGCTCGAGACTCGAACCGGCGCCCGGATGCTGGTCGACGGTGGCCCGGACCCCGATCAAGTCCTGCTGGCGCTGGACTCGCGCATCCCGCCGTGGGACCGGCGGCTCGACATCGTCGTGCTGACGCACCCGCACGAGGATCACGTCGCAGGCCTGGCGCGGATCCTCGAGCGCTACCACGTCGGACGGGTGTACGAGCCCGGCATGCACGGGCCCGGCCCCGGATGGGCGGCCTGGGACGCGGTCCTCCACGACGGACCGCCGCGTGGCCTCCTCGCGACCGGCGCGCAGATTCGCCTCGGCGAGGTCCGGCTGTCGGTCCTGTGGCCGGACCCGGGCGCGGTGCCGCTCGAGCCGCCCGACACCGGCACGGGGATCAACAACGTCTCGGTCGTGTTCCTGGGCGAGGCCAACGGCCGCCGCTTCCTCCTGATGGGGGACGTCGAGCAGGGCATCGACCCCACGCTGCTCGCCCGCGGGCTCCCGCGCGTCGACCTGGTCAAGATCGCCCACCACGGCAGCGCCACGGCGTCGACCCAGGCATTCGTCGACGCCGTCCACCCGCGTGTCGCGATCGCCTCGGCCGGCGCCGGCAACCCGTACGGCCACCCGGCGCGATCGACGTTGGACCGGTTCCGCGCCGGCGGCGCGCGCGTCCTCCGGACGGACCAGGACGGCTCGGTCGAGGTGGACCTCCGCGCCGACGGCCTCGCCGTAACCGAGTCCGGGCCGAGGCGGGCCGCGAACGACGACGCGCGCCTCGTCGCCACCACGCGGCCGATCGCGGACGCGCGGAATGCCGCGTTCCTGTGCGCGATCCCGATCCCGGCCGGGTCGCCCGCCTGGGTCGCGCCGGGCGCCACAGCGCCGGCGCCCGCCCCCACGCCCACGCCGCGCCACGCCTCGAGTGCGCGACGCGACACCCTGGGCTACCGCCTGGGCGGCACCCATTGGATACGATCCTGTCGCATGACGGTCCCCAGCCGCCGGGAGGCCGCGAGCGTGTTGCGCTCGCTCAGCCCATCGGCGAAGTTCGTCCGCCACGCCTGCGCCGTGGGCGACGTCGCGGCGTTCCTGGCGATGCGCGTCGACCAGCAGGGCCACCCGGTCGACCGACGGCTGGTGGAGACCGGGGCGCTCCTGCACGACGTCGACAAGCTGGCTTCGGCCGGGGCGCCCGCCCACCTCCGGCACGGCGAAGGCTCGGCGGCCTGGCTCGAGGCGCGCGGCCTGGCGGAGCTCGCACCGGCGGTCCGGGACCACCCGGTGACGCGCCTCGCCGAGCCGGGCTTCGAGGACTGGCCGGCGACGGCGCCGCTCGAGGCCCGGATCGTGGCCTACGCGGACAAGCGGGCGGCGCAACACCTGGCGCCGATGGACGCCCGCTTCGCGCGGTGGCGGCGCAAGTACCCGCCCGGGTCGGGCAAGACGGTCCGGCGCGGCGGCGGCTCGGCGTGGACGGAGGACACGTTCGAGCTCGCGGAACGGCGTGCCCGCGAGCTGGAGCGCCTCGTATGCGCCGCGGCCGGGATCCGCCCCGACCAGGTCCAGCGCCTCCGGTGGTCGCGCCGTGCCCTGCGGGAGACCGCGCCGTGAGCGCCGACGTCCCGGTGATCGCCTACTTCCGGGGCGACGACGGCTACACGATGGACGCCGCCGTCATGGCGCTGGCCAGGCGCCTGGAGGTCGAGTCTGGCACGCCACCGGACCGCTGGCGCGCGAACGGCGTCGAGACGGACGTCGCCTCGATCGGCATGCGCGTCGCGACGGCGCCGCTGTTCGGCGGCGGCACGATCGCGGTGATCGTCGATCCGGCGCCGCTCCTCCGGTCCAAGGCCGACCGGGAGGCGATGGACCGGGCGATCGGCAACGTGGCGCCGGGCAATGCGCTGGTGTTCATCGAGCAGGGCGACGCCGGGACCCGGCGGCCCGCGGCACTGCAGGGGCTCGAGACCGCGGTGCTCAAGGCGGGCGGCGACGCCAAGGCGTTCAAGGCGCCGCGCGAAGGCCAGCTCGCGGCATGGATCGAGGCCCGGGCGAGCGAGCGCAGCATGACGCTCGGTCCGGGCGCCGCGAAGGAGCTCGCGCGGCGGGTCGGCGGGTTCGTGCGCGAGGGCGACGTCGACCGGCAGCGCCAGGGCGCCCTCGCCGTGGGCGAGCTCGAGAAGCTGGCCCTCTACCGGCCGTTCGACCCGGTCACCGAGGCCGACGTCCGCTCGCTGGTCGCCGAGGTCGTGCCGGACTCGACGTGGGCGTTCCTCGACGCCGTCGCCGACCGCAAGCCCGCGATCGCCGGTCCCCTCCTCGACCGCCTCCTCGAGACGACGCCCGAGCCAGTGGTCCTCGTCCAGCTGCACCGCCGGATCCGCGAGCTGCTCGAGGTCGCCGACCACCTGGCGGCCGGCGCGACGGCGGGCAGCCTCGTCCGGACGCTGGGCATGAAGCCGTTCCGGGTGGAGAAGCTCGTGGGCCAGGCGCGACGCTGGACGCTGGCGGAGCTCGACGACGCCCTCGAGGGACTGCTCGACCTCGACGCCATGGTGAAGGGCGCACCCGACTCGGCGGCGACCGACGCGCAGCGACGGCTGGCGTTCAGCCTCTGGATCAGGGAGCGCGTCGCGCCGGTGGCGCCGAGTCCTGCAGGGGCGGTCCGCCCGGTAGACGGGCAGGCGGGAGTGGCCGTCAGTCCGCGGAGGACCAGGCCTCTTCCTGCAGGACGACGTCGCTCTGGATCGCGAACACGCACCGGCCCTCGGACAGGTCGAGCAGCTCGATCAGCTCCGGGTCGATGTACAGCTGGTGGCAGTCCTCGCACAGCCCGCCCGGGATCCCGAAGCACAGGCGCTCCGTCCGGTCAGGCAGCCGGAACGTCGTATCGAAACGGGTGATGATGAGGCGCCGGGTACAACCGGGGCAACGATCTCGCAGGCCCGACATGGGGGCTCTCCGGGTGACGGTGGCGTCGACCCCAACGGTCGAACGACTTGCCCGGGATGCTAGGAACGGCGTTGCGCGGGTGACATGGCCCAGGGGTACCGAGGATGGGGGTACCCGCGACGGCGCCAGCGCCAGACGGCCTTCTACTGCACGCGCAGGACGGTCTTCGCGCCTGACCAATGGCGCTCGAGCTGGTAGTACTCGCGCTCGGGCGGCGTGAACACGTGGAGGATCACGGACCCGTAATCGAGCAGCACCCAGTGCGATTCCGACGTGCCCTCGCGGCCGATCGGCCGGACGCCCTCGCCCCGCAGTCCCTCGACGACGCCGTCGGCGATCGCGCTGATCTGGCGCTCCGACCCGCCCGAGCAGATGACGAACGCGTCGGCGACGGTCGTCAGGTCGCCCAGGTCGAGCAGGACGATGTCGGCGGCCTTCTTGTCCTCCGCGAGCTCCACGATGCGACGCGCGATATCGAGCGGCGCACGCTCCGACGACGGCGCCGCGGTCTCGCGCGCGGGCAGGCCGTCGGGCCGGGGGGCGGTGGACGAGGCGGGTTCGGTCACGGGGTCGGTGTCCTTCATGCGGGTTCCGTGTACAGCGCGTGGTCGGCGATGTAGCGCGCGACCGGGTCGGGGACGAGGTAGCGGATCGACCGCCCGGCGGCGACCCGTCGCCGCACCACGCTACCGGAGATGGGCAACAGTGGCCCGGAGAGGAACCTGACCCGGTCCTCGCGGCCCGGGAAGTGCGCGGCGACCCAGGCCGTCGTCGACGCCCTCGCCCTCGCCCCCGCCCCGCGGCATGACCGCGAGCCGGGCGAGCTCGAGGATCCGGTCCGGCTCGCGCCAGGACGTGAACCCGGCCAGCGCCTCGGTCGAGAGGATGAACCACAGCGGCGCCGCCCCGTCCCCGCCGGGCCGGAGCTCGGCCAGGGTGTCGACCGTGTACGAGGGACCACCGCGCTCGATCTCCAGCGGGCTCACGGAGAGGGCGGGGTTGCCGGCGACCGCGAGCTCGGCCATCGCCAGGCGGTGCCCGGCGTCGGTGATGGGCCGGCCCGGCTTGTGGGGCGGGTGCGCGGCCGGGACCAGCAGCACGCGCTCGAGGCCCAGGGTCTCGCGGGCCTCCTCGGCGATTGCGAGGTGCCCGATGTGGATCGGGTCGAACGTGCCGCCCAGGATCCCGAGCGAGCCCTCGATGACGTCGGCGGGCGGCGCAGCCGCGCCCGTTGCCTCGGTCAACGGTCGTCCTCGGGCGGGTCCCACTCCAGCTCCGAGCCGCCGATCCGCACCGCGTCGCCCGGCCGGATCCCCGCCTTGCGCAGCGCCCCGTCGATCCCCGTCCGGACGAGCTCGCGCTGGAACCGCTCCGCGGACTCCTCGTTGTCGAAGTTGGTCTGGGCGACGAGCCGCTCGATCCGCCTGCCGGAGACCCGGTAGGCCCCGTCCTCCTGTTCGACGGCGAACGCGTCCGTCCGGGCCTCGAGCCGGTGCACGACCACGCCGGCGGGCTCGGGCGGCCCCGAGAGCCCCTCCGCGTCGGGTAGCAGCCGGGCGATCGCTGCGCGCAGCTCGTCCAGCCCCTCGCCTGTGTCGGCGGAGATCGCCAGCGCATCGATGCCCGACGCCCGCGCCTCGCTGAGGAACGCCGGCCACGCCTCGCGTGCCGCGGCGAGGTCGAGCTTGTTGAAGGCGACCAGGATCGGCTTCTCCAGCAGCGCCGGATCGTGGGCGCGGAGCTCGTCGCGGATGACGTCGTGGTCCCAGCGGGGGTCGCGCGACGCGCCGTCGACGAGGTGCACCAGGATCCGCGTCCGTTCGACGTGGCGCAGGAACGCGTGCCCGAGGCCCGCGCCGGACGACGCCCCCTCGATCAGCCCGGGCACGTCCGCGATCGTCGGTCGCCGGCCGTCGTCCATGCCGAGGTCCATGACGCCGAGGTTGGGCTCCAGCGTGGTGAACGGATAGTCCGCGATCTTCGGCGTCGCCGCGGTGAGGGCCGCGAGCAGCGTGGACTTGCCGGCGTTGGGGAGGCCGACCAGGCCGACGTCGGCGATGAGCCGCAGCTCGAGCCGGATCGTCCGGTCCTCGCCGGGCTCGCCGCGCTGGGCGTGCTTGGGCGCCTGGTGGGTGGCGGTGGCGAAGTGGGTGTTGCCGAGCCCGCCGCGGCCGCCGCGCGCGACCATCGCCTGCTGGCCGACCGCGACGAGGTCCGCGAGCAGCGCGCCGGTCTCGCCGTCCAGGACCCCCGTGCCGGGCGGGACCGCGAGGTAGAGGTCCTCGCCCGCCTTGCCGTGCCGGCGCGAGCGCTCGCCCCGCCCACCCGGGGTCGCCTTGAACTGGTGCTTGTAGCGGAAGTCGTGGAGCGTGGTCTGGCCGGCGTCGACCTGCAGGTAGATCGACCCGCCGCGGCCGCCGTCGCCGCCATCGGGACCGCCCCTGGGGACGTGGGCCTCGCGACGGAACGTCGACGCGCCGTCGCCGCCGGCACCGGCACGCACGGTGATCCGGACGTCATCGAGGAACATCGGGGAGATTGTCGCACGGGGTCCCGCGGGACCCGCCGGACGAGCGGCTAGAAGTAGCGCAGCGGGTTGACGCGCGTGCCGCCGCTCCAGACCGGGCCGATCCAGACCTCGAAGTGGAGGTGCGGACCGGTCGCGTTGCCGGTCTGGCCCACGCGCCCCACCTGCTGGCCGCGCCCGACGCTCTGCCCGTCCCCGACGGTGATCGCCGACATGTGGTTGTACGTCGTGAACAGGTTGCCGCCGTGGGAGATCCAGACCTGGTACCCGCCGCCGTTCGACTTCCAGCCGGCGAAGATCACCCGCCCGCCGGCCGCCGCGACGACGTGGCTGCCATAGTCGGCCGCGATGTCGATCGCCTCGTGGCCATAGTGGAAGTACTGGCTGATGTAGTTGCCGCCGCCGATGACCGGCCAGTGGAACTGACCGCCGTTGTAATGGACGGGGCCGCTGGGCCGCGACGACCCGCCGCCACCGCCGCCGCCACCACCGCCACCGCCACCGCCACCGTTGTTGTCCGGCTTGGGCGTGGGCTTGGGGGTCGGGATCGGCGCCCCCTTGGCGCCGGGGAGGACGAGCACCTGGCCCACGACGAGGGTCGGGTCCTCGAGCCCGTTGAGCTTCGTGATGTGCTGCGCCGAGACGTCGTAGCGAGACGCGAGCGAGTCCAGCGTGTCGGTGTCCTTGACCGTGTACACGAGGCCGGTGACCGGCGGGATCCGCAGGACCTGGCCGATGTGCAGGTCGTCCTTCGACTCGAGCTTGTTCGCCCACCACAGGGTCATCATCGAGACCCCGAAGTGGTGCGCGACGTCGCTCAGGGTGTCGCCCGACTTGACCTTGTAGGTCTCGATCAGGTCGGCGCCGTCCTCGACCTCGGTCGTCGGCGCATACCCCGTGAGCAGCGTCCCGTCGTCGAGCACGGGGGCCGGATCGATCGTCGACTGCTCGGCCCCGGCCTTCGTGTCGACCGACCGCGGGATGGCGAACGGACGGAACAAGGTCTGGTCGCGATCGATGACGCCTTCGTACCCGATCGCGGCCGCGGCGGTGTCCGTGGTCGTGCCCGTCCCGGTGTCGATGAGGCCGTCGACGCCGCCGCTGATCGCGAGGCGGGGCGACGTGCCGCTGCCCTCGGTGCCGCCGACCGCGCCCTGCGGCGTCGAGGGGAGGACGGCGAGGAGCGAGGCGACGGCGACGATGCTGGCGACGGAGATGGGGAGGAGGCGGTCAGGCGCGCTGAACGTCCGCAACCCGGCGGCCACCTTCGTCGCGATCGACGCGGAGGTCTCGGCGACGCGGCCGTGGACGGTGTCCTGAATCGCCCGCGCGGCACGAATGCTCAACCGGTTCATCCGGGAGGTCGTCGTCGCGTGGGCTGGGGCTCGGTGCAGGCGGTCGGCATGGCGCTCGGCGCCGGCCGGTGGCTTCTGCAATACGGTCTCCTGGCGCAGCGATCAGCCCGTGAACGGGACGCCGTCGTCGGCGTCGGGCTGATCTTCCGGGGTCGCGATGGGCTCGGACGTCCCCCCACCGGCCGATCCCGGAAGCCCGGGTCAACCCGAAAAGTTCTGCCTGACCCTACCAGAAGGGTTCGAAGAGAAGCAAACCGGGAGAGACGCGCCGGAGGCCCGTCACGTGACGGCGCCGCCTCGAAAGCGGTGAAATCTGGGCGAATCGGGACGACGCGTTCCGCCCGGCACAACCCGACTCGACGGGGTTCCGCCGCGGTCAGTCGAGGGTCTTCGTCAGGGTGCCGAGGAACTGGGCGTTGGTCTCGGTCTTCGCAATGCGGTTGAGCAGCAGCTCGATGCCCTCGTTGGTGCCGACGGCCGACAGCATGCGGCGCATCGTCCAGACCATCTTGAGCGTGCCTTCCTCGAGCAGCAGCTCCTCGCGCCGGGTGCCCGATCGCTGGACGTCGATCGCCGGGAAGATGCGCTTCTCGGCGAGCTTGCGATCGAGGATGAGCTCCGAGTTGCCGGTGCCCTTGAACTCCTCGTAGATCACGTCGTCCATGCGCGACCCCGTGTCGACGAGGCAGGTCGCGATGATCGTGAGCGAGCCGCCCTCCTCGATCTTCCGCGCGGCGCCGAAGAAGCGCTTGGGCGGATAGAGGGCGATCGGGTCGATGCCGCCCGACAGCGTGCGGCCGCTCGGCGGCAGGGCGAGGTTGTAGGCGCGCGCGAGGCGGGTGATCGAGTCCAACAGGATCACGACGTCGCGGCCGGTCTCGACCTGGCGCTTGGCGATCTCGAGCGCCATCTCGGCGACGTGGGTGTGGTTCTCGGTCGGCTCGTCGAACGTCGAGCTGATGACCTCGCCATGCACCGACCGGCGCATGTCCGTGACCTCCTCGGGCCGCTCCCCGATGAGGGCGACCATCAGCAGGATGTCCGGGTAGTTGACGCTGATCCCGTTCGCGATGCTCTTGAGGAGCATCGTCTTGCCGGCCTTCGGCGGGCTGACGATCAGGGCGCGCTGGCCCTTGCCGAGCGGGTTGACCAGGTTGACCAGCCGCTGGCTCAGGTTCTTGGGATCGGACTCGAGGTTGATCAGCTCGATCGGGTGGATGGGCGTCAGGTCGTTGAAGTACGGGCGGCGGCGCGCGGTCTCGGTGTCGACGCCGTTGACGCTGTCGACGCGGATCAGGCCCCAGTACTTCTCGCCTTCGCGCGGCTCTCGGACGGCGCCGGTGACGCGATCGCCGACGCGGAGGCCGAAGCGACGGACCTGGCTCGAGGAGACGTAGACGTCGTCCTGGCTCGGCAGCAGGCCGTGCCGGCGCATGAAGCCGTAGCCCTCGTCGACGATGTCGAGGATGCCGAAGGCGTAGTCGAGGCCGGCGCGCTCGGTCTGGGCCTGGAGGATCTGGTCGACGAGGTCCTCGCGGCGCTCGGCCGGGGCGCCGTCGATCTCAAGGCGCTCGCCAACCTCCTGCAGCTCCTTGACGGACATCTCGCGCAGGTCGCGGATGTCGAGGTCGTTGCGCTCGCGCGCGGCCTCGAGCTCGGCGACCTCGTCCTGCTCGGTCACCGGCAGGCGGCTGGTCTGGGATCGACGGCGCGGCCGACGATTGCGGGTCGGACGCTGGTCGGAACCATTCGGCATGGGATTGGGCACACTCTCAGGGGGTGGAGTTCGACACCGGCGGAGGCCGACGGGGAACGATGAAGTCGCGCCACGGGCCGTTGACTCGCGCGGAATCGGGGTGCCGTCGCGCGCGACCGGTGGGGATGCATGGAGCATATCCCGCGCCCGCGACGTCGTCAACGATTTGGAACACACGTGCGGCCGGGGGCTCCCTGGAGGGCGGTCGCGGATCCCGCAGGCGCGTCGTCGGTGCCTTGTATTCGCGACGTGAGTGCGAGGAGCTGCGACTCGGCTGAGCGTGCGTCCTGGCTCACGCCTCGCCCAAGTGACGAGACTTCATGGCACGGCGGCGCGGGGCGGGCAGAGCCAGCGTTGACGCCTCGATGGGACGCGAGGGCCCGAGACCCAACGGTGCGGGCGCCCAGGGCTCGCTGCCGGCGTCAGGCCTTCACGGCCATCGCGGCGCGGGCGGACTCCCAGTCCTGCTTGAACTTGACGATCCCGACGTCGGTCAGCGGGTGGTGGACCATCTGCTGCAGGACCTTGAACGGGAGCGTCGCGATGTGCGCGCCGGCCAACGCGGAGTCGGTGATGTGGCGCGGGCCGCGGATGGACGCGGCCAGGACCTCGGCGTCGAGGTCGTAGAAGTTCACGATCTCCGAGAGCTCGCGGATGACGATCATCCCCTCCTCGTTGGTGTCGTCGACCCGGCCCACGAACGGCGACAGCAGCGAGGCGCCGGCCTTGGCGGCCAGCAGCCCCTGGTTGGCGGAGAAGATCAGCGTGCAGTTGGTCTTGATGCCCTCGGCCTTGAACCGGCTGATCGCCTCGAGGCCGTTCTCGGACATCGCGACCTTGACGACGATGTTGTCGGCCAGCTTCGCGAAGTGCCGGCCCTCGGTGAGCATCCCGTCGACGTCGTCCGCGACCACCTCGGCCGACACGGGCCCGGGCGTCAGGGCACAGATCTCCTGCAGGACCTCGTCGTACGTCTGCCCCTTGATCCTCGCGTACAGCGACGGGTTCGTCGTGACGCCGTCGATCACGCCCCATCGGACGCCCGTGCGGATCTCTTCGATGTCGGCGGTATCGAGGAACAGCTTCATGGCCGGGCTCCTGGGGCGGGCGGGATCGGGTGGAAGACTTCCAGTCTACGACCGGCTCGTCGAACAAGGGGCCTTCCGAAGTTCCGCCCGCAGGCCGCGCGCGAAGCCCGACTCAGGACGCGGGCGCGGTCTCGCTCTCGACGTCCCCGACCCGGTCGGCGACAAAGGGCTGCACCGCCGCTCCGGGCTCGACGCCGTCCGCGTCCATCCCGACCGCCGTGAGCACCGGCTCGACGCCGTCCTGCAGCGCGAGCGCCGTCGTCACGAACCCGTGGAACAGCGGGTGCGGGCGCTCGGGCCGGCTCTTGAACTCGGGGTGGAACTGGCTGGCCACGAACCACGGGTGGTCGCGCAGCTCGACGATCTCGACCAGGCGGCCGTCGGGCGACACGCCCGACAGGAGCATCCCGGCGCCCTCGAGAGTCTGGCGGTAGCGGTTGTTCACCTCGAACCGGTGGCGGTGACGCTCGTACACGACCTCCTGGCCGTAGACCGCGCGCGCCTTCGAGCCCGGCAGCAGCTTGGCCGGGTACAGGCCCAGGCGCATCGTGCCGCCCTTGTCCTCGAGGTCCCGCTGGTCGGGCATGAAGTCGATGACCGGGTTCGTCGTGAACATGTCGAACTCGGTCGAGTTGACGTCGTTCGTCTCCAGGATCTCGCGCGCGAACTCGATGACCGCGCACTGCAGGCCCAGGCACAGGCCGAGGTACGGGACGCCGTTGTCGCGCGCCCAGTGTGCCGCGAGGACCTTGCCCTCGATGCCCCGGTGACCGAAGCCGCCGGGCACCAGGACGCCGGCCGCGCCATCGAGCCGCTCGCCGACGTTCTCCGCCGTGAGCTGCTCGCTGTCGACCCAGCGGACCTTCGCGTCGACGCCGTGCGCCCACGCCGCGTGCTTGAGGGACTCGGTCACCGAGAGGTAGGCGTCGGGGAGCTCGATGTACTTGCCGACGAGCGCGATCTCGAGCGTCGCCTTCGGCGCCTTGATCCGGTCCACCAGAGCCCGCCATCCGGCGAGGTCCGGCACCACATCGGCGTCGCCCAGGCCAAGCTCGTGGACGAGCAGCCGCCCGAAGCCGAAGGCCTCGAACTGGAGCGGGACCTCGTAGATGGTCTCTGCCGTCGCCGCCGGGATCACCGCGTCGACGTCGACGTCCGTGAACAGCGCGATCTTCTCGCGGATCTCGTCGGGGACCTCGGAGTCCGAGCGCAGCACGATCACGTCGGGCTGGATGCCGATGCCGCGCAGCTCCTTGACGGAGTGCTGGGTGGGCTTGGTCTTGAGCTCGCCGGTCGCGGCGAGGGCCGGCAGCAGCGTCACGTGGACGTACAGGACGTTCGCGCGTCCCTGGTCCTTGCGCATCTGGCGGATGGCCTCGAGGAACGGCAGGCTCTCGATGTCGCCGACCGTGCCGCCGACCTCGACGATCACCACGTCCGGGTCGCCCGCGCGCGCCACGCGCGTGATCCGTTCCTTGATCTCGTTGGTGATGTGCGGAATGACCTGGACCGTGCCGCCCGAGGTAGTCGCCGCGGCGCTCCTTGGCGATCACCGCCTGGTAGATGCGGCCGGTCGTGACGTTGGAGCTCTGGGACAGGTTCTCGTCGATGAACCGCTCGTAGTGGCCCAGGTCGAGGTCGGTCTCGGCGCCGTCGTCGGTGACGAAGACCTCGCCGTGCTGGTAGGGCGACATCGTCCCCGGGTCGACGTTGATGTACGGGTCGAGCTTGAGGACGGAGACCTTGAGACCCCGTGCCTTGAGCAGGCGGCCGATGCTGGCGGCGGTGATGCCTTTGCCAAGAGAGGAGGTCACGCCTCCGGTCACAAAGACATACTTCGCCACGGGTCAGGTCCTCCGGGGGTTTTTCCAATGCTATCGATTCGAGGCCCCGGAGTCGAATCGCGGCCCTTGCTCAGGACGCCATCGCCAGGACGAGGCCGGGTCTGCAGGGTATGGCGCCAGGGCAAGCCGATTCGTTTCGGAATTCGTTTCGTGGAAGCCCTGGTCAGCCTCCGGGAGGTGCGGGGTCGAACCGTCCCGGGCCCCAGACCTCCGCGCCGCAGAACAGGGGTCGGTGTCGCGGGCCTGCCAACGACGCCGGGTCGGCCTCGAACGCGGCGAGGGTCGCGTTCCAGCCAGGCGTCGATCTCGGTGAACGAGGTCCAGCGCGTGTACGGCCAGCCCTCGGCGATGCAGATCTGCTCGAGGGACTCCTTCGCGAACACGATGTCGCTGTAGCCGGCGGCGTAGCGATCGGACGGCCCGTCGCCGATGAACGCCACCGCCCGCCCAGCGGCCTGGTGCGCGAGGACCCGGTTGCGCTTGCACGTGCCGCAGACGAAGCAGTCCGGGTTGCCGTTGGGAAACTCGATCCGGGCGCCGCCCGGTCCGAACGACGTCGCGGCGGTCACGACCGGCAGGCCGCCGACGCCCAGCGCCTCGAGCGCGGGCTCGATGAAGAAGCCGAAGCCGTCCGACACCACCTCGACCGGCACCCCGGCCGCGAGCGCCCGCTCCGCGAAGGGGCGGAACGCCGGGTCGTGCGGCTGGGCGGCGGCCTTCGCGCGCAGCGCGTCGGGATCGGCGGTGATCAGCGCCACCTCCCAGGCCATCAGGCGCCGCGACCCGACGAGCCCGGCGTCGTACTCCGCGACGTGCGACTCCCAGTCGGCAGTCACGAACTCCGCCATCAGCGTGTCGGAGACGTCGGTGCGGGCGATGGTGCCGTCGTAGTCGACCAGGATCGCCAGCGGGGGGAGGCCAACCTCGAGGGGCGGCACCGGAACAGGCGGGCAGCACGGACGACCGGGGCGGGTCGGGCAGCGCCGAGGTCACGGGTCGAGGCGTCCGGTCACGCGGCCGAGGATAGCCGGGCGCGCACGGTCGGCGGCAGGATCGACGGCCGTCGCGTCAGCCACACGCCGAGCACGATGACCGCCCCGCCGATCACCTGCGGCAGCCCAACGGGCTCGGCGAGGAAGATGGCGCCGAGGACGACGGCGCCCGCCGGGACCAGGAACTGCATCGCGGTGGCCCGGGTCGGCCCCACGGAGCGGATGGCGTTGATCACGAACACATTGGAGATGCCGGCGGCCAGGGCCCCCGCATACAGGATGGCGAGGATCAGCGCGGGCGTGACGTCGGTGGGCGGTCGCACGGCGGCCTCCGCGATGCCCAGCGGCACGAGTAGGCAGGCCCCGCCGATGACCGTCCAGGTCGTCGCCTGGAGGGGGTCGATGCGACGGATGACGCGACTGGCCCCCACCGTATAGACGGCCCACAGGACGGCCGCCCCGAGGGTCAGCGCGTCGCCGACCAGCGACGATCCGAGCGACAGACCCTGCGAACCGCCGATCACGACCGCCACACCCGCGAACGCGATGAGGGCGCCGGCGAGCTTCGGTGCCGTGAGCCGGTCCATGCCCACGGCCGCCGCGAGCAGCGCGACGAGGACAGGCGACGCGGCGATCAGCAGCGCCGAGTCGCCGGCGCTGATCTGCGTCAGCCCCGTCGTCCACAGGACCTGGTAGCCGCCGAACCCGATCAGCCCGAGCACCAAAGCAGGGCGACCAGCCCGGCGGGCGGCCGGATCGAGCCCTGCCGTCGCCACAGGATGAGCAACAGCGTGATCGCCGCGACGAGGTACCTCGCACCCGTGAACGTGAACGGCCCGATCGCCCCGATCGACGCCTTGACCACGACGAAGTTCGCCGACCAGATCACGACGGTGACGAGCAGCCCGATCTCGGCGAACCGGCGGGTCCGTGCCGACGCCGACGCCTGGAGCCGGCTCATACCGCCGGACACGGAAACGCCCGCCGGTTCGGCGGGCGTCGCGTCGATCGACGGGCCGGCGGATGCTCCGTCCGTCGGCGGGGTGGTCTCGCTCAGATGCCTTCCTGCTCGAGCTCGAGGGCCTCCTCGTCGTCCTCCTCGGTCAGCTTGAGCCAGACGAACAGCCCGGCCAGCACGACCAGCGGGATGACGATCAGGGCGCCGAGGGTGATCCCCAGGGCGACGGCGACGGTCCGCAACGCCTTCATCGGGTTGGGCCTCCTTCGAGTGCGACGGTCAGGACGTTGATTGTGCCCGCCCCACCAGCCAATGTCACGTCGGCATTGGTCATCGGACCCGTCACGGCACCGATCGGACGATCAGCTGGCGGGCTCGCCCCAGCTGCTCGGGGGCGGCGGCATCGGCCGGTGCGGCCGGGCGCCGCGGGCGCGGGTGCGCCGGCCGAGAGCGGCGGCGCGGCGGTCAACCCGGGCTTCGGCTTGTCGCGCAGGTCGGGCCCCTGCTCGATCAGGACGTCGATGTCCTCGCGCGTGAACTCGCTGATCGTGTGGTGCGCGCCGGCCTGTCCGACCTCCAGCAGGCGGACGACGTACGCGCCGTCCTGCTCGAACAGGAACACGTCCTTGGGCTTCTGGGTGTCGATCCAGTGGCCGATGACGCGGAGCGCGCGCTCGTGGGCGCCGGCCTCGGTGGCGCCCGGCTGCTCGCCGCCGCGACGGGCCGCGGCCTCCTCCATGAACTTGGCGATGTCGTCGTCGAAGAAGCTCAGCGTCTCCTTCGTGAGCGATCCGACCGTCTCCGACCAGGCGCTGCTGGCGTCCGTCCCGGCGACCAGGCCCTGGACGACGAAACCGTCGGGCACCTCGACCACGAGGATGTCGCGCATGCCGCGGCTGTCCAGGAAGGCGCCGATCGAGCGGAACACCTCTTCGAAGTCCTGGCGCGGACTGCCGTCGTAGATGCGCATTGAGCACTCTCCGCTGCGGCGCCGCGCGCCCCCCGACGGTCGGGACGCTACGAGCCGGTCGTTCGGTCCAGCAACCCGAGATCCCGTGCCCGACGTTCGCTGGATCGGAAGGTCGCGATGGCCGCGAGTGTAGCCAGCGCCCCTGTCGCACACAAGGCGATCACGATGGTGGTTCCATCGGGCGCGGCAGAACCGGTGACAGCGGTCCACACCGAGCCCGGGCCGCCGATCGACGACGGGCCGTCGGGCACCAGCGCGAGCCGGACGCCCGCCACCCACCACGTGATGGGGTTCACGAGGCCGATGACCTGGAGCGGCGGCGGCAGCGTGGACAGCGGGAACACCACCCCGCTGATCAGGAACAGCGCGCCCGCGAACGCGTCGGGGTACGACCAGCTCTCCTGGCGCGTCTGCAGGCAGACCGCGGCGAGCAGCACGCCGAGGGCGAGGATCGGCACGATCCCGAGGACGAGGCACAGCGGCGAACAGCGGCCAGCTCACGGCCAGGAGGTCGATCCGCAGCCCGAGGATGATCACGGCGAACACCAGGGCGACCGCGGTGCCCATCGCCCCGGCCGCGAGGCGCGCGCCGCCGCGTCCGACGAGCAGCACCAGGAACGTCGCCGGGCTCGACGTACAGGTACTTGAGCATCCGGTAGCGCTCGCGGTCCTCGAGCACCGACCACGCGGGCCCGGCGAGGCCGGCGACGAGCATCGCCCACAGCGCGCTGCCCAGGATCACGAACGTGCGGACCTGGTCGTTGGCCGTGCCGCCGATGATCGTGACCATGGCCACGAGCAGCAGCAGCGACGCGATCGGCCGGGCCACCGTGTAGATGAAGAACAGGACCGGGTCGGTCCAGTTCGACTCGACGCGCCAGCCGAGCAGCAGCGCGGTCCGCAGGTTGCGCGCCGTCTCGGGCGCGCCGCCGCCCTCGGTCCGCTCGGGGTCGAAGGCCGGCGCGGTCCCCGCCAGCCCCTCGGCCGTCAGGGCGCTCATTGCCAGCGCAGCGAGAGCGTGCCGCGGGCGCGGGCCATGCGCTCGATGCGGCGGATCAGCCAGCGCGCGGCCAGCGTGAACCCGAAGGTCATCGCGACGAGGATCAGGGCCTCCACCTGGGGCGACGGCGTGCCGGTGATGTACGGCTGCCCCGTGAACACCAGCTGGCGCATCGCGTCGAGGCCGACGGCGAACGGGATCGTCGCGATCGCGACCGCGCCCAGCGCGCCCAGCCGGCCGACCGGGAAGTTGAGCCCGGACACGAAGTACACGGGCTCGATCATCACGTTGGTCAGGTGGAAGGCCTCGCGGCCCCACAGGAGATACAGGCTGGCCATCGCCATCCCGAGGCCGTACAGCGCCGACAGCGTCAGGAAGAACACCGCGAGCAGCAGGCCCCACTGCTGGACGTCGAACGTGACGCCGAACACCCACGTGGACACCACCAGGATCGCGAGCGCCCGCGTCGAGCTCATGATCAGGCCGCCGACGGCCATCCCCAGCAGCACCGACATCAGGTTCATCGGGGCCGCGAAGTAGAGCTCGAGGTTGCCCTGGTCCTTCTCCCAGTAGAGCTGGGCGGCCATCATCCACACGACGTTGAGCCAGAACGCCGCCATCGCGCCGCCGAGGACGACGAAGCCGACGTAGGCCTCGGGCGCCTGCAGGGTGCGGTAGACGAGGACGAACGCCGACGTCGTCAGGAACGGCAGCAGGATCTCGAAGAACACCCACGACGGCTCGCGGACCATGCCGCGGACGCGCGGGAACGCCCGGCCGACGAGCGCGCGGGCGTTGTTCTCGGCGACCTGGCGTCGCGTCCACAACGACGCCACCCGCGGGTCGGTGCCGTTCCTCGACGAGGCGAAGATCGACGCGCGAGGCTCGCCGGCGGGGCGGCCGCGGGCGCGGTGCCGGCCGTCATCGGCGCGCCTCCACGGGGTAGGCCTCTCGGCCTCGTCGGCGCTGGGCGAGGGCGGGAGGTCCTCGACGCCGTCCGCCTCGTCGTCGCGCCGCGGCGACCGCCGGCGCCGTCCGGCCCTGCCCGTCGGACCTGTCGCTCCCGGCGTCGCCGCCGCCTGCTCCGTCGTCGCCGAACCCGCGGCCGACCAGCTCGACGAACACGTCCTCGAGCGTGGGCTCGGACTTGCGCAGGGCGAGGATGTGGCTGCCGATGCCGGCGAGCGCCGTGACCACGCCGCCCAGCGCCGCGTCCTCCTCCAGGACGAGGTTGACGGCGATGCGCTGGAGCTCCGGGTCGATGTCGGCGGCCGGTGCCGCCGAGACGACCCCGGGCAGCCGGGCCAGCGCGGGAATGCCGGCGTCGAGGCTGTCGAGCTCGAGCCGGAAGATCGACTCCCGCTGGACCCGCTTCTTGAGCTCGTCGGGCGTCCCGATCGCGAGGATCCTGCCGTGGTCGACGATCGCGATCCGCTCGCACAGCTCGTCGGCCTCGGCCATGTAGTGCGTCGTCAGCAGCACGGTCCGGCCGGCGACCGCGCCCTTCCAGTCGAGCACGAGCTCGCGGATCGACCGGGCCGCGGCGACGTCGAGGCCGAGGGTCGGCTCGTCGAGGAACAGGATCCACGGGTCGTTGAGCAGGCCGCGGGCCATGTTCATCTTCTGGCGCTGGCCGGTCGACAGCGTGCTCACGCGCTGCAGCCGCTGCTCGCCCAGGCCGACGGCCTCGATCAGCTCGTCGGTCCGCTTCCAGCCGTCGCGGGTGCCGATCCCGTAGAACTGGCTGAACATCCACAGCTGCTCGCGGACGGTCAGGATCCCGTAGCCCGACTGCTCGCCGCCCGCGACCATGTTCATGATCCGGCGGATCCGCTTCGTCTCGGTGGCGATGTCGAAGCCGAAGATCCGCGCGTCGCCGCTGGTCGGCAGCAGCAGCGTCGTGAGGATCTTGATCAGCGTCGTCTTGCCGGCGCCGTTCGGCCCGAGCAGCCCGAAGAACTCGCCCGGCGCGACCTCGAGGTCGACGCCGTCGAGCGCGACCACCGGCTTCGGCTTCGTCGCGTACACGCGGCGAACACCGGTCACGGAGATGGCGGGCGGCAGGTCAGGAGCCGGGCGTGCGAGGGCCATGGTCAGCCGATGCGGACCTCGTGCGGGGACGCGGATGCTACCACGCCGGACCGGCCAAATTGGAAGATGGATGTCTTACACGCGCGTTACGGTTGTCGAACAGCGATGGCCGCTGGGCCGGTCACGCCGGCCCCGCTCGGCCCGACATCGTCGTTTGTCGCCCCGCCGTTGTCGACCGTCGTCCATCGGGCGTGGACGGGCGCGACCCTAGGCTGCGGGAGTCAATCGCACGACCCGTCGCCCAGACCGAGTCGTGGCCAACCGCCACCACGATCGGAGACCACCGAGATGTTCGCCAACGTGAAGAAGCCGTCGCGCTTCCGCATCCGCTACGTCGGCAAGCCCGGGCCCGCGAGCCCGCTCCCGCCGCGGAGCGACGGCTACCGCACCGAGGGCGGTCAGCTCCTGACGTTCGCCGGCATCGCCTCGGCGACCACGGTCGGCGGGTTCGGGTTCGCCGGCCGCAAGGCCGCGCCTGACCCATGTCTGAGACCCGCCTGGCCGATTGCAGCCGACACGGGATGCTCATCCGCCAACGCCGATCCGGTCCTCCGGGTCGGCGTTCTCGCCGTGCCGCGGCATCCGCTGGGACGCCTGAGCGGCGATCGCAGGCCTAGGCGTCACCCGCGAGCGCGCCCGCCAGCTCGCCGCCGACCGTCGCGTTGTTGACGATCAGCGCGATGTTCGCCTTGACCGACGCGCCGTCGGTGATCGCCGCGACCCGGGCCAGCAGCCACGGCGTCAGCGCCGCCCCGGTGATCCCGGTGTGGTCGGCCTCGCGGATCGCCTGGTTCGACGGCCTCGCGCGTCACCGCGTCGGGGAGCGCCTGCTCCTCGGGCACCGGCGCGCAGATCACGAGGCCCGACCCGAGCCCCAGCGCCTCGTGGGCCCGGACGACCGCCGCCGCGCCCGCGACGTCGGGCACGCTGGTCGGGGCCTTGAGCCCGGACCCGCGGGCGTAGAAGCCGGGGACCTCGTCGATCCCGATCGACACCACCGGCACGCCGCGCGTCTCGAGGTACTCGAGCGTCCGCGGGACGTCGAGGATCGCCTTCGGGCCCGCGCACACGACGGCGACCGGGGTGCGGGCGAGCTCGTCGAGGTCGGCCGAGATGTCGAAGCTCGGGTTCGCCCCGTCGATGGCGCCCCGGTGGACGCCGCCGATGCCGCCGGTCGCGAACACGCGGATCCCCGCCGCATGGCACGCGATCATCGTGGCCGCGACGGTCGTCGCTCCCCACGCGCCGCCGGCGATCGCCGCGGCGAGGTTCCGCCGCGAGACCTTGTCGACGCTGCCGCGAGGCGCGGTCGCCAGCGTCTCGAGCTGATCCGCGGACAGGCCGACCAGCAGCCGGCCCTCGTTGAGGGCGACGGTCGCGGGCACGGCGCCCGTCGACCGGATCGCGGCCTCGGACGCCGTCGCGACCTCGACGTTCTGCGGGTACGGCAGCCCGTGGCTGATCAGCGTGGACTCGAGGGCGACGACCGGGCGGCCGTCCCGGAGCGCGTCGGCGACCTCGGGCGCGATGGCGAGCAGCTCGGGGGCGATCATGGGCCGAGGGTACGTCAGGGACCGGGCGTGGCGTAGTGTCACCCGATGGCCGATTCGACCCGCGCGTTCGTGCTGCGCAACACGCGATTGCTGCCCGTCCCCGGGCTCGAGGAGATCCGGCTCCAGCTCGCCGACGAGGCGCTGCCGATCTGGCACGCGGCGCAGCTCGAGACCGGCGACCCGGACGCCCCGATGACCTACTGGGCGTTCGCGTGGGCGGGCGGCCTCGCCATCGCCCGCTACCTCGAGGAGCATCCCGACGCCGTGGCCGGGCGGCGCGTCCTGGACTTCGCGTCAGGGTCCGGCGTGTGCGCCATCGCCGCGATGCGCGCGGGCGCGGCCGATGTCGTCGCCGTGGACATCGACGCGATCGCCGTGGCCGCGATCAAGCTGAACTCGAAGGCCAATCGGGTGCGGGTCTCCACCAGCCGTCGTGACGTGCTGGGCGACGAGCCGCCGGACGTGGATGTCGTCCTTGCCGGCGACTGCTGGTACGACGCGACGCTCGCCGAGCGCGTCCTGCCCTGGCTGCGGCGCGTCCGCGCATCGCGGGATCGACGTGCTGGTGGGCGACCCCGGTCGGCGCTACCTGCCGCTGGACGACCTCGAGGAGCTGGCGACGTACGACGTCCGCACGACGACCGAGCTCGAGGACATGGACCGCAAGGTCGGCCGCGTCTACCGGCTGCGAGGCGCCTGAGACGCCTCTCCGCCGTCAGTGCCGGAACTCGAACGTCTCGACGATCGGGTCAGCCGTCTTCAGCAGCGCGTCCCGCTCAGATCGGTCAACGGCGCACCCGAAAGCGCAGGTGAAGCACCCGGTTGCCCTGAATCACCACGTCAGGCTCCTCCAGCAGGTGCTGCGCGTCGACCGACCCGAAGTAGCGCTTGCCGGACCCGAACACCACGGGTACGACGTCCATGCGGACCTCGTCGATCAGGCCCGCGGCAAGCGCCTGGCCACCGACGTCGCCTGCGGCGACCTCGACCAAGCGGTCACCCGCAAGCTCCTGCGCCTTTGCCACGGCTGCCTCGACGCCGTCGACGAAGTGGAACGGCGCTTCGGGGTCCCAGCCCTCGGGCTTCGGCCGGTGCGTCACGACGACCACGTGGTCGATCCCGCTCGGAGGCTTTCCGTCCCAGCCGTCCGTCATGTCGAAGACGTGGCGGCCGGCGATGGTCACCCCGATCTGGTCCCAGTACGGCCGGACGTAGTCGTAGGACGTCTGTGACACCTTCACGTAGCCGCTCTCGTCCAACGGGATGTCACCGCTGGACAACCAGTCGAACAGGGGTCCGGGCTGGTCACCCTCGTCCGCGATGAAGCCGTCCACCGACACCGAGGCGTACATGACCACCTTGCCCACGGGCTCTCCTCTGCTGTGGGGTACCCCCAAATTAGCGTGTCGTGAGCTGTCGATGTCCTGAGGGCGTCAGCCCAGGCTGAGCTCCGATCGCGGATGCGACAGCTGGCGGAGCGCGGCCCGATTGCCCGCCACCGCGCCGCGTCGAAGGGACGCCGCCGGCGAGAGCCCGCGGCGCCGGCCGTCGAGCCAGCCCACCAGGAACCCCGCGTCGAACGCGTCACCCGCGCCCGTCGTGTCCGTCGCGACGATCGGCGTCGTCGCGACATCGAGGCGCAGCGGCTTCCTGTCCGCGCGGATGAGGATCGACGCGCCCTTGCGCCCCCGCTTGACCACGGCGAGCGGCGCCAGCTCGAGCAGCGCCTCCTCGTACTTGTTGCCAAGCAGGGCCTTCGCCTCTTCGCGCGTCGCGAACACCAGGTCCGGCGCCGCGCCACGAATCACCGCGATGCCCGCCCGCCGGCCGAGCGCGAGCAGCGGGGCGGTCGAGGCCAGCCGGATCAGGATCGACGCGCCCTTGCGCCCGCGCTTGACCACGGCGAGCGGCGCGAGCTCGAGCAGCGCCTCCTCGTACTTGCTGCCCAGCAGCGCCTTCGCCTCGTCGCGGGTCGCGAACAGCAGGTCGGGCGCCGCGGCCCGGATCACCGCGATGCCCGCCCGGCGGCCGAGCGCGAGCAGCGGTGCCGTCGAGGCGAGGTCCACGGTGACGAGCGCGCCGGCCTCGCGCGCGATCCGGATCGACGCCATGCCCGCGCGACCGAGCGGCTCGTCGAGCAGCGAGTAGGCCGGCAGGTGGACGGCATCGGCGCCCGCGAACCAGTCCGCCCTGAGGTCCTCGGGGCGGAGCCGCAGCGCGGCGCCTCGATCCTGCACGAACGAACGCTGCCCGTCGAGCTCCACGAGCACGCCGATCCTCCCGGTCCGGGCGCCGGCCATGCGCACCGCCTTGACCGTCACGCCATCGGCGGTCGCGGTCGCGACCAGCGCGCGTCCGGCCGCGTCGCGGCCGACCGCGCACACGAGCGTGGATCGCGCGCCCAACCGGCCGAGCCAGCGGGCGGAAGTCGCGGCCGACCCGCCCGCCCTCGCGAGCACCCGGCCCGGGACGTCTGTGCCGCGCTCGATCGTGCGCTCGGGCGCCAGGATGACGTCGACCACGATGTCGCCGACCACGACGACCTTGGGCCGGTCAGCGGCCCGGCGCGTCCGGATCGACGTGCGCGTCCGGCGTGACACGCGGATGTCAGGCATGGCCGGAGGATAGCCGCCGGGGTGTGCGGCGTTGCGCGCTACGATGGGGATCGCGGCAAACACTCGCCGCGCCGTGCGCCCGACGATGCCCGGCCGGCGCACCGGTCGGGACCGCGCCACCGGAGAGAGCGATGACCCTCGCCACGGACCAGCTCGATCGTCTCGCGATCGACACCATCCGGACCCTCTCGATCGACGGCGTCCAGCAGGCGAACTCCGGGCACCCGGGCGCGCCCATGGGCGCCGCGCCGATGGCCTACGCGGTGTGGACCCGCCACCTCCGCCACGCACCGACCAACCCGCATTGGCCCAACCGGGACCGGTTCGTGCTGTCGGCGGGTCACGCGTCGATGCTGCTGTACTCGCTCCTGCACCTGACCGGGTACGACCTGAGCCTCGACGACCTCAAGTCGTTCCGCCAGTGGGGCTCGATCACGCCGGGCCACCCCGAGTACGGCCTGACGCCGGGGGTCGAGGCGACCACCGGCCCGCTCGGCCAGGGCCTCGGCAACGCGGTGGGGATGGCCATCGCCGAGCGGCGGCTCGCCGCCGCGTTCAACCGCCCCGGCCACGACATCGTCGACCACCGGACCTACGTCATCGCCAGCGACGGGGACATGCAGGAGGGCGTGGCGTCCGAGGCGAGCTCGATCGCCGGCCACCTGCGACTGGGCCGGCTGATCGTCCTGTACGACGACAACCGGATCCAGCTCGACGGGCCGACGGCCTGGGCGTTCAGCGAGGACGTGCTCGGGCGGTACGCCGCCTATGGCTGGCACACCCAGCGGGTCGAGGACGGCACCGACGTGGCCGCGATCTCGGCAGCCATCGACGGCGCCGAGGCGGACGAGCGGCCGTCGATCATCGCGGTCCGGACCCACATCGGCTTCGGCAGCCCCAACAAGCAGGACACCCAGAAGGCGCACGGGGCGCCGCTGGGCCCCGACGAGGTGCGCCTGGTCAAGGAGGCCTACGGCTGGGACCCGGATCGGACGTTCTACGTCCCGGACGAGGCCGGGAAGCTGTTCCGTCGCGCGATCGACGAGGGCAAGGACCTCGTCGCCGAGTGGGAGTCGCGGCTCGACCGGTACGCCGCAGAGTTCCCGGCGGACGCGGCGGAGCTGGAACGGCGGCTGCTCGGCCGGCTGCCCGACGGCTGGGACGCGGGCCTGCCGGCGTACGAGGTCGGCACCGAGGTCGCCACGCGGAACGCGAGCCAGGACACGATCCAGGCGCTGGCGGGGCCGCTGCCCGAGCTGTTCGGTGGCTCGGCGGACCTGTCGGAGTCGAACCTGACCGACGTCAAGGCGAACGGCCCGGACCACTTCGAGGCCGACCACGCGGGCCGCAACCTGCGCTTCGGCGTCCGCGAGCACGGCATGGGCGCGATCGCGAACGGCATCGCCTACCACGGCGGCTTCCTCCCCTACTGCGCGACGTTCCTGACCTTCAGCGACTACATGCGCGGGTCAGTGCGGCTCGCCTCCCTGTCCGGCCTGCACGTGACCTACGTCTGGACCCACGACTCCGTCGGCCTCGGCGAGGACGGGCCGACGCACCAGCCGGTCGAGCACTACGCGGCGCTCCGGGCAATCCCGAACCTGTGGTTCGTGCGGCCCGGTGACGCGAACGAGGCGGCCGCGGCCTGGGCGCTGGCGGTCGAGCGGCCGACGATCCCCGGCGCCACGCCCGGCCCGGTCGCGCTCGCGTTCACCCGCCAGAAGCTGCCGACGCTGGCGGGCTCGCCGGAGCATGCCCGTGAGGGCCTGCGGCGCGGCGGCTACGTGCTGCGCGAGGCCGCGGGCGGGAAGCCCCAGCTGATCCTGATCGGGACGGGTTCGGAGCTGCAGCTCGCCTTCGCGGCGGCCGAGCAGCTCGAGGCCGACGGGATCCCGTCGCGCGTCGTGAGCCTGCCCTGCTGGGAACGGTTCGAGGCGCAGGACGAGGCGTATCGCGATTCGGTCTTGCCGCCGTCGGTGAAGAAGCGGGTCTCGGTCGAGATCGGCGTCTCGATGGGCTGGGAGCGCTGGGTCGGTGACGAGGGCGCGATCATCGGGCTCGACCACTTCGGCGCGAGCGCCCCGGCCGGCACGATCTTCAAGGAGCTCGGTTTCACGGCGGAGCGGGTCGCGGACGTCGGCCGGCGGGTCGTCCGCGACGGCCTCCACGGACGGCAGGCGCGCGCTCGGCCCGGCGCACGGGAGCCACCCCACCATCGGCCGCGGCGATGCCGGCGTCGATCGCACCCCGGGCACCGACCCGGGCCACGACTGAGCACGGGATGCGCGTCGCGTTCGCCGCGGACCACGCCGGGGCCGCGTTCAAGGACGAGCTGATCCGGCGGCTGGTCGTCGAGCTCGGCGGCACCCACGAGCTGACCGACCTCGGCGGCGACGGCTCGGATCCCAACGACGACTACCCGGACTTCGCCCAGGCACTCGGCGAGGCCGTGCGTGACGGCCGCGCCGACCGCGGCATCCTGATCTGCGGGTCCGGCGTGGGGGCGTCGGTGGCGGCCAACAAGATCCCGGGCATCCGGGCGGCGATCTGCCACGACACGTACTCGGCGCACCAGGGCGTCGAGCACGACGACATGAACATCCTGACGTTCGGGTCGCGGGTCATCGGCATCGAGCCCGCCGTCGAATGCTCCGTCGCGTTCCTGGCCGCGACATTCTCCGGCGAGCCACGGCACCAGCGCCGGCTCGACAAGGTGCTGGCGATCGAGGCCGCGGCCCGTTCGGGCGACTGACACCGACCGGCTCCGGCGGCACGCGGCTCACCGGCGCCGCCGGGCGCCGCTACGATCCGTGGATGGCCCTGGTCGACCTCCCGCTTGACGAGCTCCGCGCGTACCGGCCCCCGCTCGACGAACCCGCCGACTTCGACGCGTTCTGGTCGTCGACGCTCGCGGACAGCCGCGCGAAGCGGTCGCCCGCCGTTGTCGCCGCGGTGGCGTCGCACCTGGTGACCATCCAGGCGTTTGACGTGACGTTCTCCGGGTTCGACGGCCAGCCGATCAAGGCGTGGCTCCTGCACCCCGCGGGCGCTGCCGGCCCATTGCCGACGATCGTCGAGTACATCGGCTACGGCGGCGGACGGGGGCGGCCGGTCGACTGGCTGGTCTGGGCGTCCGCGGGCTACGCCAACCTGGTGATGGACACGCGCGGCCAGGGCGGCGCCTGGCGATCCGGGGACACGCCTGACATCGCGGCGACCGGCAGCGGGCCGGAGTACCCGGGCGTGATGACCCGCGGCATCCTCGACCCCGCGACCTACTACTACCGGCGGCTGATGACCGACGCAGTGCTCGCCGTGGAGGCGGCCCGGGACCTGCCGGTCGTCGACGGCTCGCGGATCGCCGTCTGCGGCGCGAGCCAGGGCGGCGGACTGGCGCTCGCGGCGGCGGCCCTCGCCCGCGGCGTGACCGCCGCGATCGCCGACGTCCCGTTCCTGTGCCACTACCGGCGAGCGGTCGAGGTGACGGACGAGCTGCCGTACGCCGAGATCCGGGGCTTCCTGAGCAGCCACCGGCGCGACGAGGCGCAGGTATTCCGCACGCTCGGCTACTTCGACGGGCGCTCGTTCGCGGCCCGCGCGACGGTGCCGGCACTGTTCTCGGTGGGCCTCGAGGACGTGGTCACGCCGCCGTCGACGGTGTTCGCCGCCTACAACGAGTACGCCGGCCCCAAGGAGATCCGCGTCTGGCCGTTCAGCGGCCACGATGCGCCCGAGGCGGACCACGTGATCGAGCGCCTGGAGTTCGCGGCGCACCACCTTCGCTGACCCCGGGCCGATCGGTGGCGTCGATTTCGGTCCGCTTGTCGCGGTTGGCGACGAGCGGTCCTATGCTCTGATGGAAAGCATCCGTCGCACATCCGCAGCCTTGGGAGAACGGCCCATGCGCATCGGCTTCATCGGACTCGGGCGGATGGGCGCGAACATGGTTCGGCGCCTGCTGCGCGACGGCCACGAGATCGTGGCCTACAACCGGACGCCCGAGAAGACCCGGGAGATCGAGGGCGAGGGCGCGTTGGCGGCCTTCACGATCGCCGAATTGGTCGAGAAGCTCGAGAAGCCGCGAGCGGTGTGGGTGATGGTCCCCGCGGGCGATGCCACCGAGGCGCAGATCCGGGAGCTCCTCGAGCACCTCGAGCCGGGCGACACGATCATCGACGGCGGCAACACCAACTTCCACGACGACGTCCGCCGCCACGAGGAGCTCAAGAAGCACGGCATCAACTACGTCGACGCCGGGACCTCGGGCGGGATCTGGGGCCTCCAGGTTGGCTACTGCCTGATGGTCGGCGGCGACAAGCCGGCCGTCGATCCGCTGGTGCCGGTGTTCACGACGCTCGCCCCGGAGGGCGGCTACATGCACGTGGGCGGTCCGGGCGCGGGGCACTACGTGAAGATGGTCCACAACGGGATCGAGTACGGCCTGATGCAGGCGTACGCCGAGGGGTTCGAGATCATGCACGCCTCGGACTACGGCCTCGACCTCGGGCAGATCGCGAACCTGTGGGGTCAGGGCTCGGTCGTACGCTCGTGGCTTCTGGAGCTGCTGGGCCGCGCGTTCGCGTCCGAGGGCCAGGACCTCGCCCATCTCAAGGGCTGGGTCGCCGACTCGGGCGAGGGTCGCTGGACGGTCCAGGAGGCGATCGACCGCGACGTCCCGGCCCCCGTCATCACGTTGTCGCTGCAGACGCGCTTCCGCTCCCGCCAGGACGACTCGTACGGCGGCAAGGTCCTCGCCGCGCTGCGTAACGAGTTCGGCGGCCACGAGGTCAAGACGGAGTAGTCGGGGAACCCATGGATCTCGCCACGGCCATGGCCACCCTCGAGGCGGCAGGCACGGAGCAGAACCGGAAGACCTACCGACGCCACGGGGCGCGGGACCCGATGTTCGGCGTGAGCTTCGCCGTCATGCGCCCGCTCGCGAAGCGGGCGAAGCGCGATCAGATGCTGGCCCGCGAGCTGTGGGGCACCGCCAACTACGACGCCCGGATCCTCGCCTGCATGGTCGCGGACCCGGCATCCACGACCGAGCAGGACCTCGACGCCTGGCTGGCCGACATCGATGTCTACACCCTGGTCGACATCTTCGTCGTCTCGCTGGCATCGCAGGTTCCGGGGGTCCGCGCTCGCGCCGACCGATGGACGGCGGAGGACCGGGACTGGACGTCGCAGGCCGGCTGGGACCTGTACGCGCAGCTCGCGCTCAACGACCCGTCGCAGGACGACGCCTACTTCAGCGGGCTGCTGGAGCGGATCGAGGCCGGCATCCACCGGGCCGGCAACCGCACCCGGCACAGCATGAACGGCGCCCTGATCGCGATCGGCGCCCGGAACGAGCGGCTGCGCGCCGAGGCGGAGGCGGCCAGCGGGCGGATCGGCATCGTCGTCGTCGACCACGGCGAGACCGGCTGCGTGACCCCGGCCGCGGTGCCGTACATCGCGAAGATCTGGGACCGCAAGGAAGCCCAGGCGGCCAAGGCCGCCAGCGGAGCGAAGGAGCCGGTCGGTGCCGCGGTCTGAACGAGCGGGCGCGGTCACGACGAAGGCGCCGCCCGACGGCGAGACGACGACGACGCGTCCGGCCGCCCCCGACAAGCCCACCCATCCCGCGCCGCCCGTGAAGAAGGACGCGCCGCGCACGATGCGCGACCTGCGCCTGGCGTCCGGAGGCAAGAAGCGACCGACGTCCGCCAAGACGGCGCTGAACCCCCTGCGCGAGGGCCTGCGCCTCGAGCGCGTCCCGGACCCGGCAACGTTCGTGCTGTTCGGCGCCACCGGCGACCTCGCCCATCGCAAGGTCATCCCCGCCCTCTACCACCTGTGGCGGACCCACCTCCTGCCGCACGAGTTCATGATCGTGGCGCTGGGCCGCAGGGACTACTCCGACGAGAGCTTCCGGGACGGCCTGCGCGAGTCCCTTGCCAACTACTCGCGGCTGCTGCCCATCGACCTCGACGTGTGCGACGAGCTGTGCCGGCGGGTGATCTACGTCCGGTGCGACTTCTCCGACCCTGACGGCTACGCGACGCTGGCCGAGCGGCTCGACCAGATCGACGAGGAGCAGGGGACGCGCGGCAACCGGCTGTACTACCTCGCGACGCAGCCGTCGGCGTTCGCCGAGATCGTCGGCCAGCTGGGCCGCGCCGGGCTCGACCACGAGCGCCACGAGGGCGGCTGGCGGCGGGTCGTCATCGAGAAGCCGTTCGGGCGCGACCTCGAATCGGCGGTCCGGCTGAACCGCGAGGTCGGCAAGGTCTTCCGGGAGCGGCAGGTCTACCGCATCGACCACTACCTGGGCAAGGAGACCGTCCGGAACCTCCTGGTCTTCCGGTTCGCCAACGGCATCTTCGAGCCCATCTGGAACCGGCGGCACATCGACCACGTGCAGATCACGGTGGCCGAGTCGATGGGGATCGAGGCCCGTGGCGCGTTCTACGAGGAGACCGGCGCGTCGCGCGACTTTCTCCAGAACCACCTGCTACAGCTTCTCAGCCTCGTGGCGATGGAGCCGCCGGCCACCTTCGACGCGGACGCGCTGCGCGACGAGAAGGTCAAGGTGCTCCGCGCGATCACCGAGCTCAGCCCGGACCAGGTCGCGCGCGACGTGGTCCGCGGCCAGTACGGCCCGGGCTGGGTATCGGCGAAGCCCGTCATCGGCTATCGCGACGAGGCCGAGGTCGACCCGCAGTCCGAGACCGAGACGTACATCGCGGCACGGCTCACGGTCGACGACTGGCGCTGGTCGGACGTCCCGTTCTACCTGCGCATGGGCAAGCGGCTGCCGAAGCGCTCGACCGAGATCGCGATCCAGTTCAAGGAGGTCCCGCACCGGCTGTTCAAGGACAGCGCGACGGACCCCGAGGCGAACCTGCTGGCGATGCGGATCCAGCCGGACGAGGGGATCATGCTGCGCTTCGGCGCCAAGGTCCCGGGCCTCGGCATCGACGTCCGCAACGTCACGATGGACTTCACCTACGGGTCCGCGTTCCAGACCGACAGCCCGGACGCGTACGAGACGCTGATCCTCGACGCGCTGCTCGGCGACGCGTCGCTGTTCACGCGCGCCGACGAGGTCGAGGAGGCGTGGTCGATCGTCGACCCGATCCTCGACACGTGGGCGACGATGCCGGCGCCCGAGTTCCCGAGCTACGAGGCCGGCACCTGGGGCCCGGAGGCGGCCGACGACATGCTGGCGCGCGAGGGCCGCCGGTGGCGCCGGATCTGAACGGCGACGGTCCCGGCGGCGGCGGCCCGGAGGACAGCCCCAAGCGGCCGTTCGGCGAGGTGATCGCCGTCGGCACGCGACCGGCGGGCGGCGGACAGATCGCCCTGGCCGAGGCCCCGCGACCCGGCGAGCCGACGCTGCGCTGGATGAGCCGGGCACAGACGATCGAGGGGATCGAACGCGAGCTGGCGCGCATCTGGGCGCAGCCGAACCTGGCGATCGAGTCCGAGGACGGCGTCCAGGGCGGGCGCCACATCGCCGCCCGCACGTCGGTGCTGAACCTGGTCGTCGTCGCCCGCCAGCCGGAGGTCGGCGAGCGCAGCGCCGAGACCATCAGCCGGCTCACCGGCCGCCACCCATCGCGGACGCTGGTGGTCCAGGGCGCCGATCCCGACGGGCCGCCATGGATCGACGCCCGCATCCAGGCCCACTGCGTGCTGCCGCGCGCCGGCGCGCCGGAGACGTGTACGGAGCTGATCTTCATGACCGCCGGCGGCGAGACGGGCCGGCACCTGTTCGGGCTCGTCGCGCCGCTCCTCATCCACGACCTGCCGGTCACGGTCTGGTGGCCGGGCGAGCCGCTCCTCGGGTCCCAGCCGGTGCGGGAGCTGCTGGAATCGACCGACCGGCTCGTCGTCGACGGGTCCGCCTGGTCGGGGGACGGCGTGGATCGCCTGATCCAGCTGGCCGGCCTGTACGACGACTTCGAGCGGCTGTCGATCCGGGACTTCGCGCTGGTCCGGCAGTCGCGCTGGCGCGAGGCGATCGCGACGGTCTTCGACCAGCACGACTTCTTCCCGTTCTTGCATTACGTCCGCCGGATCGCCGTCACCTACGCGACCCACGACGAGACCGGCGCGCCCGGCACGACCAACATCGTCAAGCCGCTGTACCACGTCGCGTGGCTGGCCTCGCGACTGGGCATGCGGGTGGTATCACCGCTGACGCCCGACGACGCGAAGGGCCGGGCGACGTCGTCCGGGGCACGGGGCCCGCGGCCCGGCGAGAAGGCCCCGCTCCATCGCGGCCTCCAGGGCCGGCTCCGCGACCAGACCGGCGAGGTGTCGGTGGTCGTGCGACCCGTCGCGTCGCCGATGCCGCCCGGAACGACGTTGCGGGTCGAGATCCTCGCCGAGCGGCGCGGCTCCGAGCTGCGGACCGACGTGACCGCCGAGGCCGAGAACGTCCACGTCCACGCGTGGCTCGACGGGGTGCAGGAGATGGACCGCACGTTCAAGGCGCCGCGGCGGACGGACGTCGACCTGCTCGGCGAGGCGCTCGAGACGGGCGGGCGGGACCCGCTGTCCGCGGACACGATCCGGATGGCCGCGGCGATCATGGGAGGCAGGCGGTGACGGACGAGGACGGGCGGCCGGAGCTGCGGGTGCTGCCCTCGGCCGAGGCGGTGGCCGCGGCGGCCGCCGAGGAGATCGCGGGCGACCTGGCCACGGCGATCGCGGCTCGCGGGGTCGCGCACTGGGTCACGACCGGCGGCTCGTCCGCGCCTGGCATCTACCACCACCTCGGGCGGCCACCGCTCAGGGAGCGCGTCGACTGGTCGCGCGTCCACGTCTGGTGGGGCGACGATCGGTTCGTGCCCTCGGATCACCCGTTGTCGAACGCCCTGCCGCTCAACCAGATCCTCCTGGCCTCCGGCGGCGACGAGGAAACGGGCAGCCCGGAGGGCGCCGACGTCGGCGGCCACGGCGACGGCGTACGGATCCCGGCCGCGCAACTCCACGAAGTCCCCGTGACCGAGGCGATCGCCCGCTCCGGCGGTGCCGCGTGGGCGGCCGTTCGCTATGCGGCGGAGATCGAGCGGGCGGGACCCGCGTCCGGCCCGAACGGGGATCCCGCGTTCGACGTCCTGATCATGGGCGTCGGCCCGGATGGCCACGTCCTGTCGATCTTCCCGGGCTCGGCGGTCTGGGACGCCAGCGCGAATGTCGTTGCGGTGCCGGCACCGACGCACGTCGAGCCGCACGTCGACCGGGTCACGCTCCACCCGCGATTGATCGCCGCGGCGCGGCGCGTGGTCCTGATCACGACCGGCGCCGGCAAGGCGGACCTGCTGGCCAGGGCCTGGGGCGGCGCCGACGTCCGCGAGCTCCCGGTCGGCGCGGCGCGCCTGCCGCGCGCCCTGTGGCTGCTCGACGAGGCGGCCGCGGCCCGACTGCCAAGGTCGTAGGCGGAGTGCCCGCGCCGTCGCCGGCGCCATCGTCCGCGCCGCCCTTCCCCGATCGCCCCGGCCGGCGGGTCACCGCCCCGGATGGCGTGCCGATCGCGGTCTTCGAGGCCGGCGCCGGCCCGTCGCTGGTCCTGGTCCACGGCACGACCGCCGACCACCGCACCTGGCGCGGCGTCGGACCGGACCTCGCGACGCGATGGCGGCTCCACGCGGTCGACCGGCGCGGACGCGGCGACTCCGGGGACGGGGACGCGGCCGCCTACGACATCGAGCGCGAGTTCGACGACCTCGCCGCCGTCGCCGGCGTCCTGGCCACCGAGACGGGCGGGCCCGTCGACGTCGTGGGGCATTCGCTGGGCGGGCGCATCGCGCTCGGGGCGAGCCTGCGGACCGCCGCGATCCGCCGCGTCGTCGCGTACGAGGGCGCGCCGCTCGCGCCGGGCGAGGAGGCGATCGACCCGGCCCTCGAGGCGCGGCTGCGCGAGGACCTCGCCGCGGGCGACCTCGACGGCATGCTCGCCCGGTTCATGACCGAGGCCATCGGGATGCCCGCCGCCGACCTGGCGGCGTTCCGCGCCGACCCGGTCTGGCCGCTCCGCGCCGCCGCCGCGCCGACGATCCTGCGCGAGCTGGACTCCGCCGAGCATGCGCCCGCCGCCGGCCTCGACGCCCTCGCCGCGGTCACCGTCCCGGTGCTCCAGCTCGTCGGATCGCTCTCGCCGGCCTCGTTCCGGATCGGTGCCCAGGCGCTGGACCGGCGCCTGGCCGACGGGCGGCTCGAGGTCATCGAAGGTGCCCGCCACGGCGCCCACCACAGCCACGCCGCCGAATTCATCGCCCGCGTCGAGGCATTTGCAGTCGCCGGTTGAGCGACGGACGAATGACCGTGGTCCGACGACTTCGACGCTCAGGAGGCGACGCGGGCTACCATCTGGGCATGACCCAACCCCCCGCCGTCGCGACCGCGGACGACCGACCCTACTCGCCCGGTCTCGAGGGCGTCGTCGCCGGCGAGACCGCGCTGTCGTTCATCGACGGGGCCGCCGGCCGGCTGCTGTATCGCGGGTATCCGATCGGGGAGCTGGTGCGCGAGGGCACCTACCCCGCGATCGCCGAGCTCCTGTGGACGGGCAACTGGAACCCGGGCGCCAAGCTCGCCTGCGCCCCCGTCCCGGGCCCCGTGCTCACGGCCCTGCGCGCGCTTCCGATGACCGCCAAGCCGATGGACGCGCTGCGCACGGCGGTGTCGGCGTGGGGCGCGACGGAGGCCCTGGCCTGGCCACCGACCGCCGACGAGGCTCGCGCCCTGACCGCGTTCTCGCCATCGGCGCTGGCGGCGTTCGCCCGGATCCGGAGCGGCGAGGAGCCGATCGACCCCGACCCCGACCTCGACCTCGTGCCGGGCTACCTGTACATGATCAACGGCGCCCGTCCCGACGACGAGACGGCCCGCGCGCTCGACGCCTACTTCGTGGTCGGCGCGGAGCATGGCTTCAACGCCTCGACGTTCACGGCCCGCGTCATCACCTCGACCCGGTCCGACATCGCCTCGGCGGTGTGCGGCGCGATCGGCGCCATGAAGGGTCCGCTCCACGGCGGCGCCCCGTCCGAGGTCGTCGAGCAGATCCACGAGGTCGGCTCGCCGGAGAAGGCCGAGCAGTGGGTCCGCGACACGCTGGCCCGCGGCGACCGGCTGATGGGCTTCGGCCACCGCGTGTACCGCGCCTACGACCCGCGCGCCGCCGCGCTGCGCGATGTCGCCGAGCGCATGGAGCACCGGCCGGACTGGCTCGAGCTCGCGATCGCGGTGGAGGACGTCGCCCTGCGGGTCCTCGCCGAGAAGTACCCCGACCGCCCGCTGCGGACCAACGTCGAGTTCTACGCGGCACCGGTCCTGATGGGCGTCGGCCTCACGCCCGACCTGTTCCCGGCCACGTTCGCGCTCGCGCGCCACGCCGGCTGGACCGCCCACGCGATCGAGCAGGCCGGCGCCAACCGGCTCATCCGCCCCGACGTGCGCTACGTCGGCGAGCCCGAGCGACACCTGCCCGGGGCCTAGCCGGGCCGCTCTCGAGGGTCAGCTCCCCACGTAGGCCGCGAGGTGCTCGCCGGTCAGGGTGGACCGGGTGGCGACCAGGTCTGCGGGCGGGCCCTCGAACACGATCCTGCCGCCGTCGTGGCCGGCCCCGGGACCGAGGTCGATGATCCAGTCGGCGTGCGCCATCACCGCCTGGTGGTGGGCGATGACGATGACCGACTTGCCCGACTCGACCAGTCGGTCGAGGAGCCCCAGGAGCTGCTCCACGTCGGCGAGATGCAGGCCCGTCGTCGGCTCGTCGAGGACGTAGATCCCGCCCTTCTCGGCCATCCGAGTGGCGAGCTTGAGACGTTGTCGCTCGCCGCCCGACAGGGACGGCAGCGGCTGGCCGAGCTTGAGGTAACCGAGCCCGACGTCCTCGAGCCGCTCGAGGATCGCCGCCGCCGCCGGCGTCTTCGCGTCGCCCTGGGCGAAGAAGGCGTGCGCGTCGGCGACCGGCAGGTCCAGGACCTCGGCGATGTTGAGCCCGCCGAGCCGCATCTCCAGGACCGAGGGCTGGAAGCGCTTGCCGCCGCAGTCCTCGCACGGCGTCGCCACCGTCTCCATGAAGCTGAGCTCGGTGTAGATCATGCCGTTGCCGTTGCACGTCGGGCAGGCGCCCTCGGAGTTCGAGGAGAACAGGGCCGGCTTGACGCCGTTGGCCTTCGCGAACGCGGTCCGGATCGGGTCGAGCAGACCGGTGTACGTCGCGGGGTTGCTCCGACGCGAGCCGTGGATCGCGCCCTGGTCGATCGACACGACGTCGGCTGACTCGGGGATCGAGCCGTGCACGAGCGACGACTTGCCGGAGCCGGCGACGCCGGTCACGACGCACAGCACGCCGAGCGGGATGTCGACGTCGACGTCCTGCAGGTTGTGCGCGTCCGCGCCGCGGATCTCGAGCGTGCCGCTCCGCTCCCGGACCGTCCCCTTGAGTGCCGTCCGGTGGTCGAGGTGCCGGCCGGTGAGGGTGCCGGACGCCTTCAGCCCGTCCACGGTCCCCTCGAAGCAGACGGTGCCGCCGCCGGTGCCTGCCCCGGGTCCGAGGTCGACGACGTGGTCGGCGATCACGATCGTCTCCGGCTTGTGCTCGACGACCAGCACCGTGTTGCCCTTGTCCCGCAGCTCGAGGAGCAGGCGGTTCATCCGCTCGATGTCGTGCGGGTGCAGCCCGATCGTCGGCTCGTCGAAGACATAGGTGACGTCGGTCAGCGCGGACCCGATGTGGCGGACCATCTTGGTGCGCTGCGACTCGCCTCCCGACAGCGTCCCGGATGGGCGGTCGAGCGAGAGGTAGCCGAGACCGATCTCGACGAACGAGTCGAAGAGGTGGAGCAGGTTGGCGACCAGCGGCGCCACGCCCTTGTCATCGACGCCGCGCAGCCACTCGGCGGCGTCGGTGACCTGCATCGCACAGACGTCGGCGATACCGATGCCCTTGATCTTCGAGGATCGGGCCGCGTCGTTGAGCCGGCTGCCGTCGCACGCCGGACAGGTCTTGAAGACGGCGGCACGCTCCACGAACGCCTTGATGTGCGGCTGCAGCGAGTCGACGTCCTTGCTGAACATCGACTTGCGGATCTTCGGGATCAGGCCGTCGTAGGAGACGTTGATGCCCTTGGCCTTGATCTTGACCGTCTGCTTGTAGAGGAGGTCGTGACGCTCCTTCTCGGAGTAGTCCTTGATCGGCTTGTTCGGGTCGAAGAAGCCGGACTCGATGAAGGTCGCCACCATCCAGCCGTCCGCGGTGTATCCCGGTACAAGGATCGCCCCGTCGGCAAGGGACTTCGACTCGTCGAGGATCACGGACAGGTCAAGGTCCGACACGGTGCCGCGCCCCTCGCACTCGGCGCACATCCCGCCGAGGTAGATCGCCCCCTGGACGATCTTCTGCTCGCCCTTGGGGCCGGTCATGACGCCGCTCGCCCGCGTGGTCGGGATGTTGAAGGAGAACGCCGTTGGGCCGCCGATGTAGGGCTCGCCGAGGCGGCTGAACAGGCTGCGCAGCATCGCGTTCGCGTCGGTGACGGTGCCGAGCGTCGAGCGGGGGTTCGCGCCGAGCCGCTCCTGGTCGACGATGATCGCGGTCGTCAGACCCTCGAGCACGTCGACGTCGGGACGCGCCAGGGTCGGCATGAAGACCTGGACGAACGTCGAGTATGTCTCGTCGATCAGCCGTCGCGACTCCGCGGCGATCGTGTCGAAGACGAGCGAGCTCTTGCCCGAGCCGGAGACGCCAGTGAACACCGTCAGCCGCCGCTTCGAGATCTCGACGCTGACGTCCTTGAGGTTGTTGACCCGCGCGCCCTGCACGCGGATCCGATCGTGGTTGTCGGCGGCACGCAGGGCAGGCAACCGCGTGTCGGTGCTCGTAGCCAGGCTCATCGGATCAGACGTTACCGGTCCCAGGTCCATTGGGCCACGATATCCGCGGCCTGCCGAACGGCGCTTCTCCATTCCTGACGACGTTGGCGCCGCCGTGGTCAGTGGATCACGATCACCTTGAGCAGGACGATGACCAGGCCAAGCAGGCAGTCGCCGGTCGCCACGACGAGCGCGACGGGCCAGCCCTTGTCGAGGGCACGCCCGACGACCAGGCCCCACAGGAACAGCTGCGCGACGCTGACGATCAGCGCGAGCGCGATGGCCTGGTCGACATCGGCGAGATGAAAGCGCCACGTCGCGAGCGCGAGGATGGGCAGGATCGCCGCCGCCAGCATCGGGCTGTCGTGGAGCGCGACCTGACGCGTCTCGGCCATCGTGATCGGCCGTTGGACCCGAAGGCTGACGAGGCCTGACCACACCTCCATCAGCCAGAACACGAGCACAGAGACCAGCACCGAGAAGCCGATGAACTCGGGGTTGGCGTCATGCCGGCCCTGGGCGGCCACCAGGGCCGTGATGAGCAGCGATCCGTAGATCGCCGACGAGAGGTCGAAGCGGCCAAGCAGGGTCTTGAGCCCGCCCCGGGCGGCCGTCGCCTCGAGCTCCTGCGGGGTGGCCGGCTGCATGGCGCTCATGATCGCAGCATGCCGTGATCAGCGGCGGCCTGCAGGCGACGGATCCGGCCTAGTGCGCCTCGAGCGCGCCCTGGACGTCGAACCCGGTCGCGAGGGCGACCTTGGGGGCGGCGGCCATGACACGCGTCCGGCCGATCACGGGGGCCAGGACGACCAGCGCGTCGACGACCTCGTCCGCGGTCCAACCGGCATCCAGGGCGCAGGCGACCGTCTGCTGCCAGGCGAGGTCCGAGCCGTCTGTCGCGGCCAGCGCGCCGAGCTTCACCAGGGCCTCACCCGCCCAGTCGAGGGCCGCGTCGTGCTTGTGGGCCTGGCGCTCGTTCAGGAGGGCATCGAGGTACGCATCGTCACCGAGGGTCAGGCGCCGCAGGGTCTCCTCCCGGTCAGCCATCGCGCTCCGATCCGCGTGTGATGCGCCGCCCCGGCGCTGTCTGACGGATTCAAGCGGGCGGGACGCCGCGACGCATCGTCAGATGCTGGTGATCCCTCCCGGGGCGAGCACGGGCAACGGCTCGAGCAGGCCGATCTCGATCGCCGCTTCCACCGCCTCCGCGCGGGACGTGGCCCCGAGCTTGCCGTAGAGCGCCTGGATCTGGGTGCGCACGGTGTTCGGGGTCACGTACAGGCGTTCGGCCATCTCGGCGGCCGTGAGGTAGGTCGGCAGGAGCCGCAGGACGCGGACCTCGGCGGGCGTGAGGGTGGAGGTGCCGCCGGGGCCGGGCGGCAGGCTCTTGATCCGGGCGCGCAGCTCGGCGACCTCCTGCCCCAGGGACCCGAGGCCCGGCCGTCGGACGAGGATGTCCCCTGCCTGCTGGAGGCACGACCGCGCGCCCGCGGGGTCGGCGAGCGCGAGGTTCACCCTGGCAGCTTCGAGGAGGCATCGGACGCTGATCCAGGACGTGGCCACGCCGAGCGCGGCCCGGGCGACGGCGAACGCGGCCATCTGGCGGCGCGCTTCGGGGAGCTCCCCGCGGTGCACGGCCACCCTCGCCGCGACCACCGCACGGACGGCCGCGATCGAATCGGGGCCGTACTGCGTCCGCGTCGCTGCCTCGCCGCTGAGCCGCGAGAGGGCATCGCCGGTCGCCCAGTCCTCGCGCTCGATCGCGCTCAGCGCTCGCCAGGCGTTCGCGAACACGAGGGCCCGGCTGGCGCCCAGGGCCTCGGCCGCGTTCGCGGATTCCGCGAGAATCGCCTCCCCCTGGGTCCGGTCGCCCTGCAGGACGAGGATCGAGCCCAGCACCGCCTGCGACTGCGGTCGCCACGCGCTGAACCGGGTGCTCACGGCCACGGCGTCTCGCGCATGTCCGGCCGCGGTATCGAGCCCGTTGCGGGCCATCAGGGCCAGCACCGAGGCCCTGGCTTCCTCGTAGAGCTCGGCGCCCGGCGGCCGCTCGCCGTCGTATTCCGCGGCGAGGGACAGGTCGGCCAGGCGCTCCGCGTCCGCGGGGCGCCCGAGGATCGTATGCATCCACGCCCCCAGCACGGCCAGGAACGGCTGTCGCCGCAGGCCGTCGTCGTCGAGCCGGCTGAGCCAGCGGGCAAACGTCGCCTCGCGACCCTCGCGGAACAGCCTCGGCACGATCGGCGCAGGCCTGGGACGCCGCCGCGTCCGGATCGCCCGCGGCGAACAGGTGGTCGACGGCGAGCTCGGGCATCCCGCTCGCGGCGAACCACGCGGCCGCGCGGCGGTGCACCGCCTCGGCGGCGCCGCGGTCGCGCTCGAGCTGCGCGAGGAGGTGCTCGCGCAGGAGCGTGTGATAGCGGAACCAGCCGCCCTCGGTGTCCAGCGGCACGACCAGCTGGTTGGTCGACGCCAGGTCGCGGAGGATGCGGTCCGAGCCCTTGCCCTCGACGACGGCGTCGCACAGGTCGGCCGACATACGGTCGAGGATCGCCGTCCGCAGCAGGAACGATCGCACCCGGGGCCCAGCGTGGTCGAGGAGCTCGGCGTCGAGGTAGTCGCCGATGTCGGTGTCCCGCCCGGAGACGCCGACCGGTGCCGGCGTCCGCGTCGCGGAGGTGCGCTGGGCCCGGCGGGCGGCGAGGTACACGGCGGCCGGCCAGCCCTCGGTCCGGGCGTGGAGCTCGCGCGCCTCGTCCGCGCGCAGCTCGCGTCCGTCGAGGGCCGCCAGCATCCCTGACTCCTGCTCGTCGAACGCCAGGTCGTCGACACCGATCTCGACCAGCCTGCCGTTCGCGCGGAGGCGCGCGACGGGCAGCCCGCCGTCGGTTCGGCCCGCGACCGCGACGGTGACCCCGCCCGGCAGGTAGTCGACGATCATCGACAGCGCGTCGGCCGATCGCGTACCGGCGACGTGGTGCACGTCGTCGAGCATCAGCACCAACGCCAGCCGGGCCGCGTGGAGCGCCGAGGTGAGCCGCGGGACGGCGAACGACAGCGCGGATTCAGCGTTCAGCGGGACGCCGTCGAAGATCGGGGTCGCGAGGTCGAGCGCCCGTTCGATCGCGAGGCCGACATAGCTGAGGAAGCGGATCGGATCGGCATCGGCGGCGTCGCACGTCACCCACGCCACGGGGCGCCGCTCCCTGGCACGCCACAGCGCGAGGCTCGTGGACTTGCCGTAGCCGGGTGGCGCGACCATCGTCACCAGGCCGGCGTTGGTGCGGAGCAGCTCCCGGACGAGGGCGTCGCGCTGGAGGACGGCAGAGCGGAGGTAGGGCGCGGCGAGCTTTGCCTCCACCAGCGGCTCCCGGAGCTGGACCGTCGGGACGCGCAGCGTCGCGGTCAATGCACCGTTGTCGACGGTGCCCGGCGATCCAGGCGCATGTCGGCTCCCCTGCCTCCTGTTGCGCAGCACGCACCGGCCGGTCATCGGCCTCCTGCGTCCCCACTCCGCGGAGAGGCGGCGCCCACGTTCACGAGCGCGGTCCCGTTCCCCGAGACGGCTAGGTTGTGGCGGATACGTGTCCGCGTCAAATGGAGGGACGGGTCTCTCGCTCGCCAACGATCCCTGGAGATCTCGTCAGAGGTAGCCGCGCCGCCGGAAGAACAGCAGCACGCCCAGGAGGATCCCGCCCATCAGGACGATGACCAGCCAGAACTCCCCGAGGCCCTCCTCGCCGGGCAGGTCGAAGTTCATGCCGAAGATGCTGGCCAGCAGGGTCAGCGGCAGCAACGCGACGCTGAACGCGGTGAGGACGCGCAGCGACTCGTTCAGCCGGTGCGACAGCACCGACTCGTTCGAGTCCTCGAGGGCCTCCACGACTTCCTTGTAGTTCTCGAGGACATCCCAGATCCGCTCGGCCGCGTCGGTGATGTCGTCGAAGTAGATGTCGAGGTCTTCGGCGAGGTAACGCTGCTTGGTGCGCTCGAGGTCGCGGAGCACGGCGCGCATCGGTCGGACGACGCGCCGGAAGTTGATGATCTCCTGCTTCGCGTTCGAGAGCTCCTGCACGATCTTGTCCGACTTCCCCTCGAAGATGTCGTCCTCCAGCAGGTCGAGCTTCGCGCCGATCTTGCGAAGCATCGGAAAGGAGGCGTCCACGCAGGTGTCGACGATCCGGTACAGGAGGTACCCCGTGCCCTTGGAGAAGGTCGCCTCGCGCACCTCGGGGCGCTCCCGGTAACGCTCGAACATGGCCGCCAGGGGCGGCAGGTTCTGGTCGGGCAGCGTGATCAGGTAGTCGGGACCGACGAACAGGTCGAGCTCTGCCGTGAGGAGGCGCCCGCTCGGCTTGTCGAAGACCGGGAAGTGGAGAACGATGAACAGGTAGTCGTCGTAGGCGTCGAGCTTCGGGCGCTGGTTGCGCGACGCGACATCCTCGATGTCCAGCGAGTGGAACCCGAACTCGCGCTGCAGCCAGTCCCGATCGTCCTCGAGGGGCTTCTCGAGGTACAGCCAGCGGACGCCACCCGCGCTGACCTCGTCCGGGTGGACCTCCTCAGCCGGCGGGCCGACGGCCAGGTCGACGGCGCGGCCGGGCCTCAGGCGCGATCGCGTCAGCAGGTTCGGCACGTGGAGGGATCCCGGTGGGCATGGCCCGATCCTAACCCAGCCCGATGTCGATCGAACCGCCCCGGCGGCCCGGCCGTGGGCCGGGTTGCGGCAATCGGCGATCGACCGCATCCTTCCCGGCAATGTCCGACGAGCCCGTCCAGGCCGGCGATCCCCCGTCATCCCCGGTCGGCGACCCTCCTTCGCACGCCCCGCGCTTCCTGCTGCTCAACGCCATCTTTCCCGGGGCTCGGCCACCTCGCCGCCGGCCGCTGGAAGTGGGCGCTGCTGCTCGGCGGGCCGCTGCTGATCCTGCTGCTCGCCCTCGTCCTGGTGGCGGCGACGAGCGACCGGACCGCGCTCGCGGCCCGGCTGTTCGACCCGGCGGTGCTGACGGCGATCCTCGTCGTCGAGGCGCTCGTCGTCGGCTGGCGCCTGTTCGCGGTCGGCGCGACTCGCGTCATCACCCCGATCACGGCGCGCGCCACGACCATCGCCGCGCTCGCGATCTCCGTGCTCATCGTCCTCGGGCCGCAGCTCGTCATCGCCGGCCTGACGGTCGACGCGCGCGACGCGGCGACCGAGGTGTTCGCCCCGGTCGCCGAAGGGGGCGCGTGGGTGCCCACCGAGACGGCCCCGCCCGTCGAGGCCAACGACCCCGACTTCGCCGTCGACCCGTCCGCCTCACCCGACGGCTCGCTCGAGCCCAGCCCATCCCCCACGGCCACGCCGGCCGTCCCGCGCGTGAACGTGCTGCTGATCGGCATGGACTCGGGCGTGGGCCGGACGACGGCGCTGACCGACACGATGATCGTGGTGTCGCTCGACCCGGTCGCGAAGACGGTCTCGATGGCGTCGATCCCGCGCGACATGGTCGACGTGCCCCTGCCCGACGGACGCAAGTACCGCGGCAAGATCAACGGGCTCGTGAGCTACGCCCGCTGGCACCCGAACAAGTTCCCGGGCTCGAAGGACGGCCAGTCCGTGCTGACCGCCGCGCTCGGGACGCTGCTCGGGATGAAGATCGACTACTGGGCGCAGGTCAACCTGGGCGGCTTCGTGTCCCTGGTCGACTCGGTCGGCGGCGTGAACATCAATGTCACCGACGGCTTCTGCGATCCGCGCTACAAGGAATACGGGTTCAAGGGCTTCAACATCACGCCCGGCCGCTACCACATGGACGGGCAAGAGGCGCTCGGGTACGCGCGCATTCGCAAGGCGCTCGGCGAGAGCGACTTCACGAGGGACGGTCGCCAGCAGGAGGTGATCGCAGCGCTCCGCGACCGGCTCGTCCGAGGCGAGTTCCTGGACAACCCGTCCCGCTTCCTGAGGTCGCTCGGACAGACGATCACGACCAACATCAAGCCGTCGCTCATCGCCGACTACATCGCGGTCGCGACCCAGGTCAAGCGGGACGACGTGTTCCGGGACGTGTTCGACCATCCGCTGGTGAAGTCGGGCTACGACGCCCGGGGCTCGATCCAGATCCCCGACGTCAAGGCCATCCGGCGAAAGGCCGCCAAGCTGTTCCCGCCGACCGGCACGCGCCCGAGCGAGGCGCGCTTCGATCCCCTGCCGGAGCCGGGCAACGGGCCGCTGCGCAGCCCGTCGAGGTCGTCGACGTGCGGGCTGCCGCCGAAGGACAACAAGCCCGATCCGAAGCCGACGCCGAAGGCCACGCCCAAGCCCACCCCCAAGCCGACGCCGAAGCCCAGCAAGACGCCGAAGCCGACCGCCCCGCCGACGCCCGAGCCGCCGCCGTCCGAGGGCAACGAGTCGCCCGCCTCGCCCTGACGCGCGCGCCCGCAGCTCCAGCTTCGCGATGACCGGCCCCACCGTCATCGAGCTCCCCGAGCCGTCGCTGGTCGTCCTGGTCGGAGCCGCGGGTGCCGGCAAGTCGACGTTCGCGGCGCGCCACTTCGCCCCCGACGAGGTCCTCTCGTCCGACGCGTTTCGCGCCGCGATCGCCGGCGACCCGGGTGACCAGGCCGCCACGCGGCCGGCGTTCTCGGCGCTCCACCGCTCGCTCGTAAGACGGCTCGCGCAGGGACGCCTCGCGGTCGTCGACGCCACCAGCGTCAAGCGCGCCTCGCGCCTGGACCTGCTCCGTCGCGCGCGGGCCGCGGGGATGCCGGCCGTCGCGATCGTCCTCGACCTGCCGGTCTCGACGGTGCACGAGCGGAACCTGGCTCGCGCCGGACGGGTGGTCCCCCCGGAGGCGGTCGACGCGCAGCTCGCCGATCTCGCGGCGGCGCTGCGACCTGGCGGTCTGGATGCGGAGGGCTTCGCCGCGATCTACCGGCTGACAGATGCCGCGGCGGTCGACGCGGTCGAGGTTCGTCGGGTGCCGCGCACCTGAGTCGCCCGGTCGCCGGTGCGCTTCGCCGATTTGACAACCCGCATCGCCCTGTGGTCTATTCTCACTAGTTCGGTAGAAATAGCCCGAAAACACGACATCAACGCCCTCGACACCCTGCACCAACCGGAGGACCCATGCGGACCGTCACACGCGGACGAACCCTCGCCACCCTCGCGCTCGCGGCGACCATCGTCGCGGCCTGCAGCAGCGGCTCAGGCGCCACGACAGCGCCGAGCGCGGCAGCGAGCACGCCTGCGGCCTCCGTGCCTGCGGCGTCGGCGCCGGCGGGGTCGGCTCCGGCTTCGGCCGCGGCGGGCGGACTGATTGCTCCCCTCGAGGACGCGGTCACGGTTCGCTTCGGCGTCTTCCCGAACATCACGCACGCGCCCGGCCTGGTGGCGCTCGCCGACAACGGCCCGCTCAAGCAGCTCCTCCCGAATGCCGACATCCAGGTCACCCCGTTCACCTCGGGGACGCCGGCCGTCGAGGCGCTCCTCTCGGACTCCATCGACATCACGTACATCGGCCCCAACCCCGCCATCAACGCGTTCGCGAAGACCAATGGCGAGGCGGTCCGCGTCATCTCCGGCTCGACCTCGGGAGGCGCCTTCCTGGTGGTCAAGCCCGAGATCACGAGCGCGGCGGACCTCAAGGGCAAGAAGATCGCCAGCCCGTCGCTGGGCAACACCCAGGACGTCGCGCTCCGCAGCTGGCTGAAGGCGCAGGGCCTGTCGACCGACACCGCCGGCGGCGGCGACGTCTCGGTCGTGCCCCAGGAGAACGCCCAGACCCTCGAGACGTTCCTGGCCGGGACGATCGACGGTGCTTGGGTTCCCGAGCCGTGGGCGACCCGGCTCATTCAGGATGGCGGCGCCAAGGTCCTCGTCGACGAGCGCGACCTGTGGCCCGACGGCAAGTACGTCACCACCCATCTCCTGGTCGCCAAGAAGTTCCTCGACGCCAACCCCGAGGTGGTGAAGCGGATCCTGGCGGCCAACATCGAGGGCGTCGACGAGGTCAACGAGGACTCGGCGACCGCGCAGGCGACCGTGAACTCCGAGATCGAGAAGTTCACGACCAAGAAGCTGAGCCCCGAGCTCCTGTCGGCCGCGTGGGACAACCTCACGTTCACCGTCGACCCGATCGCGTCCTCGCTCCAGAAGTCGGCGACCGACGCCGAGGGGCTCGGGTTGCTCGAGGACCCGGGAGACCTCTCGAAGCTCTACGACCTGACGCTGCTCAACGAGCTCCTCCAGTCGTCGGGCCAGCAACCCGTCAAGGGGCTGTAGATGGGGGGAACGGCGCTCGCGGCGTCCCCGCCGCAGCCCACGGCCACCACTCCTCCCCCTGGGTCGGCGACGACCCGGGGGGTGGCCGTGCGTATCGACCATGTGACCAAGGTGTTCGGAAGCGGGGGCGATTCGGTCACGGCCCTCGACGACATCTCGCTGTCGGTCGGCCGCGGCGAGTTCGTGTGCCTGCTCGGGGCGTCGGGCTGCGGGAAGTCCACGCTGCTCAACCTCGTGGCCGACCTCGACCGGCCGACGTCGGGGACCGTCGAGTGCGAGGGCGACCCGTCGTTCATGTTCCAGGAGGCCGCGCTGTTCCCGTGGTTGAACGTGGAGCGCAACGTGGACATGCCGCTGCGCCTGCGGAAGGTCCCGAAGGCGGTGCGCCAGCAGCGGGTCGCGGAGCTGCTGGAGATGGTCCAGCTGAGCGCGTTCGCGAAGCGTCAGCCGCACGAGCTCTCGGGCGGTATGCGCCAGCGCGTCTCGCTCGCCCGAGCGCTCGCCCAGGACGCCGAGGTCCTGCTCATGGACGAGCCGTTCGGCGCCCTCGACGCGATGACCCGCGACATCCTCCACGACGAGCTCGAGCGGATCTGGCAGGCCACCGGCCGCACCATCCTGTTCGTGACCCACAACGTCCGCGAGGCCGTCCGCCTGGGCGATCGGGTGGTGCTCCTGACGAGCCGACCGGGCCGCGTCGCCGAGGAATTCGCGGTCGACATCCCGCGCCCGCGGCGCATCGAGGACCGCGACGTCGCCCAGCTCGCGGGCGAGATCACAACGCGACTCCGGCAGGAGGTTGCGCGTCATGGACGCTAACCTGCTGGGTGTGATCAAGATCGAGCGCCCGGCGACGGCGCCCGAACCGGCTCAGACGTCGCAGGGGCGAACCGAGGTCGCCGGCCTCGACGCGCTCGAGACGCCGCTCGTCCGCGGCAAGCCACTGTGGCGCCGCGCCTGGTCCGCGACGTGGCCCAAGGTGCTCGCGATCGGCATCGCGCTCCTCGCGTGGGAGCTGGTCGTGCTCAGCGGCTGGAAGCCGACCTACCTGCTGCCCCCGCCCACCGACGTCCTCGGCCGGATGGTGTCCGACCTCGGGACAGCCGACCTCTGGTCGGCGATCATCGTCACGCTGCGGCGCGCCGTGTGGGGCTTCGGGATCGCGGTCGTGTTCGGCGTGGCGATGGGCGCGCTCGTGTCGCGGTTTGCCATCCTTCGGTCCGGCGTCGGCTCGCTGATCATGGGCCTCCAGACCATGCCCTCGATCGCGTGGTTCCCGCTGGCCATCCTCCTGTTCAAGCTCACCGAGGAGGCCATCACCTTCGTCATCGTGCTTGGCGCCGCCCCGTCGATCGCGAACGGCCTCATCCACGGCGTCGACCACATCCCGCCCGTTCTCACGCGCGCGGGGCGGGCGATGGGCGCGAAGGGGATCGACGCCTATCGGTACGTGATCCTGCCAGCCGCGATGCCCAGCTTTGTGGCCGGCCTCAAGCAGGGCTGGGCGTTCGCCTGGCGGAGCCTGATGGCGGGCGAGCTCCTCGTGGTCATCGCGAACAAGTCCTCGCTCGGCCAGCTGCTCCAGGTCAACCGCGACCTCGTCGACAGCGAGGGCCTGCTCTCGACCATGCTCGTGATCCTGGCGATCGGGATCCTGCTGGACGCGTTCGTGTTCGGAACGGTCGAGCGGCGGATCCGGGCCAAGCGGGGCCTGCTCACCAGCTGACGGCGAGCGAGCCCGACCCAGAGGTCAGTGCCCGACGAGCGCGTCCTCGTCGTCGAGCAGCGCGCGCACGTCCGCCGGCAGGTCCCCGGCGACCACGTCTGCGATCGTCACGTGCTCGAGCACGCGCCGCACGCTCACGCGGTTCGCCAGCCAGACGTCGCGCAGGGCCGTCGCAGGACCCTCGAACCGCAGGGCCTCCGGCCGCGTCCCGCGCACGTCGGCGAGCGGCCCCTCCACCGCACGGATGATGTCGGCGATCGAGATGGCCTCCGCGGGCCGGCCGAGGCGGTAGCCGCCGACCTGGCCGCGCAGCGAGCGGACGAGCTCCGCCCGCTTGAGGTCGACGAGGATGTTCTCGAGGAACGACAGCGGGATCTCCTGCGCCGCCGCGAGCTGTTCGGCCTTCACCGGCGTCGCGCCATCGTGCGCCGCGAGCTCGCACATCGCCCGGACCGCGTAGTCCACCTTGGCGGAGATCCTCACCGGCTGATCGTACGCGGGCGTTACGAGCCCGCGGTCCCCAGCCCGATCAGGAGGATCGCCGCGGCGGTGAGCGCGATGCCGGCGGCGTGGCTCCGCGTCAGCCGCTCGTGGAGGACGGCGATCGCGAGGACCACGGTGCCGACGGGGTAGAGCGACGACAGGGTCGCAGCGATCGCGAGGTCGCCGGCCTGGGCGGCGAGGATGAAGGCGGCGTTGCCGGCCATGTCGAGGAGGCCGATGACGATGAGCCAGCGTGCCGACGCGAGCGGCATCCGCCACGCCTGGCGCCCGAGCACGATGATCGCCAGCAGGATCCCGGCCTGGACGATCCGGGTGATGACCAGCGGGCCGAACGCGCCGGCGCCCGACAGCTGGCCGATGCAGACGTTGAACAGACCGATCGCGACGCCGCCCAGCAGGCCCCACTCGATCCCCGACGGCGTCGAGGCGTCGTGCCCGGGCGCGCGCGTGACCAGCACGACGGCCAGCAGCGCGACCCCGATGCCCACGACGACCTCGGTCGACGGGATTCCCTCCATCGAGAACCCCACGACCACGGGCACGACGGCCGCCAGGACGCCGGTGGTCGGGGCGACCACGCCCATCCGGCCGACCGACAGGCCGCGGTAGAGCGAGGTGATGCCGACGACGCCGAACCCGCCGGCGGCGACGGCCCACGCCACGTCGGCGCCCTGGGGGATCGGCTCGCCGCGCGCGACGCCGATCGCCAGCGCCGCGACCATGCCGATCAGCTGCATCCCGAACACGACGCCGAACAGCGGCGCGCGACGGCTGAGGAGTCCGCCGCCGAAGTCGCCCGCCCCCCAGCTGGCCGCCGAGACGAGGCCGAGCGCCAGGACCGCGACCGGTCCCGCGACCTCAGGCAGGGGCCACCCCCTCCGGCTCGGGCAGGTCGACGGCGGTGGGACCGTCGAGCGCGATGACCCGCTCGGCCAGCGCGTCGTAGCGGTCCGACGTCGTGAAGTAGATGACCTGGAAGTCCGTCGACAGGTCGCGCAGCAGCTCCAGCGCCCGGGCAGCACGCGCGTCGTCGAGCGTGACGAACGGGTCGTCGAGCAGGATCGGCGGCCGGCGATCGCCGGTCACGAGCCGCACGAGCCCGATCCGCGCCGCGAGGTACACGACGTCGAGCGTCCCCTGCGACAGGTCGGTGACCGGCACCCAGTCCCCGCGCTCGGGCGCGTAGATCTCCATCCCGAGGTTGCTGTCGTCGATCCGGACGCGGCGGTAGCGGCCGCCGGTGATGCGCTCGAGGTCGGGCACCATACGCCGCTCGAGGTAGCGCGTGGCGAGCTCCATCGTCGCCTGCTCGGCGGTGTTGAGCTCGAGCTGCGTCCGCTCGTAGACCCGCTCGCGGCGCCGCAGCACGGACAGCGCCTCGCGGTGCATCGCCAGGCGCTCGGCGAGCGCCGCGACCTCCTCCGCGTCGACCGGGTTCTGCTCGACCCGCGCCCGCGCGTTCGCCTCGTCGTCGCGGCTCCGGTCGACCTGGCCCTCGGCGTCGACGACCTCGACCTCCAGGCGCTCCCGGGCCCGCGGCTCCTTGGCGATCGGGCCGAGCGCCTCGAGCGCGTTCGTCTTCTGCTCGATCTCCAGCGCGGCGTTGTCGCGCCGGGCGGGCAGGGCCTCGATCTTCTCGTCGCCGATCAACCCGGACAGGTGCGCCCGCTGCTGGTCGATCTCGGCGACGTGCGCCTCCTCGAGCCGCAGCCGGTCCTCCGCCTCCTCGAACTCCGTGAGCCCGAGGCGCTGGAGGATGTCGTCGTGCTCGGCCTGCGCCTCGCGCAGCTCCTGCTCGATCTCGGAGCGGCCGCGCAGCCGGCGGGTCACCTCGACGTCGCGCAGGGACTGGTCGGCCGGTTGGCCGCGGCGCAGCCACCAGCCGACGATGGCGAGCACGAGCCCGATCCCGGCCACGATGCCGCCGATGACGATCGGGATCACGCCGACGTCGACGACCTTCGCGAAGCTCAGCGCGAAGCTGACGATCGCGATCGCGACACCGATCACCACGAGCACCAGCGACCAGCGAGACAGCGGCCGCCAGCGGACCTCGGGCGGGACCTCGAAGTTGACCTGGATCTCGCCCTCGAGCATGCCCTGGAGCGTGCCGATCTTGGCGTCGACGGCGCGCAGGCGGTCGACGGAGGCGCGGAGCACGGGCAGCGGCGTCGGCGACGGGTGCGTGCGCTCGAGGTCGGCGATCTCGTCGCGGATCGTGACCGCGGTGCGGTAGCGGTCGTACTTCTCCTGGGCCGCGTCGCGCTCGGCCGTCAGGCGCTCGGCCTGGCGCGCCTTCTCGAGCATCGACCGGCGCTCCGCCAGCGCGGTCTCGGCCTCGGCGCGGTGCTCGCGGGACACGGCGAGCGCGTCGCGGTCGTGCTCGAGGCGCTGGAGCGCGTCCTCGCCGGCCTGGAGCCGCGACGCGGACTCGGTGACCGCGTCCTCGGCGACCTTGAGTCGGCCCGGGTTCTTCACGCCCCGGGTCTGCAGGTCGTGGAGCGCCCGCTCGAGCTTGCGCTTGGCGCGGCTGGTCCCCCGGTCGGCGCCGCTGATCGATGCCTGCAGCCGGTCGCGCAGCGCGCCCTCGTCACGCTGGAGCCCGGCCAGCTCGTGGTGGCGGACCGACGCCGTCGAGCGGAAGAAGCCTTCGGTCGGCACGCCCGAGATCGAGGCCAGCTCCTCGTCGGCGCGGGCGGGATCGGTGATCGGGTCGCCGCCGAGCTCGAGGCGCACCTGCCCCTTGGAGCCACGGAACGACTTCGCCAGCCGCCCCTCGCGCGGCTCGCCCTCCTCGTCCTCGTACGTGAACGTCAGCGCGACGGTCGTGCGCGAGTCCGGATCGCTGTCCCACGAGACCAGCCCGTCGAGGTCGGCGGCCGAGCTCGTGACCTTGCGGGTCAGCGCCAGCTCGATCGCCCGCTGGATCGTCGACTTGCCGGCCTCGTTCGGGCCGCGGACGATGTTGAGACCGGGCGACAGGATGAACTCCTCGTCCCGATAGCGGCGCAGGTCGGTGAGGGCGAGGCTCGTGATCCTCACAGCGTCACCTCCGAGCCGGCCAGCAGGTGCCGGCCGAGCTGGAGGACGTCGCGCAGCTCCTCGGCCTCGCGGCGAGCCATGTCGTCGCCGGTCGCCTCGAGGTCGGCGATCCGCCCCTCCACGTTGCGGATGAACCTGCCCGCGATCGTCTCCTCGGGCGGCAGCGCCCCCTCCGTCAACGCCGGGTGGCTCACGTCGCGCACGCGGACGCGGAGATACGACGCCCGGAGCTCCTGCTCGATCTCGGTCGTGTCGAGGTCCAGGGCGTCGGGCCGGACGCCGATCACGCGGACGTCGAGGACGAGGTCCGGGTTGGCGCCCTTCATGAGGTCGGCGACGAGGGCCGGCTGCGACCCCACGGTCCCCGCATCGATCTCGCGCCGCTCGAACGTCGTCCTGCCGACGACGCGCTGGTCGACCTCGACCGTGTGCTGGCCGTTCTTGTCGACGTCCAGCGTCACCAGCAGCACCTTGCCGGCCTTGTCCTGGTCGACGGCGACCGGCTCGGGCGCCCCGGCGTAGGCGTAGGTGACGCCCTTGGTCTTGGCGACCTGCGCGGAGTGCCAGTGCCCGAGCGCGAGGTAGTCGAGGCCGCTGGCGGCGATCTCCTCGACCGTGACCACGACCTCGTCGTGGTCGGTGCGGCCGGGGATGGCGACGGACGTGTGGAGGACGCCGATGCGCCAGGTGGCGTCGGGCGTCTCGACGGCCGCGAGGTCGTGCAGCGGGCTGCGCGGCGCGCGCTTGGTCGGGAAGGAGGGACCGTGCACGACCGCGTCGATCGCCGACAGGTGGACCCACGGGTGATCCGGCGTGAGGACGGTCACCATCTCCTCGGCGGGGCGGGTCCCGGCCATGGCCGCGATGTCGTAGGCGCGATACACCGACGACCGGTCGTAGACGTCGTGCGTCCCCGGCACCAGGACCGAGCGGATGCGGGCCTGCGCGAGCCGGGCGAGCTCGGCGGCCACGCGTTCCACCGAGCGCTTGGGCTGGACGTTCGAGTCGAACAGGTCGCCGGCGATGAGGAACAGGTCCACCTTTTCCGCGATCGCGAGATCGACGGCGGCGCGGAACGCGGCAAACTGCCGCTCCCGCTGGGCCGCGGCGGCCTCCCCGAGGTCCGCGTGGCGCGCGCCGAGGTGGACGTCTGCGGTGTGCAGCAGTCGAAGCATCGGGTGCGGCTGCCCTCCCTGGTGGTCCGTCCCGTGATCGGACCCGAGGTTCGGCAAGCCGAACCGGGTCCCGCAAGCGGCCGCTCCCGCCCTGCGCTCCCGTGACCTGGCTCGATCTCGGGCCGCTCGGGCCGGGCCGGTCGCCCCCGGGACCCGGCTGCGTTCCGGGCGCCCCCATCGCTCCCGGCTCGCATCCCGAGTCTTGCCGCCCATTGTGACATCTCGGGTGTCACGCCCGACAAGCCCATCTCGCATCGCCGAATCGGGGCAATTCGCTGGATCGGGCGCTCCCGGACGCGGTCGCGGGCACGCTTTGGCGACCCGGTGTAGGCTCAGGGCCACTTCAATTCACCGGTGCGCCCCGAGCTTGGGACTCCGAGAACGGCACCTTGATCGCGCGGCCACGGCTGACTCCCCGCCGCCGCCGTCGTCCAGGCGTCGGACCCCTCGTCAGGCGCGCACCAGACTTTGTCCGAGCGCGCGCCCGGGAGGAGCAACGTGACCTACGTCGACCGGACCCTGAACTGCGTTGACTGCGGGGTGGAGTTCATCCACTCGGCGGCGGATCAGGAGTACTACCAGCAGAAGGGGTTCACATCGGACCCCAAGCGCTGTGCCTCGTGCCGCGCCTACCGGCGCTCGACGCGCGACGGCGGCGCCGACGTCCGCGACATCGGCGGCCCGCGTGGCTACGAGCGGACCGACGACCGCATGCCCCGCGAGTACTTCGTCGCGATCTGCACGTCGTGCGGGAACCAGGCGCAGGTGCCGTTCAAGCCGCGCATGGACAAGCCCGTCTACTGCTCCGACTGCTTCCGGACCATCCGCCCGGACTGATCCTCGCGGACCGACGGGTCCACGAACCAGATCCCGCCTCGATGCCCCCGGTCCGCCGGGGGCATCGGCATGTCCAGGGCCAATCGCTGCCAGGCAACGGCCGGGTTCGTTCCGGTCGGCCTCTCTCGCTTACGCCTCGGTGGAGTGGTGTGGCCATTCGTGCGCGGCTTCTTGCCCGTGGCACCACCCTGAGGCGTAACCCGGGCAGATTCGCCGCTAGTTCGGCTACACCACCACAGGGAGGCGTAGGCGAGGGACACCGACGACGTGGAGGCGTTCGCGGGGCAGGAGCGAGGAGCCGGCCTACTCCCCGCCGTCGACGGCGCCGTCGATCCGGAACGCCTCGCCACGGCGGAATCGCTCGCGGTGCCGGCCCCGCCAGACCGTGACCCGGCCTCGACCGTGGACCTGCCACGCGTTGTTGCAGCCGACGGCCGCCGTGTCCTCGTCGATGCCCAGGATCACGCCGCCCCTCGGCGCCTGGAGCGCGACGAACGCCGAGAACGGCTCGGGCCAGGCGTCGTAGTGCGGCAGCACGGCGACGCCGTGGACCAGCGACAGCCCCTCCGGCCAGCGCACCGGGAACGGCATCGGCATGCGGACCCTGGGCAGGAACCGGAAGTCGACCGTCCGGCTGACGATCGCCATCGCGCCGGCCGAGCACCCGGCGATGACCGCGCCGCGGTCGTTGGCAGCCCGGATCGCGGCGCCCAGCGGCGACTCGCGGAGGACCGAGAGCAGGTGCCTCGGATGCCCGCCCGAGAGGTACACGAGGTCGGCCTCGCCGATGGCCTGCAGGGCGGCCGCGTCGTGGCCCTGCTCCGCGTTGCGCACCAGGACCGGCTCGACCTCGGCGCCGAGGGCGCTGAAATGCTCGACGCCCATCTCGGCCCAGACGCGGAAGGTGTGCTCGCCGTCGGGCGCGGCGGCGGTCGGCAGGACCACGACGCGCGGGCGGGGACGGCCGGTGGCTTCGAGCAACCCGCGGTCGAACTCTGCCATCGGCGCGAGGAACTCTCCGGCGCCTACGAGCGCCACCGGTCCGGGCACGGCCGCAGCATAGATCAGGCGGCGGAAGTGCGATCCGGCGAGGCCAGGAGCCGCGGGCGGACCCCGGCGTTGGACGCCCCGATCGGACCCCTGACACACTCGGACGACGCACGCCAAGGAGATCGGTGACCACGTCCCAGCGCTGGACCATGCTCGCGACGATCCTCGGCACGTCCATGGTCTTCCTCGACGGCACGATCGTGAACCTGGCGCTGCCGCACATCGGGCGCGAGCTGCCGGCCAGCCTCGTCTCGACGCTCGAGGGCCAGACCTACGTCGTCGGCGGCTACCTCGCCATCCTCGCCGCGTTGCTCCTGCTCTCCGGCGCCCTCGCCGACTACTACGGCCGGCGGCGCGTGTTCGCCATCGGGCTGATCGGGTTCGGCATCACCTCCGTCCTGTGCGGCCTCGCGCCGACGCTCGAGCTGCTGATCGTCGCGCGCCTGCTGCAGGGCGCTGCGGGCGCGCTGCTCGTGCCGGGGTCGCTCGCGATCATCACGGCGACCTTCGCCGACGAGGCCACCCGGTCCCGCGCGATCGGCATCTGGGCGGCCGCAGCCGCCGCCACCGGTCTGATCGGGCCGATCCTCGGCGGCGTGCTGGTGGACACCGTCACGTGGCGGGCGGCGTTCCTGATCAACGTGCCGCTCGTCATCCTCGCCCTGGTCGCGCTCCGGCACGTCGCGGAGAGCCGGGCGGGCGACGCGACGGCGCGGTTCGACTGGCTCGGCGCGGCGGTCGCGATCGTCGCGGTCGGCGGCCTCGCGTTCGGGGCGATCCGCGGCCAGGAGCGGAACTGGCAGGACCCGGTGGCCTGGGCGGCCCTCGCGATCGGCGCCGTCGCGCTGGTGGCGTTCCCGATCCTGATGGCCCGCCGGCCGCATCCCCTCGTGCCGCTCGGCCTGTTCCGGCGGCGGCGGTTCGCGACGATCAACCTCTCGACGCTGCTGATCTACGGCGCCGCCTACACGATGGGCTACCTCCTGGCCTGTTCCTCCAGAACGTCCTCGGCTACACCGCGACCGCGGCCGGGCTCATCGGCCTGCCGAGCGCGCTGTTCATCGCGCTCCTGTCGGCGCGCATCGGCGGCATCAGCGGGCGGATCGGGTCGCGGCCGTTCCTGATCGTCGGGCCCCGCCCTGATGGCCGCAGGACTCGCGTGGCTGTCGCGGATCCCGGCCACCAGCGAGCCGTGGCGGTTCACGCTCGACGACCCGTCGACCTACATCCCGCCGTCGTCGACGCTCGTGGACGTGCTGCCGTACGTCCTGCTGTGGGGCTTCGGGTTCGTCCTGGTCGTGGCGCCGCTGACGGCGACGCTCATGTCGTCGATCCCGGTCCAGAACGCGGCGACCGGGTCGGCGGTCAACAACGCGATCAGCCGCGTCGGGCAGCCGCTGCTGTCGGCCGTGATCTTCGTGGCGATCTCGGGCACCTTCTACGCGGCCCTCGCGGGGGCCGCGCCGGGCGTCGACCCGGCCGATCCGGCGCTGCGGGCGATGGTCCAGCCGCTCAACCCGCCCGCCGCCAACGCCCCGCCCGCCGTCGCCATCGCCGCGAAGTCGGCCTCGGTCAACTCGTTCCACCTCGCCGTCCTCGTCTGCGGCGCCCTGCTCGTGGGCGGCGCCGTGGTCAACGGGGTCGGCCTGCGCTCGCGTCGGGCCGCGACAGCCCTGGCGACGGCCGAGGTGACCACGGCCGAAGGTCCGGGGGCCGGCCGTGGCTGATCGCGATACGGGCAAGCCGATGGACTGGGACGCCGCGACCTACGACCGAATCGCGGACCCGATGACCCGGTGGGGCACCGTCGTGCTGGACCGGCTGCCGCTGCGGGGCGACGAGACGGTCCTCGACGCCGGCTGCGGGTCGGGCCGGGTCACCGAGCGCCTGGTCGACCGGCTGCCGCGCGGCCGGGTCGTCGCGCTCGACGGCTCGCCCGCGATGATCGAGGCGGCCCGCGAGCGGCTCGCCCGGTTCGGCGACCGGGTGAGCTACGTGACCGCGGACCTGGCCGCGCCGCTGCCGCTGGGCGACGCGAGCGTCGACGCGATCCTGTCCACGGCGACCTTCCACTGGGTCGCGGACCACGAAGCGCTGTTCCGGCACCTGGCCTCGGTCCTGCGGCCCGGCGGGCGGCTGGTCGCGCAGTGCGGCGGGCAGGGCAACATCGCCGCGGTCCGGGCCGTGCTGGCGGAGGTGGGCGACGGCTGGCTGGGGCCGTGGACCTTCGCCTCGCCGGAGGACACGACGCGGAGGCTCGAGGCCGCCGGGTTCGCCGCGGTGGAGGCCTGGCTGACGCGACGAGCCGACGCCGATCGAGCCCGGCGCGCCGCTGCGCGAGTACCTCCGCACGGTGATCCTCGGCGCCCACCTGGAGCGGCTGCCGGCCGCCGACCGGGCGGCCTTCGTCGAGTCGGTCGCCACCCGCCTGCCGACGTCGTCGATCGACTACGTGCGGCTCAACATCCTCGCGACGCGTCGCGAACGCCAACGGTCGGCCGCCGGCTAGCGACCCGTCCGGAACGCCGCCCCGTGCCCGGGGATCACGACGTCCGCGGCCGCGAGCACGCGCGCCCGGCCCCGCTCGATGGCTGCCTGGTCGTCGCCCAGCGGGTCCACGTCGGGCGTCCGGTCCTCGTGCCACCAGAGGTGGGTCATCGCGTACACGGCGTCGTCGGCCTGGACCACGAGGGTGGCGTCCTCCGCGGTGTGGCCCGGCGTCAGCCACAGCTCGGCGGCCGGCGAGAGGTGATAGCCGTCGCCGTCGTGGTCGAGCCACAGGTCGTCGCGGTAGCGGGCCCAGAAGTCGACCACCTCGGCGTTCGGAAACAGCGCGCAGTTGATCGTGTGATCGGGATGGTGGTGGCTCAGGAACACGTGCGTCACCGCCTCGGGCGCCACGCCGAGCGCGGCCAGCGGGTCCGTGATCAGCGACCGGCGGGCGACCATGCCCGGGTCAACGATGATCAGGGCGTCCGCGTCGCGGACGAGGACGACGGAGGAGCCGACGCGATCGCCGGTGTAGCCCGGGTGGAGCAGGTGGACGGTCGTCATGCGCCGAAGCGTAGCCGTCAGGCCGCACGACGGGACGCGGGCGCAGGCGTCGTCGCGCCTCGTGCATCCTCGTCGGCATGACTGCGAGCCACGCCGACCTCGTCCTCACCGGTGGCCAGGTGTTCACCGCCGACGCCGCGATCTCCTGGGCCGAGGCCGTCGCGGTGCGCGACGGCCGGTTCGTCGCCGTCGGCGGCAACCGCGACGTGACGTCCCTGGTCGGGCCGCGCACGCGCGTCATCGACCTCCGCGGGCGGACCGTCACGCCGGGCTTCGGCGATTCGCACGTCCACCCGGTCTCGTCGGGGGTCGACAAGCTGCACTGCGACCTCATGGACTCGAGCGGCATCGACGAGTACCTGGAGCGGATCGCGACCTACGCCGCGGCCAACCCGGACGTCCCGTGGATCCTGGGCGCCGGCTGGTACCTCGCCCACTTCCCCGACGGCCTCGCGCGCCGGGAGGACCTCGACCGCGTCGTCCCCGATCGGCCCGTGTTCCTGCCCAACAAGGACGGGCACGACGCGTGGGTCAACAGCCGGGCGCTGGAGCTCGCCGGCATCACCGCCGACACGCCCGACCCCCACGACGGGCGCATCGCCCGCGACCCGGACGGCACGCCGCTGGGCACGCTCCACGAGGGCGCGCAGGACCTGGTCGAGCGCCTCATCCCGCCGACGACCGCCGCGGAGCGCGAGCAGGCGCTCCTCGCGAGCCAGGCGTACCTCCACGGCATCGGGATCACGAACTGGCAGGACGCCATCGTCACGCCCGAGATCCACGCGACCTACCGCTCCGTCGCCGGCCGAGGCGGGCTCACGGCAAGGGTCGCCGGGGCGCTGTGGTGGGATCACGACGGCGGCCTCGACCAGATCGAGGCGCTGGTCGCACGACGGGCCGAAGGTCCCGTAGGCCGGTATTCGGTGACCAGCGTCAAGCTGATGCTCGACGGCATCGTCGAGAACTACACGGCCGCGGTGCTCGACTCGTACCTCGACCACGACGGCAAGCCGACCGGCAACCGCGGCATGGACTTCATCGACCCCGACGTCCTCATGCAGGCGGTGCCGAGGCTCGATGCGCTCGGGTTCCAGACCCACTTCCACGCCCTTGGCGACCGCGCCGTTCGCCTCGGGCTGGACGCCGTCGAGGCCGCCCGCCGCCAGAACGGCTGGACGGACACGCGCCCGCACCTCGCCCACCTCCAGCTGGTGCACCCCGACGACATCCCGCGCTTCCGCCGCCTCGGGGCCGTGGCCAACGTCCAGGCGATCTGGGCCGTGCACGAAGGGCAGATGGACAAGCTGACGCTGCCGTTCCTCGGGCCCGTGGCCGGCGCCCGCCAGTACCCGCTGCGCTCGTTCCGACGCCACGGCGTGACCATCGCCATGGGCTCGGACTGGTCCGTGTCGACCGCCGACCCGTTCGCGCAGATGGACATCGCGGTCAACCGCGTGATCGCGGACACCTTCGAGGCCCCGGGCGTCGAGCGGACGCGGAGGCCGTTCATGCCCGAGGAGTCGATCGAGCTCACCGAGGCCCTCACGGCGTTCACGGCCGGCTCCGCCTACGCGAGCCACCTCGACGAGGCGGGCACGATCGCCGTCGGCCGCCTGGCGGACTTCGCCGTCCTCGATCGCGACCTGTTCGATCGAGGCGCCGGCGCGATCGCCGACACGCGCGTGGTCGCGACGTTCGTCGGCGGCGACGCCGTGCACGAGACGTCCGCCCTCGAGGGCTGAGCCGCCGTCGCTCGCGCATGGTCCCCCGCCCACGTCCGGCTCGGTCGGATGACGTAGTCGAATTCGAGGTCCGCGGTCCATCGGCCGCGGCGTGCATCCGCGCGATAGTCCTCTCAGCGGCAGACACCAACACCCACAGCGCACCACCGAAGCCGCAGGAAAGGAGGTCATCGAGATGATGCACCCGCTAGCGATCTACGCGGTCCAGGACCACCTGGCCGACCTGATGGCTGAGGCCGCGGCGAACCGCCAGGCCAAGCTCGGACGCAAGCCCCGAACGGCAGGCCTCGTGGCCTCCATCGTCGCCTTCGCCCGCAACCTGTTCGGTTCGAACGACGCACAGAGCGCCGCTTCGCCCGCCTGATCGATCGCACACCGGCCGGCTGGCCTCCTCCCCAGCCGGCTCGCTATCACCCGGGCCTCTCCTCCGGCCCGGGAGCTATCTCCAGCAGGACGCCCGCCCACCCTCCCAGGGGCGGGCGTCTTGGCGTCTGCCGGGTTCCCGCTGCGGCCGGGCGCGGTGGGTTCTGCTGCCCCGATGGTCAGCGGCTGGGCGGCCGGCCCTCGAGGTCGGCCGGGGTGTCGACGTCGTCGAGGGTCCGTCCGTCGGGGTCGAGCGCCCGCCAGGTCGCCGCCGGGACCACCGCCACGGTCACCCGGTCGAGGAGCGCGCGGAGCGCCCGGCGATCGTCGCGGAGGAGCGCGTCCACGACGGGGCCGGCGATCGACGGGCGGACGGCGAGCGGGAGCACGCACGGGGGGTCGACCTCGAGCGTGGCGGCGCCGGCGGCCGGATCGGCGTCGACGGTGGCCGCGAGGAGCTCGAGCACCGCGGGCTACGAGGTGCGGCATGTCGCCGCCCACGACGACCGCGGCCGCGTCGTAGCCCCGGTCGAGTCGGCGAGGGCGACGAGGCCCGCGGCGAGCCCGGCCAGCGGTCCGCGGTGGGCGACGGCGTCGCGCATCACCGTCACCTGGTGCGCCAGGGCCGGCGGCACGGGTGGCGGCAGCGGCGTCCGGCGCGATGACGACGACGACCGGGTTCGCGATCGCGCCGACGGCCTCGAGCGCGTGGTCGAGCAGGGTGCGGCCGTCGAGGGTCGCGCTGAGCTTGTCGGCGCCGAACCGCGTCGACGCCCCGCCGGCGAGCACGATGGCGGACGTCATTCGCGGCAGGCCGGGATCATTCGCCGCCCGCCGAGGCCGCGGCACGCTCGCGCATCCGGGCGAGGGTCGTCGGCCCGAGGACGTGCCCCGCGTCCGTCCGGCGCAGCAGGCCGCGGCCGTCAAGGTCCTCGAGGATGACCATCACGTACCGCCGGCTGGTGCCGGTCGCGTCGCGGAACGCGGCGGGCGTCAATGGCGCGCCGGCCGCCATCGACAGCGCGCGCCGGACCAGGTCGCGATACGTCGGCGCCGCCCAGGCGAGGTCGTCCTCGAGCCGGACGATCCGCCCGGTGGCGACGAGCTCGCGGACGCCGTCCGTGGGACAGCCGGCGGCGCGAGCCGCGTCGGCCAGGCCGGGCGGCGCCGCGACCGAGAGGACGGCCTCGAGCCGGTCCATCGCCGCTCGCGTCTGCGGGCTGGGGCCGGACGCCCGCCCCGCGTCGCGGATCCGGTCGTCGTCGCGCGCCAGCTCGCCGCCCGCGACGAGTCGCATCGATCACGACGTCCGCCACGGCCGACGCGGCGTCGCGACCCAGCGTGACGAGGCGGCGCGCCGCGAGGGCGACGTCCGCGCGCAGCGCCGGGAGCGGCATGCCGGTCTCGTCCGGGTGCGCCGCGTGGTGGGCGGCGACGAGCGCGAGCGCCCGCGCGCGCAGGGCCGCGTCCACGTCCGCCGCGAGGCGCCAGTCCGGGCCCGCGCGGATCGCCCCGTGGAGGTCGAGACGTGTCCGCTCCGAGCCGATGGGCGCGGCGGCCAGGGCGGTCGCTCGTTCCGGCGTCAACCGACGGCGCGAGATGCCGCGTGGCGGCGACGGGTCGAGCACGACGCCCCCGCCGGCCACCGCGCCGGGCGAGGGCCGGCGAAGAGCGAACCGGTCGCCCGGGGCGACGGCGATGGCGGCGTCGAGGCGCAGGATCGCGACCGAGGTCCCGGTCGTCGAGGTCGATCGCCTCGCGCGGGCCGCGCACCACCAGCGCCTCGGCCTGCGCCGTGCCCAGGTGGAGGCGCAGGCGCTCGCGGTCGGCCGGGCGTCCGGCCGGGATCCCTGCCGGCCCGCGCATGGCGACGAGGATCCGCGACGTGGCGACGACGCCGGGATCGGTCGTGAGGACCTGCCCGCGCCGCAGGCGATCGCCCTCGATCCCGCCGACCAGCAGTGCGGTGCGGCCACCCGCGACGGCGGTGACCGGCGCGCCGCGGACCTGGACCTCGCGGATGCGCAGCGCGTCGTCGCCGGGCAAGAGCCGCATCGTCATCCCCGTCGCCACCGCCCCGCCGCGCAGGCTGCCGGTCACGACCGTCCCGCGACCCTTGACCGCGAACACGCGGTCGATCGCGAGGCGCGGCCCACGTGCCGCCTCGCGCGGCAGCTCGACCGCCCCGAGACGCCGAGCGAGCGCCGCGACCGCCGCCCGCACGCCGTCGATCCCCGTGCCATTCGTCGCGGAGGCCGCGAGCACCGGCGACTCGGCGAGCGTCGTCGTCGCGAGCAGGGCGCGGACCTCAGCCTCGACCGACGCGACGCGCGCCTCGTCGACCAGGTCGGCCTTCGTCACGACGGCGAGCCCGTCGCGGATCCCCAGCGCATCGAGGAGCCCGAGGTGCTCGAGCGTCTGCGCGTTCGGGCCGTCGTCGGCGGCGACAACCAGCAGCGCGGCGTCGATCTCGCCCGCGCCGACCAGCATGTTGCCGACGAGGCGGTCGTGCCCCGGCACGTCGACGAAATCGACGACCGACCCGTCCGGCAGCGCGACGTGCGCGTAGCCCACGTCGATCGTCATCCCGCGCCGCCGCTCCTCGGGGAGGCGGTCGGCGTCGATGCCGGTCAGCGCCCTGAGCAGGCTCGTCTTGCCGTGGTCGATGTGCCCGGCGGTCCCGATGACCACGCTCCGGCCGCGCGTCGGCCATCGCCCGCTCAGGCATCGCCGGCCAGCGCCGCCCCGATCGCGGCCGACAGCGCCGCGTCGTCGGCCGGCTCGACCGAGCGCAGGTCGAGCAGCACGGCCCCGCGCTCGACCCGCCCGACGACGGCCGGGGTACCGGCACGGAGGCGGGCGAGCAACCGGTCCGGCTTGGCGGCCGACAGGCACACGGCTCGCGACGGCAGCACCTCACCCGGCAGCGAGCCGCCCCCGATCGTGGCCTCGACCGCCGCGACGCTGGCGCGCGCTCCCGCCGCCTCGGCGATCGCCGCGGCCCGCGAGCGCCAGTCCCTCGACCGATGCCGAGATCTGGCGCCAGACCGGGATCGTCGCGCGTGGCGACGCCGGCGCGGTACAGCGCGAGCGTGGCGGCGACCGCGGCGAGGACGACCTTGTCCGGGCGCATCGCCCGCGCCAGCGGGTCCTTCCGGAGTCGCGCGACGAGGTCGGCGCGGCCGACGATGAACCCGGCCTGGGGCCCGCCGACGAGCTTGTCGCCGCTGAACGTGACGAGGTCCGCCCCGTCGGCCAGCCGCTCGCTCGGCATCGGCTCGTGGGCCAGCCCGAACGCCGCGGTGTCGAGCAGCGCGCCGCTACCGAGGTCGTCGACCACGAGCGCGCCGAGCCGATGGGCGGCCGCCGCGAGGGCGGGCGCATCGGGCGCCTCGACGAACCCGGCCTGGCTGAAGTTCGACGGGTGGACCCGAAGCACCAGCCGCGCCCGGCCGTCCTCGAGGGCCGCCTCGAAGTCGGCTTGCCCGGGTGCGGTTCGTCGTCCCGACCTCGACCAGCTTCGCGCCCGCGCGCCGCACGATCTCCGGGATCCGGACCCCGCCGCCGATCTCGACGAGCTCGCCGCGGCTCACGGCCACGCCGCCGCGGCCGGCCAGGCCGACGGCGAGCGCCACGGCCGCGGCGTTGTTGGTGACGATCAGCGCGTCCTCGGCGCCGGTCAGCGCGACGAGGTGCGCCTCGGCCTCCCGGTACCGGCGGCCGCGCCGGCCGGTATCGCGGTCGAGCTCGAGGAACAGCGTTCCCGTCGGCGGCCTCGCGGGCGGCCCGGATCGCGGCCTCGGGCCACGGTGCCCGACCGAGGTTGGTGTGGACGATGACGCCGGTGGCGTTGATCACGCGCGCGGGTCCGGCGATCCGCTCGAGCGACGCGAGGCGTGCGACGACCTCCGCGCCGAGCGCCTCCGGCGAGCTCGGCGGCCCGGACGGCGTTGGACCCGCCAGGCGCGCGCGCTCCTCGTCCACGACGGCGCGCGCCATCGCGAGCACCGCAGCCGGATCGCGGCCGGCCGTAGCGGGGCGGGCAGCCGCGAGCACGCGCTCGACGCTGGGCGGGCGCGGGCGGGACGCCGCCGATGTCATCGGGACCCGTCCACCGGCCGGCGAGCGACGATGTCGAACACGTGCCAGTGCTTCGGCCCGTCGAACGAGTCGCCGTCGTTCTCGAGCTCGCGGACGTCCGGCTGGTCAAGCCCGGCGAGCAGCGCCTGCACGCGCTCGGCGTCGACGAAGGTCATGTCCGGATCGCTCGCCCAGGTGTCGTGGACCCCGAACAGGTTGACGACCAGGAACCCGCCGGGCCGGACGCGGGCGACGATGTCGGCCCAGACGCGAGGAAACGCCTCGGGGCGGATGAACGGGAGGGCGTAGCCGGCGTAGAGCAGGTCGAACGGCGGCAGGCTCGATCGCGTCGACGCGGGCCGTCACGATCTCGAGGCGTGACGCGGCCGACGGCGGCACTCGCGGCCGGAGGACCTCCGCGGCGGCGGGCGTCGGGTCGATCGCGAGGACGCGCCAGCCGTCCGCGAGCAACGCGAGCGTCTCGGTGCCGTCGCCGAACCCGATCTCGACGGCCTGGCCGGGGGCCAATCCGGCCTCGCGGCAAGGCGCAAACCGCGCGCGAACAGCGGCCGGGGCTCGCGACCGATCGTCGCGCGATAGTAGGCCGGCCAATCGGGGCCGACCGGTTGGTCGTCCGGTGTCTGGGGTTCGATCATCGGCGCCTGGTCGATCCCTCGTCGGATGGCGGGAGCGCATGGGAGTCGAACCCACCGCGCGACGCCGAGCGCCGCGCCACCGGTGTTGAAGACCGGGGGACCCACCGGGACCCCTCCGCTCCCATTCGCCCGATGGTAGCGCCGTGGCGGAGGCGGCCCCGCGACCGGCCTACTGGGCGAGCGCGATCTCGTCGGCCGGGCGGCTCCCACGCCCGGCGTGGGCCCCGCAGCATCGAGGCACGCCGCGAGCACGCTCGCGACGGCACCCACGGCGAACGCGACGTAGCAGTCGATACGGCTGGAGGTCGGGTGCCGACCTGTCTGGCCCGAGAAGATCGACAGCAGGACCTGCGCCGGCGCGGTCGTGACCGCCCGATCGCACGATGCACGACTGCCGGTCATCATCCGTGATCTCTGCGGACGGCGTCGCCGGGCGGTCGTCGCCGCCTCGTCGCGCTGCTGGCTGGCTTCTCGATCGTCTTCGTTGCTGGCCGATGTCCTGCCAGCAGCGCCTGCTCGCCGGCGACCGGGCTGTCGACCTCGGAGCTGCGGGCCGATCGCCGACGTCACGCCCGGCGGCGCCGCCGGACTCCTCGTCGTCCGGCCCGCTGATCGGGGAGCAGCTCGAGCAGGCCGATCGTCGAGCGGTGCCCGCAGGTCCCGGCCCTGACCGGTCGCCCTTCAGCCCTGAGGTCGAACACCAGCAGGCGGGTTCGGCCGTCGGGCGTCCTCGCTGGTGCAGCGACGGCCTGGTCTGGGCTCCCTGCACAGGCGGCGGATCAGGCTGGAGTCATCGCAGCGCCGTCGTCGAGGGCCCGACCGCAGGCCGGCCGCGCGATCGCGACGGCCTACGTCGTCGGCGCCTCGCTGTCGCTCGCGCTCGTCGCCTGTCGTCGGCCCCCGGACGTCGAGCCAGACCTTGGGCCGCATGAGCAGGCCCTGCGACGGGCGTTCAGCGCGGCCCTGTTCGTCGAACGCGCTCCCGCTCGCGGCGCGCCTGGTCTCGCGGGCTCGACACGGCCAACGCCACGGCGATCGACGGCCGATGCGGACGTTGCGCAGAGGCTCGAACCGACGCCGATGCCGGTCAGCACTCCGCGACGATCGGGCCGAGCATCGGAGCCTCGCTCGGGATCTCGGCGTTGATCAACGGCGACCCGCCGTCCACGCGATGGCCGTCGCTCCGCGCGGCCGAGGTGCCATGATCAGCCCCTCCAACCCTGGACGTGCTCGGGTGCATCAACTGCCGCCGTGGCGTGCCGTACGTGAAGGCGTGGGACGCGGCGAAGTCGCGCCGACCGGGCTGGTCGTGCATCCGGCCGTCCATGTCGCCCCGGCGTCCGGCGTTCGAGCACGATCTCGCCAATGTCCGCCAAGCGCGACGTCGGACGACGGGATCCGGCAGCGCGATCGCGCGTTCCGAGTTCGCGCGACAGTAGCCGGGCCGTGGCCGAGGCCCTACCACTAGGCGCGCTGCTCCCGGCGACGGCGTTCGGCGGCGTCGACGCGGACTGGCTGCATGCGAGAGCACCCACGCAGCCCAGCCTCGACGTTTACGTGAAGGTCCGAGCCGGTCATCGCGGCCGCTCGGCGAGGCGGGCGAACGCTGGCCTATGATCGGCGGGTGACCGTCCGATCCGCCGAGACCGCACGCCCATCCGCCTCACCGAGCTGACCGACTGCGGCGGCTGCGCGGCCAAGCTGGGCGCGGACCTGCTGGCCGAGGCGCTGTCGGGACTCGGGGCGGGCGCGGCCGCGGCGGACGCGGGCGTCCCGGCCTCCGCCGCTCATCGCCGGCCTCGAGCCGCCCGACGACGCCGCCGCCTACCGGGTCGCCGACGACCTCGCGATCCTCGGCACGCTCGACTTCTTTCCGCCGCTCGTCGACGATCCCGCCGACTTCGGCGAGATCGCGGCCGCGAACGCGCTCTCGGACGTGTTCGCGATGGGCGGCCGGGTCCTGTTCGCCCTGTCGATCGCGGCGTTCCCCGAGGACTTCCCGCGCGACGCGATGGCGACGGTGTTCGAGGCCGCGGCCTCGAAGGTCCGCGAGGCGGGCGGCGTGCTCGCGGGCGGCCACACGATCCGCGACCCGGAGCCCAAGTACGGCCTCGCCGTGATCGGCGCGGGCCACCCCGACCGGCTGTTCCGCAAGGGCGGCGCGAGGCCGGGCGACGTCCTGCTCCTGACCAAGCGGCTGGGAACGGGCTTCCTGGTCAGCGGCCGCCGGTCCGGGCGGACGTCCGACGACGACCTGGCGGGGGCGATCGCGCAGATGCGGACGCTGAACCGCGCGGCGTCCGAGGTCTTCGCGCGTCATCGGATCGCGGGGGCGACCGACGTCACGGGGTTCGGGCTTCTGGGCCACGGCCTCGAGATGGCGCGCGCGTCCGATGCGCGCCTCGTGTTCGACGCCGCGGCGCTCCCGGCGCTCCCGGGCGCGCTCGACCTCGCCCGGGCCGGCGTCGAGACGGGCGGCGCCGCGCACAACCGGCGGTTCACGGCACCGGCGCTCGCCGTCGGCGAGGGGGTCGCCCCGGAGCTGGTCGCGCTCGCGCACGACCCGCAGACCTCGGGCGGGCTGCTCGCCGCGATCGATCCGGACCGCCTGGCGGCGGTCGAGGCCGACCTCGAGGCCGCCGGCGTCGGCGCGTGGCGGGTCGGGACGGTCGATGCGGTGGGTCCGACCGGCCCGGGTGTCAGCCTCGCCTGACGGGCACCCGCCGGCGTCACACGAATTACGCCTCGCGCGACGGCGTGGGACCGGCGGACTGGCGCCGCCACGCGAGCGCGACGATGACGGCCGCCGCCGCGATGGCCGCCCCCACGACCAGCAGCTCGGCCGACGACGGGCCGGCCTGCGAGGCGGGCGCCGACGGATCGCCGTGGGTCGCGCCGGCCGCAGGCGCGGCTGGCGCCGCGTTGCCCACGGCTCGCGAGTCGCCACCGGCCGCCGCCGGCGGCGGAACCGCCGCGGCGTCCGCCCCGCCGACCACGACCGCACCGACCATGCCCGGGTGGAGCGGGCAGCTGAACGGATAGACGCCCTTCTCGGCGAACGTCCGGGCGAGCTCCTTGCCGGGGACCAGCGCGAACTGCGTGCCCCAGGTCTGCGACTCGCCGACGACCAGGTGGTCGACCTCGCGCGGTGTTGAGGAAGCGGACCTCGGTGCCGGCCGGGACGTGGACGACCGTCGGCGAGAAGGAGCACGGGCCCATCCGGACGACCGTCGCGTCGCCCTCGGAATGGACCGAGCCGTCCTCGCCGTGGCAGCCGCCGCCCGCGGACACGGGCGCGACGCCGACCGAGGCGAGGAGCAGGGAGGTGGCGGCGATCAGCCGCAGGACGAATCGGAGCATGGCACGCGCCTCCGGAGCGGGATCTGGTGCAGTCGATACACCGCTCCCGGACGGTTCGTTCCCGTCAGGCGGCCGTCAGCGCAGTCGGGACCACGCCCCCGCGCACGTCGCGCCGGCCGAGACCAGCGCCCAGGTCGCCATCTGCCCGACGAGCGACGCGATCGGGCTCTGGCCGGCGGCGTCCTCGCCGGCCTCGGCCGCGACCTCCGCGGCGATCGCGTTCAGGTCGCCCAGCGTCAACAGCACGTCGAGCCCGAACCCGATCAATGCGCCGGCCGCGATCCCGCCGAAGACCACGGCGAGCATCCGCGGCCCCTGCTTGTAGCCGGTCACGCGGACGACCGCCTGGGCGACGAGGCCGCCGGCGAAGAAGCTGACGATGATCGAGAAGAACCCGATCCGCGACGCGATGAACGCGGCCACGGTGCCGCCGACGATGGCCACGCCGAGCCCGAGGACCAGCTGGCGCGGCGTGAACGAGGTGAGCGGGTCGTAGGCCGGCTTGCCGCACGTCCTTGCAGCGCATGCCGACCGGCCCGAGCATCGCGCAGCCGGTGCAGATCGGCCGGTCACACCGACCGCAGCGGACGAACACCTCGCGATCGGGGTGGCGGTAGCAGTAGAGGGCGTCGCCTTCGCCGGCGACCGAGTCCGCGGTCATGGTTGGCTCACTCTGGTGGCGCGTGGCGGTGACGGGTCCACGCGTGTGCGACCGGCAGGGTAGCCTCCCCGGACGAAACGGGCGCGCCGACTGCACGAGGGGCCGGGTGGGGATCGCGGGCACATACCGCCAGCTGCTGCGCAACGGGCCGCTGACCCGCCTGTTCATCGGTGAGTTCGTGTCGTCGATCGGGGACTGGCTGTACCTGGTCGCCCTGGTCGTGCTCGTGTACCAGGAGACGCAGAACGCGATCGTCCTCGGCATCGTCGGGGCCGCGCGCCTGCTGCCGTACATCCTGCTGTCGATCCCGGCCGGGGTCATCGCCGACCGCTTCGACCGGCGGCTCGTGCTGCTGACGTCGGACCTGGCGCGGGCCGCGTGCATGCTCGTCCTGGCCTGGATCGTGGCGGTCGGCGGGCCCCTGTGGGCGGTCGGCGCGGTCGCCATCCTCGCCGCCTGCTTCTCGACGTTCTTCTACCCGGCCATCGGGGCCCTCGTCCCGAGCCTCGTCCGCGACGAGCGCGAGTTCGGTCCGGCGAACTCCGCCTGGGCGACCCTCGACAACCTCGCCTGGATCGTGGGACCGGCCATCGCCGGCCTGCTCCTGGCGACGGGCGACCTCGTGCTGGCATTCGTGCTCAACGCGGTGTCGTTCACGCTGATCGCGGCGATCCTGTGGACCCTGCCGAGCCACAAGCCGGGCGCCGCCCCGAGCCCCGCCTCGGGCGCACGCGCGACGCCGCCCGGCGATCCGACCGGCGCCTCCGAGGCGGCGCCGGACGATGCCGGCGTCGAGAGTCGCGTCTTCCTCGGCCGTCGGATTCCCTCGTCGATCGACGTCTCCGCGCTCTCCGGCGTCGTGCTCATCGACCTGCTCACGTGGTTCGCGTTCGGCGGCATCGGGATCCTGATCGTCGTCATCGCGACGGACGTGTTCCACGGCGGCGACGCGGCGACCGGGTACCTGAACGTGGCCCTCGGCGTCGGCGGGACCGTCGGGGCCCTCCTGTCCGCCGCCCTGGTGCTCCGCCCGCGCCTCGGCCAGGTGCTGCTCGTCGGCGCGGCGGCGTTCGGCGCCGCGCTGGTGGTCCTCGGCATCGCCGGCCAGTTCGCGATCGCCTTCCTGGCCATCGCCGTGATCTCGACCGGCAACCTCATCCTCGACGTCGCCCGGACGACGATCTTCCAGCGCGTCGTGCCCGACGCCTATCGCGGGCGGCTGGGCGGCGTGATGCTGACGTCGCAGTCCGTGGCCGAGTCCGCGGGCACGCTCGTCATCCCGATCCTCGTGACCGTGTTCGGCTTCGGGATCGTGATGGGGCTGCTGGGCGTCGCCGTCGTCGTCGGGACGATCGCGGCCGTCGCGCTCATCGGGACCGCGGGCGACGTCGCCGCCGGCGAGCACGACGTCGCGCTGCGGCGCATCGCCCGCCTGCCGCTGTTCGGCGGCCTGTCGCCCGCCCGGGTCGAGGGTGCGCTGCGCGGGCTGCAGCCGTTGCCGGTGACCGCCGGCGACGTCGTCATCCGCCAGGGCGACCCCGCCGACCGCTTCTACGTCATCGGCTCCGGCTCGTTCGTCGTGACGTCGGACGCGGGCGAGGGCGCCCGCGAGCTGCGGACCCTCGGCGTCGACGACGTCTTCGGCGAGCGCGGGATCCTCGCCCATGCCCCGCGATCGGCGACGGTCACGGCGGCGACGGACGGCCTGCTGTTCATGATGGACGGCGACGCGTTCCTCGAGCTGGTCGGCGCGCGTCAGGCCATCGCGGACCGGCTGCTCGCGCTGTACGACACGCCGGTCGCCGAGATCGCGGCGCGGAGCTGAGGCAGGCGACTACACTCGGCGGGTCGGACCTTCATCACGAGGTACGCCTGTGCCGAAGGAGTACGTCCGCCTCACGACGCCGCTCGTTCGCGACGGCGACCGCTCGACCGGTGTCCTCCGCCCCGCGACGTGGGACGAGGCGCTGGATCGGATGGCCGCCGGGCTGCGAGCAGCGGGCGAGGCGCACGGCTCGAGGACGTTCGGGGTGTTCAGCTGCAGCAAGTCGACCAACGAGGTCAACTTCGCGGCCCAGAAGTTCGCCCGCGCCGTCCTCGGCAGCAACAACATCGACAGCTGCAACCGCACCTGACACGCCCCCTCTGTCGCCGGTCTGGCGACCGTGTTCGGCGCTGGCGGTGGTACCAGCTCATATCGTGAAGCCGAGGAGACGGATCTCTTCCTCCTCTGGGGCAGCAACGCCCGGGAGACGCATCCGATCTTCTTCCACCACCTCCTGAAGGGGGTGCGTCGGGGCGCCCGGCTCATCGCGATCGACCCGCGGCGGACGTCCAGCGCCGAGTGGGCGGACCTGTGGCTCGGCCTCGACGTCGGCTCGGACATCGCCCTGGCCAACGCGATGGCGCGCGAGATCATCCACGCGGGGCTCGCGAACGACGAGTTCATCGGGCGGGCGACGTCGGGGTTCGAGGCCTACCGTGACGGCCGTCGAGCCGTACACCCTCGAGTACGCGCAGCGCGAGACCGGCGTGCCGGCCGAGGCCATCCGCGAGGCCGCCCACGCCTACGCCAAGGCCGACCGGGCGATGATCTGCTGGACCCTCGGGATCACCGAGCACCACAACGCGGTCGACAACGTCCTCGCCCTGATCTCGCTCGCCCTGCTCACGGGGCACGTCGGGCGATACGGCAGCGGCATCAACCCGCTCCGCGGCCAGAACAACGTCCAGGGCGGCGGCGACATGGGCGCCCTGCCGGATCGACTTGGTGGGCTTCCAGCACGTCGAGAACGACGAGCCCCGCGACCGGTGCGACGCCTGTGGGGCGTGCGCGTCCCGCCCAAGCGCGGCCTGGCACCTGTCGGGGATGTTCGAGGCCATGGAGCGCGGCGAGCTCACGGCGCTGTACGTGATCGGCGAGAACCCGCTGCAGTCCGAGGCCGACCGCCATCACACCGAGAAGCTGCTGCGCGGCCTCGACCTGCTCGTCGTGCAGGACATCTTCCTGACCGCGACCGGCGAGATCGCCGACATCGTCCTGCCGGCCGCCGCGGCCTGGGCCGAGAGCGAGGGGACCGTCACCAACAGCGAGCGGCGCGTCCAGCGGGTGCATCGGGCGCTCGTGCCGCCGGGCGAGGCGAAGGACGACCTGTGGATCATCTTCGAGATCGCGAAGCGCATGGGCGCCGACTGGGGCGAGGCCGACGCCGAGGCCGTGTGGAACGAGGTCCGCGAGCTGTCGCCGGTGCATCGCGGGATGACGTACGCGCGGCTCGAGGCGTCGGGCGGCCTCCAGTGGCCGTGCTACGACGAGTCGCACCCGGGCGAGCTGTTCCTGCACTCGCGGCTGTGGGAGGACCCGGTGCCGGGCAACCTGGCGCCGTTCGTGCCGGTCGAGCACGACCCGCCGGTCGACCGCCTCGACGACGACTTCCCGATCCGCCTCACGACCGGGCGCCACCTGGACTCGTACAACACGGGCGTCCAGTCGGGCGGCTATCGGTATCCGCAGGCGTCGCGGCGAGACGCTCGACCTGGCGCCCGAGGATCTCGAGCGCTTCGCGCTGGCCGAGGGCGAGCGGGTCCGGGTCGTTTCGCGGCGAGGATCCGTCGAGGTGCCGGTGCGGGCCGACGAGGGCCTGCGGCCCGGCCTCGCGTTCATGACGCTCCACTTCCAGGACGACGTCACGACCAACAACCTGACGATCGACGCGACGGACCCCAAGTCCGGCACGGCCGAGTTCAAGGCGACGGCGATCCGGATCGAGAAGCTGCCCGAAGCCGCGCCAGCCGGCTGAGCTCGTCCTGGGCGACAGGTCCGCCCGTCCGCGGTCGACCCTCGCCCAGACGAGCGCGGCCCCGGGCCAGGCGCGGTCCCGCTGAGCGTGTTCCGTGTCATGGCGGACCGCCGAGCTGGCGTGGCGCGCCAGACCGCGTATGCCAGGTCTCGGCGCGTGAACGGCAGCACCGATCCGTGTCGCCGCGATCGGGCGCCGTGCACGCCAGTGCTCGGCCGCCGCGACGGCGATTCCTGCGTGCCGCGCAGGGGTCGGGGCCGACAGACGCTTGCAGTCGGGGAGCGCGAGGCGAGAGTCGTCGAGGGCGACGCACGCGAGGCGCTGAGCGCGGGCGCGAGTGGCGGCACCAGCGGCGCGCCAGTGCGACGGGCGCGCTGAGCGTCAGCGAGGGCGGGTGACGAAGACGCCCCAGCCGAGGTAGCGGCGGCCCCAGCGCAGGTGATTGCGGCGGCCGGCGTCGAGGAACGAGCGCATCGCGTCGTGGTCCGGATCGGCGGGGTTGGCGTCGAGCCAGTCCACGATCGTCCGCCACTGGGCGGCCTCGTAGCGATCCCAGCTGTCGCCGTCCGCGAGGACCATCTCGACGAGCTCGACGTCGGCCGCCTCCAGCCGGTCGAGCGTGCCCTCGAGCGAGACGAACTCGTCGGCACCGAACCCGAACGCCTCGACCGCCTCGTCCGGCGGCGGCTCGACCCAGTACGGCTCACCGATGAGGATCGTCCCGCCGCGGCCCACCGCTGGACGCAGGAGCGAGATCGTGCCCGCCAGGCCGCCGCCGATCCAGGTCGCCCCGATGCAGGCCGCGACGTCGAACCCGCCCGGCTCCGGCTCGTAGGTCCCGGCGTCGCCCTGGATGAACGTCAGCCGGTCGGCGACGCCCAGCTCCGCGGACCGCGCGACCGCCGCGCCGAGGAACACCGGGCTGAGGTCGACGCCGACGCCGCCCGACCCGAACCACTCGGCCCAGCGGCAGAGGAGCTCGCCCTTCCCGCACGCAAGGTCGAGCACGCGCGTCCCAGCGGCCACACCCGTGACCTCGCCGAGCAGCCGCAGCTTCTCCTCCGTGAACGGGTTGAGGATCCGGTGGTTGGTCTCGGCGATCTCGTGGTGGCGCAGCGACATCGTCAGATCATGCCGCCGGAGCGGCTTGCGCGAGTCTGCAAACGGCTGTCGCGAATTTGCGTAAGATGACGGCATGACAAGACGACTCGCCGAGGTGGCGCGCAAGGTCGGCGTGAGCGAGGCCACGGTGAGCCGCGTGCTCAACGGCAAGCCCGGCGTCTCCGACTCCACGCGTCAGGCGGTGCTCACCGCGCTCGACGTCATGGGCTACGAGCGGCCGACCAAGCTCCGGGGCGAGCGGGCGCGCCTCGTCGGCCTCGTGCTGCCGGAGCTCCAGAACCCGATCTTCCCGGCGCTGGCCGAGGTCATGGGCGTCGCCCTCTCGCAGCGCGGGTTCACGCCGGTCCTGTGCACCCAGACCGCGGGCGGCGTGTCGGAGGCGGAGTACGTCGAGCTGCTGCTCCAGCAGCAGGTGTCGGGGATCGTGTTCGCCGGCGGCCTGTACGCGCAGCAGGACGCGCCGCACGGCCACTACGCCCGCCTCGCCGAGCTGCAGCTGCCGACGGTGCTGGTCAACGCGTCGATCGAGGGTCTCGGGTTCCCGCGGGTCTCGTGCGACGACGCGGTCGCCGTCGAGCAGGCCCTCGGGCACCTCATCTCGCTCGGCCACACGCGGGTCGGCGTGCTCGCCGGACCGCCCGACCACGTGCCGTCGAACCGGAAGGTCGCCGCCGCCCATGCGGTCGTGAAGCGCGCGGGCATCCCGCTCGCCCCAGACCAGGTGGCGCGATCCTGGTACTCGATCGAGGGCGCCCAGGCCGGGGCGGCCAGGCTGATCGAGGCCGGCGTCACCGGCATCGTGTGCGCCAGCGACCTGATGGCCCTGGGCGCGATCCGCGCCGCCAAGCGGGCGGGCATGCACGTGCCGACGGACGTGTCGGTGGTCGGCTTCGACGACTCGTTCCTGATGAACTGCACCGAGCCGCCCCTGACGACCGTGCGCCAGCCGATCGAGCCGATGTGCCGCATGGTCATCGAGCTCCTCGTCAGCCAGGTCGCCGGCTCGCCGATCCCGCACGACGAGCTGCTGTTCGAGCCCGAGCTCGTGGTCCGCGCATCGACCGGACCGGCGCCCGTCGCCGCCTGACCCGGCCGCGCCGCGCGAGCGCGAGGGCCACGCTCCCGGTCCGGACGACTCCGACCCGCAGAAAGCCGCCGCGACCTGATTCACGAGTTGCAAACTCGTTCTTGTCAAGTTATTGCATTGTTCTGTCGAGTCGTGTAGTTTGCGCGCCAGCGACGCGAGTGTTGCCGACCGGTAGCAACGCCGTCGCGAGCGAGGCAGAGGGTTCGTGGGCGAGCTCCTCACGGCGACAGGCACCGTCGCGCCGGCCGCTCCCGAGTCGGCACCCGCCCCTGCGCGCGACCAGCGCGCCTGGTGGCGCGACGCCGTCATCTACGAGGTCTACCCGCGCAGCTTCGCGGACGGAAACGGCGACGGCATCGGCGACCTCGCGGGCGTCCGCTCGAGGCTCCCCTACCTCGCCGACCTGGGCGTCGACGCGATCTGGTTCACGCCCTGGTACCGCTCCCCGCTCGCCGACGGCGGCTACGACGTCGCCGACTACCGGGCGATCGATCCCGCGTTCGGCACGCTCGAGGAGGCGGAGCGCCTGATCGCGGAGGCGCAGGCCGTCGGGATCCGGACGATCGTCGACATCGTCCCCAACCACGTCTCGGTGGAGCACGCCTGGTTCCAGGCGGCGATCGACTCCCCGCCGGGCTCCCCGGAGCGGGCGCGGTTCTGGTTCCGCGAGGGACGCGGCCCCGGCGGCGACGAGATGCCGACCGCCTGGCCGTCGCCCTTCTCCGGCACGACGTGGACGCGGACGACCAACCCCGACGGCACCCCCGGCGAGTGGTACCTGCACCTGTTCGCATCCGACCAGCCCGACCTGAACTGGGACCACCCCGACGTCCGACGCGAGCACGAGGAGATCCTCCGCTTCTGGTTCGACCGGGGCGTCGCCGGCATCCGCATCGACTCCGCGGCCCTGCTCGTGAAGGACCCGGCGCTGCCCGAGATCCCGGGCGAGCACCGTCCGGGCGAACACCCCAACACGGACCGCGACGAGCTGCACGCGATCTACCGCAGCTGGCGGTCGATCGCCGACGGCTACCCGGGCACCCGCGTGCTCGTCGGCGAGCTGTGGATCGAGGACGTCGAGCGGTTCGCAAAGTACCTCAGGCCGGACGAGCTCCACACGGCGTTCAACTTCGACTTCCTGGCCCGGCCGTGGGACGCCGCGAGTCTCCGCGAGTCCATCGACGTCACGCTCGCCGCCCACGCTCCCGTCGGCGCGCCGGCCACCTGGCTGATCTCGAACCACGACGTGACGCGGCCGGTGACCCGGTTCGGGCAGGCGGACACCTCGTTCGCGTTCGCCCGCAAGCGGCGTGGCACCCCGGCCGATCTCGACCTCGGGCGACGTCGGGCACGCGCGGCGTCACTCCTCTGCGCCGCGCTGCCCGGCTCGCTCTACATCTACCAGGGCGAGGAGCTGGGGCTCGAGGAGGTCCAGGACCTGCCGGTCGAGCAGCTGCAGGACCCGATGTACTTCCGCTCGGACGGCGTCGACCCCGGGCGCGACGGCTGCCGCGTCCCGCTGCCGTGGAGCGGCGACCGCGCCCCGTTCGGCTTCAGCCCCGAGGGTGCCCGCCACGAGCCCTGGCTCCGGCAGCCCGAGGGCTGGGCGGCGCTGACCGTCGAGGCCCAGCTCGCGGACGCCGAATCGATGCTCAACCTGTATCGTTCCGCGCTGCGCATCCGCCGCCTCGACGCCCAGCTCGGCGATGGATCGCTCACGTGGCTCCCGTCCGCGGACGGGGTCCTCGCGTTCGCACGCGGCCCCGGGTTCGTGTGCGTCACCAACCTCTCGCCGGTCGCCATCGAGCTGCCGGTCGCGGGCGAGGTGCTCCTCGCCAGCGCACGACTCGAACACGGGCGCCTGCCGGCCGATGCGACGGCCTGGATCCGCCCGGATCCGTCCAGCCCGGCCGCGGCCGGCCCGTCGACAAGGGAAGCGGCATGAGGAGGAGCTGATGACGACGGCCTGCCGTGTCCGACGGCAACCAGGCGACACACACCACGACGTCTACGACGATCCGCGCAGGGGCCATCCAAGGAGGAGTTACGAGGCATGACGACTGCACATCCGCGCCGGTTCGCGGCGCTCGCCCTCACGGTCCTGACGACCACGATCCTTGCCGCCTGCGGCTCGACGACCGCGACACCCTCGCCGTCGTCCGCCGCATCGGTCGCGCCGGCAACCCCGGCCGCGAGCACAGAAGCGAGCGGCTCCCCGGCCGCTGAGCACGATCCCGTGACGATCTCGGTCGGCGTACTCCGGCCCGGCGCCACCCAGGCGGCGGTCGACGCCCTGAACCTGCAGATCAGCGAGTTCGAGGCCAAGTACCCCTGGATCACCGTCGAGCCCGAGGAGTACAACTGGACCGCGCCGACGTTCACCGCGGCGCTCGCGGCCGGCACGCTGCCCGACGTGTTCACGATCCCGTTCACCGACGGCAAGGGCCTGATCGCCCAGGACCAGATCGTGAACATCGACGAGCGCGTCCGTGCGCTCGGCTACGCCGACAAGTTCAACCCCAACGTCATCGTCAACGGCCAGGCCGAGGACGGCACGATCCGCGCCGTCCCGATCGCGGCCTACGGCATGTCGCTGACCTACAACTGCTCGCCTGTTCACGCAGGCCGGCCTCGACCCGACCAACCCGCCCAAGACCTGGGACGAGGTCCGCGCGGCGGCCAAGACCATCGCCGACAAGACCGGCGTCGCCGGCTACGCCGAGATGGCCACCGAGAACACCGGCGGCTGGCAGCTGACCACCTCGACGTACGCCAACGGCGGCCGGATGGAGACCGTCGGCGACGACGGCAAGGTCACCGCGACCATCAACAACGACGCCACCAAGAAGGCCCTCGAGCGGCTCAAGGCGATGCGCTGGGAGGACAACTCCCTCGGCTCGACCTTCGACTACGCGTGGGGCTCGATCAACCAGGCCTTCGCCTCGGGGCAGGTCGGCATGTTCACCGGCGGCTCCGACCTGTACACGGCGATGGTCCAGAACAACGGCATCAAGCCCGAGGACTACTGCGTCACGGTCATCCCCCTCGAGGGCGACCAGGCCGGCGTCCTCGGCGGCGGCACCCTGGCGGCGGTCAACGTCGTCACCAACGAGGCCGAGCGCGACGCCGCGGTCAACTGGATCGACTTCTACTACATGCAGAAGCTCCTGACCCAGGAAGGCGCGGTCGCCGACGCCGAGGCCCTCAAGGCCAACAACCAGCCGGTCGGCGTGCCCGCCCTGCCGATCTTCGACAAGGAGACCTACGACCAGTCCCAGGAGTGGATCAAGGACGACATCAACGTCCCGACCGCCCAGATGGCCCCGTTCACGTCGCAGATCTTCGAACAGCCCATCGTGACCGAGCCCACGGCTCACACGCAGGAGCTGTACGCGGCCCTCGACCCGGTCGTGCAGGCCGTCCTCACCGACAAGAACGCGGACATCGACGCCCTGCTCGATGCCGCCAACAAGCAGGTCCAGGCGATCCTCGACCAGAGCTGATCGAGCGCAACGAGCACGGGGCCCCGGCACCGCCGGGGCCCCGACGCGTCTGCGCACGGTTTTCCCCGGGCTGGCATCCTCCACCCGCCCGGATCCTCCGGAGCGACAGGTGACCGGAAGGCATGAGTTCGTTGACTGACGCGGCGCCCGCGGCACACGACGCGCAGGAGGCCCCAGCGGCCCGGGCTCTCGTCGCGCCGCCGGGCGCGCCGCTCCCCGATCACGCGCGACGGGCTGAGCACGCTGGTCTTCCTGCTGCCGTTCCTGGTCGTGTTCGGCGTGTTCGCGTGGTACCCGATCGTGCGCGCGCTGGTGATGAGCTTCCAGGTGACGAACCTCGTCAGCGACCCGGTCTGGGTCGGCCTCCAGAACTTCCAGCGCGTGCTCGCGGACCCGATGTTCGGCATCGCCGTCAAGAACACGCTGTGGTTCACATTCCTGGCGCTCGTGTTCGGCTTCCCGATCCCGATCGTGCTCGGCGTCCTCATGAGCGAGGTCCGCCGCGGCCGCGGCCTGTTCAGCGCCCTCGCCTACCTGCCGGTGGTGGTGCCGCCGGTCGTCGCGGTGCTCCTGTGGCGCTTCTTCTTCGCTGCGTCGCCGACCGGCGTGTTCAACACGATCCTCGGCTGGCTGGGGATCGGCCCACTGCCGTGGCTCCAGGACTCCGGGATGGCGATGCCGTCGATCGTGATCGAGGCGACGTGGGCCGCCGCCGGGGCGACGGTGATCATCTATCTCGCGGCGCTGCTGGGCGTCCCGCCCGAGCTGTACGACGCGGCGGAGGTCGACGGGGCCTCGCTGTGGCAGAAGATCCGCCACGTGACGCTGCCCCAGATGCGGAACATCCTGTTCGTCACGCTGATCCTGCAGCTGATCGCGACGGCGCAGATCTTCACCGAGCCGTTGCTGTTCACGGGCGGCGGACCCGCGAACTCGACGATGACGGTGCTCCTGCTGATCTACCGGTACGCCTTCCAGAACAGCCTGGGCGGCGACTACGGGATGGCGGCGGCGCTGAGCGTGATGCTGGCGGCGTTCCTGGCGGTGTTCACGGCCGTGTACTACTGGGCGACGCGCTCGTGGAGCCAGTCGTCATGAGGCTGCCGTGGCGACGCCGGCCAGTCGGCCAGGCGGGTGCCCGCCCGGCGGGTGCCGCGTCGGCCGACCGGACGATCGTGTCCCACGCCGACTGGCGGCGGCGGCGCGTCCGGTGGCCGCTGCGCGCCCTGCAGGTGCTGGTGCTGATGTTCCTCGTCGTCGTCGGGCTCGGGCCGATCCTGTGGATGCTGAAGTCGTCGATCACCCCGACGCAGGACACCCTGCGCCTGCCGATGGCCCTGTTCCCGCATGGCTTCGACCTGTCGCAGCTGTCGCGGGCATGGTCGCGCACCCACATCGATCGCTACGTGTGGAACACCGTGGTCATCGCGTTCGGCTCGTGGGCCGTGCAGATCGTCCTCGCGACGACCGCCGGCTTCGCCCTGTCCGTGCTCCGTCCGCGCTTCAGCCGGCTGATGATGGGGCTGGTGATCGCGACGCTGTTCGTGCCGCCGATCGTGCTCCTCGTGCCGCTGTACCTGACCATCGTGGACGTGCCGATCGTGCACTGGCGGATGATCGACAACTACTGGGCGATCTGGCTGCCGGCGGGCGCGAGCGCCATCAACATCGTCCTGGTGAAGCGGTTCTTCGACAACCTGCCGCGCGAGATCTTCGAGGCGGCCCGCGTCGACGGCGCCGGACCATTCCGGCTGTTCTGGTCGATCGTGCTGCCGATGTCGAGGCCGATCCTCGGCGTCGTGTCGGTGTTCGCGCTCATCGCGACCTGGAAGGACTACCTGTGGCCGCTGCTGGTCATCCGGAACCCGGACCTGCAGCCCCTGTCGGTCCGCCTGCCGACGCTCCAGCCGACGACCGACCTCGGGATCTTCATCGCGGCGCTGACCATCGCGACGATCTTCCCGATCGTCCTGTTCCTGATCTTCCAGCGGCTGTTCCTGCGCGGCGCCGGACTCTCGGGCGCCATCAAGGGCTGATGGCCTAAGGCGCCGGCGGGCCTCGAGCGGGCGCATTGACACGGCACCGGGCGGCCCGCGACATTGGACCCGATGACGGAGTCGCACGCCCAGCCGCCGGCCGGCATTGTCGGCCTGCTCGGGCGCGCCGCGCTCGCCATGGCCATCATCGCGGCGATCGGCATCGCCCTGACGGCGGCCCTCAAGCTCGCCGGTGCCCCCGACGTGGCCGTGTTCGTCGCATCGACGGTTACCCTCGCCGTCCTAGCGGGCCTCGTCGGCGAGGGGACCGACCACCTCGGCTCCCACTTCGGTGCCGGGACCACCGGCGTCCTCCAGTCGGCACTCGGCAACCTGCCCGAGCTGTTCATCTCGATCTTCGCCCTGCAGCAGGGACTGGTCGTCCTCACCCAGACGTCGCTGATCGGGTCGATCCTGGGCAACAGCCTGCTCGTGCTCGGGCTGGCGTTCTTCGCCGGCGGGCTGCGCAACGGCAAGCAGGTGTTCGATGCCGCGCCGGTCCGCACCATCGCCGTCGTGCTCGTTCTGGCCGTGGCCGCGATCGCCATCCCGACGGTCTCCACGGCGCCAACCGGACCCGACAGCGGCCATGCCGTCGAGATCTCCGTGTTCGTGTCGGTGATCCTGCTGGTGATCTTCGCGGCCTCGATCCCGTACTCGCTGGCGGGCGGCCAGGGCGCATCGGCGATCGGGCCGCCGAAGGAGCACGCGTGGCCGCTGCGGCTGGCGATCGTCGTCCTCGCGGCATCGGCGATCGGCGCGGCGGTCATCTCGGAGTGGTTCGTCGACGCACTCCAGCCGACGATGGCGGCGCTCGGGTGGTCCGAGGCGTTCGTGGGCCTCGTCGTGGTCGCGCTGGCCGGCAACGCGGTCGAGCACGTCGTCGGCGTCCAGCAGGCGTGGAAGGGCCGGACGGACCTCGCGATCAGCCTCATCCAGAACTCCAGCCTGCAGGTGGCCATCGCCCTGCTGCCGCTGATGGTGCTCGCCAGCCTGTTCGTGTCGCCCGTGCCGATGACGCTCGTGCTGTCGCCGACGCTGCTCGTCGGCTTGTCCCTCAGCGCGCTGCTGGGCGCGTTCGTCGTGTTCGACGGCGAGTCGACCTGGCTCGAGGGCCTGATGCTCCTGGGCCTGTACGCGATCATCGCCGCGTCGGTCTGGTACGGCCCGCCGCTGACGGTCTAGCCTGGCTCGCCGCCCGACGCCTCGCCCGGCTCGACGAGCCCGGACTCGTAGGCGAACACCACCGCCGCGACGCGATCCCGGAGCCCCAGCTTCGCGAACACGCTCGACAGGTGCGTCTTCACCGTCGCCTCGCCCACCACGAGGTCGTCTGCGATCTCGGCATTCGACCGGCCGCGCGCGGCGAGGACGAGGACCTCGCGCTCGCGCTCGGAGAGCCGCTCGAGCCGCCGGCCGAGCTCGGACACCGGCGTGCCGCGACGCGCGAAGGCCGAGATGACGCGGCCGGTCACCGCGGGCGCGAGCAGCGCATTGCCGGCGGCGACCGTCCGCACGGCCGCGATGAGGTCGTCGGCCGGCGCGTGCTTGAGCAGGAACCCGCTGGCGCCGGCCCGCAGCGCCTCGAAGAGGTACTCGTCGAGGTCGAAGGTGGTCAGGATCACGACCCTCGGCAACGGGCCGGTCGCCACGATGCGGCGCGTCGCCTCGAGCCCGTCGGTGTCCGGCATCTGGACGTCCATCAGCACGATGTCCGGCCGGCGCCAGCGGACCTCCTCGACCGCGGCGGCGCCATCGGCCGCCTCGCCCACGACCTCGATGTCAGGCTCCGCCTCGAGGATGAGGCGGATCCCGGAGCGGACCATCGCTTGATCGTCGGCGAGGACGACGCGGATCATGCGCCGGCTCCAGCCGTCCGCCGCTCGACGATCGGAAGCCTCGCCTCCACCCGGAAGCCGCCCGCCGGTGTCGGGCCCGCGTCGATCGATCCGCCGAACACCGCCGCGCGCTCGCGCATGCCGACGAGCCCGAGGCCGGATCCGTCCCCGTCGGCGGACGCACGACCCGGGGCGTTCTCGACGACGAGTCGGAGCTCGGCCCTGACGATCCTCGCCGTCACGTCCACGGCCACCGGGCCGGCGTGGCGCCGGGCGTTGCGGATGGCCTCCTCGGCGATCCGGTATGCCGCTCGATCCAGCGCGGCATCGAGCGCGGCCGCAACGTCTCCGTCGATCGCCACCCTGATCGCGCCCGCTCGGCCCAGCGTCTGCGCCTCGGCCAGTGCCGGCAAGGCATCGAGCCCGGGTGCCGCGGTGAGCGGCGCGTCGTCGCCGGACCGGAGCGCCTCGAGCATGCGCCGCAGGTCGGCGTTGGCCGAGCGGCTCGCCACCTCGATGCGCTCCATCGCCACGGCGGCCTCGGCGGGCTGCGCCTCCATCACGCGCCGGGCGGCCGCGGCCTGGATCCCGATCCCGGCGACCGCACCCGCCAGCGTGTCGTGCAGCTCGCGAGCGAGCTCGAGCCGCAGCGCCGCGCGCGCCGCGTCGCCCTCCTGGCGGACGCGCTCCTCGGCGACCCGCCGACGACGCGCGACGAGCCAGACGACCACGCCCAGCCACGTGCCGAGCGTCAGGCCGCGCAGGAGGGCGTCCTGCGTCGCTCCCCACTGGCTCACCGCGACCACAGTGGCGAGGATCGCGGCGGCCACGGCGACCCCGACCTCGGCGACGGCCGGGTGCGCCACCCGCCAGGCTCGCCAACGCTCGACGACGCCCGTCACGCGACGCTGTCCATGGGCGCAAAGCCTAGCCGCCAGCGCCATGCCCGGACCGCGCCGTCCGCGACCCGCAGGGCGGCGATCACCGCGAGCACGAGCCCGATGTCCGTCCGGATCAGGACGGGCCAGGCGGCGCCCAGGAACCCTGGCATCGTCAGCACGATCGCCGCCGGGACGACCACGTCGAGGTAGCCGCGGAGTGCGAGCCCGCCGATCCGGCGCGGCCCGTGCCACCAGTGCCGGACGGCCGGGTCAGGGGTGCCACCGCGTGCGGCCAGTGGGGACCTGACGAGGACGACGATCCTCCATGCCATGAGGCCGATGATGACGAGGAGCGCGATGTCCACGATCGGATAGAGGCCCTCCAGCGTGCCATCGGGCGCCTGGCCCATCGCCATCGCGAGGACGCCCAGGCCGATCTGGTCCGGCTTGTGCAGGAGCTCGTAGAGCGGGCTCTGGGCGTCGAACAGCACCCCGATCGCGAGGCCGCGATCGGGCAGGATCGCCACGAACGAGGCCGTGTCGGTCGTGCTCCCGGCGTGGGCCACCAGGCGCTCGCCGCGGTACGTCGTCTCGGCCCAGCCGAGGCCGTACCGCTCGTCGCCGAGGCCGGTGGGCGCAGTCCCGGCGAACATGGCGGCGACGGTCGCCGCGCTCGCGACACGCCCGCCGTCGGGCCCAGCGGGCTCCATCAGGGCTGCGAGGTAGTCCCCCAGGTCGTCGGCGCTGGCGCTGACGAAGCCGGCGGGCGCGAGGTCGGCGCGGTCCAGCGGGCGGTGGGTGTCCGCAAGGCCGAACCACAGGCGGTGAGCGTCGCCCAGACCGTCGGCCGCCGAGGTCGCAGGGTCGGCGGACGCATGGTCCATCCCCAACGGTTCGAACACGTGATCCTGGAGATACGCCTCGAACGCCTGCCCCGAGACGACCTCCACGAGGCGGCCGAGGACCACGTAATTGGCATTGGAGTAGTGGTATGCCGCGCCGGGAGCGGACACGGGCGCGACGGCGGCCAGCTCGCGGACTCGCGCGTCGAGCGAGGACGCGGGCTCCGAGAGGGGCGCGACACCGGCGGACGTCGGAATGCCGCTGGTGTGATCAAGCAATTGCCGGACGGTGATCTCGTCCGATGCCGAGGCGTCCGCGAGCGCGAACTCGGGAAGGTACCGCCGGACGGGCGCGTCGATGTCGACGGCGCCGCGCTCGGCGAGCTGGCTCACCGCGAGGGCGGTGATCCCCTTCGACACCGACCCGAGGAGGAACGGCGTCTTGGCGTCGACGGGTCGGCCGGCGGCATCGGCCGTGCCGAACCCGGATGCATGGACGAGGCTGTTGCGAACGACGACGACGGCCGCCCCCGGGATGCCGGCGTCGCGACGCTCGGCGTCGAACCAGGCATCGATGGCGGCATCGGCGGCTGGGCCGCCCGTGACGGGGGTGGCCGGCGCGCGGATGAGGACGTTGGCAGCGACGACGACGACGGCCGGCGCGATGATCAGGATGCGAAGGCGGTTGGAACGCATGGGGTGTGCGGGGCTCCTGGGCTGGGACGCCGCGGCGAAGGCCGCAACGTTTGGGCTGCGCCTCGTCCGACCTCAGCAGCGTCGGCTCGACGACCCCGCGTGCCATCCCCCGCGCGGCTGATCCCGTCCTCCGCCCCACGACGGGTCCGAGCCTGACCCGACGCGTACACTCGGATCGATGGACCTCCACGTCGTCGGTCCGGCCGCCACGCCCGAGGAGCGGGCGGCGATCGACGGGGTGCTCGACCCAGTGATCGGGGCACCGAGGTCCGGCTGGGCGGGCGGCGCCCGCGATCCCGCGGTCGACGGCCACGTGGCGCACGGCGGGCACGAGGCACGGGAGCGACGCGACCTCCTGCTGCCGGCGCTCGAGGCGGCGGCCGGGCGGATCGGCTGGGTCAGCCGCGGCGCCCTCAACCACGTCTCGAAGCGGCTCGCGGTCCCGCCGGCGGAGGCCTACGGCGTCGCGTCGTTCTATGCCCTGCTCCCGACCACGCCGCGACCGCCGATCGTCGCGCACCTATGCGACGACATCGCCTGCCGGCTCGCCGGCGCGGAGCGGATCTGCGATGACCTGGAGCGCCGGCACGGACCGGCCGGCTCGGCGACCGCGGACGGCGCCGCGACGTGGATGCGCAGCCCGTGCCTCGGCCAGTGCGAGCGCGCGCCGGCGGTCATGGTGACCTCGGCCGGCCCGCAGCCGACGACGCACGTGCGGGGCGACCTCTACGGCGGCGACGACGTGCTCTCGATGCTGGAGACGGCTCGCGTGTCCCCGGACATGAACATCGACGTGGCCGATTACGGCGACCTCGCGCCACAGGCGGGCGACCCGTCGCTGCGGCTGCTCACGCGCGTCGGGCGCGTCGACCCGCGGTCGCTGGACGCCTACCGCGAGGATGGCGGCTACGAGGCGCTGCGAGCGGCCATCAAGATGGGCCCGGCCGCCGTGATCGAGGAGGTCACGGCGTCGAAGCTGGTCGGACGCGGCGGGGCCGCGTTCCCCACTGGCCGCAAGTGGGCCGCGGTCGCCCAGCAGCCCGCGACGCCGCGGTACCTCGTGTGCAACGCCGACGAGTCCGAACCGGGCACGTTCAAGGACCGCGTGATCCTCGAGCACGACCCGTTCGCCCTCCTCGAATCGATGACGATCGCCGGCTACGCGATCGGCGCGTCGCGCGGCTACCTGTACCTGCGCGGCGAGTACCCGCTCGCCCGCCGGCGGCTCGCCGCGGCCATCGACCAGGCGAGGCGGGCCGGCCTGCTGGGCGAGGACGTGGCCGGCTCCGGATGGTCGTACGACATCGAGCTGCGCATCGGGGCGGGCGCCTACATCGCGGGCGAGGAGACGGCCCTGTTCGAGTCGATCGAGGGCGGGCGCCCGGAGCCCCGCAACAAGCCACCGTTCCCGGTCGAGATCGGGCTGTTCGGCAAGCCGACGGCGGTCAACAACGTCGAGACGCTGGTCAACGTGCCGCTGATCCTGCGCAACGGCGGCCGGGCGTACGCCACCATCGGCACCGAGGGCTCGACCGGCCCCAAGCTGTTCTGCGTGTCCGGCCACGTCGAGCGGCCGGGCGTGTACGAGACCGACTTCGGGTCGACGCTGGGCGACCTCATCCAGCTCGCGGGCGGCGTCAAGGGCGACCGGCGCATCCAGGCGATCCTGCTGGGCGGCGCCGCGGGCGCGTTCGTGGGTCGCGACAGGCTGGGGACGAAGCTCACGTTCGAGGGGACGCGCGCCGCGGGCGCGACGCTCGGGTCGGGGGTCGTGATGGTGTTCGACGAGACCGCGGACCTGCCGGGCGCGCTGCGTCGGATCGCCGCGTTCTTCCGGGACGAGTCATGCGGCCAGTGCGTCCCGTGCAGGGTCGGCACGGTCCGCCAGGAGGAGCTGCTGGCGACGGCTCGCGGCCGGGCGGCCACTCGGGTCGCTGGACACGGAGCTCGCGCTGTTCGACGACCTTGCCCGGGCGATGCGCGACGCGTCGATCTGCGGCCTGGGCCAGACGGCGTCGTCAGCGATCGAGAGCGCCATCAAGGGCGGCCTGGTCCACTTCGACGCCATCGGGGCCGGCGCGTGATGGACCCCGACATCTCCCGCATCTACACCGAGCTGCCGGCCCGCCCGTCGCGGGTGCCCGAGGCGCCGCCCGCCCCCGAGGTCGCGACGGTGGAGCTCAGCATCGACGGGGCGCCGGTCGCCGTCCCGGCCGGCTCGACGATCCTCGAGGCCGCGCGGTCGGTCGGCATCGACACCCCGACGCTGTGCTACCTCGAGAACCTGACCCCGGTCAACGTGTGCCGGGTGTGCGTGGTCGAGGTCACCGGGTCGCGCGTGCTCGTCCCGGCCTGCTCGCGGCGCGTCGAGGCCGGGATGGAGGTCCAGACCGACAGCGAGCGCGTCCGGCACTCGCGGCGCCTGGTGCTGGAGCTGCTCGGGTCCTCGGTCGACCTGTCCCTCGCCGGTCCCGCCGAGCCCGACGGCGACCTCGCCCGCTACGGGACCCGGTACGGTGCCGACGCCACCCGGTTCGGACGACCCGCCGCACCGGCTGCGGCCGGCGAGCGCGACGCCCGCGAGCCGGGCCACCACCACGACCCGTCGGTGTCCGCAGCTCATCCGGCAACCGCCGAGACCGTCGCCCAGCCGGTCAAGGTCGACAACGACCTGTACGTGCGCGACTACTCGCGCTGCATCCTCTGCTACAAGTGCGTCGAGGCCTGCGGCGAGGACGCCCAGAACACGTTCGCGATCGCCGTCGCCGGGCGCGGCTTCGACGCCCGGATCTCGACCGAGTTCGACGTGGCGCTGCCCGAAATCGGCCTGCGTCTACTGCGGCAACTGCATCGGCGTCTGCCCGACCGGCGCGCTGATGTTCAAGTCCGAGTTCGACATGCGCGAGGCCGGCACCTGGGCGCCCGAGGAGCAGACGGTCACCGACACGATCTGCCCCTACTGCGGCGTCGGCTGCACGCTGTCGCTCCACGTCCAGGACAACCGGATCGTGAAGGTCACCTCGCCCTCGGACTCGTCGGTCACCGAGGGCCACCTGTGCGTGAAGGGCCGTTTCGGCTTCGAGTTCGTCCAGCTGCTGCCCAAGGGCTCGCGCCTCCCAGGGGACCAGCCGCCCGCGTGACGGCGTCACAGCCAGCGTGACGGCGTCACAACCGGGCCCGCCCGCCCGTTCGGGGTGCTGATGCGTGCCGTCCTGCTCGCCGCCGCCGCGGGGATCCTCGTCCTCACGGTCCTCGCCCAACAGGTCGTGCGGGCGCGGACCGGGCCACTCCCAATGGCGAGCGTGTTCGAGGTGCACCTGGTCACGTTGGCTGGCATCCTCGCGATCCTCGCCATCGTCGCGTCGCTCGGCCGTCGCGGGAGCGCGGCCTGGGCGCGACTTGGAGCGGTCGCCGTCCTGGTGGTGGCGATCGTCCTCGCGGGCGGCGAGCTGTGGTCGGCATCCGACGACGAGGCACCCGACGACGCCATCACGGTCCTCTCCTGGAACCTCGAGCTGGACTCGAAGCCGCCGTCGGTCGCCGTGGCCGGCATCACCGACCTCGATGTCGACGTGGTGGCGCTCCAGGAGCTGACGCCGCCCTTCGCCGAGGCGATCGATGCTGATCCCACGATCCGCGCGCGCTATCCGTATCGGCTGCTCGACCCGCAGCCGGAAGCCGACGGCATGGGCATCCTCTCGCGCCTGCCGCTGATCGATCGTAACGGGGGGACGACCGGCCGAATCCTGCCCGCCGGTCTCCTGCTGCCCGATGGCAGGACCGTGGAGCTGCTGGATGTGCACCCGCGCAGGCCGCTCTATCGGACTGTGGGTCCGTTGCCCGTCGCGCTCGACACCGGCGCGCGCGACGACGACGTGGCCGCGATCCGCGAAGCCGTCGACGCCCTCGATGACCCGGCCTCGGCCCTCGTCGTGGGCGACCTCAACGGCACCAGCCAGGAGCCAGGGCTGGCCAGCCTCCGTCAGGGCCTTGTCGATGCCCATGAGGCCGTCGGCATCGGCCCGGGATTCACCTGGCGACCGGACGGGGTCGAGCCGCTCGGGATCGGGGTGCTGCGCATCGACCACGTGCTCAGCGGGGCCTGGCTCCGGCCCGTGGGCACGGACGTCGACTGCACATTGGTCGGCGACCACTGCCGCCTGCTCGTGACGCTGGCGGTGGCGCCAGGCGACTGACCGCCCGTCGCTCGCTATGCGCCGCGGAGGTCGAGGCGCTCCTCGTGCGCATAGATGTTGAAGCCGTCGCCACGCAAGAAGCCGACCAGCGTGACGCCCAGGCGCTCGGCGGCCTCCACGGCGAGGTCGGACGGGGCGGAGACCGCGGCCAGGATCGGGACGCCGGCGACCGCCGCCTTCTGGACCAGCTCGAAGCTCGCCCGTCCCGACACCAGCACGATCCGATCGTGGAGCGGCAGCGCTCCGGCCAGGAGCTGACTGCCGACCAGCTTGTCGAGCGCGTTGTGGCGGCCGACGTCCTCGCGGAGCACGATCAGGGAACCGGCCGAGTCGAACAGTCCCGCGGCGTGGAGCCCGCCGGTCGCCTCGAACACGGCCTGCGCCTCGCGCAGGCGCACCGGCAGCGAGAGCAGGATCGACGGCTCGACGACGGGGCCGGCCGGGATCGGGTCGCACCGGACCTCGACCTCGTCGAGCGACGCCTTGCCGCAGATGCCGCACGAGGCCGTGGCGACGAAGTGCCGCTCCGCCACCCGCGACGCGTCGAACGCGCGGCCGAGGTGGACGGTGACCTCGTCGTCGGGCTGGGCATGGGTGGACGGATCGCCCCGGGTGATCGAGACGATCGCCTCGGCGTCGTCGATCAGCCCCTCGGTCCGCAGGAAGCCGGTGGCAAGCTCGTCCTCGTGCCCCGGGGTGCGCATCGTGACGGCGACGTCGACCGGGTCCTGACCGGGTCCGCAGGCCCGGATCGCGAGCGGCTCCTCGCCCGACAGCCGGTCCTCGCGGACCTCGACGCGCCCGCCACGAACCGCCACCACCCGGGCGTGCGAGGCCTCCCGTGGGGTCGGCTCCGGTGCGATCGGCGTGTCGCGGGGCAGGCTCGTCATGGCGGGACTCTACCCGCCGTCGCGGTCAGGGGCCCGTGACCTTCACCAACCGGAGCGTCTCCTTTCCGCCGGAGATGTCGTTCTCCATGACCTGGCCGACACCCTTGGCGTACCACTTCTCGCCCACGATCCCGGGCTCGAGCGGCGTCCACTCCCCCGTGACCATGGCGTCCGGATACGTGCCCGAGGGCGTCCGCACCCGCATCCCAGTGAACAGCACCACGAACCAGTCCTCTGCCTCGCCCGGGAACTGCTCCTGCGGGAGCGCCTGCCCGATGTCCGGGTTGGCCGGCATGTAGACGCCGGGCCGGGCGCCGTCAACCCCCGCCTCCCACGACCCGCCGGTGTTGGTGACCTTGCCGTGCTTGTCGAGCTCTGCCGTCGCCTCGCCGAAATACCAGACGTTGCCGTCGACGTCCTGGGCGTACCAGTCCTCGGTGCGTTCCTCGACGACGCCGCGGACGCGGACCGTGTCCTTGATGACGGTCGTCGAGACGCCGTCGACGACTCGCGTCTGGTGCGTGACCTCGTAGGTGTCGGTGGTCGGCTCGCCGTCGGCGACCCCGCGGTAGTGGAACGTCGTCCCGGGGATCAGGGGGAACCACGGGTTGTCGACGACCGCGACGAAGCTCGCGGGCTCGATCGGCATCTCGAAGAGGGAGTCGGAGGGCGGGGACGCGGCGGGCGACGGGGATGCGGCCGGCGAGGGGGACGGTTCGGCGCTCGGTGATGTCGTCGGCGACGCCGGGCTCGGGGTGGGCGCGGCCGTCGAGGGCGGCACGACGGCGATCGCGCTCGGCGACGGGCCGTTGTCGCTCCCGCACGCCGCGATCACCACCAGGCTAACGATGGACAGGCTCGTGAGGGTCCGGTTCATGGCACTCGCTCCGACGGCGGTTCGGCGTCTCTCGTTCAATCGAATCGAGGCCCGGTGACGTGGGAAGGTTTCACTCCGACCTCGGATGTCCGGCGATACTCGGTCGATGGCGAACGTCGCGGACCGACTGACGGGTGAGGCGCGGACCTTCGTCGAGGAGGCGCGCCGCGCCACCCTGGCGACGATCGCCGGCGACGGACGTCCACGCCTCGTGCCGGTGTGCTTCGTCCTCGCTTCGGATGAGGCGTACATCCCCATCGACGAGAAGCCCAAGGACTCGGCCGACCCGCTCGACCTCGCGCGGATCCGCGACATCCTTCAGCGGCCTCGGATCGCGTTGCTGGTCGATCGCTGGGACGAGGACTGGAGCCAGCTGGGCTGGGTCCGTCTCGAAGGCACGGCCGGCATCGTCGATCCGACCGCGACCGATCACGCCACCGCGGTCGTGACGCTCCGAGCGAAGTACCCGCAGTACGCCACGCACGACCTCGACGAACGGCCGCTCATCCGGATCGCCGTCGCGCGCGTGGTCTGGTGGGGCAAGCTCGGCGCCTAGGGCACGGACTCGAGAAACGCGAGCAGCGTCGCGGTGAACCACTCCGGGCGCTCGAGGCTCGGCATGTGAGCGACGTCGGGGAGGTCGATGCGGCGGGCACCGGGGACCGCTGCGACGATCGCGCCCGCACCCACCCTCCTCGCGGACTCGTCGAGCCCGCCCGTCATCACGAGCACCGGCATGCGCAGCTCCCCGAGCCGCCCGATGGCCGGCGGGTCGAGCACGATCGTGTCGCCGTACGGCTTCTCCTGGACGTAGGTCTCGAAGGCCATGGTGCGGATCGCGTCGCGCGCCGCAGCAGGCGCCCTCCCCGCCGGCTGCCCGAAGCCGTCCACCCAGATCGCGACGTCGTGGTCGGCGGCGGCCGCCCAGTCCTTCGCGGCCTCCAGGGCCTCCGCCCGCTCGAACGCGGCCGCCTCGACCGGCGTCTCCTCGGTCTCGAGCCCGCTGATGCCGCCGCAGATCCAGGCGAGGCCGCTGACGCGCTCCGGGAACTCCAGCGCGGTGTCGATGACGATCGATCCCGCCCGCGAGCAGCCCACGAGCACCGCCCGCTCGAGGCCCGCGGCATCCATCACTGCGACGAGGTCGTCGCGGTTCGAGAACCGGGTGTCGGCGACGTCGGCGCGGCCGAACCCGCGGAGGTCGTAGCGGACGACGCGGTGGGCGGCCGCGAGCGCCTCCCACTGGGGGTCCCACTGGCGCATGTCGGCGATCCCAGCGTGGGCGAGGACGACGCCCGGTCCATCGCCGGCCACCTCGTACGGCAGATGTCCCCCGGCGACGTCGGCCCATCCGGTGACCGTGCTCATGGCCGCGCCTCCCGCTCCAGGTACACCGCGCTTCCCATCGGCCGCAGGCAGTGCGTCGACGACATCGCCTGGATGTAGCCGCCCGCGTTCAGGATCGCGACCACCTCGCCTTCCTCGACGTCCGGGAACGGGTAGTCCTCCGCGAACACGTCGCTCGCCTCGTTGATGTGCCCGGCGACGGTGACGAGCCGGGTGCGCGGCCGCATCGGCGACCTGACCGGGACGATCTCCTGCGCGTACTTGTAGATGAAGTAGGAGCAGTTGACGTTCCAGCCGATGTCGAGGCCGACGAACGTCGTGTCGCCGCGCCGCTCGACCGTCACGACATCGCCCAGCAGCACGGCGGCGTCCTTCATCACGAGGTCGCCCGGCTCGAACGCGGCCGTCACGTCGTACCGGCCCAGGTGGCGGGCGATGACCGCCGCATAGGCCTCCAGATCGACGGGCCGCTCGCCGTCGCGAGCCACCACGCCGAGGCCGCCACCGACGTTGACCTCGCGGATCGGGAAGCCGGCATCGAGCAGCCGGTCGAGGTAGGACGTCGCCCGAACCAGCGCCGCCTCGAACCCGTCGAGCTGGTCGCCCAGCCAGCCCGACCCGGCGTGGAAGTGGAGCGTGTCGACGACGAGTCCGTGGCGGCGGATGGCGTCGATCGCGTCGTCGAACCGGTCCTCGCTGACCCCGAACTTCGTCGGCCGGTCGCCCGCGTAGGCCAGCTTGTCCGTGTAGCCCGCGCCGGCGCCCGGGTTGATGCGGATCCCGATCGTCCGGCCTGGGGCCCGCCGGCCGAGCCGCTCGATCTGGCTCACCGCGTCGAGGTTGATCCGGATCGGGTGCGCGAGCAGCACGTCGAGGTCGCGCTCGGAGACGTTCGTTCCGGTGTGGCTGATCTCCTCCGGCTGCCAGCCGTTCGCCAGCGCGTGCAGCACCTCGCCGGGCGAGCACGCGTCGATGCCGATGCTGCCGGGCTCGCCGGGCGCGCCCAGGCCGCGCAGGACGGCCAGGATCCGGGGGTCGGGCGACGCCTTCAGCGCGAACCGGACGACGTGGCGGACGCCCGCTCGATCGAGGGCGCCCTGCAGGGCGCGGACGTTCTCGACCGGACGCGCGAGGTCGTAGACGAACAGCGGCGCACCGTGCTGGCGCGCGAGGGCCTCGAGGTCGGCGCCGTCGACCGTCAGCCGATCGTCGACCACGTCGAGGCCGGGCCGGCGCCACCAGGTCGGCGCCGGGATCGCGACCGGCTCGAGGCCGGCCGTCACGCGCCGGGGGACTGGCGGACGGCGCGACCCGCGGACCGCGGCGAGCGCGCCTCGCGGGCGGCGATGATCGCGCGACGCGTCACCGGGTCGGCGAACGGGTCCGGCCCCTCGGCGATCGGCGTGCCGATCTCCTGGAGCAGGCGCTCGGTGATGGCGGCGATGTCCTCGACCGCGTGCTGGAACGCGTGCTCGTTCTTCGCGGACGGCGCCCGGAAGCCACTGATCTTGCGGACGTACTGGAGGGCGGCGGCCTCGGCCTCGCCCGTGGTGGCGGCCCCGGCTTCGTCGCCGCGGCGGAGCTGGCGGATGCTGCGACACATGCCGCCAGCGTACCGCCGCCGCGCGCGCAGGTCAGTACCCGGTATCGACGCGCCCGATGCCGTAGGGGGCGAGCAAGCCGGTCGCCGCGGCGATCGTGACCAGGCCGACCACGACGGTCACCGCGGCCAGCGCACCGACGTGGCCCAGGGCCCGGCGCCCGGACATGCCGAAGGCTCGCCGGACCAGTAGCGCGACCACGAAGGCGACGGGCAGCGTGATCGGGGCGCCGGCGAGCTCGGCCACGACGAGGGCGATGAGCGCGAAGTAGGCGCCACCGAGGATGGCGTCCGCGTCCGTCCCGAAGGCGGTGGCGATGGATCCGGCCAGGAGCCCCGGTGCGCACATGAGGCACGGTCCGCCGAGCGCCCGTTCGGGCCACGGGAACTGCCCCATCGGGCACGAGGGACGGCTCCCGAGGCGCCGGTCGGGTCCGCTACGGTTCGGACGTGGGCACGGTCCATGAGCAGGCGGCGCGGCGGGGCCCCGCGGTTGCGGCCGCCCCCGACCACGGGGCGCCGACGGCGAGCCACGGGTTCGGCGTCGCCCTCAACGCCGCCACGATCGGCCCCCTCCTCGCGGGCTCCGACGGCGCGACCCGGGAACGGCTCATCGCCTCGCTCCAGCGCCTGCACGGCAACGCCGCCGTCCAGCGGCTGCTCGCCGGACCCGGGCTGGCGGTGCAGCGCTGGGCGGTGACGCTGGCCCGCGGGACCACGGACTGCAACGTCGTCGTGAACTGGATGAACAGCAACAGCCCGCATCGGTTGTCGAGCGGCTGGGCAAAGACGAACGCCCGGTTCTCGTGGGGCGGCGACCCGAGCTTCAGCGTGGCCGACGGCGTCGTCACGGCGACCGTCGCCAACCCCACCGTGACCAAGAGCCTCAGCGTCGACATGCCGTCCTGGGCGCCGACGGACCCCACGATGGCCGCCGCATGGTCGTCGATGATCACCGCGCTCCGGGCACACGAAGCGCGCCACGAGGGCATCGCCAACACGTGGGAGACCACGCTGCGGACGAACCTCACCGGGCTCAGCCTCACGCTGCCGAGCCGGACGACGGCGGCGTTCACCTCGGCCGTCCAGAGCGAGTGGAACGGCTGGCTCGCCCAGCACCAGGCGGACCAGACGGCGATCGACCCCTATTCCGCGCTCCTCGACTGCTCCGGCGGCGGCGGCGAGGAGTCGGCGAGGAGCGGCGGTGGCGGGGCGACAGGTGGGGAGCTGGCGGGGCTCGACGACGAGCTCGAGCTCGGCGGCCTCTGAGGTTCGCCGACCCGCGGCGCGCCACGTACCCTGTCGCGACGGGGATGCGCAGAGGTTCGCGCACGCGTGAGATGGGGGTCCGATGACCGACTCGAAGCCGCTCGATGCCGCCCTCTGGGATGACGGGATCGCCATCGGCGACGACTTCTACCACCACGTCAACGCGCGCTGGCTGGCCGCGAACCCGGTCCCCCCGGAGTACCCGATGTGGGGCGCCTACCTCGAGCTCGACCACAACAACAAGGAGCTGACGCGCCGGCTGCTCGAGCGCGCGGCCGCGGCAGGACCCGACGCCGATCCCGTCACCCGCCTCGCCGGCGGCTTCTACGCGGCCGGCATGGACGAGGCCGCGATCGCGGCGGCCGGCGCCGAGCCGCTGCGGCCGTTCCTCGACCGGATCGACGCGGAAGGCTCGATCGACGACCTCCGGGCCTTGAACCTCGACCTCCATCGCGACGGCGCGGGCGCGCTGTTCGGTATCGGCGTGGAGTCCGACTTCGAGGACGCCGCGGCCCACCTCGCCTATCTCGGCCAGGCGGGCCTCGGCCTGCCCGAGCGGAGCTACTACCTCAACGACGACGAGCGGTCGGTCGGCCTGCGCACCGCCTACACCGCGCACGTCGCGGCGCAGCTCCGGAACGTGGGCGCCGAGGAAGGCCCCGCGGCGGCCTCGGCCGACGCGATCCTCGCCTTCGAGCGCCGGCTCGCCGAAGCGTCGTTGTCGCCGGAGCAGCGGCGCGACCCGAAGCTCACCCTAAATCGGGTCGAGGTCGCGGCGCTCGACGACGTCATGCCACGCTACCGGCTCGGCGCGTACCTCCGCGACGTCGGCGTCGCCAGCGACACGGTCAGCATCGACAGCGCGGCGTTCTTCACGGCCCTCGACGGGGTCCTGGCCGACACGCCGGTCGACACCCTCCGCGACGTCCTGCGCTGGCATCTGATCCGGTCGGCCGCGTCCTCCCTGTCGCCGACCTTCGACGAGGAGAACTTTGCCTTCTACGGTCGGATCCTCGGTGGCCAGCAGGCCCAGCAGCCCCGCTGGAAGCGTGTCGTGGGGGCGGCCTCCGCCGACGTCGGCGAGGCGGTCGCGCAGCTGTTCGTGCACGAGACGTTCCCGCCCGAGGCGAAGGCCCGGGTGGAGACGCTGGTCGAGCACCTGCTGGCCGCCATGGGCCGGGCGATCCGCGGCAACACGTGGATGACCGACGCGACGCGCGAGGAGGCCCTCCGGAAGCTCGCGGCGTTCGGGTACAAGATCGGGTACCCGGATCGGTGGCGGGACTACACGGGCCTCTCCATCGATCGGGACGGCTACTTCGCGAGCCGGCTCGCGGCCTCCGCGTTCGAGATGCGCCGCCAGCTCTCGAAGCTCGGCTCGCCCGTCGACGAGCACGAGTGGGCGATGCCCGCGCATGTCGTGAACGCCTACTACCACCCGATCCGCAACGAGATCGTGTTCCCGGCCGGGATCCTGCAGCCGCCGTTCTTCCATGCCGATGCCGACGATGCGGTCAACTACGGCGGGATCGGCACGGTGATCGGGCACGAGATCACGCACGGCTTCGACGACGCGGGCTCGCAGTTCGACACCAGCGGCGCGTTGCGCAACTGGTGGACGGACGAGGATCGCGCCGAGTTCGAGCGGCGGGCGAACGTCATCGTCGAGCAGTTCAACGCCTACACGATCGCCGACGACGTCACGGTCAACGGGCGCCTCACGCTGGGCGAGAACATCGCGGACCTCGGCGGCACCACCATCGCGCTCGACGCGATGCACGAGGCGGTGGACGCCGACGCCCCGCTGGTCGACGGGCTCACCCCGGACCAGCGGTTCTTCCTGGCCTACGCGACGATGTGGCGGATGGGCTACACGGAGGCCGCGGCGCGGATGCTCGCCAACGTCGACAGCCACGCGCCGTCGCAGTACCGGGTCAACGGCCCGCTCTCGAACACCCCGGCGTTCGCGGCGGCGTTCGCGGTGGCCGACGGCGCCCCGATGGCGCTGCCCGACGACCGGCGCGCGAAGGTCTGGTAGCGCGGTCGATTCGGCGGCGCGCCGCACTCAGGACGACGGCGGTGGGCCGTCAGCGACTGCCCCAACGCCACTCGATGTCGCCGGTGTAGCAATGGTCGAGGTAGTCGCACAAGCCGCGTGACAGGTCCCACTGGCGACCGGAGACGTACGGGCCACGGTCGATAACCGGCACCGTGACCTGGCGCCCGTTGGCGGGATTGCGGAACGTGACCAGCGTCCCGCAGGGGAGCGTCCGGTGCGCCACGCCCATCAGCGTCTTCGTGTACGTCTGCCCGCATGCCGTCCCCGACCCGATGAACCCTGGCCCGTACCAGCTGACGTTGGTGTCGTAGCGCCAGTAGTTCTTGCTGAACACGCCGGCGCGGGTGCCGGGCTGGTCGACGACGACCCGTCGCGTCGGCGTCTTGCGCGTGCCGGGCTCGAGGAACGTCGAACCGGGCCCGAGCCAGCCGGCCGAGCGTGACGCCGTGTCGAGTCGCGAAATCGTCGTCGCCGGCGAACCGGCGGGCAACGCGATCGCGACGGCGGCCAGGGTCGCCGAATCGATCTGCCGGGCGGAGCTCGGGGCACTCGAGCCCGCGGGTTCGGGTACGGCGACCAGGGCGGACGCGGCCATGAGTGCCGCGATCGCGACGATGAGCCTGGTGCGCACGATAGGAGGTCAGGCTACGCGGGCGTGTCAAGCCCACCTGAACACGTGGCGTGGCATCGGACGCCTATGGACAGCCCCGCTGCACGATGCCGCCCGGCGATCGCGTCTAGGGCAGGCGCCAGCGGATGAGGCCGGTGTGACAGTTGCGGAGGAACTCGCACGTCCCTCGGGACAGGTCCCACAGGCGACCGCTCACGTACGGGCCGCGGTCGATCACCCGCACCGTGATGGAGCGGCCGTTCGCCGGGTTGCGGAGGGTGACGCGCGTGCCGCAGGGCAGGCTGCGATGGGCCACGCCCAGGATCGACCTCGAGTACCGCTGCCCGCAGGCCGTCCCTGAGCCGTAGAAGCCGGGGCCGTACCACGAGTACTCAGCCATCCGCCAGGCCGACTTGCCGACGACGATCGGCTTCGGAGCGGGTTGGCGGGTCGCGGGCCGGGCGACGGGCAGGTTCGCTCCGCCCGGCTCGAGGAGAAGGGAATCGTCGCTGAGTCTCGACGCCGACTCCGCGTCGGCGGTGGTGGATACGTTCATCGTCACTGCGGTGATCGGTCGATCGATGACGAGTGGCCGGAAGGCCGCCGCATCGATCGTCCGTGTCGTGCCGGGGGCCGCATTGACGGCCGGATCGGCGAAGGTGACCAGGGCGGCGACGGCGATGAGCGCAGGCGCCGCGACGAACAGCCTGGTTCGCACGGTGTCCGTGGACGGTAGGCTGACCGGCGTGACAGCCACGGGGCAGGGTCGAGCGTTTGAGGTTGCGGCGGCATGACGGTTGCCGCCCGCCCCGCCGCCCCGGACGGCGAGCGAACGCTCGCGGTCGACGGCCCGCTGGACCTCCGGCGGACGCTCGCGATCCACCGGCGCGGGCCCGGCGACCCGACGCTCCGCTTCGAGGCCTCGGGATCGGCGTGGCGGGCCTCGCGCACCCCCGACGGACCGGCGACGCTGTTCATCGAGGCCGGCGGCGGCAACATACGGGTCCGGGCGTGGGGGCCGGGGTCCGCGTGGGCGTTGGCGCGGGCGGACGGGCTGGTGGGGCTGGACGACGATCCGGGCGCCCTGGTCGCCCGGCACCGGGCGGTCGCGGTGGCGGTCGAGCGGTCGCGCGGGCTGCGCGTGGGCCGCACCGGCGTCGTGCTCGAATCCCTCGTTCCGGCCATCCTCGAGCAGAAGGTGATCGGCAGCGAGGCGAGGCGCTCGTGGATGGGCCTCGTCCGGCGCTACGGCGAGGACGCGCCCGGGCCTCGTGGGATGCGCCTGCCGCCGGCGCCGGCCACGCTCGCGGCGCTGCCCTACTACGCGTTCCACCCGTTCGGCATCGAGCAGCGCCGGGCGGACCTGATCCGGACGGTCGCGCGGGCCGCCGAGCGGCTGGAGGCGCTCGTCGACGAGGCCTCGAGCGCGGGCGGCGACCCGGCGCGCGCCTATGCGGTGCTGCGAGCGTTCCCGGGGATCGGGCCGTGGACCGCGGCCGAGGTCGGGATCCGGGCGTTCGGCGACGCCGATGCCGTGAGCGTCGGCGACTTCCACCTGCCGGCCATGGTGACCTGGGCGCTCGCGGGCGAGTCCGGCGGCACGGACGAGCGGATGCTGGAGCTGCTCGAGCCCTACCGCGGCCAGCGCGGCCGCGTGCTGCGCCTGCTCGAGCTGACGGGCATCGGCCCGCCGCGCCGAGCTCCGCGCCTGTCGCGCCAGCGTTTCGAGCGTTTCTAGCCTCGAGGCGAGGCCAAATCCCGGCGTACACTCGCCGTCCGATGCCCACCAAGACGATCCACACGCCGTTCACGCGAGCCACCCGGATGGAGCGCCTCCCCGCGCTGCTCCGGGAGAAGATCCTCGTGCTCGACGGCGCCATGGGCACGATGGTCCAGCGGTACCAGCTCTCGGAGGCGGACTTCCGTGGCGAGCGGTTCGCCGACCACCCGAAGGACCTCCGCGGCGACACCGACCTCCTGTGCCTGACCAAGCCCGACGTCGTCCGCGAGATCCACGCGGCGTACCTGGCGGCCGGCGCGGACATCATCAGCACCAACTCGTTCACCGCGACCCGGATCGCCCAGGCCGACTACGGGCTGTCGGACGTCGCCGGAGAGATGAATGAGGCGGCATCGCGGCTGGCGCGGGAGACCGCGGACGCCGCCGAGGCGGTGGACGGCCGGCCGCGCTACGTCGCGGGCTCGCTGGGCCCGACCAACCGAACCGCCTCGATCTCCCCGGACGTGAACGACCCCGCGGCGCGCAACGTGAGCTTCGGGGAGCTGGCCCTGGCCTATCGCGAGTCGGCCGAGGGCCACGTCAAGGGCGGCGCCGACCTGCTGCTCGTCGAGACGATCTTCGACACGCTCAACGCGAAGGCTGCGATCTTCGCCATCGAGGAGACGTTCGAGGCGCTCGGTTGCCGCATCCCCGTGATCATCAGCGGGACGATCGTCGACGCCTCGGGGCGGACGCTTTCCGGTCAGACGCTGGAGGCGTTCTGGACCAGCATCCGGCACTCGAACCCGATGCTCGTCGGCCTCAACTGCGCGCTCGGGGCGAAGCAGCTGCGCGAGCACGTCGTGGAGATGAGCCGGCTCGCCGACGTGCCGCTCGCCGCGTACCCGAACGCCGGCCTCCCGAACGAGCTCGGCGGCTACGACGAGACGCCCAACCAGACCGCCACGGCGCTGGGCGAATGGGCGCGCGCGGGCCTGATCAACCTCGCCGGGTCGTGCTGCGGGAGCACCCCCGAGCACACGGCGGCCATCGTGGAGGCGGTCGCCGGCGTCGCGCCGCGGGTCGTCCCGCCGCGGGCGCACTCGACGCGGCTCGCGGGCCTCGAGCCCCTCGTGATCCCCATGCCCGGCGGGGCGTTCGTCAACGTCGGCGAGCGCACCAACGTCACGGGCTCGCGGCAGTTCGCCCGCCTGATGCTCGGCATCGACGGGGAGGGGGCGACGAACGGCACCGCGACCAAGGCCGAGGACGAGGCCGTGGCGATCGCGCGCGACCAGGTCGCCAACGGCGCCGTGATCCTCGACGTCAACATGGACGAGGCCATGCTCGACGGCGTCGCCGCGATGACCCGCTACCTGCGCCGGTTGGGCTCCGAGCCGGACATCGCGGCCGTGCCCGTCATGGTCGACAGCTCCAAGTGGTCGGTCATCGAGGCCGGGCTGCAGCAGCTCCAGGGCCGGCCCGTCGTGAACTCGATCTCGCTCAAGGAGGGCGAGGCCGAGTTCCTGCGCCAGGCGAGGCTGTGCCACCGTTACGGCGCCGCCGCGGTGGTGATGGCGTTCGACGAAGAAGGCCAGGCCAATTCGGTCGACCGCCGGGTCGCGGTCCTGACCCGTGCGTACCGGCTGCTGACCGAGCAGGCTGGGTTCGCCCCGGACGACATCATCCTCGACCCAAACATCTTCGCGATCGCCACCGGCATCGAGGAGCACGCCCGGTACGCGATCTCGTTCTTCGAGGCGACGCGCCGCCTCAAGGCGGAGCTCCCGGAGGCGCGGATCAGCGGCGGCGTGTCCAACGTGTCCTTCGCGTTCCGCGGCAACGATCGCGTGCGCGAGGCGATCCACGCCGTGTTCCTGTACCACGCGATCCGCGCCGGCCTCGACATGGCGATCGTCAACGCCGGTGCCCTGCCGCAGTACGACGACATCGATCCGGACCTGCTGGAGCGGGTGGAGGACGTGGTCCTCGACCGGCGGCCCGACGCGACCGATCGCCTGCTCGAGATCGCGCCGCGATACGCGGGCGGCGCCGCGGTCACCCGCGCCGTCGACGACCTCGGCTGGCGGGACCTCCCGGTCGACGAGCGCCTGACGCACGCGCTGGTCGAGGGGATCGACGCCTGGATCGTCGAGGACACCGAGGAGGCGCGGCTCGCGACGAAGCGGCCGCTCGACGTGATCGAGGGCCCGCTGATGGCGGGCATGAACGTCGTCGGCGACCGGTTCGGGTCCGGGCGCATGTTCCTGCCCCAGGTCGTCAAGAGCGCGCGGGTCATGAAGAAGGCCGTCGCGCACCTGATCCCGTACCTCGAGGAGCAGCGCGAGGGCACGGGACGGCGAGCCGGCACGATCGTGATGGCGACCGTGAAGGGCGACGTCCACGACATCGGCAAGAACATCGTCGGCGTCGTGCTCGGCTGCAACGACTACGAGGTGATCGACCTCGGCGTCATGGTCCCGGCCGCGCGGATCCTCGAGACCGCCCGCGAGCGGAACGCCGACCTCATCGGCCTGTCGGGTCTGATCACGCCATCGCTCGACGAGATGGTCCACGTCGCCTCGCTCATGGAGGCGGAGGGGATGACGACGCCGCTGCTGATCGGCGGCGCGACGACGTCCCGGATCCACACCGCGGTGAAGATCGAGCCCGCGTACTCCTCGCCGGTCGTGCACGTCGCCGACGCCTCCCGCGCCGTCGCGGTTGCTGGGTCCCTGCTCGATCGCGACGGCCGGGACGCCTACGCGGGCCGGATCCGCGCGGAGTACGAGCAGGTCCGGAGGGAGCGCGAGGGACGGCGCAGCCGAGAGGCACGGCTCAGCCTCGCCGACGCACGCGCCAACCGGCAGGTCGTGGACTGGTCGGCGGCCCCGCCCCGCCCCTCGTTCCTGGGTGCGCGCGCGTTCGAGGAGTACCCGCTCGCGGAGCTGGTCGAGCGCATCGACTGGACGCCGTTCTTCACCACCTGGGAGCTGCGCGGCGCCTACCCGGCGATCTTCGCCGACCCCAAGGTCGGCAAGGCGGCCCGCGACCTGCACGCGGACGCCGTCGCGCTGCTCGCCCGGATCGTCGACGAGCGCCTGCTCACCGCGTCGGCCGTGGTCGGGTTCTGGCCGGCCAACGCGACGCCCGACGACGACCTGATCCTGTTCGAGGACGAGGCCCGCACCCGCGAGCTCGCCCGCATCCACGCGATCCGCCAGCAGATGGCCAAGCCCGACGGGCGGCCGAACGTGTCGATCGCCGACTTCGTCGGGCCGGCCGGCGTCGCCGACTACGTCGGGGCGTTCGCCGTGACCGCGGGCATCGGGACGACCGACCTCGTGGCGACGTTCGAGGCGGCGCACGACGACTACTCGGCGATCCTCGCGCGCGCCCTCGCCGACCGGCTCGCCGAGGCGTTCGCGGAGCGGCTTCACGAGCGGGTCCGGCGCGAGCTGTGGGGCTACGCAGCCGACGAGGCACTCTCGAACGACGACCTCATCGCCGAGCGCTACCAGGGCATCCGGCCCGCGCCCGGCTATCCGGCGACCCCCGACCACTCGGCCAAGTCCACGCTGTTCGAGCTGCTCGATGCCGAGGCCCGGGTGGGGATCGAGCTGACCGAGTCCCTGGCGATGCTGCCCGCCGCCTCGGTCTCGGGGCTCTACCTGTGGCACCCGGAGAGCCACTACTTCGGGATCGGGCGGATCGGGCGCGACCAGCTCGAGGACTACGCCCGGCGCGCGGGAATCAGCGACGTCGAAGCCGAGCGCCGGCTTGGCCCGAACCTGGCGGACGACGCCCAGACCTGAGTGACGCAGCGTCATCACAACCGGCATCGCGGTGATAGCGGCGTTCTTCGTCGTCTCCGTCCTCGTGGTACCAGTCTTCTGGCCGTTCGCCTGAGCGGACGGAACCTCTGCCCGCGATTCCGACGTAAGGTGTCCTGAGTCCCATGACGTCGCGACCTGCGCTCGCCGCCTCGATCGTCGCCATCGCCCTCGTGATGGCCGTCGCTCCTATCGCCGTCGCTCCGGTCGGTGACCGGGCCTTCGCCGACGCCCCGGCCAACCTGCTCCCGGACCGCGCAGGCGCCCCTGCCCCCACGCCTTCGGGGGCCGTTCCGGGCCCCATCTTGCCGCCACCCACCGTGCGTCCAGCGCCGACGATCGCTCCGCCTCAACCCTCGGCAGATCCGGCGCCCCCGCAAGAGGCCGCACCCCAGTCACCACTCGGGGGAAAGAACGGCAGGACCGTGCGCCTCAACCTGGCTGGACCCCGCGACTACGTCGCCCAGTCGACCCTCGTGCAGTGCGTCGGCTCGAGCGTCCAGATGATGCTCAACATCATCAAGCCGGGCGTAAACCGGACCGCCGCCTACCAGCATCGGCTCCAGGTCCAGGCGCGGTCGCTGAGCGGCCCGACACCGCCCGGGTTCGTGCGCAGCGGCGCCGGCGTCTTCGGCTGGGCCGCGACGCTCACGCTGCGGGGCGGCGGCGACTACCGCGTCGTGGGCGCGAACACCCTGCGCCAGGCGATGCGCATGGCTGCCAAGGCGATCCACGACCAGCGGCGCCCGGTCGGCCTCCTCGTCTGGAGCGGTCGCCACGCGTGGGTGATGAGCGGCTACGATGCGGTCGTCGACCGCGCCTCGCCGGGCGGCTTCCGCGTGACCCGTGCCAGCATCCTCGACCCGTTGTCTCCCTACGGCGGCAGCGGCTGGGGGCCCAGCCCGAAGCCCGGGACGTCGATCTCGATCAAGGCCGTCGGTCGCCAGTTCGTGCGCCGGCTGCCGCGCCCTGGCAGCCCGTGGACGGCGTTCTGGCAGTCGATCCCGGGCAATGCGGCGCTCGAGGGCAAGTTCGTGCTGGTGCTGCCAGTCTCCACGACGTCCGAGGCCGGCTGATGGCCACGCCGCAGTTCACGAAGTCGCCGGTGGAGCTCGTCGAGCGCTTCGACGCCGCCGCCGCGCGCCACCCCGACGCGGAGCGGCGAAAGATGTTCGGCTACCCGGCGCTGTTCGCCGGAGGGAACCTTGCCACGGGCCTGTTCGCGGACACGTGGATGGTCCGCCTCGGCCCCGCGGACCTCGAGTCGCTCGTCGCCCTGCCGGGATCGGGGCCGTTCTCGCCGATGCCGGGCCGCACGATGACGGGCTACGCGACGCTGCCGCCCGACGTTATCGCCGACGACGCCGCGCTGGACGGTTGGCTGGAGAAGGCGCTCGGTTTCGCCGCCAGCCTGCCGTCGAAGAAGAAGTAGGACTCGTCCGGAGGCCGCCGGATCGGCGCCGCCGGTGCGTGCGGCACGGCCGATCGTCCGGGCGGACTATCGCGATCGGCGCAGAAGCCGTATCCTCTCGCGACGCCCCCTGATGGGCCGAAGCCGGTCACGGCCACCCGATCCTCTCCCCTCCGGATTTCCGCGAAGGTCTGGTCGCGGAAACCGTCACCCAACACACACAGCGAGAGGGTCCGTATGGCCACCGACAAGATCCTGACCTGCAGCGACTGCGGCCAGGAGTTCACATTCACCGCGAGCGAGCAGGACTTCTACGCGGAGCGCGGTTTCACCGAGCCCCGCCGCTGCGCATCGTGCCGGGCGAGCCGCAAGGCCGCCCGCAACGCCGAGGGCGGCGGCTCCGGCTCCTACAGCTCGGGTGGCTCCTACAGCTCGGGTGGCGGTGGCGGCTACGGGTCGCGCGGACCGCGCGAGATGTTCCCGGCCACCTGCTCGTCCTGCGGGCAGGAGACCGAGGTCCCGTTCAAGCCCACGTCGGGCAAGCCCGTCTACTGCAGCGCCTGCTTCGCGCAGCGCCGGGCATAGCGAACATGGCCGAGACACGGCGACCCCCGACCGGGCTTCCCCCGCGTCGGCCGCCGAGCGAGCCCGACCCCCGCAAGCACGTGATCGCCGACTACCGGCATCGCGAGCTGCAGGTTACTTGCGTGTGTGGCTGGGTCGGGAGCTCGCAGTCGACCGACGGGCGGCTCTCCAGCTGGAGCCGCCACGTCGCCGACGCAAAGCAGGAGGGGCGCTAGCCCCTTCCCCCCGGGCGCCCGGCTGATCGGGCGCCTGCACCTTGCCTTGGGGCGCCCGTTCGCGGGCGCCTTTTCCTTTGGGCGCTTACCCCTCGCCCTTGAGCAGCTCGAGCGCCTTCAGCAGCTGGGTGTCGTCCGACTTGGCCAGGCTGGCCGGCGTCATGTCCTTGATGTCGTCGGGCAGCAGCGGCGTGATCGTGTCGGCGAGCGTGACCTTGACGTCAGGCTCGAGACCTTCGTGCCAGATCGGCCGTCCGTTTCGGGTCAGCCAGCGCTCCACGCCGATGCGGAGCGAGGAGCCGTCCGACAGGTCGAACCGGCCGAGCACGGTGCCCGTCCCGAACGTCTTGTCGCCGACGACCTTGCCGCGGCCCGCGTCCTGGATGGCGCCGGTGACGATCTCCGCGGAGCTCGCCGTGCCGCCGTCGGTCAGGACGACGAGCGGGATGGTCGTGGCGAGGCCACCCGGCTGGACCGGCACGTCCTTCTCGACCCCGCTGGCGTCGACGCTCTGGTAGACCGTGCCGTCGCCCACGAACTGGCTCGCGACGCCGACCGCCTCGTTGACGTAGCCGCCGGGGTTGTTGCGCAGGTCGAACACGATCGCAGTCGCGCCGTCGGCCTTCGCGCCCTTGATGGCGTCCTCGATGCCCTGGGTGGCGCCGGTCGCGAACTGGTCGAGCCGGATCATGGCGACCTTGCGTCCGGGGACCATGGCCCAGCTCACCAGCGGCAGGTCGAACTGCTTGCGGACGATCTTGACGTCGAACGGATCGCCGCTGCCGCGCTGGATGGTCAGGGTGACCGCCTCGCCCTCGGGACCTCGGACGCGCGAGACGACTTCATCGATCGACTGGCCCGTCGTCGACGTGCCGTCCACCTTGACGATCAGGTCACCGCGCTTGAGGCCGGCCTCCTCAGCCGGGGTGCCGGGGATGATCGAGCGGATGATCGGGCCCTTCGTCTCGTCCGAGTCGAGCTGGACGCCGATGCCCACGAACGTGCCCGACAGCGACTGGTCGACCGCCTTCGCCTCGTCCGCGGTCAGGAACGACGTGTGGCCCTCGTCGCCGACGGCCTCGGTGAGGCCGCGGATCGCCCCATAGGCGAGGTCGCGGTCGTTGAGGTTCTTGGCGTCGACGTAGTTGTCCTGGATCGCCTTCCAGGCCTCCGAGATCAGCGCGAGCTCGTTGCCCGAGTCGCCGCCGCCGGGACCCGCCGTTTGTCCGACCGGGATCGAGCCGCTCGCGATGCCGGTGTTGCCCACGGCAACGCCGCCGGCGAAGATGACGACCGCGAGGACCGGGGCGAGGACGCCGAACACCCAGCGCGAGTAGCCGCGGCGCGTCCCGCCGCCCTTCGCGGGAGCCGGAGCCGGCGGGGGTTGGGGCACGACCGCCTGGACGACCACGGGGGGTGGGGCGGGGATGGCGCCGGGATCGCCGGCGGGCGCCGAGGGATCGGCGGGCGCTGGCTGGACGGGTTCGAAGGGGTTGCTCATCGGTCTCAGGGCTACAGGCGCGCGGAAACGCGGGCGCTCTTGGCAGCATGATGCCTGACCCTTCAGCAGCGGTAGCGGACGGGTGAAGTTGCCTTACGCCGGCCACGGAATGCCGACGATCGGCACGGACGCGGATGCGCCCCCGACGGCGGACCGTCGAGGGCGCGGACGTTGCGAGGGACGCGGGCCGCGGCGGCACCGGGCCCGCCCGGGTCAGTCGGGCCGGATGTTGTGGTTGGCGTGGAACACGTTGTCGGGGTCGACGCGGCGCTTCACCTGGACGAGGCGCTCGTAGGTCGCACCCGGGTAGGCGGCGTGGATGCGGCTCGCGGCCTCGTCACCGACGAAGTTCGCGTAGACGCCGGTCGCGCCGCCGGACAGGTCCGCGTGGTACGCCTCGGCATACGCCCGGACGTCCTCGTAGTCGCCCTCGCCGTGTGCGATGACCGACGCCATCACGGTGGCGTCGCGATGGGCGAACGCGGTGGCGGCGGCCGGCACACGGCCCGCGGCACCGCCGAGGATCCGAAGCTGGGTCATCGCCAGGGCGCCCTGCGGGCTGTTGTGCCGCTCGACGATGGCGTTGATCGCCGTGTCGTCGAGGTCGGGCATGAACGCGGACCGGACGACGCCCGGACCGGGGTGCGCGCCATCGGCGGTGAGCTGGTACATCGCCGGGTAGGGCATCGGGCCGACCATGTCGGCGAGCGGCGTCGCGATCGCGCGGAACGGCGCCATTGCGGCCGCGCCGTCGTCGAGCGAGCCCGCGTGGACCGGCATGACGACCACGGCCGGCATGCCGACGGCCTGCGGCGGCACGAACGGCGCGGGCGGCAGGCCCATCACGAACGTGATCTGGGTCAGCTCCTCGGGCGCCGCGACCGACGCGTCGACCAGGTCGCGCAGCACCTGCGGCGTCAGCGGCAGGACGAGCACGCCGCCCGTGACCACGTCGACCGGGTGGAGCCGGTAGCGGAAGCGCGTGGCGATACCGAAGTTGCCGCCGCCACCGCGGACGGCCCAGAACAGGTCGGGGTCGGCGGCCTCGCTCACGGTGACGAGCCGGCCGTCCGCGGTCACGAGGTCCACCTCGACCAGGCTGTCGATGGTCAGGCCGTGCTTACGGGCCAGCCAGCCGATGCCACCGCCGAGGGTCAGGCCCCCGAGGCCGACCGAGCCGGTGTCGCCGAACGGCGTCGCGAAGCCGTGCTGTCCGGCGGCCGCCGTGTACTCGCCGGCGGTCGCGCCGCCCTGAGCCGAGCCGATTCCCCGAACCGGGTCGATGTCGATCGCCCGCATGGCGCCCAGGTCGATGAGCAGCCCGTCGGTCGACGAGTGCCCGGCGACGCTGTGGCCGCCGCCCTTGACCGCGATCTCGAGGCCGAGCTCGCGTGCGGTCGTCACGGCGCGCGAGACGTCGACCGCGGTCTCCGGCCGCACGACCACGGCCGGCTGGCGCAGGAAGTGGGTGTTGTGGATGCCGCGGGCCTCGTCGTAGCCCGGGTCGCCCGGGACGAGGACGATACCCGTGACCGCCGCGCGCAGCGCACGCAGGTCGGCGCCCGACAGCGCGGGCTCAGGGGTCGCGACCGGCGTGGCGGAGCGGGTCGGCGTGACGGGAGCGGCGGGGGCGGCGGCGAGGTCCGGCATCGCGGTCGTCTCCTTGGACGTTCGGGTGGGTCGGTCGATCTGGTGGACCGGTGACCTGATCCTCGGGTCCCCGGCCCCTCGCGCCACCGGACGTGCGATGCCTGTGCGCGCCGACGGCCGTTGTCGTCCGCGATGGACGGATGACGATGGCGATTGGCTCGTGGGAGGGCCGCAAACCGTGCTCAAAATTGTGCTGAGGGCCAATTCCGAGTACAGTCGGTACATCGCCGCCCTCTGTGGTGATGCTCCGCGTGGTCGACCCAACCTTCTCGAACGGGCCGTGCGTCTGCTCCCCGGTTCGGGAATCGAAAGGGTCACTGACATGACCAACGGCACCATCAAGAAGGTCGTCGCCGACCGTGGCTTCGGCTTCATCACGGCCGAGGACGGGAAGGAATACTTCTTCCACCGCGGCGGCCTTCAGGCTCCCCTAGACTTCGACAGCCTCAACGGCGGCGAAAAGGTCGCGTTCGAAGTCGAGCAGAGCCCCAAGGGACCTCGGGCAACCCAGGTGAGCGCGGCCTGACCAGGCCTGGCGCACCCATCGATCGACACGGCCGGCGCGCCTGCGCCGGCCACGCCGATCCGGCGGCCGATCCCGGCGCCAGCCGGGCATCGTTGCCGCGCGACTGAAACGGAGCCCTGATATTCCGACTCCCGCATTCGTCTCGACGTATTCGCCGCATCGCTGCGGCATCGCGACGTTCACCCAGTCTCTGGCCGGATCCGTCGGGCACCACCAGGTCGTCGCGCTGCATCCGCCCTCCGGCCCGGCGACCTATCCGTCCGAGGTCCGTCAGCGCATCCGTCGCGACGTCCAGGAGGATTACCCGGCCGCCGCGGCCTCGCTCAACGCGTCCAGCATCGACGTGATCTCGATCCAGCACGAGTACGGGATCTGGGGCGGCCCCGACGGCGCGTACGTCCTCGACTTCGTGCGGGCGCTGCGGCGGCCCGTGGTGACGACCCTCCACACCGTGCTCCGTCGACCGACACCCTCACAGCGAGAGATCGTCGCGACGCTCGTCGACCTGTCGACGACGACGGTGGTGATGTCCCAGGCCGCCGCGACCATGCTGACCCGCTCGTACGGCGTTGACGAGCGGCAGCTCGAGATCGTGCCCCACGGTGTGCCGAACCTGCCGCTCGTGGATCCGGACACCATCAAGCCGCGGCTCGACCTCGAGGGCCGGAGCGTGATCCTCAGCTTCGGGCTCCTCGGTCCCGGCAAGGGCTACGAGTCCGCGATCGCGGCGATGCCCGCCGTCGTGAAGGCGATCCCGTCGGCCGTGTACGTGATCCTGGGGGCCACGCACCCGGATCTCCTGGAGCGCGAAGGCGAGGCCTATCGAGAGCGCCTCGTGGCGGCCGCCGCCGAGGCCGGGGTGACCGATTCCGTGCGGTTCATCGACCGGTTCGTGGGGCGCGTGGAGCTCGGGACGTGGCTCGAGGCCGCGGACCTGTTCGTGACCCCCTACCCCAACATGGACCAGATCGTGTCCGGGACCCTGTCGTACGCGATGGGCTCGGGCAAGGCGGTCGTGTCCACGCCCTACGCCTATGCCAAGGAGCGGCTCGCCGGCGGCCGAGGGCGCCTCGTGGCACCCGAGTCCTCGGCGGCGCTCGCCGACGCGTTCATCGACCTGCTCGGGAATCGCGAGCGGCGACTGGCGATCGGCAAGCGCGCCTACGAGTACAGCCGGGACATGGTGTGGTCGAGCGTGGGGGCCGAGTACAACCGGATCTTCGCGCGAGCGGCCTTGTCCGTTCCGCCGACGGTTCCCCCCCTCGCCCGGCCGATCGCGCGGCCGGTCTCGCGGTTCGCGGCCGTTGGTGGGTAGACGCCCGCTCCATCCCGTCAATCGGCAGCACCTTGCCGAGATCACGGGGGAGCTCGGCATCTGGCAGCACGCGATCGGCGCGGCGCCCAACCTGGCCTTCGGGTACTGCACCGACGACGTCGCGCGCGCCCTGACCGTCGATCTCGCGCACGCCCGCGTGCTCGGCTGGGACACCGTGGCGGAAAGCGCCCGGCGCTCGCTCCGCTTCATGGGCGACGCGTTCGATCCCGCCACGGGGCGGTTCCGGAACTTCCGCGACCAGGACGGCCGATGGCTCGACGAGGAGGCCTCCGACGACAGCTACGGACGGGCGATGCTCGCCCTCGGCGGGTCGCTGGGCGGGGATCACGACGAGGCATTCGCCGCCGGAGCGATGCGGGTGTTCGCGGCCGCCCTCCCCGCGTCCGCACAGCTGACCGCCCTCAGGGCAACCGCGTCGACCGTCCTCGGCTGCGCAGCGGCGCTCGAGTCGCCGGGCATCGACGACGAGCTCCGCGTCGCGACGAGCGAGGCGCTGTGGCGGCTGGCCGACCGGCTGCGCCGCGCCTTCGCGCCGGTCGCGAGCTCCGGGGACTGGCCGTGGCCGGAGCCCGTCCTCACCTACGAGAACCCGTTGCTGCCGCGCGCGCTCATCGTCGCCGGCCAACGGGCGGGGGATCACGCCCTTATCGGGATGGGCCTTCACGTGCTCGACTGGCTCATCGTCGTCCAGACGTCGAACGGCGGCGAGTTCTCGGCGATCGGCAGCGAGGGATTCTGGCCGCGCGGCGGCCGGCGGGCGCGCTTCGACCAGCAGCCGATCGAGGCGACCGCGATGATCCTGGCCGCCGAGATCGCCCTCGCGCACACGGGCGAATCCCGCTATCTCGACGCGATCGAGCTCGCGTACGGCTGGTTCCTGGGCGACAACGACATCGGCCTGGCAATGGCCGATCCGACGACGGGCGGCTGCTTCGACGGCCTCGAGCCCGCCGGCGTGAACCGCAACCAGGGCGCGGAGTCGACCCTCATGTGGTTGACCGCCCTCGAGCGCGTCCGCGAGATGAGGGCTGAGGCTGGCATCATGGCTCCGATCCCACGTCGATCGGCCGCCTCGAGACCCGACGCACGGCTGGCACGATGCCGGTGATCTCCACATCAGCGGGCAGCCGCGAGGCTGCCGCGAGCCGAGGGTGAAGACCATGGACGTCGATGCCGCCGCCCTGTTCGAGCGCCATGCCGCGAACCCGATCATCACGGCCGACCAGCTGCCGTATCGCGCCAACTCCGTGTTCAACCCCGGCGCCGCTCGGGTTGGCGACGAGACCGTGCTCCTGGCGCGCGTCGAGGACCTCCGGGGCATCTCGCATCTCGCGGTCGCACGGAGCGCGGACGGCGTCTCGAACTGGCGCTTCGACGACACCCCGCTGCTCGCCCCACAACCCGAGGATCACCCCGAGGAGGTGTGGGGCTGCGAGGACCCCCGCCTGACCTGGCTCCCGGAGCGGGAGGAGTGGGCGATCGCGTACACCGCCTACAGCCGTCGCGGGCCGCTCGTTTCGCTGGCGATGACCCGCGACTTCAAGGAGGTCCGCCGGCTCGGGCCGGCGATGCCGCCCGAGGACAAGGACGCGGCGCTGTTCCCGCGCCGGTTCGACGGCCGCTGGGCGATGATCCACCGCCCGACCCCGCTCCGCGGGGGAGCCCACATGTGGGTCTCGTTCTCGCCAGACCTCCGACACTGGGGCGACCACAGTCAGGTGCTCGAGGCCCGTGACGGGGCCTGGTGGGACGCCGGCAAGATCGGGCTGGGGCCACCGCCGCTCGAGACGCCCGAGGGCTGGCTGCTCGGCTATCACGGCGTCCATGCGACCTCCGCCGGGCCCATCTACCGGTTCGGGCTCGCGCTGCTCGATCTCGACGACCCGTGCGTCGTCCTGCGACGGGCGGACGACTGGATCTTCGGTCCATTGGCGCCCTACGAGCGGGGCGGCGATGTCGACAAGGTCGTCTTCCCGACCGGCTGGGTGCACGACCCGGAGACCGACCTGCTCTCGATGTACTACGGGGCCGGCGACTCGGTGATCGCTCTCGCGACAGCGCGCCTGCGCGATGTGCTCGACCACCTCGCGACCGCCCCGATGCCGGAGCATCGCAGGTCGACGGACCACATCGGCAGCTGGTAGAGCCTCCACGAAGGGGGCTCAGCCGCTCTCTCTGACAAGGCGCCTCGCCGCGCGCGTGGCCCGGACGAAATGGCGCAGGTGCGCGACCGGGCGGATGTGGCTGGGCTCGCCCGCGTAGATCGTCGAGATCGGCACCCAGCCCATGGTCCAGCCGTTGCGGATGCACACGGCGATCATCTCCACCTCGAACTCGAAGCCCGTCTCGTGGCTGTCGAGCATCGCGGTCATCAGGCGCCGTCCGAGCAGCCGGTAGCCCGACTGGTTGTCGGGCACGCGCTGGCCCACGGCCCACGAGAACGCAGCCGTCCCGAGGGTGTTCGACAGGCGGCGGACCGGCGGCATCCGCGAGAAGTCACGGCTCCCGATCAGCAGCTCGGGTCGGGGCCCCGAGGCGCCCGGCGCCGTGTAGGCCGCGATGAAGCGCGGGATCTCGTCCGGATCGTGCTGGCCGTCCGCATCGAGCGTCAGGACCGCGGCCGCGCCGTCCGCGAGCGCGCGCGCGAACCCGGCTCGCAGCGCGGCGCCCTTGCCCTGGTTGGGGACCTGGCGGATGACCTCGGCCCCGGCCGCCTCCGCGTTGGCCGCGGTGTCGTCGGTGGAGCCGTCGTCGACGACGATCACCGGCAGGTACCGGCGCGCGACCTCGACGACCGCGGCGATCCGGGGGCCTTCCTCGTAGCCCGGCACCAGCGCGACGACGCGGGCCTGGCCGTCGGTCACGCGGCGCTGCCCGCCTGCGAGGTGCCGTCGTCGAGCGCCTCGGCCCGGGCGAGCACCTGATCGGCGGTCGCCTCCATGTTGTGGACCTTGGCGCCGTGCTCGATGGTCGCGGCGACGACCTCATCGGCGGTGCCGGTGACCTCCCACCCGCACGCGCAGGTTGACCGCAGCCGTGGTTCCATTGTGGCGCCTCCTAGCCCAGGTTCCGGAACGGCTCCGGCACGTACGTCGCGAGCGCGGCCTTCCATGCCTCCGACAGCTCGGCGCGGACGACGGGGTCATCCTCCGCCAGCCAGGCCAGGTGGCGCAAGGCGTGCTCGACCACCTGGTCGGTCGCGATGTCGCGGGGCGCGACCGTCGCCTCGGATCGGGCGAGGTCGGTCCGGGCCACCGGCCGACTGTCCATGTCGCCCACCAGCCGGTCGTCGATGACCACGACGAAGCTCAGGATCACGGCCTCCCGGTCACGCCGCCACGACGTCGAGTGCACGAGCAACGGGTCGCCGACCACGTCGCGCACGATCCGGTCGACGACCTCCACCGGGTGCTCCGTCGCGCCGAGCTCGAGCAGCCACGGCGCGGGACCGCATGGGCCCGTCAGCTGCAGGACGTCGTCGTTGAGCCACACGACGAACACCTCGGCCTGGACCGGTCCCTCGACGTCCCATGCGAACGGCATCGTCATGACCGGATTATCCGTTGCCCGGGGCCGCTGCACGCACGGGAGGTTCAGGCCGGGTTGAGACAAGGGTGAGGTCTCGCCACCGAGGGAGCGTTGTCAGGGATCTCTCATGTGGCGACCGAAGCATCGGGGCAGCCGGTGACAGAGCTGAGGAGTGCCTGTCACCGGCCTACATCCAGCACATCGCCCGCCAGGCGCGGGCCTCGGAGGCTCCCGATGATCGAACCCGTCCGCGACGCCCGGCCGTCGCAGCCACCCGCCAGGCCCGACGACCCGCGTGCGACCGCGGAGGCCGTCCTGTTCGAGATCCGGCGCGTGATCGTCGGCCAGGACGCGATGCTCGAGCGCGTGCTCGTCGCCCTGCTCTCGGGCGGCCACCTGCTGCTCGAGGGCGTCCCGGGGCTCGCCAAGACGCTCACGATCCGCACCCTCGCCGAGGCCCTGGACGCCTCCTTCCGGCGCATCCAGTTCACGCCCGACCTCGTCCCCGCGGACCTCGTCGGCACCCGGATCTACCGCCCGTCGACCGGCAACTTCGACACGGAGCTGGGCCCCGTGTTCTGCAACTTCCTGCTCGCCGACGAGATCAACCGCGCCCCGGCGAAGGTCCAGTCCGCGCTGCTCGAGGTCATGCAGGAGCGCCAGGTCACGATCGGCCGCGAGAGCCACGCGGTGCCCCGCCCGTTCCTCGTGATGGCGACCCAGAACCCCATCGAGTCGGAGGGGACCTACCCGCTGCCGGAGGCCCAGGTCGACCGGTTCATGATGAAGGTCGTCGTCGGCTATCCCAGCGCCGCCGAGGAGGCCACCGTCGTGGAGCGTTCGCTCCGGCCGGCCCCCGCGGTGCGCGCGATCCTCGACGCCGACGCCCTCGAGGTCCTCCAGGCCGCGACGCCGGCCATCTACGTCGACCCGGCGATCACGGCCTACGCCGTGGCCATCGTCGCCGCCACCCGCAACCCCGAGCTCGTCGGGCAGGGCGCGCTCAAGGGCTACATCTCGTTCGGCGCCAGCCCGCGCGGCTCGATCAACCTCGTCCACGCCGCTCGCGCCCTGGCGCTGCTGCGCGGCCGCCGGTACGTCGTCCCGGCCGACATCGCCGAGCTCGCCCCCGACGTCCTGCGCCACCGCATCGTCCCGAGCTTCTCGGCCCTCGCCGAGGAGGTCACGCCGGACATGCTCCTCGACCGGATCATCCCGCACGTCCCCGCGCCGCGGATGATCACGGAGGAGCGGACGGCATGACCGCCCTCGCGCCGCGGCTCCGCACGCCGGCGCAACCGGGACCCGGCGCCACGCCGGAGGCGCTCCTGCGCGCGCTCGACCTGTCGATCGGGCGCCGCATCCGGGGCCTCGTCTCGGGCGAGTTCCGCGCACGGGACCTCGGCGGCGGCACGGAGCTCGCCCAGGTCCGGCCCTACGAGCCCGGCGACGACGTCCGGCGCATCGACTGGAACGCCACCGCCCGGATGGCCGCACCCCACGTCCGCGTCCACGTCCCGGAACGCGCGCTGACCTCCTGGCTGCTGCTCGACGTCTCGCCGTCCATGGCCTTCGGCACGGCCGATCGCCGCAAGACGGACGTGGCAGAGGGCGTCGCGATCGCCATCGGCCACCTGTCCACGCAGCGCGGCAACCGGCTGGGCGTGCTGACCTTCGGCGGTCCCACCGACCGCCAGTCTCGCCCGACCGCCGGGCGCGCCGGCCTGCTGATGACGCTGGCCGCCGTCGAGCTCGAGTCCGACGGCAACGAGGCGGGCTTCAAGTCGCCCGAGGCGGCCCTCCGCTTCGTCGCCCACGGCGCGCCCGCCGGCGGGCTGGTCGTCCTGGTCTCGGACCTGCGCGGCCCGCTCGACTGGCTGCCGCAGCTGGGCGCCGTCGCCCAGCGCCACGGCGTGCTGGTCGTGGAGATCCGCGACCCGCGCGAGGACGAGCTCCCGGACGTCGGCGAGCTCAACCTCATCGACGCCGAGACCGGCCGGACGGTCCGCGTCGACACCTCGTCGTCGACCCTCCGCAACCGGTTCGCCGAGGCGGCCGCCCGCGATCGCGACAACGTCGCTCGCGAGCTCCGCCGGCTCCGTGTCCGCCACGTCGTCCTGTCCACCTCGGGCAGCTGGCTGCGATCGCTCGCCGACCAGCTCCGCATCCAGGGAATGGTTCCATGACCTTTGCATCGCCCGAGCTCCTGCTCGGCCTCCTGCTCGTGCCGATCGCCCTCGCCCTGTACCTCCTGGTCCAGCGGCGCCGTGCGCGGTACGTCGTCCGGTTCACCAACGTCGACCTGCTGTCGAACCTGGTGCCGCGAGCCCCGCGCTGGCGCCGCCACGTCCCGACGGCGCTGTACCTCGCCGCCGTCGCGGCGCTCGCCATCGCGCTCGCCAGGCCGTCCGCGGTCCTCAACGTCCCCCGCGAGGAGGCGACCGTGATGCTGGCGATGGACGTGTCGCGCTCGATGATCGCCACCGACGTCAGCCCCACGCGCCTCGACGCCGCCAAGCAGGCCGCCGAGACCTTCATCAAGCAGCTGCCGGCCACCTTCCGCGTGGGCCTGGTCGCGTTCTCGACGGACGCGCGGCTGGTCGTCTCCCCCACGGCCGACCGCGCCCAGCTCCAGCAGGCCCTCGAGAGCCTGCAGGCCGACGGCGGGACCGCGCTGGGCGACGCGATCGTCGTGTCGCTCCAGGCCACCGCCGACGCCCGCACGGCCTCGACCGGGACGGCCACACCGGCACCCTCGGCATCGCCGGCGCCCTCAGCCTCCCCGTCCGCCGACCCCGCGCAGCCCCCGCTCGTGGCGACGGTGCTGCTCTCCGACGGCGCCAACTCGACCGGCTCCACCGAGCCCCTGGACGCCGCGTCGCAGGCGGCCGCGGCCGACATGCCCGTCTACACCATCGCGCTCGGCACGCAGGACGGCACGGTCGACGTGCAGGACCCGAACACCGGGCAGATGCGCACGCTCAACGTGCCGCCGGACACCCAGACCCTTGCCGCCATCGCGGAGACGACCAGCGGTCGCTACTTCGAGGCGCCGACGTCCCAGGACCTCGCCCAGATCTACGAGAGCCTCGGCTCGAAGGTCGGCTACACGCAGCAGGAGCAGGAGGTCACGCAGTGGTTCGCCGCGGCGGCGCTCCTCCTCGTCCTCGGCGGCGCCGGCCTGGCCGCGCTGTGGTTCAACCGCATCCCGTAGGTCCCGTGCGCAGGCCGCGGCATCGGCCGCCTGCGCCTCCCCCATCCCCCGAGCCGGGTCGTCCGCACACCACGGAGGCCCGGCTCGTTTGCGTCGTCCCCCGCCGGCGCGCCCGCTGTCCGGCCGCCCATGCGCCTCCGGGAGCAGTCGCGGCCTCACGTCCCCAGGGCCCATCTACGCCTCCGGGGAGTGGTAGACGAAGTCCGGGGTCAAATCGAGCGCCACCCACGCTCCAGGGTGGTAGGCGAGCCCGAATCCGCACGAATCCCGCCTCCACCACTACCCCCAGGAGTATTTGGTGGGCAGATGTCAGCGACGATGGCTCCGGTGACCGCGTCGAGCCCGGACATGCGGAGGCCCGGGACGGTGCCCGGGCCTCGTTGCGCTCGGCAGGGACGCGCCGTCAGGCGGCGTCATCCTGCAGGATCCCGAAGGCCGAGCGGACCTCCTTGGTGTACAGGTACCAGAGGATGATCGCCGGCAGCAGCGCGGCGCCGAGGGCGGCCCCGAAGTTCGAGTCGATCATCACGAAGAACGCGGTGACCAGCCCGACGATCGACAGGACCACGGCGACGAGCCAGGCCCAGGGCCGCAGAGCCCACAGCGCCAGTGACGCGGCCGCGAAGAAGATCCCGACGATGACCCACAGGGCTCCCCAGAACCAGTAGCCCTGTGTCGCCGGCGCGTCCTTGAACGCGCCGAACCAGTCGAATCCGATCATCCGGAGGCCGGCGAAGATGTAGAAGAACGCGGTCATGAGGCCGAAGAAGCCGAGGACCGCGATGAGAATGGGGGGGTTCTTCATCCTGTGTGCTCTCTCCCTCACTGAACGGGCGGCCTGAGCTCACGCCGATCGACCGAGCGCCGCCTGGGCCGGTCGCACGCGTGACGGTCGGTCGATCTCCGCTCCCGAGGGGATCCGGCGTCGGTGCCGGATCGGACGGGCACAAGATACGCCACGCCGCAAGGGCCGATCACGCTGGGAGCATCGGGGCCGCTCGATCGACGCCTACACTCGCGGCGATGGATCAGACGCCCGCAGCGAACGACCGCCGCCTGGCGGCATCGCCGTTGGCCGGGCGCCCGTGAGGGCGTTCGTCATCGACGGTCCACGTCGAGGGCGCGTCCGGGAGGTCGAGGCACCGATCGCGACGGCCGGTCTGGTCGTCGTCGACGTCGCGCGGGTCGGCGTGTGCGGCACCGACGTGGAGCTGTTCACGGGCGAGATGGCCTACCTCCGCTCGGGCGAGGCGGCCTACCCGCTCCGGATCGGGCACGAGTGGAGCGGCACGGTCCGGTCGGTGGGTCCGGACATCGACGAGGCGTGGGTCGGGCGGCGGGTCACCGGCGACACGATGCTCGGCTGCGGCCGGTGCGACCGGTGTCGCGGCGGCCGGCAGCACCTGTGCGCGGACCGGTTCGAGGTCGGCATCCGGAACGGCTGGCCGGGCGCGCTCGCCGAGCAGGTCGCGGTCCCGGCGACGTCCCTCCTCGCCCTGCCCGACGCCGTCGACGACAGCCGTGGGGCGCTGGTCGAGCCCGGCGGAAATGCCTGGCGGGCGGTGGAGGCGGCCGCGGTCGGGCCCGGCGAGCGGCTGTTGGTGCTCGGAGCCGGGGCGATCGGGCTGCTGGTGGCGCTGATGGCACGGGCCGCCGGGGTCGACGTGCACGTCCTCGCCCGTCGCGAGCCGTCGGTGCGGTTCGCCGAGTCGCTCGGGTTCGAGCACGTGTGGACCGCGTCGACCGTGCCGCCCGGGCCGTTCCACGCCGTGGTGGACGCGTCGAACGCCGCCGCGCTGCCGGCGCTCGCGGTGGACCTCGTCGAGCCCGGGCGGCGGGTGGTCTGGATCGGCCTGTCGGGCCGGCCCAGCCTCGTCGACAGCCGGCAGGTCGTGTTCAAGGACCTCACCGCGATCGGGATCCTCAGCGCCTCGCCCGGCCTGCACGGCGCCCTCGACCTGTTCGCGACCAACCGCGTGGACCCGGCGCCGCTGGTCGCCGCCGTCGTGGGCCTCGACGAGGTCGCGGGCGTGCTCGGCGGGGCACGGGATCCCGCCTGGGGGGACGCCCCGAAGGTGCACGTCGACCCCCGGCGCTGACGCGTTGTGGTGTCGGGACGCCGAGGACGTGGCGGTCTCGCCATGCGCTCGCGGGTTCGCCTCGGGCGCGGGAATCCCGCATGATTGGCGGTCCAACGGGCACGCACGCGCGCCACGATGGCCGGGAACGTCAAGCAAGGAGCGCACCATGGCGAAGGGGAAGGCCGGCATCGCGGCCCAGTCAGACGCAGCATTCGAGGTGGGGGCCGAAGACCTCGAGGCCGGCGCCGAGCTCATCGACGCGGCCGGGGCCGCGGCCCGCGAGACGGTCGCGCTGGCCGCCGAGGGTGCCGCCGACGTGACCGCCGGCTTCGACGACCTCGACCGCGCCGAGTCCCTCGGGGCCCTCGGCGAGCTCGAGACGGACGAGGCGATCGCCGACACCGTCCGTGGCGCCGCGACGCTCGAGGCGGCGGAGGAGACGGCCGACGTCAGCGCGCTCGTCGCGGCCGTCAGCGCAGACAACCTCGACCGTGGCATGTTCCTGGCCTCCCTTGCGGGCCAGCTCGACGTCGCCAGCAACGTCGTCGCGCTGATGCGGATGCCGGTGCTGTCGGCGTTCCTCGACGTGAAGGGTCGCCAGCTGCGCGGGCTCGCGGTCAACGAGATCGGGCGGGCGATGGCCGCGGCCGCGCTGGCCGAGGGCATGGATTTGCTCAGTGGCCGGCTGGCGGCGCTCGGGTTGTCCGAGATCGCCGAGGGCATCTCCGAGCTCGAGGCGGCCGATGCGCTGCTGGACGCGCGCGACGACGCGGTCTCCGAGGGCCTCGAGGAGGCGGCGACCGGCGTGGCCGAGCTGTCCGCGGCGCAGGCTGGCGCTCGGGCGACCCGTCAGCTCGCGGGTGCCGGCATGGTGATGGCGACCCAGGGCGCCGAGGAGGTCGGGGCCGCCGAAGGCCTGGCGGCAGGAGCCGCGAGCCGGCGGTCGACCACCAAGGCCGCGACGAAGCGGACCACGAAGGCAGCGGCCAAGCCGGCCGCGAAAGCGACGGCCAAGCCGGCCGCCAAGGCGTCCGCGAAGAGCCGCTCAAGCGGGACCAGCCGCAAGAAGTAGGCGCCCCGTGGTTGCGGCGCCGGATGTCAGCCGAGCCGCAGCCCCATCACGATCCCGTCGTCAGTCGTGACCAGCGCCTCGAAGCCGAGCCGCCGATAGAACGCGATCGCGTTGTGGTTCAGCGCGCCGACGTCGAGGTGGACGCCGCGGGATCCGGCCGAGCGGAGCTCCGCGGCGAGCCACTCGACCAGCGAACGCCCCTGCCCGTGTCCGCGGGCGCGCTCGAGCAGGTTGATGTGGAGGTGGCTGGGATACTCGACGACGATCGCGGGGTCGGCCAGGTGAGGCCGGTGGATCAGCTCGATCACCTCGGCGTCGCGCGTCCCATCGCCGAGCTCCGGGTACTGGGCGCGGAGGACCGGCCACCAGGCGGCCTCCGCCCAGGCCTCGAACGCACGGGTGTCGGCGGCCCCCACCACGTAGCCGGCCACGCCCTCCGGGTCGACGACGACCCGCGCCAGCTCGGGGCTGCGGACGACGTACGGCCCCACGAAGACGTGCCCCAGCAGGTCGGGATTGCGGTACGACGCGGACGCGTCCTCGCCGGCCGCTGCGGTGAGCAGGCAGACCCGGTAGGCGCCCGACAGGTCCTGGAGCGTCGCCGGTCGGATCTGGGACATCGCGGCAAGGCTACCCTGTGGTCCGGAGCGGTCCACACGGGGCGACGCTCGCGCCAAAGCCGCCACAAACCATTCGCTGACGAGGAGCCTCGATGACGCCGACCGCGCCGTCCCCGTTCGCCGTCCGCGGCATCGTCGAGGGGTTCTACGGCAACCCGTGGACACACGAGCAGCGGCTGGAGCTGCTCGGGTTCATGGCCTCGCGCGGCCTCAACACGTTCGTGTACACGCCGAAGGACGACCCGCTCGTCCGCCGGGCGTGGCGCGCCCCGTACGAGGGCCACGAGCTGCGCCGGCTCAACGAGCTGGTCAATCGGGCGCTGTCGACCGGGGTGGATCTCGTGTTCTGCGTGTCGCCCGGCCTGTCCATGCGCTACTCGGACGAGAGCGACCTCGACGCGCTCACCAGCAAGTTCGCTTCGGTGGAGGCGCTCGGCGTGCAGGCGTTCGGGCTCCTGTTCGACGACATCCCGCGCGACCTGCAGCACGAGGAGGACCGGTTCGCCTTCGACACGCTCGCCGACGCCCACGTGAGCGTCGCGAACCACGTCGCAGACCGCCTCGGACAGCGCACGCGGCTGATCGTCTGCCCGACGGTCTATTGCGGCTACGGCACCGAGGACTACGTCGCCATCCTCGGCGCCGGCCTCGAGCCCGGCATCGACATCTTCTGGACCGGGCGCGCAGCCTGCTCGCCGGCCCTCGACGTCGGGGACGCGGCGGTGTTCGAGCGGGCGGCTCGCCGACCGGCGACGTACTGGGACAACTACCCGGTCAACGACGAGGCGATGGGCTACGAGCTGCACATCGGTCCCTATCGCGGGCGCGACCCGCACCTGTTCCGCCACGCCTTCGGCGTGGTCGCCAACGGCATGGAGCTGTTCGAGGCGTCGAAGATCCCGT